>NZ_VIVC01000009.1:0-2658 GCF_007828705.1 Pseudomonas sp. SJZ131 | reverse complement strand
GACCAGCCCTTAAGTGGCTTTGAGATTAGCGGAACGCTCTGGAAAGTGCGGCCATAGTGGGTGATAGCCCTGTACGCGAAAATCTCTTGGTCATGAAATCGAGTAGGACGGAGCACGAGAAACTTTGTCTGAATATGGGGGGACCATCCTCCAAGGCTAAATACTACTGACTGACCGATAGTGAACTAGTACCGTGAGGGAAAGGCGAAAAGAACCCCGGAGAGGGGAGTGAAATAGATCCTGAAACCGTATGCGTACAAGCAGTGGGAGCCCACTTTGTTGGGTGACTGCGTACCTTTTGTATAATGGGTCAGCGACTTATTTTCAGTGGCGAGCTTAACCGAATAGGGGAGGCGTAGCGAAAGCGAGTCTTAATAGGGCGTCTAGTCGCTGGGAATAGACCCGAAACCGGGCGATCTATCCATGGGCAGGTTGAAGGTTGGGTAACACTAACTGGAGGACCGAACCGACTACCGTTGAAAAGTTAGCGGATGACCTGTGGATCGGAGTGAAAGGCTAATCAAGCTCGGAGATAGCTGGTTCTCCTCGAAAGCTATTTAGGTAGCGCCTCATGTATCACTGTAGGGGGTAGAGCACTGTTTCGGCTAGGGGGTCATCCCGACTTACCAAACCGATGCAAACTCCGAATACCTACAAGTGCCGAGCATGGGAGACACACGGCGGGTGCTAACGTCCGTCGTGAAAAGGGAAACAACCCAGACCGTCAGCTAAGGTCCCAAAGTTATGGTTAAGTGGGAAACGATGTGGGAAGGCTTAGACAGCTAGGAGGTTGGCTTAGAAGCAGCCACCCTTTAAAGAAAGCGTAATAGCTCACTAGTCGAGTCGGCCTGCGCGGAAGATGTAACGGGGCTCAAACCATACACCGAAGCTACGGGTATCACTTAGGTGATGCGGTAGAGGAGCGTTCTGTAAGCCTGTGAAGGTGAGTTGAGAAGCTTGCTGGAGGTATCAGAAGTGCGAATGCTGACATGAGTAACGACAATGGGTGTGAAAAACACCCACGCCGAAAGACCAAGGTTTCCTGCGCAACGTTAATCGACGCAGGGTTAGTCGGTCCCTAAGGCGAGGCTGAAAAGCGTAGTCGATGGAAAACAGGTTAATATTCCTGTACTTCTGGTTATTGCGATGGAGGGACGGAGAAGGCTAGGCCAGCTTGGCGTTGGTTGTCCAAGTTTAAGGTGGTAGGCTGGAATCTTAGGTAAATCCGGGATTCTAAGGCCGAGAGCTGATGACGAGTGTTCTTTTAGAACACGAAGTGGTTGATGCCATGCTTCCAAGAAAAGCTTCTAAGCTTCAGGTAACCAGGAACCGTACCCCAAACCGACACAGGTGGTTGGGTAGAGAATACCAAGGCGCTTGAGAGAACTCGGGTGAAGGAACTAGGCAAAATGGCACCGTAACTTCGGGAGAAGGTGCGCCGGTGAGGGTGAAGGACTTGCTCCGTAAGCTCATGCCGGTCGAAGATACCAGGCCGCTGCGACTGTTTATTAAAAACACAGCACTCTGCAAACACGAAAGTGGACGTATAGGGTGTGACGCCTGCCCGGTGCCGGAAGGTTAATTGATGGGGTTAGCTAACGCGAAGCTCTTGATCGAAGCCCCGGTAAACGGCGGCCGTAACTATAACGGTCCTAAGGTAGCGAAATTCCTTGTCGGGTAAGTTCCGACCTGCACGAATGGCGTAACGATGGCGGCGCTGTCTCCACCCGAGACTCAGTGAAATTGAAATCGCTGTGAAGATGCAGTGTATCCGCGGCTAGACGGAAAGACCCCGTGAACCTTTACTATAGCTTTGCACTGGACTTTGAATTTGCTTGTGTAGGATAGGTGGGAGGCTTTGAAGCGTGGACGCCAGTTCGCGTGGAGCCAACCTTGAAATACCACCCTGGCAACTTTGAGGTTCTAACTCAGGTCCGTTATCCGGATCGAGGACAGTGTATGGTGGGTAGTTTGACTGGGGCGGTCTCCTCCTAAAGAGTAACGGAGGAGTACGAAGGTGCGCTCAGACCGGTCGGAAATCGGTCGTAGAGTATAAAGGCAAAAGCGCGCTTGACTGCGAGACAGACACGTCGAGCAGGTACGAAAGTAGGTCTTAGTGATCCGGTGGTTCTGTATGGAAGGGCCATCGCTCAACGGATAAAAGGTACTCCGGGGATAACAGGCTGATACCGCCCAAGAGTTCATATCGACGGCGGTGTTTGGCACCTCGATGTCGGCTCATCACATCCTGGGGCTGAAGCCGGTCCCAAGGGTATGGCTGTTCGCCATTTAAAGTGGTACGCGAGCTGGGTTTAGAACGTCGTGAGACAGTTCGGTCCCTATCTGCCGTGGACGTTTGAGATTTGAGAGGGGCTGCTCCTAGTACGAGAGGACCGGAGTGGACGAACCTCTGGTGTTCCGGTTGTCACGCCAGTGGCATTGCCGGGTAGCTATGTTCGGAATAGATAACCGCTGAAAGCATCTAAGCGGGAAACTAGCCTCAAGATGAGATCTCACTGGGACCTTGAGTCCCCTGAAGGGCCGTCGAAGACTACGACGTTGATAGGTTGGGTGTGTAAGCGCTGTGAGGCGTTGAGCTAACCAATACTAATTGCCCGTGAGGCTTGACCATATAACACCCAAGCAATTTGCTTGCTT
>NZ_VIVC01000008.1:0-131963 GCF_007828705.1 Pseudomonas sp. SJZ131 | reverse complement strand
ACCAAGGAGTTTTCCGTTTCGACTGCGCCGGAAGTGGGGCGAATTATAGACTTCCAGAATCTGCCGTCAAGCGCTGATTTCGCTTTTCTATCAATGACTTGCCAAAACCTCGAAAACGCCTACATTCCTTCTATATAGGAGCACAACGCATCACATCTTCTATATAGAGCGCTGAGCACAGAAGAGCCAGTGCCTCCTCTGACGAACGTAGCGAAACCGCAAGCTCACGCAAAAGCGCGGATCGATTCCAAATCGGAGCGGTAAAGGCAAGAAATAATGGTGTCCCAGGGCAGGTTCGAACTGCCAACCTTCCCCTTAGGAGGGGGATGCTCTATCCAATTGAGCTACTGAGACACAAATCGCACGCGAGGACCGCGGTACGAAGGACGGCGAGCATGGTAACGGGCAGCCCAGTGTTTGTCATGTCGTCCACAGCCTTTTTAAGTGTAGGCAAAGGCATCAGCACCTTCGCGCGCCGTGCAAAATGCATCCCGCCCAAAACGCCATCATTGCAAATTGCACTGACACCCCTCCCCGAACAAAAGATAACTAATTGATTTTAAAGGATTTATAACGCTTCAAACTGTTGGCACGGTGGCTGCTTTAGCTCTACTCCAAGAACAATGGAGGATAGCCCCATGAACAGCGCTCTCTTAATCTCGAACGCAATAGCCCTGACAGTGCTGCTTGGCTTTCAATTTGCTCCCGAGAATGACGCTGAAATGGTGGCTCGGCGCATGCCACATTACCTTCAACTGCAGAAAGCACCGCAATTGGCCGTGATGAATGACCGCCAAGCTACTGCTAATAAAGAAGTCAGCCAGCAGAGCACACTGGCACAACCTTCTTCCGACCGTTTGATTTTTTGACTTCACCAGGAGCACCGCAATGTCCAAATCAGCCACTGGATTCCTGATCCTGACTTTGCTGAGCGGCATTTTTCATTTGTCTATCGCTGATGATGCAACCGTTACGGCGCCACTGATCGCGTGTGGAGTATTCGGTGCACTTTTCGTATTGGCGCTGATCGCGGGGCGACGCATCAAATTCGATCCGGTTTTACGCTAGAGCTGAGCAGATCCAGTAGCCGACTAACTGTGCTATCCAAGTAGCCAGAGTTATCAAGCCGATGGATGAAGGCATCGCCGCTCGATTCGCCGGCAACGAAGAGCTCATTTCGCCGAAGCCTGGCTTCTATTTCCTCGCTGGTTTCACGCCCCCGCCGCAATAGCCGCTTGCGTAGCACATCGGTTTCCACCGTGAGCAAAATCGCAAGCAATGTTGGATAACGCTCCAACGCAATCGGCAAATGCGCCCGAGAACCGTTGACCAATACATGCCGACCATCCTCAAGCCATTGATCAATGCGCGCAGGGATACCGTAATCCAAGCCATTCGCACTCCAATACAGCGCAAAACTCCCCTCCTCCCTCAGGCGTTCAAATTCTGCCGTAGTAACGCCAACCGCATCCTCGCCAACTGATTCGGCCGAACGAGTAATAACCCGGCGAGCGACCTCGCACCCTGCGGCCAGCAACCGTCCGCGAGCCGCCTCAATCAAGCTGTCCTTGCCCGACCCGGATGGCCCCATTAGATAAATCAGCCTGCCATCCATCTTGAAATCATCCCGCACAGCGCAGCGCCACTAGTAAATCGGCCATTTGCCACTATCCTTCAAAAGGTAAGGAACATTGATCGAATCCGCATAGCATGCGCCTTCAGTTGTCCTTGGACATTACCGGAAGGCAAGAGGACGCGGCCAGAGGTGTGGTCAGAGCGGTTTTTCAAACCAGTCCGCATTTCTGATAATTGGTGCTGGCATAAAGCCTTTATCCAGTTCAATATTTGTCACAGAATTGACGCCAATGATCTGGCAATTTTGAGGCATGATGCGAGCCTCTATCAATTCAGGTTGAACATTTGGCCAGAGTGCTTGTCCTATCAGACATCCTGCGGCCAATCCCGAGAACCGCTCCCCTGAACTAACCGGTTAAATATATGCGCCCATTGAAACAGGCAATTTATTCCAGCCGTACGGCTGACAAGTTCGTCGTACGTCTGCCAGACGGAATGCGTGAACGCATTGCCGAGGTGGCTCGCAATCATCATCGCAGCATGAACTCCGAAATCATTGCGCGCCTTGAGCAGAGTCTTATTCAGGAAGGCGCACTGGGCGAAGAATTGAGCATGCGCCTGGACAGCCCGGAGCTGTCGCTGCACGAACGCGAATTGCTACAACGTTTCCGTCAACTGTCCCACCGTCAGCAGAACGCATTGGTTTCGCTGATCGCTCACGACGCTGAAATGGCCGCAGACGCGTCCTGATCCATAGCAAAAGAATTCAAGCCAGCATAATCGCTGGCTTTTTTTTGCCTTGAATTTGAGGCGCAAAAAAAGCCCGCCAATCTGGCGGGCTTTGAAGTAACGAATCAGAGCAGGAAAATCGTCGCCAAGCCGAGAAAGATGAAGAACCCACCGCTGTCCGTCATGGCCGTGATCATCACACTGGCACCCATTGCCGGGTCGCGCCCCAAGCGGGCCAGCGTCATGGGGATCAACACGCCCATCAATGCCGCCAGCAGCAAGTTAAGTGTCATCGCCGCAGTCATCACTACGCCGAGCGACCAACTGCCGTAAAGCAGATAGGCGACAACCCCGATCACCCCACCCCAGACCACACCATTGATCAAACCGACCGCCAGCTCCTTGCGCATCAGCCGTGAGGTGTTGCCGGTGCTGACCTGGTCCAGTGCCATAGCCCGAACGATCATAGTGATCGTCTGGTTACCCGAGTTGCCGCCGATGCCCGCCACGATCGGCATCAGTGCCGCAAGTGCCACGAGCTTCTCGATGGAGCCCTCGAACAGGCCGATAACCCGCGACGCTACAAACGCTGTCACCAGGTTTACCGCCAGCCACGACCAGCGGTTACGCAGGGATTTCCAGACCGAAGCGAAGATGTCTTCTTCTTCACGCAGACCAGCCATGTTGAGAACTTCGTTTTCGCTCTCTTCACGAATCAGGTCGACCATCTCATCGATAGTCAGACGACCAATCAACTTGCCGTTCTTGTCGACTACCGGCGCAGAGATCAAGTCATAACGCTCGAACGCCTGCGCAGCGTCGTAGGCATCCTCGTCCGGGTGAAAACTCACCGGATCGCTGGCCATGACGTCGGCGACCTTCTTGTCCGGATCGTTGACCAGCAACCGCTTGATCGGCAACACACCCTTGAGCACGCCGTCGTAGTCGACGACAAACAATTTGTCAGTGTGGCCAGGCAATTCTTTGAGACGGCGCAGATAACGCAGAACCACTTCGAGACTGACATCCTCGCGGATGGTCACCATCTCGAAGTCCATCAGCGCACCGACCTGCTCCTCGTCATAGGACAACGCGGAGCGAACGCGCTCACGCTGCTGGCCATCGAGGGTTTCCATCAGCTCATGGACGACGTCGCGCGGCAGCTCGGAAGCCAGGTCAGCGAGTTCGTCGGCATCCATGTCCTTGGCGGCGGCCAGGAGTTCGTGATCGTCCATGTCGGCGATCAGCGTTTCACGCACCGAATCGGATACTTCGAGCAGGATGTCGCCGTCACGATCAGCCTTGACCAACTGCCAAAGCGTCAGACGATCGTCCAGCGGCAGGGCTTCAAGGATGTAGGCGACGTCGGCGGAGTGCAGGTCATCGAGTTTGCGTTGCAGCTCGACGAGGTTCTGCCGGTGAACCAGGTTCTCGACCCGGTCGTGATGCGGACCTTCCTGGCGATGAGTCAGGTCTTCGACTACCCGCTGACGCTGCAACAGCTCAACAACTTGAGCGAGGCGGTCTTGCAGGCTTTCTTGCGTTTTCTTTACTTCAACTTCGGACATAGGCGAACTCCACTCCCAGCAGCGGGGCACGCCGGAAGAATCAATCAGTCAATTCATGATTGGAAAAACGGGTTACTAAACAACTACTGGGTAAGTCCATGGAGGTATTCCATAAGCCCCGGCGGGGCTGACGGGCGCAATGATACACCGCCTGACGGTTTAAGACGTTAAAAAATCGTGGCTGAAACAAGCGCTTGCAAGACAAACCTGAGCGCTGTCCTTATCCATACAGGTGCGACGACTCATCCTGAAAAGAAAACACACAGGCGCTTTAAAAAGGAGCGTCTACCCTTGAGGCACAACGTCATGGAGGACGTCGAAATGCCGCTGATTCTGCTGTTGATCGCCCTGCTCTACCTGTTACCGAAAGCTTATGCTGCAACCATTCACCGCTGCGAATCAGCCGATGGACAACTGACCTTCACCACCATGAGCTGCAAGACTGAGGAAAGTCTTTCAGTACAGACCGTGAGCCCATTCATGCCAGGCACGGTCGTCGCGATCATGCCGGAAAGATCCAATACCAAAAGGAGAGAGCCGACGATTGTCGGCCGCTCGGGGGACAAATGTGGAAACCTGATCGACGCCAAGCAACGTCGCGAGGCGATTATCAATCGGCGAGTTGTGGCCGGCATGAGTCAGCGGGATGTTGAAAGCGCGCTCGGCAGACCCGGCAAGATCAACACTCGCAATACAACTACCCGCTACAGCTATGACCTGAAGCGAGGGCGCACCGTGCACGTAGAGTTCGATGAAGAAGGATGCGTCAAAGGAAAAGCCAAATCCCAGACGGCAAAAAGCCCGCGTTAGACGCAGGCTTTTTGGTGTTTGGTGCACTCGACAGGATTCGAACCTGTGACCGCTCGGTTCGTAGCCGAGTACTCTATCCAGCTGAGCTACGAGTGCATTTTGTGTTTTTAAACCAGACCACAACTGGTTGAAGCAAAGTTGCCTGCATTACTGCAAACAACTCTTAAATGGTGCACTCGACAGGATTCGAACCTGTGACCGCTCGGTTCGTAGCCGAGTACTCTATCCAGCTGAGCTACGAGTGCATTTGTTGCCGCGCATTATAGGCCGTCTAATCTCTATGTCAACCGCTTTTTTCTAGTAATTTCAACAACTTACCGAAGAAGCTAGATTACAACGTACTACGCAAATAATGGCGGAGAACGGGGGATTCGAACCCCCGACACCCTTTTGAGGTGTACTCCCTTAGCAGGGGAGCGCCTTCGGCCACTCGGCCAGCTCTCCGCAACACGGGGCGTATCTTAACCAACCTTTTCCCCGTTTGCAAACATAAAAAACGATAAAAATTAATGGCTTGGTTCGTCGTCCTTCTCTTTCTTTATCCGCAAGTAGATTTCCTCGCGGTGAACAGCAACCTCTTTAGGCGCGTTAACGCCAATACGCACTTGATTTCCTTTGACGCCGAGCACGGTCACAGTGATTTCGCCATCACCGATAATCAGGCTTTCTGCGCACCGACGAGTCAGAATCAGCATACCTTTCTCCTCACGCATTTCATTTCAGGGACAACAGTCTGCAAAAAAAAGGCACTCGACCTGCAACCGGAGCGGTCGCAGCCCTGTATGCCTGAGTATTGACCAGCGCGAGCAAAAGAACAGAGTCCTGGCCCGCGCCATTCAAAAAAGACGAAGGGCGCGGTCAGACCGCGCCGTTCGGCAAACGCATCACTCGCCTTGACGGGCCGGTGCGTCCAGTTCGAAAGCCGTGTGCAGCGCGCGCACAGCCAGTTCCAGGTATTTCTCTTCGATCACCACCGAAACCTTGATTTCCGAGGTCGAGATCATCTGGATGTTGATGCTTTCCTTGGCCAGCGATTCAAACATGCGGCTCGCCACGCCTGCGTGAGAACGCATGCCGACGCCGACGATCGAGACCTTGGCGATCTTGATGTCACCGATCACTTCACGGGCACCGATCTCGCGAGCGGTGTTTTCCAGCACCGTTTGCGCGGCCTGGAAGTCGTTACGGTGAACAGTGAAGGTGAAGTCGGTGGTGTTATCGTGCGCAACGTTCTGCACGATCATGTCGACTTCGATGTTCGCGCTGCTGATTGGCCCAAGGATCTTAAACGCGACGCCCGGGGTGTCTGGCACGCCACGGATGGTCAGCTTGGCTTCATCGCGGTTGAAAGCGATGCCGGAAATGATCGGCTGTTCCATGGTTTCCTCTTCATCAATAGTAATGAGGGTGCCCGGACCCTCCTTGAAGCTGTGCAGTACGCGCAGCGGAACGTTGTACTTGCCGGCAAATTCCACCGCGCGGATTTGCAACACCTTGGAACCGAGGCTGGCCATTTCCAGCATCTCTTCAAAGGTGATCTTGTCCAGGCGCTGGGCCACGGAGACAACGCGCGGATCGGTGGTGTAGACGCCATCGACATCGGTGTAGATCTGGCATTCGTCAGCCTTCAACGCTGCTGCCAGTGCCACACCGGTCGTGTCGGAACCGCCGCGCCCGAGGGTGGTGATGTTGCCGTGCTCGTCGACGCCCTGGAAACCGGCGACAACCACCACGCGACCCGCCTTCAAATCACCGCGAATCTTCTGATCGTCGATCTGCAAGATACGCGCTTTATTGTGCGCGCTGTCTGTCAGGATTCGGACCTGGTTACCGGTGTAGGACACCGCTGGCACGCCACGCTTGATCAGCGCCATTGCCAACAAGGCAATCGTCACCTGCTCACCGGTGGAAACAATCACGTCCAGTTCGCGCGGAACCGGTTGCCCGTCGCCACTGATTTGCTTGGCCAGATCGATCAGACGGTTGGTCTCGCCGCTCATTGCAGACAGCACAACCACCAGGTCATCGCCGGCATCGCGGAATTTCTTAACCTTGTCGGCGACCTGCTCGATTCTCTCGACAGTGCCGACCGAGGTGCCTCCAAATTTCTGTACGATCAAAGCCATTTCAAAGCCGCCTCTGCCCATGAAGGGCGCCCAATAATCACTCAAACAGTTGCCGGGCGCGCGACTAGACCGCGCGCCCGGCAAACCGCCTTATAAACCCTGCTCTACAAATGGAACGGTCAGGGCCAGTGCTGCATCCAGTGCGCCGGCATCTACACCACCGCCCTGCGCCATATCCGGACGACCACCGCCCTTCCCGCCCACTGCCGCAGCGGCTTGCTTCATCAAATCACCGGCTTTGAGTTGGCCAGTCAGGTCTTTGGTTACGCCTGCAACCAGAACGACCTTTTCCTCATGGACACTGCCGAGCAGGATCACTGCGCGGCCGAGTTTGTTTTTCAATTGATCGACCAGCGCCAGCAGCGCCTTGCCGTCCTGACCGTCCAGACGCACGGCCAGCACTTTCACGCCTTTGACATCCAGCGCCGAGGCCGACAGATCGTCGCCCGCCGCGCTGGCAGCCTTGGCTTGCAACTGCTCGAGTTGCTTCTCCAGCAGACGGTTGCGCTCAAGCACAGCCGACAGCTTGTCGATCAGGTTGTCGCGACTACCCTTGACCAGGTTGGCCGCTTCCTTGAGTTGTTCTTCCGCAGCGTTCAGGTACGCCAGAGCCGCAGCGCCAGTGATAGCTTCGATACGGCGCACGCCGGAAGCTACACCACCTTCGCTGACGATCTTCAGCAGGCCGATGTCGCCGGTACGGCTGGCGTGAATGCCGCCACACAATTCGACGGAGAACGCGCCGCCCATGCTCAGCACGCGCACGTTGTCGCCGTACTTCTCGCCAAACAGCGCCATGGCGCCTTTTTGCTTGGCGGATTCGATGTCGGTTTCTTCGGTTTCAACGGCGGAGTTCTTGCGAATCTCGGCGTTGACGATGTCTTCCAGCGCTTTCAACTGCTCAGGCTTGATCGCTTCGAAGTGGCTGAAGTCAAAGCGCAGGCGCTGACTGTCGACCAACGAACCTTTCTGCTGAACGTGCTCGCCCAACACCTGACGCAATGCCGCGTGCAGCAAGTGCGTCGCCGAGTGGTTCAACGCCGTGGCGTGACGCACTTCGGCATCGACATGGGTTTCCACCGGGGCGCCGACCGTCAGGCTGCCGAGTGCCAGCACGCCGTGGTGCAGGAACGCGCCGCCAGTCTTGGTGGTGTCGCGCACGTCAAAACGGCTGCTGCCTACTTGCAGGTAACCGCAGTCGCCAATTTGGCCGCCGGATTCAGCGTAGAACGGCGTCTGGTCGAGTACGACCACGCCTTCTTCACCTTCACTCAAGACGTCAACCGAGCGCCCTTCTTTATAGATAGCAACAATCTTCGCCGAACCGCTGGTGGCCTTGTAGCCGGTGAACTCGGTCGCCACGTCAACCTTGACCAGGGTGTTGTAGTCGAGGCCGAACGAACTGGCCGACCGCGCACGTACACGCTGGGCTTCCATTTCACGCTCGAAACCAACTTCGTCAACGGTCAGGTTGCGTTCGCGAGCGATGTCGGCGGTCAGGTCCATCGGAAAACCGTAAGTGTCATACAGCTTGAACACCACGTCGCCCGGCACCACGGTGCCTTTGAGTTCCAGCAGATCCTGCTCGAGAATCTTCAAGCCGTGCTCCAAAGTCTTGGAGAACTGCTCTTCTTCAGCCTTGAGCACGCGCTCGATATTGGCCTGTTGCTGCTTGAGCTCGGGAAACGCATCGCCCATTTCGGCGACCAGCGCCGCGACGATCTTGTAGAAGAAGCTGCCGGTCGCGCCCAGCTTGTTACCGTGACGGCAGGCCCGACGGATGATCCGGCGCAGCACATAACCGCGACCTTCGTTGGACGGCAACACGCCATCGGCAATCAGGAAACCGCACGAACGGATGTGGTCGGAGACGACTTTGAGCGACGACTGATCGTCGTTGCTGCAACCAATCGCCTGGGCCGAAGCGCTCAGCAGGTTCTTGAACAGGTCGATTTCGTAGTTGGAATGCACGTGCTGCATCACCGCACTGATCCGCTCCAGGCCCATGCCGGTGTCGACCGACGGTGCTGGCAACGGATGCAACACGCCGTCGGCGGTGCGGTTGAACTGCATGAACACGTTGTTCCAGATCTCGATGTAACGGTCGCCATCTTCTTCCGGCGAACCCGGTGGGCCGCCCCAGATGTGCTCACCGTGATCGTAGAAAATCTCGGTGCATGGGCCGCACGGGCCGGTGTCGCCCATGGTCCAGAAGTTGTCCGATGCATACGGCGCGCCTTTGTTGTCGCCGATGCGGATCATGCGCTCGACCGGCACGCCGATCTGTTGGGTCCAGATGTCGTAAGCCTCGTCATCCGAGGCGTAGACCGTTACCCAGAGTTTGTCTTTCGGCAGTTTCAGCACGCCGGTGAGGAAGGTCCAGGCGTAGGTGATCGCGTCCTGTTTGAAGTAATCACCGAAGCTGAAGTTACCGAGCATTTCGAAAAATGTGTGGTGACGAGCGGTATAACCAACGTTTTCCAGGTCACTGTTCTTGCCACCGGCACGCACGCATTTCTGGCTGCTGGTCGCGCGGGTGTACGCACGTTTTTCCTGGCCCAGGAAGCAGTCCTTGAACTGGTTCATCCCCGCGTTAGTGAACAGCAGGGTTGGATCGTTGCCCGGAATCAAAGAGCTGGAGGCTACACGGGTGTGGCCTTGCTCTTCGAAGAAGCGAAGGAAGGCTTCACGGATTTCTGCGCTTTTCATTAGGTTCTTCCACGGAGGCTGCGGCCAAAGGCCTGTGCAAAACGTCATCAGACGAAGCGACGGCAAAGGGCCGCATTATATCGGCCCTGCGCGCGGGGTACAGCGTGTTTATACGATAGAAACGGTCAATTGGACGGCTAACCCTGTCAGTTGCGCGAAAACTCGACGAATGTCGCGATGACTTGCTCGATTTGCGCGCGGCTGATGTCCATGTGCGTGACCATGCGCAGACGCCCGGCGGCGCTGAGCTTGATCCCGCGCTCGGCGGCGAAGGTTTTGAGCGCGTCGGCACGCTCGCCCATGGCCACGTAAACCATGTTGGTCTGCACCGGCTCGACTTCGTAACCGGCCTCGCGCAAACCATCCGCCAGCGCTTGGGCATTGGCGTGATCGTCGGCCAGGCGCTGGACGTTGTGATCCAGCGCATACAGCCCCGCTGCCGCCAGAATCCCGGCCTGACGCATGCCGCCGCCAACCATCTTGCGCAGGCGCCGCGCCTTGGCGATGAACTCGACCGAGCCGCACAACACTGAGCCGATCGGCGCGCCAAGCCCTTTGGACAGGCACACCGAAACCGAATCGAAATGCTGGGTGATCTGCCGCGCATCGACGTTGAGCTTCACCGCCGCGTTGTACAGCCGCGCGCCGTCCAGGTGCAGGGCCAAGCCGTGTTCGCGGGTGAAGCTGCGCGCCCGAGCGAGATATTCCAGCGGCAGGACTTTGCCCTGCATGGTGTTTTCCAGCGCCAGCAAACGCGTGCGGGCGAAATGGAAGTCATCCGGTTTGATCGCGGCAGCGACGTGCGCCAGGTCCAGCGACCCGTCTTCCTGGACTTCCAGCGGTTGCGGCTGGATCGAACCGAGCACCGCCGCCCCGCCACCTTCGTACTTATAGGTGTGCGCCTGCTGACCGACGATGTATTCCTCGCCGCGCTCGCAGTGCGCCATCAGCCCGAGCAAATTACTCATGGTGCCCGTCGGCACGAACAACGCGGCGGCAAAACCCAGCCGTTTTGCCAGTTCGGTTTCCAGACGATTGACCGTCGGATCTTCGCCATACACGTCGTCACCAGTGTCCGCCGCGGCCATCGCCTCAAGCATTGCCTGGGACGGTTGGGTGACGGTGTCGCTGCGAAGATCGATAACGCTCATGAATCCGGCCTCGGTAAGTAGGGAGATTTGCTTTTGCAGGTTGGATTACTGCGGGCAGGCCGACGATTAATCAACCCTTGGGCATGGAAAAGAGACTTTGAAATGTCGGAAAACTCGATATCAATCATCAGAAAGCAGGAATGCGCAGCCCGGGAATATGTGTTAAAAAAGCTGCGCCGCCCGACAATCGGGCGGCACAACGTTCTCAGGGCGGGGTGCAACTCCCCACCGGCGGTAATTGCGCGCAATGCGCATAGCCCGCGAGCGCTTGGTGCCAGACCTGCTTCGGCGGTGTTTGGCGACAAGGTCAGCAGACCCGGTGTGATCCCGGGGCCGACGGTCATAGTCCGGATGAAGAGAGAACGGGATTGGCGCCAAAGGGCCGACCGCGAGCATTTTTCATGCGAGCGCGCGCACCCTTAAATCCCATTCGATTCATAAGCCCTGTTTTTCACACAAACAGGAACCAGAACATGCAACCCACCGCAATCGACAGCAAAAGCAAAAACCATCAAGGCGAGCGCGTCGCGTTCATCCAGGCTTGCTGGCACAAGGAAATCGTTGATCAGAGCCGTATTGGCTTCGTCGCCGAAATGCTTGCCCAGGGTTATCAGGAGTCCGACATCGATTTCTTCGAAGTCGGCGGTGCCTTTGAAATCCCACTGCACGCCAAGCTGCTGGCCAAATCCGGCCGTTACGCCGGCATCGTCGCTGCCGGCCTGGTGGTCGACGGCGGAATTTACCGCCATGAGTTCGTCGCGCAATCGGTGATCAGCGGCCTGATGCAGGTTCAGCTGGAAACCGAAGTGCCAGTGTTCTCGGTGGTTTTGACCCCGCATCACTTCCATGCAGGCGAAGAACATCAGAAGTTCTTCTTCGAGCATTTCGTGCACAAGGGCCAGGAAGCGGCGAAGACCTGCGCGGATACGTTGCATAAACTGCGTGCGTTGCGTCGTAATGAGCCGCGCGCGGTAGCGGTTTAAGTACAAACCTCTGATGTGGGTGGGGTCTTCTGCCTCACCCACATTGGTTTTACGTCGGTTTCGAGATCGGGATCAGGCGAGGTTGTCGTCGGTGCTCGGCACGATCAGGATGCCGGCGCGCAGGCCGTTTTTGACTTTGGGGTTGGGGAAGATAATCCGCGCGCCCTGCTCTTCGATGATCCAGCGGGTCTGGGCGATGTCTTCGGCCAGCACGTAACCCACTTCCAATTCCGAAAAGTTCTCGACATCCGCTGGCAGGTTCAAGCGGAAGCTGTCGCTGTGCTTGATGATTTCCCGCGCCACGCTGAACAGCTGCAAACCGTCGAGTGAGGCTTCGGCGGCAGGCGGTTCGGTGCCTTCGATGATTTGTTGCAGACGGGTTTCCAGCAGATCGACATTCACCCCGTCGTTCTGCCCGAACGGCCGCGCCTTGCCCAATTCCAGAGTAAAAGCCTCGGCGCCGAGCTTGTCGTAGGTGTACGAACTGAAAACGATCGACGGCTTGTTCTGCAACAGCACCGCTTCCATGCCGGCGGCGCGCAGACGCGCCAGTTGCAGGCGTGAATGCTGGCGACCGTCTTTCCACGGGTACAACGCAAATTGCTCGATCTTCGAGCCGCGAATCGCCGTGTGCAGGTCGTAGTGCAAACGCTCGCGGTCCGGCAGGCTGAAGAAGCTCGCCGCCAGACGCTCCAGTTCACAGGCGCGCAGGGCTTCGGAACCGCTGCTTTGTTCGTGACGGCCATTGAACAGCCGGTTGACGTCCTGCTCGATGTAGCGCTCGCCGCGACGGATCGCTTCGGGGTTGCCGAACAGAAACAGAATACGTGCGCGCGGCTTCAGATCGCCGCGAGCGATGTCGTGCAACAAGCGATCGAGCAACTCGATCGGCGCTGTTTCGTTGCCATGGATCCCCGCCGACAGCAGCAGGTCCAGGCCATTGTCGCGCGCTTCAGGCGGGCGGACTTCCAGCGCACCTTCGCTCAACCAGCGCATGCGCACGCCTTCGACAGTCAGTTGAGTCTTCTCCGCCGGTTCGCGGCCGGCGAGGGTCAGTTCAAGCAGTTTGCCGAGGGCGAGCATAGAGCGAATTCCTTAGTGGTCGTGGGCGCAATCCGGGCCGTGCACGTGGTCTTCGTCGTCACCGACTTCAGCCGGTTCCATTTCCAGTTGCAGACTTACCAGATTAGTCGCCAATGGGCGCAGCAGCAGGTTGGCGTATTCGGCATCGCCTTCTTCGACGTCAACGCCGATCAGCAATTGGCCGCGGCCGTCTTGCTGAATCCACAGCTCTTTGCCTTGCCACATGACCGCGACGCGGGTGCAGGAGGTTTCCAGTTGCGTGCCGTCGGTGTCTTCAAGGATCAGCTGCAGGGTATCGCTCATATTTTTTTACGCTCTCGTGTGGAGATAAAAGCGGCGCGGCCCTTACAAGAGCCCGCCAGCCTTTAATTGATCTGGAATGGATAAACCGCGCCCAGTTTAAGGATTTGCGTCAATTCATCCAGTGCCGTCCGGCATTCAAGCAACATTTGCGGGTCTGCCAGATCGTTTTCGGTCATGCGGTCGCGGTAGTGCTTCTCGACCCATTCAGTCAGCGAGCCGTACAGGGGCGCCGTCATGATAACGCCCTGATTGACCGCCGCCAGCTCGGTCTCATTGAGTGCCACGCGAAGTCTCAGGCAAGCAGGGCCACCGCCGTTCTGCATGCTTTGCTTGAGGTCGAAGACCTTCACTTCGCTGATAACCCCGCCGGAGCTGGTCAAACCTTGCAGGTATTGCCAGACGCGTTCGTTGCCCCGGCATTCTTCCGGAACAATCAACAGCATCGAGCCGTCAGGACGCGACAGCAACTGGCTATTGAACAGGTAGGACCGAACCGCATCCTCCACGGTTACTGCGGAACGCGGTACACAAACAGACTGAAATTTCCCACCGACCCTGGCGAGTTTTCCGGCAAGTTCGGCGAGCATCTGTTCGGTGTCGAGGAACGCGTCCTCGTGATAGAACAAAACTTCGCCATTACCCACGGCAATCACGTCGTTGTGGAACACGCCCTGATCGATCACCGATGGATTCTGCTGCGCGTACACCACGCCGTCATCGCTCAAACCGTGCAGACGCGCAACCGCTTGCGAGGCTTCGAGGGTCTGGCGCGCCGGGTATTTTTGCGGCGCCGGGTAACGGTTGTCGAAAGCGCTACGACCGAAGACGAAAAACTCCACGCCCGCCTTGCCGTACTCACGGCAGAAACGTGTGTGGTTGGCCGCGCCTTCGTCGCCAAACTGCGCCACCGCCGGCAATGCGGCGTGGTGGGCGAAGTGCTTCTGGTCTGCGAACATCGCGCCGAGCACGCGGCTGGTGGTCGGATGCTCGATGCTGCGGTGATATTTGCAATTGAGGTTGGCGGCGGTGAAGTGCACGCGGCCATCGGCGGTGTCGGCACTTGGGCTGACAGTCGCGGCGTTGGCCACCCACATGCTCGACGCCGAGCAACTGGCGACCAGCAACGGCATCGCTTCTTTGGCGGCGCGCTGGATCACTTCAGCGTCGCTGCCGGCGAAACCCAAACGGCGCAGTGCGGCGACGTCCGGGCGTTCTTGCGGGGCCAATACGCCTTGTTGAAAGCCCATTTCCATCAGCGCTTTCATTTTCGCCAGGCCTTGCAGCGCAGCTTCCTTCGGGTTCGAGGATTGCTGGCTGTTGCTCTGCGACGCGACGTTGCCGTAGGACAACCCGCCGTAGTTATGGGTCGGCCCCACTAGACCGTCAAAATTGACTTCATAGGATTTCATCAGCGAGGCTCCACGAGAATCTGTTGTTGTAGGCATCTGGTAGTCATTCTTTTAGACCGAGGCGCGGCCATCGCGGGCAAGCCTCGCTCCTACAGGATTTGTGGTGTGCGCCAATCATGCGAACGTCACAAAACCTGTGGGAGCGAGGCTTGCCCGCGAATGGGCGCTACGCCATCTTCACGCCAGGCGTCAGTGTCGCCGGCATCACCAGGCTCGGGGTTTCCAGCGACGCCACCGGGTACGCGCAATAATCCGCCGCGTAATACGCACTGGCGCGGTGGTTGCCCGAGGCGCCGACGCCGCCGAATGGCGCGCTGCTCGCGGCGCCGGTCAGCTGTTTGTTCCAGTTGACGATACCGGCGCGGCTTTGCAGCCAGAATTGCTGGTAACGCGCTTCGGAATCCGACAGCAAACCTGCCGCCAAGCCGTACTCGGTGTCGTTGGCTTCAGTGATCGCCGCTTCGAAATCAGCGTAGCGGATCACTTGCAGCAACGGGCCGAACAGCTCTTCATCCGGACGGTCCGCGACCGCCGACACATCGAGAATGCCCGGCGTCAGCAACGCGGCTTGTGCCTGTGGCTGGGTCATTTCCAGTAGCGCCACGGCGCCGTTGGCCAACAGATGTTCCTGGGCATCCATCAACGCTTTCGCCGCGCCGAGGGAAATCACCGAACCCATGAACGGCGCTGGTTGCTGATCGAACGCGCCGACGTCAATCGTTGCGCTGACCGCCACCAATCGCGCCAGCAACGCATCGCCCCACGCGCCTTGCGGCACCAGCAAGCGGCGCGCACAGGTGCAACGCTGGCCGGCGGAAATAAACGCCGACTGAATAATCGTGTAAACAGCGGCATCGACATCTGCCACTTCATCGACGATCAATGGGTTGTTACCGCCCATTTCCAGCGCGAGGATCTTGTCCGGGCGACCGGCAAATTGTTGATGCAAGTGATTGCCGGTGCGGCTCGAACCGGTGAAGAACAGACCGTCGATACCCGGATTCGCCGCCAACGCGATGCCGGTTTCACGCGCACCCTGCAGCAGGTTCAGCACACCGGCCGGCAGACCGGCTTCGATCCAGCATTTAACCGTCAGCTCGGCGACTTTCGGCGTCAGCTCGCTCGGCTTGAACAGCACGCTGTTACCGGCCAGCAGCGCCGGCACGATGTGCCCGTTCGGCAAGTGGCCAGGGAAGTTGTAAGGGCCGAACACTGCAACCACGCCGTGTGGCTTGTGGCGCAACACGGCGGTGGCGTCGCCCAACGGGCCGCTCTTCTCGCCCGTGCGTTCACGGTAGCTCTGCACCGAGATGGCAATCTTGTTGACCATGCTGGTGACTTCAGTCGCCGATTCCCACAGCGGTTTGCCGGTCTCTTCGCCGATGCAACGCGCCAGTTCGTCAGCGTGATTTTTCAGCGCGGCGGCAAAGGCTTCGAGCACCGTGATGCGCTCGTCCAGCGTGCGCCGAGCCCAGCCCGGAAACGCCTGACGCGCGGCTTGCACGGCCGACTCAACCTGAGCGGCGGTGGCGCCTTCGCCGGTCCACAGCACTTGCTGGGTTACCGGGTTCAGCGATTGAAACGCCTCACCTTGGCCGGCCAGCCATTCACCTGCGATGTATAGCGAATTCATTATTTCGACTCCCGAGCAGCGGACAACGGCACGGCGCGCACTTGATCGCCGGCGTTGAGTTGAAGACGTTTGGCGGTCATTGGATCGACCACCAGCGTACCGGCGGCGAAGCGTGCCGAGGCCGCCGTGATGCGGCAGTCTTCGCGTTTGCGGTTGTGGATCAGGAATGGCGTGGCGTCATCGCCCGGCGTGCCGATTGCCAGCACCAGCGCCTGGCTGTCGCGCACCGCGCGGATCTTGCCGGTTTCGCATTCCACCGACGGGCCGGCGTCGAAAATGTCGACGTAACCCTGATAGCTGAAACCTTCGCTTTTGAGCATCGACAGCGCCGGTTCGGTGTCCGGGTGGACCTTGCCGATCACGTTGCGCGCGTCCGGCGAGAGGAAGCAGGTGTACAGCGGAAACTTCGGCATCAGTTCGGCGATGAACGCCTTGTTGCCGACGCCGGTCAGGTAATCGGCCTGGCTGAATTCCATTTTGAAGAAGTGCCGGCCGAGGCTTTCCCAGAACGGCGAGCGCCCGGCGTCATCCGACACACCGCGCATTTCGGCGATGATCTTGTTGCCGAACAACTGCGGGAATTCGGCGATGAACAACATCCGCGCCTTCGCCAGCAAACGGCCATTGAAGCCATTGCGGTGATCGGCGTGCAGGAACAGCGAGCACAATTCCGAATTGCCGGTCAGGTCGTTGGCGAGGAACAGCGTCGGAATCTCGCGATAGATGTTCAATTCCTGCGAGGCGCTGACCGTCAGGCCGACGCGAAAGTTGTACCAGGGCTCACGCATGCCGACCGCGCCAGCGATGGCGGAGATGCCGACCACGGCACCGTCGTCATCTTCGAGCACGAACAGGTAATCCGCATCACCGCGCCCGGCTTCGCCGCTGAAGGTCTTTTCGGCCCAGCCGACCCGATGGGCCAGACGTTCTTCGTTGGCCGGCAAAGTGGTCAGGCCGGTGCCGGTGCTCCGGGCCAGGTCGATCAGAGCGGGTAAATCGCTGCTGCGTACGGGACGAACGATCATGCTATCTCCTCAAACGGGCCGCTCGCGCCACCCGTGAAACTCGCTGCTTTCAGGCATTCTGTTGAGCAAAAAACAGCGGTCAAACCGCTACCAGACGCACGCTCGCGCCTTCACCGACGCCCAACGCTTCGGCCGCTTCCAGGTCCAGGGTCACCGGTTTGCCGGGCGCGTAATCGAGCTCGAGCAATACCGCGCGGTAATCCTGCAACTGCGCGTTCGCTACCAGGTATTGGCGACCGGCACCTTTGACTGGCTCGCCGATTTTCACCGGGACCACGCGGCTCTGGGCGATCGAACGAATCCCCGAGACGCGCGCGTGCAAGGTCGGGCCGCCGTCGAAGATGTCGATGTAATGATCGGTTTCAAAACCTTCGCGCATCAGGATGTCGAAGGTGATCTGCGCGCGCGGGTGCACCTGGCCCATGGCTTCTTGCGCAGAGTCCGGCAGCAGCGGCACGTAGATCGGGTAATGCGGCATCAGTTCGGCGAGGAACGTGCGGCTCTTCAGGCCACACAAACGCTCGGCGGCGGCGTAGTTGAGGTCGAAGAAGTTACGCCCGATTGCATCCCAGAACGGCGAGTCGCCGTTTTCATCGCTGTAACCAACGATTTCGGTAACCACCGAATCGGCAAAACGCTCCGGGTGGCTGGCGACGAATAGCAAGCGCCCACGCGAGTTGAGTTCCGACCACGGCGAACCGACCAGTTCCGGCAGCACGTAAAAGCTGGTCAGCAAGCTGTTGCCGGTCAGGTCGTGGCACTGCGAGAGCACGTGGATTTTGTTGTGGATCTTCAGTTCGCGGGAGGCGTGAACGAAGGTTTCGTTGCGGAAGCTGTAGAACGGCTCGGAATAACCGGCCGAGGCGACGATGGCCGAGCAGCCGACCAGTTTGCCGGTGGCGGAGTCCTCGAGAACGAAGAAATAGCTCTCTTCACCGTTGAAGCTGACTTCAGCGGAAAACGACGCTTCGCTCGCGGCGATCTTGTCGCTCAGGCGTTCAACGTCATCCGGCAAGGAAGTGACACCAATCGGGCTGTCCGCAGCCAGACGCTGTACCTCGCCCAGATCAGCCATTTGCGCGGGGCGCATCACCAGCATGGTGTCACTCCTTTCTCTAACTCTTGTGGGGAAATAAGCCGGCCCCTTGTAGGAGCGAAGCTTGCTCGCGAAGGTGTGTCAGTCGACATCACAGTGACTGACACACCTTCGCGAGCAAGCTTCGCTCTTACAGAAAAGCGGGTCCGGCATAAAAATTTGCATCGACGCCTGAATCGTCAGGCGTCGAAAGGTCTATCAGGCTTGTGCCAGTTTCGCCGCAGCGCGTTCGAAACGGTCGAGGCCGGCGTCGATGTCGGCGTCTTCCACCACCAGGCTCGGGGCGAAACGAATCACGTCCGGGCCGGCTTGCAGGATCATCAGGCCTTCACGCTCGGCGGCGTTGAAGATGTCCTTGGCTTTGCCTTTCCACGCATCGTTCAGCACGCAACCGATCAACAGACCCAAGCCACGCACCTGAGTGAACAGGCCGTATTTCTCGCCGATCTGCTCCAGGCGCGCCTTGAACTTGTCGTGCTTGGCGTTGACGCCGCTGAGCACTTCAGGGGTGTTGATCACGTCGATCACCGCTTCAGCAACCGCGCATGCCAGCGGGTTGCCGCCGTACGTGGTGCCGTGGGTGCCGACGACCAAATGCTTGGCCAACTCTTCAGTGGTCAGCATGGCCGCGATCGGGAAACCGCCGCCCAGGCTTTTCGCGCTGGTGAGGATGTCCGGAGTCACGCCGTAATGCTGGTAGGCGAACAACTTGCCGCTGCGGCCCATGCCGGTCTGCACTTCGTCGAACACCAGCAGCGCATTGTGCTCGGTGCACAGTTCGCGGGCGCCTTGCAGGTAAGCCAGCTCGGCCGGCAATACACCGCCCTCGCCCTGGATCGGTTCCAGCACCACGGCGCAGGTCTTGTCCGAAACCGCAGCTTTCAGTGCAGCCAGGTCGTTGTAAGGCACGTGGGTGATGCCGGTGATTTTCGGACCGAAACCGTCGGAATACTTCGACTGGCCACCGACGTTGACGGTGAACAGCGTGCGGCCGTGGAAGCTGTTCAGCGCGGCGATGATTTCGTACTTCTCGCTGCCGAAACGATCGAACGCGACGCGACGGGCCAGCTTGAACGCGGCCTCGTTGGCTTCAGCGCCGGAGTTGCAGAAGAACACGCGCTCGGCAAACGTGGCGTCGATCAGCTTGTGCGCCAGGCGCAAGGCCGGCTCATTGGTGAACACGTTGGACACGTGCCACAGCTTGTTCGCTTGTTCGGTCAAGGCACCGACCAGCGCCGGGTGCGCATGGCCCAATACGTTGACGGCAATCCCGCCGGCGAAGTCGATCAGCTCGCGGCCAGACTGGTCCCAAACGCGGGAACCGGCACCACGCACAGGAATGAATGCGGCAGGCGCGTAGTTGGGAACCATTACCTGGTCGAAATCGGCGCGTTGTACCGCAGCGTGCTCAACGGACATCGGAGTCTCCTGAAGAGGAACACCCGCCTGAAACTGGCGAGCGATGAGGGGATTGTAAGGACAGTTTTCAGCCCGGCCTTGCCGCCAAGCGACAACTTCTTATAGCGCCAACCCCGGTTTTAGCCGGGTTTACGGCAATGCGACATATACCGTCGCAATGGCGCAGTTTAAACCGATGCGACGGATGAGCGGCACCCGCGTGTATTTGAAACCACGGGTTTGTTTGATGTGCGGTAAATATGTACCGCACATGAAAAATGATTGGCGGGTCTGATAGCGAGCTCGACACGCCAAGGACAGCACCGTGAATTTTTCCAAGGACTTTCAACCCATCCGCCCTGCGCCGTTATGGCCGCTACATCCCGACGAACATTACGGCCACTTGGCAGCCGCGTTGCCGCCATGGCTGCTCAATGCCAGCGCCGCTCGCCGCGCCACCCTTGCCGACATCCATCCGCGTGCAATCGGTCAATTCGGCCATGTCACGTCGGCCCAGCACCGCACGCTGAAGCAGTTGAACAGCGCTTACTGGCACGCGCAGAACGCCATCGACCAACGCCTGCAACGACTGCAGAACGCCCGCGAATTTGGTGCGCCACTGCTGCGCGCCGCGCTGAAACAACAATTCGGCCTGGACCTGGACGTCAACACCACCTGGTTGCGCCTGTATATCCCGACCACCACACCGTGGTTCCCGATCAAGTCAGGAGGCGCGCGCACCTGGACCGTTTCATTGCTGGACGCGGCGCTGCACAATTTCGAACCCGATGAAGCGAAGGACGACGCTTATGCCGCGCAATCGGCCTACATCACCGAGCCCTCCGCGACCGGCCAGTTCGAAGTGCTCCGACACATCAAGCATCGTCTGGGCATCGGCGACTTCGCGCGGCTGTGTCGCGAGCTGGATTTGGGCAAGCAATATCAGGCCTGGCTCGAAGACAATCTCGGCATCAGCAACGGCCTGGTGCGCGCGGTGTTGCAACCGCAGATCAGCGACAGCCACAAATCTGCGTTGCGCTTGGCCCTCGAACTGGCGCTGATTGCGCGAGAGCCGATGAACGAGGCGACCTATCGCTCGCTGCTCGGGCTGATAGAGGGCGGTCAAAACCCGGTGCTCAATGGCAAACCGCTGCTATGCCACGACCTGACCATGATGAACGCGCGCCTCACTGGCATTCTGCTGTTCGCGCCGGACCTGGAACGCCACCGCGACGCCGTCCCGGTGATCGCCTACATTCCCGATGATCCCGAGCAGCCGCTGAAGGAATACCCGTCCAGCGCCGAGTTCATGGCTGACCTGAGCAAGCGCCTGCGCTCGAAAAATTACCAGGCGTTCTTCAGCCGCTTCGTCGCGCATGCGGATCGCGGTTATTTTTTTGCGGATTTGAATAACCGCCTGACCCAAACCACTTGGCATCGACGCGAGCGCGGGGATCCACTGCCGAGCTGGCGCGAGACACCGGCCGCGCACAGCAATCTGCAATTTGCCGCAACGCCCATCCGCGCCAACCTGTGGAATCATCTGCAGCAACGCAAGCTCGACCAGATTCTCAATGACGCGCGAACGCTCGCAGTGTCCACCGCCAATGCCGATAGAAAAGCCCGTTGGGAACGCTGGGATTCGTTCACCGGAATTGCCTCGGCGGTGTTGCAAATCGCTGCGTTGGTGGCGCTGCCGTTCGTGCCGTTTCTCGGCGAACTGATGCTGGCCTACACGGCGTACCAGGTGCTCGATGAAACCTTCGAAGGGATTGTCGACTGGGCCGAAGGCCTGACGCAGCAAGCCTTCGAGCACACCATGGGCGTGGTGGAAACACTGGTGCAACTCGGCACGTTCGCCGCCGGTGGCAGCATCGCTGTCGGCGAATTTCGCCAGGTACTGCCGCCTACCTGGATCGACTTCATTGATCGCTTCACGCCAGTCAAATCCGCTGGCGGCCAGACCCGTTATTGGGACGGCGACATGCAGCCATACCAACAATCAGAGCCTGCGACGCAGCTGTCACCGGGCGAATTGGGCCTGCGTCAGCACAACGAAAAAAGCCTGCTGATACTTGAGGACAAAACTTATCGCGTGACAAAAACCAATGGCCGAGAACCGTTCCTGATCGAACACCCAAACCGTCCTGAAGCCTACAAACCACGACTGAAACACAACGGCGATGGCGCCTGGCAAACGGAGCACGAGCAACCGCTGAGCTGGACTCGCGAGAAACTCCTGATGCGCCTCGGTCATCTCGCCGACAGCTTGTCCCTCGCCGAGCGTGAACAAGCCCTGAGCATCAGCGGATACCACGAAAATACCCTGCGTCGACTCCACGTCGACAATGAACCTCTGCCCGCCTTGCTCGCCGATACGCTCAAGCGTTTGAAGATCGACAAGGATCTGCGCACTTTTATAGAACGCCTCGGCAGCGAGCATGCCGAGCTCTATCTCAGCGCCGACGCGCCGACGCAATTGCAACTGTTGACCGAGCACATGCCATGGCCCAGCCATAAAGCGCTGCGCCTGCTCGACAGCAATGGCCAAGTGTCTTGGCAAAGCGACCTGAGCGGCCATCACGGCGCACGCGTGTATGACGTCGCCGAGCTGAATGGCGACGTCCTCAAGGCTTCGCTCGGCTGCTTGAACGAGGCGGAAATAAAGGCCTTGTTTGCCGAACCTTTTGGCCATCCGCAGTTAGCTCTGCAGGTTCGCAGCGGGCAACTTCGCGCTCGGCTGACGCAGATTGCCCAGGCGCGCCGCAACACGCTGTTCGAGGCGCGTTACCGGGCTCAGCAAATCAGCGCAGACCCTTTGGCCCAGCACCTCATCGACGCAGTGCCCGGATTGCCCGCCGGCTCGGCGCAAGAACTGTTGCTGAGCGCAAGCGCACGCGAGTTGCAGCAACTGGAACAAGGCGTCGTCGCCCCGCGCCTCAAGGAACTGGCGCGCTGGACGCAGCAACAGGTGCGAGCGGTGCGCGCCCGCGAAGGTCTGGAGTTGGGTTCGGTGGACAATCCGGATGCCGAGCGTTTGGCCGTGCATTCGTTATCGAGCCTGCCGGGCTGGTCGGGGAATGTGCGCATCGAGATCAAACGCTATTCATTTGAAGGCGAAACCATCGACAGCACCGGACCGCTGACCTCGCCGCGCAAAGTGCTGGTGCAGCTCGAAGATGGGCGCTACCAGCCTTACGACAACGCCGGTGCACAACTGGCAAGCAGCGACGATTTTTACAACAGCCTGTTAAGCGCTTTGCCGGACAGCGAGCGCGAAAATCTCAACCTGCACATCGGCCAGGGTCCGCTGCTCAAACAGAACATCCGCGAGCACGCGCTCGCCCATGAAGAATTGCAGGCGCTGCTGTCCTCCACGCCCGTACGCAAACCGTCCTACGACCCGAATATCATGCGCCTGCCGGGCGGCGCGGATGGCTACCGACTCGCGCATCCCGGCGCACCGTCGCTGCAGGAGCGGATTCAAGTGGTGTACCCCTCCTTCACTCAAGAAGAACTCGCCGTATTCACCCACAGGTTGCAACAACACCCCTCGGGCGCGCGCGTCGAGCTATCGCGCCTGCACGCGGAATTTATTCGGCTCAGTACCGACCTCGACATCTGGGCCAACGCCGAAGTAAACCTGCACCCCTTGACCGGCGCCGATTTGAGCCCGGCACAAATAGCGGCCAACACGCATAACCGGCAACTGCTCAAGAGTGAATTGCAACGCTGCTGGCGTCGGCAAACCGCGCTCAACGAGGCGACTGCGCAAGCGCCCGATCCGGACTATCTGTTCTCTTTCATTCACCCGATCATTGGCGAGTTGCCTGCGTTCGAGGCCGATTTCGGCCATATCACTCATGTCGTTCTGGAAGGCAATGAGATGACACTGGGCGGCGAAGCGTTCTTGAATCATTTCACCGGCATGCGCCGCTTGGCAGTGCGCGACATTGCTCTGCCAAACCTGCCAGAGGTGATCGCCACCCGACCCGGCATGACCCAACTGATCATCAGCAACTGTCACCTGCGCCTGAGCGCTGAGACGCAGGCTGTCATCGCTGCGCTGAGCAAGATGCGCACGCTGGATCTCTATCGCAATCCGCTGGGAATAAGCTTCAGCGTGGAAGGCATGCCAGCGCTCGAATACCTCGACCTGAACGAATGCCAACTGTCCAGCGTCCCCGCCGGACTGGCCACACGCACCGTCCTGCGTGGGGCCATTCTCTCGGACAACGCAATCAGTGAACTGCCTGTCGAGCTGTTCGACCTGCCGCCGGAACGGGTCGATCGCTTCGATTTCGGTGACAACCCGTTCTCCGATGCGACCCGCAATCGCATCAAGGCCAACTTCCAGCGCATCGGCCAGGACTTTGGTGTGGTTGCCCCGCAAGCCGATCTGGAACGGGCGGTGAATCTTTATCCGCTGTTGGGACGCGAAGAGGCGAGTGATTTTGTGTACCGATTGCCCGGCACGCTGGAAACCGGTCGCATCGAACTCACGCGGCTCGAAACCGAATACAGCACGATGGTTAATACGCTGGCGGCGTGGACCGTCGATGTGCCGGCACTGCATCCAGTAACCGAGCAGCCCTTCACGCCGCTGCAATTGCTGCTGGAGCACGGCACCCGCGACAACTTCAAGCGCGAGATCGAAAAAGCCTGGCGCAAAGACCTCGAACTGGACCAGTTCGACAACCCGCTGGACCCGAGCGAGCCTTCATACGAGCTGGATATCGAAATGATCATCGTCGGTGACCTGCCGACGCTGACCGCCGACTTCAGCCACGTATCGCATCTGTATCTGGGCAGCGATGAAGGACTTACGACCGTGGGTGACGGGTTCCTGCGCTGCTTCCCCAAACTTAAAGCGCTGACCATCCGCGACTATCGAATCGCCACGATCCCGGACAGCGTATTCAACATGGGCCGCTTGCAAACGCTGGAGCTCAGCGATTGCCATATCACTCTTACGCCGAACACCGTGGCGGCACTGGCAGGCATGGAAAAAATGGACATCCTCGACCTCAGCGGCAATCCGCTGACGCTGGCGCCCGATGTCAGTCAGATGCCCAACCTGTCGATGCTGATTCTCAATGACACGCTGATCACGGAATTGCCGCATGGCTTGTTGCAGTTACAAGCGCTCGATGAAGCGAACTTGAGCAGCAACGGGATTCGCGACTTGCCCAGCGACCTGCTGGAATTGCCCAGTGACACGGGAACGGCGATCAACCTGCGCGACAACCCGTTTTCCGAAGAAAGCCTGCAACTCCTGCGTGCCTACTTAAAGAAAACCAGAATTGATTTTGGCGTGGAAGCGATCATCGACGGCGCGGAAATGGAGGTGTCCGACTCAGAGAACTCAACCGTGGAAGACTGATTTTGCGCCTGCGCCAAAGCAGTCTTCAGCCGCGCTCTGAAGGTACTGAAGACAACTCGAACGGGCTGCTGCTGCGGCGCTGGTTGCGATCTTCGCGCGGCGTGGCGCCGAAGAAATTGCGGTAGGCGCTGGAGAAATGCGGCCCCGAAGAGAAGCCACACGACAGGCCGATCTGGATGATCGACTTGCTGGTTTGCATCAACATTTGCCGAGCCTTGTTCAGGCGCAGTTCCAGGTAGTACTGGCTCGGCACGCGGTTGAGGTATTGCTTGAAGATGCGCTCCAGCTGCCGACGCGACACGCACACGTGCTGGGCGATTTCGTCGGTGGTCAGCGGCTCTTCGATGTTGGCTTCCATCAGCAGCACCGCTTGGGTGAGCTTCGGATGGCTGGAGCCAAGGCGGTTTTGCAGCGGAATGCGCTGGCGTTCGCCGCCCTCGCGGATGCGCTCGACCACCAGTTCTTCGGAGACGGCACCGGCCAGTTCGGCGCCGTGGTCGCGGGCCAGAACTGCCAGCAACAAATCGAGTACCGACATGCCGCCGCACGCGGTCAGGCGATCACGATCCCAGTCAAACAAATGGCTGGTGGCGATGACTTTGGGGAAGCGCTCGGCGAAGTCGTCCTGCCAGCGCCAGTGCACGGCAGCGCGATAACCGTCGAGCAAACCGAGTTGCGCCAACGGGTAAACACCGGCGGACAACCCGCCAATCACGCAACCGGCGCGCACCAGTTGTTTGAGCGAACTGCTGAGCGCCGGGGCCAATGCGGTCGGCGGCTCATCGGCGAGCAAAAACAGTTTCTGGAAGTTTTCAAGTTTGCCGGCCCACGGTTCACCGGGCAATTGCCAGGCGCCTTCGGTTGGCGGCTCGGCCTGCAAAAACGACAGTTCGTAGACAACGTCTGGATGCACACGCTGAGCAACACGCAAGGCCTCCTCAGCCAGCGCAAGCGTCAGAGCTTTAGTGCTGGGCCAAATCAGGAAACCAATTCGATGGGCAGTCATGGCGGGCAATCCGAAACAAAAACAGTGATGAAGGCATGGGCCAATGCTAGCCCGTAAATGAACGCAAATCTCAAAACCGGCAGCAACCCCCTGTAGGAGCGAGGCTTGCCCGCGAAGGCGGTGTGTCATTCACAAATGATGTCGACTGACACGGCCTCTTCGCGGGCAAGCCTCGCTCCTACAGGGGGGCGGGGCCAGTCTTTAGGCTGCGAAGCATGCACTATCCCGGTGCGCAGCGGGAGTTCGGTTTACTTCAGGCTGCCAGAGAGGAATTGCTGCAAGCGTTCGGACTGTGGATTGACCAGCACTTCACGCGGGTTGCCGCTTTCTTCGACGACGCCTTTGTGCAGGAACACCAACTGGTTCGACACCTCACGGGCGAAGCCCATTTCGTGCGTGACCACAACCATGGTCCGGCCTTCCTGCGCCAGGGCCTGCATGACTTTGAGCACGTCGCCGACCAGTTCCGGATCGAGCGCCGAGGTCGGTTCGTCGAACAGCATCACCTCAGGTTCCATCGCCAACGCACGGGCAATCGCCACGCGCTGCTGCTCGCCGCCGGACATGTGGCCAGGGTAAGCGTCCTTGCGATGCGCCACGCCGACCTTGTTCAGGTAGTGCTCGGCTTTCTCGCGGGCTTCAGCCTTGGACATGCCGAGCACGTGGACCGGCGCTTCCATGATGTTTTCCAGCGCGGTCATGTGCGACCACAAGTTGAAATGCTGGAACACCATCGACAGGCGCGAACGCATGCGTTGCAGCTGTTTCGGGTCGGCGGCTTTCAGCGCGCCGTCCTTGTTGGCCACCAGTTTCAGCTCTTCGTTGTTGAGCAGAATCTTGCCCGCGTGCGGCTGCTCGAGCAGGTTGATGCAACGCAGGAAAGTACTTTTGCCGGAGCCACTGGAGCCGATGATGCTGATCACATCGCCAGCCGCCGCTTTCAGGGACACACCCTTGAGCACTTCGTGACTGCCATAGCGTTTATGCAGGTCTTGGACTTCAAGTTTGTACATGCGGTCGGTTCTCACAAAAACAGTCAGTCAGTCGTTGAGCAAGCGCCCGTGACGCAGCGCTTCGCGCCCCGCCACCTTGGCCAGCCAGAAACCGGGTTGGGCATAACGTAGCCGTTCAACGGCAAACAGCACCCCGGACGTACCAGCACAGATCGTGCTGACGCGATCGGATAAAGGATCGATTACTTGAAAAATCTCGTCGCCGGCCTCGACCCACTCACCCGGCTTGCGCAGGAAACTCACCACGCCGGGATGCGGCGCGAACAGCAATTCGGTGCCTTCGAACGGCATGCCTTCGCAGGCATCGCGCGCCGGTTTCGGCCATTCGCCGCTGATCAGGCCTTGCTCGGCGAGGAACGCCAGAATGCCTTCGGCGTAAGCCTCAGCCTCGGCGCGACCGGTGTCAGCCTGGCCACCCAATTCAATCGTCGTTGCCAGGCATGCCAGCGAAATCTGCGCGTCCGGGAACAGCCGCGACAAACGCAGCCACGGCAGCGAGCAGGCTTCATCAAACGAACTGCCACCGGAATCTTCGGCCAGCAAACCGACCTTGACGTCCAGGTGTGCGGCCAGCGAACGCCATTGCGGCCAATGCTGCGGCAAGGCGTACATGTGCAGCGCGGCTTCGGCGTCGCAATGCAAATCCAGCACCACGTCAGCGCTGCAGGCGTGGCTGAGCAACACACGCTGCATGCCTTGCAACTGACTCGCTGCGAGCGGCAATGCGGCGAGCGCATCGCTCATGGCTTGGCGGATCAAACGGATATTGGCGTGCGGATCATCGCCCAGACGCCCGTCCACCGCAGCGGCCACCGGCGCGCTGAGTTCGACGAAATCACGGTTGAAATTCTTGCCGCTGCCGGCCTCGAAACGTCCTTGGTGATTGCCTTGCAGCAACTGGCCGAGGCCCAGCGGATTGGCTACTGGCACCAGTTCGATCACACCGTTGAGCAAGCCTTGCGCTTCGAGTTCGGTGAGGCGCTTTTTCAGCTCCCACGCGGTGCGCATGCCCGGCAATTCATCGGCGTGCAGGCTGGCCTGAATGTAGGCCTTGCGCTCGCCTTTACCGAAGCGGAACACCGAAATGTGCCGTTCGCTGCCCAAGTGGCTCCACGGCAAGCAATGGTCGATACGTTCCATATCAGTGCTTCCGCGGGGCCAGATAGCCCAGCCAGCGGCGCTCGGCCAGTTTGAACAGCTTGACCAGAATGAACGTCAGGCACAGGTAGAACACGCCAGCGGTGATGTACGCCTCGAACGGCAAGTAATACTGCGCGTTGACCGTGCGCGCGGCGCCGGTGATGTCGATCAACGTCACGATCGACGCCAGACTGGTGGTCTGCAACATCATGATCACTTCGTTGCTGTACTGCGGCAGCGCCCGGCGCAGGGCCGACGGCAGCAGAATGCGCTTGTACATTTTGTAGCGCGACATGCCCATCGCCCGCGCCGCTTCGATCTCGCCGTTAGGCGTTGCGCGCAAGCTGCCGGCAATGATTTCGGCGGTGTAGGCGCTGGTGTTGATCGCGAACGCCAGGCACGCACAGAACGTCGCGCTGGACAGCCACGGCCACAACACGCTTTCGCGCACGGCTTCGAATTGCGCCAGACCGTAGTAGATCAAAAACAGCTGCACCAGCATCGGCGTGCCGCGAATCACGTAGGTGTACAGCCAGGCAGTCATGTTGACGGCGGCGTTTTTCGAGACGCGCATCAATCCCAGCGGCAACGCGCACAGCAGCCCGAAGAACAGCGAAATCGCCAGCAGTTTGAGCGTCGTCAGCAAGCCACCGAAGTACAGCGGCAAGGCCTCATAAATGACGTTGTAGTCGAAGATCATAGATCAGCCGCCCTTACGCCTACCGAGTAGCGCTTCTCAAGTTGACGCAATATCAGCAACGAAACACTGGTGATGACCAGGTACATCGCCGCCACTGCGAGGAAGAAGGTGAAAGGTTCGCGGGTGGCATCGGCCGCCTGCTTTGCCTTGAACATCATGTCTTGCAGCCCGACCACCGAAATCAGCGCGGTCGCTTTGGTCAAGACCAGCCAGTTGTTGGTAAAACCCGGAATCGCCAGGCGAATCATCTGCGGCACCAACACCCGGAAAAACACCTGAAAACTGCTCATCCCGTAAGCCATGCCCGCTTCGGCCTGACCCTTGGGGATCGCCATGAACGCGCCACGGAAGGTTTCCGACAGGTACGCACCGAAGATGAAACCGAGCGTGCCGATACCGGCGGCCAACGGGTTCAGGTCGATGTAGTCATCAAAACCGAGCATCGGCGCGACGCGGTTGAGCAGGTCCTGACCACCGTAGAAAATCAGCAGGATCAGCACCAGGTCGGGAATCCCGCGAATCACCGTGGAATACAGGTCGCCCAGCCACGCCAGCCAGCGGATCGGGGACAGACGCAGCGAAACGCCGATCAGGCCCAGAACAATGGCCAGGACCATGGACGACAAGGCGAGCTGAAGCGTCAGCCATGCGCCATCGAGGATGACAGCCCCGTAGCCTTTCAACATGATTCAGGTCCTCGAAAGTTGGGATGAAAAAATGGCGCAAACCGCAGAGATCCTGTTGCTTGCGCCATTTCGGACTTGTCGCCGGGACGTGTTACTTGCCGTAGATATCGAAGGCGAAGTATTTGTCCTGGATTTGCTTGTACTTGCCGTTCTCGCGGATGGCCGTGATCGCGGTGTTGATCTTGTCTTTCAGCGCGTCACCCTTGCGAACCGCGATACCTACGCCGTCGCCGAAGTATTTGACGTCGGTGAAGGCCGGGCCAACGAACGCAAAACCTTTGCCCGCGTCGGTTTTCAGGAAGCCGTCATCCAACAGCGTGGCGTCGGCCACGGTGCCATCGAGGCGACCGGCAGCGACGTCGAGGTAAATTTCGTTCTGCGAACCGTAAGGTTTGATTTCAGCACCCAGCGGCGCCAGCACTTCACGGGCGAAACGTTCGTGGATCGAACCACGTTGCACGCCGATGTTTTTGCCTTTGAGCTCAGCCAGGCCTTCGCTGACTTGCGTGCCTTCTTTCATCACCAGACGGGCCGGGGTGTTGTAGTACTTGTTGGTGAAGTCGACCGACTTCTTGCGATCTTCAGTGATCGACATGGACGACAGGATCGCGTCGATCTTGCGCACTTTGAGTGCCGGGATCAGACCGTCGAACTCTTGCTCGACCCACACACACTTGACCTGCATCTGCTCGCACAGAGCGTTGCCGATGTCGTAGTCGAAACCGACGATGCTGCCGTCCGGTGCCTTGGAGGCAAACGGAGGGTAAGCCGCTTCGATACCGATCTTCAGGGGTTTTTCATCGGCGAAGGTTGGCAGGGACAGCACGGACAGTGCCAAGGCGCCAAGCAGCACAAGTTTCTTCATCTCGGGACTCCATCGGTAAAGGGCAAAAACGGCAGAGTGAGCGACAGCCCAATATGCGAATGGGTGAAATCGAAAAGCGCTGCTGCGTCATGCAAAACCCACGCTGATTCAGCGCGAGCGACGACGAGCGAGTGATCGGCATTCTAACGACAGGCCCGAAGTCGATATTTCTTCAATGCGACAACTAATTACAGATGCACCGAGAAAGCCACTTGGACACGTTGACAGCCCTGCAATTTCATGCAAGAGCAAAAGATTGTAAACCGATCTATGCTGCAAATTGCGGGCCTATTATTGGCAAACCCTTCTAATCCGGCAAGTACAGCGTGGTGTCTTATTTTTCACCCGCGGTTTAGACGCTCCGAAACGGGCCTGTGCGTTTCCCAATGCCCCGGATTGGCGCGGGCGGTTACACATTCAGACACATTCATCGGTGGAGGTAACAGTGGGAAATGGCCTACGAGTGAAGCCGATAATTATTGGACGTTGTTGATGTGGTGCCTGACAGGTCGCTATCGCGAGCAAGCTCGCTCCCACAAGGGATCTGCGCCCGGCAAGGATTTATGTTCACCAAAGATCAACTGTGGGAGCGAGCCTGCTCGCGATGAGGCCCGCACAACCACCCCAAGCCCCCCAGCCAATAAAAAGCCCCGCCAGATAACACCTGGCAGGGCTTCAACAGATCAAAACAGCTGCTTACGCAACGTTCATCGTCTTATGCGTATCAATCAAATGCTGCACCACGCCCGGATCCGCCAGGGTCGAAATATCGCCCAAGCCGTCATATTCGGCAGTCGCGATCTTGCGCAGAATCCGCCGCATGATCTTGCCTGAACGGGTTTTCGGCAGCCCCGGCGCCCACTGGATCACGTCCGGCGAAGCAATCGGGCCAATCTCTTTGCGCACCCAGTTCTTCAGTTCCAGACGCAGTTGCTCGCTCGGCTCTTCGCCGCCGATCAACGTGACATAGACATAAATGCCCTGGCCCTTGATGTCGTGCGGCACGCCGACCACCGCTGCCTCGGCGACTTTCGGGTGCGCAACCATCGCGCTTTCGATTTCGGCGGTGCCCATGCGGTGCCCGGAAACGTTCAGCACGTCATCCACGCGACCGGTGATCCAGTAATAACCATCCTCGTCACGGCGCGCACCGTCACCGGTGAAATACATGCCACGGAAAGTCTTGAAGTAGGTGTCGACAAAACGGTCATGGTCGCCATACAGCGTGCGCGCCTGGCCTGGCCACGAATCCAGAATCACTAGGTTGCCCTCAACGGCGCCTTCCAGAATATTACCCAGGTTGTCCACCAGTGCCGGCACCACGCCGAAGAACGGACGAGCAGCCGAACCAGGTTTCAAGCCATGGGCACCCGGCAGCGGGCTCATCATGTTGCCGCCGGTTTCGGTCTGCCACCAGGTGTCGACGATCGGGCAGCGCGACTGGCCGACCTTCTTGTAGTACCAATCCCAGGCTTCCGGGTTGATCGGCTCACCCACCGAACCCAGCAGGCGCAGGCTGCTGCCGTCCGCGCCTTCGACTGCAGCGTTACCCGCCGCCATCATCGCGCGGATCGCTGTTGGTGCGGTGTAGAGGATGTTGACCTTGTGCTTGTCGACAATCTTCGCCACCCGGGTGATGTCCGGATAGTTCGGCACGCCTTCGAACAGCACGGTCGTCGCGCCATTGGCCAGCGGGCCATAGACGATATAGGTGTGGCCGGTGACCCAGCCGACGTCGGCGGTGCACCAGTAGATTTCACCCGGGCGGTAGTCGAACACGCGCTCGTGGGTCATGGCCGCATACAACAGGTAACCGCCAGTGGTGTGCTGCACGCCTTTCGGTTTGCCGGTGGAACCGGAGGTGTAAAGGATGAACAGCGCTTCTTCGGCGCCCATCTCTTTCGGCGCGCAAACGCTGCCCGCCACTTTCATCAGGTCTTCGTACCAGATGTCGCGATGCTGGTTCCACTTGATGTCGCCACCGGTGCGCTTGCACACGATGACTTTCTGGATGCTGCTGGTTTCCGGGTTGGTCAGCGCGTCGTCGACGTTGGTCTTCAGCGGGATTTTCTTGCCGGCACGAACGCCTTCATCGGCGGTAATCACCACTTTGGAACGGCAATCGATGATCCGCCCCGCCAGCGCTTCCGGCGAGAAACCACCAAACACCACCGAGTGAATCGCGCCGATCCGGGTACAGGCCAGCATGGCGACCACGGCTTCGGGAATCATCGGCATATAGATAGTCACCACGTCGCCGCGATGCACATCCTGGCCGCGCAAGGCGTTGGCGAACTTGCAGACTTGTTCGTGCAGTTCGCGGTAGGTGATGTTGCGGCTTTCGGAGGGGTCATCCCCTTCCCAGATAATCGCGATTTGATCGCCGCGCTCTTCCAGATGACGGTCGAGGCAGTTGTAGGAAACGTTCAGTGTGCCGTCGGCAAACCATTTGATGTCGACGTGGTGATCGTCGAAGGAAGTCTGTTTCACCGTGGTGAAAGGCTTGATCCAGTCGAGACGCTGAGCTTGTTCGCGCCAGAAGCCGTCCGGGTTGACGACCGACTGCTGGTACATGGCCTTATAGGTGGCCTCGTCAGTCAGCGTATTGGCTGCTACCTCGGGACGAACGGGATACAAAGAAGCCGCACTCATCTTTCTTACCTCGGTGGAATAGTTGTTTTTGTATGACCCTGTTGTAGCCGGGCCGGGCCTATAGAACCATTCGACGATGGTAGTAACAAGCCCCTGCCCAGCGTCGTGGACACACCGCTAAAACTGCCCAACCCCCGCATTTACTGGGCCGCGAGCCCGCACGATCACCCGCGATTTTCTGACTTATTACTGATTGTTACGGGAATTGCGAAAGGTGTTTATCAAAAGCACGGGTATATGAATCCAACCCTCACGCCTAAAATCAGCCTCGCCAACAAGGCAAACCTGATTAACCAAGTTGCAGCCCCCACGAAGGCAGTTAATCAAAAAACCAAGTACTGAAGTTCCACACGCAATCCCAAAAAGATTGCGTGACCCCACTCGACCTTAGAAAGGTAAATTTGAAATGAAAGCTTTATTAGTTCTGGCCCTCAGCAGCATGTGCTTAACCGCCATGGCAGACGAGGCCCCGACTGATGTCGCGCAGCTGCAACAACCGGTGGAAGAGCAATACACTTACTCCACCCACCTGGACATCGCCAACGTCGTGTCCATGAGCGAAATCCCGAATGTCTGTGAAGTTGTTCCGATGAAAATGGAATACGACGACTCCAAAGGTCAGCGCCACATCCTGCGTTACAGCGTTATGGGCAACGGCTGCTCTAACGGCTGATCTCCCGCACTACCCCTCTAAACGGTTCGACCCAACTGCCCGCGCTATCTGGTAGCTGAAGCGCCGAACCGTATAGATCGAATAACACGATTGTTTAGTGCGATTATTTGCGCTTTTTAATCAAATTCACTGGCGTAGTATCACTTCCACACCCAAGGCACAAAACGCCAACGAACCTGGAGCTACCACCATGAAAACCAAACTGATCCTCGCCCTGACCCTTTCCGTATTGGCCGGCAGCGCTTTCGCCGCTGATGGTTTTGACCGCACCGGCTCGGCAGTCGCTGCTGATGGTTACGATCGCACCGGCTCGGCTACCGTCGCCGAAGATGGCTACGACCGCACTGGCTCGGCAACCTTTGCAGAAGATGGCTACGACAAAACCGGCTCGGCGACTTTCGCTGCTGATGGTTTTGAACGCACCTACTCGGCCACTTTCAGCTGACATTTGGCTGATTAGCCACCGCCCGACTTCGGTCGGGCTCAGTTGTGTCTGAGGGCATCGAAAAGGCTCGCAAAACACAACATATAGTGAAAAAGCGCTTTTTTGGCTGTTTTTTGATCAAAAATACGCCTCGCCAAAAATTAGCAAAAAAAAATCTTCGCAGTCGATCCCCAGCCAAAGCCCTGTAAACCCTCGCTCCGACCCAAATACCCGCCCTCGCCTACCGTTCTCAGCGCCGATTCGTCGCACCACACGCCGGTTTTTTTCCCTATAATGCGGCCTCAAACGGGCCTGCAATATTCCCTTACAGGGACAGGCAGGCATCCGAAGCCCAGGCAGACGCTTTTCACGTTTCTGCGCACCGAGGCGGCTTCGGGTTTTCCGTACAAAATTCTGTTTGATGCCTGCGTATAGCTGCTGCAAAAAACGATTCCTTAAGATCCAACGCGGTCAGTACGACCGTGTGAAAAACCATCACACGGGCAAACTGGCCCTCACGCAGGAGACGACACGTCATGCTGAGCTGGGACGAATTCGACAAAGAAGACACGGGCGAAGTAGCGGTAAAAGGCGCAAACGCCGGCCACGCGACTGAAGCCAACATGGACCGCCTCGACACCGCCGGTGGCGTCGCCGCCCAAGAAGCGCGTGCCGTGACCGCGTCCGACTCCGCCGCGATCGCGCGTGCCAAGGCTGCCTTGGACAACCTCGACGTCGCTGAAGGTCTGGCTGAACTCGAAGGCGCCTCCGCCCGTGTCGCTGTCGACGAAAAGCGCATGATCAACTGCCGCGCCGACCTCAACCAACTCGTGCCATTCAAGTACGACTGGGCCTGGCAGAAATATCTGGACGGTTGCGCAAACCACTGGATGCCGCAAGAAGTCAACATGACCGCCGACATCGCCCTCTGGAAAGACCCGGAAGGCCTGACCGACGACGAGCGCCGCATCGTCATGCGCAACCTCGGCTTCTTCTCCACCGCCGACTCGCTGGTTGCCAACAACCTGGTCCTGGCCGTGTACCGCCTGATCACCAACCCGGAATGCCGCCAGTACATCCTGCGCCAGGCCTTCGAAGAGGCGATCCACACCCACGCCTACCAGTACTGCATCGAATCGTTGGCCATGGATGAAGGCGAGATCTTCAACATGTATCACGAGATCCCATCGGTCGCGAAAAAAGCCACTTGGGGCCTCAAGTACACCCGCTCGATCTCCGATCCGAAGTTCGAAACCGGCACCGTCGAAACCGACAAAGAACTGCTGCGCAACCTGATCGCCTACTACTGCGTTCTGGAAGGCATCTTCTTCTACTGCGGCTTCACCCAAATCCTCTCCATGGGCCGTCGCAACAAAATGACCGGCGTCGCCGAGCAGTTCCAATACATCCTGCGCGACGAATCCATGCACCTGAACTTCGGCATCGACGTGATCAACCAGATCAAAATCGAAAACCCGCACTTGTGGGATGCCGAAATGAAGGAAGAAGCTTCGCAGATGATTCTGCAAGGCACTCAGCTGGAAATCGAATACGCACGCGACACCATGCCTCGCGGTGTATTGGGGATGAACGCGGCGATGATGGAGGACTACCTCAAGTTCATCGCTAACCGTCGTCTGTCGCAGATTGGGTTGAAGGAAGAGTATCCAGGGACGACTAACCCGTTCCCTTGGATGAGCGAGATTATGGACTTGAAGAAAGAGAAAAACTTCTTTGAGACGCGGGTTATTGAGTATCAGACTGGTGGGGCTTTGAGCTGGGATTGACTTCCAACAAACGAAGCGCTAGTAAGGGTCGCCGAAAGGCGACCTTTTTATTTATAAAATCTAATATATAGCCGCACTCTAAATGTAACTTACATAGAATGAACAGAGCCGAATTTAGAATCAAGCACCAAACTTAAAATGCCCTTTCGCAGAAATTCGTAGATACTCAGAATCAAGAATACCTATCCTCATCCAATTACTCGCCAAACTAGACATTTCACTTGCGGCACGACCATAACGAATCTCTCCTAGCCACAGAAATTCCATCCCACCAGAATCTTTAACTGTAAAGAATTTAAAAGATTGCTTATCCTCCGCCTTAACACCCCTAACTCTTTGAGTAGAGTCATCCGGCGCAAAAACAAACGTACAAATATTTGGACTTTTCTTATCAAAAAATAGGCTTATCGCTTCGCCACCAAAATCCTTCACTACAAAATTATATGGCTTGGGTTGAGAAACTCCTTCGAGAAATACAAAATTTCTTGGTTCTTTCAGTCGCAACATATCGCAGGCAGGAGTTAAGCACATAAAAAAGCGCGCCTCCTTATCGCTGCCAAATTTTAAAACGGTGCCAGTAGTCAACGATGGAAGCCATCCGTCATTACTACTCAACTTTGTACTTCCAAACGCTTCACGCCGAAATGCAACTAATCTTGAAAAATCGTTCTCAGCACTCATCGCTTTTTCCACAGTGCCGGCCAGAGCCTCTGTGATTTTGTTTCTGCGAAACTCTGGAAAATCCCTTACATCTCGCTCTCCGACAATCATTTCTTTATCGTTGACACCATTCTTTAATACACCAAGCAAAGTATCAAGATCAATCTTCACCTTTACATTCGCGCCGTTTTTTTTCGTTTCGTACTCAGTCACACATAAACTATCTTTATGGAAAGCCAACCACTTTTCTATAGCAGGGATATCGAGAAACTCATCTGCCACAGCCTCTAGACCAAGGGCGTTATCACACTCTGCAACTAACAACTCCCGCATCAATTCCGCCACATCACCTGGCGGATTGGTTATGAGCCGGTTCGCGATATAAGATGAATCTAAATTTTTGTCAAAACGGGTGACCATATGATGAATATTTTTTCTAATCGCCCCCACCGCCGCCAACGAAAAAGCAGGAATTAATCCATCAGCCAGATATGTAAAAGCCTCCACCAAAGCGTTTGGTAACTGCATAGAAGAAACTTCAGCTTTATTGAGCGCCATGATTAAGCAGTGCCCATTTTTCGCATAGAACTTATTATTCATATCAGTCAAAGAAACGCCGCCAGCAGCCAGAGCCCTCTTCATATCAGAAAAAATATCATCCGTTATCGTCTGCCCGGTATATACACAAATCAGACGCATCCTTCCACTCTCATCGACGTCTGACTTTGCAAGTAACTCCAGCACTTTCAGAGTAAGGCTTGCGCTTTTCGGTTTCAGGTACCAATCAATTACCACAATGTCTGATATTTTAGCAGCAGCTAGTGCGCGGCCAATTTTCGCTTCATCGTCAGAAACCTTGTTATCAGGTAGAACAAAGGCACACGCGATACCCGCATCAACGAATGCATCAGATACAGCCCTAACATCTAAAGGATGATCATCACTTGCATCCACAACAACATCAGACAACTTCTGCACTGCGGCTGGAACTTTCAATGCAACGGAAAGATTTACCCCCCCCATACCGTCATCAGCAATATCTAGAGGTTTAGCTGAATATTCGTTAGCTGCGGCCTCCACTGTTTCCCGAAGGAGAGGCTCATTATCTATAACCACAGCACTTTTTAAAAACTTTCGAACAGCTTCTAGACGATGTGCAAGCCAAGCTTGATTAGTGTCGACGGCCTCTACAGTACCTTCAAAAACTTCAGCTTGCATTTTACTCTCCTTGTTCGTCCATCGGCCTAATCCGGAATACAGGTCTAAAGTCTAAGCCCGCACTTATCAACTCCACCTCAAAACCTTCACGACGTAACGTTTCCCTACTAATTGCCAACCCCATACCTCGACCACCTGGTTTTTTTGTCTCACCAAATTCGAATATAAGATCCCTTATCCGCTCTTCAATTCCAGGTCCAGTATTAGAAATCAAAAAGCCGCGCTCGTCAGCATCGAGAAAAATTTCTCGCCTAGATTCAGCACCTGTTGACACCCAGTAGATTGCGTTATCAACAATATTTATAAAAGCACCAAGCAACGCAGATGACTTACACTGAACCGTTTTATCACGAAATTCTGGAGTGGGTACGATATCAATATTTGCGTCAAGCAGGTACTCACTAAAAACGCGCCGGAGTACAGTTAGAATCTCGTCACCTGATAGTTGCACTGTTGCACGATGCATTCTCCGACCTAAAGGATCCAATACTTTCAAGTACCCATCTAGATGTTCAATATGATCGCGCAAGCTTGAATATATCACTGCCAACGGCGGATTCGAAGCAGCCCAAGGTTTCAGATTCGCCATAGCTACTCGTATCCCTTTAGCGGCACGTTCGAATTCATGTTGAAGGATACCAACGGACATTCCCATCTGGGCGAAGTCAGAATAGAAATCTAACTGTTCTTCTAATAATTGATTTCTATTTTCCAACGCAGCAAAACGGTCATCAAGGGTTTCTCTATCATTTATACCGTCGGACAACTCGACCATTTGCCTTCTAAAAGAATCAAAAAGCTCCATTTCTTGTTGGCGTAGCTCTATAATTTTTCCTTCAACGTCTCGGCGATAAGTGTCCAGATTCTCTGGCTTTTCCGCCGATTTTTTAACAAATTCAACTACTAAAGACTCTACACCTACTCGTAACTCTGAAAACTGTTCTTGCAGCACGCTTTTAAATGACTGCTGCATGGCATCGGACGCATTGTATGCCTCGCGACGCAAGCCCATTAGGCTTTTCATCGCGCTATCACGTTCACGCTCAATATTTTGAATTGCGATTTCTCGCCTCTGTGCATCAGCTAAACGCCCCTCCGTTGCACTAGTTAACTGCTCATCAATATTTATAAGAAGAGGATCCAACGCAGTGTCTTTTATCTCTAAAAACATGCGTTCATAAGCGCTCCAATCCCTCTCAAGCACCTTACCTAAAGCTAGCCCTCTAGGGCACGTAACAACGGCCTTGTTAAATAAAGCCCTATATTTTTTTCTCACATCGACTTCAACAACCCTCAACTTTGCGGCCAACTCTCCGATACTCTCTTCGCTGGAGAGTCTATCTACCTCGGATTTCAGTTCATTTTGAATTCGCGAGACCTCATGCTCAAAATAATTTTCTTCATAAGCTTTGAAAAAAATAGTTAACTCTGCACGAAAGTCTTTTCTTCTGCCTTCAGCTTTCTTTGACTGTTTTTCCAGTACTTTATACTGAGCTGCGAGCCGAACTTTATTTTCCCAGAATAATTCACCCTGAGAGCCAGTCGGCCGAAAAAACTCCAACGCCAACTGTTGAAACAAATTAATTAATATCGATCTAAAATCACGATATGCTTGATTCTCGCGAAACCCTTCACGTCCAGCCTTTTCAGTCAAAGTAGCGTTATCTTCGTGAGAGATTGAGATATAACCAAATCCTCGTCGATATGAAAAGAACCAGTCCTGCGCCGACTTAGTTCTTCGCTTTTCTATATCTAAGTAATCGTAATCAGAATGGCCATAAGGTAATACCCGCACGCCATTTCTATACACATATAAGCCACCCAGCCTATCTAGCTTTGCGGTCATTCGCTGCCATTCAGGCATCTCAAGCGACGTCTCTTTTTTGTCACCCTGAACATAACCGTAACGAATAGAGAATGGACCGCAGCGAGGAGCACGCCCTCTCCCCTCTACCCAATTACAAATGAAACTGTGCTTTTTCCCATAAACAGATACAGTCCCTTTAAACTGACCTTCCAGATCAAACTCACCTTCAAAATACTGATCGACCTTCTCAAACTCATCAGATGTGAAAAAATTGCTAGGGCCGATCAGGCTTTCTATTTCCGCCAGATGGTGATCGCGAAATTCCGTTTTTATGATAGGCAAATCGCCCGTCATAGTATTAGAGAAACCAAGAAGATTACGCTCAAGTTTTGAGGATTCTTTATCGGCCCCACCATCTATATCGTCATCCAACTCTGGCGCAACTGGAAGGACAATAAAATGAGTCCCATATCCATTGCCACTCAATGTTAAGGGGTTTTCACGATTGAGGTTCAAGGTTGCATCAAGCTTGTCGGGACCGATCACCTCGGCTTGTTGTAACTCTGATAAAAGCTTCTGATATGCTTCCGGATTAATATCATGCTTCAAGCTCTGAATATTCTCAGAGACTTGATATATTAAATCGCCTATATCTTTTTTTGTTGGAAGAGTTCCGCCGGGGAATTCCTTTATCGGAATATCGATAGCACTAATGTCTATACCCGGCTGCTCAAATAGCCCCCAGTGCACAAGTGTCACTACTAAATTGCGCAAACCATCTGGACGACTAGCCCTTGTCATTAATAATGTAATAGGAGCAATAACAGCGATCGCTAGCCGCCCTATTCCTTTTTCCCCCATTATTACTCGTTTTTCAGGTTTTTTAGGACCCCGCCATTCTTCTACTTCTTCACCAGGTTTGACACGATTTGCATTTACTCGGGATTCAGTTCCTAGTGTCAACCAACGATTTTCTAGATCCTCCCGGGTCATACCATAGCCATCATCACGAAGCACGAGAACACGGGTGCGTCGAAAAAAATCAACCTCAACCCGTTCTGCATATGCGTCATGGGCATTTTTGAATAGTTCATGAATCGCGGTAGGAATACCAGCGATCTGCTGTCGGCCGAGCATATCGACGGCTCTAGCTCTTACCCTGAGCTGTGTCATTAAGACTCCCAAGTATTTAAGGACTGTTCATTTTATTTAGTAAGAATTGCCCCTAAGCACTGAATCAACATGTCGCCACAATCACCCACAGGGCATACCACCCACGCCAGCATTAAGTCAATCTACTTTTGATTCGAAGCTCAGAGCTTTCAAAAGGCTTTTTGCTATTTGGGCCATCATTTTAGGTGGAACAGCATTTCCAATCTGGGTTGAAACTTGAGCAGAATTCCCATTAAAAATATAATTATCGGGAAATGTTTGTAGTCTCGCTGCTTCTCGCAGAGTTATTGCCCTGTTTTGCTCCGGGTGGGCAAAACGACCACGAGTTATATCAGTGCAACCAGTCGTCAAAGTTGGAGAAACTTCATGCCAGTACATCCGTCCATATGTATCAGGAAAAGATGATTTCTTTTTGCCGCGGTGACAGGCAAGTTGAAGCTCTGGAGGAAGAGAGTGCCGACTTCCGCCATTTTTGGGTATATTTTCTAAGCGCTGGATATTTAGTGGAGAGTGCTTTCTCGCGAAATGCAGCTGATCTCGACCATCTAATGGGCGACCCAATGGAGGTTCTGGTAAATCAGAAATAGCTTTCCATACTGTCTCTTTATTTTTTCTAGCTATATCTACCGCTATTTCTAACGGGACACCTTTAACCGCAATTAACACCATTCTTGTGCGCCTTTGAGGTACACCTAAATCAGCGGCATCAATACGCATGGCTTTTGAAACTGTGTAACCAGCTTCAGTCTCTAACCAATGGATAAACCCTCCAAAAACATCGCTAGATTGCAATCCTGGGACATTCTCTAGAAAAATTATTGTGGGATTAAATCTTTCAATGAATGGAATGGAAGAGCTAACCAAATCATTTCGTACATCGTCGTTACTGCGATGGCGATTTTGGCTGCTGAATGGCTGACAAGGGGCACATATAACCAGCAAATCTAATTTTTCGGGAATGATGTCCGAAAATTCGTCTGGAGATGTAGTACGGATGTCCTTTTCGAGGAGTCGGACCTCAGGATGATTTGCTCGATAGGTCTTACACGCCCCTGGGTTCAAATCAACAGCACCCACCACGCTGAATCCCGCCTGTTTCAGCCCCAGCGTGACGGCACCCGAACCACTGAACAAATCGAGGGCGATTGGCTTGCGAGCCCCATTAACCATATGTGTTTCCTGACGAATGAATGCGCATCTAGCGCCAAAAATACCGTAATAATAGGCTCGAAAACCGGCCTGGCAACTATGCCTGAGTAGAATACAAGGTTCGAACTACAAAGTGTTCTACAGAAAATGTCCACCTCCCGTGATTGATCCTTCGTATGACCAGCCTTAACCACAACGCATCCTGACCCTACTCTTCTCACGAGCCTAAGAAACTCACAACCAGAGCGGTCCTCCGCACCTGACAGTCATGCGGCTTTTTTTCGTCTTCGGATCCCCTACGCCTACGAAAATGCCCGTTATGTCGGGTGTGGGCGAATACAAGACCCGGAAGGGGAATATGTCCGGCCCGTCTCTGGTGGGTTTCTTAGCTCCCGACACCCATAACGAATGCCCTAAGAAAGCAGCCAGAGGTAAATGGATATGCCCCAATGTCTGACCTTCCCCAGGAAGGCAATTTGTCGCTCCCAAGTCGCCTGCCCTGCCTCCCACGTCAGGAGGTTCGCAATGTCTGATCCATACACTCCCACAGTCTTCATCCGCCAAAATCTAGGCCTTCACGCACTCCTTTGGAAAACCAGCCATGGTTCTGCGCCCGAGATTTGGGCCGCTTGATGGGTTTTCACCTGAGCGATCGCGTTGTTAGCAAACTGGATGAAGATCAGCGACACATGCTGCTGATCAACTATCACGGCCAACTGGAAAAACGGATGATGCTCAGCGAGTCTGGCGTCTATGCGTTGTTGGTGTATCACTACGCGCCGGGGAACCGTTTGTTGCGCGAATGGTTGACACATCAGGTGGTGCCGTCCTTGCGCGATGCGAGACAGTCGAAGAATTCTGATCGACCGATGACGAGTTTGTTGGATTGGCCAGAGATGTCTTTGACTCTGCTGCATTGGCAGGATGAAGGCTGGATTCGGCTGCGGGACATGCCTTATTTGTTGCTCAATCGCACGCGACGGCGGGTGCCGATGGTTAAGCCTTGGTGGCGGAAGGTTGTAGAGGTGGTTCAGTCGTCGAAGCAATCGGTGAATTAGTTCAGTGACGCCTTTGTAGGATCGATTGAGCGATTTATCGGCTGCCCCTGTAGGATTTTTCGTAGACAGCGGTAATGGCCTCTCAGTATCGTCCGAGGGTTTTCAACCCTCGGCGATCTTATGGACATCGAAGCAAAATACACCGATTGGAGCGAATCCGAGCTCGAAACTGCGGTTGATGCCTACCTTAAGATGCTAGAGCTGGAACAGAACGGCCAGAAGCTCAATAAGGCTAAGGAAAACCGCCTTCTTCGGGCGGGAATGCTTTCTGAACGCACCGAAGGCTCCATTGAGTTTCGAATGCTTAATATTTCAACCGTATTGTTGCGGATGGGGAAGCAGCGCATAGCCGGTTACAAACCAGCCCCTCATATGGGGTCGAATGTCGAAAACTCGATCCGCGCTGTGCTGGCGGATCGAGGGATCCTCGCTGTTGACGAATCCACCCCGACAGCCGATGAGGAAACGCTCGAACGGCGAGCTGCAGCGCTCCAGAAACAAAAAATCAAGACAGCTCCGGAAGGCATTTTGAAACCGAAGCGAGCGTCAAGTCCTCGCACAGCTTATGTGCGTGATCCAGAGGTAAGGGCTTGGGTAAGAAATGAAGCCAACGGTATCTGTGAAGGCTGTGGTGGAGTGGCTCCGTTTCAGAAACACGGTCTGCCTTATCTTGAAGTTCACCATGTTAAGCATCTAGCCCTGAAGGGATCAGATCGCGTCACCAATGCTGTGGCGCTGTGCCCGAATTGTCATCAACGTTGTCACCATTCAAACGACAAAGACGCTTACACCCTATCGCTTTATGCAAAAATCGGGCGGCTGATTCCTGAGTAATACCGGAGCATCTCTGCGAGCTCCTCTTGACCTAGTCCTCGTGATGTTTGCATCCTCTCCGAAACCTCAAGGTGATACACCGATACTGGGTTTCCGACGGGGAATGGTGGGGATTTTGAATGTGTACGGACATTGTAACGCTGGAGCGGCGCTCCAGAATGATGTCCCGGGTGAAGGGGAAAAATACAAAACCCGAGATGATCGTTAGGTCTTTATGTCATCAAATGGGACTACGCTTCCGGCTACACCGAAGAGATCTACCTGGGACACCTGATCTAGTTTTTCCAAAGCATAATTTATGTATATTTGTACACGGGTGTTTTTGGCATTAGGCATATCGGATGTAAATATGCCTCCATGCCTAAAATCCGAGTGAATTTCTGGCTAGAAAAATTTAACACGAACATTAGTAGGGACCACCAAAACACAAGCAAATTAAAATTATTAGGTTGGCGAGTTATCGTAATCTGGGAATGCGAAACAAAAGACACCAACCAAGTAAAAGAAAAATACCAAATACAACCAACATAAAACCAAACAAATATTGAGCACCGCATGCTTGGATACAAATACAGAGCTATTAATAAGTATTCGCTAGAGACACTCACAAACAACACAGTCTACTTTTCGAAATACACTGACTTCAACGATCCATTTGAGTTTTCCACACCATTTCCAGATCTAAAAAGAATGTACACAGAAGTATCAACGGGGGTAGACAAACTTTTAGCACAAAAAGCCATATCTATTGAAAATCACAAACATCTTAAAAATGTCTGCCAAATAATAATCGAGAAAAAAAGCTCATCTCTAGACAAAAAACACGATGAAATAAAACAAACACTGGAAACTACAGGGGTGTACAGCCTCAGCAAAGTCAATAATGAAATACTGATGTGGAGTCATTACGCAGATAACCACAAAGGTTTCTGTATAGGCTTTGACAATCTTCATAAAAATACGATTCCCGAGACCAAACCACTGCCTATAAATTACACTGACCAGTACACAGATCTAAGTGACCCAGAGTTAATTCTCGAATTTTATAAAAAAATGTATGGTGAATATATTTTCTTACCAGACGCACTTTGGAAGAAAAAATATCTTGAACTAGGAAAAGAAACAAAATTTTTAGATGACCAGCGTGGTGGAATTGCAGTAATTACCGACAAATATGAAAAATGGTCATACGAACAAGAATTTAGACTAATTGACCAAAAAGGATTTGGCCTCAGACCATTTAATCCCACATGCCTAAAAACAATAACTTTTGGTCTGCGAACTAGCCCGCATGACATAGAAGCCATCATAAGCACATGTAAAAACAAAAAAACAAACATTGAGTTCTATAAGGCTCAAAAGGACAAAAACACCTTTGCGCTAAAAATTATTCGCATAGATTGACAACCTCCATCCAGCATGTTGCTAATTTGCATAGAGCCCCACACCAATCGGTAAAAATATGGGTGCTTTTTAACTCCCTAATCGCTATTAATACCCTCCCCCACTCAAGGACCCGAGCCCGCCATGAAATTCGACCTCGCCTACTGCCTCAGTCTCGACGACAAGCTGTCGATCTATGACGTGCGCGATCTCAATTTCGACGAGACCATGGAGTTCGATTCCGCCAAGGAACACTTCCAGTGTCCCAATGACGCCTGCCGGGCGGCGTTTGATGCGGCGAATGTGCTGACCACGTTCAACGCCAAGAATGTGAATTACGTTCGCACCCCGCACTTCAAGAACACGCCGAGCACGCGGCATGTCGCGGATTGTCCTTATGTGAGTCTGAAGACGCCGGCGTCGGGCGTTGAGGCCGAAGGCGCGGAAACGGATGACAGCCGCGAGGAGCATTTCCCGTCGGAATTGTTACTGACTCGACGCGAATACGTGCGCAAGCCGTCGAGCCCGGCAGTGGCCGCGGATGTGGTGCGCGATGATCCTAAACCATCGCCCGCGAACACTAGCGTCGAGCATCCGAGTCGGGAGACCGCACCCGACAAGACCAGTGTCTTCGCCCACCCGGTCGAGTGTTTCGTGTCGAACTTCGAGGACAAGGAATTGCTCAAGCGCATGCCGCTGAAGATCGGCGAGCACACCGCGCCTTATGGTTCTTTCTTCAAGAAGATTGAATACCTGACCGACAACAAGGGGCTGATTTACTGGGGCAAGATCAAGGAGATCAAGGATTACACCCAGAGCTTTCGCATCGATTTCGAACAAAAAGTCTGGTTCAAGCAAACGGACGAGGCGAAGAAGAAGCCTTACTCAGTGAACGTTTACTTGAGCAAGAAGCTGATCGACAACTACCGCAAGCGCAAGGCGTTCCTCGAAGAGATCAAGCACGCCATCGAGAGCGGAAAGGAGTTGTTCTGTTTCTTCTACGGCGTGACGCCGGAGTTGAAGCAAGTCCCGAGCAAGAAAAACCCCGAACAGACGTTCGGGGTGTTCAGCGCGAATATTGAGAGTCTGGATCACTTTATCGTGCGGGAAGCGCCGGGGTTGGCGGATAAATAGCGTTTGCCTCAGGGCAACTGCACCGCCACTCCACCGGGATTCTGCTTGATTACCGAATACGGCAAAACGCTCCAGTCGACAAATGCACATGGCGCGTCCGCGTGGGAGAAAGATGGCCCGAACTTGATGCCGTTTTCAGCGAAGTACCAGGTCGGGTAATCCCAATGGTCTTGTTCGCCGTAAGTGCAGTTGTCGTCGGGGACTGGCTGCATTTCTTCGGGGTAGAGCTGCCGTAATTGCGCAACCAGCCAAGGGGCGAATTCGTTGTTGCGGTATTCCGAATACGCGGCGGAGATTTCGGCGGATTGTTCGCTGTTGCGCTCTTCGTAATGCAGCGGCTTGCCCTGCCCCACCCACAGCACATCTTCGAGCGTTACAGGTTTGCCGTTTTGCGCATCGATGTTGATATAGGCATCGCTGTAATCCGGGTGCGCGCCGCCGCAATAAGCCTCGGTGCCCACGCTGATGCTGATGACGTTGGGCGTGATCAACAGCGGTTTTACCGTTTGCAAATAGTAAGCGCCGCCACCCGCCGAGAAGCATCCGTAATACTCGACGACTTCTTGCCACAATCGTCCCAACAGCAACTTGTTGATGCGATCCCGCACTTCGGGGGTGTAGCCCGAAACGATCTCGAAGAAAGCGGTTTTAGTTTGCGGCTCGCTCCACCATTGCAGCGAATAACCTTGGAAGGTTTGGGTTTTTCCCTGTTTGAGATTCATGTCTTGCAGACGCAGATATTCGTAGGGCTCGGCGTCGTAAAGCTTGGCGAGATAGGGCAGCGTGCCTGCCGATATCGCTGGAAGTTCAGCTTCAGTCAGTTCTATCTTCAGCATTTTGCCTTGGTCGTTACTCCACTCGCCCCACGCCTTACCAGTTTCGATATTCAGATGAATTTGCGGTAGCGGCTTTTCATCACCGTAAGGCTGTTCGCCTTCATTCAGCACCAGCGTCGCGCCCTGCATTATGCCGCTCAGGGCGATGTCTTTGCGGTATTTCTGATAGAAGTAGCGACCGCTGATGTTGGTTGGCGCGGCCGTTTGCACTTCCATGACGATCGGCATCTTGCCCAGCGTACCGGTAAAGATGCGTCGTCCTTCGCCGGCGTGGGCGCTGGAACACAACATGACTGCCAACATGACTAACGACGTGGCAATTGGCGCCCCGCGCAACAATCCCTTGAGCATCGATCTATCCCTGATATGAGTAGGAGCAACTCCGGCCGAAGCATCGGCGGCGCTCTTTGAGCGATGCGGATTATGGCGGGGTTAGTCCATGGAATCGAGGGCCAATGTGGCACTTTCAACCTTGCGCGAGTGGCGAATCCAACTCCGATCGTGGCGCCTACCGTCCGTCAGGAGAGACACAGCGAAATGGCCAATATCAAAAAATGCATTTGATCCGGATTCAAAACAACTGTACAAAAACACAGTACATTTTGAATCAGCACTCTCGAGCCCGGAGCACACCATGGCCTCTTCTGCGATGAAAATCACTTTGGAACGTATCGCCCTTTTCCAATTTACCCCGGCCCACAGCGCTCAGGCCCGAGCGATGTTGGGTTGGAGCGTTGACGAGCTGTCCCGGGAATCCGGGGTTTCGGTGCAGGCCATCGAGCGTTTCGAGGCCAACCGCGATGTGTTGGATGTCACGCGCCTGACGCTGGCGTATCGGTTTGAATCGGAAGGTCTGGTGTTTTTCCCTGGATTTGCGCCGGGTCGGGGGATGAACGTCAGAGGCTCGACACCCAATCCGATGGCGCGCGCCGATTATGCGATGGTCGAGTGAGTGATCCCCTGGGGCCGCTGTTCAAATCAGCGGCCCGGCGTCCCTCGCTCGGATGATCAGGCGGTTACCTGGTTTTCCACGTTCTCCAGATCCAGCCACCACGGCTGACCACGCTGCGGATATTTGACGTTGAACGCCTCGCCCATCTGCGGCGTGGTAATCGACACGCTGCGTTCCCAGGCCAGCGCCAGGATGCGGTCGAACGGTTCGTACCAGGCGTGCATCGACAGGTCGAAGGTGCCGTTGTGAATCGGCAGCAACCAGCGGCCTCTCAGGTCTATGTGTGCTTGCAGGGTTTGTTCGGGTTGCATGTGCACGTGTGGCCACTCGACGTTGTAAGCACCGGTTTCCATGAGTGTCAGGTCGAACGGGCCGTACTGTTCGCCGATGCGTTTGAAGCCGTCGAAATAACCGGTGTCGCCGCTGAAGAAGATCCGCGTATCGGCATCGATCATCACCCACGACGCCCACAGCGTGCTGTTGCCATCGAACAAGCCGCGCCCGGAAAAGTGCTGCGACGGCGTGGCGATGAATTTGATGCCATCGACTTCCGTGCCCTGCCACCAGTCGAGTTGGCGGACTTTGACGGCGTCGATGCCCCATTTGATCAGGGTGTCGCCGACGCCCAGTGGGGTCAGGAAATAGTTGGTTTTATCGGCCAGTTTGAGCACCGCGTGGTGGTCGAGATGGTCGTAGTGATCGTGGGAGAGAATCACCGCTTCGATCGGCGGCAATTCTTCAAGGCTGATTGGCGGTTGGTGGAAACGTTTGGGGCCGGCCCATTGCACTGGCGAGGCGCGCTCGGCGAACACCGGGTCGGTGATCCAGAATTTGTCGCGCAATTTCAGTAACACGGTCGAGTGGCCGAGGCGGTAGACGCTGTGATTGGGCGCGGCGAGCAACGCGGCGCGGGTCAGTGTTTGTACCGGCACTGCTGCGCTCGGTCGGGTGTTGCGCGGTTTGTGGAAGATCATGTTCCACATGATCCGCAGCATCTTGCGCAAGCCCTCGCGCTGCACCGGCGAGTGGTTGCGGAAATGCCCTTCGACCTGACGGGACGCTTCAGGCGTAGGCGTTTTGTCCGCAGAGGAAGTTGAAGTAACCATTGCTGAATGACTCCAGAAAACCGCTTGAAGGACGGTTTCGCTTGTGGCGATAAAGATGACCAAGGCACGCACGCATCAGCCGCAGACGCTATTTGTCACGGTGCAGGATTAAGGAAACATTACACTGCACAGTGTAGTTTCTAGGTTGCATCAATGCCGTCGACAAGTAAACTGCCGAGTGTAATTCTCCACTTCCTTGTGCCGAAGCCAATTTATGACAGCTCCACTGCGCCTCACCGACCGTAAACGCGAAGCGATTATCCAGGCTGCGATTGCCGAATTCCGCGCTCATGGTTTCGACATCACCAGCATGGACAGGATCGCCGCCACCGCCGACGTGTCGAAGCGCACGGTGTACAACCACTTCCCCAGCAAGGAAGAGTTGTTCGCCGAAATCCTCAGTCAGTTGTGGGCGCGGGTGACCGCCGAACAGGAAACGCCCTACAGCCCGGACCAGCCGCTGCGCGATCAATTGCGCCAGATCCTGATGGCGAAAGTGCAGATGATGGGCGACGACAACTTCCTCGATCTGGCGCGCGTGGCGATAGCCGCGACCATCCATTCCCCCGAACGCGCGCAGAACATGATCACGCGCATGGGCGAACGCGAAGAAGGCCTGACGGTGTGGATTCGTGCTGCCCAGGCCGATGGCCGCTTGAAAGCGGTGGCGCCGGAGTTCGCCGCCCAGCAGGTGCAAGGCTTGCTCAAATCTTTTGCGTTCTGGCCGCAGGTGTCGATGGGCCAGAATGGCCTGTCGCCAGACGTGCAAAGCACCGTCGTCGAGTCGGCGATGGACATGTTTCTCGCCTGTTATCAGCTCTAGATCCCCGCCCTGCTGCGTCTGCGCTATCGTTAAATGGCTTCCAAGGACACTGATTATTCCCGTTGGAATAAATGACAATGTCCGCCGCTTAACCGATGAACGGTAAGTCTGAATAAAACACCGCAATGTGTTTCAGAATGAATCTGGCGCAGGGAATTATGGAAAATCAACGCGGCAAGGGTCTGTCATTTGCTCGACGCATCTACATGCCCAGAACCGTCGGCCTGGGCATCGGCTGCATTTGTGTGACCGCTGCGCTGTATCCGCTGAATATGCCCGGCTGGGTGTGGATTCTGATGTTGGTCAACGGCTTCGTCTGGCCACATGTCGCCTACCAAATGGCCACTCGCTCGCCCTACCCCTACCGCGCTGAACGCCGCAACATCATCGGCGATTCGCTGTGCGGCGGTTTCTGGGCGGCGGCCGTGCAATTCAATCCGATTGTGACCGTGACCATTCTGTCGATGATGACAATGAACAACGTCGCCGCCGGCGGTCCGAGGTTGTTTCTCCACGGTGCGGTGGCGCAAATACTCGGTGCGTTGATTGCCTGGTCGGTGTTCGGCATCGCGTTTACCTCCACGGCGACACCGGTCCAAGTCTGGGCTTGTCTGCCGTCCTTGGTGATTTACCCGTTGGCGGTCGGAATTGTCTGTTATCGGTTGGCGTTCAAACTCGCCGAACACAAACGCGCATTGAGCGCCCTCAGCCGCACCGACAGCCTCACCGGATTGCTCAATCACGGCTCGTGGAAAGACCTGTTGCACGTCAAGTTTCAGCAGAGCCGACACAATCAGATTGCCTCGGTAATCGCGCTGATCGACATCGACCATTTCAAAACGATCAACGACAGCTACGGCCACATCATCGGCGATTCGGTGCTGCGCCAAATGAGCTTCGAGTTGCGACGCAGTCTGCGCGACATCGACCTGGCGGGGCGATATGGCGGTGACGAGTTCTGCGTGATCCTGCCGAACATGTCGCTGCAGCAGGCCGGGGAAATCATGGAGCGCTTGCGCGAGGTGCTGAACAATTACCGCCACCCGCACGTGCCGCAATTGCAGATAAAACTTAGCATCGGCCTCGCCGCCTACCAACCCACGTTCAGCGACGCGACGGCATGGCTCAACGCTGCCGATAAAGCGCTGTACACCGCGAAAAACACCGGGCGCAACAAAATCAGCATCGCTGACAGCCTTGCGATCGATGCTGCGACCACGCCAATCTCCGCCTGAAAAACTTATACAAGGATATTAATAAATCGCTCACTTGTACAAGTTTACGAAGTTTTGTATAAGTATTGCTCTGTCAGCCACGGACCCGCTGACATTGAGCAGACATCGCCGAAAATCTCCAGGATTTTCGGCCTGCAGGCGCCGGAATAGGGACTGACTCTTCGTTGTTCCCAACCTTCTTGAGCACTGCCCATGTTCTTCAATCGCCATAAAGCTGAACTCGAAACACTCCAGCATACTGTCGCCAACCAAGCCGGCCTCCTCGACGCGATTGATCGCTCGATGGCGGTAATCGAGTTCGATTTGAACGGCGTGGTCCTGCGCGCCAACGACAATTTCCTGATGACCGTGGGTTATCAACGCGAGCAGGTGATTGGTCAGCAGCACCGCAAATTCTGTCCGCCGGAGTTTGCCCGCAGCAGCCAGTACAGCGAGTTGTGGTCGCGATTGAATAACGGTCATTTCGAGTCGGGGACTTTCGAGCGGGTCAACAGCAAAGGTGAGCCGATCTGGCTGGAGGCGAGTTACAACCCGATCAAGGATGCGTCGGGGCGCGTGGTGAAAGTGGTGAAGTACGCGCTGGATGTCACGGCGAAAGTGCAGCAGGAAAGCGAATCCAACGCCAAGTTGCAGGCGATTGACCGCGCGATGGCGGTGATCGAGTTCGACCTCAGCGGCAACGTCATCACCGCCAACCAGAATTTCCTGACGCGCATGGGTTACAGCCTCGCCGAACTTAAAGGCAAACATCATCGAATTTTCTGCACCGCGGCGCTGGTCAACAGTGGCGCGTATCAGGACTTCTGGCGCCGACTGAATCAGGGCGAGTTGTTCAACGGGCAGTTCGAGCGCGTCGATAAACGCGGGCAAACGGTGTGGCTCGAAGCCAACTACAACCCGGTGTACGACGCCAGCGGCCGCTTGTGCAAAGTGGTCAAGTTCGCCTCGGACGTGACCGCGCGGGTGGAACAGCATGCCGAAGATTCGCGCAGCGCTTCCGAGGCTTATCACATCTCGGTGGAGACGCGAAAAGTCGCCGAGCAAGGCACGCAAGTGATTCAGCAAGCGGCCAGCGAGATGCGTGAAATTGCTGCAAACATTGACGAGTCTTCGACCTTGATTGCGCAGCTCGGCGAGCGTTCCGAGCAGATCACCACCATCGTCAATACCATCCGCGCGATTGCCGATCAGACCAATTTGCTCGCGCTCAACGCCGCGATCGAAGCGGCGCGGGCCGGCGAGCAGGGTCGCGGCTTTGCCGTGGTGGCGGATGAAGTGCGGCTGCTGGCGGCGCGGACCAGCGGTTCGACGGCGGAGATTTCGAGCATGATCGGCTTGATCCTGAACGAGACCCGGCAAGCGATCAAAAGTATGGACGGCACGCGGGACCGGGCGGCGCAAGGGGTTGAATTGGCCAATCAGGCCGGGACGGTGATTTTGCAGATTCGTGATGGCGCGAGTCATGCAGTGCAAGCGGTGAGCATGTTTGCGAATGAGCGAACCGGGGTCTGAGGTTCTGTAATCACGAGGATTGGGACCGGGTTGCGGCCTTCGCGGGCAAGCCTCGCTCCTACGGGGATCGCATTCCTCTGTAGGAGCGAGGCTTGCCCGCGAAGGCTGACTTTCATTCAACATCAATTCAGCCAAGCCGCCGCCGAGCAGGGCTATGCCGTGCAGGACTGTGCCGTGCAGGACTATAGTCACCCACGTCCCGAACCCTGCCGAGCGCACCATGAATTCCACCAAATCCGACGCTAAACACACCGCCGCACCCGTCGATCATCTGCGTTTCCACCGCCCGCACGCGCACCTTGCGCCAACCTTTGGTAACGATAAATTTGCCCTGCGCGCCGAAGCGTTTGCGCGGTTTTTCGGCACGCCGATGTTTCTCGGCGCGCAAACCCTGATCGTGGTGTTGTGGGTGTGCCTGAACCTGTTCGGCGTCGCGACCTTCGATCTGTACCCGTTCATCCTGCTCAACCTGGCGTTCAGCCTGCAATCGGCATACGCCGCGCCGCTGATTCTGCTGGCGCAGACGCGTCAGGCGGCACGCGACAAAGCCCAGTCGGATGCCGACGCGCAACACCGCGAAGCGCTGGCGGTGGCCAACAGTGAGCGTCAGGCGCAAGCCGCGCAAAACACCGCGCAGTTGCTGGAATTGCTCGAACAGAACACCCGCCTGACCGAGATGACCAAAAGCCTCACCGAGCGCATCGAAACCCTGACCTCGGAGATGCATCAGCACTTTGTACGCAAGGATTCGCCGAAGACATGAGCCCTCAAGCTCATCACCAGGTCAGCGCTGCGAGGTATTGGGGCGGGGGCATGCGCTTAAACAGTAAAAATGTGCGGAATCTGAGGCTGCCTTCGCGGGCAAGCCTCGCTCCTACAGGGGGGAATGCGATCTTCTGTAGGAGCAAGGCTTGCCCGCGAAGAGGCCCGGCCAGTCAGCACAAATCCATCAACCGCCAACCAGACTGCGCACCGCCGAAATCTCCGGCACTTCCCGCCGATGCATATACACCCGCAATGGCTCGCTCAGGTTGATCCGGTCATCGATGTTCTGGTCCAGCAACAACTGAATCAATTCACGCTTGAGCGTCATGGCCTCGCCCGGTCCCGGCGCCCAGACGAATTCGCTGGCAGGAATGATGCCGTCATCCGCCACGTCCATGCCGAAGGAGTCTTCGCTGAAACGCACGATGTACTGGCCGGTCTTGCGATTGAGGCCGACGAAGCCCTTGAGTTGATCGGCGGCTTGGCAAATGAGCTGGGAAGTGATGCGCATATAAACCTCACAAAAGGTCGTAAAGGGACCGGTGATCGATGGTTTACACGCAAGGGCTGGGGAACGGATTTCCCTCTGCCGGGGAAACGCCGGGGCCAAGAGTACTGCAAAGGCGCGCACAAAAGCGTTGATAAAAATGGCTTTAAACACGTTTATGTCGGTCTGGCGATAGCACTCTCGGCGCTCAGTTGTTAAAAGGGACGTCTTTGAAAACCTCTGCGAAAGGATCTCGACCATGCCTGTTACCTTCAACAAGAGCGCCCTGCTGCTGAGCGTGTTGCTCGGCCTCGGCCAGGCACAGGCCGCCAGCCACCCTGAACCCGCTGCGCTGGCGAGCACTTTGGGCATTCCGCACCCGGCCGTGATTGCGCACCGTGGCGCCTCGTTCGACGCGCCGGAATCCACCGCCGCCGCTTACAAACTGGCGCGCGATCTGGGCGCCGATTATCTGGAAATGGACGTCCAGCGCAGCAAGGACGGCGTGCTGTTTGCGCTGCACGACGACAACTTGCAGCGCACCACCGACGTCGCCAGCAAGTTCCCCGAGCGCAAGGACGCCCCGGCCAACCAGTTCACCATCGCCGAACTGAAAACCCTCGACGCCGGCAGTTGGTTCAACGCTGCTTACCCGGACCGCGCGCGCCCGGCCTATGTCGGTTTGAAGATTCTGACCCTCGATGAAATCATCGACATCGCTCAGGGCAACCCGCTGCACAAACCCGGTTTGTACATCGAAACCAAAGAGCCGAAGCAATTCCCCGGCATCGAGCGCGACCTCAAGGAGAAACTCCAGGATCGCGGCTGGCTGAGCCCGGCAGGTTCGAAACTGGCGAAGAGCGCACTGGCGGTCGGTCAGGGCAAAGGCAAAGTGGTACTGCAAACATTCGAGAAGAGCAGCCTCGAACTGCTTCAGGCAGAAATGCCCAACGTGCCGAAGATCCTATTGTTGTGGGTCGGTGAAGGCAGTATCGAGCCGAAATCGAAAGTGCCTTTTGCGCAGTCCGGCGACAAGGACAAAGCCACTTACTACGCCAAACAACAGCCGAAATCCAAAGCCGAGTTCCAGCAATGGGTCGAGTACGCCAAGGCTCAAGGCGCCATCGGCACCGGGCCTTCGGCGGCGTTGACCAAGGGCGGTGATCAGAGTTATTCCGATTTGGTCAAACCGTGGATGAACCAGTACACCCACGACCAAGGTTTGTTGGTACACGTTTATACGATCGACGATGCCGTGGATTATCAGAAAGTCATGGATGCGGGCGTCGACGGGATTTTCACTAATCGCGCCAGCGAGTTGCTGAAGTTCTACAAGCGCCCGGCCGCTGGCACGGTTGCGCAACTGCTGCAGAACAATGGTTACTGAGCAAGTGTCAGTAATTAAGGGTGAATTAAGTTGCGCCGTTTAACCTGAACTCACTTAAACAAATCACCCCAAGGAAAGAACCTGATGAAAACTTTAACTGCCCTGTTTACTGCTGCGGCTCTGACGCTGACTGCTGGTTTGGCCCAGGCTGATGATGTTCCACTCAGCCAGATTCCTCAGTTGGTCAAGGACGGCAAGATCAAGCCACTGGAAGAACTCAACCAAGTCATCATGAAGTTGCACCCAGGCGCCACGATTACCGACTCCGACCTGGACAACCACTTCAACGGCTATGAGTACGAAGTTGAGCTCAAAGATGCCAAAGGCGTTGAATGGGACGTGGACTTGAACGCCGCCACCGGCGAAGTCCTGAAAAACAAGCAAGACGACTAACACCGCGAAACTTCAACGGCCCCATCAAAAAAACGCACGATCGTCGGATCGTGCGTTTTTTTATGCCTGCGCGCCCAAGGCCCGTTAGAATCCGCAAACGGCGTCCATGCAGAGCACAAGAAAGATGAGGCAAACAGCGGCAGCAGATATCGCCACGATCGGCCGGATCAGTGCCGTGCCGGCGATTCTTCAGGTAATCCGCGAAATGACCGGGCTGCGTTTTGCCGCCGTCGCGCGGGTCAACGAAGAATCGTGGATCGCCTGCGCCGTCCTCGATGAGCTGAATTTCGGCCTCGGCGTCGGCGGTGAACTGGACGTGGCCACCACCCTGTGCCACGAAATCCGCCAGGCACACCACACGGTGGTCATCGACAAGGCCAGTGAAGACCCGCAGTACTGCAACCACCACACGCCGCGCCTGTATCAATTCGAAAGCTATATCTCAGTTCCGGTGTTCCGCACCGACGGGCGCTTCTTCGGCACCATTTGTGCCCTCGACCCCAACCCTGCCGAGCTTAAAAGCAGCGCGATCCAGACCACCATGGAATCGTTCGCCCGGTTGCTCGCGCTGCAAATCGAAGCCGAAGAAAACCTGCAAATCACCGAAGCCGCGCTGCAACACGAACAGGAAACCGCCGAACTGCGCGAACAATTCATCGCCGTGCTCGGCCATGACTTGCGCAACCCGCTGTTCGCCATCAGTGCTTCGGCAGAAATGCTTCGACGCAAATGCCCCAACCCGGTCAGTGACAAACTGGTGCAGCACATCCTCTCCAGCACCGGCCGCGCCTCGCAATTGGTCGATGACGTGCTGGACTTTGCCCGTGGCCGGCTCGGCAACGGTATTCCGCTCAGCATTGCGCCGTGCGCGGATTTGGCCGATGCCTTGCGTCATGTGGTTTCAGAGATCGAGAGCGTGCATTCGCAGCGCGTGATTCGGGCATCGATCGGCGATTTGCAAGGCGTGCTGTGTGATCGCGAACGGGTCGCGCAGTTGCTTTCCAATCTGCTGGCGAACGCCATCGACCACGGCGACCCCGAAGGTGCCGTGGAAATCAGCGCGGCAATGGAACGCGGCACGTTGCAGTTATCAGTGAAAAACCGTGGGCAGATTCCCGAGGAACAACTGGCGCAGTTGTTCCAGCCGTACTCGCGCCCGAGCGGCGATAACACCCGCGCCGGCCTCGGGCTGGGCCTCTACATCGCCAGCCAGATTGCCCAGTCGCATGGCGGCCAACTGCAAGTCCACTCCACCGCGCAGGACGGCACGCAGTTCACGTTCAGTTTGCCAACCACCGTTTAAGCGGTGGTGCTGAGCAGTACGCGACTTGCTGCCTCTGGTCACACTTGAGAGCGACTGTGTAGCGGCTCGGCAAGCAAACCGATACACAGCGCCGTTTTGTTACGCGCTCAGCCGCGCCGTGACTTCATTCAACTGGCCGGACAAGCCGTGCAAGTTGTGACTCGCCGCTTCGGTGCGCTGCACATTGTCGAGGTTGGTGCTGGCGATCGAGGTGATCTCGGTGAGGTTGCGCGAGATGTCTTCGGCGACGGAAGTCTGCTCTTCGGCGGCCGTGGCGATCTGGCGGTTCATGTCGCGAATGGCTTCGACGGCATGGGTGATGCGCTCCAGCATCGCACCGGCCTCAGTCACTTGCGCAACACTTTCTTCGCTGCGCGACTGGCCGCTTTCGATGGCCTGCGCCGCGTCCACCGCACCGGTTTGCACGGTCTGGATAATCTGGTTGATCTCGATGATCGACGCCGCCGTGCGTTGCGCCAGGCTGCGCACTTCATCCGCCACCACGGCAAAACCACGCCCGGCCTCACCGGCTCGCGCCGCTTCGATGGCGGCATTCAGCGCCAGCAAATTGGTCTGTTCGGCGATGCCGCGAATCACTTCCAGCACTTTGCCGATGCGCCCACTGTCGGTTTCCAGACGCCGGATAACGGTGGCGGTGTTGGCGATTTCACCGCGCATCCGGGTGATCGTGTGAATGGTCCCCTGCATGACCTTTTCGCCCTGCTGCGCGGACTGATCGGCATCGTCGGCGGCGCGTGCAGCATCGGCGGCATGCCGGGCAACTTCTTGCGCGGTCGCGGACATTTCGTTCATCGCCGTCGCCACCTGATCGGTACGGTTGAACTGCTCGTTGGTGCCGCTGGCCATCAGGCCGGCAATCGCATTCAACTCACCGCTGGCACTGTCCAGATCCTTGGCGCTGCGCTGCAAACGACTGAAGGTTTCGGCGAGAAAATCGCGCAAGGTATTTGCCGCTGTCGCCAGATTGCCCAGTTCGTCCTGACGATTGCTCGCAACCCGTTCGGCGAATTTCCCCTGGCTGAGTTGCGCCACGTAATCGATCAGTTTGCGGATCGGCGCGACCAGGTTGCGGTTGATCAGCCATAGGCTCAACAGACCAATCAGCAAACCGGACGCCAGCATCACGATCGTGCCCAGCAACACCGTGCGCTCGGCGCTGGCGCTGATCAGCGCCGATTGCTCGGTGCCCTGTTTGCGCAGTTCGGTCACCAGTTCGCTCATCTGCTCACTGGTGGCGCGGTCGACCCCTTAGACCGCGTTGTCGCCCGCCGTCGGGTCGCCACCGGAAGCGACGTAGGCATCGCGGCCCTTTTGATAGGCGCTGCCCAACTGCCGGTGTTCGTCACGCAGGCGTTCGATGCGGGTTTTGAGTTGGCCATCGAGGCCTTTTTGCCCGGCCAATTCGCCTAGAATGCCTTGCACGTCGCGCTGGCGATCTTCGAACTGTTTCCAGTATTTGTCCCTGTCTGCCGGTTGCTTGCCGCGCAGCAAAACGTTTTTCCACTCCTGAACCTGAACCTTGAATTGCAGGTTGGCTTCATCGATCAGTTGCGAAGTGTGCAGCGGGCCGTCGATCAGGTTGGCGTAACTTTGCACGCCGCCAGAGAGGAAATGAAAGCTGGCCAGGGCGATCAGCAATATCGCCAACAGGCTGCCGCTCAACAGCGCGAGGATTTGGGCTCTCAGGGATTTTTGCAGCATCGGCTGATACTCATGACAAGGAAGAGGCACGCCGGATACGGCGTGAAAGACGTGCGGACATCCGTGTCTACCGAGCGGATTGCTGGCCACCGCCGCGCAACCTGACACCTGCGTAATCGGCGGGCCAGAGCGCTTCTTTAACCATTACCGACCATCGGCGGCGGCAGTTTTGCGGCGCCATCCGACTGTCACACAACGGTCAGAAACGCTTGCGATGATGCGGCTCAGGTGAGCCCGCGAAATGCAGTTCATCCCGCCGCCTCGACGTGCGCTTCGACCGCTATCTTTCAGTGAGCCGCCATGAACCACAGCATCGACCAGAGCCATCGCGATCCCGATTTGTTTGGCTTGCTTTACGGCTATCGGTTTCGTCCCGGCGAGCGTGGTCAAGAGATCGATTCGGCGCAGGCGCTGGGTTTTTTGCAGCACGCCGAGGATGCCGATGAGTTTCTCTGGTTGCACCTGAACCTGGCCCACGCCGCGTGCGAGCGCTGGATGAAAAGCCATCTGGCATTGCCCGAAGAGTTTTTCGAGGCGCTGCACGAAGGTTCGCGTTCGACGCGGATCGAGCACGTGGATTCGGCGCTGCTGGCGGTGGTCAACGATGTAGTGTTCAACCTCAGCAGCATGGTTTCGTCGGATGTCTCGACGCTGTGGGTCTGCGCACGCAGCCGCCTGATCATCAGCGCGCGCCTGCAACCGCTGCACTCGGTGGACAAGTTGCGTTCATCGGTGAAGGCTGGCGAGCGCTTTCGTTCGCCGCTGGAATTGCTCGTGCATCTGCTGCGCGATCAGGGCGAAGTGCTGACGCAGATCGTGCGCAAGACCAGCCTGAGTGTCGACCAGATCGAAGATCAATTGCTGTCGTCGCGGCTCTCGACCAACCGCGCTGAACTTGGCGCCAATCGGCGTGTGCTGGTGCGCCTGCAACGGCTGCTGGCGCTGGAGCCGGGGTCGTTGCTGCGTTTGCTCAACCGTCCGCCGCAATGGCTGCAGAAGGAGGACGTCAAGGAGTTGCGCAAGTCCACCGAGGAGTTTGCGCTGATCATCAACGACCTGACGGCGCTGGGCGAGCGGATCAAGTTGTTGCAGGAAGAGATCGCCGCCAACCTCAACGAACAGAGCAACCGCACGCTGTTCACGCTGACCGTGGTCACGGTGCTGGCGCTGCCGATCAACATCATTGCCGGGTTTTTCGGGATGAACGTGGGCGGAATTCCGTTGGCGGACGACGCGCATGGGTTCTGGATTCTGGTGGCGCTGGTGGCCACCTTCACCGTGCTGGCCGGGCGCTGGGCGTTCCGCAAGCGCCAGGATTATTGAGCCACTCAGGGCCTGGTGGTGAGGGGCGCCGGGGATTTGTGGAGGTTGCGATGAATGGATGAGCAAAAACCCTAAACACTGACCCACCGCAGTCTCTCTGTCACATTTTGAAACGATCATGGGCGACATTCCTTCCCTCCTCAGGATTGTCCGTGATGGCTACTCCTTCCTTCACCGCCGCACCGGCGCCCGCCAGCAAAGTCCCCGTCAGCCCTGCCAGAGCTCAACTGGATAAAAAACCCGGGTTCTTCACTTGGGTGATTTTCTTCGGCGTGCTGGCCAGCGGATTGCTGTTTACCGCTTACAGCCTGATGCACGACATGCACGAACTCGGCACCGTGGTGACCACCTGGACGCCGTTTCTGTTGCTCGGCGTGGCGCTGCTGATTGCGCTGGGTTTTGAGTTCGTCAACGGTTTCCACGACACCGCCAACGCCGTCGCCACGGTGATTTACACCAACTCGCTGCCGCCGAATTTCGCCGTCGCGTGGTCGGGGTTTTTCAACTTTCTCGGCGTGCTGCTTTCCAGCGGCGCGGTGGCGTTCGGGATCATCGCGTTGCTGCCGGTCGAGCTGATTCTGCAAGTCGGTTCCTCGGCCGGTTTTGCGATGATCTTCGCCCTGCTGATCGCCGCGATCCTGTGGAACCTCGGCACTTGGTGGCTGGGTCTGCCGGCCTCGTCGTCGCACACGTTGATCGGTTCGATCATCGGCGTCGGCGTCGCCAATGCGCTGATGCACGGGCGCGACGGCACCAGCGGCGTCGATTGGGCGCAGGCCACGAAGATCGGTTATGCGCTGCTGCTGTCGCCGCTGGTCGGCTTCGGTTTTGCGGCGTTGTTGCTGCTGGCGTTGCGCGCCTTCGTCAAGAATCGTGCGCTGTACAAGGCGCCCGAAGGGGATGCGCCGCCACCGTGGTGGATTCGCGGTTTGCTGATCCTGACCTGCACCGGCGTGTCGTTCGCCCACGGTTCCAACGATGGCCAGAAAGGCATGGGCCTGATCATGTTGATTCTGGTCGGCACGCTGCCGATGGCTTACGCGCTGAACCGCGCCATGCCGGCAGATCAGGCGTTGCAGTTCGCGGCGGTGGCCGAAGTGACCCAGCAAGCCTTGGTCAAGCATGCGCCGCTGCCGGCGCCGGCCGATCCGCGCGCGATTCTTTCCGATTACGTGCGCAGCAAAGAAGCAACGCCGCCACTGATCCCCGCCCTCGCCGCCCTGACCGCCAGCATCGGCGCCGAGGTCAAGGGCTACGGCTCACTGTCCAACGTACCGGCGCAAGCGGTGGGCAACGTGCGCAACGACATGTACCTGACCAGCGAAACCATTCGTTTGATGGACAAAAACAAAGTCGGCAACTTCGACGCAGACACTCGCGACAAATTGCAGTTGTTCAAGCAACAAATCGACAACTCGACGCGGTTTATTCCGTTGTGGGTGAAGATCGCCGTGGCAATCGCGTTGGGCCTCGGCACCATGGTCGGCTGGAAACGCATCGTGGTGACGGTCGGCGAAAAAATCGGCAAGACGCATCTGACCTATGCCCAGGGCGCCTCGGCGGAAACCGTGGCGATGCTGACCATTGGCGCGGCGGATATGTTTGGTTTGCCGGTGTCGACCACGCACGTGTTGTCGTCGGGCGTGGCCGGGACCATGGTCGCCAATGGCGGCGGTTTGCAGATGAAGACCATCCGCAATCTGCTGATGGCGTGGGTGCTGACCCTGCCGGCGGCGATCTTGCTGTCGGGCAGTTTGTATTGGTTGTTTACCCAACTCTTCTGACCCTCCCCGCCAATGTAGAAGCAAAGCTTGCTCGCGATGCCAATTTCAAAACCGCCATCGCCAGCAAGCCTTACTCCCACAAGTCAGCGGGTTTGCTCAATGATCACTTGCGTCAGCCATTCCATGAACAGCCGCACGCGCAAGGGCAAATGCCGCTGCCGCGCGTACAGCAGCGACACTTCCATCGACGGCGCTGTGAATTGCGGCAACACCGCCACCAATTCGCCGCTTTGAATGAACGGCTGCATACCGACGCGCGGCGCCTGAATCAAACCAAACCCGCCCAGACACGCCGATTCATAACCGTCAGTGCTGTTCACCGTGACGCTGCCGGCCATCGCCACCCGATGCACTTTGCCCTGCGCCTCATACAAAAAACCTTCCGAACGCGAACCCAACGCCCCGACGTAATGCACCAACCGATGCTGCGCCAAGTCTTCAATGCTGTGCGGCACGCCGTAACGTTGCAGGTACGCCGGACTGGCGCAATTGAACATCTCGAAGTCACATACGTGGCGCGCGACCACGGTCTGATCGGGCTGCGCGCCAACCCGCACCACGCAGTCAAACCCTTCGCTGAGCAAATCGACGCGGCGGTCGGTGCTGCTGATTTCCAGCTCCAGATGCGGATGCCGCGCCATGAATTCCGGCAGGCGCGGCATCACGTAACGTCGCGCCATGATGCTCGGCATGTCGAACCGAATCCGCCCGGCCAACGACGCCTCATCCTGGCGGAACAGCCCTTCGATTTCATCCATGTGCGCCAGCAGATCCTTGCTGCGCTCGTACAACGCCAAGCCGTCCTGCGTCGCCTGCACCTTGCGCGTGGTGCGTTGCAACAGCCGTGTGCCGAGCAGTTTTTCCAGCGATTGCACGTGTTCGGAAACCGTGGACCGGGGCAACCCCAGGCTCTCGCCAGCGAGGGTAAAACTCGACATTTCGCTGACGCGAACGAAGGTGCGCAGCAATTCCAGTTTGTTCATGAACTGACCTTTATTGTTCGACACAGCCGACCAGTGATTCCGGTTTAGCCCTGTTTATCACCCCACGCCGGATAAATACACTTCCTCCCATCGGTCACCCACTGTTTGAGGAAATCTCATGAATCGCAAAATCGCATTGATCACTGGCGCCAGCCGTGGCTTGGGCAAGAGCACCGCGTTGAATCTGGTCGCGCAAGGCATCGACATCATCGGCACTTACAACAGCCGCGCTGACGAGGCGCAGGCACTGGTCGCGCAGATCGAAAGCCTCGGCGGCCGCGCCGCGATGCTGCAACTCAATGTTGGCAAGAGTGAAGGTTTCGACGCATTCGCCAGTGCCGTCAGCGAGGTGCTGAGCAGCCACTTCGAGCAGGCAAACTTTGATTTTCTGGTCAACAACGCCGGGGTCGGCGTGCACGCCAATTTCGTCGACACCACGCTCGAACAATTTGACCTGCTGATGAATATTCACCTGAAAGGGCCGTTTTTCCTCACGCAGAAATTGCTGCCGCTGATGAATGACGGCGGGCGCATCGTCAATATTTCCAGCGGTCTGGCGCGCTTCAGCCTGCCGGGTTACGGCACTTATGCGGCGATGAAAGGCGCGATGGAAGTGCTGACGCGGTATCAGGCCAAGGAGCTCGGCGAGCGCGGGATTTCGGTGAATATTCTGGCACCGGGGGCGATTGAAACTGATTTCGGCGGCGGCGCGGTGCGCGATATTGCGGCGGTCAATCAGATGGTCGCGAGCAACACGGCGCTGGGCCGCGCCGGTCAGCCGGATGACATCGGCGCCGCGATTGCGCTGCTGCTGTCGCCGGGCGCCCAGTGGATCAACGGCCAGCGCATCGAAGCCTCGGGCGGCATGTTCCTCTAACTGAACCACCAATCCATGTAGCAGCTGCCGAGCCCCGCGAGGCTGCGTCCGATTTGTCGTCGAACGCAACCTCGCAGGGCTCCCTTATGGTTACAAGAGCATTCAGTTTTCGCAGGTATTGCGCAGCAGCAATCGCTCGCGCACTACGTCGTAACCCCAGTGGTAAACGTAGGTGTACGGCAGAAAAAACAGCAGCACACCGATGTCGAGCAAGAACGCCTGCCACAGGCTGATGCTCAGCCACCAGGCAATCAGCGGCACGCCCATCACGATCAAACCGCCTTCGAACAACAGCGCGTGCACCACGCGAATCCAGGCGTTGCGCACGATGTCATAGCGCTTGAGCAAACGGTCGAACACGCCGTTGAACACCACGTTCCAGGCCAATGCCAGTGCGGCGATGGCCACGGTAGCGACGCCCATTTCCAGCATCGGTTTGTCCATCACCCAGGCCAGCAGCGGGGTGCAAATCAACACGGCCAGCAGTTCAAAACCGATGGCCTGGAAAACACGTTCAGTAATGGATTTGTTGGCGTTCATCGCCGGACCCCCTGAATGACTGAGGTTGCGATCATCCACGGGCGCGCCGATACTTCAAAACCAATAACCATCGATCAGGTCGATAGCTCATGGCTTCTGAAGAAGTGTTGCAGGCATTTGTGCAAGCGGCGACGCAAGGCTCTTTTTCGGCGGCGGCGCGCAAACTCGGGCGCAGTCAGTCGACCATCAGCGCGGCGATTGCCAGCCTGGAAATCGACCTCGACCTGACGCTGTTCGACCGCAGCAGCCGCAAGCCCAGCTTGACCCCGGCCGGGCGCGTAATGCTGCAACGCGCCGAGGAAATCCTGGCCGCCACCAGTCGTCTGCAATTGAGCGCCAGCCAGTTGTCGCAAGGGGTCGAGGCGAAGCTGACCGTGGCGATTTCCGACACGTATCAATCGAACCGTTTCGAAGCGGCGCTCAGTGTGTTCGAGCAGCGTTATCCGGATCTGGAACTCGAATGCCTGATCGCCGAGTGCGATGACCTGGTGGCGTTGGTGCAACGCGGCCGGGCGCACGTGGCGTTTGCGGAAATGCAGGACAGCTATCCGCCGGATCTGGTCAGTTCGACGGTCGATGAGCGCACCGAGATTGCCCTGTTTGTCGCGCAGACTCACCCATTGGCGGCGCTCAGCGGCATCGATCAAGACGTGCTGCAGCAGCATCGCGAGTTGCGTCTGGCGACCATCGTCAATCCGTATGAAAGCCGGGCGAAGGGCCGGGTGTGGTCGGCGCCGAGTTATTTGATGCTGCTGGAAATGGCTCAGGGCGGATTCGGCTGGGCGCCGCTGCCGCGCTGGCTGGTCGGGCGTTTTGGCGCCGGGTCACTGGTGGAGTTGCAGGTGCGTGGCTGGCCGAAACCGGTGTTTGTCGATGCACTGTGGTCGCGGCTGCATCCTCCGGGGCCGGCGGGCAGTTGGTTGTTGCGCAAAATGCTGGAATAGCGCCGCGCGCATTTTGCGGGCAAACCTCCATGCCGATCGGGGCTACTGCAATTCTTCCAGGCGCCGCTCGATAAACCGCCGCTCCGGCGCTTGCCGGGTCAATTCCAGCGCTCGCTGATACGCCGCCCGCGCCTCGTCCACCCTGCCCAACTGCCGACAAAACTGCGCCCGCGCCGAGTGCGCCAAGTGGTAATCGAGCAATTCGCCGCGCGCCAGAATCGCCTCCACCACCGTCAGTCCCGCCAACGGCCCGTCGCGCATGGCCAGCGCCACGGCGCGGTTGAGTTCGATCACCGGTGATGGCTGCGCGCGCAGCAGCAAATCGTATAAACCGACAATCTGCGGCCAGTCGGTTTGCGCCGCCGTCGGCGCTTCGGCGTGCACCGCTGCAATCGCCGCTTGCAGGCAATACGGGCCGAAGCGGCGCAGGGTCAGCGCGCGTTCCACCAGCGCGCAGCCTTCGGCAATCATCGTCGCGTCCCACAGTGCGCGATCCTGTTCATCCAGCAAGATCAGCTCACCGTTTGCCGAGGTCCGCGCCGGGCGCCGCGACTCGTGCAACAGCATCAACCCGAGCAACCCCAGCACCTCTGCTTCGGGCAACAATTCCACGAGCAATCGGCCCAGGCGAATCGCTTCGCGGGTCAGATCTTCGCGGGTCAGCTCGGCGCCAATCGACGCCGAATAGCCTTCGTTGAACACCAGATAAATCACCCGCAAAACGCTGTCCAGGCGCTCGGGTAATTCGGCCAGCGACGGCACTTGATACGGGATCTTCGCGTCACGGATTTTCGCTTTCGCGCGCACGATGCGCTGGGCAATGGTCGCTGGCGCCGAAAGAAACGCGCGGGCGATTTCTTCGGTGGTCAGGTCGCAGACTTCGCGCAAGGTCAGTGGCACCTGGGCATCCGCCGCGAGGGCCGGGTGGCAACAAGTGAAGATCAGGCGCAAGCGATCGTCTTCCACGTCTTCGTCACTCCAGTCGGCCTGTTCCAGTTCTTCCAACTGAGCGATCAGCAGCGGCCGCGAGGCGTTGAACCGCGCTCGTCGGCGCAACACGTCAATCGCCTTGAAGCGCCCGGTGGACACCAGCCACGTACGCGGATTGGCCGGCACGCCGTCGGTTTGCCAACGCGCGACGGCGACGAAAAACGCTTCGTGCAGCGCCTCCTCGGCGAGGTCGAAATCGCCGAGCAAACGGATCAGCGTCGCCAGAATGCGCCGCGAGTCTTCGCGATAAACCTGCTCGACCCGCGCCTTCACCGATTCGGCGGACATCAGTCCGGCATGCCTTCGGTGACCAGCGTCACCAGCCGATCAAGGCTTTGCCCCCAACCGTCGTGGAAACCCATGGCTTCGTGGGCCTGGCGATCCTCTTCGCTCCAGTGCATGGCGCGGGCGGTGTACAGGGTTTGCCCGCCCTGCTCTTCGAGCGTCACTTCGGCGCTCATGAACGGTTTGCCCGAGGGAATCCAGCCCGGCGCAAATGCATCGGTGAAGACCAATCGCTCGGGCGCGACGATCTCCAGAAACACCCCCGACGTCGGGTATTCGCTGCCATCCGGCGCGCGCATCAAGGTGCGAAACTGGCCGCCGACCCACAGGTCCATTTCGCACTCCGGCGTGGTCATGCCGTGCGGGCCCCACCATTGCGCGAGCAACGCGGGCTCGGTCCAGGCGCGGAAGATTTTGCGGCGTGGCGCGTCGATCAATCGGCTGATCGACAATTGGAACGGCGCAGGCTGGTTTTTCAAGGACTGCGGGCTCATGGGATCTCCTGTTTTTTTGATTGTTGTTTTTGAGATTGCTGTTTTTGTGAATGCTGTTTTTTTTATGAGTGCTCAGGGATTCAACTGGCGCACCGGGCGCACTTCGACACAACCGACGCGGGCCGCCGGGATATGGCCGGCGACCTGCAGCGCTTCGTTGAGGTCCTTGGCATCGATCAGGTAAAAACCGGCGAGCTGCTCTTTGGTTTCGGCAAACGGGCCGTCGGTGATCGACAATTTGCCGTTGCGCATACGCACCGTGGTCGCGGTCTGCACTGACTCCAGCGCTTCGGCGGCGATCATCCGGCCACTGCCCTGAACCGACTCGGCGTAGGCCATGCACTCGGCGTCTTCAGGGCTTTCGGGCAACGAATGCAGGGTCTGTTCGTTGCTGTAAACCAGGCATAGGTATTTCATGGGGCTCTCCGTGATCGGCTGATCAACTATGGCTGCTGCGCGGCGAGTTGGCGGTTTTTCCGACGAGCAAACCCGGATGCATCGGTCCGACGCTCAGGGCTGCAACTCGAACAACGCCGCGCCGCTGACCATGTCGAACGGTGCCGACCAGTGTTCGTGGACGATCTGCCACAGCCCCGCTTCTTGCCGGTAGCACTGAGTAACGCGCATCCAGCAGGCCTGGGTTTCGCCCTGTTCGTTGGTGCCGCCGCAGTGCGCCAGCCAATGGGCGAAGGCGATTTCCTGCGAGGGTACGATGTCGATTTCATGGAATTCGAAGATGTGCGGGCCGGGGCACATTTCCATGCATTCCTGCCAATGCGCGCGGTACGCCGCTTTGCCCTTGAATTGCAGGGCCTTGACCGCGTCGAACGAGACGATGTCGTCGGCGTACAACGCCATGACTTTTTCCACGTCTTTGGCGACGACAGCCTGGCGATAGCTGTCGATCAGATGATGGATCTGGCTGAGCGGATTCATGGTGTTTCTCCGTGGTTTTTGTTGGGAAGACACCTTTAGTCGTTCGGCATCACGGCCAATCGACAGTCGAAATAAAAATAGTCCAGCCGCGCAAACTCGCTAGAATCCGCCCCTCATATCGGTTGGAAAAGGACACCTCCAGTGACAGTCGTACTCGTGCCATACGAGAGCCTGAACGCGTTGCAGCGCCAGCAGGTCGAGGCCATTGAAGTTCACCGGGAACAGATCAGATTCAGCGGCGACATCCACGGTGCGTTGCACACCTTGCTGTCCAAACCCGGCCCCGGCGTCAAAGGTTTCGCGCTGCTGGCCGAGGACATTCCCGTCGCGTTCCTGCTGCTCAAACGGCCACCGGTTTTACCGGCCTGGGCCGACGAACACAGCGCCACGCTGCACGCCCTGCAAGTCGATCAGCACGCCCAGGGCAAAGGTTATGGCAAGGCCTGCCTTGAAGCATTGCCCGAGGTTGCGCGGCAGGCATTTCCCGAAATCAAGGCGATTGAATTGTCGGTCGACGCCGACAACGAAGCGGCGATTGCGCTGTACGCCCGGTTCGGCTACGTCGACAGCGGAGAGGCGTATCGCGGCCGCATCGGCTACGAGCGGCGCATGAGCCTGGTGTTCTGATGCACACATGTAGGAGCGAGGCTTGCCCGCGAAGGCGTATTCACCGCCAACATTGATGGTGAAAGTGCCGGCCCAATCGCGAGCAGGCTCACTCCCACAGGGGATTTTCAGTGGGCTGGAGATTTGTGTACGACACACACCCAATGTAGGAGCGAGGCTTGCCCGCGAAGGCGTAGTCACCGTCAACATTGATGTTTAAAGTGCCGGCCCAATCGCGAGCAGGCTCACTCCTACAGGGGATTTTCAGTGGGCAGGAGATTTGTGTACGACACCGTCCCGATGTAGGAGCGAGGCTTGCCCGCGAAGGCGTAGTCACCGCCAACATTGATATTGAAAGTGCCGGCCCAATCGCGAGCAAGCTCGCTCCCACAGGCGTCTTCAAATCAATCAGAGTTCCAGCACCATTTCATGCCAGGCCATTCCGCCGTGGTCCGATGCCGAGGGCTTGATGTAGGCGAAGCCGAAACCGGCGTACAGCGCAATGTGCCGTTCCTTGCACATCAGGTGAATATGGGTTTTGCCCAGCGCGCGCATACGCTCAATGAACTCGGCGAGCAAGCTTTTGGCCAACCCTTGCCGCTGAAAATCCGGGTGCACCACCACTGACATGATCACCACGTGCGGGCCAGCCGGGTCGTGGCCGATCAGCTCCTTGAACGCTTCGTCCGACATCTCGACGTCAAACGCCGCACCGGAATTGACGAAACCGCCTACAACGCCGTCCACGTCAGCGACGATAAAACCCTCGGGCCAAGTGGCGATGCGCGTGGCGATTTTTTCGCGGGTGGCAGCTTCGTCGCCTTCATAGGCAACGGTTTCGATGGCGTAGCAGCGGTCGAGGTCGGCGGGCGTGACATTGCGGATGACGGTGTTCATGGCAACTCGGGATCAGCGTAGGAAAGATCGCAGATCATAAATTAAAACGCTGCAGAGGCGGACTGGGCGTCCGCACTCTCGCGCGGATTCAATCCTTGAGTGGTAACCAGATTTCCAGCACGCCGGTATTCAGCGTCGGGTTGAAATCTTCGCTGTAGCGTTCGAACTCCGGCGCATCCGCCGCTTGCCGCCCCGATTGCGGCAGCCAGGTTTTCCAGATGTATTGAAAGGTCGCAGGCAAGCTGTCCAGCGAACCCTTGTGCTCGAAAACCGCGTATTGCTGCGGCTGCACTTCGACCCAGCGGTACTTGTCTGGCAGATCATCAAGCTTGTCGATTTCGACGCCGGCAATGTATTCGAAACCACCCTGACCGTCGGGATTGCAGCAGATGCCGTAGGTCACTTCGCTTTTTTGCCCCGGAATATTGCCGATCTCGGGAACGAATTGTTCCCAGAGCTTGGGAATATCCTTCGAAGATTCCTGTGTGAATCGCCCGCCCAGCCCGGCGATGAGCAGAAAGTGCCCGTGCTCAAAGCGTGGTTCGGCGAGTTTGACCTGCGTTTGTTCATCCATGATTCAACTCCTTTGATGGAAAAGTGGGCGTTGGGAAGCTCAGCGGAAAAAGTATAGAACTCATGCCCGATTCCCCCAGCGATTGGCCGTTCAAAGCCCCGGCATCTGCCCGACGGCAGCCTTGCCGATAAACTCGTTGTAACCCGATAGGATCACGTACACCGCGAAATAGCAGAAGATCGCCGCCGATGCCATGTACGAATAGCGCAGCAATCTGTCGCCGAGCAGCTTGCCGCCATGACTCGCGGCGAAGCACAGCGCCCCGCACCAGAACACCCCGGCGCAGAGAAATCCGCCGAGAAACAGCGCCGAACTGAGCGCACCGCCACCGCCCGACCGCGCGATCAGCGTACCGCCGACTGCGGCGAACCACAGAATCGCGCTTGGCGAGGACATGGCGAGGAAGATCCCGCGAAAAAACTCACGTCTATGCGAGTTGTTTCCTACGTCCGCCGCCTCGGCCAGCACGGCTTCATGGTGGATCGCCGAGTAGATCATCTTCGCCGCGAAGTACAGCAACAGCGCCGATCCGCCGATCCACAGCACCCAGCGCACGGTTTCGTATTGCAGCAAAACGGTCATGCCGGCCAGCGCCAGAATCGCGTAGATCAGGTCACCGACACAGGTCCCCAACCCCAGCGCAAAGCCTTGAAAATAGCCGCGTTGCATGGCCAACGTGATCATCGCGATGTTGGCAACGCCGATATCCAGGCACAACGAAAGGCTCAACAAAAAGCCGCTGCTAAATTCCATCAACCCGTTTCCTTCGGACAATTTTGTTTACAAAGTGGCTGGACAGTTTGCCACATCCGCCCTTACATTCCGCCACAGGCCACCGCAGTGGCCAGCGTCGCTCGGACGGTTCCGGGCGCTCACGTTCTCCGAGGCAACGAATGGCTAACCCAGGTTCGCCGCGCCGCTTTGCGCGCATAGATCGACTCCCCCCCTACGTTTTCAACATCACTGCCGAGCTGAAGATGGCCGCGCGTCGTCGTGGCGAAGACATCATCGACTTCAGCATGGGCAACCCCGACGGCCCGACCCCGCCGCACATCGTCGAAAAACTGGTGACCGTCGCCCAGCGCGAAGACACCCACGGTTACTCGACGTCCAAGGGCATTCCGCGTCTGCGCCGGGCGATTTCCAATTGGTACAAGGATCGTTACGAGGTCGACATCGACCCGGAAACCGAAGCCATTGTCACCATCGGTTCCAAGGAAGGCCTGGCGCATTTGATGCTGGCCACCCTCGACCAGGGCGACACGGTGCTGGTGCCGAACCCGAGCTACCCGATTCACATTTACGGCGCGGTGATTGCCGGCGCGCAGGTGCGCTCGGTGCCGCTGGTTCCCGGCGTGGATTTCTTCGCCGAACTGGAAAGCGCGATTCGTGGCTCGATCCCGAAGCCGAAGATGATGATCCTCGGTTTCCCGTCGAACCCGACCGCGCAATGCGTGGAGCTGGATTTCTTCGAACGGGTGATCGCTCTCGCCAAGCAATACGACGTCTTGGTGGTGCACGATCTGGCGTACGCCGACATCGTCTACGACGGCTGGAAAGCCCCGTCGATCATGCAAGTGCCCGGCGCCAAAGACATTGCGGTGGAGTTTTTCACCTTGTCCAAGAGCTACAACATGGCCGGGTGGCGCATCGGTTTCATGGTCGGTAACGCGGAACTGGTCAACGCCTTGGCACGGATCAAGAGTTACCACGACTACGGCACGTTCACGCCGTTGCAGGTGGCGGCGATTGCTGCGCTCGAAGGTGATCAGCAGTGCGTCAAAGACATCGCCGAGCAGTATCGCCAGCGCCGCAATGTGCTGGTCAAAGGTTTGCATGAACTGGGCTGGATGGTCGAGAATCCGAAGGCGTCGATGTATGTCTGGGCGAAGATTCCTGAAGCGTACGCGCACCTGGGTTCGCTGGAATTTGCCAAGAAAATGCTCGCCGAGGCGAAGGTTTGTGTCTCGCCGGGCGTAGGCTTTGGCGAGTATGGCGATGACCACGTGCGCTTCGCACTGATCGAAAACCAGGACCGGATTCGTCAGGCAGTGCGCGGGATACGCGGGATGTTTCGCGCGGATGGGCTGGTCGCAAAAACCAACGCCTGACGCATAACACTGTGGGAGCGAGCTTGCTCGCGATGCGGGCCTGACATTCAGCGAAGAGGTTGAATGTCAGTCCGTCATCGCGAGCAAGCTCGCTCCCACAGTTGTTTTGCGATCTTGCTGCCTGTGTGGCTTAAACGAACATCGACAGCAGCAGGATGAAGCCCAGCGCCACCACGGACAGGATGGTTTCCATCGCGGTCCAGGTCTTGAAGGTTTCCACGACGGTCATGTTGAAGTACTGCTTCACCAGCCAGAAACCGGCGTCGTTGACGTGCGACAACACCAGCGAACCGGCACCGGTGGCCAGCACCAGCAGCTCGCGGTTGACGCCCGGAATCATCCCCACCACCGGCACCACAATGCCCGCGCCAGTAATGGTCGCCACAGTCGCCGAACCGGTCGCAACACGAATCACCGCAGCCACCAGCCACGCCAACAGGATCGGCGAGATCTGCGCGTTCACCGCCATGTGGCCGATCACATCACCGACGCCGCTGGTTACCAGCATCTGTTTAAAGCCACCACCGGCACCGATGATCAGGATGATCGCGGCGGTCGGCGCAAGGCTGGCGTCGAGCAGTTTCAGAATCTTGTTCGAGCCCATGCCCTGGCGGTAGCCGAAGGTGTACAGCGACAGCAGCAAGGCCAGCAGCAGCGCGGAAATCGGGTGACCGATCATGTCCATCCAGGCACGGAAGAAGTGCCCTTCCGGCAGCGCCACGTCAGCAAAAGTCTTCAGCAACATCAGGAACACCGGCAACAACACGGTGATCAGGGTGATGCTGAAACTCGGCAGCGTGGTCGCCTGCGGTTCGCGCGCCAGTTGATCAACCAGTTCCTGATTGGCGTGGCCCGGAATGTGTTTGGCGATGAACGTACCGAAAATCGGACCGGCAATAATTGCCGTCGGCAGCGCCACGATCAAACCGTACAGAATGGTTTTACCGATGTCGGCACCAAACACGCCGATGGCCAGCAGCGGGCCCGGGTGTGGCGGAACCAGACCGTGCACCGCCGACAGACCGGCCAGCAGCGGGATACCGATCTTGATGATCGACACACCGGTGCGCCGCGCAACGATGAACACCAGCGGGATCAACAGCACAAAGCCGATTTCGAAGAACAGCGGAATGCCGACCAGGAACGCCGCGAACATCATCGCCCACTGCACTTTGTCCTTGCCGAACGCGCGAATCAGCGTTTGCGCAATCTGATCCGCACCGCCCGATTCGGCCATCATTTTGCCGAGCATGGTGCCCAGCGCGAGGATGATCCCGACAAACCCGAGCACACCACCGAAGCCGTCCTGGAACGCTTTGAGAATGGTGCCCACCGGCATGCCTGACGTCAGGCCGAGGAACAGCGCGGCGATGATCAGTGCAATAAACGGGTGAAATTTGAACTTGGTGATCAGGACAATAAGTCCGATCACCGTGACCACTGCATCGAGCAGCAGGAACGTCTCGTGGGACATGCCGAACATTAGGGGTGTCTCCTGATTGTTGTTGTTATTAAAGCGGGAAATTCGCCAGGCGCGAGGACAGCGCTATCTCTTCGAAGAAAACTCATACCGAAAATTTCAAACCGTGTTGCAGCCACCAGGCGTGCGCCTGTCCGGCCAATTGCGCGACGCTGTGGTTGGAGGCGTCCAGTGCCAGGGTCAGCGGCTCGCCGACCGGCGATTCAAGCGTGGCGAATTGGCTGTCGATCAAGGTCGAGGGCATGAAGTGGCCGGGACGGTGCGATACACGTTCGGCGGCGACTTCCGGCGTCAACTCAAGGAATACGAAACCCAGGCCCGGCAAGGCACTGCGCAACACTTCGCGGTAACTGTGTTTGAGTGCCGAGCAGGTCAGCACGGGGTGTTTGCCCTCGGCGTCGACGCGGCGCAGTTCCACGCACAGGCTTTGCAGCCAGCCGGCACGGTCGTCGTCGTTCAGGGGAATGCCCGCGCTCATCTTTTCGATATTGGCGGCAGGGTGGAAAGTGTCGCCTTCAATGGCAGTCGCGCCGCTGAGCTGGCACAAGGCCTCGCTGACGCAGGTCTTGCCGCAACCGGCAACGCCCATGATGACCAGGGCGGTGATGGGATGATTCATGAAACACCTCAGCGCGCAGACAGCGCTACCTTTGCCAGTTATGACACTAGACCAAAAGCAGAAGTTGCCGACGCCTTCTTGTCATTTTTGTGGGTTGCAGCATGTTCGTTCGCGACGCCAAGGAACGAGGTTCAGGCAAACCCCGCTCACGCATTTGCAGCTGCATCGAGACAGCGCTACCTTAGTGCCTTGAATTTTGTTTGGCAAGCCGCCCCGATGACCACCTCTAAAAACGATAAAAATACCCGCACCACCGGCCGCCCTACCCTCAACGAAGTCGCACGCCTGGCCGGCGTCAGCCCGATCACGGCCTCGCGCGCGTTGCGTGGTGTCAGCACAGTGGCCACCGAACTGGTGGAGAAAGTCCAGAAAGCCGCGCTCGAGCTCAACTACGTGGTCAACCCCGCCGCTCGCGCGCTGGCCTCGGCGCAGAGCCATTCGGTGGTGGTGCTGGTGCCGTCGTTGTCCAACCTGCTGTTTATCGACACGCTGGAAGCGATTCATCAAGTGTTGCGGCCCAAGGGCTTCGAAGTGCTGATCGGTAACTTCCACTACTCGCGCGATGAAGAAGAAAACCTCCTGCGCAACTACATGGCGTATCAGCCGCGCGGTTTGCTGCTGACCGGTTTTGATCGCACCGAAAGTTCGCGGCGAATGATCGAGGCGAGCAACATTCCTTGCGTCTATATGATGGAACTGGACACGGCGGCGGGCCTCAATTGCGTGGGATTCTCGCAACTGGCGGCGGGCGAAACGGCGGCAGCGCACTTGCTTTCGCGTGGTCGCAAACGCCTGGCCTACATTGGCGCGCAGCTCGATCAGCGCACCTTGCTGCGCGGCGAAGGTTTCCGCAAGGCGCTGCAGAAGGCCGGTTTGTACGACCCAGACCTGGAAGTGCTGACGCCGCGCGCGTCTTCGGTAGGGCTGGGCGGCGAGTTGTTTGTGCAATTGCTGGCCAGTCATCCCGATGTCGATGCGATCTTCTTTGGTAACGATGACCTGGCCCAAGGCGCGCTGCTCGAGGCGATGCGTTGCGGGATCAAAGTCCCGCAGCAAGTGGCGATCCTCGGCTTCAACGACCTGCCCGCCTCTGCCCACATGGTCCCGCGCCTGAGCAGCATCAGCACCCCGCGTGAAGCCATCGGCCGCCGCGCCGCCGAACAAATGCTCACGCTGATGGCCGGCAACACCGTGGCCAAACCGGTGCAGGACATGGGTTTCGAACTGAAAGTGCGCGAAAGCACCTGACCTGTCGGGCCCATCACCACTCATCAACTGGCCTCACCAACCCACCAACACTCAGCTGGTCTCTCCAACCCAACACCACTTCTCAACTGAGCTGCCCAACCCACCACCACTCCTGTGGCGAGCGAGCTTGCTCGCGTTGGGCTGCGGAGCGGACCCATGGCGGATGCCGCCGTTTCGTCAGGTAAAACCGGTCGCCTGGTTTGGGGGCTGCTGCGCACCCCAGCGCGAGCAAGCTCGCTCGCCACAGGGTTATCGGGTTGCCTGGAATTGCTTGGGGTTGCTTGGGGTTGCTTTGGGTTTGGTGGTGGGTTGCGTTGGGGGTTTCAGGCAGACATCAGGCCTACGAACGCCAGCGCTGCTTTCTGCAGTGGCTGGCTTTTGAGCCACACCGCGTGCACTGGCAGCAGCAAGCCATTCTCGATGTTGCGAAAACTCAGGCGTTTGAGGCGGCCCGCGTCCAGCAGCGGTTGCACCACCGATAACGGAAAATTGCCCCAGCCCAAACCGGCCTCGACCATCTCCAGCGCCATCGCCAGGGTGTCGGTGCGCCAATACGACTGCGCGACCAGCGGCCGCGTGTCGCTGATCGGCAAGTCGCGGCTGGCGACGATGATCTGGCGCAAGTGCAGCAAGTCTTCCAAGTACAAATCCTGGCCCTGAAACAGCGGATTGTCCGCCGCCAGCGTGGCGATCATCCGTTCGCTGCCGACGAACTGAAAGCGCTCGAGCCCGTTCACACTCAACCCGGCGAACGCCAGACAGACACTGACGCGACCGCTGTGGAGCATCGCCAACACGTCATCCTGCGGCGCGCTCAGCACTTCGATGTCGAGCAGCGGATGCCGCTCGGCAATCACCTTGATCGCCGCCATCAAACGGCTTTTATCCAGGTCCGCGACCACGCCAATCGACAGCCGGCTCTCCAACCCCAACGACAACTCGACCGCGTGCACCTGCAATTGCTTGAGTTGCTCGGCAATCAGCCGCGCGTGCGGGACCAGCGCATTGGCCATCGCGGTCGGCACCGGTTCGCGGTGGCTGCGATCGAACAGCGAATAACCGAGTTCGGCTTCAAGATTGCCGATGCCCATGCTCACCGCCGACGGCACTTTGCCCAGTGCCCGAGCGGCGGCGGAAAACGAGCCGCGCTCGATCACTGCGAGAAACAATTCGATGCTGTCGCTGTTGAAGTTCATTCGCCGTCCTATCAATAAAACTGAAAGCTGCTGACTTTTTCTGTCAGCGCTATTGAAGCTATCTTTCGCCGCCTCCGCCAGTGCTGCTGGCATCAAGTTGCAACAAAGAGGCAAAAAAACATGCAAGGCGTTAAACGCAAACTGGTCTACGTGTCGTTGTACGAAATCATCGGCATGACCTTCTCGGCGCTGGGTCTGGCGCTGCTTTCCGGCACTTCGCCGGGCAGCACCGGGCCGCTGGCGGTGATCATCACCACCATCGCCGTGACCTGGAATTTCATCTACACCTCGCTGTTCGAGCGCTGGGAAAGTCGCCAGCCGTCGCGCACTCGCACGGTCAAACGGCGCATCGGCCATGCCGTGGGTTTTCAACTAACCTTGATTGTGTTTCTCATCCCGTTGATTGCCTGGTGGATGAACATCAGCCTGGTGCAGGCCTTTTTGCTCGACCTGGCGCTGATCATTTTCATCCCGTGCTACACCTTCGCCTTCAACTGGCTGTTTGATCGCACGTTTGGTTTGCCAGCGTCAGCGCTGCCGGATCCTGCTGCTTGATGGTAGATTCCCGAGGCGTCGTTTCGCTGAAGGAGTAGCACCATGGAACATGCACTGAAAATTCTTGGGAAAGCGTCATCGATCAACGTCAGAAAAGTCCTGTGGACTTGTGAGGAGCTGGGCGTTTCCTACGAACGCGAGGATTGGGGCAGCGGTTTTGCCTCTACCCACAGCCCCGAGTTCACGCGGCTCAATCCGAATGCACAGGTGCCGGTGATCATCGATGACGCCGGGGTGTTGTGGGAATCCAACACCATTTGCCGCTACCTCGCCGGCAAGCATCACAATCACGACTTGTTGCCCGGCGAACCGGCCGCCCGCGCGCGTGTTGAGCAATGGATGGACTGGCAGGCTACCGAGCTCAATCGCTCGTGGGGTTATGCCTTTACCGCGCTGGTGCGCAAAGATCCGGAGTGCCAGGACCCGCATCAAATCGCCGTCGGCGTGGATGACTGGAACCGCAAAATGACCATCCTTGAACACCAACTCGCGGCCACCAAAGCCTACGTCGCCGGGCCACGGTTCAGCCTGGCCGACATCGTCATCGGCCTGTCGGTGAACCGCTGGCTGATGACGCCCATGGAGCGCCCCGACTTGCCCGCCGTCGATGAGTATTTTCAGCGACTGGCGCAGCGGCCGGGCTTCCTCAAGTTCGGCTGTAATGGTTTGCCATAGCAGATAAACCCACCACCACCACCACCACCACCACCAAACCTGTGGCGAGCGAGCTTGCTCGCGTTGGGCTGCGAAGCGGCCCTTCTTTTATCTGGGACTGCTGCGCAGTACTACTATTTTTCCGGGACTGCTGCGCAGTCCAACGCGAGCAAGCTCGCTCGCCACAGGGGTCACCTAAAGGTTGATGGGCAATACCCCGGTTGCGCCATAAACGGCTAAAACGTAAGCGGATATTGCAATAACCCTGCAAATCCAATCACAAACCCGCAAAACATCACAATCCGTGATAACCGATAGCAGGCTAAGCTTTCCCTTCAACAAGAATCGGATCAGCCCATGCCTGCCTACTCCCCCGCTATCACCCAAACCGACGGTATCGACCCCGTTCGCGCCGCGCAGATTTCCGCGCGCATCGACCGCCTGCCCGCCGTTGCCACAATCTGGAAACTGGTGGCGTTGCTGTCGATTGGCGGTTTTTTCGAGCTGTACGATTTGTTCCAGACCGCTTACATCAGCCCCGGTCTGATCCGCGATGGCATCTTCGCCACCGGCAGTGGCGGCGTTTTTGGTTTTTCTGATCAAGCTGCGTTTGCCTCGGCGACATTTCTCGGTCTGTTCCTCGGTGCGAGCCTGCTCAGCCCATTGGCCGACCGCTTCGGCCGAAGAGCGATTTTCACTTTTGCGCTGATCTGGTACACGGTCGCGACTGTGGCGATGGGCGTGCAGAGTTCGGCACTGGGCATCATTTGCATGCGCTTTCTGGTGGGCATTGGCTTGGGCATCGAGCTGGTGACCATCGACGCCTACCTCTCGGAACTGGTGCCGAAACGCATGCGCAGTTCGGCGTTTGCCTTCGCGTTTTTTGTGCAGTTTTTATCGGTGCCTGCGGTAGCGCTAATGTCGTGGTGGCTGGTGCCGCAAGCGCCGTTCGGTGTGTCTGGCTGGCGTTGGGTGGTGTTGGCGAGCGCGGTGTTTGCGCTGTTTATCTGGTGGCTGCGCTCGCGCCTGCCGGAGTCGCCGCGCTGGTTGGCGCAGCATGGACGCTTCGATGAGGCGAGCAGGATTCTCGATAACATCGAGGCGCGCTGCGTGAAAGATCAGGGCAAAGCGCTGGACGAACCGGAACTGGCGGCGGTAGACGTGCAGGGTGCGGGGCGATTCGCTGACATCTGGCAGCCGCCGTATCGACGTCGGGCGCTGATGCTGATTGTTTTCCATGTGTTTCAGGCGATCGGTTTTTTCGGTTTCGGCAACTGGCTGCCGGCGCTTTTATCCGGTCAGGGCGTCAGCGTTACGCACAGTTTGATGTACGCCTTCATCATCACCCTCGCCTACCCGCTCGGGCCGTTGCTGTTTGTGAAATTCGCCAACCGTTTCGAGAACAAATGGCAGATCGTCGGCTCGGCCCTCGGCGCCATGACTTTCGGCACATTGTTCGCCCTGCAAACCAGCGCGTTGGGGCTGATCGTCTGCGGGGTGATGATCACCTTCTGCAACGCCTGGCTGAGCTTCGCTTATCACTCTTACCAAAGTGAATTGTTCCCGACCAACATCCGCGCGCGGGCCGTGGGCTTCTGTTACTCGTTCAGCCGTTTGTCGACAGTGTTCAGCAGTTTGCTGATCGGGATTTTCCTCGAACACTTCGGCACGTCGGGGGTGCTGGCCTTCATTGTCAGCAGCATGTTGATCGTGATGATCACCATCGGTTACTTCGGCCCGCGTACGCGCAACCTGGCATTGGAGAACATTGCCCACCGCTGAAGCGGTGACCGTCTGCCGCCGAGCGGCAATAACTGACCGCCGCCACACCTGAATCGCCGCGCAAAACCGGCGTTTCAGCGGCGGCACGCTAATTGCTCCTACACAATCAACAGCAATTACCTACAGGCTATTCATCATGTTGGTCAGCGCCCAGAAAGCTTCGATCATTCAGCAGACCCAACGCACGGACATGGACCCGACCACGGCCGCCGCGAGTGCGCTGTACAGCGGTTTGATCCAGAACGCGCAAAATACCATCGCGCAAATCAAGCAGGACAGCACCAACGCGCAGTCCTCCGGGCTGACTTCCGCCACCCAGCAGATCAGCGCGGCGAGCACCATCAACGACAACGTGGATGAAGCTTTCGCCAAAACCCGCGTGGCGTTGCAGGCCTCGGTGCCGGAAGAAGACAAGAGCAAGTCCACCGACAGCGCGGCCATGGCCGACTTCAAGGACTACATGAGCAAGACCCCGGAACAGCGTTTGCGCGACAGCATTCTGCAAGAGCTGGGCATTACCGAAGACCAACTGAAAGCCATGCCGCCGGCGCAGCAAATGGCGATTGGCAAGGAGATCGCCGAGCGTCTGCAAGACAAGATGAAACTGGCGCAGGCCGACAAGGACAATGGCAGCAGCGACAAGGCTGACGGCCAACAAGTGGTCGACAAGTTCCTGGCTGCGCTCTAAGCCAACACGCAGAACCTGCCGAACACTGCAAAAAACTGTGGGAGTGAGCTTGCTCGCTCCCACAAGTTGTTTGCTAGTTCAACTGCAACGTCGAGTTGAACTGGCTGATCGCATCGACGACATGCCGCGAGCCTTGTTGAATCTCCACGATCACCTCCCCCGCTTCATTCGCCAGTTCTACGCCTAACCCGGTTCGGCTCAGACTTGATTGCATGCTCGCCACAGCGCTCAACGACAAATCATGGTTCTTGCGCACCACTTCGACAATCTCCAAAGTTGCCTGGCTGGTTCGCGCGGCGAGGCTGCGCACTTCGTCGGCCACTACCGCAAACCCACGCCCATGTTCGCCCGCGCGCGCCGCTTCAATGGCCGCGTTGAGTGCCAGCAAGTTGGTCTGGTCGGCGATGCCGCGGATGGTCTGGACGATAGTGCCGATAATGTCCGATTGTTTGCTCACTGCGTCGATGCTCTCGGCGGCTTGATTAAGGTCGCGGGAAATATCCTGGATGATCTGCACGGTCTGCTGAACCACTTGCGAACCTTTCTGCGCGCAGGCGTCGTTCTGTACCGAGGTGCTGTGCGCTGATTCCGCAGCAGATTGCAGCGTGGTGACCTGGTTGGTGATGTCGCTGGCGAACTTCACCACTTTGTACAATCGGCCCTTACTGTCGAACAGCGGGTTGTATGACGCTTCCAGATAAATCGTGTGGCCGTACTTGTCTTTGCGCTCGAAGCGGTGCGAGTGATATTCGCCGCGATTCAGTGATGCCCAGAACGCCTTGTACTGCGGCGATTCGGCTTCGGCGCGATGGCAAAACAGGCTGTGGTGCTGGCCGACTATTTCATTGAGCGAGTAGTGCGTGGTTTTCAGGAAGTTCTCGTTGGCCGTAATAACGTTGCCCTCGGGGGTGAATTCGATCACCGCCATTGAGCGCCCGATGGCCGCCAGCATACTTTCGTTTTCATGCTCTTTATTGACCCGGTCGGTGATGTCCGAGGCCACTTTTATTACGCTTCTGACTTGGCGATCCGGACCGAACACCGGCATGTAACTGGCTTCCAGCCAAATCTCCCGACCGGCCTTGTTCAATCGCAAAAACGTGCCGCTGACCGGCTCGCCGCGCGCCAGGTCACGCCACAATTTGGCGTATTCCTCGCTGCGGTAGAACGCTTCTTCACAGAATATGCGGTGATGTTTACCGCGTACTTCTTCGACGCTGTAACCCATAGTCGCGCAAAAGTGTTCATTGGCGTCGAGCACTATGCCATCCGGGCTGAACTCGATCATCGCCATTGAACGACTCACCGCCGCCAACTTGGCGTTGGCTTCGGTCAGCGCACAACTGAAGCGCTCGATCTGCTGCAAATCAGCCTTGTGATGTAGGTTGAACATGGTTCTATCACCTTAAGCGCAGTCTTCTGATTGATGAAAGTTGTCGGTCTTTCAAATGGTCATGAAACAGGCACACGCATCCCGCCAAGGGCAGGAAGTGTCAGGTGATAGGTGATGTTCAATCGGAACGTCCATGCAGCAACGCTCTCATCAAGACATCCTTCTCTTGATAGCCCGGTCGGGCCAGCCCTAACGTTTTGGTAAGTAATTCCATTTACCGCACAGCTCCGTGTTGTGAAAACCGGTGCGTTGTTCGCGCACTCTGGTGGTGTATCACGCGGTGAAAATTTGATCTGGATAGTTAGTTATGGCTAAGCATAGCCAGCGTAATCAACCGCGCAAGGCCAGCAGTCGGCGGGTAATCAGGGTGTTCAGGACAAATGCCGGACTTGGCCGACGGGTTCGGCGCCATCAACTATTTAAAATTTCATTTTACCCAGCCGCGTTGCACGCCTGACACTGGAAGGCTTCGTCTACCTGGAGCGCTTCCCATGAAGTTATATTTCGCCCCGCAAGCCTGCTCGATGGCATCGCACATTGTGCTGCGCGAACTCGATCTGCCGTTCGAGTTGGTTCGTGTCGATAACAAAGCCAAGAAGACCGCCACCGGTGAGGACTATCTCGCGATCAACCCCAAGGGTTACGTGCCAGCGCTGCAACTGGACGACGGCCAGGTTTTGACCGAGGGCCCGGCCATTTTGCAATACCTCGCAGACCTTCGCCCCGAGGCCAAACTGGCACCGGCCAACGGCAGTTTCGAGCGTGTGCGTTTGCAGGAATGCCTTAACTTCGTCTCGACCGAGATTCATGGCTGCCTGGGTTGGCTGTTCAACTCGCAGTTTCCGGAAGAAGTTAAAGCGCAGATGAAGGAGAAACTGTTCAAACGTTTCAAAGTGCTGAGCGCGACGCTGGAACAGCAAGACTACTTGCTGGCGAGCGGTTTCAGCGTGGCCGATGCGTACTTGTTCACGGTGCTGCGCTGGACATCGTATTTTGCGATTGATTTGAATCAGTGGCCGGCATTGGTGCAATTTCAGGCGCGGGTGGAGGCGCGGCCAGCGGTGAAAGCGGTACTGGCGGTAGAAACCGCGTAAGACTTGCGAGCATTTGTGGCGAGCGAGCTTGCTCGCGCTGGACTGCGCAGCAGTCCCCTTCTTCCTGATATCAAAAGGGGGGGCCGCTGCGCGACCCGACGCGAGCAAGCTCGCTCGCCACAGGCTTTTTGTTAAAGCTCGCTATTAATGCCCGAACACGTCCACCTTCTTGGCCTTCTTGTCCGCGCGTTTTTCATCGGCGGTTTTTGCCGGTTTTTTCTTCGCTGCTTTCTTTGAATCCATGCCTTTGGCCATGATACGTACTCCACTCATACGGGATGTGGGGTCAGGTATACACCTATCGCCGCGCGCGCGTTCTTTTATAATCGCCGACTTTACCGACCGACAGCCCAGGCCCATGCCAGACACCCAATACGCCCTGCTCGACGAACCGTTATGGCCGCTGATGAACAAGTTCTACCGCGCCCACCAATCGCCGATGAAAGCGGTGCGCGATGCGCAATTGTGGGTGGCGCGGCGTGGTGAAATCGTTGCCGCGTTGTGCTTGCGGCCGGTGGCGGGCGGGTATTGGCTGACCGGGTTGTTTGTCGACCCGGCGTGTCGCGAACAAGGGATCGCGGCGGCGCTGATCGCCGCAGCGGTCAAAGACCTCGACAGCCCGGTGTGGTTGTATTGCCATCCGGATTTGCGCGGGTTTTATGAGCGGCGCGGGTTTACGTTCGACCCGAAAATGCCCTACGCGATGGTCGAGCGATTGGCCCGGTATGCACGGAGCAAACCGATGATTGCGATGGGATTGGGCTAGAGATACATCAAACCTGTTGGAGCGAGCCTGCTCGTGATAGCGCTGTGTCAGTCAGTAACAGTTGACTGACATGGCCTTATCGCGAGCAGGCTCGCTCCTACAGTTGATGTTTATCGCTGCGGGGTTATTCGTCTGCGGCCGGGTCGAGTTCCGGGAACAGCACTTCGGTGAAGCCGAATTTGCTGAAATCGGTAATCCGCGACGGGTACAAACGGCCGATCAGGTGATCACATTCGTGCTGCACCACCCGCGCATGAAACCCCGAGGCGATGCGCACAATCGGCTGGCCCTTCGGATCAAAACCTTCATACCGAATGTGCTGGTAACGCTGCACCGCGCCGCGCAAACCGGGCACGGACAGGCAACCTTCGAAACCCTCTTCCAGGGTCGGGCTCAGCGGCGTGATCAACGGGTTGATCAAAATCGTCTGCGGCACCGCTTCGGCATCGGGATAACGCTCGCTGTGCTCGAAGCCGAAGATCACCAGTTGCAGATCGACGCCCACTTGCGGCGCGGCCAGGCCTACGCCGCCGACGCTTTCCATGGTCTGGAACATGTCGTCGATCAATTCCCATAACTCAGGGCTGTCGAACATTTCTGGCGGTACGGGCGGGGCGATGCGCAGCAGGCGCTCATCACCCATTTTCAGGATTTCACGGATCATGTTCAGACTTCGTCAGTGTTCGGCTTGAGCGAGTGATCTCGTCCCAGTCCCGAAACGTGTTGTTTGGTGTCTTCCTGGTCGTTTTCGCCGGGGACTTTTTCACCGGGGTCTTTGCCCTCGGTCGACATGTGCTCGATCACCGCATTCATCTCCGCGCCGAGCAGCAGCACGGCGGCGGAAATATAGAAGTACAGCAACAGCACGATGATCGCGCCGATACTCCCATACATGGCGTTGTAATCGGCGAATGTCTTGACATAGAAGGCGAAACCCAGCGACGCGCTGATCCATACCACCACCGCCAGCACCGAGCCTGGCGTGATGAAACGGAACTCCTGTTTGACGTCGGGCATCACGTAGTAGATCAACGCCACCGCGACCATCATCAGAATCACAATCACCGGCCAGCGGGCGATGGTCCACACCGTGACGATGAAGTCTTCGAGGCCGACTTGCGCGGCAATCCAGCCCATCACTTGCGGCCCGAGCACCATCAGCGCGGCGGCGATCAGCAGCATCCCGGCAATGCCGATGGTGTAGAAAATCGACAGCGGAAAGCGCTTCCACACCGGCCGGCCCTCAACCACGTCATACGCCGCGTTCATCGCGCTCATCATCAGCCGCACGCCCGATGAGGCGGTGTAGAGGGCGATGACGATACCGATCGAGAGCAGACCACCTTTCGATTGCTGCAACTGGTCGATGACCGGGTTCACTTGTTCCAGCGCCTGAGGCGGCAGGACCAGTTCCGATTGAAGACGCAGCCACGAGAAAAAGTCCGGCAGGTGCAGGAAACCGATCAGGGCAATCAGGAAGAGAATGAAGGGGAACAGCGAGAACAGCATTTGGTAAGCCAGCGCCGAGGCGTAGGTCGACATTTCATCATCGATGAATTCTTTGACCGTACGCACCATCACGCGGTGCAGGGGCAGGCGTTTCATGTCAGGGAAAATCATTAGCGTCTCCTTTCGCCGCAAAAAGGTTGAAGTCGTGGCGACTCAGGGTCCGTTTTCTACATCAAAGTAGCCGGTTTGGCGACTTTGAAACAATTTCGTTTTAATCCAATGCTTCTGACACAAAAACGGCCATCCGTGAATGGCCGTTTTTTTGCTGCAATCAACGAGGCAATCACGCCTTGTCGACGCCCTTCTTGACGGCGTCCTTGGCTTTGCCCACAGCTTGCTGAGCTTCACCTTTCTTTTCCTGAACCTTGCCTTCGACTTGCAGCTTGTCGTTGTCAGTCGCTTTGCCGACGCCTTGCTTGACGTTGCCGACTGCTTCGTTTGCCATGCCTTTAACTTTATCGCCAGTGCTGCTCATGGTGTTTCTCCTCAGAACAATTCAACGGGGAAAGTCGTTACACAAAGATTGACCGGCGCCCATTGGCGGGAGTTTCATTTATTTTTTCAGCGACATTTCATCGCGGCACACAGGTTGGGCTTTATGTTTGCCCGCCAACCCCCGAGAATGCGCAACGTATTCAGGCCCCAGGCGCTGAAGATCCAATCCCGTAGGAATGTTATGAAACTCGATAAAAAGCAGGCCATTGCCCGCAGAAACCAGGAACTCGGCGGTGCTGTGCTTGGCGTCAACAACTGCCATTTCACCGAATTGAACCGCAATCGCAACATCTGGTGGTTTGATATTCCGGTCGCACGGCTGGCCGTCGGTCAGTACGAATGGGTGCATTTGCTGATGCACACGCCGGACACCGACGAGCTGGTGCATTTGAAAGTGCCGACGGTGTTCCTGCGCGAGAAACTCGAAGGCCTGGTGGTGCGCAACGAAGGCAAGCGCAAAGCGGCGTTGAGCCTGGAGTTGAGCGCCGACAAGGACTCGTACCTGCAGGACATGCGTCCGGCGGGGACCAACGTCAATTTCGCGCCGTTCCGCCTGTAACGCCGGCCCACTGTGGCGAGGGGGCTTGCCCCCTCGCCATAGAGTCCTCGTGAAATTGTGCTGCAAACAAAAAGCCCCGCATCTGCGGGGCTTTTGTGTTTCAGCGTGTTTTATTTCTTCACGCCAAGCTTTTTCAGTTCTTCGTCGCGCAGTTCGCGGCGCAGGATCTTGCCGACGTTGGTGGTCGGCAGCGCATCGCGGAATTCCACGGAACGCGGGACTTTGTAACCGGTGACGTTGGCGCGCATGTGCTCCATCACCTGTTCCTTGGTCAGCGTCACGCCCGGTTTGGCGACGATGAAAATCTTGATCGCCTCGCCCGACTTCTCGTCCGGCACGCCGATGGCCGCGCATTGCAGCACGCCCGGCAGAGTCGCCAAAACGTCTTCGAGCTCATTCGGATACACGTTGAAACCGGAGACCAGAATCATGTCTTTCTTGCGATCGACAATGCGCATGTAGCCGTCTGGCTGAATGATCGCGATGTCGCCGGTTTTCAACCAACCTTCGCTGTCGAGCATTTCATCGGTGGCGTCCTGGCGCTGCCAGTAGCCCTTCATCACCTGCGGGCCCTTGACGCACAGCTCGCCGATTTCGCCCAGCGGCTGTTCAACGCCGGCATCGTCGATGACTTTGCACAGGGTCGACGGCACCGGAATGCCGATGGTGCCGATCTGGATGTTCTGGATCGGGTTGACCGTGGCCACCGGGCTGGTCTCGGTCATGCCGTAACCTTCGCAGATGGCGCAACCGGTCACCGCTTTCCAGCGCTCGGCGGCGGCCAATTGCAGGGCCATGCCACCGGACAAAGTGACTTTCAGCGCCGAGAAATCCAGTTTGCGGAACGCTTCGTTATTGCACAGCGCAACAAACAACGTGTTGAGGCCGACAAAACCGCTGAACTTCCACTTCGACAGTTCCTTGACCATTGCCGACAAGTCGCGCGGGTTGCTGATCAGGATGTTGTGGTTGCCGATCAGCATCATCGCCATGCAATGAAAGGTGAAGGCATAGATGTGGTAAAGCGGCAGCGGCGTGATGAGGATTTCGCAGCCTTCATTGAGGTTGGAACCCATCAGCGCCTTGCATTGCAGCATGTTCGCCACGAGGTTGCGGTGGGTCAGCATTGCGCCCTTCGCCACGCCGGTGGTGCCGCCGGTGTATTGCAGCACGGCAACGTCGCCGCTGTCCGGGTTAGCTTCGGCGACCGGTTGGCCGTGGCCCTTGCTCAACACGTCGTTGAACTTGATGGCTTTCGGCAGGTGATACGCCGGGACCATTTTCTTCACGTACTTGATGACGCTGTTGATCAGCAGGCGCTTGAGCGGCGGCAGCAGGTCGGCGACTTCAGTGACGATGACATGCTTGACCCCGGTTTTCGGCACGACGGTCTGGGCCAGGTGCGCCATGTTGGCGAGGCAGACGAGGGCTTTGGCCCCGGAGTCGTTGAATTGGTGTTCCATTTCCCGCGCGGTGTACAGCGGGTTGGTGTTGACCACGATCAGCCCGGCGCGGATGGCGCCGAATACCGCGACCGGGTACTGCAACACGTTAGGCAGTTGCACGGCGATTCGATCACCGGGCTGCAAGTCGGTATGCTGTTGCAGGTAAGCGGCAAAGGCACCGGACAATTCGTACAGTTCACCGTAGGTGATTGTCTTGCCCAGGTTGCTGAAAGCCGGTTTGTTGGCGAAGCGTTGGCAGGATTGCTTCAACACTGCCTGAATATTCGGATACTCGTCTGGATTGATGTCGGCAGCAATCCCGGCAGGGTACTTATCCTTCCAAAAGTCTTCGATCATGGAAGCCCACTCCTCAGCAACGCGAATTCATCACCGCATTTGATGCGATTATTATTGGTGTGTGTTTTTAGGGTGAATCTGGCTTTTATATAGGCCGAGAAGTCACAAAAGCGCGCCGAGAGTAGCAGCTTTGCCAAGGGCCGACTAGAGCCAAAAAGAGCCTCTACAGTCACTTTAATGACTCAAGAATAACCGGCAGTCATTTTAGAGCAAAAATTCTATACATCCGTGAAACCCCCGGAATTCAGGGGTTATCCAAAAAAAATCGCGAGCAAGCTCGCTCCCACAGGACCATCGAAAACCCTGTGGGAGCGAGCTTGCTCGCGATCGCGCGAAGCGCGGCCATTCAACCGTTATGCAATATCCCGCAACTCGCGGCGCAGAATCTTGCCCACCGGCGTCATCGGCAACGACTCCCGCAACACAATGTGTTTGGGCACTTTGTACGCGGTGAAGTTTTCCTTGCAGTAAGCCTTCAGCTCTTCAAGGCTGACCCCCGATTCACGCGCCACTACAAACAACTTCACCGCCTCGCCGGAACGCTCGTCCGGCACGCCGATCACCGCGCAATTGGCGACTTTCGGGTGGGCCATGACCACGTCTTCGATTTCATTCGGGTACACGTTGAAACCCGAGACGATGATCATGTCTTTCTTGCGATCGACAATGCGCACAAAACCGTCCGGGTCGATCACCGCGATATCGCCGGACTTGAACCAGCCCTCGGCATCCAGCACTTCGGCGGTGGCTTCGGGTTTCTGCCAGTAACCTTTCATGATCTGCGGGCCTTTGATGCACAACTCGCCCCGCTCGCCCAACGCCTGCTCGACACCTTCGTCGTTGATGATTTTCAGCGTGGTGCCCGGCACCGGCAGGCCGACCGTGCCGATTCGCGATTTATCGCCATACGGGTTGGTGCAGGCCACCGGCGAGGTTTCAGTCAGGCCGTAGCCTTCGGTGATCCGGCAACCGGTGAGCTGTTCCCAGCGCTCGGCGGTGGCTTTGACCAGCGCGGTGCCACCGGAGTTGGTGAGTTTGAGACTGGAGAAGTCCAGCGTCTTGAAATCCGGATGATCCATCAACGCCACAAACAGCGTGTTCAACCCGAGCAGCGCCGAAAATCGCCAGTTTTTCAGCTCTTTGATAAAGCCCTTGATGTCGCGTGGATTGGTGATCAGCACGTTGTGGTTGCCGGTGACCATCATGCACATGCAGTTCGCCGTGAATGCATAGATGTGGTACAGCGGCAGCGGCGCGATCATCACTTCCTGACCTTCACGCAACAACGGCTGGCCGTCGCTGCCGAACTGGCCGAGACACGCGCGCGCCTGTTGCATGTTCGCCACCAGATTGCCGTGCGTGAGCATCGCACCTTTGGCCAAACCGGTGGTGCCGCCGGTGTATTGCAGCACGGCGATGTCGCCGAGCCCGGCATTCAGTGGCTTGATCCCCAGGCCCCGGCCCTGACGCAGCGCGCTTTTGAAGGAAATGGCCTGCGGCAAGGAATACGCCGGGACCATCTTCTTCACTTTGTTGACCACGGTGTTGATCAGCCAGCCCTTGGCGGCGGGCATCAGGTCGCCCATCTTCGCTTCGATCAGGTACTGGATGTCGGTGTCGGCCAGCACTTCCTGGACCTTGGAACCGAACACATTGAGGTAGACGAGCGCCCGGGCGCCGGAATCCTTGAACTGGTGGCGCATCTCGCGCGGGGTATACAGCGGGTTGGTGTTGACCACGATCAGCCCGGCGCGCAGGGCACCGAACACCGCAATCGGGTAATGCAGGACGTTGGGCATCTGCACCGCGATGCGGTCGCCCGGCACCAGGTCGGTGTGGGCCTGCAGATAACCGGCGAATGCAGCGCTGTAGCGTTCCAGTTCAGCGTAGGTCAGGGTCACGCCCATATTGCTGAAGGCCGGACGATCGGCGAATTTCTTGCAGGAGCGCTCGAACACCTCGATCACCGACTTGTAAGCGCCCAGCTCGATATCCAGGGGCACGCCGGCCGGGCGTTTGTCATTCCAGAAATCAGGTTGCATTGTTCTTGTCCTCTTTACCTGAATCTATCCGGGGCCACTTCTGTCATTTGTGAAACACCAACAACGGAAAGCGGAGCTTCACGGACACTAGCAGTTATGGCGGATCAGGCAAATATGGCCAAGTGCGTCATAGATCGTGTGAATCTTCCTGCCCCGCTGTGGGCTGATCAGACGAGGCGCGTCGGATGCGCTATACAATGCAACGACATCTGCAACGACACACGCAGCAACATTCGCAGCAACATCCGCAGCAAAACCGTGCAAAGGAACCGCCATGACCCACGACACTTTCTGGCTGACCGCAAGTGATCACAGCCGCCTCTTCGTCAACCAGTGGTTGCCCGACGCGCCACTGAAAGCGCTGATTCTGCTGGCCCACGGGATGGCCGAACACAGCGGCCGTTATGATCGGCTGGCAAAAAGTTTCTGCGCGCAGGGGTATGGCGTCTACGCACCGGACTTGCGCGGACATGGCAAAACTGCCGAAAACGCCACGCTCGGGCATTTCGCCGATGACGATGGCTGGTGCAAAGTGGTCGGCGATCTTGCCAGCCTCAATCAACACATCGGCCAGCAGCATCCCGGCGTGCCGATTGTGCTGCTGGGCCACAGCATGGGCAGCTACATCGCCCAGGCGTATTTGCTGCATCACAGCGCCAGCCTGCACGGGGCGATTCTCAGCGGCTCGAATTTTCAGCCGATCGCGCTGTATCGCGCGGCGCGGCAGATTGCTCGCCTGGAACGCTTGCGTCAGGGGCCGAAGGGGCGCAGTGCGCTGATCGAATATCTCTCATTCGGCTCGTTCAACAACAAATTCAAACCCACGCGTACGAAATTCGATTGGCTGAGCCGCGACCCGGCGCAGGTCGATCTGTACGCCAACGACCCGCTCTGCGGCTTTCGTTGCACCAATCAGCTGTGGATCGACTTGCTCGGCGGCTTGCAGCAAATCAGCAAAGCGTCCAATCTCGCCCAGGTCGATCCGGGCCTGCCCTTGTTGGTAATGGGCGGTGAATGTGATCCGGTGAGCGACGGCAAGCGTCTGAAGGATCTGGCCAATGCGCTGCGCACCGCCGGCAGTCAGAACCTGCAACTGAATATTTACCCGCAGGCACGCCACGAGCTGTTCAACGAGAGCAACCGCGATGAAGTGACCGCCGACGTATTGAACTGGATCGCCGAGGCCCTGAGCCACCGCCGCCCGGCCAGAACCGAATAGTTTTTCGACAGATTTTTGAACAGTTGCTTTTGTGGATTTTTAAATTCGTCACAGGAATTGAGACAAATGACCCAGGTTACCAACACCCCTTACGAAGCCCTTGAAGTCGGCCAGACCGCCAGCTATAGCAAAACCGTCGAAGAGCGCGATATTCAGTTGTTCGCCGCAATGTCCGGTGATCACAACCCGGTGCACCTGGACGCCGAATTCGCCGCCGGCACCATGTTCAAGGAACGCATCGCGCACGGCATGTTCAGCGGCGCGTTGATCAGCGCAGCGGTGGCTTGTGAGTTGCCTGGGCCGGGGACTATTTATATCGGTCAGCAGATGAGCTTTCAGAAACCAGTGAAAATCGGCGACACCCTGACCGTGCGCTTGGAGATTCTCGAGAAACTGCCAAAGTTTCGTGTACGGATTGCCACTCGCGTGTTCAACCAGCGTGATGAGTTGGTAGTGGACGGCGAAGCGGAGATCCTCGCGCCACGCAAGCAGCAGACTGTGACATTGCCCGTATTGCCGGCGATCAGCATCGGCTGATCAAACCCTGCATTTGTGATGATGGGCTTGTGTGACGAGGTGGCTTGCCCGCCTCACCACAGGTACGCGCCGCTTTTATTGCGGGCATAAAAAAACGCCAGTCAAACTGGCGTTTTTTGTTACAGCGACAAGCAATTACGAGCGAGCACGAGCCTGGTTACGCAGGGCTTTTACTTGGTCGTGGTTGCGTTGTACGCCGTGGTACTGACGCTCAACCAGGTCACGAATGCCAACCAGATTGTGCTTGCTGATTTTTTCCAGCGCTTCTTTGTAAGCCTTCAGCGCGTGGTCTTCACCGCGTTCAGCTTCGTTCAACACGGCTTCTTCATCCTTGCCGGTAAACATCGCTTTCACGTCTACCCAGCGACGGTGCAGGTCACCGCTAACGCTGGTCGAAGTTTCCGGATCGCCGCCCAGTTTGCGGACTTCGGCTTGCAGCTCGGCAGCAGCGGCCGCGCAATCAGCGGAACGGGTAACAAACAGAGATTTCAATTCTGGATGCTTGATGTCTTCAGCGCAGGTCTTGAAGCCTTCCTGACCGTCTTTGCTGGTTTCGATCAGGTCGTTCAGTACAGAGATGGCTTCTTTATTCACGTCAGTCATTTTTCAATTCCTCGCGGTTTGATGAGAGATGCAATAGCTATTGCAGCCTGCATGCCAGCTTTGGATTGAATATTTAATCCTTATATTTCAATAACTTATGATTTCATCAAAAATCTGTATCAGTGTTATTTGCATGATCTGTCATTTGGCCTGCATGCAGAATGCCTGTATTTTCCAGACTGATTGAATCCAGACGACTGATGAATGAATCCTGAAAAGCTCGAATTGCTGATAACCCGCGAAATGCCCTTCGGCAAATACAAGGGCCGGATCATTGCCGACCTGCCCGGCCAATACCTCAACTGGTTCGCCCGTGAGGGTTTCCCGCACGGCGAGCTCGGCGGTTTGCTTGCGCTGATGCAGGAAATCGATCACAACGGTTTGTCCGAACTGCTCGAGCCGCTGCGCGCCAAACACGGCAAACCCGCCCCTCGCCACTGAATCAACTGAGTAGCCCATGCCCGATAACACCCGCCGTGCCCGCGATGAAGACTTCTGGCTGACCTTCGCCGACCGCTACGCCGTCCAGCCTGGGCCGATCAATCTGGAGAACGGCTATTTCGGACGCATGTCGCGCACGGTGGTCGAGGAATACCAGCGCAATATCGAGCTGATCAATCGCAGCAACTCGGTGCAGGTGCGCCAGCGTTTCGAGCCGCAGGACAGCCTAGACATCCGCGCGCAGCTTGCCGAGATGCTCGGCGTGCGCGCGCACTCGATCGCCCTCACCCGCAACGCCTCGGACGGCTTGCAGGCGCTGATCCGCAACTACAACCGGTTGCAACCGGGCGATCAGGTGCTGATCTGCGATCTGGAATACGACACGGTAAAAGGCGCCATGCGCTGGCTTGCGCGTCATCGCGGCGTCGAGGTAATCGAGATTGATCACCAGCACCCGGCGACCTTCGACAGTCTGCTGGCCAGTTACCGCGACATCTTCGTGCGTTACCCGCGCCTGAAGCTGATGGCGCTGACCCACGTCACCCACCGTACCGGTTTGGTGATGCCGGTACAGGCCATCGCCGCGCTGGCGAAGGAACACGGCGTGGATGTGATTCTCGACGGCGCGCATGCGCTCGGCCAGCTCGAATTCGACCTGGAATCGCTGGGCGTTGCCTTCGCCGGTTACAACCTGCACAAGTGGATCGGCGCACCGCTGACTCTCGGCTTCATCTATATCGCCCCGCAGCGCCTGGCCGACATCGACCCGGACATGGGCGAGATGCATTTCCCGCTCAACGACATTCGCGGGCGCACGCCGTACAGCACGCCGAACATTCCGGCGCTGATGACCCTGCCGCTGGTGCTCGAAGAACATCAGGCGATGGGCGGCTCAGCGGCCAAAGGTGCACGGCTCAACTATCTGCGGGATCGCTGGGTCAGCGCGGTGCGCGAGCTGCCGGGTATTGAAGTGATGACCCCGGACGATCCGCGGTTGTATTGCGGCATCACCTCGATGCGCTTTACCAATCATGCCGACCAGCAAGTCATGGCCGAACGGCTGCTCAGTGAGTACAACCTGTTTACCGTGGTGCGCAGCGGTGCGGCGAGCGGGCCGTGCATTCGCATCACGCCGGGGCTGACGACCACTGCTGCCGAGATCGATCTGCTGATCAAAGCCCTGACCGAGCTGAGCTGATCGCATCAAGTCGAGTGCACGCCGCTACACCTTGTATTAAACCGTGTATTTAGCGAAATCCTCGGGTTTGATCTGTGTCGACACCGCAAAGGTGTCGATGCCGATAGTCATGTGCCCGAAAAATCCGTCTTCATGACTCTCCCGCCCGATGCTCCTGACCGTCAGGGTCGAGGCGCTGCCGTTCATTTGTTGATGATATTGATCCTGATGGTTGTCCATCGGCAGCAGACTTCGACCGCTGTAAGCTTTGCCATTGAGCACTGAGCGGGAAGCCACTTCGGGAAAATACAGTTGGCCAACCCACGCAACGTGGCGCTCTTCGAGGTAATTGTTGCCACCGGTGATGCGCACTGCGACATGAATGTGCAGGGCGCGGCCGGCATAAAAACCTGGATAAATCGTGGTGAAACGCACAGCGCCCCTGTTATCGCTGAATTGCCCGCCGCGCAGGTAGGTGTCGTCATCGGTGCGCGGAACGGCGCCGATGTGGTCGGCTGCGACTGCCTGATCCGGATCAACCTTGCTCCAGCCCGAATAGGCGCCACGCGCGTTGCAGTGCCAGATATCCACCAGCGCGCCGCTTACGGGTTCGCCGGTCATGGCGTCGACAATCGACAGGCGCAACACCAGCGGAACGCCATCCTGGCTTTCGCTGATGTTCCTGCGGATCAGTTTGGGGTTGCGGAAATACGGGCCGGCGATGTGCTCGGGTGAAAGCAGCAAAACCCTGTCGCGAGGGGCAGCAGTGGTGTAGTCCATGACGTTCTCTCTTCCTTAAGATTTTTGAAGGATAGAGAGAGAACCGCGCCGGCATGCGGTATCTATGTATCGAGGCGTGTATCCGATCGCATTGCTTGTGTGGGAGCAAGGCTTGCCCGCGAAAGCGCTTTCAGATCCAGCCGATGTGTTGAATGTGCCGGCGCCTTCGCGGGCAAGCCTCGCTCCCACAGGGCTCGATGACTTTTTGCGCAAAAAAAAACGGTGCACCGACCAAGTGCACCGCTAAAGCCGTAGAACACACAACGAAGTGTCTGGTAACAATCAAATCAGTCGAGCAGCGCGAGAGCCTCGGCGGTGCATTCCTGAATGCGTGTCCAGTCGCCGTTCTTGATCCACTCCGGATCAAGCATCCAGCTACCGCCCACGCACATGACGTTTTTCAACGCCATGTAGCTTTTGATATTGGCCGGGCTGACGCCGCCAGTCGGGCAGAATTTGACCTCGCCGAACGGGCCGCCCAAGGCTTTGATCGCCGCGACGCCGCCGCTGACTTCCGCCGGGAACAGCTTGAAGCGGCGATAACCCAAACCATAACCTTCCATGATTCCGGAAGCGTTGCTGATGCCCGGCAACAGCGGAATCGCGCTGTCGACACTGGCTTCAAGCAGGTCGCGGGTAATGCCCGGCGTGACGATGAACTGCGAGCCGGCCGCTTCGGCAGCGGCAAGCATGCTGCGATCAAGCACGGTGCCGGCGCCAGTCACCAGTTCCGGACGCTGCTCGCGCAGGATCTGGATGGCTTTGAGGCCGAACTGCGAACGCAGGGTCACTTCCAGCGCCGTCAGGCCACCGGCGGCCAGGGCGTCGGCCAGTGGCAGTACGTCCTGTTCGCGAGCAATAGTGATCACCGGCAAAATCCGCGCCTTGGCGCAGAGGCTGTCGATCAGGGCAACCTTATCCGCCATGGAAACGGTCGGGGGAGTGTTTTTCATAGCGGCTGATCCTTGGCTCATGGGCACCAGTAAATCTCTAACGTAGGTTGCAGAAACGCGCGAATCGGCATGGCGGCGACATCGTCACCGGCCAATGCGGCACTCAAGGTCGTCAGTTTCGACTGACCGGAAATCGACAAAACGGTGGTCTTCGCCGAAGCCAGCAACGCGCGACTCATGGTCAGGCGCTGATGCGGCACGGTCGGCGCCAGCATCGGATAGCAGCGACGCGTGCCATCGGCTGCCAGTGCCTCGGGCAGATTCGGGCTGTTGGGGAACAGCGACGCGGTGTGACCGTCATCGCCCATGCCGAGGATCAGCACGTCGATCGGTGGCAATTCGGCAAGCAGGCGATCAGCCTGTTCGGCGGCCAGCTCGACGCTGGCAGTGGCGCTGTACAAGCTCAAAAACTGGGCTTTCGCCGCCGGGCCTTGCAGCAGATAACGCTTGAGCAGACCGGCGTTGCTGTCGGCGTGCTCGACCGGCACCCAGCGTTCGTCGGCCAGGGTCACAACGACTTTGGACCAGTCCAGCGTCTGCTTGGCCAGGTGCTGGAAAAACGCCACCGGGCTGCGACCGCCAGAAACCACCAGGGTCGCGGTGCCACGCGCGTCAAGCGCATCGCTCAGTTGCTTGGCCACATTCAGCGCCAGGCCTTCGGCCAGCAGCACCGGGCTCTTGAACTCATGGGCGTTGACGCCCTGAGGCAGTTTCAATTCAGATATCGCCATACCACGACCTCCCATCCCGCGTAATCAGTGCAATGGAGCTCATCGGTCCCCAGGACCCGGCCGCGTACGGCTTGGGCGCATCACCGGATTTTTTCCACCCGGCGATCAACTGGTCACACCACTTCCACGCGGCTTCGATTTCATCTTTACGGACAAACAGGTTCTGATTGCCGCGCATCACTTCCAGCAACAATCGCTCGTAGGCATCGGGAATCCGCGCGCTGCGATAGGTGTCGGAAAAATTCAGCTGCAACGGACCGCTGCGCAGCTGCATGCCCTTGTCCAGGCCTTGCTCTTTGGTCATCACACGCAAGGAAATACCTTCGTCCGGCTGCAGGCGGATCACCAGTTTGTTGCTGATCTGCAGGCGCTGCTCCGGGGCGAAGATGTAGTGCGACGGTTCCTTGAAATGGATGACGATCTGCGACAGCTTCTGCGGCATGCGCTTGCCGGTACGCAGGTAAAACGGCACGCCGGCCCAACGCCAGTTGCGAATGTCGGCACGCAGCGCAACGAAGGTTTCGGTGTCGCTCTGGGTGTTGGAATTCGGTTCTTCGAGATAACCCGGCACCGGTTTGCCTTCGCTGTAACCGGCGATGTATTGGCCGCGCACCACTTGCGTGGTCAGGCCTTCGGGGCTGATCGGCGCGAGGGCCTTGAGCACTTTGACTTTCTCGTCACGGATGCTGTCGGCGGACAGGTCGGCCGGCGGGTCCATGGCGATCAGGCAGAGCAGTTGCAGCAGGTGATTCTGGATCATGTCGCGCAGCTGGCCGGCCTTGTCGAAATAACCCCAGCGACCTTCGATCCCGACCTTCTCGGCCACGGTGATTTCCACGTGGGAGATGTAGTTCTGGTTCCACTGGGTTTCGAACAGGCTGTTGGCGAAACGCAGCGCAATCAGGTTCTGGACGGTTTCTTTGCCCAGGTAGTGGTCGATGCGGTAGGTGCGGTTTTCCGGGAAATACTGCGCCACAGCGTCGTTGACCTTGCGCGACGACTCCAGGTCCGAACCGATCGGCTTTTCGAGGACGACGCGGGTGTTTTCGCTGAGGCCAACCTTCGACAGGTTCTCGCAAATCGCCCCGTAAACGGCCGCCGGTGTAGCGAAATAGGCGATTACACGTTGAGCAGTACCCGCCTGTTCGGCCAGGGCGACGTAGTCTTCGGAGCGCAGGAAGTCGACGTGCAGGTAGGTCAGGCGTGCGAGGAAACGTTCGAGAACCGCTTCGTCCAGTTCTTTGGCATCCACGTAGCGGCGCAGCTCGGAGGTAATGAACGCGAGGTGCTGCTGTTCGCTGCCGGGCTCACGGGCCAGCGCGATGATTCGCGAGTCCTCGTGCAACAGGCCGGCACCGTCCAATTGATAAAGGGCAGGAAACAGCTTGCGCAAGGCCAGATCGCCGAGGGCGCCGAACAAGGCAAAGGTGCACGGTTCTACCGTAATCGAGGGCATGATGTTTGTTCTTTTATCAAGTTAAGCTACAAATACCTTTTTTCAAGGCATCACTCAAGGGAAAATGTAGTAATAACCACAACATTTTCGCAAAATACAGATTCCGAGTGGTGGTCGGTCGGAGCCATCAGTAGGATAGGCCACCGTGACGGGCCGCATCAAAGGCCCTTTTTGCATAGCAGAGCGCATCTTTGCGCTGCTGACTCAAGGAACATCTATGGACCGCGTGCGAAATCTGCTGGAACAAATCCAGAATCGCCTTGAAGACCTGAACAAGGCCGAGCGCAAAGTCGCCGAAGTGATCCTGCTCAATCCGCAGCAGGCCACGCGGTTCAGCATCGCCGCCCTCGCCCAGGCCTCGAAGGTCAGCGAGCCGACGGTCAACCGTTTCTGCCGCTCGTTCGGCGTCAGCGGTTACCCGGAACTCAAGCTGCAATTGGCCCAGAGCCTGGCGAGTGGCGCGGCGTATGTCAGCCGTGCGGTCGAGGCGGATGACAATCCTGAAGCCTACACGCAGAAGATTTTCGGCAGCGCGATTGCCTCGCTGGACAGCGCTTGCCAGGCGCTCGATCCGAACCTGATCAGCCGCGCCGTCGATCTGTTGATTCAAGCGCGGCAGATTCACTTCTTCGGGCTCGGCGCCTCGGCTCCGGTGGCGCTGGATGCGCAGCATAAATTCTTCCGTTTTAACCTGGCCGTGACCGCGCATGCCGATGTGTTGATGCAACGAATGATTGCTTCGGTGGCGCACACCGGCGAGTTGTTCGTGATCATTTCCTACACCGGGCGTACCCGTGAATTGGTGGAAGTGGCGCGGATTGCCCGGGAAAATGGCGCTTCGGTGCTGGGCCTGACTGCCGAAGGTTCGCCGCTGGCCAAGGCCAGCACGCTGAGCCTGAACATTCCGCTGCCGGAAGACACCGACATTTATATGCCGATGACTTCGCGGATTATTCAATTGACCGTGCTGGACGTGTTGGCGACCGGCATGACGCTGCGCCGTGGCGTGGATTTCCAGCCGCATTTGCGCAAGATCAAAGAGAGCTTGAATGCGAGCCGCTATCCGGTCGGGGATGAGTTCAATTAACTCGGAGGGATCTTCAGCGGCTGTTCCGGCCTCATCGCGAGCAAGCTTGCTCCCACAGGGGAAATGTATTCCAAATGTGGGAGCGAGCTTGCTCGCGATGACGTCAGCAGCAGCACCGCAACACTTTTGCTCAAACCCCCACCCGCGCCTGCAAACTCAAATGCGCCCTCTCCCCCGGCGCCAGGCTCAGGCTGTCGGTGCCGCCGCTCGCCGCTTCCACGCAGACAAATTCCAGCACTTCATTCCAGCTCACCCCGAGCAATGGCCGCGACCCCGGATGCCAGACCACCGTGTCGCCATCGTCACCGGTGTCGATGCACAATTCGCGTTGCCAGGCGTGGTCCTTGAGCTGTAGTTCGCCATCATGCTGGAACACCCGCTGACAGCCGCCATCCACGCGCAACTCACCTTCCTGAAGACAGGCCTGACGACTTAACTGGTCATAACCCTGCGCACCGTCGAGCCCAGACAGCGCTACCTCACCAACGTCGCCAATACGCCAGTACGCGTGCAACGCCTGACTCAACTGGCACGGCAGGCTGTCTTGATGCTCGGTGCTCAGGCGCAAATCCATGCGTTCGCCAAGGTGCGCGTGCAGGTCAACGGTCCAGTCACACAGCTGCAATTGCCAATGCAAATGCACGCCTTCTTCGTCGTGGCGGCTATCGAGCAACTTCCAGTCGAGCAGCCGCGCCCAGCCATGCGACGGCCAGGCGTTTTCGCTCGGGTGGCGACCAAACCACGGCCAGCACACCGGCACCCCGCCCCGAATAGCGCCGACGTGCGGCCACTTCGCCGCGCACCACAACCAGGGCTTTTGCCCGGTTGGCTGAAAGTGCAGCAACTGCGCGCCCTGCCGACTGAACACCGCTTGGCACAGCGGATGATCGATCACCAGCACATCGCGCATCTGATAGCGCTCCCACGCAAACACCGGGCGTTCGCGCAAGGATTTGAAGAAGCGTTGTAACGGATGCTCATGCATGTGCCGCGATCCTGAAAATCATCTGTCGCCGGGGTGTGCAGCCCCCAAAAAAAAGCGGATAGCCTTGGCCATCCGCATAAATGCGCACATAGAGGGGGAGCTTATCGCAACAGCGTTAGAACACCGACTGAATTTTCAGACCGGCCACCAGCGCGTTATCGACTTCATCAACACCGCCCGGGTGGGTGATGTATTGCAGGTTCGGCCGCACGGTCAGCCAGTTGGTGACGTGGAAGCCGTAGTTGATTTCGTAGTTGTATTCGGTGTTGCGCAGTGGTGCGAACTGCAGGTCGTTGTAATCGCTGATGCCGTTGGAGGCGTTGATCAGCTCGGCGTTTTTCTTCACGTCATCGTTGACGTGAATACGCGCGAAACCGATGCCGACGTCATCTTTCGGGCGCGCATCAAACGGGCCTTTGTACACCAGCATCAGCGACTGATAGTTGTCGATGAAGTTGGTGTCCTTGTCGTGGAACGTCGCGTTAGCCGCGATGTTCAGACCGCGCGAAGCATCACCGTTGTGCGTGGTGAGTTGCTGTTGCGCCACGAACCAATAACCGGATTTGCTGCTGTGACTGCGATAGGCGTTGCCGCTGGTGGCCGCGTCATTGCCATTGTCGTCTTCGCGAACGTCATCAGCCTTGGCCGTGCTTTTGTAGTAACCGACACGGTATTCGCCCGGCAAGTTGTTCGGGTTCGGCAACCAGACCAGTTCAACTGGCAGGACCGTACCTTTGGTGCCGCTGCCGCTGAGTTTGAAGCCGTTGCCGTGTTCCAGTTGCGACGGGTTCTGGTTGTACGCGCCGATCTGCGCATAGAACTCAGGCGAGATGTTGTACTTCACGCGAATCGCCGCTTGGCTGACTGGCCAGTTGTACCAGATGTTGGTCGCCCAGTTACCGACCTGGGAACCGCAGAACGCCAGGTTCTGGAATTCGCACGGGAAGGTGTTGAAGTCTTCACCTTCGCCGAAGTAACCGGCCTTGACGTCGAGTTTGCCGTCGAGGAACTGGTGTTTGATCCACAACTGGGTCAGACGGACCATGTGGCCACGGCCGTAGACTTCCTGCGAGGAGCTCAAGGTGCCGGCGCGCGGATCGCCAACGCGGTCGTTGGAGATGTTCTGGCCATTACGGTTGGTCAGCTGGATCTTCGCTTGCGTGTTGTCCCAGCCCCAGAGTTTTTGCAAGTCCAGCGCCACGCCCAGACCGAACTGGTCGGAGTAACGCGCAGTCTTGTCGTTGTTGTAGCCGCCGTGCAAGTTGCCGCCGACTTCACCGACGTAATCGGCCTTGATGTCGATACCCTGCTCGATCAGCTTGGTCCGCTCGCCACCCCAGTCACCGGTCATCCACTGGGAGTCGGCGCTGAACGCGTCAGCCGCGTGAGCGCTACCGGCCATGGTCATTACCGCAACAGCTGACAATTGGCAGATAAGCTGAGCGTTGTTCTTCTTCTTCATCCCTACATCCTCGTTTTATTGTTATTAACTGTTTTTATCTAACGCGGTTTACATCGATTGCGACGAATGGGCCCATTCGCCACTTATCCCCTTGTAGGAGCCAGGCTTGCCGGCGAAGGCGTCCTTGAAATCGCCTTCGCCGGCAAGCCTGGCTCCTACAGTTTTTGTTTTTCAGCGCCCTTTGAACTGCGCGATGTTACCGACCGCAGCTTCAGTTTTCGGCTGAGCCGCAACGCCCAGCCGCTCGCCAGTCTTGGCATCGAACAGCAGCACTTTCGCCGGATCGAACTGCAAGGTCAGGGTCTCGCCCACGCCCGGTGCAACGTCCGGCGCCAGTCGGCAGCAGACCTTGGTGTCGTTGAGGTTGACGAACACCAGCGTGTCCGGCCCGGTTGGCTCGGTGACCTGGACTTCGGCGCGGATAGTCGGCAAACCGTTCGGCTCGCCGTTGGCCAGGACAATTTGTTCCGGGCGCAGGCCGAGGATCACTTCGCGATCTTCGAGGCCGGCGTCCTGCATGCCCAACGGCAATTCGCAACGCGCCTGACCGCTGTCGAGCAGGGCCAGCAGACGCCCGTCCTTGCGCTGCAAACGCAGGGGGATGAAATTCATCGGCGGCGAACCGATGAAGCTCGCCACAAACAGGTTGGCCGGGTTGTTGTAGATGTCTTTCGGCGTACCGAACTGCTGAATGATCCCGTCCTTCATCACCGCGACTTTATCGCCCAGGGTCATCGCTTCGATCTGGTCGTGGGTCACGTAAACCGTGGTGGTTTTCAGGCGCTGGTGCATCAGTTTCATTTCGGTGCGCATCTCGACGCGCAGCTTCGCGTCGAGGTTGGACAGCGGTTCGTCGAACAGGTAAATCTTCGGCCGCCGCGCCAGCGCCCGGCCCATCGCCACGCGCTGCTGCTGGCCACCGGAGAGCTGGCCGGGTTTGCGATTGAGCAGGTGTTCGATCTGCAGCAACTTGGACACCCGCGCCACTTCGGTTTCGATGTCCGCCGCCGGCATCTTGCGAATCTTCAGGCCGAACGCGATGTTCTCGCGCACGCTCATGGTCGGGTACAGCGCGTAGGACTGGAACACCATGGCGATGTCGCGATCCTTGGGGCTCATGCCGCTGACGTCCTGGTCATCGATCATGATTGCGCCGCCAGTGATGGTTTCCAGGCCGGCGATGCAGTTCATCAGGGTCGACTTGCCGCAACCCGAAGGCCCGACAAGGATCAGGAACTCACCGTCCTTGATCGACAGGTCGATGTCCTTGAGGGTGTCCGGCAGGCCTGGGCCATAGGTCTTGTTTACATTGCGAAGTTCGAGCGTAGCCATGATTACCCCTTGACTGCGCCGGCCGTCAGCCCGCGCACGAAATACTTGCCTGCGACCACATAGACCAGCAGGGTCGGCAGCCCGGCGATCATCGCCGCCGCCATATCAACGTTGTATTCCTTGGCCCCGGTACTGGTGTTGACCAAGTTGTTCAGCGCCACGGTAATAGGTTGCGAATCACCACTGGAGAACACCACGCCGAACAGGAAGTCGTTCCAGATCTGGGTGAACTGCCAGATCAGGCAGACCATGATGATCGGCGTCGACATCGGCAGGATGATCAACCGGAAGATGGTGAAGAAACCGGCGCCATCGAGCCGCGCGGCTTTCACCAGCGCATCCGGCACGCTGACGTAGTAGTTGCGGAAAAACAGCGTGGTGAACGCCAATCCGTAGACCACGTGCACAAACACCAGACCGGTGGTGGTGCTCGCCAGGCCCATTTTGCCGAGGGTGAACGAGGCTGGCAGCAATACAGTCTGGAACGGCAAGAAGCAGCCGAACAACAGCAAGCCGAAAAACAACTGCGAACCACGGAAGCGCCACATCGACAGCACGTAGCCATTGAGCGCGCCGATCGCGGTGGAGATCAGCACCGCCGGAACGGTGATCTTGATCGAGTTCCAAAAATACCCGTCAACCGTGGCCCAGGCCTTGACCCAGCCAATGCCGCTGACCACGGTCGGCCAGCTCAGCAGGTTGCCGGTGTTGATGTCTTCGGGTGTCTTGAAACTGGTCAGCAGCATGACCACCAGCGGAATCAGGTACAGGAACACCGCAAGGATCAGCACCGCGTAGATCGCGATGCGGCTGAGGCTGATGGCCGGTTTGGCAGCGAAACTAGTCATGGCGCTTGGTCCTCAGCTCGGAATACAGATAAGGCACGATGATGGCGAGAATCGCCCCGAGCATCAGGATTGCACTGGCCGAACCCATGCCCATCTGGCCGCGGCTGAAGGTGAAGGAATACATGAACATCGCTGGCAGGTCGGAGGAATAACCCGGACCGCCGGCCGTCATCGCCGCCACCAGGTCAAAACTCTTGATCGCGATGTGCGCGAGGATCATCACCGCACTGAAGAACACCGGGCGCAGGCTCGGCAACACCACTTTGAGGTAAATTCGCGGCATGCTCGCGCCGTCGATCTGGGCAGCACGGATGATCGATTGATCAACCCCACGCAGACCGGCGAGAAACATCGCCATGATAAAACCCGAGGCTTGCCAGACGGCCGCGATCACCAGGCAATACACCACGCGATCCGGGTCGATCAGCCAGTCGAGACGAAAGCCTTCCCAGCCCCAGTCACGCAACAATTTGTCCAGGCCCATGCCCGGGTTGAGCAGCCATTTCCACGCGGTACCGGTGACGATCATCGAGAGCGCCATCGGGTACAGGTAAATGGTGCGGATGAAACCTTCGCGACGGATGCGCTGGTCGAGAAACACCGCCAGCAGCACACCGATCACCAGCGTGATGCCGATAAACATGCCGCCGAAGACCGCGAGGTTTTTGCTCGCAACCCACCAACGATCGTTTTCAAACAGCCGCTGGTATTGCGCCAGCCCGGCCCATTTGTAGGTCGGCAGGAATGTCGAACTGGTGAACGACAGGACAAACGTCCACAGGATATAGCCATAGAAGCCCACCAGAACGATGAACATGCTGGGCGCCAGCACCAGTTTCGGTAGCCAGCGCTGCAGCGCATCGAATGGCGAGGCCTTGCTGAACACAGCAACAGAACTCATGGGAAGATCCAGTACGAAGAGAAAATTTACGTTGGAAATGCTGACCCCTGTAGGAGTGAGCCTGCTCGCGATAGCGGTGTATCAGTCAGCCATTCACTGGCTGACAGATTGCAATCGCGAGCAGGCTCGCTCCTACAGGGCCAAGCATTACTTGGCCGACTTGACCGCGGCGCCGAGTTTCTTCGCGGCGTCAGCCGGATCGGCTTTCGGGTCGTTGATGTAGTTGGTCACCACATCAAAGAACGCGCCTTGCACCGCCAGCGTGGTCGCCATGTTGTGCGCCATGCTTGGTTGCAGGCCGCCGGACTTGGCATCGGTCAGGAAGTCTTTGGCAGCGGTCTGGGCGCACGCGTCGAAACCGTACTTGCCCATGTCGGCGAGCATGTCGTTGCGCACCGGGATCGAGCCTTTGTTGATGCTGAAGACTTTCTGGAAGTTTTCACCCAACACCACTTTGGCAATGTCTTGCTGAGCGGCAGCGGTGCCCGCGTCTTTCTGCTTGAACACGGCCAGGGAATCGATGTTGTAGGTGAACGCCTTGTCGGTGCCCGGGAACGCTACGCACTGGTAGTCGGTGCCGGCGACTTTCTTCGCGGCGGTCCATTCGCTCTTGGCCCAGTCACCCATGATCTGCATGCCGGCCTTGCCGTTGATGACCTTGGCCGCCTCCAGGTTCCAGTCCTGGCCCTTGCCGTCGGCGTCCATGTAGGTCGCGACTTTCTTCAGCTCGGTCAGCGACTTGACCATTTCCGGACCGGTCAGGGTCGCGTTGTCGAGGTCAACCAGAGCCTTCTTGTAACCGTCGGCGCCCATTACCGAGAGCACCACCGCTTCGAACACGGTGCTGTCCTGCCAAGGCTGGCCACCGTGGGCCAGCGCGATGAAACCGGCAGCCTTGAGCTTGTCGCCCGCGGCATAGAATTCTTCGAGGGTGGTCGGGGCTTTTTCGATTCCGGCTTTCTTGAAGACTTCAGGGTTGATCCACAGCCAGTTGACGCGGTGAATGTTCACCGGCACGGCCACGTAATCACCGTCGTACTTCACGGTATCGGAGACTTTCTTGTCGAGCAGGCTGTCCCACTTTTCGGACTTGGCGACATCTTTCAACGCGTCAGTGTCGAGCAGACCGGTGGACGCCCATTCCTGAATGTCCGGGCCTTTGATTTGCGCAACGCCAGGCGGGTTACCGGCCACGGCGCGGCTTTTCAGAACGGTCATGGCCGTAGCACCACCACCACCGGCGACGGCGCCGTCCTTCCAGGTAAAGCCGTCTTTTTCGACTTGGGCCTTGAGCACGTCAACAGCGGCTTTTTCGCCACCGGACGTCCACCAGTGAACGACTTCTACCGAACCTTTGGATTCGGCGGCAAGCACACTGAGGGGGATTGCAGACAGGGAAACGAGAGAAATGACAGTAGCGAGGCGAGAAATCGCATTCATCTAGAAGTACCTTTCTTGTTGTTATGCATTGCAAGTCTGGTGCTTGCGCTGCACGGGATTTTAACCAGGAGTTATCCCTTCGCAGGTAACGAAGGGACGCTTGAATGTCACCACATGGTTACACAGGCACGCTCTGGCTCAACTGCCCCAGCGCAGTTGCCATGCTGGGCGCCAATGGCAGGCGCGGAATCAGCACAGCTTGCCAGGCGTGATAGAGATCGGGTTTGCCCGCCCAGATGTCGGCGCTCGGACGGTTCAGCGGGTCGAGTTCGTGGTGCCAACTGCCGTCGCAACGATCGATGAAATGGCTGTCGCAGAATTCCCAGAACAGCCGATACCAGGTTTCGTATTGCTCATCGCCGGTGCGCTTGAGCAAGGCACTGGCGGCAGCGCTGGCCTCGCAATGGGTCCAGTGCAAACGATGGCGCACCACCGCACGATTGTCCCAGTCGAGCGTGTAGACAATCCCCGGCGCGCCGTCGATGTTCCAGCCGTGGCGGCAGTTGTTATCGAAGAGTTTCTGCGCATCCGTGGCCAGCCAGCCCGGCGTCAACATGCCGGCCCGGACCCGCGCAGCTTCGAGGTGCAGCAACAGCCGCGCCCATTCAAAACCGTGGCCCGGCGTGGTGCCGTAAGGGCGAAAACCGTCCGCCGGGTTGTCGTGGTTGTACTCGCGCAGCGGTTGCCAGTCGCGGTCGAAATGCTCGACCACCAGATAATCGTTGGCGGCAGCGTGGCCGTGGATCACGCGTTCGACGATGCGTTGCGCGCGCACCAGCCAGCGGTGGTCATCGGTGACATCGGCCAGCGCGAGGAACGCTTCGGTGGCGTGCATGTTGCTGTTGGCGCCGCGATAGGCCTCTTCGCCACTCCAGTCGCGAGCGAAGGATTCGCGCATGGCGCCCTCCTCTTCGCTCCAGAAATGCGCGTCGATCACGCGGATCGCTTCGTCGAGCAACGCCTGCGCGCCGGGGCGCTTGGCGACCACGGCCGAACTGGCGGCGAGCGCAACAAAAGCGTGCAGGTACGCGGCTTTGCCGGTGTTGTCGTCGCGATGCCCAGCGACCGCGAACCAGCCGCCATGCTCGGCATCGCGCAACGGACCGCTGAGCGCGCGAACACCGTGATCAACCAGCTCGGCAAAACCCGGCAGGCCCTGAATGTGCGCCATGGCGAAGCTGTGCGTCATGCGCGCGGTGTTCATGGTTTCTGCGTGAGCGTCGGGCGCGAGGTGGCCCTTTTCATCGAGATTGCCGAAGCCTTCCGGCAGCTTCGAAGCCTTGGCAAACGTCAGCAGGCGCAGGCCTTCGGCGGCGAGCCAGTGCTGATGGGCAGGCGCATTGAGCCAACTGTCGAAGCTCGGTTGGAAGGTGTCCATGGGGTACCTTTTTTGTTGTTATGACTGCGGGCAGTCTAAACAACGGCCGAGGAACGGCAGGTAACGAAGGGGACGGGTTTTGTCACAGGGTTGTGACAAATGTGATGGGACTTTGGTGTTGTGTTGGGGTTAAGAGCCACCCCTCACCCCAGCCCTCTCCCCAAGGGGTAGAGGGGGCCGACGGCGTTGTTCTTGGAGGTACATCGACCTGAATTATCGAGTCGCACTCAGGTATTGAAAAGCCCCCAATAGGCTCCCTTTCACCATCCCCAAGGGGTAGAGGGGGCCGACCGAGTTGTTCTTGGAGGTACATCGAGCTGAGCTACCGAGGTGAACTCGGGTTTTGAAAAAATCCCCGATCGGCTTCCTTTCCCCATTGGGCAGAGGGGAGACCGAGTTGTTCTTGGAGCTACATCGACCTGAACCACCGAGTCGAACTCAGGTATTGAAAAACCCCCAATCGGCCCCCTTTCCCCCTCTCCCCTCTGGGGAGAGGGCTGGGGTGAGGGGTGGGTCTAAAGAGCGAAAATCAATCAAGCGACCGAGGAAGCTGCAACGTCACGCGCAATCCGCCCTCGCGCAGGTTCTGCAAACTCACTTCGCCGCCATGGCTATGCGCGATGTTGCGCGCGATGCCCAGGCCCAGACCGTAACCCTGCTGCTGCCCGGCCAGACGAAAGTGCGGTTCAAACACCTGCTCCATCCGCTGCTCCGGCACGCCCGGGCCTTCGTCGTCGACGTGCAAGACAAACGCGCTCGGATCATCGTCGATATGCAAATGCGCGTTCTGCCCGTACTTCAACGCGTTGTCGATCAGGTTGCCGATACACCGCTTGAGCGCCAGCGGTTTCCCCGGATACGCCGCCAACGCCCGGCCATGCTGAGTCACGCGACCATTGCCATTCGGCGCCAGGTACGGTTCCACCAAACAATCGAGTACATGATTGAGGTCGACCGGCTCGATGTTTTCGTGGATGTCGGTGTCTTTCACGCATTGCAGCGCGCCTTTGACCAATAGCTCCAGTTCATCCAGGTCGCGGCCAAACTTGGCTTGCAGCTTCTCGTCTTCGAGCAATTCGACGCGCAAGCGCAGGCGGGTAATCGGCGTACGCAAGTCGTGGGAAATCGCGCTGAACAATTGGCTGCGCTCGGTCAGGTAACGGCTGATGCGTTCGCGCATGGCATTGAACGCGCGGCCAACCTCGACCACTTCGCTGCCGCCGCCCTCGGGCACTGGCTCGACTTCGGCGCCAAGCGACATGTCCCGCGCCGCACGCGCCAAACGCTTCAGCGGCCGGCTCTGCCAATGCACCAGCAGGCCGATAAACAACAGCAAAAATCCGCTGGTGAGCACGATGAACCACACTTGCTGCGCGGGCAGGCCTTGCTCTTCAAGACTGGTGTAGGGCTCGGGCAACAGCGAGGCGATGTACAGCCATTCGCCCGGCGCCATTTGAATTTGCGTGACCAGCACCGGCGGATTCACCGGCTCCAGGGTCAACGCGTAATGCGCCCACGAACGCGGCAATTCATCAAGTTTCAAACCACTGTTGAAAATGCGCAGGTCTTCGGGGCTGACGAACGTCACCGAGATGTCCGTGTCTTGGCCGAGGGATTGGCGCAACACTTCGTCGACCGCTTTGAGCACCGCTTCCTTGCGCGGCGTGATCGGCAACACCTCCATGCCCAGCGGCTTGTCGTTGAGCGTCACCACAAATCGCGTGCCACCCATGCTGCGCAACTGGTCGAGTACCAGCGGCCGAAACGCCACCGGCAACGAGCGGAAATAACTGACGCTGGCGGTCATCGAATGCGCAAGGCTGCGCGCGCTGGTGACCAGGCCTTCAAGTTGCGTGGCGCGCAGCTGCGAAACCCAGATCACGCTCGACAACGCCTGAGCGAACATCACCACCAGCAACGTCAGCAGCAACATCCGCCCGAGTAATGAGCGCGGTACCGGAACCTTGGCGGCGAGGGAACGCAGCCCGTCAATGACCATTGCTGGCGACCACGTTGGCGGCCAGTTGATAACCACTGCCGCGCACGGTACGGATCAGCCGTGGCGGTTTTTCGGTGTCGCGCAGGCGTTGGCGCAAGCGGCTGACGGCCATGTCGACGATGCGATCGAGCGGCATCAAGTCGCGGCCACGGGTGGCGTTGCCGATGGTGTCGCGGTCGAGGATTTCCTGCGGGTGGTCGAGGAACAGTTTGAGCAAGGCGAAATCGGCGCCGGACAGAATCACTTCTTCGCCGTCGGTGTGAAACAGCCGATGGCTGACCATGTCCAGCCGCCAGTCATCGAAGGCCAGCACTTCGCTGCCCGAGCGTTCCTGGCCGAATTGCGCGCGACGCAGCAGCGCTTTGATCCGCGCCTGCAATTCGCGCGGGCTGAAGGGTTTGCCGAGGTAATCGTCGGCGCCGAGTTCCAGACCGATCACGCGGTCGGCCTCGTCGGAGCTGGCGGTGAGCATGATGATCGGCACCTGGGCCTGGCGCGGATGCTGGCGAATCCAGCGGCAGAGGCTGAAACCGTCTTCGTCCGGCAACATCACGTCGAGGATCACCAGATCGCTCGGCGCTTCGTTCATAGCCTGGCGAAAACCGGCGCCGTCCGGCGTGGTGCGCACCTGAAAACCTGCGCGGGTCAGGTAGGTGTCCAGCAACTCGCGTATCTCTTGATCGTCATCGACCAACAAAATCGACTTGTTGACTGAGCTCACAGGGGCGGCATCCTTGTTGTTTGAATTGGGCGGATTATGCCTCAAGCGCGGAACCGACAAACACCAGAAACCCATGTAGGAGTGAGCCTGCTCGCGAAAGCGGTATGCCAGTCAACGTCAATGTTGAATGTCAGTCCGCTATCGCGAGCAGGCTCACTCCTACAGGTTTAGTGTGTTTCAGGCTTGGTCGAGCGCCACTCCCGCGCCGACAAGCCCGGAATACGGTGCTGTCACCAGCCACACCGGGATGCCTTTGAAGTAATCGCTCATGCAGCCCTTGTCGGCAAAACACCGGGCGAAACCACTTTCGATGAAGAAATCGGCAAACCGTGGAATCACCCCGCCGACGATAAACACCCCGCCGCGCGCCCCGGTAGTCAGCACGTTATTGCCGGCGACTCGCCCGAGCCAGCAGCAGAATTGCTCCAGCACTTCCAGGGCAATCGGATCGCCCGCCAGCCCTGCTGCGGTGATTGATTCCGGAGAATCGAGCACCGGCTCGTGGCCGTCCACCGCGCAGATCGCCCGGTAAACCCGAGGCAGACCGCCGCCGCTCAATGCGGTCTCGGCGCTGACGTGGCCGATCTCGTTGAAGATGTGTTGCCACAGCTGAGTTTCACGCGGGCTGCTCAGCGGCAGATCGACGTGACCGCCCTCGCCCGGCAACGCCGCGAACCGGCCTTCGCCCAGATTCAGCAATGTGCCGACGCCCAGACCGGTGCCGGGGCCGATCACCACCGCCGGGCGCAGTGGCTCCGGTGTGCCGGCGCAGACCACGCGAAATTCGTCGGGCTGCAAGCGGGTCATGCCCAGCGCCATCGCCGAAAAGTCGTTGGTCAGGAGCAATCTGTCGACCTGCAAAATTTCGCAGAACGCCTTGCGGCTGAGGCGCCAGTGGTTGTTGGTGAATTTGAATTCATCGCCACTCACCGGCCCCGCCACCGACAGGCACACCGAACCGATGTCGCCAGGTTTCAAACCGAGACCGCCGAGGTAGACGCCAATGGCCTCCTCGGGGCTGGCGTGATCCGCCGTCGCCAGCACCTGGATCGATTCCAGTTGCTGGTTTTTCCACAACGCGAAACGTGCGTTGGTCCCTCCGATGTCACCGACCAAAGCCAGTTTCAATTAAGCGTCTCCAGGGCAGAAGTGAAGGCGCTGGCGCCCTGCTCTGCGGAGCTGAAGGCCATGCGCATGAAACCAAACAGTTCGCGGCCGCTGCCGATGTTGTTGGCCAACAGGCCTTTGGCAGGTTCGCGTGCTGCGAATTCTTCGGCGTCCACCTTAAGCTCCAAAGTGCCTTTGACGCCATCGACGCGGATGATATCGCCCTCTTGCACGCGCGCCAAAGCGCCGCCGACAAAAGCTTCCGGGCTGACATGAATCGCCGCCGGGATTTTCCCCGAAGCGCCGGACATGCGTCCATCAGTGACCAACGCAACCTTGAAGCCGCGATCCTGCAGCACGCCGAGGAACGGGGTCATTTTGTGCAATTCCGGCATGCCGTTGGAGCGCGGGCCCTGGAAGCGCATCACTGCGACAAAATCTTTCTCCAGCAAACCGGCCTTGAATGCGTCGGCCAGATCCTGCTGATCCTGGAAGACCATGGCCGGTGCTTCGACGATCTGATTCTCCAGCGCTACGGCGGAGACTTTCATCACGCCGCGCCCGAGGTTGCCTTCCATCACCCGCAGGCCGCCCTCAGGCGAGAACGCGCGCGCCACTGGACGCAGGATGGTTTCGTCGAGGCTTTCGATCGGGCCTTCGCGCCAGACCAGTTCGCCGTTATCGAGGAACGGTTCGACGGTGTAGCGACTCAAGCCATGGCCGAGCACGGTGTTGACGTTTTCGTGGAGCAACCCGGCTTCCAGCAGCTCGCGGATCAGGAACGACATGCCGCCAGCCGCCTGGAAGTGGTTGATGTCGGCTTTGCCATTCGGATAAACGTGGCTGAGGGTCGGCACCACCTCGGAGAGGTCGGCCATGTCCTGCCAGGTCAATTGAATGCCCGCGGCCATGGCGATGGCCGGCATGTGCAAGGTGTGGTTGGTCGAGCCGCCGGTGGCGTGCAACGCGACAATCGAGTTGACCAGCGAACGCTCGTCGACGATTTCGCCGATCGGCATGAAATCGCCATTCTGCTTGGTCAGGCGCGTGACTTGGTGCGCCGCTTCGCGGGTCAGGGCATCGCGCAACGGCGTGTTCGGGTTGACGAACGAGGCGCCCGGCAAGTGCAGGCCCATGACTTCCATCAGCAGTTGGTTGGTGTTGGCGGTGCCGTAGAACGTGCAGGTGCCGGGGCTGTGGTAGGAATTCATTTCCGATTCCAGCAGCTCTTCGCGGCTCGCTTTGCCTTCGGCATAGCGCTGGCGCACATCGGCTTTCTGCTTGTTGGAAATGCCCGACACCATCGGCCCGCCCGGCACGAAAATCGTTGGCAGATGACCGAAACGCAGCGCGCCCATCATCAGGCCCGGGACAATCTTGTCGCAGATGCCGAGCATCAGCGCGCCATCGAACATGTTGTGCGACAGCGCCACGGCGGTCGACATGGCAATCACTTCGCGGCTCGGCAGGCTCAGCTCCATGCCCGGCTCACCCTGGGTAACGCCATCGCACATCGCCGGAGTGCCGCCGGCGAACTGGCCAACCGAACCGATTTCGCGCAGGGCTTTCTTGATTTGTTCAGGGAAGACTTCGTACGGCTGATGCGCCGAGAGCATGTCGTTATATGAGGAAACAATTGCGATGTTGGCCGAGTTCATCATCCGCAGACTGTTCTTGTCTTCGGTGCCACAACCGGCCACGCCATGGGCGAAGTTGGCGCATTGCAGCTTGCCGCGCATCGGACCGTCGCTGGCAGCGCCGCGAATCAGCGCAAGGTAAGCCTCACGAGTAGCTCGGCTACGGGCGATAAGCCGTTCGGTGACCTCAAGGACGCGGGGATGCATGTGTAGAACTCCAGGCTAACGGATGTGGCGACCTGATTGTCTATGCTGATCAAGCGCCACTGTCGGTGAGATGACAGACGGTTTACTTGATCGATCGGACCAGTTGATTCAGGTCACTCGTTGTAGATTGAACAAAATATTGCCATTAAAAAGGCTTGTTTTCTATTTTTATGCGAATAATCTTGTAATTCCAACAACAAATCGACGGCGACCCAGTTAAATGACTCTTCGAATCGCAATCAATGGTTTTGGCCGTATCGGCCGCAACGTCCTTCGCGCACTGTATACCCAAGGCTACCGCCAGGATTTGCAGATTGTTGCGATCAACGACTTGGGCGACAGCTCGATCAACGCTCATCTGCTCAAGTACGACACCGTTCACGGCACTTTCGACGCCGAAGTGCAGCACGATAATGAAAGCCTGACCGTCAACGGCGACCGCATTTCGGTCAGCGCCATTCGTAACCCGGCCGAACTGCCATGGGCGGCCGAGAAGATTGATGTGGTGTTCGAATGCACCGGTCTGTTCACCGACCGCGCCAAAGCCGCTGCGCATATTACGGCCGGCGCGCGCAAAGTGATTATCTCGGCCCCGGCCAAGGGCGCCGACGCCACCGTGGTGTATGGCGTCAACCACGACATTCTGCGCCAGTCGCACCAGATCATTTCCAACGCGTCGTGCACCACCAACTGCCTCGCGCCGGTGGCGCAGGTGCTGCACCGCGAGTTGGGGATCGAAAGCGGCCTGATGACCACGATCCACGCCTACACCAACGACCAGAACCTCACCGACGTCTACCACACCGACCCCTACCGCGCGCGCTCGGCCACGCAGAACATGATCCCGAGCAAGACCGGCGCCGCCGAAGCGGTAGGCCTGGTGCTGCCGGAACTGGCGGGCAAACTGACCGGCATGGCGGTGCGCGTGCCGGTGATCAACGTTTCGCTGGTGGATTTGACGGTGCAATTGAAGCGCGAAGCGTCGGCCGATGAGGTCAACGCGCTGTTGAAAGAAGCCGCACAGCATTCGAAAATCCTCGGCTACAACACCCTGCCGCTGGTTTCGAGCGATTTCAATCACAATCCGCTGTCGTCGATTTTCGATGCCAACCACACCAAATCCAGCGGCAAATTGCTCAAGGTATTGGCCTGGTACGACAACGAGTGGGGCTTCTCCAACCGCATGCTGGATAACTGCCTGGCGCTGTGTAACGCCGAGTAACCAACACCGCTTTGTAGGAGCAAGGCTTGCCCGCGAAAGCGGTGTGTCAGCGACATTAAGGTTGACTGACACACTGCTTTCGCGGGCAAGCCTTGCTCCTACAGGTTTGCGGCGTGTTACATAACCGTCACAAATCAACACTTGACCATCGAGCTAGATGATAAGCATTATCATTCGCTTGAAATGGATCAGGTCCTCCCGTGAGTCAATCGCGCTTCAATCACGTCTTCATCGCCCAGCGCGTTTCGCTGCTGCGCACGCTGGAGCGGATGGTCAACAATCACAGCACCGCCGAAGACCTGCTGCAGGAAACCTACCTGCGCGTGACCCGGGCGTTGAGTGAACGGGCCATCGATCACCTCGAACCCTTCGTCTTCCAGACCGCCCGCAACCTGGCGCTGGACCATTTGCGTGCGCGGCGCATTCAGTCGCGGACCTTGCTTGATGACGTGCCGCTGGACGTCGTCGAAAGCATCGCCGCCCCGGTCAGCAGCGCCGAAGACGCCGCGCATGCCGAACAATTGCTGGAGCGTTTGAACGTGAGCCTCAGTGAACTCAGCCACCGTCAGCAGCAGATTTTCATCCTCAGCCGCCTGCACGGGCACAGTTATCTGGAGATTTCCGAGCAGCTCGGCGTGTCGTTGAGCACCGTGCAAAAGGAACTGAAGCTGATCATGGCGATCTGCATTGGCGTCGCCGAGCGCTTGAATGGCGACTGAGCCCATAAGGCTTTGCTACCCTGCTGACCTCAAGCTTCACTTAAGAAACAGCCGTGCACAGACACTGCCGAGGAAACACCGTGACGGACACCCACCGCTCCCAACTGCCTGAACCGGCGCGGGACCCTGCAGACGCGATGGACCAGGCGCTGGACTGGTTGATTGTGATGGGCAGTCCGAGCGAGGAACAATCTCGCCAGTTCCATCAATGGCTGGCCGCCGACCCGCTGCACGCCGAAGCGTTCGCCAAGGCACAAGCGATCTGGGACGGCCCGCAAGTGGTGCAATGTGCGCAAAACCTCGCCGCCCAACCGGCCAAAGTCAGCGTGCTGGCGCGCCTGCGCCCGCACTGGAAACCGCTGGCCACTGCTGCGGTGTTGATCCTCGGATTGTTCAGTTTCAGCAACTTGCCCATGCGCCTGCAGGCCGATCACCTGACCGTGGTCGGCGAGCGCCAGCGCCTGCAATTGGAGGACGGCTCGAAAGTCTTGCTCAACACCAATTCGGCGTTCTCCAGCACCATCAACGATCAGCAGCGCGTCGCGCGTCTGTATCAGGGCGAAGCGTTTTTCGAAGTGCCAGCCAACCGTGACCAAGCGCTGGAAATCGATGCCGGGCCGGTCAAGGCCAGCGTGCGTGACACCGATTTTGCCGTGCGTTACCTCGACGGCGTGGCGCAGGTGCGGGTGCAACGCGGCGATGTCGATTTGCGCGCGACCCGCGACGATGCACGGGTGCGACTGAGCGCCGGCGAAAGCATCCGCATCGGTCCCAATGGTTTCGACCGTCCGGCCAAACTCGATGCGGCGACTGACCTGGCGTGGGTCGACGGGCGACTGGTGTTCGAGAATTGCCCATTGAGCCAAGTGCTGGCGGAACTGCGCCGCTACTATCCGGGCTGGATCATCAACAACAATGAGCAGCTCGCCGACGTCGCCGTCACCGGCAATTACCGTCTCGACCAGCCGCTGGACGTGGTCCGTTCCCTCGCTCACATCACCTCGGCGCGCCTGCAGGAATTCCCGGCGCTGGTGATCTTGAACTAAATGAGAATTATTTTTACTCGATAGCCGTTGCTCGTTCGTCTCGTTATAGCCAATGCAATTGATTCGCATCTATCGATGCCAATCTGCACCTATAAGATTCGTGCGACACGGAGCGCTATCGATGTCCTTTCGCCATACCCGCCAATCCTCTTCACCCTCGCGCGTGCTGTCGCTGCTGACCGCCGCCATCCTGATGGCCGGCGCTGCGCCACTGATGGCGGCGACTGCCGCCGAGCAGCCGAGCCGCAATATCGGCGATTACTCGTTCGCCATTCCACAGCAATCGCTGGTGTCGGCGCTGAATGCCTTCACCGGCGTCACCGGTTGGCAAGTCGGCCTGCCCGCCGAACTGGCTGAAGGCGTTGCCTCGCCGGGCGTGCGCGGTTCGTTGCCAGCGGACAAAGCCCTCGAGCGCTTGTTGGTGGGGACCAACTTGAGCTATCGCAAACTCGGCACCAACAACATCGTGCTGGAAAAACGCAGCAGCAGCGGCGCGCTCAATCTGCAACAAGTGACGATCAGCGCCACGCGTCAGGAACAAAGCATCGACAGCGTGCCCGCCACCGTCAGCGTGCAAACGCGCGAAGAACTCGACCGCAACAACGTCAACAGCATCAAGGATCTGGTGCGCTATGAGCCGGGTGTCTCGGTCGGTGGCGCCGGCCAGCGCGCCGGCCTGACGGGGTACAACATTCGTGGCATCGACGGCGACCGCGTGCTGACGCAAGTCGACGGCGTGCAAGTGCCGGACAGCTTCTTCAACGGCCCCTACGCGCAAACCAACCGCAATTACGTCGACCCGGAAATCGTCAAACGCGTGGAAATTCTCCGTGGCCCGGCCTCGGTGCTGTACGGCAGCAATGCCATCGGCGGCGCCGTCAGCTACTACACGCTGGACCCGGACGACATCATCAAACCCGGCAAAGACGTTGGCGCGCGCCTGAAAACCGGCTACAGCTCGGCCGATGAGAGCTGGCTGAAATCCGCCACGGTTGCCGGGCGCACTGGCGACTTCGATGGTTTGCTGCACTTGAGCCAGCGCGATGGCCACGAAACCGATTCCTTCGGCGAACACGGCGGCAGCGGCCTCAACCGCACCGAGGCCAATCCGCAGGACGTGCGCACCACCAACGTGCTGGCCAAACTCGGCTGGAACTACGCCGACGACGCGCGCCTGGGCCTGACCTACGAAAAGTACAAGGATGACCGCGACACCAATCAACTGAGCGCGGTTGGCGGGCCGTTCAACGCCGGACGCGGTTTCGGTTTCTACAAGTCGCGCACCGGTAACGACACGGTCAGCCGCGAACGTTTCGGCATCGAGCACAGCTTCGGACTCGACAGCGCGCTGGCCGATAACATCAAGTGGTCGCTGAACTATCAGATCGCCAAGACTGACCAGAGCACCGAAGAAATCTACGCGCCATCGCGCACGGTTTTGCGTGAACGCGACACCACCTACAAGGATCGCCAATGGGTGTTCGACGCCCAGGCCGACAAGTCCTTCGCGATTGCCAGCACCGATCACACGGTGACTTATGGCACCACCATCAAACAGGACAAAGTCACCGGCCTGCGCACCGGCAGCGGCACCTGCCTGACCGTGGCCGCCGCGTGTCGGGTGATTGGTGCGCCGAGCGCCGCCGACAGCCCGGCCCCGGCCAGCGATTTCCCGGACCCGACGATCAACAGCTACAGCCTGTTCGCGCAGGATCAGATCAGTTGGGGCAACTGGACCTTCCTGCCCGGCGCGCGCTACGACTACACGCAGCTCAAGCCGCACATCACCGATGAGTTCCTGGCGACGGCCGACCAAAGCGGCAACGGCGTGGTCAGCGACAAAACCAAAACCTGGCATCGTCTGTCGCCGAAGTTCGGCACCACTTACAGCTTCAACGACCACTACACCTGGTACGGCCAATACGCCGAAGGGTTCCGCACGCCGACCGCGAAAGCCTTGTACGGTCGCTTCGAAAACCTTTCCGGCGGCTATCAAGTGGCGCCGAATCCGGACCTTGAGCCGGAGAAGAGCAAGAGCTACGAAACCGGCCTGCGCGGTCAGTTCGACGCTGGCACCTTCGACGTGGCGGTGTTCTACAACAAATACCGCGACTTCATCGACGAGAACGCGATCACGCCCGGCTACTCGGAAACCACATTCCAGACCAACAACATCAAGCACGCGACCATCAAGGGCGTCGAACTCAAGGGCCGTCTGAACCTCGACACCCTCGGCGCGCCAACCGGCCTCTACAGCCAGGGCTCGCTGGCCTATTTGTATGGCCGCAACGACGACAGCGGCGAACCGCTGAACAGCGTCAACCCGCTGACCGGCGTGTTCGGCCTCGGTTATGACCAGGACAACTACGGCGCGCTGCTGAGCTGGACTTTGGTCAAACGCAAGGACCGCGTCGACAGCAGCAGTTTCAAGACCCCGGACGGCACCAGCACGCAGTTCAAGACCCCCGGTTATGGCGTGCTCGACCTGGCCGGTTTCTACAAAGTCACCGACGACGTAACGCTCAACGCCGGCCTGTACAACCTGACCAACAAGAAATACTGGCAGTGGGATGACGTGCGCGGTTACGACAGCGTCGGCGAAGCTTCGGTCACGCAACCGGCCAATCTGGATCGCCTGACCCAGCCGGGCCGCAACTTCGCGATCAATCTGGTCTGGGATATCTGAGGCTGAGCGTCCGAGCCTGAATATTTGAGCCTGAATATTTGAGCTTGAGCATCTGAGCTTGAGCATTTGAACCAGAAAGTCTCGCTGCGAAACATTTGTTAATGCGTCGCAGTGAGGTTTTTTTACGCTCGGACGTCTTCTGATTCGTCTCGTTAACCAGTGGTTGTTTATTCCGCACGCGGCGCTTTTCTCGCAAGCGGCATTTTTTCTCAAGGATTACTCAATGACCTCTCAGGACACTGCTCAACGCCCGGCCCTGCGTTCGCAACGTTTGAACCAGATCACCAACGAGCCGCACACCAAACTGGATGCGCTGGTCAAGGCGCACGCGCCGTTTGAAACCCAGGCCAATTTCGCCCGTTTTGTGATTGCACAGTATCTGTTCCAGTCGGAACTGGTGGCGCTGTACAACGACGCCGAGCTGACCGCGATCGTCCCGGACTTGCCAGCGCGTTGCCGCGCCGAAGCAGCCAAAGCTGACCTCGCCGACCTGGAAACCGAAGTGCCGGCGCCAGTCGCGGGCGCAGTGAAAAACCCAGGCAAAGCGGCGGCGCTGGGCTGGCTGTTTGTTTCCGAAGGCTCGAAGCTCGGTGCCGCGTTTTTGATCAAGCGCGCGGTGGGTCTGGGGTTGAGCGAAACCTTTGGCGCGCGTCACCTCGGTGAGCCGGCAGGTGGTCGCGCGGAAGGCTGGAAAAACTTCGTCAAAACCCTCGATTCGCTGGAGTTCAGCGCCCAGGAAGAAGCCGAAATCGAGCAGGCGGCGGTCGATGCCTTCAACCGCTTCACCGTGCTGCTGGAACAGGCCTACACCCCGGAACTCGCCTGATTACACACACCCCTGCAGGAGCAAGGCTTGCCCGCGATGACGGACTGACATCTAACATTGTGTCGACTGAATGATCGCTATCGCGGGCAAGCCTTGCTCCTACAGGGTATAAATGTCGACCTTATGACCCGCAAACACCTCGCTTCTTCCAGACTCGCGCGCATCCTTTTTGGCCTGCTGGCCTACGTCAGCCTCGGTATCGGCCTGATTGCGATTGTCGTGCCGGGCCTGCCGACCACCGAGTTCATCCTGCTCGCTGCCTGGGCCGCGACCAAGAGTTCGCCGCGCCTGAGTGCCTGGCTGGAAAACCATCGGTTGTTCGGGCCGATCCTGTGCAACTGGCGCAACGGCAAGATCATCGCGCGCCGGGCCAAAGTCAGCGCCACCGTCAGCATGTTGCTGTGCGCGGGGTTGATGCTGGTGATGCTCGATCACGGCTGGCCGATTTACCTGGCGATTGCCGGGATGAGTCTGGGCAATCTGTGGATCTGGTCGCGGCCAGAGTCAGTGGCGCAAGCTTCCTGAAACACCGCATCGCGAGCAGGCTCGCTCCTACAAGGGATCTGCGCTGCGACGAATTGTAGGAGTGAGCCTGCTCGCGATGGCGGCAGTCGATTCGCCACAAATCCCCCCGCAAACCTTTGCGCTGACCACTCATCGGCTTTTACTCATGCAACTGCGCCCCACGCCGATGGTTGGGGAATGGCGCTGAATGGACTTGGCGAGCCGGATCGTTTCCGACTCCTGGCCAACACCTCATCCATTCGCGAGTTCGCCCTATGTTCGACTCTCTGTCCATCCGCCTGAAAATCGTTCTGTTGTCCGGTCTGTGCCTGCTAGGCGTGGTCGCGCTGATCGTCGGCATGAACATTTACCAGACCGACCGCAACGACGAACTCGTCAGCGCCTCCAGCAGCAAAATGCTCACCACCAGCGTGCAAAACCTGCTGCAGGCCAAAGCCGCCGAGCAAGCCGTGCGCGTGCAGCAAACCTTCGGGGAAAACCTGCTGGTGGTGACGGCGCTGGCCGATCAAGTCAAGGACCTGCGCAACCTCGCCGCCAAGCGTTCACTTGAGCCCGGCGCGCTGCGCGAAGAGTTGAACCAGAGCCTGAAAACCGCGTTCGAGCGCAACAGCAAAGTGCTCGGCATCTGGCTGGCGTTCGAGCCCAATGGCCTTGATGGCAGGGACAGCGAATTCGCCAACGACGCCGCCCGCCAGTCCAACGAAGCCGGGCGCTTCGCCAGTTACTGGAGCCGTGCCGGTGGCGCCGGGCTGAACACGATCATGGTCGAAGAAGACATGACCAAAACCACCCTCAGCCTTAGCGGCACGCCGTACAACAGTTGGTACACCTGCCCTCGCGACAACAAACGCACCTGCTTGCTCGACCCTTACGCCGACACCGTCGGCGGCAAGGAAATGTTGATGACGACAATTTCCGTGCCGCTGCTGGTGGACGGCAAAGCCATCGGCGTAGTCGGCGTCGACATCGCGCTCGATGCGTTGCAAGCGGCGGCGGTGGATTCGCAGCGTGAGTTGTTCAACAACGCCGGGCACATGCTGATCGTTTCCGGCAGCGGCGTGCTCGCCGGTTACAGCGTCGACGCGAGCAAGGTCGGCAAAAACATCGGCGAGACCTTGGGCGCCGATGGCAAGGAAGTCCTGCAACTGCTCGGCAGCGGTTCGCCGAAGATCATCGAACAAGGTGAGATGATCCGCGCCGTGTACCCGGTCAGCCCGATCAGCGATTCGAAAGCCTGGGGCGTGGTCATCGACCTGCCGAAACAGGTGTTGCTCGCCGACTCGGTGAAGCTGCAAGCGGTGCTCGATGATGCGCAGGAAACCGGCACCCTTCAGTCGCTGCTGGTCGCGGCGGCGGCGGGCCTGGTCGGCTTGCTGCTTATCTGGCTGACCGCGTCGGGCGTGACCCGGCCGATCAACAGCGTGGCGCAAATGCTCAAGGCGATTGCCAGCGGCGACGGCGACCTGACCCAGCGTTTGCACTACAGCAAAAAGGACGAACTCGGCGAACTGGTGAGCTGGTTCAACCGCTTTCTCGACAAGCTGCAACCGACCATCGCGCAGATCAAACAGAGCATTACCGACGCGCGCGGCACCGCCGACCAGTCTTCGGAAATCGCCCGGCAGACCAGCGAAGGCATGCAAGTGCAGTTCCGCGAAATCGATCAGGTCGCCACCGCGTCCAACGAAATGAGCGCCACCGCGCACGACGTCGCCAACAGCGCTTCGAACGCGGCGAACGCGGCCAAGGGCGCCGACCAATCGGCCCGCGACGGCATGCAGATCATCGAGCGCAGCACCCACAACATCAATCAACTCGCCGACGAAGTCAGCAAAGCAGTGACCGAAGTCGAGGCGCTGGCGGTCAACAGCGAGCAGATCGGCTCGGTGCTGGAAGTGATCCGCAGCATCGCCGAGCAGACCAATCTGCTGGCCCTGAACGCGGCGATTGAAGCGGCGCGGGCCGGTGAAAGTGGGCGTGGTTTTGCGGTGGTCGCCGATGAGGTGCGCAACCTCGCCAAGCGCACGCAGGATTCGGTGGAAGAAATTCGCGTGGTCATCGAGCGCATTCAGACCGGCACCCGTGGCGTGGTCGCGACCATGCATTCGAGCCAGACCCAGGCGCACAGCAACGCCGGGCAAATCCAGCAAGCGGTGCAGGCGCTGGGCAAGATCAGCGACGCAGTGACAGTGATCAGCGACATGAACCTGCAAATCGCCAGCGCCGCCGAACAGCAAAGCGCGGTGGCCGAAGAGGTCAACCGCAACGTTTCGGCGATCCGTACCGTCACCGAAACCCTGACCGGCCAAGCCACCGAATCGGCGCAAATCAGCAGCCAACTCAACGCACTGGCCACCCACCAGATGAAACTGATGGACCAGTTCCGCGTTTAACCATCCAGCAACAATCCCCGTGGGGACGGGCTCCTGTGGCGAGGGGGCTTGCCCCCGTTCCGGCGGCGAGACCGTGGTAAATCCGGGAGCGCTTCGCACTCCAACGGGGGCAAGCCCCCTCGCCACAAAGCCTCGCGCTTACGGGGATTTCATCCGGCGGCAGTTTCTTTTGTTCTATGATCGCCCCTCGTTCCGGAGGGCCTTCGATGACTGATTTACTCACGTCCATTCAAGCCGCACTCGGCTTGCCGCACACGCCGATCCCTTTCACTTCGAGCGGCGCCCTGCCCTCGGCGTTTGCCGTGACCGACCTCGCATGCGCGAGCATTGCCGCCGCTGGCCAGGCCCTCGGCGAATTACTGCAGCAACACACCGCACGCACACCCGCGCTGGAAGTCGACCGGCGCCTCGCCTCGTTCTGGTTTGCCACTTCGATCCGCCCGGTCGGCTGGAGCGTGCCGCCCTTGTGGGACCCGATTGCCGGTGATTACGCGACCAAGGACGGCTGGATTCGCCTGCACACCAACGCGCCGCATCACCGCGCGGCGGCGGAACGTGTGCTCGGCGCCTGCAGCGACCGCGCCGCGATGGCGATTGCCGTGGCGAAATGGGCCAGCACCGATCTCGAACATGCCGTGGTCGAGGCCGCGGGTTGCGCCGCCGAAATGCGCACTTGGGCGCAATGGCAGGCGCACCCACAAGGCATCGCGGTAAACGCCGAGCCGTTGATTCAGTTCAGCGAAAACCCGCGCTATCGGGCCAAAGCGTGGCAAGGCTCGGTCGCTCGGCCGCTGGCCGGGCTCAAAGTGTTGGATTTGACCCGAGTGCTCGCCGGCCCCGTCGCCAGTCGCTTTCTCGCCGGACTCGGCGCCGACGTGCTGCGCATCGACCCGCAGAGCTGGAACGAGCCGGGCGTGGTCCCGGAAGTCACCCTCGGCAAACGCTGCGCGCGTCTGGATCTGCACGACACGGCTGATCGCGCGGTGTTTGCGAGCCTGCTCCAGGACGCCGATATCTTGCTCCACGGCTACCGCGCCGATGCTTTGGAACGTTTGGGTTTTGGCGCCGCTGAACGCCAGCGACTGGCGCCGGGCCTGATCGATGTGTGCCTGAACGCCTACGGCTGGAGCGGCCCGTGGCAGAACCGGCGGGGTTTCGACAGCCTGGTGCAGATGAGCAGTGGCATTGCGGCGGCGGGTCAGCAATGGAAGAACGCCGATAAACCGACGCCGCTGCCGGTGCAGGCGCTGGACCATGCCACCGGCTACTTAATGGCGGCCGCAGTGCTCAAATTACTGGGGCAAGGAGGTTCGGCGCGGTTGTCGCTGGCGCGTACGGCGAAGTTGCTGATCGAGCACGGCGCCGGGACGGCTGAGCCATTGCGCGCCGAGGATGATCGCGATCAGGGTTTGCTGGTTGAACAGACGCCGTGGGGGCCGGCGCATCGCTTGCAGGTGCCGCTGAAAATCACCGGCACACCGCTGCAATGGGCGATTCCGGCGACAGAACTCGGCTCACACCGCGCGCAATGGTGGTAACGGCGAAATCGCTTTCGCGCGCAGGCTCGCTCCCACGGTGGAGCGAGTTTTCCCTGAAGGAATGCGCTTACCTGTGGCAGCGAGCTTGCTCGCGAAGAGGCCGGACGAGCCGCTGAAAATACCGCATCACAACGACAGCATCCCGCTGTACAACCCATAAGCCGCCAGCCCCGCGCCGCTGATCACGCAGGTGAAAATGCCCTTCTCGATGTGGGTAAACAACGGCTGGCCCTGTTCGCGTTTTGCCTTGGCAAACAGGATCACCCCCGGCGCGTACAGCAGCGCCGACAGCAGCAGATATTTCATCCCGCCGGCATACAACAACCACACCGCATACATCACCGCGATGGCGCTGATCAGCAAATCCTTGCCGCGCTGACCCGAGGCATTCGCGTAGGTTTCGCCACGCCCGCTCAACAGCAGCGCATACGCCGCCGACCACAAGTACGGCGCGAGAATCATCGACGACGCGAGGTAAATCAGACTGGTGTAAGTCCCTGCCGAAAACAGCGTGATCAACAGAAAAATCTGGATCATCACGTTGGTCATCCACAACGCATTGACCGGCACCCGATTGGCGTTTTCCTTTTTCAGGAACGCCGGCATGGTGTTGTCCCTGGCCGTGGCGAAGAGGATTTCCGCGCAGAGCAGCGCCCACGACAGCAACGCGCCGAGCAGCGATACCGCCAGGCCAACGCTGATCAGCAACGCGCCCCACGGGCCGACGATATGTTCCAGCACCGCCGCTAGCGACGGGTTCTGCAACGTCGCCAATTGCGGCTGGCTCATGATCCCCAGCGACAACACATTCACCAGCACCAGCAGCGCCAGCACCCCGACAAACCCAATCACCGTTGCCCGGCCAACGTCCGAACGTTTTTCCGCACGCGCCGAGTAGACACTGGCGCCTTCGATGCCGATAAACACGAACACCGTGACCAGCATCATGTTGCGCACCTGATCCATCACCCCGCCGAAATTCGGGTTGCTGCGCCCCCAGATGTCACGGGTAAAAATGTCAGCCTTGAACGCTACGGCGGCAATCACGATGAACATCACCAGCGGCACAATCTTGGCGATGGTGGTCAGCTGATTGATCAACGCCGCTTCCTTGATCCCGCGCAGCACCAGAAAATGCACGGCCCACAGCAGCACCGAGGCGCAGCCGATGGCGACCGGCGTATTGCCTTGACCGAACACCGGAAAGAAATACCCGAGCGTGCTGAACAGCAGGACGAAATAACCGACATTGCCCAGCCACGCGCTGATCCAGTAACCCCACGCCGAAGAGAATCCCATGTAGTCGCCGAACCCAGCCTTGGCGTAGGCGTAGACTCCGGAATCCAGTTCAGGTTTGCGATTGGCCAGGGTCTGGAACACGAACGCCAGGGTCAGCATGCCGACGGCGGTGATCGCCCAACCGATCAGAATCGCCCCGGCATCGGCCCGCGCCGCCATGTTCTGCGGCAGGGAAAAAATCCCGCCGCCAATCATCGACCCCACCACCAGGGCGATCAACGCACTCAGGCGCAGCTTTTGCGTCGGTTGCGACATTCCTGACTTTTTCCTTTCTTCACTAATACTGCGTGAGGGCGTGGCCCCCAGCACAAATGAATGACATTAGTTAGATAAATAGTGACTTTGAGCCCTTATTTATTAATCGAAACTGACGTCTTTTATTTATAACCGATCCATCTAGCGCTACCGGCCGTAGCGCAGTTATGGGGATTAATTCTGATAAATCAATCCGCGCCGATAATACCCGACAAAACTTGCCAAACTGGTAATACCAACTAGTTTAAAAGCTCGACGCGCAGAGCGTCAGTCGTGGCTGACGGGCCGAAGGCTCTGGAATGCGGATTTCCAGCGATACCGTTATGAACGCCATAAGTTCACAAGTCTCTAATTAACCACGCAATGTGCTGATGCACTGATCCATGTCAGCTGATCGAACATTAAACAGATCTACTCTGTTGTCCTCGCTTCTCCTGCATTGGAGTCATTAATGTCTGATACCCCCGGAAAACTTCGACTTGGCGCACTGGTCGCGCTGGTTGTTGGCTCAATGATTGGCGGCGGGATCTTCTCTTTGCCGCAAAACATGGCCGCCAGTGCCGACGTCGGCGCGGTGCTGATCGGTTGGGCGATTACCGCAGTCGGCATGTTGACCCTGGCCTTCGTGTTCCAGACCCTGGCCAACCGCAAACCGACGCTGGATGGCGGCGTCTACGCTTACGCCAAGGCCGGTTTCGGCGATTACATGGGTTTCTCCTCCGCGTGGGGTTACTGGATCAGCGCGTGGCTGGGCAACGTCGGTTACTTCGTGTTGCTGTTCAGCACCCTCGGTTACTTCTTTCCAGTGTTCGGCGAGGGCAACACCGTCGCGGCAGTGATCGGCGCGTCGCTGCTGCTATGGGCGGTGCACTTTCTGGTGCTGCGCGGGATCAAGGAAGCGGCGTTCATCAACCTCGTGACCACGGTCGCGAAAGTGGTGCCGCTGCTGCTGTTCGTATTGATCGCGGTGTTCGCGTTCAAACTGGATATCTTCACCGCGGACATCTGGGGCACGCAAAACACCAGCCTCGGCAGCGTGATGAACCAGGTGCGCAACATGATGCTGGTCACCGTGTGGGTGTTCATCGGCATCGAAGGCGCGAGCATTTTCTCGGCCCGCGCCGAGAAACGCAGCGACGTTGGCAAAGCCACGGTCATCGGTTTCATCACCGTGCTGTTGTTCCTGATGCTGGTCAACGTGCTGTCGCTGGGGATCATGACCCAACCGGAACTGGCCAAATTGCAGAACCCGTCGATGGCCGCAGTGCTCGAACACGTGGTCGGTCACTGGGGCGCGGTGCTGATCAGCGTCGGCCTGATCATCTCGCTGCTCGGCGCATTGCTGTCGTGGGTGTTGCTGTGTGCAGAGATCATGTTCGCCGCCGCCAAGGACCACACCATGCCGGCATTCCTGCGCAAGGAAAACGCCAACCACGTGCCGGTCAACGCCTTGTGGCTGACCAACGCGATGGTCCAGGTGTTCCTGATCATCACGCTGTTTTCCGCCAGCACTTACCTGTCGCTGATCTACCTCGCGACCTCGATGATTCTGGTCCCGTACCTGTGGTCGGCGGCCTATGCGCTGCTGCTGGCGGTGCGCGGCGAGACTTACGAAAACGCCCTCGCCGAGCGCCGCAAGGATTTGATTATCGGCGCCATTGCGGTGGTCTATGCGGTATGGCTGCTGTACGCCGGCGGGATCAAATACCTGCTGTTGTCCGCCCTGCTCTACGCCCCCGGCGCGATCCTGTTCGCCAAGGCAAAAATGGAAGTGGGCAAACCGGTTTTCACCAATGTCGAGAAGCTGATTTTCGCCGCCGTCGTGGTTGGCGCCCTTGTGGCGGCCTACGGGCTGTATGACGGCTTCCTGACTCTGTAACCGTTTAAATCTGGAGGATCACTGAATGACCACGGAAAAAATCAAGTACGGCGTCCATTCCGAAGCCGGCAAACTGCGCAAAGTCATGGTGTGCTCCCCAGGCCTGGCGCACCAGCGGCTGACCCCAAACAACTGCGACGAGCTGCTGTTCGACGACGTGTTGTGGGTTGCCCAGGCTAAACGTGACCATTTCGATTTCGTCACGAAAATGCGCGAACGCAATGTCGATGTACTGGAAATGCACAACCTGCTGACCGACATCGTCGCGATCCCGGAAGCACTGGACTGGATTCTGCAACGCAAGATCACCGCCAACTCGGTGGGCCTGGGCCTGGTCAACGAAGTCAGCTCATGGCTGCGCAGTCTGGAGCCGCGCAAGATTGCCGAGTTCCTCATCGGCGGCGTGTCAGCGGATGACCTGCCGGACAGCTTCGGCGGCAAGACCATCGAGATGTTCCGCGACTTCCTCGGCCACTCGAGCTTCATTCTGCCGCCGCTGCCCAACACCCAATTCACCCGCGACACCACGTGCTGGATCTTCGGCGGCGTCACGCTGAACCCGATGTACTGGCCGGCGCGCCGCCAGGAAACCCTGCTGGCCAGCGCCATCTACAAATTCCACCCGGAATTCACCAACGCCGAGTTCCAGGTCTGGTACGGCGACCCGGATCAGGAACACGGCAATGCCACGCTTGAGGGCGGCGACGTCATGCCGATCGGCAACGGCGTGGTGTTGATCGGCATGGGCGAACGTTCGTCGCGCCAGGCCATCGGCCAATTGGCGCTGAACCTGTTCAAGCACAACGCTGTGGAACGGGTGATCGTCGCCGGTCTGCCGAAGTCCCGCGCGGCGATGCACCTGGACACCGTGTTCAGCTTCTGCGACCGCGACCTGGTGACGATTTTCCCCGAAGTGGTGAGCCAGATCGTTGCGTTCACCTTGCGTCCTGACGACAGCAAACCGGGCGGCATCGACATCCGCCGCGAGGAAAGCAACTTTCTCGACACCGTCGCCGCCGCGCTCAATCTCAAGGCGCTGCGCGTGGTCGAAACCGGTGGCAACAGCTTCGCCGCCGAGCGCGAGCAGTGGGATGACGGCAACAACGTGGTGGCGCTGGAACCGGGCGTGGTCATCGGTTATGACCGCAACACCTACACCAACACCTTGCTGCGCAAGGCTGGCGTCGAAGTCATCACCATCAGCGCCGGCGAACTCGGTCGCGGTCGTGGCGGCGGCCATTGCATGACCTGCCCGATCATTCGTGACCCGATCGACTATTAATTACTGTGCCCTGCTGCGCGTCCATGAGGCGCGGAGCCGGCGGATAACCGAAACCCAAGGAGATCCAAAATGGCTTTTAACATGCGCAACCGCAGCCTGCTGAGCTTGATGCACCACACCACTCGCGAGCTCAATTACCTGATCGACCTGTCCCGCGACCTCAAGCGCGCCAAGTACACCGGCACCGAGCGTCCGCACCTGCAAGGCAAGAACATCGCGCTGATCTTCGAAAAAACTTCGACCCGCACCCGTTGCGCGTTCGAAGTCGCGGCCCACGACCAGGGCGCACACGTCACCTACATCGACCCGGTGTCGTCGCAGATCGGCCACAAGGAAAGCATGAAGGACACCGCCCGCGTCCTCGGCCGGATGTTCGATGCCATCGAGTACCGTGGCTTCGCACAGGAAATCGTCGAAGAGCTGGCGAAGTTTGCCGGGGTCCCGGTGTTCAACGGCCTGACCGCTGAATTCCACCCGACGCAAATGATCGCCGACGTGCTGACCATGCGCGAACACAGCGACAAACCGCTGCATGACATCAGCTACGCCTACCTGGGCGATGCGCGCTACAACATGGGCAATTCGTTGCTGATGATCGGCGCCAAACTCGGCATGGACGTGCGCATCGGCGCGCCGAAAGCGCTGTGGCCGCATCAGGACTTCATCGACCAGTGCAAAGCCTTCGCCGAAGAAAGCGGCGCGCGCATCACCATCACCGAAGATCCGAAGGAAGCGGTCAAAGGCGTCGATTTCATTCACACCGATATCTGGGTGTCGATGGGCGAGCCGGTGGAAGCGTGGGACGAGCGCATCGAGCAATTGCTGCCGTACCAGGTCAACACGCAAATGATGAAAGCTTCGGGCAACCCGCGCGTGAAGTTCATGCATTGCCTGCCGGCGTTCCATAACAGCGAAACCAAGGTCGGCAAAGACATCGCCGCGCGTTATCCGCATTTGGCCAATGGCGTCGAAGTGACCGAAGAAGTCTTCGAATCGCCCGCCAACATCGCCTTCGAGCAAGCGGAAAACCGCATGCACACGATCAAGGCGATTCTGGTCTCGGCGTTGGCGGATATCTAAAAGGCTGAACACATTTTGTGAGCTGCCACTGAACCTGTAGGAGCGAGGCTTGCCCGCGAAGCTTTTCAGCGGTCTTGATGGCCTCTTCGCGGGCAAGCCCCGCTCCTACAGGGGATCACCGAATTCTGAAAGGACTGCATTATGCGTATCGTCGTCGCCCTGGGCGGTAACGCCCTGCTCCGTCGTGGTGAACCCATGACGGCGGACAATCAACGCGCGAACATTCGCGTGGCCACCGAACAGATCGCCAAAATCTACCCCGGCAACCAACTGGTCATCGCTCACGGCAATGGTCCGCAAGTCGGCCTGTTGTCGTTGCAAGCGGCGGCCTACACCTCGGTTTCGCCGTACCCGCTGGACGTGCTTGGCGCCGAAACCGAAGGCATGATCGGGTACATCATCGAGCAGGAACTGGGCAATCTGCTGGACTTCGAAGTGCCGTTCGCCACGCTGCTGACGCAAGTCGAAGTCGATGCCAACGACCCGGCGTTCCACAACCCGAGCAAACCGATCGGCCCGGTCTACGCCAAGGCTGAAGCGGAGAAACTCGCCGCTGAAAAAGGCTGGGCGATTGCCCCGGACGGTGACAAATATCGCCGTGTGGTGGCCAGTCCACGGCCAAAACGCATCTTCGAAATCCGCCCGATCAAGTGGCTGCTGGACAAGGGCAGTATCGTCATCTGCGCCGGCGGTGGCGGCATTCCGACGATGTACGGCGCCGACGGCAAACTCGAAGGCGTGGAAGCGGTGATCGACAAGGATCTGTGCTCGGCGCTGCTGGCCGAACAGCTGGAAAGCGATCTGCTGGTGATCGCCACCGACGTCAGCGCGGCGTTTATCGATTTCGGCAAACCAACGCAAAAAGCCATCGCCCAAGCGCACCCCGACGCCATGGAAGAACTGGGTTTCGCCGCCGGTTCCATGGGGCCGAAGGTCCAGGCGGCGTGCGAGTTCGCGCGCAATACTGGCAAAGTCGCGGTCATCGGTTCACTCTCCGACATCGAAGCAATCGTCCAGGGCAAGGCCGGCACGCGCATCAGCACGGCGACACCTGGCATTACCTATTTATAAGGAGAGACGCCAATGGCCACGTTCGAACCCGGTCACCTGCACTTCGAGCGCCACGCGCTGAATGACGAAGACGTCAGCTACAACCTGTGCCTTGATTACGAGGTGTCGGAAGATCCGCAGGAAGGCAAAGGCATGCAGTTCACCTTGCATGGCAGCGCTCAGGGCAAAGACGTTAACGAGTCGTTCTTTTTGCCCAAGGATCAGGCCTACAACTTCGCCAGCAACGTGACGAAAATCGTCGAAAAATACGGCATTCCGAAAACCCACAGCAGCATCGGTTCGGTGCACAAGCATTACGACGCGATGTTTGAAGATGTGCGGGTGCAACTCGACATGAAATCGGGTGATCCGGTGAAGCCTGAGCATCTGGAGTGAATCCAGAGGCCACCCCTCACCCTAACCCTCTCCCCAGGGGGAGAGGGGACTGACCGAGTTGTACTTTTGAGCGACATCGACCTGAAACTCCGAGTCTGACTCGGGCCTTGAAAGCAACAGATATCGGCCCCCTTTCCCCCTCTCCCCTTTGGGGAGAGGGCTGGGGTGAGGGGTGGTTTTCAACTCCACCTCCAAAGGGATGAGGGGACTGCCCGAGTTGCATGTTCGAGCTGCATCGACCTAAAAGCCCGAGTCGAATTCAGGCCTTGAAAGCAACACAGGTCGGCCCCCTTTCCCCCTCTCCCCTTTGGGGAGAGGGCTGGGGTGAGGGGTGGTTTTCAACTCCACCTCCAAAGGGATGAGGGGACTGACCGAGTTGCATATTCGAGCGACATCGACCTGAAAGCCCGAATCGAACTCAGGCCTTGAAAGCAACAGAGATCGGCCCCCTTTCCCCCTCTCCCCTTTAGGGAGAGGGCTGGGGTGAGGGGTGGTTTTCAACTCCACCTCCAAAGGGATGAGGGGACTGACCGAGTTGCATGTTCGAGCGACATCGACCTGAAAGTCCGAGTCGAACTCAAGCCTTGAAAGCAACACAGGTCGGCCCCCTTTCCCCCTCTCCCCTTTGGGGAGAGGGCTGGGGTGAGGGGTGGTTTTCAACTCCACCTCCAAAGGG
>NZ_VIVC01000007.1:0-328947 GCF_007828705.1 Pseudomonas sp. SJZ131 | reverse complement strand
GGGAGGCGAATTCTACAGCGTTACTCGCTGCTGTCAACCCCTCTTTTTCAACCCCCTTTCGCGCTTCGATGAACTGAAGCAACTCACTGCCGAAAACTGCGTAACTCATTGTTTACCAAGGAGTTTTCCGTTTCGACTGCGCCGGAAGTGGGGCGAATTATAGACTTCCAGATTCTGCCGTCAAGCCTTAATTACGCCTTTCTCGCCGAAGCAGGCTTCTTACCCATTAAACGCGGGATTTGCCGCGCTACGGGCGGCAGACGCAGCAGCATCAGCAACGCACCTATAGAGGCATAGACCGCCCATTCCTTGAGGTCCGCGCGGACGATCCACAACATATGCAGCAAACCGAGCCCAAGAATCACATAAACCAGGCGATGCAGTTTCTTCCAACGGGTGCCCAGGCGCCGCTGACTGTAGCGATTGGACGTCACTGCCAACGCCAGCAAACAGAGAAACGCCAGCGCCCCGACGATAATGTACGGCCGCTTGCGCAGCTCCACGCCCAATTGCGACCAGTCGAAGCCAAGAATGAACGCCGTATACCCGCACAAATGCAGGAACACATACGCAAAACACCACAACCCCAACTGGCGCCGGACGGCAATCCACCCCGCCCAACCGGTGAGCTTCTGCAGCGGCGTCATGCTTAGCGTAATCAACAGAAGGACAAGCGTGCCCAACCCCAAGCGATCAACCAGTACCTTGCCCGGGTCTGGCCCGAGCACATCCGCCCAAGCTTGATATAACCAAACAAGCGGCCAGACCGCGATAGCTATAAAGACAAAAACCCGCCAAAACGCAAAACGCATCAATAGTTCTTCCGCAAATCGAGACCTGTATATAAAGAAGCGACTTCGTCCGAGTAACCGTTGAACATCTGGGTATCGCGCACATTCGGTTTAAACAGACCACTCGGCAAACGCCGCTCGCGCGCCTGAGTCCAGCGCGGATGATCGACTGTGGGATTCACGTTCGCATAAAAACCATACTCATCCGCGGCGATGCTCTGCCAGGTCGTCTTCGGTTGTTCGCTGACGAGACTGATGCGCACGATCGATTTGACGCTCTTGAACCCATACTTCCACGGCACTACCAAACGCAACGGCGCACCGTTCTGATTTGGCAACTCGCGGCCGTACATGCCCACCGCCAGGATCGCCAACGGGTTCATCGCTTCATCCAGACGCAACCCTTCGACGTAAGGCCAGTCGATCAAGGCGAACCCAGAGCGCTGCCCCGGCATGCTTTTCGAGTCTTCCAGCGTTTCGAAGCGAATGTATTTGGCGTTGGAGGTTGGCTCGACTTGCTTGAGCAACGCCGAGATCGGAAAACCGATCCACGGAATTACCATCGACCACGCTTCAACGCAGCGCAGGCGATAGATTCGCTCCTCCAGTTGATAAGGTTTCATGAAGTCTTCGAGCGCGTAGCGCCCCGGCTTACCCACCTCCCCATCGACGACCACACTCCACGGTTCGGTTTTCAGCGCGCCGGCGTTGGCGGCCGGATCACCCTTGTCGGTGCCGAACTCATAGAAGTTGTTGTAGTGAGTCGCGTCCTTGAACGGCGTGATCGCCTCATCCTTGACGTTGACCGCGCCCCATTTGGTCGAAGAAAGCTTATCGGCAAACCAGGAAGGCGCCTTGCCCGGCTCGACATCGGCATAACGCGCCGCATCGTCGGCTTGCGCCCAACGCGGCAGGCTGCTCACGGCGAGGCCGGCCACGGCAGCACCGAGCACATGGCGACGAGACAGATAAATGGATTCAGGCGTCACGTCCGACTCATGGCAGTCGGACGCTTTGGGGATTTTGATCAGCATGACTACTCCGCAGTATTGGAGGGCAGATGCACCAATAGACTGCAGAGTATCAGGGAAATTACGCGCTTTTATGTCGACGAAGACGTAACAGGTATTGAACCGGACCAGACGCCGCGTAGCCGAGAAACACCAGCAGCAGAATGCGCGGCGGATCGCTGAATACCACGGCAAACACCAGCACGACAGCGAGGATCGCCACGAACGGCACGCGGCCCTTCAAGTCCAGCTCCTTGAAGCTGTTGTACTTGATATTGCTGACCATCAGCATGCCTGCGGCCGCGACCATCAACGCCACCAGGAACGACATTTTCGAACCCTGGATGCCGTAATCGCTGAATGCCCAGACAATCCCCGCAACAACACCCGCCGCCGCCGGACTGGCCAGGCCAATGAAGTAGCGCTTGTCAGCGGTGCCGACCTGGGTGTTGAAACGGGCCAGACGCAACGCCGCGCCCGCAACATAAATGAAGGCGACCATCCAGCCGACCTTGCCCATGTCACCCAAGGCCCAGCCGAATGCCAGCAATGCCGGCGCGACGCCAAAGGCAACCATGTCCGACAGCGAGTCGTACTCGGCACCGAAGGCGCTTTGGGTGTTGGTCATGCGCGCAACCCGGCCATCGAGGCCGTCGAGCACCATGGCGACAAAAATCGCGATCGCGGCGAAGGCAAAATATTTGCTCGCGTTGACCGAATCGCCGGCGCTCAAGGCTGCCTGGGCACTCATCGAGTTGATGATGGAATAGAACCCTGCGAAGAGGTTCGCAGTGGTGAACAGATTCGGCAGAAGATAGATACCACGATGCCGGACTTTACGGCCTTCAGCGTCATGCCCTTCCTCGATGTGTTCATCGATGGGCAGCAGACTTTCGGCGTCAGGAGCCTGGTTTGGCTCTTCGGGACGTTCGCTCATGGACATTACCTTGCAACAGGGTGGAAAGTTTCGACAGGTGTCTGCGACCACGGTTCGGCCGCAAACGATGCAGCTTTATACCAGAACCGGCGATCCAAACGAAAAAACGCGGCCAGGGCCGCGTTTTCCGTACAAGACTGCGACTTAGTTTTTGGCTTTGTCGACGATCTTGTTGGCACCGATCCACGGCATCATGGAGCGCAGTTGCTCGCCGATGATTTCGATACCGTGAGCGGCGTTGTTACGACGCTTGGCGGTCATCGAAGGGTAGCCGGTTGCGCCTTCGCTGATGAACATTTTGGCGTATTCGCCGTCCTGAATACGTTTCAGGGCGTTGCGCATGGCCTGACGGGATTCGGCGTTGATCACTTCCGGGCCGGTCACGTACTCGCCGTATTCAGCGTTGTTGGAGATCGAGTAGTTCATGTTGGCGATACCGCCTTCGTACATGAGGTCAACGATCAGCTTCAGTTCGTGCAGGCATTCGAAGTAAGCCATTTCCGGCGCGTAGCCAGCTTCAACCAGGGTTTCGAAACCGGCTTTTACCAGTTCAACGGTACCGCCGCACAGAACGGCTTGTTCGCCGAACAGGTCGGTTTCAGTCTCGTCCTTGAAAGTGGTTTCGATGATGCCGGTACGGCCGCCGCCAACGCCGGCAGCGTAGGACAGTGCAACGTTTTTGGCGTTGCCAGAAGCGTCCTGATAGATAGCGATCAGGTCAGGGATACCGCCGCCCTTGACGAACTCGGAACGCACGGTGTGGCCCGGGGCTTTCGGCGCGATCATGATCACGTCGAGGTCGGCGCGCGGAACAACCTGGTTGTAGTGGATCGCAAAACCGTGGGAGAAGGCCAGGGTGGCGCCTTTCTTGATGTTCGGCTCGATTTCGTTTTTGTACAGCGCGGACTGGAACTCGTCCGGGGTCAGGATCATGACCAGGTCGGCAGCGGCAACAGCGGAAGCAACGTCAGTCACTTTCAGGCCGTGAGCTTCGGCTTTGGCAACAGTGGCCGAACCTTTACGCAGACCGACAGTAACGTCAACGCCGGAGTCTTTCAGGTTGCACGCTTGAGCGTGGCCCTGGGAACCGTAACCGATGATGGCAACTTTCTTGCCCTGGATGATCGACAGGTCGCAGTCTTTTTCGTAATAAACTTTCATGAAATTCCCCTATATATCCAGGCCGTTCAGGCCATTCACTAATTTGGTTTAGATGCTGAGTACTTTGTCGCCGCGGGCGATACCGGTTACGCCGCTACGGACGGTTTCCAGAATCGATGCGGTGCCGATGGACTGGATGAAGCTGTCGAGCTTGTCGCTGGTACCGGTCAGTTGAACGGTATAAACGCTGGCGCTGACATCGACGATCTGCCCACGGTAAATATCGGTGGTACGTTTGATCTCGGCGCGCTGGGCGCCAGTCGCCTTGACCTTGACCAGCATCAGTTCGCGCTCGATGTGAGCACTCTCCGAGAGGTCGACCAACTTGACCACTTCGATCAACTTGTTGAGGTTCTTGGTGATCTGCTCGATCACTTCGTCATGCCCGACCGTGGTCAGCGTCAGACGCGACAATGTCGGGTCCTCGGTCGGTGCCACGGTCAGGCTTTCGATGTTGTAGTTGCGCTGCGAGAACAGGCCGACTACACGAGACAGAGCGCCGGGTTCGTTTTCCAGAAGCAAGGAAATAATGTGCCGCATGATTAAGTACGCTCCGTCTTGCTCAGCCACATATCGCGCATGGAGCCGTCTTTGATCTGCATCGGGTAGACGTGCTCACTGGTGTCGACCGAAATATCGAGCACCACCAGGCGATCCTTCATGGCGAACGCTTCCTCCATCTTCGACTTCAATTCTTTCGAATCGGTGATGCGCATGCCGACGTGGCCATAGGCCTCCGCCAACTTGACGAAGTCGGGCAACGATTCCATGTAGGAGTGCGAGTGGCGGCTGCCGTAGCTCATGTCTTGCCACTGGCGAACCATACCCAGAACACCGTTGTTCAGGATGACGATTTTCACCGGCAAGCCATATTGCAGGCAGGTCGACAGCTCCTGGATGTTCATCTGGATGCTGCCCTCGCCCGTCACGCAGACGACGTCGGCATCCGGGAAGCTCAGCTTGATGCCCATGGCTGCCGGGAAACCGAAGCCCATGGTGCCCAGGCCACCGGAGTTGATCCAGCGGTTCGGCTTGTTGAACGTGTAGTACTGCGCCGCGAACATCTGGTGTTGGCCCACGTCGGAAGCAACATAGGCATCGCCCTTGGTCACTTCGCAGAGGGTTTCGACCACGGTCTGCGGCTTGATGATGCTGCCGTCACCCTTGTCGTAAGGGAACAGGCCGCGGTCACCGCGCCACTCGTCAACTTGCTTCCACCAACTGGCAACCGAGTCCTTGTTCGGGGTCTCGCCGATTTCCTTGAGGATCGCGACCATCTCGCTCAGGACACTTTCCACCGGGCCGACAATCGGAACGTCAGCCTTGATGGTCTTGGAGATCGAAGCCGGGTCGATGTCGATGTGAATGATCTTGGCGTTCGGGCAGAACTTCGCCGGGCCGTTGATCACGCGGTCATCGAAACGCGCGCCGACTGCAAGGATCACGTCAGCGTGGTGCATTGCCAGGTTGGCGGTGTAGCTGCCGTGCATGCCGAGCATGCCGATGAACTGGCGGTCGGTGCCAGGGTAGGCACCCAGGCCCATCAGCGTGTTGGTCACTGGCAGGTTGAGCATCTTCGCCAATTCGGTCAGCGGTGCGGAGCCACCCCCGAGAATTACGCCGCCACCGGCGTACATCACTGGACGCTTGGCCGCGAGGAGCATTTCTGCAGCCTTGCGGATTTGCCCCGAGTGACCGCGAACGGCCGGACTGTAGGAACGCAGCTTGGCTTTTTTCGGGAAGATGTATTCGAACTTCTCGGCCGGGTTGGTCATGTCTTTCGGGATGTCGACCACGACCGGGCCCGGACGACCGGACTGCGCCAGGTAGAACGCCTTCTTCATGACTTCCGGGATTTCCGAGGCGTGCTTGATCATGAAGCTGTGCTTCACGATCGGCCGGGAGATACCGATCATGTCGGTTTCCTGGAACGCGTCGGTGCCAACCATGGTGCTAGGCACCTGGCCGGAAATGATCACCATCGGAATGGAGTCCATATAAGCAGTGGCGATCCCGGTAATGGCATTGGTAGCGCCAGGACCGGAAGTCACCAGTACCACGCCGGCTTTACCGGTGGCACGGGCATAGCCGTCAGCCATATGGGTAGCCGCTTGTTCGTGGCGAACCAGGATGTGGGTCACTTCCGGTTCTTTGAACAGGGCATCGTAGACATGAAGAAGAGCACCACCGGGGTACCCGTAGATATATTTGACGCCTTCGTCACGCAAAAAGCGGACGAGCATCTCACCGCCAGATAAAAGCTCCACGTTGTTCACCTCTAAAACGCCAGAATACCGTCCACTCACAAGAGGACGGGTCTTAATAGGTTTACTTCTCGGCAGAGCATGAGCGACGGTGGTCGCCGACTACGTCAGCACTGACTGAGCAAGTATTGGGATCGTCCCAAGTGTTGCGGGGCTTTCCCACCCAGCGCGAGGTAACGCGTTGCGGGTGTAACAGGTCGGCGCGGGTATGCGCCTCATGATCTGCCGAGTGGGTCTGCTTCTGGCAGTCCCTCTACAGCGGACTTTGGATTCTTCTGTTTCGTCCTCTGCAAGTCAAGCCGTCTATGTGCTTTATTGTGAGTAAGCACATGAGAACGCAAGAAAAAACCCGTAAACCCCATGTGTGTTAGCTTCAATTGCGCAACTTCTGACAAGGAAATGGCATGCGTACCTTTTTCATCACCGCCAGTTTGCTGCTCACCCTGAGCCCGATGACCATGGCGGCGCAGATCTACAAATGGGTGGACGCCCAGGGCGTTACGCACTTTGGCGCGCAGCCGCCGCAGGGTCAGCCCTCCACCACCGTGGTGACGCCCGCCGCGCCCGCGAGCAAGCCGAAAGTGCCGGCCAACAGCAACGTGATTGGCGACCAGCAAGACATCGACAAGACTGTGAAAAAGCAGGTGGCTGAGCAGCAGGCGCAGCTCAAGGTGTTCTGCGAACAGGCGCGGACGAACCTTGCGCAGTTGCAGAACAACCCGCGATTACGTGAAGAGATTGACGGGGAGATGCGCCGTTTGACTGACCAGACGCGGCAGGAGCGCATGACCGAGGCGCAAAAGCAGATTGCCGATAATTGCCAATAACTGCCCATAAAAAACCTGTAGGAGCAAAGCTTGCTCGCGATAGCGATTCAGCCGTCAACACAGGTGCTGAACGTGAAACAGCTTTCGCGAGCAAGCTTTGCTCCTACGGGGGTTCGCGTCGTCAGCGGGACGCGGTGATCAGCAGGTCGAACTCTTTGAGCAACACCTGCAACTGCCGATCCCGGCCCTGCACGTCACGCGCGGCGAAGACCATTTCGGCCATTTCCTGAATGCCCGAGGCGTTGGGCAACGGCAGATCCTGTTCGAGGATCGCCTTCATGCGCGGCAGGAAAATCCATTGCAGCCACTGCTCGAAGTCCAGCGTGTCGACCGCGAACGGCTCGACACTGGACAACGCTTCCGCGCTCGGCGCGACGTCATCCCACCAGCCCTGAATCCGCAACTCGCGTTCGATCAGCAACAGCTGCTCGGCAATCTTCGGGAAACGTGCATCCATCACAGCGATACCTTGGCCTTCTGACGGGCCAGTGCGGCGCCGGCGGAATCGCCTTGTTTCTCACGCGCCTGAGCGATCAATTCCCACAGGTTGGCCTGCAGATCCGGGCGGCCATTGGCGAACGTCAGACCGCGACGAGCGAATTGCTCGGCTTGCGGCGCATCACCTTGAGCCATGCGCACCTGCGCCAGGCGATAAAGCACTTGCGGCTCACGCGGGGCTACACGCTGGGCACGTTCCAGGCTGGAAGACGCGCCGTTCAGGTCGCCACCGGCCTGTTGCTGTTGCGCGGTGGTGAGCAACGCGAGTACCGGACCGTCCAGTTGCTCGTCGGCCGACAAACCGCCGCCGCTGCTCGCCGAAGGAATCCCGCTCGGCGTCGATGGCATGCTGTAGCTGCCCTGATTGACCGGTGCCGATTGCACCGGCGAGGTATCAATCGGACCCGGCGTGATCGGCCCCGGAGTGATCGGCGAAGTGCTGATCGGCGCCGAACTGACTGCGCCGCCGCCCGGCACCATCACCACCACACCGGTATCGCCTTGCGGGATCGCCTGGGTCTGGCCTTGCGCAGGACGTTTCACGGTGGTCTGACGGAAACCGCCATTCGCCGAAATCCGTTCACTGTTCGACACCGCGCTGCCGGAGTCCACAACCGGGATCGAACCGCGCTGTACGCTGGAACAACCGCTGAGCAAAGCTACGGCGGTAACCGCTGGAATCAACCACTTGTTCACTTGAAACCCTCTTTGCTTAATTCATCCAGCCCTTGACCCAATCCATCACCGTTTCGCCGGAAGCAGGGCTTTCGCCACCGCAAGCTGCGCCGGGAGGCGGTTCGCTGCCGCGAATATACGGCATCTGCACCGCACCTGGGCAACCGGCATCAGAGCCTTGCCCGGTGCGCGAATCTACCCACGCCTGCACGATGTTGTCCGGTTGCGGCATGTCCAGCGGCAGCGGATCGGCTTTGCGCATGAAACTGGTCCAGACCTGCAGTGCCCCGGTAGCGCCGGTGAACGGCGTCTTGCCGTTATCGTCGCGGCCCAACCAGACCACCGCCAGCAGATCCTGACTGAAACCGGCGAACCAGCTGTCACGCGAATCGTTACTGGTGCCGGTCTTGCCCGCCAGCGTCAGGGTTTTGGGCAACACGTTGTAAACCGAACTGCCGGTGCCTTCACGCATGACCCGCTGCATCGCGCTCTGGATCAGGAAAATCGACGCCGGATCAAAGCGCTGCTGAATCTGGAACGGATAACGCTTGAGCGGCTCGCCTTCCGCAGTGAGAACGCTGCGAATCCCGCGCATCGGCGTATTAAAACCGCCGTTGGCCAGGGTCTGATACATCGTCGCCACTTCCATCGGCGTCAAGGCGCCCGCGCCCAACAGCATCGACGGGAACGCCGGGAATTCCCGCGTCACACCCAGTCGCGCCAAGGTCTTGAGGACGTTCGGCACGCCCAGCTCCAGGCCGAGACGCGCGGTCGACAAGTTGTACGAATGCGCCAACCCCTGATACAGGAACACCGTGCCGTGGGAGCGACGATCGTAGTTCTGCGGTTTCCAGACTTGCCCGTCCGCGCCCTTCACCGAGAAAGCGTCGTCCGACAGCCAACTGGTCAAACTGTATTGGCTCGGTTTCTCAAGCGCCGTCAGATACACCGCCGGTTTGATCAACGAACCAATCGGCCGTACCGCATCGAGCGCGCGGTTGAACCCGGCGAAACTCGCCTGACGGCTGCCGATCATGGCTTGGACTTCACCGGTTTCCGGGTTGGTCACGACCATCGCCGCTTCGACGTCATCCGAACCCTTGCGCCCGGCCAGGCGTTTAAAGGTGTCATTCACCGAGGCCTCGGCTTTCATCTGCAGAATCGGATCGAAACTGGTGAAAATCCGCAGGCCTTCTTCGGTCAAGTCTTCGTCGCGATAGTCATCGCGCAATTGCCGTTTGACCAAGTCGATAAAGCCCGGGAACGAGCTGTCCGCCAATTTGCCGCGCGTGGTCACGCCCAGCGGCATGGCTTTCGCCGCCGCCACTTGTTCGGCCGAGGCAACGCCTTGCTGCTCAAGCACGTCGAGCACCAGATTGCGCCGTTCCAGCGCGCGTTCAGGATTGCGACGCGGGTTGTAATAGGACGGCCCTTTGACCATCCCCACCAGCAACGCCACTTGGTGCAATTTCAGCTCGGACAACGGTTGGCCGAAGAAGAACTGGCTGGCCAGACCAAAACCGTGCACCGCACGCTGACCGTCCTGGCCGACAAACACTTCGTTGAGGTAAGCCTCAAGAATCTCGCGTTTGTCGTAATGCAGCTCCAGCAGCATCGCCATCATGGCTTCGGTGAGTTTGCGGGTCAGGCTGCGTTCGCTGGTCAGGTAGAAATTCTTGACCAATTGTTGCGTCAGCGTACTGCCGCCCTGGGTCATCTTGCCGCCCGAGGTGTTCACATAGACGGCGCGGGCAATCGACTTCGGCGACACGCCCCAGTGACTGTAGAAATCCCGATCTTCCACCGCGACCAGCGTTTCGAGCAGGTACGGCGGCACCTGATCGATCTTGATCAGAATCCGGTCTTCGAGGTTTTTTGGATAAATCCCGCCGATCATCAGCGGCTCAAGGCGTACCACCGACAGCTTCGAGCCGTTGGTCGCGGACAGCTCGGCCACGTAGTCGCCGGAGAAGCGCACGCGCACCGGCTGAGCTTTTTCCAGGCCTTCATAAAACTGGAAGCCACGGGTGTTCAGGTCGACGGTATTGCCGCTGACCGCCGCCGCGCCGGGGCCGTTGCTCACGGCTTCGCGGCGATAACCCAAGGCATCGAGTTCGGTAAGGAAGTCTTCCTTGCTGAGCTTCTGCCCGGTGAACAATTCCAGTGGCCGTGCGTAAACCTTGGCCGGAATGGTCCAGCGCTTGCCGGAAAACTTCTCCTGGACAATCGCGTCGAGGTACACCGCGAACCCGGCGAGCACGACGAGGCCGACCAGGCTGAGTTTAATGGCCCAGCTCAGCCAGGGGCTCATGCCCTTGGAAGGTGGTTTTTTTTTGCTGCGAGGGGATCGAGTACGAGTCATGGCGGCGGATTATACGCACTTTATTCATCCTCAACAGGCGCCCTCCGAGGTTTGCGTCAGGCGGACTTGCAGCCATAATGGCGACCTTGAAATTTCTCCCACTTTGAAGGATCGCCTGTGAGCCAGTCCCTGATCGCCGCCCTGCAAAACCCGGCCCTCTACCCGCATCCCGTCGACGGGTTCCAGGTTATCGAGACCCACATTTCCTGGGTCATCCTCACAGGCCCGTTTGCTTATAAAGTGAAGAAACCGGTGAATTTCGGCTTTCTCGACTTCACCAACGTCGACGCCCGCGAGCATTTCTGTGGCGAAGAGCTGCGTTTGAACCAGCGTTTGACCAATGATTTGTATCTGGAAGTGTTGCCAATCACCGGCAGTGCCGAGGCCCCGCAAATCGGCGGTGATGGCCCAGCGATCGATTTCATGCTGAAGATGCGTCAGTTCCCGCAAAGCCAATTGCTCAGCACCCTGCAAGCCAACGGCGAACTGACCACCGCGCACATCGACGAGATGGCCGCGCAAATCGCCCAGTTCCACCTCACTGCGCCGAAAGTCCCGGCTGAACATGACGCCGGCACCCCGGACAGCGTGATGGCGCCAGTGCGGCAGAACTTCGAGCAAATCCGCCCGTTCCTCAGCGACAAGGCTGATCTGCTGCAGCTCGACGCCTTGCAAGCCTGGGCCGAAAGCAGCTTCGAACGCCTCAAGCCACTGTTCGCCCAGCGCAAGGCCGATGGTTTTACCCGCGAATGTCATGGCGACATTCATTTGGGCAACGCCACCGTGATCGATGGCCAAGTGGTGATTTTCGACTGCATCGAATTCAACGAGCCGTTTCGTTTTACCGATGTTTACGCCGACACCGGCTTCCTCGCGATGGACCTCGAAGACCGTGGTCTGAAAAGCCTGGCGCGGCGTTTCATCAGCCAATACCTGGAGCTGACCGGCGATTACCAGGGCCTCGAAGTGCTGAACTTCTATAAAGCCTATCGCGCGCTGGTCCGCGCCAAAGTCAGCCTGTTCAGCATGCCGGCCGAAGCCGATCCTGTGCAGCGCGCCACCACCCTGCGCCAGTACCGCAACTACGCGAATCTGGCCGAAAGCTACAGCATCATTCCTTCGCGTTTCCTGGCCATTACCCACGGCGTGTCGGCCGTCGGCAAAAGCCGCGTCGCCATGCGTCTGGTCGAAGCGCTGGGGGCGATTCGCCTGCGTTCCGATGTTGAACGCAAGCGCCTGTTTGGTGAGCAAACCGTACAGAACGATCCGCACGCCGGCATCTACAGCGCCGACGCCAGCGCCAAGACGTACGCGCGCCTGCATGAGATCGCCGCGACCATCCTGCGCGCCGGTTTTCCGGTAGTCATCGACGCGACCTACCTCAAACGCGCGCAGCGTGATGGCGCGGCGAAGATTGCCGAGGCCACCGGCGCGCCGTTCCTGATTCTCGACTGCAACGCGCCGCAAGCCGTGATCGAAACATGGCTGGCGCTGCGTCAGGCCGACAAACAGGATCCGTCCGACGCCAATCTGGCCGTTATCGCTGACCAGCAAGCCAGCCGTGAAGCGCTGACGCCGGCCGAGATTCTCTGCAGCAAACGCGTTCAAACCAACGAAAGCGGAACCCTCGACAGCGTCGTTGCGCAGATTCGTCAGCGCATGCCAGGTCTGTAAGAAACTATTTCGGCCGTGGAGCCTGCTCTGGCTTCACGGCCGTCAAATAGTGGCACTATACTGGCGTCATAAAACCAACAGGTGATGTGACATGAGCCAGCCGAAACTTCTCGACACCCCGCTTTATGCCTTGCTGCACAAAGACGACATCACAGGTTTTAACAACGAACGCCCGGCGGACGGCCCGATCGATATGGTCGGTGGCGATTTCCGTGGGCTCGACCTGCGTGAGTTGAACGCCGATGGCATCGACTTCACCGACGCCTACTTCCGTTCCGCCGACTTGCGCGGCATCGACTTTCGCAACGCATCGCTGGAAGGCGCAAGCCTGGCGCATGCGCAAATCTCCGGCGCCTACTTTCCGCCCGAGCTGAGTGCTGACGAAATCCTCATGTCGATGAACTTCGGTACACGCCTGCGCTATCGCACTCGCTGAAACGCGACGCTTCCTTGTAGGAGCGAGCCTGCTCGCGAAAGCGGTGTATCAGCCAACATACATGTTGAATGCTGAACCGCTTTCGCGAGCAGGCTCGCTCCTACAGGGGATTGCCGCGCCCTCCTTTTCTGCGTCCGCAGAATTCTCCTACGCTGCAAAATTCCCCTTCTTAGAAGCTTTTGCGACAAAAGCGACCAAACAATCACGCTTTTCCTACTGATGGCTACACTCCTCAAAGGCTCGCCCACCCACCATTCGGCCGTCGCAAGGAGGCTTGATGAATGATGAACTGCAACACCTGAAGAATCTGGGCAAGACGTCGGCGCAGTGGCTGCACGCCGTGGGCATCCACAGCGCTTCGGACCTGCGCCGCCTGGGGGCGGTGGACGCTTATCGCGCCGTGCGCACGCGCGGGTTTCGGGCGTCGAAGGTGTTGCTGTATGCCATCGAAGGCGCCCTGATGGACGTGCACTGGAACGACATCCCCGCTGAACGCAAGGAAGCCCTGAACAAACAACTCGAAGCGATCTCCTCACGCCACAAGAATTGAACAGGCGCCATCGCCATGTACTTGCTCGGGGAACAACCGGCTCACGCCGACACATTGATCAATCGCCTGCAAAATTTGCCTTCGCGCTTGCTGGAGGGTTTATCGCCCTGCGGCCCGGCCTTGGCGTTTGCGGCGGTCGATGACCTCGCCACACTGCTGCCCGACGATCAGCTGTTTTTGCTCGACAGCGGATTGCTCCACGGCTGCATCGAAGAACGTGCGCTGTTTTATCTGCACGAAGGTGATCTGCTCGGTCTGCGCCAGGACGTCGAATGGCCGTATTGGCGATTGCGCAGCGATGGGCCGCTGTCGCTGCTTCCGTACTCGCGCGCAGAAGTGTTCCAGCATATTTATGCCGACACCGGGCGCGCGGAGTTATTCCTGCAATACCTGCTGGGCCAGACCGCCCTGCTGTCCGACGCGGTCGCGCGCCTGAAGCCGCCTGAGTTTCGCAGCAACAACGGTTTCAAACGCGTGGCCAGCGGCGAAGTGCTGATCCATCAGGGCGATGTGGCGGACCACGTGTTCGTCATCATAAGCGGCCACGCCGAGGCATTTGTCGACGGCCACAAGGTCGGCGACGTGCCCAAGGATGAGATTTTCGGGGCGATGGCGGTGTTCACTGGCGAGAAGCGCAGCGCCAGTGTGATCAGCTGCGAACCGAGCACGGTGATGCTGATTCCCAAGGATCAATTTCTCAGCCTGACGCAGAGCAATCCGAAGATCGCCCACAGCTTGATAGAGAGCATGGCGCGGCGAATCGAATTGCTCAACCAGCAAGTCACCCAGCTGAGTTCGCTGAAGAAACTGGCTAAGGCCCAATGATCACGGGGCTTTGAAGCCATCGGCAAATAAATGGAGAATCAGCTGTTGACTTGGTAATGAGAATCGCTATGATTATCACAACTGGTCGCGAGACTGGTCGATATTCTGAAAAGCCCTTGGTTCGGACTCTCAGATTATCTCCTCATCAGGCTAATCACGGTTATTTGACCCGGCTCTTGCCGGGTCTTTTTTTGCCTGCGATTTACCGTCCGGCACCAAGCGGTGAATGGTTACTTGGCCATTTGCTCACGCATTTGCGCGCAATAGTCCTGCGCCGGGGTGGCCGGGGTGAACCAGACGTAATCAGCCATCGCGGCCGTCACCTGACTGCCGCGCTCCGCCAGCAGCAATACCGTCGGCGCTTCACGCTCGCCGAGGTCGAGCACATGCAGCGGCACGCCTACGTCTTTGCGCGCATGGTATGCACCGGCGAATAACAGCGACGGCGTCGGCGCAGCGATCAACCGCTCGGCCATGCGCCGGTCACGTTGCTGCTGCACCGCGAGCATTGCCGGCATCTGCGATTTGGGCAGCAGGCCACAATGCGATTCGCGGATCTGCTCCAGCAACACCTCTTTCACCGCCGGCGCATTGGAACGCGCCCCGTTCAACATTGGCGGCTGCTTATAGAAGGCACGCATTTCAGGGTTATCCAGATTGGCCGCCAGCAACGGATAAGGCTGGCCCAGCGCAAACCGCACAATCGGCCCGTACAAATCCCAGTCCCAACCCGGTTGCCAGGCCAGCGCACCGGGCAAATCATTCGGCAGGGTTGGCGCACGGCGCAGCGCATCGACGCGCGGTTGTTGATCGGGCGTGAGCATTTCCAGCAACAAACTGCCTTGCGGACGGCGCTGCCCCAACGCTTGCAGCAGCCACAATTGCAGTTGATGGTGATCGCGATTGTCATGTTGCTCGCCGACGATCAGCCGCTCAGGTCTGGCCAATCGCGCGAGCAACTCCTGCGCCGTCAGTGACTGACCATTGTGCAGATCGCGAATCTCCCCGGTGACTGGCGGCGGCGCCGCAACATGCTGACAAGCACTCAGCAACAACGCCGCCAACAGCAAAATCCCTCGCATGTTCTCACCTCGTGGCAATGCTCAGCGGGCGATGATCAGCGGATGCCCACGCTCCGGGTGCGGTTGCACCAATACTTCGAGACCGAATACCGCTTTCAGCAGTTGCGGTTGCAACACCTGCTCGGGCGTATCCAGCGCGACCGGGCGCCCGCCTTCGAGCAGCAACACACGGTCACAATAACGCGCCGCCAGATTCAGATCATGCAGGATCACCAACACGGCGGCGCCACGATCGGCGAACTCGCGCACGGCTTGCAGCGTGGTGTGCTGATGTAGCGGATCGAGCATCGACGTCGGCTCGTCCAGCAGCAAAGTCTGCCCCGCTTCGCCCGGCCACAGTTGCGCCAACACTCGCGCCAGATGCACGCGTTGCCGTTCGCCGCCGGACAACGCCAGATAGCTGCGACCGCTCAGATGCCCGGCATCGGCAGCGCCCAACGCGGCGGCGACAATTTCCGCGTCGCGCACACGCCCACTCTGATAAGGCAAACGGCCCATGCCGACCACTTCCTCGACACGAAAGCCGAAATCCAGCGTCGACACTTGTGGTAACACCGCCAGTTGCTGCGCGCGCTCGACGCCGCTGCAGTGGCGCAACTCACGCTTATCGAGCCAGACTTGGCCCTCAGCGGCCTGCAGTTCGCCGCACAACGCCCCGAGCAACGTGCTTTTGCCGGCGCCGTTGGGGCCGAGCACGCCCAGCACTTCGCCCGGTTTGAGTTCGAGGGTAATGCCCGAGAGCACGGTTTTGCTGCCCCGGCGGATCATCAGGTTTTCCGTGCGCAACATCAGGCAGGCTTCCTGAGCAACAGAAACAGAAAGAACGGCGCGCCGATAAACGCCGTGACAATGCCGATCGGCAACTCGGCCGGCGCCAACGCCAGACGCGCCACCAGATCGGCGAACAGCAGCAAACTCGCGCCGGCCAGCAACGAGGCCGGCAGCAATACCCGGTGATCCGGCCCGGCGAGCAAGCGCACCAGGTGCGGCACCACCAGCCCGACAAACCCGATCATCCCCGCCGCCGCCACCGCAGCGCCGACGCCCAGCGCGGTGCAAAACACCAGTTCGCGTTTAAGCCGTTCAACATCAATGCCCAAGTGACCGGCCTCCGACTCACCGAGCAACAATGCATTCAACGCTTTCGCCCGCCGCGGCAACCACAACGCAACGCCAGCCGTGACCAACAGCAACGGCCAGAGCCGTGAATAACTGGCGCCATTAAGGCTGCCAAGGTTCCAGAACGTCAGTGTGCGCAGCGTCGCGTCATCCGCCAGATAGGTGAACAAACCCACCGCCGAGCCGGCCAACGCGGTCAGCGCGATACCGGCCAGCAACATGGTTGCAACGTTGGTCTGGCCGTTCCGCCGCCCGAGCCGATAGACCAAAGCGGTCACGCCGAGCCCGCCGATAAACGCACACAACGACAGCAGATACGGCCCGAAGGCTTCCGGCAAACCGCCGAACGCCGAGCCGCCGACAATCGCGATCGCCGCGCCGAGCGCCGCGCCACTGGAAACGCCGACCAAACCGGGATCGGCCAGCGGATTGCGAAACAAGCCCTGCATCGCCACCCCGGACAGCGCCAACACCCCGCCGACCGCGAGCCCGAGCAAAGTGCGCGGCAGGCGAATTTGCCCGAGTATCAGTTCAGCCTGTTCCAGCCCGTGCGGCGCAATCGGCAAACCGATCAGCCGCAGCGCCGCGCGCAAGGTATCGAGCAGCGGCAGGCTCACCGGCCCCAGCGCCAGCGACAACCAGATCGCCAGCAGCAACAGCAGACTCAAGCCAATAAACAACGCGCGGGGTTTGACCAGCGTGGTCATTGGCCGGTCGCGCCGGGATAAAAACCGTCGGACAGCCTTTTCAGCGCCTCGGGCAACCGTGGCCCCAAGCCGCCCACCAGCAATGTCGGGTCAAGCTCCATCACGCGGCCAGCCTTGGCGGCGCGGGATGAAGACAGGATCGGGTTTTCCTTGAACAGCGCTGCGCGAGCGTCTTCGCCGGTGAGTGCGCGATCGGCGAACACCAGCACTTCAGGATTGAGGCTGGCCAGCGATTCGTTGGAAAAAGGTTTGTAACCGGTGTGCGTCGCCAGGTTATGGCCACCGGCCTGTTGCAGCAGCCAATCGGCGGCGGTGTCCTTGCCGGCGATCATCGGTTTGCCGCCCATGTGCCCGAGCAACAACAGCACGCCCGGAGCTTTGTGTTTAACCTGCGCCGCAGTCACGCGGGCTTGCTGTTGATCGAGTTGCTGTTGATAACGCTGGAAGGCTTGCGAGGCCTGATCCTCGGCGCCGAGCAACTTGCCGAGGTGCGTGAGGTTGCCCTGCAAGGCTGAAACGTCCGGTTTCGCCGAGAACAACTCGACCTCGACCCCGGCGCTGCGAATTTGCGCGAGCACCGGCGGCGGGCCCATTTCTTCGGTGCCGACCAGAATTTGCGGGCGCAGGCTCAAGATGCCTTCCGCCGACAACTGGCGCTGATAGCCAATGCTCGGCAAGTTTTTCAGCGATTGCGGATGTTGGCTGGTGGTGTCGACGCCGACCAGTTTCGCCTCGCCGCCCAGCGCGCTGACCCACTCTGACAAGGCGCCGCCGGCACTGACCCAGCGTTGCGGCAACTCAGCCGCCGTCGCCTGATGGCTGACGAGCAGCCCGACACATAAGCCAACGACGCGGGTACTCAGGCGCATAAACAGCTTCCTTGAAAGGTTTTCCCGGGCATCCGGCGGGCAGGCCAAGTATCCTCGGCATCCGGCGAGCGCCCCGTGGGCGGGCGGCCATTTGATAATTGTTTGCATTTGCACGTCAAGCCCGGACACATCCAGTCACGCGGCGCGACACTTGAGGATAGACATGAAGTTTCTTTGCAGAAGCGAGGAATTGGCCGACGCCAGCAGCCGCGGGTTTGATATCGATGGGCAAAAGCTCTTCGCCGTGCGCCGTGGTGCTCAGGTCTACGTCTATCTCAACCGCTGCCCGCACCGTGGCGTCAGCCTGGAATGGACGCCGGACCAGTTTCTCGACCAGAGCAACAGCCTGATCCAGTGCGCCACCCACGGCGCACTGTTTCTGATCGAGGACGGCGAATGCGTTTCCGGCCCGTGCGCCGGGCAATCGCTGACAGCGGTGGCCTCCCGCGAAGACGCGCAAGGCATCTGGGTCAGCGTTTAGCCGTTGAGCAACACGTCCAGGCGCCGATCCACGAGCATCTCTTCGTGGCTCAAACGCACGCCATACGCCAGCACTTCCACCCCGCACGCCACCGCTTCACGCAGCGCGTCGGCGTAGGCCGAATCGATTTCTTCGGCAGGACGCACGGCTTCGATGCCGCTGAGATTGACGCAATACAACTGCACCGCGCGAATGCCGTCGCGGGCCAGATGTGCCAGTTCGCGCAAATGCTTGGCGCCGCGCTGGGTCACCGCGTCGGGGAATGCCGCCACTGCCGTGCCGTCGTAACCCAAGGTGACACTTTTGACTTCGACGTAGGCCGGCCCGCTCGGGTAATCGAGGCGGAAGTCGATGCGGCTGCTTTCCTGTCCGTAGGCCACTTCGCGCCGCAGTTCGGTGAAGCCGTTGAGTTCGCTGATCACGCCGGCGCGCAACGCTTCTTCGATCAAACCGTTGGCGCGCCCGGTGTTCACGCAAAACAACCGGCCTTGCGGGGTTTCGCCGATTTCCCAGGTGCCGGGCAATTTGCGTTTCGGGTCGTTGGAGCGACTGAACCAGACTTGCCCGCCCTCGACCTGGCAATTGAGCATCGAGCCGGTGTTGGGGCAGTGAATGGTCAGCAACTCGCCGCTAACGGTTTCGATATCGGCGAGAAAACGTTTGTAGCGGCGGATCAGACGCCCTTCTTCGAGCGGAGGAGAAAAGCGCATCAGCCTTGCCAACTCTTCAAGCCGCGCGCGATGCGCTCTACCGCTTCCTGCAAACGCGGCAGACTTTGCGTGTAGGCAAACCGCACGTGGTGCCCGGCCTGATAACGCCCGAAATCCAGACCCGGAGTGATCGCTACATGCTCGGTTTCGAGGAAGTGCCGGCAGAACGCGAAGGCATCGCCGCCGAACTGGCTGATATCGGCATACAAATAGAACGCGCCTTCGGGCTCGACGGCGATGCCGAAGCCGAGTTCGCGCAACGCTGGCAGCAGGAAGTCGCGACGACGGCCGAACTCGGCGCGGCGTTCTTCGAGAATGCTGATGGTCACCGGTTCGAAGCAGGCCAACGCAGCGTGCTGGGCCATGCTCGGGGCGCTGATGTAGAGGTTTTGCGCGAGTTTTTCCAGTTCGCTGACCGCCGCTTCCGGCGCCACCAGCCAACCGAGGCGCCAGCCGGTCATGCCGAAATACTTGGAAAAACTGTTGAGCACAAATGCGCTGTCATCAACTTCAAGAACACTGGCGGCATCGGTGCCGTAAGTCAGGCCGTGGTAGATCTCGTCGACCACCAGATGGCCGTGACGCTGTTTGATCGCGGCGGACAGACCGGCGAGTTCATCGCGAGTCAGGAGCGTACCGGTCGGGTTGGCCGGCGAGGCGACCAGCGCGCCGACGCTGTCGTGGTCCCAATGCCGCGCTACCAGGTCCGGGGTCAGTTGATAACGCACCTCCGGGCCGACTGGCACCAGTTGCGCTGCGCCTTCGACCAGTCGCAGAAAGTGCCGATTGCACGGGTAACCGGGGTCGGCGAGCAGCCAGTGTTTGCCTGGATCGACCAGCAACGCGCTGGCCAGCAGCAACGCGCCGGAGCCGCCGGGGGTGATGAGAATCCTTCGTGGGTCGATGTTCAGCCCGTAGCGCTGTTGATAAAAACCGGAAATCGCTTCGCGCAATTCAGGAATCCCGCGCGCGGCGGTGTAACGGGTCTTACCTGCCGTCAGCGCGGCGTGGCCGGCCTGGATGATCGGCTCGGCGGTGGTGAAGTCCGGCTCGCCGATTTCGAGGTGGATCACGTCGTGTCCGGCGGCCTGCAATTCATTGGCCCGCGCCAGCAACGCCATCACGTGAAACGGTTCGATCGCACGACTGCGCGCACTGTAGGGCTGAGCCATTGGCCTTCCTTCAACGGTGAAAAAAACCGATTCTACCCATGCACTGGAACGAGCGAGAACCTAAAGCGGTCAGAGCCGTTAGAACCGGGGTCATGAACGACACAAGCGCGTGTCTCAGGTTTGACTAAAATCAATATTTGATCAGGCCTCCAGCACCACCAGACAAGGCTTTGCAATCATTTGCAAGCACCGCGCGCCACTACTGCGACATCCGGGAGTAGCGCGGCCCGTTTTGATCTGGTAAGTTCGCCCGCTTGCAGCCGCAGGGCCGGCAGGTGTCGGTGATGGAGCAATCCTGCGCAATGGATTACAAGAGTAGAGGCGGTCCATTTCATGCCCACCCAAGCAAAGCAGCAAAACCAGTCGATCAGCGGCTTCGAACCCTACAAAGAAGTTAAGGGCGAGGAGTACATGGGCAAGCCCATGCGCGCTCACTTCACCAAGATCCTGAATAAGTGGAAACAGGACTTGATGCAGGAAGTCGACCGTACGGTTGATCACATGAAGGACGAAGCGGCCAACTTCCCTGACCCGGCAGATCGTGCCAGCCAGGAAGAAGAATTCAGCCTTGAATTGCGCGCCCGCGACCGTGAGCGCAAGTTGATCAAGAAGATCGACAAAACGCTGCAATTGATCGAAGACGAAGAATATGGCTGGTGCGAGTCGTGTGGCGTCGAGATCGGCGTCAAGCGACTGGAAGCCCGCCCTACCGCCGATATGTGCGTTGACTGCAAGACCCTGGCGGAAATCAAGGAAAAGCAAGTCGGCAAGTAATGGCGACTTGAACCAATAACGGAGCGTGCGAACGCTCCGTTTTTGTTTGTGAAATTTGCCACCCCCCGCGATCCCTTGTAGGAGTGAGCCTGCTCGCGATTGCAGTGTGTCAGCCGACATCAGTGTTGAATGTCCAACCGCTTTCGCGAGCAGGCTCACTCCTACAGGAGCGTTGGCACGCTTTTGTGGGAGCCGAGCCTGCTCGCGATGGCGGTTTGTCAGCGACATGAGTGCTGAAGATGATGGCCCCTTCGCGAGCAAGCTTTGCTCCTACAGGGCAGGGGCGCGGTGTCGCGCTTTTGTGGGAGCCGAGCTTGCTCGCGATGGCGGTTTGTCAGCGACATGAGTGTTGAAGATGATGGCCCCTTCGCGAGCAGGCTTTGCTCCTACAGGGCAGGGGCGCAGGGGAAATGCTTTTGTGGAAGCCGAGCTTGCTCGCGATGGCGGCTTCGAGCCGTGCCCATAACGATTGAACAGCCTAATATCGGGGCTTATGACCACTATTACCTCTCCCCCCTACATCGGGCGCTTCGCTCCCACGCCCAGTGGCCATTTGCACTTCGGCTCGCTGGTTGCCGCCCTCGCCTCCTACCTCGATGCCCGCTCGGTGGGTGGTCGCTGGTTGATGCGCATGGAAGACCTTGATCCGCCACGCGAAGAACCGGGCGCGCAAGCGGCGATTCTCGATGCACTGCACAGCTACGGCTTCGAATGGGACGGCGAACTGGTGCGCCAGAGCGAGCGTCATGACGCTTACGCCGAAGTGCTCAATCGCCTGTTCAATCAGGGCTTGGCCTACGCCTGCACGTGCTCGCGCAAACAACTCGAGCCTTATCACGGCATCTATCCCGGCCTGTGCCGCAACGCCGGACATGCCAGCGAAAACGCCGCCATTCGCCTGCGCGTGCCGGAGCTGGAATACCACTTCACCGACCGCGTGCAAGGCGAATTCCGCCAGCACCTGGGCCGCGACGTTGGCGATTTCGTGATTCGTCGCCGCGACGGGCTCTACGCCTATCAACTGGCGGTAGTCCTCGATGACGCCTGGCAAGGCATCACCGACATCGTCCGTGGTGCCGATTTGCTCGACTCGACGCCGCGACAGCTCTATCTGCAAGAACTGCTCGGCCTGCCGCAACCACGTTACCTGCACGTGCCGCTGATTACCCAGCCGGACGGCCACAAACTCGGCAAATCCTATCGCTCGCCACCGCTGGCCGCCGATCAGGCAACTCCGCTGTTGCTGCGGGCATTGCGGGCGCTGGGGCAAAATCCCGGCAGCGAACTGGCTTACGCCTCGCCGCGCGAACTGCTGAACTGGGGCATCGCGCACTGGGATGCCACGCAGATCCCGCGCACACTGGCGCTGCCCGAGGCGCAACTGCTGTGATGGCACTTGCAGTCGCGCCGCCATCCGTTACCATCGCCGCACGTTTTCGGGCACGCGCATAAACAAGAGAGGCCGGGATGTACATCTATCGCTTGGTCCTGCTTTTGGTAGTGGGGATTTACCTGTTCTCCCCGGCCATCATGGATTGGTGGATCGACGCCACTGGCGCCTGGTATCGCCCTTATCTGCTCTGGCTGATTCTGATCGTCGTGACCTTCATCCTGCAGAGCCAAAAAGATGCCGATGAGCTTTAGCCTGACCCAGATGATCCTGATCAGCGCCGCGTACCTGGCGGTGCTGTTCGGCGTAGCCTGGATCAGCGAACGGGGGATGATCCCGCGCGCGATCATTCGCCACCCGCTGACTTACACGCTGTCGCTCGGGGTTTACGCCAGTGCCTGGGCGTTTTACGGCACCGTCGGCCTGGCCTATCAGTACGGCTACGGCTTCCTTTCGAGTTATCTCGGGGTCTCCGGCGCATTTCTGCTGGCGCCGGTGTTGCTTTACCCGATCCTGAAAATTACCCGCACCTATCAGTTGTCGTCGCTGGCGGACTTGTTCGCGTTTCGCTTTCGCAGCACCTGGGCCGGCGCGCTGACCACGATTTTCATGCTGATCGGCGTGTTACCGCTGCTGGCGTTGCAGATTCAAGCGGTGGCCGATTCGATCAGCATCCTCACCCGCGAACCGGTACAGCACCGCGTCGCCCTGAGTTTCTGTGCGCTGATCACCTTGTTCACGATTTTCTTCGGCTCGCGGCACATTGCCACGCGCGAGAAACACGAAGGCCTGGTGTTCGCGATTGCCTTTGAATCGGTGATCAAGCTGATCGCCATCGGCGGCGTCGGCCTGTACGCGTTGTACGGCGTGTTTGACGGCCCGCAACAGCTGGAATTGTGGCTGCTGCAAAACCAGACCGCCCTCGCCGCCCTGCACACGCCGTTGCAGGAAGGTCCATGGCGCACGCTGCTGCTGGTGTTCTTCGCCTCGGCAATTGTGATGCCGCACATGTATCACATGACCTTTACCGAAAACCTCAACCCGCGCTCGCTGGTCAGCGCCAGTTGGGGCCTGCCGCTGTTTCTGTTGCTGATGAGCCTGGCAGTGCCGCTGATTCTCTGGGCCGGTTTGAAACTCGGCGCCACGACCAATCCCGAATACTTCACGCTGGGTATCGGCATCGCCGCCAACAGCAAGGCATTGGCGTTGCTGGCGTACATCGGCGGGTTGTCGGCGGCGAGCGGTTTGATCATCGTCACCACGCTGGCGCTCTCGGGGATGGCGCTCAACCACCTGGTGCTGCCGCTGTATCAACCGCCGGCCGAAGGCAATATCTACCGCTGGCTGAAGTGGACCCGCCGCGCGCTGATCGTCGCGATCATCATGGCCGGTTATGGCTTTTATCTGCTGCTCGGCGCCGAGCAGGATCTGGCCAATCTCGGCATCGTCGCGTTCGTTGCCACTCTGCAATTTTTGCCGGGCGTGTTGTCGGTGCTGTACTGGCCGACCGCCAACCGGCGCGGTTTTATCGCCGGCCTGCTCGCGGGGATTCTGGTGTGGCTGGTGACCATGTTGATGCCGCTGGTGGGCAATCTGCAGGGTTTCTACATTCCGCTGCTGAACATGATTTACGTGCTCGACGACACCAGTTGGCACATGGCGGCGATTGCCTCGCTGGCCGCCAACGTGCTGATGTTCACTTTGATTTCGCTGTTCACCAACGCCAGCCCGGAAGAGGCCAGCGCCGCCGAAGCCTGCGCCGTCGACAACGTTCGGCGCCCGCAGCGCCGCGAGCTGCACGCCGCTTCGCCGCAGGAATTCGCCACGCAACTGGCCAAACCGTTGGGCGCGAAAGCCGCGCAGAAGGAAGTCGAGCAAGCCCTGCGCGATCTCTATCTGCCGTTCGATGAGCGTCGCCCGTACGCCTTGCGCCGTTTGCGCGACCGCATTGAGGCCAACCTGTCCGGGTTGATGGGCCCAAGCGTTGCCCAGGACATGGTTGAAACCTTCCTGCCTTATAAGGCGGGCGGCGAAAACTATGTGACCGAAGACATTCACTTCATCGAAAGCCGGCTCGAGGATTACCACTCGCGCCTGACCGGCCTCGCGGCCGAGCTCGATGCGCTGCGGCGTTACCACCGGCAAACGTTGCAGGAATTGCCGATGGGCGTCTGCTCGCTGGCCAAGGATCAAGAGATCCTGATGTGGAACAAAGCCATGGAGGAGCTGACCGGGATTGCCGCGCAGCGGGTGGTCGGTTCGCGCCTGAGTACGATTGGCGATCCGTGGAAAGAGTTGCTCCAGGGTTTTATCAATCTGCCCGACGAACATTTGCACAAACAGCATTTGGCCCTCGATGGCCAGACCCGCTGGCTGAACCTGCACAAAGCGGCGATTGATGAGCCGTTGGCGCCGGGCAACAGTGGTTTGGTGCTGCTGGTGGAAGACCTCACCGAAACGCAGATGCTCGAAGACAAATTGGTGCACTCCGAGCGGCTGGCGAGCATCGGCCGACTGGCGGCGGGCGTCGCCCATGAAATCGGCAACCCGATCACCGGGATCGCGTGCCTGGCGCAGAACCTGCGCGAGGAGCGCGAGGAAGACGCCGAGCTGACCGAGATCAGCGGGCAGATTCTCGAGCAGACCAAACGCGTGTCGCGCATCGTCCAGTCGTTGATGAGTTTTGCCCACGCCGGCAGCCATCAGCACAGCGACGAACCGGTTTGTCTGGCGGAAGTGGCGCAGGATGCCATCGGCCTGCTGGCCCTCAATCGGCGCAACTTCGAAGTACAGTTCTACAACCTGTGCGACCCCGATCACTGGGTCGAAGGCGATCCGCAGCGGCTCGCCCAGGTGTTGATCAACCTGCTCTCCAACGCGCGCGACGCCTCACCGCCGCACAGCGCAGTGCGGGTCAAAAGCGAAGCCGGCGAACATACGGTCGATTTGATCGTCGAAGACGAAGGCAGCGGAATTCCGAAGAACATCATGGACCGATTGTTCGAACCCTTCTTCACCACCAAGGATCCTGGCGAAGGCACCGGTCTGGGCCTTGCACTGGTCTATTCCATCGTTGAAGAGCATTATGGACAAATCACCATCGACAGCCCGGCTGATGTTCAAAGCCAACGCGGCACCCGTATCCGGGTGACATTACCGCGTCATGTCGAAGCGACGTCCGCTGTGAACTGAGACCGTCGAGAGTATCGAATCAATGCCGCACATTTTGATCGTCGAAGACGAAACAATTATCCGCTCCGCCTTGCGCCGCCTGCTGGAACGTAACCAGTATCAGGTCAGCGAAGCCGGATCCGTGCAGGAAGCACAAGAGCGTTTCAGCATTCCCACGTTTGACCTGATCGTCAGTGACCTGCGCCTGCCTGGCGCACCGGGCACCGAGTTGATCAAGCTCGGCCAAGGCACTCCGGTGCTGATCATGACCAGCTACGCCAGCCTGCGTTCGGCGGTCGATTCGATGAAGATGGGCGCGGTGGATTACATCGCCAAGCCTTTCGATCACGACGAAATGCTCCAGGCTGTCGCGCGTATTCTGCGTGATCGTCAATCGGCGCCGGTCGTCGGTGAGCCGGTGGTTGGCAAAGCCAGCACTGGCGCAGCCAAACCGGGCATCGATAACAGCAACGGCGAGATCGGCATCATCGGCTCGTGCCCGCCGATGCAGGATCTTTACAGCAAGATCCGCAAAGTCGCGCCGACCGATTCCAATGTGCTGATTCAGGGCGAATCCGGCACCGGTAAAGAACTGGTGGCGCGCGCTCTGCACAACCTGTCAAAACGCGCCAAGGCGCCGATGATTTCGGTGAACTGCGCGGCCATCCCGGAAAGCCTGATCGAGTCCGAACTGTTCGGCCACGAGAAAGGCGCATTCACCGGTGCCAGCGCCGGGCGTGCGGGGTTGGTGGAAGCGGCGGACGGCGGCACGTTGTTCCTCGATGAAATCGGCGAATTGCCGCTCGAAGCCCAGGCCCGTCTGCTGCGGGTGTTGCAGGAAGGTGAAATTCGCCGGGTCGGTTCGGTGCAGTCGCAGAAGGTCGATGTACGCCTGATCGCTGCAACGCACCGCGACCTCAAGAGCCTGGCGAAGATCGGCCAGTTCCGCGAAGACCTTTATTACCGCTTGCACGTTATCGCCCTGAAACTGCCCGCCCTGCGCGAGCGTGGTGCCGACGTCAACGAAATCGCCAATGCCTTCCTGGCGCGACAGAGCGCGCGGGTCAACCGCACCGACCTGAAGTTTGCCCCGGATGCCGAGCAGGCGATTCGTCACTACAGCTGGCCGGGTAACGTGCGTGAACTGGAGAATGCGGTCGAACGCGCGGTGATCCTGTGCGAAAGCCCGGAAATCTCTGCCGAGTTGCTGGGCATCGACATCGAACTGAGCGATCTGGAAGACGACGATTTCATCGGTCTGCCGCCGCAACAAGGCAACGCCGCCGGTAACAACAGCCATGAGCCGACCGAAGACCTGTCACTGGAAGACTACTTCCAGCACTTCGTTCTCGAGCATCAGGACCACATGACCGAGACCGAACTGGCGCGCAAACTCGGGGTGAGCCGCAAATGCCTGTGGGAACGCCGCCAGCGCCTGGGCATTCCGCGACGCAAAACCGGCGTGGCCAGCGAGAGCTGAACGGCAGCTGTCGAGTGTGCGGGTAACACGTGACTTGCCGGAAAAACTGTTACCTCAGTTTTTCCACGTAACAGAACCGGGGCTTACGGTAACGAAGCCCCGGTTTTTTTGTGCCTCGAAAAACCCTCGAAAACCGGCTTAGCCCTTGTTTTGCTGGACATGGCAAAAGTTGGCACGCACCCTGCTATATGTTTGGTACAAGAACAATAACAAGCAATGCACAAGACAATAAAAATAAGACGAATCGACTCACGCACAATAAAAACAAGACGGCGAGAGGCGCAGCTAACTGATTCTTTTGGAGAGGCGTTGTATTTGGGGCTTGCCCCACGACCAGGCCGAGAACAACAAAAACTGTCCTAAGACAGAGCCTGAACTGGTTGGATCGCAAGATCACTGCAGCACAGCGACCAAAGCAATCCGTTTGCTCTTGGCTCCCGATTGGGAGGGTCATGAAGGAAAATCTTCATGGCGAGGGCACTTAACAAAAACAAAAAGCCCGAAACCAATAATAAAAATAGAGCATGCAACTACTTCTTGGGGAGCTTCGGCTCCCCTTGTAGTTTCTGCGATTTAAGTTGTGGTGCATTCACGGCGGCGTATTCGCGTTGTGGGTGATTCGCGTTATGAGTATTCGCGCCCTGCCGCACTCGCGTTATGGGTATTCGCGTTGCTATGTAGCAGCTGCCGAGCCTGCGAGGCTGCGTTCGGCGGCGAAGCCGTCGCAAACAGGCACCTCATTCCGTCAGACACACCGTAGTTTCAGGTTTTACGACTGCTTCGCAGCCGAACGCAGCCTCGCAGGCTCGGCAGCTGCTACACCACCACCATCACCAGAACCACCACGCGAGCAGCGTCCTTCACGCCGTTTCGCAGCTTCCTACACCATCCCCCGACTAAATGCTAGAATCCCGGCCCATCATGCGGTCATTCCTGGTTATGGCCGAACATTCCTTCAAACAGTGCATCCCATGCTGAAGAAGTTGTTCCAGTCACTCCGTTCTCCCAAGCGTCCTACGCAACACATCCGCAGCACGCCTGAAGTGCTCAACAGCGGCCAACATTCGCTGCAGAAGGGCCAATTCAGCCGTTACGCGGTGAATATCGTCGAACGCCTGCAGAACGCCGGTTACCAGGCTTATCTGGTCGGCGGTTGTGTGCGAGACATGATGCTCGGCATCACGCCGAAAGATTTTGACGTAGCCACCAGTGCCACCCCTGAACAAGTACGGGCCGAATTCCGCAACGCGCGGATCATTGGTCGTCGCTTCAAACTGGTGCACATCCACTTCGGTCGCGAAATCATTGAAGTCGCGACCTTCCGCGCCAACCACCCGCAAAACGATGAAGAGGAAGACAGCAACCAGTCTTCCCGCAACGAGAGCGGGCGCATCTTGCGCGACAATGTTTACGGCACGCTGGAAGAAGACGCACAACGTCGCGACTTCACCATCAACGCCCTGTATTACGATCCGGTCAGCGAGCGCATTCTCGATTACGCCAACGGCGTGCACGACATTCGCAATCACCTGATCCGCCTGATTGGCGATCCGAAGCAGCGTTATCAGGAAGACCCGGTGCGCATGCTGCGAGCCGTGCGTTTCGCCGCGAAGCTGAACTTCGGCATCGAAAAACACAGCGCCGCGCCGATTCGCGATCTCGCGCCGATGCTGCGCGAAATTCCTTCGGCGCGGCTGTTCGAAGAAGTGCTCAAGCTGTTCCTCTCCGGCCACGCCGCCGACACCTTCGAGATGCTGGTCGACTTGCAGTTGTTTGATCCATTGTTCCCGGCGAGCGCCGAGGCCCTGGAATACAACCCGACGTACACGCACACGCTGATCAGCGAAGCGTTGATCAACACTGACCTGCGGATCAAGCAGAACAAACCGGTAACCCCGGCGTTCCTGTTTGCCGCACTGTTGTGGCCAGCGCTGCCGGCGCGCGTGTTGCGCCTGCAGGAACGTGGCATGCCGCCGATTCCGGCGATGCAGGAAGCGGCGCACGAGCTGATTGCCGAACAGTGCCAGCGCATTGCGATTCCAAAACGTTTCACCATGCCGATCCGCGAAATCTGGGACATGCAGGAACGCCTGCCCCGCCGTAGCGGCAAACGCGCCGACCTGTTGCTCGACAACCCACGGTTCCGCGCCGGTTACGATTTCCTGTTGCTGCGCGAAAGCGCCGGCGAGCAGACCGATGGCCTGGGCGAATGGTGGACCGATTATCAGGACGCCAACGACAGCGAACGTCGCGACATGATTCGTGACCTCAGCGGCAAGGACGACGGCACCGGCGCACCGCGCAAACGTCGTCGCAGCGGCGGCGCCAAGCGTAAACGCGCGGCCGGCGCCCCGAGCGCTACGGGCGAGTAAGTGATGGAACGCATCTACATCGGCATGGGCAGCAATCTGGCTGACCCCGCCGAACAATTGCGCAGCGCCATCGAGTCGCTGGCGCGATTGCCGCACACCGAACTGGTCGCGGTTTCAGCGTTTTATCAGAGCGATTCGCTGCTCCCCGGGCAACCGCGCTACACCAACGCAGTCGCCGCCCTCGAAAGTTCACTCGCGCCGCTGGACTTGCTCGATGCGCTGCAAGCCATCGAAAACTCTCAGGGCCGCGAGCGCCTTGAACGCTGGGGGCCGCGCACGCTGGACCTCGACATTGTGCTGTTTGGCGATCGCCTGATCGACGAGCCGCGCCTCAAGGTCCCGCATTACCATCTGCAGGAACGCGCGTTTGTCCTCTATCCACTGGCCGAACTGGCGCCGGCGGATTTGCGTTTGGCGGATGGCAGAACCCTCACCGACCTGCTGGCAGCCTGCCCGTTCATCGGCCTCGAACGCATCCCCCAAGCTTCACGCTAACCCTGTAGGAGCAAAGCTTGCTCGCGATGGCGGTCCAGGATTCAGCCCCAATCCTGTCTGACCTGACGCTATCGCGAGCAAGCTTTGCTCCTACAGCTGTTTATTTCTCCGGTAACACCCCGCACGTAACAACCCGGTAACACACGCAATTGACTTCCCGAGTTCTCCTCACGACTATAGGCGTCCCGCTGCCGCCAACGCGGCGCCAAGGGCGCAATCCAGGCCTTATAAGCACGACAAAAAGACCGTGCGCCTGAGTAAATGAAGAATCACGCGCGTTACTCGCAGTAGTTTCCATAGCGCCTGAACGAGGATTTCTTACATGCCAGCCATCACCCTGACCACGCTCCAGAGCCTCAAGCAGAAAGGTGAAAAAATCACCATGCTGACCTGCTATGACGCGACTTTCGCCCACGCCTGCAACGAGGCCGGTGTCGAAGTGCTGCTGGTGGGCGACTCCCTCGGCATGGTTTTGCAAGGTCACGACAGCACCCTGCCCGTGACCACCGCAGAAATGGCCTACCACGTCGCCGCCGTCAAACGCGGCAACAGCGATGCACTGATCCTCGCCGACCTGCCGTTCATGGCGTACGCCACCACCGAACAAGCCATGGCCAACAGCGCGCTGCTGATGCAGGCCGGTGCGCACATGGTCAAGGTTGAAGGGGCATTGTGGCTGGCCGATTCGATTCGCTTGCTCGCCGAGCGCGGCATCCCGGTCTGCGCGCACATGGGCCTGACCCCGCAATCGGTGAACATTCTGGGCGGCTATAAAGTCCAGGGTCGCAGCGAGAACCAGGCGCGGCAGATGCGTGCCGATGCCATCGCGCTGGAGCAGGCCGGCGCCAGCATGTTGCTGCTCGAATGTGTGCCGAGCGAACTGGCGCAGGAAATCACCCAAGCCGTCGGCATCCCGGTGATTGGCATCGGCGCCGGCAGCGACACCGATGGCCAGGTGCTGGTCTTGCACGACATGCTCGGCCTGTCGATCACCGGCCGCGTGCCAAAGTTCGTGAAGAACTTCATGGCCGGCCAAGTCAGCATTCAAGCGGCGCTTGGCGCTTACGTCACCGAGGTCAAAGCGGTGACTTTCCCTGGTATCGAACACGGATTCTCTGCATGAACACTGTTAAAACCGTCCGCGAACTGCGCGCCGCCGTCGCCCGTGCTCGCGGTGAAGGCAAGCGCATTGCCTTCGTGCCGACCATGGGCAACCTGCACAGCGGCCACGTCGCGCTGATCACCAAAGCCGCGCAACGCGCCGATTTCGTCGTTGCGAGCATCTTCGTCAACCCGCTGCAATTCGGCGCCGGCGAAGACCTCGACAAATACCCGCGAACCCTGGCGGCGGATCAGGAAAAACTGCTGCAGGCCGGTTGCCACTTGTTGTTCGCCCCGACCGTCGAAGAAATGTACCCCGACGGCATGACCGGCCAGACCCGCGTCAGCGTTCCGCAATTGTCCGAAGGCTTGTGCGGCGCCAGCCGTCCGGGGCATTTCGAAGGCGTGGCGACCGTGGTCAGCAAACTGTTCAACATGGTTCAGCCTGACTTGGCGATCTTCGGTCAGAAAGATTTCCAGCAACTGGCGGTGATCCGCGCGCTGGTGCACGACCTGAACATGCCGATCCAGATCATCGGCGAACCGACCGTGCGCGCCGCCGATGGTTTGGCATTGTCCTCGCGCAATGGCTTTCTCGACGAAGCACAACGCGCCACCGCGCCAGTGGTCTACCAGACATTGACGGCAATTGCCGAGGCGATCCAACAAGGTGATCGCGATTACCCGGCGCTGATCGCCGCGCAAGTCCAACAGCTGCAAGCCGCAGGTTTGCGCAGCGACTATCTGGAAATCCGTCACGCCCTGACGTTGCGCCCGGCGACTGCGCAGGATCGCGATCTGGTGATTCTGGTCGCGGCGTTCCTCGGCACCACGCGGTTGATCGACAACCTGCACCTGAACCTCGACGCATAACCCTGGCAACGCCACGCCCCTGTGGGAGCAAGCTCCCACTGTGGATTTTGTATTGCCCTCCCTCCCGTTGGTCGGACATTTTTCCCTTCGTTGTATAAAAAAGTACCGGCAACGGGTCAGACAAAGTCAAGACAGATCGCAGCGCGAGGTTTACTGTATTCGCCCTGCGCCATGAAATCGTGTCGACGCAGTTGACCGGACGCCCCACCGCAGCGCTCCGGGATTTATCGTGATCAAAAGGCCGTTCAAGTAAAAAGGAAAACCGCAGCGATGGCGTACTACCGCACTCCTCACGACGTTACCGCTCTGCCCGCCTGGCAAGCGTTGAAAGATCACCGCCAAGCCATGCAGGATTTCAGCATGCGCGAAGCCTTCAATGCCGACCCGCAGCGCTTCACTCAATTCACCCTCAGCAGCTGCGGTCTGTTTCTCGATTACTCGAAAAACCTGATCAACGCCGAGACCCGCGACCTGCTGGTGGGCCTGGCTAACGAAGTCGACCTCAAAGGCGCGATCAAAGCGCTGTTTGACGGCGAAATCGTCAACTCTTCCGAAGGCCGTCCGGCGCTGCACACCGCTTTGCGTCGTCCGGTGGGCGACAAGTTGTCGGTCAACGGCGTCAACGTGATGCCCGAAGTGCACAAGGTGCTGAACCAGATCACTGACCTCGTGGGCCGCATCCACGATGGTCTCTGGCGCGGTTACACCGAGAAGCCGATCACTGACGTGGTCAACATCGGCATCGGTGGTTCGTTCCTCGGCCCGGAGCTGGTCTCCGAAGCGCTGTTGTCCTACGCGCAAAAAGGCGTTCGCTGCCATTACCTGGCGAACATCGATGGCAGTGAGTTCCACGAACTGACCATGAAGCTGCGCGCCGAGACCACGCTGTTTATCGTTTCGTCGAAATCTTTCAACACCCTCGAAACCCTGAAAAATGCCCAGGCCGCTCGCGCCTGGTATCTGGCTCAGGGCGGTTCGGAAGCCGAGCTGTATCGTCACTTCATCGCCGTATCGAGCAACAACGCGGCGGCTGTGGCGTTCGGTATTCGTGAAGAAAACATCTTCCCGATGTGGGACTGGGTCGGCGGTCGTTATTCGCTGTGGTCGGCCATCGGTTTGCCGATTGCGCTGGCCATCGGCATGTCGAACTTCAAGGAATTGCTCTCCGGTGCCTACACCATGGACCAGCATTTCCAGAGCGCGCCGTTCGAGCAGAACATGCCGGTGCTGCTGGCATTGCTCGGCGTCTGGTACGGCAACTTCTGGGGCGCGCAGAGCCACGCGATCCTGCCGTACGACCATTACCTGCGCAACATCACCAAGCATTTGCAACAGTTGGACATGGAATCCAACGGCAAGAGCGTGCGTCAGGACGGCACGCCGGTGTCCACCGATACCGGCCCGGTGATCTGGGGCGGCGTCGGTTGCAACGGTCAGCACGCTTATCACCAGTTGCTGCACCAAGGCACCCAACTGATCCCGGCCGATTTCATTGTGCCGATTGTCAGCTTCAACCCGGTGGCCGACCACCACCAGTGGCTGTACGCCAACTGCCTGTCGCAGAGCCAGGCGCTGATGCTGGGCAAGACCCTGGCCGAAGCCGAAGCCGAGTTGCGCGACAAAGGCGTGAGCGAAGAAGAAGTGCACAAGGTCGCTGCGCACAAGGTGATCCCGGGCAACCGTCCGAGCAACACCTTGGTAGTCGAGCGCATCAGCCCGCGTCGTCTCGGCGCATTGGTGGCGATGTACGAACACAAAGTTTTCGTGCAAAGCGTGGTCTGGGGCATCAACGCCTTCGACCAGTGGGGCGTGGAGCTGGGCAAAGAGTTGGGCAAAGGCGTCTACAACCGTTTGGTCGGCAGCGAAGAAACCCCGGCTGACGACGCTTCGACCCAGGGCCTGATCAACTACTTCCGCGGCCGTCACCGCGGCTAACGGCCTGAATCCTGTAGGAGCGAAGCTTGCTCGCGAAGAACGATGACGCGGTGTACTTGATACACCGCGTCGCCTGCTTCGCGAGCAAGCTTCGCTCCTACAGGGTGGTGTTTATGTTCGGGCCTTGAACCCATTCGTCACTCGGCGCATCTTTATCCTTGTCGCAAAACAAGAATAAGGAACCGTCATGTTCGATATCAGCACGTTCCCCAAAGCCGATGCCGTGCGCCGGGCTGCACAATTGAGTCAGGACGACTACCAGCGCCTGTACAGACAATCCATCGAACACCCCAGCACCTTCTGGGCCGAACAGGCCACCCGGTTCCTCGACTGGAGCACACCGTGGCAAACCGTCCAGCGCTACAACCTGAAAACCGGCGAAGCCAGCTGGTTTGCCGGTGGCAAGCTCAACGTCAGTTACAACTGCATCGACCGCCACCTCGCCGAACGCGGCGACCAAGTCGCGATCATCTGGGAAGGTGACGACCCCGCCGAATCCGCGCTGATCACCTACAAAAAACTTCACCATCACGTCTGTCGGCTGGCCAATGTGCTGAAAAGCCGTGGCGTGAAGAAAGGCGATCGCGTGTGCATCTACATGCCGATGATCCCCGAAGCCGCCTACGCCATGCTCGCGTGTACGCGAATTGGCGCGGTGCACTCGGTGGTGTTCGGCGGTTTTTCACCGGACTCGGTGCGTGACCGCATTCTCGACGCCGATTGCCGCACCGTGATTACGGCCGATGCTGGCGTGCGTGGCGGCAAGTTCGTGCCGCTCAAGGACAAGGTCGACCAAGCACTGCTGAGTTGCCCGAATGTCAGCACAGTGATCGTCGTCGAGCACACCCAGGGCGAAGTCGCCTGGGTCGATGGCCGCGACATCTGGTATCACCAGGCCCTGCGCGACGTCAGCGACGATTGCCCGCCCGAACCGATGGACGCCGAAGACCCGCTGTTCATCCTCTACACCTCCGGCAGCACCGGCAAACCCAAAGGCGTATTGCACACCACCGGCGGCTATCTGCTGCAAGCGGCGATGACTTTCAAATACGTGCTCGATTACCGCGACGGCGAAGTGTTCTGGTGCACCGCCGATGTCGGCTGGGTCACCGGCCACAGTTACATCGTCTACGGCCCGTTGGCCAACGGCGCGACCACGCTGATCTTCGAAGGCGTGCCGAGCTACCCGAGCAGCTCGCGTTTCTGGCAAGTGATCGACAAACACCACGTCAACATCTTCTACACCGCGCCCACCGCCCTGCGCTCGCTGATGCGCGAAGGCGCCGAACCGCTGAAGGAAACTTCGCGCCAGAGCCTCAGATTACTCGGCAGTGTCGGTGAGCCGATCAACCCGGAAGCGTGGGATTGGTACTTCAATGCGGTCGGCGAACAGCGCTGCCCAATCGTCGACACCTGGTGGCAGACCGAAACCGGCGGCATCATGCTCAGCCCATTGGTCAGCGCCCAAAGAATCAAACCGGGCTGCGCGACCCAACCAATGTTCGGCGTACAACCGGTGTTGCTCGATGAAGTCGGCAAGGAAATAACAGGCCCCGGCGCCGGTGTACTGGCAATCAAATCGAGCTGGCCAGCGCAGATCCGCAGCGTCTACGGCGACCCGCAACGCATGGTCGAAACCTACTTCAAACCCTATCCCGGTTATTACTTCACCGGCGACGGCGCCCGCCGCGACGAGGACGGCGATTACTGGATCACCGGGCGCATCGACGACGTGATCAACGTTTCCGGGCACCGCATCGGCACCGCCGAAGTGGAAAGCGCGCTGGTGCTGCACGACAGCATTGCCGAAGCCGCCGTGGTCGGTTACCCGCACGACGTCAAGGGCCAGGGCATTTACGCGTTTATCACACCGATGAACGGCACCGAACCCAATGACCAACTGAAAAAAGAACTGTTGGCGCACGTCAGCAAGGAAATCGGCAGCTTCGCCAAACCGGACCTGATTCAATGGGCGCCGGCCTTGCCGAAAACCCGTTCGGGCAAGATCATGCGGCGGATTCTGCGCAAAATCGCCTGCAACGAACTAGACAGCCTCGGCGACACCTCGACCCTGGCCGATCCAGGCGTGGTGACGGATTTGGTCGAGAAGCGCCTGAACCAGTAATCGCTTGTTTCAAAAAGTCTGCGCGGCCACTGCTGGCCGCGCCTTTTTTTCGCCACTGAGTTGCCATGGAATTCATTCGTACACGCATCGAAAACCAGCTGATGAGCCTGACCGGGTTGTCGCTGGGCAAACTGGATCTGGAAAACCCCAAGGGCGATCCCGGACTGTTCGGCCCCGATTCGGTGAGTTGGCAGGTGCATGGCGATTTCACCAGCATGCTCATCGGCGGGATCACTGCGTTAATGCTGCAAGCCCTGCACCCATTGGCGCTGGCCGGGGTTTGGGACCACTCGAATTTTCGCCAGGACATGCTCGGTCGCTTGCGGCGCACCAGTCAGTTCATCGCCGGGACTACTTTTGGTTCACGCCGGGACGCCGACTGGCTGATCGAGAAAGTGCGCAGCATTCACCTGCAAGTGGTTGGCACTGCGGCGGATGGTCGCCCGTACGCGGCGAGCGATCCGGACTTGCTGACGTGGGTGCATGTGGCCGAGGTCAGCAACTTTCTGGCGGCGCATCTGCGTTATCGAAATCCGCAGTTGTCGCTGGCCGATCAGGACCGTTATTACGCGGAAATCGCCGTGATCGCCGAGCGCCTCGGTGCGCGCGATGTGCCGAAGAGCCGGCAGGCAATCGCCGATTATCTGCAACGTATTCGCCCGAAATTGTTGTGCGACGCCCGCAGTCGCGAGGTGTTGCGCTTGCTGCTGGATGCGCCCGCGCCCAGCCGCATGGCCAAGCCGTTTGGCGCAATGATGATGCAGGCCGGCATCGACCTGCTGCCGGATTGGGCGAGCGATATGCTCGGCGTGCATCAGCCCCCGCTGCAACGCCAGTTGATTCGCGCCAGCGTCAAACGCAGCGCGCCAATGCTGCGCTGGGCCATGCGCAATGGTTCGGTGCAACGAGCGAAGCGGCGCATGGGGTTGCTGAACTGACCAAAACCCAAAAGCATCGCGAGCAAGCTCGCTCCCACAGGGATCTTTGCTGATCGCCCATTTTGCGTACGCCACAAAACCAGTGTGGGAGTGAGCTTGCTCCCACAGGATCTTTGCTGATCGCCCATTTTGTGTACGCCACAAAACCAGTGTGGGAGCGAGCTTGCTCGCGATGGCAGCACCTCGGTTCCTTGCCAAGCTGTTAAACTCCCGCGCCAAATTACTTCATCCTGCAAGGCGCCCAGCATGTCTTCCTTGAATCAGGCGCTGCGCGCCGCCCTCGATCATCGCCAGGACCTGCTGGCCGAACTGCATCAGCAAGGCACCGATTGCTATCGCCTGTTTCATGGCAGCCAGGAAGGCGCCGGCGGCCTGACCATCGACCGCTACGGCCCGCAATTGCTGGTGCAAAGTTTCCACCAGGCGCTGGAACGTGACGCGCTGCTGCACATCCACCAAACCGTCAATCAACACCTGGGCTTCGAAACCCTGCTGGTCTACAACGACCGCTCGCGGGGCAATTCGCGCATCGACCGCGAAGACACCGTGTACCGCGCCGACGAAGCCGCGCTGCAAGACCTGATCGGCCACGAATGGGGCCTCAACTATCGAGTGCGCGGGCGTCACGCCGGGCAAGATCCGCTGCTGTTCCTCGACCTGCGCAACACCCGCGGCTGGGTCAAGCAGCACAGCCACAACAAAAGCGTGCTCAACCTGTTCGCCTACACCTGCGGCGTCGGCCTGAGTGCGGCGGCCGGTGGCGCCAGCGAAGTGTGCAACCTCGACTTTGCCGAAGGTAACCTCGCGGTCGGTCGCGAAAACGGTCTGCTCAATCCGCAGCTGCCGGCCATGCAATTCATTCAATCCGATTACTTCCCGGCGATCCGCCAACTGGCCGGCCTGCCGATCAGCCAGCGGCGCGGGCAAAAACTGCCGAGCTATGAACGTCTGGAACAGCGTCAGTACGATCTGGTGCTGCTCGACCCGCCGGCCTGGGCCAAGAGCGCGTTCGGCACCGTTGACCTGTTGCGCGACTATCAGAGCCTGCTCAAGCCTGCGCTGCTGACCACCGCCGATAACGGCGTGCTGATCTGCTGCAACAATTTGGCAAAAGTCAGCATGGATGATTGGCGCGAACAAGTGCTGCGTTGCGCCGAAAAGGCTGGGCGACCGGTGCGTGAATGGTCGGTGATGACCCCGGGCGCGGACTTCCCGTCGCTGGACCAGCAACCGCCGCTGAAGACGCTGATTCTGCAACTCTGAACCGCGCGTCCGTATTCCTACGCAACCGGCTGAACAATCCTGCGCAACGGCGATCACTTCGGAACCGAAATCGCGTGCCATACTCCAAGGCACTCCGATCAGACATATGAAGCCGCACATGCCCAAAGGATTGATTCGCGCTCTTGGCGCCCTGTTGACTGCGCTGGCCCTCTACAGCCTGCTGGGATTTCTGATTTTGCCAGGCATTGCCCTGCGCATCGCCAACCAGCAGTTGGCCAATTACGCGACGACCCCTGCGCATATTCAGCGGATCGAACTCAATCCGTTCAGCCTCGAAGTGACCTTGTGGGGCCTGATCATCGGCGAACCGGGCAAGGAGCAAGTCGGCTTCGAACGGCTTTACGCCAACCTGCAACTCGACAGTCTCTGGACCAAGGCGCTGCACCTCTCCGACATCGAATTGGACAAACCCAAAACGCAAATCCTCTTCGGCAAGGACGGCAAGCTCAATCTGCTGGGCCTGTTCAAAATCCCCGCCAGCGAACCAACGCCCGCCGACCCGAATGCCAAGCCGTTCCCGTTGCGCGTGGAGCGAATCAGACTGGCCGGCGGCTACGTGCATTTTCAGGACGCGCGCCCGAGCGAGCCGATCGAATTCCTCTACGACAAACTCGATTTCGAGCTGAAAAACCTCAGCACCCTGCCCGACGACAACGCCGACATGACCCTGGTCGCGGCGGGGCCGGAAGGTGGGCAGATCGACTGGACCGGCAATTTCAGCCTGATCCCGATTGCTTCCGAAGGTAAGTTGAAAGTCACTGACGGCCAGATGAAAGTCTGGTGGCCATATGTGCGCGATGCTCTGCCGCTGGCCCTGGAAAACGGCGTGCTGAACCTGAGCACCGACTACAAGCTCAACCTCGCCAAGGAAACCGAGCTGCAACTGAACAACGTGGCGGTCAGCGTTGCGCCGTTCGCCATCAATGCCCCGGACGGTCGGCCGCTGGTGCGCCTGGAACGCCTCGACGTCAGCGACACCAGCATCGATCTGGCCAAGCAACAAGTGGTGGTCGGCAAGATCCGCAGCAACAAACTCGAAACCTGGGCCGCGCTGGAAGCCGATGGCCAACTCGACTGGCAGAAACTGTTCGCCAGCCAGCCGTCGAAAGCCGCCGCCAAAGCCAAGGCTGAACCCGCCACCGCACCGGCCGCTGCCGATTCACCGCCGCCAGCCGCCGCGCCGAGCAAAGCGTGGCAAGTGCTGCTCAAAGATGTGCAATTGCGCAATTACCAGGTGCATCTGGAGGACCGCAAGGCGCAGCCGCCGGTGCCGTTGGAAGTCGGCCCGCTGAACCTCGACCTGCAAAACTTCGACAGCCTCAACGGCTCGCCTTTCAAGCTCAAACTCGACACCGGCGTCGGCAAGCAAGGCAAGATCACCGCCGACGGCCAGGTCAATCTGGAACCGGTCAGCGCCAAGCTGAATGTGCAGACCAAAGACATCGACCTGCGCGTCGCGCAGTCCTACATCACCCCGTTCATTCGCCTGGAACTGCGCAGCGGCATGCTCGGCAGTGACCTCGCGGTCGATCTGAAAAGCACCGAGCCGCTGGCATTCAGCGTGACCGGCCGTGCCCAGGTCGATCAATTGCACACGCTCGACACCCTGAAAACCCGCGACTTCCTCAAGTGGCAGCAGTTGGTGCTCGAAGGCCTGAATTATCAGCACGGCGACAGCCTGTCGATCGACAAGGTCAACCTGTTCCAACCCTACGTGCGCTTCATGATCAACGACGACCGCACCACCAACGTCGATGATTTGCTGGTGCCGCAACCGGCCGATTCCGCAGGCAAAACCGCCGCAGCGAAACCGGCGGCAGGCAAAGACAAAGCGCTGGCGATTCGCGTCGGCGGCGTGGCGATCAATGACGGTTCGGCGAATTTCGCCGACTTCAGCCTGACGCCGAACTTCGCCACGGCGGTGCAGCAGCTCAACGGTGCGATTGGCACCATCGACAGCCGTCAGGGGAAACCGGCCACGGTCGACATCAAAGGCAAGGTCGACCGCTACGCGCCGGTCACGATCAAAGGGGCGGTCAACCCGTTCGATCCGATGGCCAGCCTCGACATCGCGACCAGTTTCAAACGGGTCGAGCTGACGACGTTGACGCCCTACTCCGGCAAGTTCGCCGGTTACCGCATCCGCAAGGGGCGGCTCAATCTCGACCTGCATTACCTGATCACCAAAGGTCAGTTGAAGGCTGAAAACAAGGTTGTGGTCGAACAACTGCAACTCGGCGAAAAAGTCGACAGCCCGGACGCCGTGAGCCTGCCGCTGAAACTGGCAATCGCGTTGCTCAAAGATGTCGACGGCAAGATTTCCATCGAATTGCCGGTGACCGGCGACCTCAACAATCCACAGTTCAGCGTGATGCCGATTGTCTGGCAGACCCTGCGCAACCTGATCGTCAAGGCTGCGGCGGCACCGTTCAAAATGATTGGCGGATTGATCACCGGCGGCGGTTCGCAAGACCTTGGCACTGTTTCGTTTGCGCCGGGTTCGAGTGAATTGAGCAAAGACGCCGAGGCCTCGCTGGTCAAACTTTCCAGCGCGCTTAAAGAGCGTCCGGCGCTGCGTCTGGAGATCGAAGGCACCGCCGCGCAAAACAGCGACGGCCCGTTGATTGCCGAGCAACGACTGGAACGCGAATACCAATACAACTATTACAAGATGCTCCAACGTCGCGGCGATAAAGTCCCGGCTCAGGCTTCGCTGCTGGAAGTACCGGACGGCGAGAAAGCGCCGCTGCTGGAAGGCATTTACCGCACGCGCCTGAAAACTCAGCCGCCGGCGGAATGGAAGGATTTGGGCAAGGAAGAACGCACGACGAAAATGCGCGCCGAAGTGATCAAGTTCTGGAGCGGCAGCGACGTGCTGTTGCGCCAGTTGGGTCAGGAACGCGCCAGCAGCATCAAGGATTTCCTGGTCGACAAGGCGCAGCTGGCTGACGAACGTGTTTACTTTATCGACGCGCAACTCGGTCAGGCGGAAAGTGATGGCCGGGTGATTACGCCCATGCATTTGGACGCCGAATGATGAACGCGCGATGGCTGATGGGTCTGGGACTCGCGCTGGCAGCCAGTCAGGCTGCGGCGGCAGATACGCTGCGCTGTGGCAGCCAGTTGATCAGCGTCGACGATCGCTCCAGCGAAGTGCTGCAGAAATGCGGCGAACCGGTCAGCCGCGACTTGCTGGGCTACAAGCGCAGCGCCAACCGCCGCGAAGAGTTTCAGGTCGAGGAATGGACCTACGGCCCGAACGGCGGGATGTACCAATACCTGCGCTTCGAAGGCAATCGGCTCCGGCAGATCAACAGCAAGCGCGGTAACTGAATCCCCCGTTACAACGGCAACACATCCCCACTGTAGGAACGCGATACCTGTATGAGCGAGGCTTGCCCGAGAAGGCAATGTGTCAGTCAAACAGGTTTAGAATGTGCCGGCCCCTTCGCGGGCAAGCCTCGCTCCTACAGGGGTTTTGCAGCGGCCCGATGTTTTTGCAGCGCCCACAATAGAACAGGCCCCCGACACGAATGGCGGAGGCCTGTAATGGCCACGTCCTTGTGGCCTTTCGCATGAACACTTCAGAGGTGGCAGACGTATTACCCGGCCCGTCTGCCGCACCCTTCTCCCGGTTCAGGCGAGAAGTCTTGCCTTACTCGGCTTTCAGGCCGTCAGCGGATACCGCTTTGACGCCTTTGATTTTCTTGGTGATGGCAACTGCAACGTCTTTCTGCGATTCAGTCACAGCGACGGTCGACGACAGCGATACAACACCTTTGTTGGTTTCGACTTTGATGTCGGAACCAGGAATGCCTTTCTCGGTTACCAGATCAGCTTTGACTTTGGTGGTGATCCAGGTATCGGAAGTTGCTTCTTTGGCTTGTGTCACTTCACCAGCCGCCAGAGTCATCGGGGCCTGGGTAGTAGTGGTTTGTGCAAAAGCTGCACCAGCCATGGTCAGGGTCAGCGCGGTAGCAGTAGCAATAGCGAACTTCTTCATACGAGTAACTCCTGTTTTTCTATAAAGTCTGCTGAGAGTCTCTTCAGCAGGGTTACTGGATATATTGCGAACGCTGTGCCAACTTTGAGACAGGCAATAAATCCTTATAAAACAACGAGTTAGAAATTAGTGTGATTTACAGAATCATGCAATTTGCATGAGACGGTGATTATCGACATGCAAGTTGCAGGTTTTGCAGCAGGCCTAAGGCCATGAATTGTCGGGGTTTTCTTCTGTAGGGCCGGGATGGCGAAATCAGCATAAAAAAATACCCCGCCAGTCACGGCGGGGTATCGATTACATCATCAGGTTTAGACGCCTGGGCAACTGGTAGTCGAATAGTCCTTGGCAGCAGTAGTCGCACAAGTCCAGCCGGCCGTTGCACTTCGACTCAAGGTAATCGTCTTGCCCAATACTGGAGCCGGCGCATTTACCAATGTGCAAACGATCGTGCCAGTACCTGCTGCGACAGTACCTGTCATTGAAAGGGTGCAGTTCTGCGTCGCGGCCACACCAGCGTTAACGTTTGCAAGCGTCGGATCAGCGGAACCCGCGTTGATCACATCTTCGTAAGGCACTTTGAGCGCCGACACTTCAGCAATACCCGCCGTCACTTTGGCCCGAGCCTGATACTTCGAATACTGCGGAATCGCAAACGTCGCCAGAATCCCGATGATCGCCACCACGATCAGCAGCTCGATCAGGGTAAAACCTTTTTGGTTATTCATAGACAATCTCCATGCATGAGTCGGAATCTCATGATCTGACATAACCCCAGCACGCTCCATGCCAAGCCCACAGCGCCGCGCCCACAGGGCGCGAAGGCACCGATGCGACGCTTCCTACAGCTTCTAACCGCACTATCTGACACTTTTTGTCACCTCAACCCCGCAGGTTTGGTTCATTCCGTTGACTAGGCTATAAGTCATGAACTGTCTGCGTCCGGGATTCCCATGAACGACATCGCCCTCACCGGCCTGGCCAAGCAATTGGTGCAAGCCGAACTGCTCACTGAGAAAAGCGCGCAACAGGCGTATCTGCAGGCCCAACGCAATCGCCTGTCGCTGGTCAGCTACCTGGTGCAAAACAAACTGGTGCGCAGCCGTCAGGTCGCGGAGATTGCCTCGGAACATTTCGGCATGGCCCTGCTCGACCTCAATTGCCTCGACAAGGAAACTCAACCCAAAGGCCTGGTCAGCGAGAAACTGGTGCGCCAGCACCACGCCCTGCCGCTCTGGCGGCGCGGCAATAAACTGTTCGTGGGGATTTCCGACCCGACCAACCATCAAGCGATCAACGACATCCAGTTCAGCACCGGCCTGAGCACCGAAGCGATTCTGGTCGAGGACGACAAGCTCAGCGACGCCATCGAGAAGTTTTTCGACAGCCACACCAGCGGTCTCGAGGAAATGGCCGACGTTGACCTCGATGGCCTCGACGTCGAAGCGGTCGACGACAAACATCAGGACTCGATTGCCGGGCAGGACGCCGACGATGCGCCAGTCGTGCGTTTCGTCCACAAGATGCTGCTGGACGCGATCAAAAGCGGCTCGTCCGACTTGCACTTCGAACCTTACGAAAAGAATTACCGGGTGCGCATGCGCACCGACGGCATCCTGCGCGAAGTGGCCAAACCGCCGATCCAACTGGCCGGACGCATCGCCGCGCGGCTCAAGGTCATGGCCAGTCTGGACATCTCCGAACGTCGGCGCCCGCAGGACGGGCGGATCAAAATGCGCTTGTCGAAAAGCAAATCCATCGACTTCCGGGTCAACACCTTGCCGACCTTGTGGGGCGAAAAAGTGGTGATCCGGATTCTCGACCCGTCGAGCGCGCAGATGGGCATCGACGCCCTCGGTTACGAGCCGGACCAGAAAACCCTGTTCATGGCCGCGCTGAAACAGCCGCAAGGGATGATCCTGGTCACCGGCCCCACCGGCTCGGGTAAAACCGTGTCGCTGTACACCGGGCTGAATATTCTCAACACCGTCGACATCAACATTTCCACTGCCGAAGACCCGGTGGAAATCAACATGGAAGGCATCAACCAGGTCAACGTCAATCCCAAGCAAGGGCTGGATTTCGCCCAGGCCTTGCGCTCGTTCCTGCGTCAGGATCCGGACGTGATCATGGTCGGCGAGATCCGCGACCTCGAAACCGCAGAAATTGCGATCAAAGCCGCGCAGACCGGGCACTTGGTGCTGTCGACGCTGCACACCAACAGTGCGGCGGAAACCCTGACGCGCCTGCACAACATGGGCATCCCCGGTTTCAACATCGCCACTTCGGTCAGCCTGATCATCGCCCAGCGACTGGCGCGCAAATTGTGCAGCCACTGCAAGAAGCCAATCGACATCCCCCGCGAAGCGCTGGTCAAGGAAGGCTTCCCCGAGGAACGCATCGGCACATTCACGATCTATGAGCCGGTCGGCTGCGATCACTGCAACCACGGCTATAAAGGACGGATCGGGATTTATGAAGTGGTGAAGAACACACCGGACCTGCAACGGCTGATCATGGCCGAAGGCAACTCACTGGAAATCGAGATCCAGATGCGCAAGGACGGCTTCAACGATCTGCGCACTTCGGGTTTGCTCAAAGCCATGCAAGGCATCACCAGCCTTGAAGAAATCAACCGGGTCACCAAGGATTGAACATGGCGGTCAAAGCAGCAAAAGTCAGCGTGTATGCCTGGGAAGGCACGGACAAAAAAGGCACGAAGATGACCGGCGAGCTCAGCGGTCAGAACCCGGCGCTGATCAAGGCACAACTGCGCAAGCAAGGCATCAACCCCGGCAAGGTGCGCAAGAAAAGCGTGTCGATTTTCAACCTCGGCAAGCGCATCAAGGCCCAGGACATTTCCCTGTTCACTCGGCAAATGGCGACGATGATGAAGGCCGGCGTGCCGCTGCTGCAGTCGTTCGACATTATTGGCGAAGGTTTCGATAACCCGGCCATGCGCAAACTGGTGGACGAGGTGAAGCAGGAAGTCGCGGCGGGTAACAGTTTCGCCGCGTCGTTGCGCAAGAAACCGCAGTATTTCGATGAGCTGTACTGCAACCTCGTCGATGCCGGCGAACAGGCCGGCGCCCTCGATACCTTGCTGGATCGGGTGGCGACCTATAAAGAGAAGAGCGAAAAGCTCAAAGCCAAAATCAAGAAAGCCATGACCTACCCGCTGGCCGTGGTGTTTGTCGCGATGATCGTTACCGGGATTCTGCTGGTGAAAGTGGTGCCGCAATTCAAAACGGTTTTCGCCGGGTTCGGCGCCGAGTTGCCGGGCTTCACGCTGATGGTGATCAGCCTTTCGGAATTCATGCAGGAATATTGGTGGATGATGCTCGGCGCATTGATTGCGGCGATTTTCGGTTTCCGCCGTGCCTTCAAAAAGTCGCAAGCCTTTCGCGACAAACTCGACACCTGGCTGCTGAAATTGCCGCTGGTCGGCGCGCTGACCTACAAGTCCGCCGTCGCCCGTTACGCGCGCACGCTCTCGACCACGTTCGCCGCCGGGGTGCCGCTGGTCGATGCCTTGGAATCCGTGGCCGGCGCCACCGGCAATGTCGTGTTCAAACGCGCAGTGCTGCGCATCCGCCAGGACGTGTCGACGGGCATGCAGCTGAATTTCGCCATGCGCACCTCCGGGGTGTTCCCGAACATGGCGATTCAGATGGCGGCGATTGGCGAGGAGTCCGGCGCGCTCGACGATATGCTCGACAAGGTCGCGAGTTTCTACGAGGACGACGTCGACAACATGGTCGACAACCTCACCAGCCTGATGGAGCCGTTCATCATGGTCGTGCTCGGCGTGGTCGTCGGCGGCCTCGTCGTGGCGATGTACCTGCCCATTTTTCAACTTGGCTCTGCGATCTGACATGCCCCTGAATGAATACTTGAGCGTGTATCCGCTGGCGTTCGTCATCACCGCGCTGGTGCTCGGGCTGCTGGTTGGCAGTTTCCTCAATGTGCTGGTCTGGCGCCTGCCGAAAATGCTCGAACGCGAATGGCGCGTGCAGGCCCGCGACGTTTTGGGCCTGCCGATCGAGACGCCGCAGCCAACCTACAACCTGCTGCTGCCGCACTCGCAATGCCCGCACTGCGCCCAGCCGATTCGTGCCTGGGAAAATATTCCGCTGGTCAGTTACTTGCTGCTGCGCGGGCGCTGTTCCAATTGCGCGGCGCCGATCAGCAAACGTTATCCACTGACCGAACTGGCCTGCGGTGTGCTTTCGGCGTTCGTCGCGTGGCATTTCGGTTTCGGCTGGCCAGCGGCAATGTTGCTGTTGCTGACTTGGGGTTTGCTGGCGATGAGCCTGATCGACGCCGAGCATCAACTGTTGCCCGATGTGTTGGTGCTGCCGTTGTTGTGGCTGGGGCTGATCGTCAACAGTTTCGAACTGCTGGTGCCGCTGCTCGACGCGGTGTGGGGCGCGGTGGCGGGTTATCTGTTGCTGTGGTCGGTGTTCTGGTTGTTCAAGTTGATCACCGGCAAGGACGGCATCGGTCATGGTGATTTCAAGCTGCTGGCGCTGCTCGGGGCGTGGGGCGGTTGGCAGATTTTGCCGCTGACGATTCTGTTGTCATCGCTGGTGGGCGCGATTATCGGGGTGATTCTGCTGCGCTTGCGCGACGCAAAAACCTCGACGCCGATCCCGTTTGGGCCGTTCCTGGCAATTGCCGGCTGGATTGCATTGCTCTGGGGTGGTCAAATAACCGGCTTCTATTGGCAGTTTGTCGGTTTGCAATGAATACCCCTGTGGAAAAACCCTGGATTCTCGGCCTCACCGGCGGCATCGGCAGCGGCAAAAGTGCCGCCGCGCAGCACTTCATCGACCTCGGCGTGCACGTGGTCGACGCCGACCATGCGGCGCGCTGGGTAGTGGAGCCGGGGCGTCCGGCGCTGGCGAGGATCGTCGAGCACTTCGGCCCCGACGTGCTGCAAGCCGATGGCGAACTGGATCGCGGCGCGTTGCGCAAATTGATCTTCGAAGTGCCGCAGGAGCGCCGCTGGCTCGAAGCGTTGCTGCATCCGCTGATCGCCGAGGAAATCGTCGCGCACCTGGCCAAGGCACAATCGCCTTACGCGATTCTGGTGTCGCCGCTGTTGATCGAGTCCGGGCAGTACGCCATGACCCAACGCGTGCTGGTGATCGATGCGCCGCAACAACTACAGATCGAACGCACCCTGCAGCGTGACCAGACCAGCGAGCAACAGGTCCAGGCGATTCTCAAGGCCCAGTCCAGCCGCGAAGATCGCGTGAGCCATGCCGACGACGTGGTGGTCAACGACCGCGACCTCGCCTGGCTGCACAGCGAGGTCGAACGCCTGCATCACTTTTATTTAACTTTGCGTGGAGGCCAGTCATGAGCCAGACCCCAACCGTCAATTGCCCAACCTGCGGCGCCCCTGTCGAATGGAGCGCCACCAGCACGTTCCGGCCGTTCTGCTCGGACCGCTGCAAACTGATCGACCTCGGCGCGTGGGCCTCGGAAGAACACAAGATCCCGGTCAGCCCGGACGCCGAAGACGATCTGTTCAGCGATGACTTGGAACCGCGCCACTAAGCCAGACGCTCAGGGCCGCATGAAACCGTAATCCTGCGTGTCATCGAGGTTCTCGGCGAGAAACTGCAACTCGTCCGCCAGATCCTCGACACTGCGCACAGTCTTGCTCTGCTGCACCACCGCGCTGAGCAAGGCGCGCAGGCTCAACCCCGGATCAAACCCGACCTCCTGCGCCGCCTCCAGACTGTGACGCAACTCTTGCCTTGCCCACTCGTAGACACTCATGCCGATGCTCCTGAAGATTTGCCGAAGCATGGAATCGTCAGCGCTTGGCGGGTTTGATGTGGATCAAGACTTGCGATCGTCGTCGTTCCACGGTGCCGAAAGGTAACGGGTGCGATTGAACGTCTCCAGCCATTCCGGGCTGAACACCACCAGCGCGCTGATGATCATGCCGTTGATGAACGCCTCGGGAAAAATGATCAGCCACAGGTAACCGACAAAATCCTCCAGCCAGTAAGGCATGGCGAACAGTTCATCCCACCACAGCAACGTCAGCGCCAGCAGCAGGCACAGCAACGCCGACAGCGCTGCCGCAAAAAAACCGGAAACGAAGATATACACAAAGGGATTTCGCGGTTGCGCGCGCTCGACCAGAATCGCGCAGCATTCGGTGACCAGCACCGGCAACAGGATAAACAACGCGCCGTTCACGCCGACGGCGTCCAGATCCTGGCGACCGAGCAACACCAGCCCCGCTTGCGCGACCAGTCCGCCGACAATCGCCAGCGGCCAATCGAGCAGCAAGGTCACTGCGGTCATGCCGATAAAGTGGTACGACACGCCGGTATCAAAATCGCGCCGCACCAGCCACAACATGAACAGCGCGAACACCGTGCCGAACAGCAAATGCTGGCGACGCCGGTCAGTGAACAGCTCGACCCACGGCGCACGGCAGATCGCCCAGATCACCACGGGCAGGTAAATCAGCCAGCCGAGCGTCAGGCTCTGCGGCGACAACACCTCGGCACCGATCATGACAACGTCCCCTCGAACACCACGACTCTCTCCTTGCTGGCTACGGCTCCCCGCCAGCATACACCGGCGCAAAAGTCGCTCCACTCCAAGCAAAGCTTTCTGCTTGTCGCATTTGAACGCTAAGCTTGGGCCTATGGATGACTCAGATTACTTACGCCTGCTGACCATCGCGGCCGAGCAAGCCAACGCGTTCCTGTCCAATGCCCGCAAATGGGAGCGTGAGCGTTGGGTTTGCCAACGCCTGCTGCAAGGCCTGAACATTCCTTATCGCGCTGATGAATTCGCCCCTGCCGGCGAGCCGCCGGACGTGCTGTTTCGCGACGCCAGTTTCGAGGTGTTCTTCGTGCTCGACGAAGGTCGGCGCCTCAACGACGAATGGCGCGACGAATTGCAGCGGCGGCGCAGCGCGTTTTCCCTGAGTTCGCTGGTGCGGCGTGAAGCCAAGCCACGGCGGATTCCGGCCAATGAATTCCTCCTGAGACTGGCGCCGACCTTGCGCAAAAAAGCCCACAACTACAAAGAACGCGGAATGGACCTCGGCGAGCTGGACATCATTGCCTTCGCCAGCCTCAAGCGCGAAGTGCTCGACCTCAACAGCCATTTTCCGCCGCCCACCGAGTACCTGCGCCAGGGCTGGCGCTCGCTGTCACTGGTCGGGCCAACCTTCGCCCGCGTACTGTTCGCGCACCCGGATGCGCCGGATTTCCTGCGCAGCAACCTCGGGCGCAGCATCGTTTTCGACGTCGGGATCAGCCTGTGAACTCACCCCTGCAAGAATTGATCGCCGAAGTGCCGCAGACCGGCCGCGTGCGCTGGATCGGCGTGCGCCCGGAGCGCCATGTGCCGATGATCGAGCTGGACGCCGTGGAGGCGCGTCTTGAGGCCGGATTGACCGGCGACCGTGCGCGCCCCGGCGTGCGTAACGCGCGGCAAGTGACGCTGATTCAGTGGGAACACCTGGCGGTGATCAGCTCGTTGATGGGCCGCGCCGAGAATAATCCGGTCTTGCCTAACGATTTGCGCCGCAACCTAGTCATCAGCGGTATCAACCTGTTCAGCCTCAAGGGCCGGCGCTTCAGGATTGGCCAGGCGATTTTCGAAACCACTGGCTGGTGCCAACCGTGCGCGCGCCTGCAAAACAACCTCGGGCCGGGGACTTTCCAGGCTGTTCGCGGACATGGCGGAATCACCGCTCGGGTGTTACAAAGTGGAATCATTCGCCTGGACGATACGGTCAGCGTCGAGCCGATTCCCGAGAGCGGCTATGCTCCGTTCAACGTTCGTTAAATCCGCCTGTAGCTTCTACACATTCAGCAACGTCTACTCCTGACGAGGCCCAATATGACCAGCCGCCTGAAACCAGACGACCAGAAGCATGTCGAAGAGTACCTGCACTTGTCCCAGCACCGAGTCGAGCGCCGGCCATTCCGGCCGTGGATGCTCCTTGTGCTGGTGCTGGCAGTGACCATTGGTTTGGGCCTGTTGAGCCGCCTTATCGGTTACCTGACGCTATGAGCTGCCTCGCGCTCGCTTGGGTAACCGCACCGATTTCTTTTAGCCTTGCGAGATATCCCCATGACTCATCGTATTATTATCGTCGGCGGCGGCGCCGGCGGTCTGGAGTTGGCTACCCGTCTGGGTAAGACTCTGGGCAAGCGCGGCACCGCCAGCGTGATGCTGGTCGACGCGAACCTGACGCACATCTGGAAACCGCTGTTGCACGAAGTGGCCGCCGGATCGCTGAACTCTTCCGAAGACGAACTCAATTATGTTGCCCAGGCCAAATGGAACCACTTCGAGTTTCAGCTGGGGCGCATGAGCGGGCTTGATCGCGCCGCGAAGAAAATCCAGTTGGCCGCCACGTATGACGAGGCCGGCGTAGAGCTGGTGCCTGCCCGCGAGCTCGGTTACGACTCGCTGGTGATCGCGGTCGGCAGCACCACCAACGATTTCGGCACTGAAGGCGCGGCGCAGCATTGCCTGTTCCTTGATACGCGCAAACAAGCCGAGCGTTTCCATCAGCAACTGCTCAATCACTATCTGCGCGCCCATGCCGGGCAAACGGATACCGTCGAGCAAATCAGCGTGGCGATCGTCGGCGCTGGCGCCACAGGCGTCGAACTGGCCGCCGAACTGCATAACGCCGCGCACGAACTGGCGGCTTATGGGCTGGACCGAATCAAACCGGAAAACATGCACATCACCCTGATCGAAGCCGGGCCGCGCGTGTTGCCAGCCCTGCCGGAACGGATTGGCGGGCCTGTGCATAAAACTCTGGAGAAACTCGGGGTGAATGTAATGACCAACGCGGCGGTCAGCGAAGTGACGGCGGACAGCCTGATCACGGCCGACGGCAAGGTGATCAACGCCAGCCTGAAAGTCTGGGCGGCGGGGATTCGTGCACCGGGTTTCCTCAAGGACATCGATGGCCTGGAAACCAATCGGATCAATCAACTGCAAGTGCTGCCAACGCTGCAGACCACCCGCGACGAGAACATTTTCGCGTTCGGCGACTGCGCGGCATGTCCGCAACCGGGCACCGACCGCAATGTGCCGCCGCGTGCGCAAGCGGCGCACCAGCAGGCCTCGTTGCTGGCCAAATCGCTGAAACTGCGGATCGAAGGCAAGGCATTGCCGGAGTACAAATACACCGATTACGGCTCGCTGATCTCGCTGTCGCGCTTTTCCGCTGTGGGTAACTTGATGGGCAACCTGACCGGCAGCGTGATGCTCGAGGGCTGGCTGGCGCGGATGTTTTACGTGTCGCTGTATCGCATGCACCAGATGGCGCTGTATGGCGCGTTTCGCACGGCGATGCTGATGCTCGGCAGCAAGATCGGACGCGGGACCGAGCCGCGTCTCAAACTTCACTAACTCTCAAATCCCCCCTGTAGGAGCGAGCCTGCTCGCGATAGCGGTCTGACATTCAGCACATATGTCGAATGTCAGTCCCGCATCGCGAGCAAGCTCGCTCCCACATTTTTCACTCATCAGTTTGTAGATCTGTGTCTCACTGTATCTCCCCGCCGTTTTATCCCTCTCGCTTACAAACTCCCCCTCGCGCGACACAGTAGCGATACACCCGCCCGGCTAAATGGCCACACCCGAGCAAGGCACTGCCTGCTGCGGGGCACGCCGCACTCACGCGGCATCCTTTATCGAGCGGTTGTGTCGTGCAACCCAGGAGAGTTGAAATGTCCCACACCCAAAATACTATTGGTCTGCTCGGCGCTGTGTTGGCCGGTGGCATGATGTTGTCCGGCTCGGTATTCGCTGCACAGCCGCTGACCCAAGGCTACCTGCTGGCCTCGGCTGAGCAAGTGGTGAAAACACCTGAAGGCAAGTGTGGCGAAGGTAAATGCGGTGAAGGCAAAGCCGAGCAAGCGGCGAAGACCCCCGAAGGCAAGTGTGGCGAGGGCAAATGCGGCGACGCCTCGATGGCCAAGACTGATACCGACGGCGACGGCAAGGTCTCACGCGCCGAGTTCAAGGCTGTCGCGCCAAAATCCGATTTCGACAAGATCGACAAAAACCACGATGGCTTCATCGACGAGCAAGAGGCTTACGACAACGTCAAAGCCAACTTCGAAGCCAATGGCAAAAAAATGCCGAAAGGCCTGTTCGAACACCTGAAAGATCAAGACGGCGTCTGATTTTCGAAGCCCGACCCGCAACACATCAATCCAGCCCCGCTTCTCTGAACAGAACCGGGGCTTTTTATTGGCCGTTGATTGCCCAACCTTTCCTGAGGGCAAAAAAAATCCCCGTATCTTTCGATACGAGGATTTTTAATATGGTCGGGGTAAGGGGATTCGAACTCCTGACATCCTGCTCCCAAAGCAGGCGCGCTACCGGACTGCGCTATACCCCGGTAAAAAAAAGGCGACCTCTCAGTCGCCTTCTTCTTCGATCAGGGCTTTTGGCCGCTGATCTTAAGATCTGATCCCAGCGTTAACTGGTTTCAAAAATGGTGGGTCGTGTGGGATTCGAACCTACGACCAATTGGTTAAAAGCCAACTGCTCTACCAACTGAGCTAACGACCCAAAAATGGTCGGGGTAAGGGGATTCGAACTCCTGACATCCTGCTCCCAAAGCAGGCGCGCTACCGGACTGCGCTATACCCCGGTTTGAAATTGGCTCCGTGACCAGGACTCGAACCTGGGACCCAATGATTAACAGTCATTTGCTCTACCGACTGAGCTATCACGGAACTACATATTTCAATTACAACATTTGAAGCTTTGTAGCGTTCTCTTCGACCGGTTCGCATCGCTGCGTTCGTGTGTCTGAGGCGCGCTATTCTACAATCTTAAGCACCTCTGTCAACCCCCTAAATTGCATTCAAGTTAATGATTTGCAACTTAATTCAGATTTCCGCTTGGGGAGCAGAAACCCTTCCGGGTGACTTACTGCGGGGCGCACTTTACAAGCCTTTTCCTTTGAGTTCAACAGCCTGGCGAAAAAAAGGCCTCGCAATGCGAGGCCTTGTTTATTTCCGTGGCGTTACGACTCAGGAGAAAACGATTTCGTCGTTTTCGACTTTGCCCACCGCCGTCTCGCCCGGCATGAATTGCCCGGACAAAATCAGCTGCGCCAACGGGTTCTCGATCCAGCGCTGGATCGCCCGTTTCAGCGGCCGCGCACCGTAGACCGGGTCGTAACCGACGGCGATCAATTTATCCATCGCCTCAGGGCTGAGCTCCAGTTTCAGCTCGCGCTCGGTCAGACGACTGCGCAGACGGCCCAACTGAATCTCGGTAATGCCCGCGATCTGATCCCGCGCCAGTGGCTCGAAGATCACCACTTCGTCGACCCGGTTGATGAACTCCGGCCGGAAGTGCGTGGAAATCGCGTCCATTACTGCCGCGCGCTGCGCTTCACGATCACCGACCAGTTCCTGGATCTGCACCGAGCCGAGGTTGGAAGTCATGACAATCACGGTGTTCTTGAAATCCACCGTACGCCCGTGGCTGTCGGTCAAGCGGCCATCTTCGAGCACTTGCAGCAAGATGTTGAACACATCCGGGTGCGCCTTCTCGACCTCGTCCAGGAGGATCACCGAGTAAGGCTTGCGACGCACCGCCTCAGTCAGGTAACCGCCCTCTTCATAGCCAACGTAGCCTGGTGGCGCGCCGATCAGTCGGGCCACGGAATGTTTCTCCATGAATTCGGACATGTCGATGCGCACCATCGCCTCTTCAGTATCAAAGAGGAATTCGGCCAGCGCCTTGCACAGCTCGGTTTTACCCACGCCGGTCGGGCCGAGGAACATGAACGAACCGCTCGGACGATTCGGGTCGGACAACCCGGCACGCGAACGGCGTACCGCGTTGGAGACGGCGATCACCGCTTCGTTCTGGCCAATCACGCGTTGGTGCAACAGGCTTTCCATTTTCATCAGCTTGTCGCGCTCGCCTTCGAGCATTTTCGACACGGGAATGCCGGTCCACTTCGAAACCACTTCAGCGATTTCTTCCTCAGTCACCTTGCTGCGCAGCAACTGGTTTTCGCTTTTGCCGTGCTGATCGACCATTTGCAGGCTGCGCTCCAGGTCCGGGATCACCCCGTATTGCAGCTCTGCCATGCGGTTGAGGTCACCTTTGCGGCGAGCCGCTTCCAGTTCCTGACGCGACTGTTCGATTTTCTGCTGGATCTGCGCCGAACCCTGAACTTCGGCTTTCTCCGAATTCCAGATTTCTTCGAGGTCCGAATACTCGCGTTCGAGACGGACGATTTCTTCCTGAAGTTTTTCCAGACGTTTCTTCGCCGCGTCGTCGCTTTCTTTTTTCAAGGCCTGGGATTCGACTTTGAGCTGAATCAAGCGGCGCTCAAGACGGTCCAGCACTTCCGGTTTGGAGTCGATTTCCATGCGGATGCGGCTGGCGGCCTCATCGATCAGGTCGATGGCTTTGTCCGGCAACTGCCGGTCTGTGATGTAGCGGTGGCTGAGCTTGGCCGCCGCAATGATCGCGCCGTCGGTAATCGCCACTTTATGGTGAACCTCGTAACGCTCTTTGAGGCCACGCAGGATCGCGATGGTGTCTTCTTCGCTCGGTTCTTCTACCAATACTTTCTGGAAGCGCCGTTCGAGGGCCGCGTCCTTCTCTATATATTGGCGATATTCATTCAGCGTGGTCGCGCCGACGCAGTGCAACTCGCCGCGGGCCAATGCCGGTTTGAGCATATTGCCGGCATCCATCGAGCCCTCGCCCTTGCCGGCGCCGACCATGGTGTGCAGTTCGTCGATGAACAGAATGATCTGCCCTTCCTGTTTCGACAGTTCGTTGAGCAGGGATTTGAGGCGTTCTTCGAACTCGCCACGGTACTTGGCGCCAGCGATCAGCGCGCCCATGTCCAGCGACAACAGGCGTTTGCCTTTTAGGCCGTCCGGCACTTCACCATTAATGATGCGCTGCGCCAAGCCTTCGGCAATCGCGGTTTTCCCGACGCCCGGCTCACCGATCAGTACCGGGTTGTTCTTGGTGCGGCGTTGCAGCACCTGGATCGTCCGGCGAATTTCATCGTCCCGGCCGATCACCGGATCGAGCTTGCCTTCTTCGGCGCGCTTGGTCAGGTCGACGGTGTACTTGTCCAGCGCCTGGCGTGATTCCTCGTGGTTGGCGTCATTTACCGCTTCGCCGCCACGCAGGTTGTTGATCGCGTTTTCCAAAGCTTTTTTGCTGACGCCCTGGCCGAGCAGCAACTTGCCGATCTTGCTGTTCTCGTCCATCGCGGCGAGCAGCACCAGCTCGCTGGAGATGAACTGATCGCCCTTCTGCTGCGCCAGGCGATCGGCCTGGTTGAGCAGACGCGCCAGATCCTGCGACATGTTCACGTCGCCAGTGGGGTTCTGGATTTTTGGGAGTTGGTCGAGCTCTTTGGTCAGCTCTTTGCGCAAACTGTTGACGTCGAAACCGACTTGCATCAACAGGGGTTTGATCGAACCACCCTGTTGTTCAAGCATGGCTTGCATCAAGTGCGCCGGTTCAATGCCCGGATGATCGAGGCCGACGGCCAGAGATTGGGCGTCGGACAGGGCTAACTGTAATTTGCTGGTTAAACGGTCTATACGCATGGGTCACCTTCCTTTTGAGCAGGCCGGACCTAAGAAACCATCCTGAATAAAGAAACCTGCCAGATACCACTGTAGATGCGGTCGATTCTGGGAGTTTCAAGCGCCGTGCAGTTGATGCAGGTCAGGGAAGTCTAGCGTTCCAACCAAACGAGGGAGGCAAACCGACCAGTGCGTGGACTGCGGCGGTAAGAAAAGAAGCGCGGATCGCTTACGGTGCAGAAACCACCGCCATAAACCGCCGTGACACCGCGTGCCGCCAGGAGCAAACGCGCGAGCGCATAGATGTCAGCCATGAACCTGCCGGGATTCTGGCTCGGGACGAAGGCGTTGGCAGCTTCGGGCAGTTGCTGGATGAAGACTTCGCGCACTTCCGCGCCGACTTCAAAGGCTTGCGGGCCAATCGCCGGGCCCAGCCACACCAGCACTTGGTCGGGCGCGACATCGAGACTGTCGAGGGTCGCTTCGAGCACGCCTGCTGCCAATCCGCGCCAACCGGCATGCGCTGCCGCTACGCGCGTGCCGGCACGGTCGCAAAACAGTGCGGGCAGGCAGTCGGCAGTCATCGCTGCGCAGGCAATGCCGGGAGTTTGCGTCCAACTGGCGTCGGCGGTGACCACTCGGCTCGGGTCTGCCTCGGCCACGACGATGCCGTGAACCTGTTGCAACCAGGCCGGTTGAATAGAGAAATGATCGGTGAGACGACGGCGATTTTCGGCGACGGCTTCAGGGCTGTCGTCGACGTGATCGCCGAGGTTGAGGCTGTCGAACGGCGCCAGACTGACGCCGCCCGCACGGGTGGTAACGCAGGCTTTCACCCCGGCAGGCGCAGGCCAGTCGGGAATCAGCCAGTCACTCATCCGATGAACGCCTCGCGGTCCTGCTTGAGCAAGGTCAGCAACCAGACGAAATCGTCCGGCAACGGCGATTCCCAGCTCATGCGTTTACCGGTCGTCGGATGATCCAGCTCAAGGAACCGCGCATGCAGTGCCTGGCGCGGGAACGCCTTCAACGATTCGACCATGGTCACACTGGCCGATGGCGGAATACGGAAACGACCGCCGTAGGCAGGGTCTCCGACCAACGGGAAGTTGATGTGCGCCATGTGTACACGAATCTGGTGTGTACGCCCGGTTTCCAGCTTCACCCGCACGTGCGTGTGGGAGCGGAAACGCTCGAGCACGCGGTAGTGGCTGACGGCTTGCTTGCCACCTTCCATCACCGCCATGCGCTGGCGCTGCTGGCCGTGACGACCGATCGGCGCGTTGATCTTGCCGCCGGCCGTGACCACACCGATAACGATGCATTCATAGATGCGGCTGACGCTGCGGCTCTGCAACTGCGTTACCAGTTGCGTCTGCGCTTGAATGGTCTTGGCGACCACCATCAGGCCAGTGGTGTCCTTGTCGAGGCGATGCACGATACCGGCGCGGGGCACATTGATAATGTCCGGCACGTGGTGCAGCAAGGCGTTGAGCAAGGTGCCATCAGCGTGGCCAGCAGCCGGGTGAACCACCAGACCCGCAGGTTTGTTGATCACCAGGATGTCGTCATCTTCGTAGACGATGTCCAGCTCGATGTCCTGAGCGATCCATTCGCCCTGAGCTTCCTGCTCGGCAGTGAGTTCAAGAATGGCACCACCATGAACGATGTCTCGCGGGCGGATAACCGCCCCATCCACAGTCAGGCGGCCGTCTTTGATCCAGGCGGAAAGGCGCGAGCGCGAGTGCTCAGCGAATAATTGTGCGGCGACTTGATCGAGGCGTTGGCCGCCCAATTCGGACGGCACCTCTGCGCGAAGTTCAATTTTATCGGACATGCTCAGACTAGGCGTCGGCACAGCCTTTGGTTTCGGCTGCGCGCTTGTGGTTAAATACGGCGTCTTTTGCCCCGAGGCTATTCAACGGGGCGCTCATCATAACAGGACGGCCCCGCCCAAGACAGCGGCCGTCATAGGGACGCAAGCCGCCATGCAAGTGAAACACCTGCTGCTGATCGCCATCCTCGCATTGACCGCTGCTTGCTCATCGAAGGAAGTCGTAGACGAAAACCTAAGCGAAGTCGAGCTGTACCAGCAGGCTCAGACCGACCTGGATAACAACAGCTACACCAGCGCCACTTCGAAACTGAAGGCCCTGGAGTCGCGTTATCCGTTCGGCCGCTACGCTGATCAGGCTCAACTCGAGCTTATCTACGCCAACTACAAAAACGCCGAGCCTGAGGCTGCGAAGTCTGCCGCCGAGCGTTTTATTCGTTTGCACCCACAGCATCCGAACGTGGATTACGCGTATTACCTGAAGGGTCTGACTTCCTTCGACCAGGACGTCGGCATTCTCGCGCGCTTCCTGCCGCTGGACATGACCAAGCGTGACCCGGGCGCTGCCCGCGACTCGTACAACGAGTTCGCCCAGCTCACCAGCCGCTTCCCCAACAGCCGCTACTCGCCGGACGCCAAGCAGCGCATGATTTACCTGCGCAACCTGCTGGCGGCCTACGAGATTCACGTTGCCGACTACTATCTGACCCGTCAGGCCTACGTCGCCGCCGCGAACCGTGGTCGTTACGTGGTGGAAAACTTCCAGGAAACCCCTGCGGTCGGTGACGGCCTGGCGGTGATGGTTGAGTCCTACCAGCGTCTGCACCTGGACGAACTGGCGACCACCAGCCTCGAAACCCTGAAGCTGAACTACCCGAACCACCCAAGCCTGGTCGACGGTGAGTTCCGTCCTTCGGTCGACGAAGCGGACAACCGTTCGTGGCTGAGCAAGGCGACTTTGGGCCTGATCGAATCGCGTCCACCGCTGCCGCCGGGCGAAACTCGCGCCAACCAGGACGTGCAGAAGCAGTTCCAGGACGCGAAGGATTCGATCCCGAACGACCTCAAGCCTAAAGATGAAAACGGCGATGTGATCGAGCCGGAAGAACCGGAAACTCCGGAAAACGATCGTTCGTGGTTCAGCTACATGACCTTTGGCATGTTCGACTGACACCTCGGGTGACAGAAAAAGGGAGACTCTCGAGTCTCCCTTTTTTATTGCCGCGATTTTGCGCTGTGCGCCTGTCATGTCCTTGGCTAAACTGCCTGATCATCATTGCCAAAGCAGCCCGCCATGCTTCGTTTATTGTTCTGGATCGCCCTGATCGCCGCCGCCATTTGGTTGTGGCGCAAGTTCAAGGGTCAGGTCGCAGCACCCAAATCCTCCGCTGAACTGGACGCTGCACCCATGGTGCGTTGCGCCCATTGCGGCGTGCACTTGCCGCGCGACCGTGCGCTGAACCTTCAACAACAGTGGTATTGCAGCCAGGCTCACCTCGAGCAAGGCCCGGGTTCCAGTGATCGCTGAGGCGACCAGCCCCGGCAGCAAACAGGCGCAGCGACTGCTGCGTCTCTATCATCTGTACCGTTTAAGCGTCGGCATCACCCTGGTGTTGCTGATCTCCAGCAACATGGACAACCAGTTGCTGACGCTCGCCAACAACGACCTGCTGCGCAGTGGCAGTTGGTTGTATCTGGTGCTGAACATCCTGCTGGTGGTGTTCCTCGAAAACACCCGGCGCCCGGCGCAACTGTTCAGCCTGACCCTCGTTGATGTGTTGCTGCTCTGCGGTCTGTTCTACGCCGCCGGCGGTGTCGCCAGCGCCATCGGCAACTTGCTGATCGTTTCGGTGGCCATCGGCAACACCTTGTTGCGACGACGCATCGGCCTGCTGATCGCAGCGGTCGCCGCCCTCGGCATCGTCGGATTGAGCTTCCTGCTCAGCTTCAGCCACCCCGCTACGCCCAGTGATTACCTGCAAGCAGGCACGCTCGGCGCGCTGTGTTTTGCCGCCGCGTTGCTGGTGCAAGGTTTGATCCAGCGCCTGGAAGTCAGCGAGCACCTTGCCGAGCAGCGCGCCAGCGAAGTCGTCGGCCTCGAAGCCCTCAATGCGCTGATCCTGCAACGCATGCGCACCGGCATTCTGGTGCTCGACGACCAGCGGCGCGTGCAACTGGCCAATCACAGCGCGTTGTCGTTGCTGGGCCAGGAGCGCCTCGTCGGCGAACTGATTGATGATTACTCGCCGTCCCTGGTCGAACGCCTGCAACTGTGGCTCAACAACCCGACCCTGCGCCCGCAGAGCCTGAAAATCGCCAGCTCGGGGCTGGAGTTGCAGCCCAGTTTTATTGCCCTCGACCAAAGCCCACATCACCACACCCTGGTTTTCCTCGAAGACCTCGCGCAGATCGCCCAGCAGGCCCAGCAACTGAAACTGGCCGCCCTCGGACGCCTGACGGCGGGGATCGCCCACGAGATCCGCAACCCGCTGGGCGCCATTAGTCATGCCGCGCAGCTGCTACAGGAATCCGAGGAACTGAATGGCGCGGATCGGCGTCTGACGCAGATTGTTCAAGACCACTCTCAGAGAATGAATCGGGTTATCGAAAACGTCCTGCAATTGTCTCGTCGCCAGCAAACCGCGCCGCAACGCCTGGATCTCAAGCCGTGGCTGACGCAGTTCGTCGCCGACACCCTCGAAGCGGCGACAGAGCGCCAACGCATTCATCTGCAGATCGGCGCGGGTAACTTCACCACGTTGATGGACCCGAATCAGCTCAACCAGATTCTCGACAACCTGTTACGCAATGCCTGGCGCCACAGTGCCTTGCGCCATGACACGGCCGAGGTGTGGCTGCAGTTGTTTGTCGATGCCGACAGCCAGTTGCCGGTCCTCGAAGTGCTCGACAACGGCCCCGGCGTGGCACCGGAGCAGCAGGCGCATCTGTTCGAACCGTTCTTTACCACCAGCACCCAAGGCACAGGCCTGGGGCTTTATCTGTCCCGTGAGCTGTGCGAAAGCAACCAGGCCCGCCTAGACTTCAAACCACGCCAAGGCGGCGGCTGCTTTCGCATCACCTTTGCACACGGACGGAAACAAAGTTGAACATGAGCCCACGGCAAAAAGTCCTGATCGTTGACGACGAACCCGATATTCGCGAACTCCTGGAGATCACTCTGGGACGAATGAAACTCGACACCTTCAGCGCCCGTAATCTCAGCGAAGCCCAGTCTTTGCTCGGTCGGGAGACGTTCGACCTGTGCCTGACCGACATGCGCCTGCCCGATGGCACTGGCCTCGAACTGGTGCAACACATCCAGCAACGTTATCCCTTGCTGCCGGTGGCGATGATCACCGCGTACGGCAGCCTCGAAACCGCGATCAACGCCTTGAAGGCTGGCGCGTTCGACTTCCTGACCAAACCGGTTGACCTCACGCGCCTGCGTGAACTGGTCACCAGCGCCCTGCGCCTGCCCGCGCCGGGTGGCGCCAGCAGCGCCATCGACCGCCGTTTGCTCGGCGATTCGCTGCCGATGCGCGCCTTGCGCAAACAGATCGACAAACTCGCACGCAGCCAGGCGCCGGTGTACATCAGCGGCGAATCCGGCAGCGGCAAAGAGTTGGTCGCGCGCCTGATCCACGAACAAGGCCCGCGCGCCAGCGGCCCGTTTATCCCGGTCAACTGCGGGGCGATTCCTTCAGAGCTGATGGAAAGCGAATTCTTTGGCCATCGCAAAGGCAGTTTCAGCGGCGCCATCGAAGACAACCCCGGACTGTTTCTCGCGGCCCACGGTGGCACGCTGTTCCTCGACGAAGTGGCCGACTTGCCGTTGGCGATGCAGGTCAAACTGCTGCGGGCGATTCAAGAAAAAGCCGTGCGCAGCGTCGGCGGCCAACAGGAAACCGTGGTCGATGTGCGCATCCTCTGCGCGACCCACAAAGACCTCGACGCCGAAGTCAGCGCCGAACGGTTTCGCCAGGATTTGTACTATCGGCTGAACGTCATCGAGCTACGCGTGCCGCCATTGCGCGAACGTCGCGACGACATCGAAACATTGGCGAGCCATGTACTCAAACGGCTGGCGGCGGGCAGTGGGCAACCGGCAGCCAAACTGCATCCGCAAGCGGTTGAAGCGCTGAAGGGTTATCGGTTTCCGGGCAATGTGCGCGAACTGGAGAACATGCTCGAACGCGCTCATACCTTGTGTGAGAACCAGCAGATCGAGGCCGGTGATTTGCGTCTGGCGGAGGGCAATTGCACGGCCGATGCTGGCGTCGCAGACCTGACGCAGATCGATAACCTGGAACACTATCTGGAAAACGTCGAGCGCAAACTTATCCTCCAGGCGCTGGAAGAAACGCGCTGGAACCGCACGGCGGCGGCGCAACGGTTGAGTTTGTCGTTTCGGTCGATGCGTTATCGGTTGAAGAAATTGGGGTTGGATTGAGTGCCCTTTCGCGAGCGAGCTCGCTCCCACAGGGACCTTCTGTTCACACATTATCTGTGTGCGCTAAAGACCCACTGTGGGAGCGAGCTTGCTCGCGATAGCAATCCACCAGACAACCAATACCCAGCAGTCAAATCCGCCCAACCGGCGCATACGGCGCCGGATCAATAATCGGCGCCCGTCCCAGCATCACGTCCGCAAACAACTGGCACGACGCCGGCGCCAGCACCAGCCCATTGCGGTAATGCCCGCAATTGAGCCACAGCCCGGCGAACCCCGGCACCTGCCCAATGTACGGAACCCCTTCCGGCGAACCCGGACGCAACCCCGCCCAATGCCCCACTACCTCGGCATCGGCCAGCGCCGGAATCAGTTCCTCGGCCGAAGCCTTGAGGCTCTCCAGCGCCGATTCGGTAGGCGTCTTGTCGAACCCTTCATGCTCCAGCGTGCTGCCGATCAGGATATGCCCGTCGCGACGCGGAATCGCATAGCGGCCCTTGGCCAAGACCATGCTCGGCAAAAAATCCGCCGCGCATTTGTAGAGAATCATCTGCCCTTTGACCGGCTCGACCGGCAGTTGCAGACCGAGACTTTTCAGCAGATCGCCGCTCCAGGCGCCGGCCGTCAGCACCACCTGATCACCATGAATCGCGCCGCTGGACGTTTGCACGCCGACTACGCTGTCACCGTCGCGGATAAATCCGCTGACTTCGCAATGCTCGTGGATGGTCACGTTGGGCAGCGCCAGCAACGCCGCTTTCAGCGATTTGACCAGTCGCGGATTGCGCACATTGGCCACATCCGCCATGTAGATCGCCCGCGAAAATCCGCCGCCGAGCACCGGCACCGCATCGTGCGCCGCCGAAATATCCACCGCGCGCAACGGCCGGTTTTCCCGTTTGGCCCAGGCCAGCGCCTCAGCTTCGTCATCCAGATCCAGCCAATACAGGCCGGTGGTGTGCACTTCGGGATCGACGCCGGTCGCTGCGAACAGGCGCTCGCCGAGCTGTGGATAAAAGTCCTGCGACCAGTGCGCCAGCGCCGTGACCGCCGGGCTGTAGCGCCACGGGTACAGCGGCGAAACAATTCCGCCACCAGCCCAGGATGATTCCTGGCCGAGGTTGCTGCGATCCAGCAGCACCACACTTTGCACTTCGGACGCGAGATTGAATGCGGTCAGCAGGCCAATCACGCCGCCGCCGACAATCACCACTTGCTGTTGCCTGGTCATGTTCTGATCCAACCGTTAATAGACAGAGGGCGCAAATCGGCGCCCGAAAGAGAAATCTAGCGGCCCCAGCAATCCTTGACGGTGGCGGTGTTGTTGACCAGGCCTCGGGCGCCGGTGTTGCTGATGGTGAAATCGCCACACTTGTCGGTCGACATGCTCGAGCCCGGCTTGCGGATCGCCGTCAGGGTGAACGTCTGATCGGCGATGGTCGGGGTGATGGTGTAGAAATCATTGCCCGTACTCAGGCCCGTCGCGCCGGTGTAAAGGTTGCTCTTGGAGTAGAAGCGCTCAAGGATCTGCGCTTGCTCGGTCAGCAGACCGGCGGCGTCGGCGCGACGGCCCTTTTTCATGTATTCGGTCAGGCTCGGGTAGCCAATGGTGATGACGATCCCGATGATCGCAATCACGATCATGATTTCGATCAGGGTAAAACCTCGGTTGGATCTGCGCATGCCTCAACTCTCACTTACTGTATTTGTCGCCACATGATGCGACGGCTGCCGCCACCGCCGGGTTTTTCCACCAGCGAGCTGATGCCGCCGCTGGAGTCGTTGACGATTTTGCGCGATGCATTGTTGACGATCGCGTTCAGGGTCGGAATCCCCCCGGTGAAAATCACCCCGCTGGAAATCGAGTCGGTGCTGTCGACCAGCCCGTCGCCGTTGGTGTCGAGCACCGCGTAGTTGAGCATCTTACCGCTGAACGCATCGAGTTCGACCAGTTTGCCGGTACCAAAACTGGCACAAGGGTCAGTGGTGTCGACGCTGGCCGTGGTGAAGACGATGCGCCCGGCCACCAGACTGGCCTGATTGATCACCCGTTCACCTGTCAGCACGTTGTTGTACACCAGCGGCAAGTACCAGCCCTTCTCTGCCGGATACGTCGTTTCGTTCTGCGTGGTGGTGATGAATTGTCCGCCGGTGCTGCTACTGGTCACGCCGGTGATGGACTGAGATTGCAAGTTGGCCACAGTCAGTTGGCCCGCGCCGCCGTCGGCATCCCATACCGAGTAGAAACCCTGCAGATCCTTGTTGATCTTGTCCGGGGTCTCGTTGAATTTGCCGGTGCCGAAGAATATCTGTTTGCCCCCCTGGGCATTGTCCGCCAGTAACGGTTGCGCGGTGATTGGCTGGGTGGCGCCGCCCGGCGTGGTGAACAGAGGTCTGCCGGCGAACGCCACGCCCCACGTATCCGGCGCCGTTGCGCTCAAATCAAACTTCCACAGGCGCCCTTTCAAGTCGCCGCCATACGCCGCTTGCACCACGTTCTGCGAATTGACCCTGAGTTTTACCGAGGACAAGCCGTTGGTGGTTTCCGTGCTGTCGATGACGATTTTCTTGATCAGCGAGCCGTCGCGCACATCCACCACGTACAACGCCGCCACCCCGGAATTGCTCCCGTAACCGTTGGAAATGAACGCCGCCCAGCGCCCATCGGCCAAGCGTGCCACTTCGGGGCGCGCGTAGGCGTAACCCAGGTCATTAAAAACGTTGGTCGGGACCGATGTGGCCGGTGCGCTGATTTCCCACAGCGCGCGGAAGGCATTACCCGCCGAGGCGTCGAACAACTGCACCGCATAAAACGTCTTGCCGCCCGCCCCGGTGCCGCCCAGCGCGAGGGTTTTCCAGGCAGTGCCAAGCTGCGCATCAAATATGCCGACCTGCCCGTCGACCAGAAACTTGTGGCTGACGCCGTTGACGTAATTCGGGTCGGCGATGTAGCGCAACGACGGCAGCACACTGGACGGCATGTAGGCATAACGGCGGGTGCCATTGCCGGCATTGATCACGTTGAGAAAACCGTCGTTGGCGTTGACCACCAGGCTGGCGCTCATGTTCGCCGCTTTGGTCGCCAGATAAGTGGTGTAGGCCGAATCGCCGACCAGATCCGCTGCGGTCTGATCGGTTGGCGAGGCCAACGCCAGCGGCGAGTTGATGATGTCGCCGAGCAGAACCGTGCGTGCTTTCAAACCGACTTTGTTGACGCCTTTGCTCCACTCCACCAAATCGTTGCCGACAATCCCGGTCGGCAGGTTCTGGTTAAGCGTCGTTTGCTGAGCCGGGGAAAAGTTGCCGTAGGCCAGGGTGACCGGCGCATTGTTCAGGGTGTTCCACGATTGATAAGTGGGCGCCGCTGCGCCGGGGACGATCACGTTGTCGGTGTTCCATTGCACGACGGCGGTATTCACCGAGCCGCTGGCGGTGACGCCGAACGCCTTGATCGTGCCGCGCCAATCCTTGGGATCGTAAGTGGTCTGGTAATAACTCGAACCGCTGGACAGCGTACTGCTGCTGGTCACGCCGCTGCCGCCGGAGCCGGCCTTGGACGTGATGTTGCTCAGCGCCGAGGACAGCGCCGCGTTCAAACCGGCGGCATCGTTAGCCTGGTAATACAGGCCCTGACCATAAGCGGCGGCGTCGGACAGCATCTGGTTGGCGGCGGTGAAACCGACGGTGTACGTGTTCATGTTCTGTTTGGGGAAATCTGCGGCGTTCCAGGCTTTACCCGCGAGGTCGGTGCCGGTCGAACGCATGTCGATGTCGAAGGCGAACTTGGCGATGTCATCCAGATACAGCGTGTCGCCCTCATCGTCGCCATTCGGGTCGTTGCCGTCGTTGTTGATCCCGTCCCAGTTCGGCAAGCGGCTGCCACCCAACGGATCGGTGGTCGGGAACGTCCGGTCGTAAGTCGGCAAACCGTCGGTGATAACCACGCCGTAGTTTTTCTGGCAGCGGTACTGGATCGGGCTGGTGTAGGCGCTCGGCGTAGTGTTGTAGAACGGCGCCAGACCTCGGAAGTATCGAGTGATTTCGTAATAAGTCTCGGCCAGCGGCGTGTTGGCCACGGCGGACAGGCCATTGATCCCGTTGATCAGGGTGTTGTAGTTGGTATCCGCCTGCGCCTGGGTGACGCTGCCGCTGACCGCCGTCAGATCGGCGACCGAGCGGGCAATGTAGCCGCCATTGCCGGAGTTGTTGCTGGTCGGCGCGTTGAATGAGGCCAGGCCGATGCGCAAGCCGCGATTGCTGGTGACCAATGAAGTCGAGACGTTGCGCGCGACGTTGATCCGGTAGTCAGTGGGAATCGAGCCGTTGGTGAAGTCGCGGTTACTGCCGGCGGCCAATCCCACCAGATACGAGATGTAATCATCGGTGTAACGCGTGTTGCCGTTGCCGACCGGGTCGGGCAGCTTGATGCATTGCGGCGCCAGGCTGTTGTTGTAGAACGCGTAGGCACCGCCGGAACACCCGGACGTCGGCAGGCTGGAGAGGAAAATCGAGCTGCCGACGATGTCCGACGAACCCAGGCACAAACCGAGAAACGCGTTGCACTGCTTCGCCGGTGTGCGATTGGCGGTCGGATCGAACCCCGGCGCAAAGATGATGGTGTTCATGCTTCCCGAGTTGTCGATCAGCAACATGACGTTCGGCGGCACTGCTGCCGCGCTCAACAGCGGTGAGTCCGACGGTGTGAAAGCGTAGACCGGTGCCGTCAGGAACAGGCTCAACAAAAACCCGAAAAGTACCTGCGCCCATCGTCGGCGCATGCCTGCGCGAGCATCAATATTTGGCATAGATGCTCTCCACCACGCTGCGAATGTTGTTGCCGACAATGCCGACGGCGGTGATCCGATACAGCGTCGCTGAGGTGTTGCTGGGGATATTGATCGCGCCTGTGGTCGTGCCGATGTTCTGCACACCGTAAAAACCGCCGTTCACCGCAATCCAGTTGACCCCCGAGGATCCGTTGACCCCGGGCGCGGTCAGCGTTGCCGATTCCGCTGGCGGTGCGCATTGCGCGGTGCTGCCGCAGACCGCCTGGGTATAAGTTGGCAATTGCACCGCGCTTTCGCCGATACGCAACGTCGCCTCAGCCAATTGGAACGACTGATTGCGCAGGCTGACGCTGCCGGCCATTTTTTCCTGCAACGTCGCGTTCTGCATCGATGAAATGCCGATCAGCGTCAGCAACAACAGAAACACCAGACTGACCAGCAAGGCCATTCCGCGCTGGCGTTTCGGTAGGCTCGAACACGCTTTCATAGTGAAAAAACTCTCATGCGTTCACCTACTGCAGCCGGTTGCGCAAAGCGGCAACCACGTTGAAGGTTTGATTGCGCACGCGTTGCTTGGGATCGGCCAGCGTCAGGCTCAGGCGCACACTGCGAATCAGCGCGGGGTTGCTCGGGTTGGTGGTGTAACTGGTCGCCGCCACATCGCTGGTACTGGTGGCCATGCCGAAAGACACGTTGAACGCACTGACGTTATTGATCAGCACCGCTTGGGCCGGCGTGCCGTGCCCGCTGCCCATCAACAGTTGGTTGTTGCTGAAGCTGTAGATCAATCGACGTATCGGAAATGCCATTTGCCCGGAGGCTGGCGCGCGTAAATCGGTGTAGGCGGTGGCGCTGGTTTTACAGTCCGACAACACGGTCCAGGTTGGCGTGCCGCCGCCACTGCCGACATCGGCGGTAACCAATGTCAGCTTGAGATTGGCGTTGTCCCAAATGATCGGCGTGATCTGGCTGGCGTTGAAATCACCGATGGAACTGGCGTCGATCACCGTGCCCAGGCAACCGAACATGCCGACCATGCGAATTTCCTGAATCATCTTGCTCAGCACGAACCGCGCGTCTTCCTGCATCGCCGCAGCGGTGTTCTGGCTGACGTAAGTGTTCTTCGCCGAGATGAACACCTGCGCCACGCCGAGCACCACAATCAGGCTCAACGCCAAGGCAATCAGCAATTCGATCAGGCCGAAACCTTTGCTTGAATGCTTCATGGCGACGTCACCGGATCAACGGCGGCACGGCTGGTCAGGACGAAGCTGCGGCGCGAGTTGGCAACGTTGGCGGCGCGCGAGTCGTCCCAGGTGATGGTGATGGTGTACACGCGTTGATTCAGGGCGACGCTGCCGGTCGCGGTCGGCCCGCCGAAACTGACGATATTGCTGATGAAATCGTAGAGGTCCTGATCCCGCGCGACGCTCAGATTGCCTGAGGTCGGCGGCGCGACGGTGTAATCGGCCCCGGAGTTGGCGCGGATGCGGTCCATCATGTCGTAGGCGATAAAACTCGCCTGGCTGGTCATCCGCGCACTGTCGGTGTACTTCAGCGCATTGACCTGAATCGCCGCCGCCCCCAACAGCCCGACGGTCAAAATCACCAACGCGACCAAGACTTCGATCAGCGTCATGCCTTCCTGTGCGCGCCTGCTCCGTTGCCTCATCCGCAAATTCCACCTGAAAAAATCCGTCCGTTCAAACACACCATCAGCGTCCTGCTTTGTGCGCCCAATACATAACTGATCGGCACCGCCGTGGACGGTGCCGACAAACCACCGAGATTGTTGAAATCAATCGCGGTCACTCCAGAGGGTAGCGTCAGAGTGGCGCCGCTGCTCACCGCTGGAACAACCCGCAATACATTGGCCGGATTGCCAGTACTGTCGTAGACCGAGAGTTCGCCAGTCCAGACGCTGCCACCGGCGGTCGGGCGCAGGCGCGTGGTCACGCCGCGATCAATGGCTTCCAGCCGCGCGAAATTGAGCGCGCGTTGCAGGTCGCCAACCTCGGTGTCGGCACGGGTGCCTTGGATCGAACGGGTAAACATGGGCACCGCCATGGTGATCAGGATCAGAAACACCGCAAGCGCGATCAGCAACTCGACCAGCGTGAAACCTTTTGTACGATGATCCATCGGTGCCCTCCGTTGCCGTCGGCTATACCTGCTTCTACACGCTAGAACATTCAACCGGCACGCGTTCGGTTGTTTCGCCTTTTATCGCGCACGGATTGCGCGAACCGCAGCACTCCAGGGAGGAAAAACATGCATCAGCACGGCTTCAGCCTGATCGAACTGCTTATGGGACTGGCAATTGCCGGGATTGTTCTGCTGCTGGTCAGTCCGGCGTTTGCCGCGCTGACCCAGGCGAATTATCGCGAGGTCGCGGCGCAGTCGCTGATCAGTGGAATTCGCCACGCCAGGACGATTGCCCTGACGCACAATCAGAACACGGTGATCTACGCCATTAACGGCGATTGGGCTCAGGGCTGGCGGATCATTCTGGACGTCAGTGGCCGAGGGCCGCAGGACAGCAGCAACCCGCTGTTGGTCGAGCACGCGAATGGTGATCGGGTGCCGATTGTCGGCAATTGGAGTGTCAGGAGTTTTGTGCGGTTCAGCCATCTCGGCCAACCGTTGATGCCCGGCCGGGCCTTTCAGGCGGGGACGTTGCACCTCTGCGCGGCGCGCGAGCCGGTCAGTCACCTGCAAGTGGTGCTGGCGCCGTCCGGTCGCGTGCGCCTGGACAACCGCAAGGCTGAACAGGCGCTGTGTGCCGAGGAGAAACGACTTAAAGCAGCGACTTCACGCGCAGCTCTTTCGGCATCGAGAACGTGATGTTCTCTTCGCGACCGGCCAATTCGTCGGCGCCGGTAGCGCCCCAGGCCTGCAATTGCTGGATCACGCCACGCACCAGCACTTCCGGTGCGGAGGCGCCAGCGGTGATGCCAATACGCTCGACACCGTCGAACCAGCTCTTTTGCATGTCTTCGGCGCCGTCGATCAGGTAGGCCGGGGTGGCCATGCGCTCGGCGAGTTCGCGCAAGCGATTGGAGTTGGAGCTGTTCGGGCTGCCGACCACCAGTACCACGTCGCACTCGTCGGCCAGTTGCTTGACGGCGTCCTGACGGTTTTGCGTGGCGTAGCAGATGTCGTCCTTGCGCGGACCGCCGATGGCCGGGAAGCGTGACCGCAGCGCATCAATGACGCGACTGGTGTCGTCCATCGACAGCGTGGTCTGGGTCACGAACGCCAGGCGGTCAGGGTTTTGCACTTGCAGCGTGGCGACGTCTTTTTCGTCTTCGACCAGGTAGATCGCGCCACCATTGCTGCCATCGTACTGGCCCATGGTGCCTTCGACTTCCGGGTGCCCGGCGTGGCCGATGAGGATGCACTCACGCCCGTCGCGGCTGTAACGCGCGACTTCGATGTGCACTTTGGTGACCAGTGGGCAGGTCGCGTCGAACACTTTCAAGCCACGGCCCGCCGCTTCGGTGCGCACAGCCTGGGAAACGCCGTGGGCACTGAAGATCACGATGACGTCGTCCGGCACTTGATCGAGTTCTTCAACGAAGATCGCACCGCGCGAACGCAGGTCTTCGACGACGAATTTGTTGTGGACCACTTCGTGGCGCACGTAGATCGGTGGCCCGAAGACTTCCAGGGCGCGGTTGACGATTTCGATCGCCCGGTCCACACCGGCGCAGAAGCCACGGGGGTTGGCGAGTTTGATTTGCATGCTGTGCCTCGTGTCTTGCGCGCAAGAAGTTAGATCATTACAACCTGTAGGAGCGAAGCTTGCTCGCGAAAGCGGTAGGTCAGTCGACATCGATGTTGGATGTGATGACGTCTTCGCGAGCAAGCTTCGCTCCTACAGTTGACCGTATTCGGTCAATTACAGCGATTTGACGCTGATGATTTCGACATCAAAGGTCAGCGTCTTGCCGGCCAGCGGGTGGTTGAAGTCGATGGTGACCTGGTCATCATCGAATTCCTTGACGATACCCGGCAGCTCAGTATTGGCCGCATCGTTGAAGATCACCAGCAAGCCGGGCGACAGGTCCATGTCCTTGAACTGCGAACGCGGGATAACCTGCACGTTCTGCGGGTTAGGCTGGCCGAAAGCTTTTTCCGGAGCAATGCTCAGGGTGCGCTTGTCGCCCGCCTTGAAACCGAACAGCGCGGCTTCGAAACCTGGTAACAGGTTGCCGTCGCCGACCTGAAAGGTCGCCGGGGCTTTGTCGAAGGTGCTGTCGACCGTGTCGCCGTTCTCCAGGCGCAATGCAAAGTGCAGAGTGACTTCCGTGTTCTGGCGGATGCGTTGCTCAGCCAATACCTGTTCAGTCATGAACGGCTTCTCCGGTTTTCTTACTTTTGAACATATCCAGTGCCAGCATTACAGCACCCACCGTAATCGCACTGTCGGCGAAGTTGAACGCCGGGAAGTGCCACTGGTTCTGCCAATGCACCAGAATGAAATCGATCACATGGCCCAGGGCAATGCGGTCATACAGATTGCCCAGCGCGCCACCCAGCACCAGCGCCAAGGCGATGGCCAGCCAGGTTTCGTTGCGCCCGAGGCGCTTGAGCCAGACCACCAGCACCGCACTGACAACAATTGCGATCAGCGCAAACAACCAGCGCTGCCAACCGGAACTGTCGGCCAGAAAGCTGAACGCCGCGCCAGTGTTGTAGGCCAGCGTCCAGCTGAACAGATCGGGGATCACCACGATCTGCTGGAACATTTCGAGCTTGCCTTCAAAGTAAAACTTGCTGGCCTGATCAATGACCAGAACCAGCAAGCTCAACCAGAGCCAGCTCAGCCGTCCGAAACGGCCAGCCGCGTTAGGCATAGTGACGTACCTCGCCGGCGCCGCTGATGTTGTCGACGCAACGACCGCAGATTTCCGGATGCTCCGGGTTCACGCCGACGTCTTCACGGCAGTGCCAGCAACGGGCGCACTTGGCGAAGGCGGACTTGACGATTTTCAGCTTCAAACCGCTGACTTCGGTCACCACCGCATCGGCCGGAGCCTGAACGAATGGAGCGACGCTGGCAGTCGAAGTGATCAGAACGAAGCGCAACTCGTTGCTCAGCTTGGCCAGGTCGGCGCTCAGCGCCTCTTCGGCGAACAGCGTCACTTCGGCTTGCAGGTTGCCACCGACAGCCTTGGCCGCGCGCTGGATTTCCATTTCTTTGTTCACAGCGACCTTCACCGCCATGATCCGCTCCCAGTAGGCGCGGCCCAGTTCAACGTTGTCCGGCAGTTCGCTCAGGCCTTCGTACCAGGTGTTGAGCATCACCGATTCGTTGCGCTCGCCCGGCAGGTATTGCCACAGTTCGTCAGCGGTGAACGCGAGGATCGGCGCGATCCAGCGCACCAGCGCTTCACTGATGTGGTACAGCGCGGTTTGCGCCGAGCGGCGCGCCTTGCTGTTGGCGCCAGTGGTGTACTGACGGTCCTTGATAATGTCGAGGTAGAAACCGCCCAATTCCTGCACGCAGAAATTGTGGATCTTCGAGTAGACGTTCCAGAAGCGGTATTCGCCGTAATGCTCTTGCAACTCGCGTTGCAGCAGCAGGGTACGGTCCACGGCCCAACGATCCAGTGCCAGCATGTCTTCGGCCGGGAGGATGTCGGTGGCCGGGTTGAAACCGGTCAGGTTCGAGAGCAGGAAACGCGCGGTGTTACGGATCCGCCGGTAGGCGTCCGCACTGCGTTGCAGGATCTGCTCGGAAACCGCCATTTCACCCGAGTAATCGGTGGACGCCACCCACAGACGCATGATGTCGGCGCCCAGCGTGTCGTTGACCTTTTGCGGCGCAATCACGTTGCCCAGCGACTTGGACATCTTGCGCCCGGACTCATCGACGGTGAAGCCGTGAGTCAGCAGTTCGCGGTAAGGCGCGTGGTTGTCGATGGCGCAACCGGTCAGCAACGACGAGTGGAACCAGCCACGGTGTTGGTCCGAGCCTTCCAGATACAGGTCGGCGCGCGGGCCGCTGTCGTGGCCCATCGGGTGTGAACCGCGCAGGACGTGCCAGTGCGTGGTGCCCGAATCGAACCAGACGTCGAGGGTGTCGCTGATCTTGTCGTACAGCGGCGCTTCGTCGCCGAGCAACTCGGCTGCGTCCATTTTGAACCAGGCTTCGATGCCTTCGACTTCGACGCGCTTGGCCACTTCTTCCATCAGTTCAGCGGTGCGTGGGTGTAGCTCGCCGCTTTCCTTGTTGAGGAAAAACGGGATCGGCACGCCCCAGTTGCGTTGACGCGAGATGCACCAGTCCGGACGGTTGGCGATCATCGAGTGCAGGCGCGCCTGGCCCCAGGCCGGGACGAACTTGGTTTCTTCGATGGCTTTGATCGCGCGTTTGCGCAGGGTTTCGCCGGTTGCAGGCTCTTTGTCCATGCCGATGAACCACTGCGCGGTGGCGCGATAGATCAGCGGAGTCTTGTGACGCCAGCAGTGCATGTAGCTGTGTTCGATGACGGTGGTGTGCAGTAGCGCACCGACTTCGGTCAGTTTGTCTACGATCGCCGGGTTGGCTTTCCAGATGAACTGGCCGCCAAAAAACTCCAGCGACGGTACGTACACGCCATTGCTTTGCACCGGGTTGATGATGTCGTCGTTGACCATGCCGTATTTCTTGCAGGTCACGAAGTCGTCCACGCCATAGGCTGGCGCGGAGTGAACCACGCCAGTGCCAGCGCCCAGTTCGACGTAGTCAGCCAGGTAAACCGGCGACAGGCGATCGTAGAACGGGTGACGGAAGTTGATCAGTTCGAGTTCTTTACCGGTGGTGGTCGCGATGACCGAGCCTTGCAGGTTGTAGCGAACCAGGCACGACTCGACCAGTTCTTCAGCCAATACCAGCAGTTTGTCGCCGACATCGACCAGCGCGTAGTTGAATTCCGGATGAACGTTCAGCGCCTGGTTGGCCGGGATGGTCCACGGGGTGGTGGTCCAGATCACGATCGAAGCCGGTTTGGCCAGCGACGACAGACCGAACGCAGTCGCCAGTTTGCCCTCGTCGGCAATCGGGAACGCAACGTCGATGGTCGAGGACTTTTTGTTCTCGTACTCGACTTCCGCTTCAGCTAGCGCCGAACCGCAATCGAAGCACCAGTTCACCGGCTTCAGGCCCTTGAAGACGAAACCGCCCTTGACGATTTCGGCCAAGGCGCGGATTTCACCGGCCTCATTTTTGAAGTCCATGGTCTTGTACGGGTTGGCGAAGTCGCCCAACACGCCGAGACGGATGAATTCGGATTTCTGCCCTTCGATCTGCTCGGTGGCGTAGGCACGGCACAGTTCGCGGGTTTTGTCCGCGCCCAGGTTCTTGCCGTGGGTCACTTCGACTTTGTGCTCGATCGGCAGGCCATGGCAGTCCCAGCCCGGAACATAAGGCGCGTCGAAACCCGACAGGGTCTTCGAGCGAATGATCATGTCCTTGAGAATCTTGTTCAGTGCGTGACCGATGTGAATCGTGCCGTTGGCGTACGGAGGGCCGTCGTGCAGGACGAACTTCGGACGATCCTTGCCAATTTCGCGCAACTTACCGTACAGGCCAATACTGTCCCAGCGCTGCAGGATCTGCGGTTCGCGCTGTGGCAGGCCGGCCTTCATTGGGAAGGCGGTGTCCGGAAGGTTTAGCGTGGCTTTATAGTCGGTCATTTAAGGCTCTTCATTAGCGATTGGCGCTAGGTGCGACAGGGCACGGGCGGCGGCGACATCCGCATTGATCGCCGTCTTAAGCGCCTCCAGAGAGGCGAAACGCTGCTCTTCACGCAGCTTTTGGTGGAAAACCACCGTCAAACGCCGGTCATATAGATCGCCGGCAAAATCTAAAAGATGTACTTCGAGGTGGGCCTTGCCATCACCCTGGACCGTTGGCCGCACGCCGATATTGGCGACGCCGGGCCAACGCTTGCCGTCGATATCAACGCTGACCAGATAAACCCCGGACAACGGCACGCGACGACGCTTGAGTTGGATGTTGGCGGTGGGCGTACCCAGTTGCCGCGCCAGTTTCTGGCCGTGCAACACACGCCCGGCGATCCGGTACGGACGGCCGAGCAAACGTTCGGCGAGGGCAAAATCGGCAGCGGCCAGGGCATTACGCACTTGCGTGCTGCTGACGCGAATACCGTCGAGCTCGACGGTTTGCGCCGCTTCCACGGTAAAGCCCTGCATTACGCCGGCCTGCTGCAGGAAATCGAAATCGCCTATCCGATCACAGCCGAAACGGAAGTCGTCACCGACCTCCAGATGCTGCACGCCCAGGCCGTCGACCAAAATCGTATCGACGAATTCGCTGGCGCTGAGTTTGCTCAGCCGCTGATTGAAGGCCAGGCACAAGACCCGGTCAACGCCTTCATCGGCGAGCAATTGAAGTTTGTCGCGCAAGCGCGCCAGACGCGCCGGAGCGGTGTCGGGGGCAAAAAATTCCCGCGGCTGTGGCTCGAAAATCACCACGCAGCTGGGCACGCCCAACTCGAGCGCACGTTCACGCAGCCTGACCAGGATTGCCTGGTGACCACGGTGAACACCGTCAAAGTTGCCAATAGTGGCGACACAGCCCCGATGCTGGGGGCGCAGATTGTGGAGGCCTCGAACCAGCTGCATAACGCGCTTCTTGCTCATAAAGTGGTCGATTATAACCACACCCGGCGGCCGACGACAGGCAACACCGTAACCCAAAGTGATCGAGCCGACAAAACTGCCGGCCCGCCCGTGTCTATCGCGGCGAACGCCTCAGCTCAACGCCTTGCGATTGAAGTCGCGCAAACGGAAACCCATCAACAGCAGCATGCCGAAATAGGCGACCACGCCAGCCGCCACCAACGCGCCCAGGCGCAGGAAGCGCTCAAGCATGTGCCCCTGCTCCCACGCCGGCATGAAATGCATGCCGCACAGCAATACCGCGGACATCACCAACACAGCAATCACCAGTTTGAGTCCAAACTTTGCCCAGCCCGGTTGCGGCTGGTACATCTGCTGTTTGCGCAGTTGATAGAACAGCAGCCCGGCGTTGATGCAGGCGCCAATGCTGATGGCCAGCGCCAGCCCGGCGTGGGCCAGCGGGCCGATCAAGACCAGGTTGAACAGTTGCGTCACGATCAGTGTGAATATCGCGATTTTCACCGGCGTGCGGATGTTTTGTTGCGCATAGAAGCCCGGGGCCAGCACCTTGATCACGATGATTCCGAGCAAACCGACCGAATAAGCGATCAGTGCGCGCTGGGTCATCGATGCATCAAAGCTGCTGAACGCGCCGTACTGGAACAGCGAAACGGTCAGCGGTTCGGCCAGAATCGCCAGCGCCAGTGAGCATGGCAGCACCAGCACAAAGCACAGGCGCAGGCCCCAATCGAGGATGCGCGAATATTCCTGGCGGTCCTTGCTGGCGTAAGTCTTGGCCAGCGTCGGCAGCAGAATGGTGCCCAGGGCCACGCCCAGCACGCCGGACGGCAACTCCATCAGGCGATCGGCGTAATACATCCACGACACCGAGCCGGCCACCAGAAACGAGGCGAAAATCGTGTTGATGATCAGCGAAATCTGGCTGACGGAAACCCCAAGGATCGCCGGCAGCATTTGTTTCAGCACGCGCCAGACGCCGCTGTCACGCAGGTTCAGGCGCGGCAATACCAGCATGCCGATCTTTTTCAGGTGCGGCAGCTGATAGAGCAACTGCGCCAGGCCACCGACCAGTACTGCCCAGCCCAACGCCATGACCGGCGGATCGAAATACGGCGTCAGGAACACCGAAAAGATGATCATGCTGACGTTCAGCAGGGTCGGCACGAACGCCGGCACCGAGAAGCGGTTGTAGGTATTGAGGATTGCCCCGGCCAATGAAGACAGGGAAATCAGCAATATATAGGGGAAGGTCACGCGCAGCAGATCGGACGTGAGCTGGAATTTTTCCGGGGTATCGGTGAAACCCGGCGCGGTCGCCCAGATGACCCAAGGCGCGGCGAGCATACCCAACGCGGTCACCAGCGCCAGGACCAGCGTCAGCAGGCCAGAGACGTAAGCAACGAAGGTTCGCGTCGCCTCTTCGCCCTTCTGGCTCTTGTATTCGGCAAGAATCGGCACGAAGGCCTGGGAAAATGCGCCTTCGGCAAAGATCCGCCGCAGCAGATTGGGCAGTTTGAAGGCGATAAAGAAGGCGTCCGTCGCCATCCCCGCCCCAAATGTACGCGCGATGAGAGTGTCACGAACGAACCCCAGAACCCGGGAAAGCATCGTGATAGAGCTGACGGCGGCCAACGATTTGAGCAGATTCATTGAAAGAGTTTGTGCCTGTCGATAAACAGCAGGCGAACAAAGCGCCTACTTATGCGATACTCCGCGCCGCAGCAGCACAGAGCCAAAGCTCGCGAGTTTACAGGTCAAGCGCCGGAAATAAATATCCCGCCTCTTTATACCTACCACTTAGCGGAACGTCTCAACCGCCCTTGACAAGACATCAACTCATCGGCATGATTCGCGGCCTATTTTGTTTGCTATTTCCTAAAAAGTCTTTCGAGGAGCTCGACGGTGGCCAACACACCTTCCGCCAAAAAACGTGCAAAACAGGCTGAGAAGCGTCGCAGCCACAACGCCAGCCTGCGTTCCATGGTTCGTACCTACATCAAGAATGTAGTTAAAGCCATCGACGCAAAAGACGCTGAAAAAGCTCAAGCTGCTTACGTTCTGGCCGTGCCAGTTATCGACCGTATGGCCGATAAAGGCATCATCCACAAGAACAAGGCTGCTCGTCATAAGAGCCGCCTGAACGGTCACGTCAAGGCTCTGAACCTTGCTGTTGCCGCTTAAGCGATAAGCTTGTTGAAAAACCGACCTCAGGGTCGGTTTTTTATTGCCTGCGATTTGGCAAATTCAACACAAAAAAAATGTAGGAGCGAGCCTGCTCGCGATAGCGGACTTTCAGCCAACAGAGATGTTGAATGTTAGTCAGTCATCGCGAGCAAGCTCGCTCCCACATTTGGTTCTACGTATGACTTATTGCGCGTGCGGCCACGGCAGGATTGGAATCGCCGTTACCGCATTCTGCGGGCTGCCTTCGATCAGACGATCGCTGTACACCAGATACACCAGCGTATTGCGCTTCTTGTCGAGGAAACGCACGACCTGCATCGACTTGAACACCAGCGATGTGCGCTCCTTGAACACCTCATCGCCATCCTTCAGATCGCCTTTAAAGCTGATCGGCCCGACCTGACGACAGGCCAGCGACGCCTCGGCACGATCCTCCGCCAGACCCAAACCACCCTTCACGCCACCAGTCTTGGCGCGCGACAGGTAGCAAGTCACGCCTTCTACTTTGGGATCATCAAACGCTTCGACGACGATCCGATCATTCGGGCCGACGAATTTGAACACCGTCGACACTTGGGCAATCTCTTCTGCCGACGCCAGCAACGGCACCGCCAACAGCAAACCCAACAACCCTTTTGCTACGCGCATTCAATATTCCTTCAGACCAGGATCAGGTTATCGCGGTGAACCAGTTCCGGTTCAGCCATGTAACCCAACAGACCGACAATCGCTTCAGACGACTGACCAATGATTTTTTGTGCTTCGAGCGCGCTGTAATTGGCGAGGCCGCGGGCGATTTCTCGGCCGTCGGGCGCCACGCAAACAACCATCTCGCCACGTCGAAAACTGCCTTGAACCAGTTTGACGCCGACCGGCAGCAAACTTTTATTGCCTTGCGACAACGCCGTCACCGCGCCAGCATCGAGTACCAGCGTGCCGCGCGTTTGCAGATGCCCGGCCAGCCATTGCTTGCGCGCGGCGAGCATGCCGCGCTCCGGCGACAGCAAAGTGCCGATGCGCTCGCCAGCCTTCAAGCGATCAAGCACACGCTCGATCCGCCCACCAACGATGATGGTGTGCGCGCCGGACCGCGCGGCCAGCCGTGCGGCGCGCAATTTGGTTTGCATGCCGCCACGCCCCAACGCACCACCGGTGCCACCCGCCACCGCGTCGAGCGCCGGATCATCGGCGCGCGCTTCGTAAATCAGGCTGGCGTCGGGGTTATTGCGCGGATCGGCGTCGAACATGCCGTCGCGGTCGGTGAGGATCACCAGCAAGTCAGCCTCGACCAGATTCGCCACCAGCGCCGCCAACGTGTCGTTGTCGCCGAAACGGATTTCGTCGGTGACCACGGTGTCGTTCTCGTTGATCACCGGGATGACCTTGAGTTCGACCAACGCGCGCAGGGTGCTGCGGGCGTTAAGGTAGCGTTTGCGGTCGGACAGGTCGTCGTGGGTCAGGAGAATCTGCGCGGTATGCCGGGCGTGCTCGGCAAAGCTCGATTCCCAAGCCTGCACCAGGCCCATCTGACCGATTGCCGCAGCGGCCTGCAATTCGTGCATTGCACTGGGTCGCACGGTCCAGCCCAGACGGCTCATGCCGGCCGCCACCGCCCCGGAGGACACCAGCACCAACTCGACGCCCGCCTCATGCAAGGCCACCATCTGTTCAACCCAGACACCCATTGCCGCGCGATCCAGGCCTTTGCCGTCCGCCGTCAGCAAAGCGCTGCCGATCTTCACGACCCAACGCTGCGCACCTGTCACCTTGCTCCGCATCATCTTCAACCTTAGCTTGAGGACAGCGCGACCCAGCGCTGCCCGTGACGTTATTCGTGGTTATTCGTGACCAACTATCGATTTGCAGATACTAAAACGCCGCTCGATTGAGCGGCGTTCAAGTTTACTGCAACGAATCAGTCACGCACGTAAATGATTTCCGGACCGTCTTCGTCATCCACATCTTCTTCGTCCCAATCATCGTCGCCGATGTCGTGGACCGACTTCACGCCGCTACGGCGCAGGGCACGCTGGTCATCCAGGGCCTGCAACTGGGCACGAGCTTCGTCTTCGATGCGCTGATCGAGGTCGGCCAGTTCTTCCTTGTACGCCGGGTCATTGGCCAGGCGATCGGCACGATCTTCCATGTAACGCATGATGTCGTGGCACAGACGCTCGGTGCCGAGCTTGGAAATGGCCGAGATCACGTAGACCGGACCGGTCCATTCCAGGCGATCAACGATCTCCTTGACGCGCTCTTCGTGCTCTTCTTCGAGGATCTGGTCGCATTTGTTCAGCACCAGCCAACGATCACGCTCAGCCAGAGACGGGCTGAACTTGGTCAGTTCGCTGACGATCACTTCGGCAGCATCCGGGGCGCTGGCGTCGTCGAGCGGCGCCATGTCCACGAGGTGCAACAGCAGACGGGTGCGCGACAAGTGCTTGAGGAAACGAATCCCCAGGCCCGCGCCGTCGGAAGCACCTTCGATCAGACCCGGAATGTCCGCAACGACGAAGCTTTTCCAGCGATCGACGCTGACCACACCGAGGTTCGGCACCAGCGTGGTGAACGGATAATCGGCGACTTTCGGCTTGGCGGCCGACACCGAACGGATGAAGGTACTTTTGCCAGCGTTCGGCAAGCCCAGCAGACCGACGTCGGCGAGGACTTTCATTTCCAGCTTGAGATCACGCGCCTCACCCGGTTTGCCCGGAGTGGTCTGGCGCGGAGCACGGTTGGTACTGGATTTGAAACGGGTATTGCCCAGACCGTGCCAGCCGCCATGCGCAACCAGCAAACGCTGGCCAGCCTTGGTCAGGTCGCCGATGACTTCCTGAGTGGCGGCGTCGATCACGGTAGTGCCGACCGGTACGCGCAGCACCAGCTCTTCACCTTTTTTACCGGTGCAGTCAGTGCTGCCGCCGTTGGAACCGCGCTCGGCATCGAAGTGACGCGTGTAACGGTAGTCAACCAGGGTGTTGAGGTTTTCGTCGGCAAGCATGTACACCGAACCGCCATCACCACCGTCGCCGCCGTTAGGGCCGCCGTTTTCAATAAATTTCTCGCGACGGAAGCTCATGCAACCGTTGCCGCCGTCACCGGCCTTTACTCGAATCGATACTTCATCAACAAACTTCATAACAAAACGCCTCTCGTCATACGGACGAGCCAAGAAAATCCAGACATAAGACTCTTGCAAAAATGAGCGTAGCGACCTCAAGCACGACTGCAAATCCAGCTGCTTTCGCCCATCACAAACAGCTTTGCAAGAGACTCACCCCATAAACGAAAAAGCCCCGTCGCGAGACAGGGCTTTTCCAGCGATCGCGCAATTAAGCGGCGACAACGCTCACGTAACGGCGGTTGAACGCGCCTTTTACTTCAAACTTGATCACGCCTTCGATTTTCGCGAAGAGGGTGTGATCCTTACCCATGCCAACACCGTAACCGGCGTGGAATTGGGTGCCGCGCTGACGCACGATGATGTTGCCCGGAATGATCTTCTGGCCGCCATACATCTTCACGCCAAGGCGTTTGGCTTCTGAGTCGCGACCGTTACGGGTACTACCACCAGCTTTTTTGTGTGCCATGAGTCAATTCTCCTAGTGAGGATTAGGCTGAAATTAAGCCTGAATACCGGTGATTTTGATCTCGGTGTACCACTGGCGGTGGCCCATACGCTTCATGTGGTGCTTACGACGACGGAACTTGATGATGCGGACTTTATCGTGACGACCTTGGGAGATCACTTCAGCCACAACGGTAGCGCCAGCAACAACCGGGGCGCCGATGTTCACGTCATCGCCATTGGCGACCAACAGAACGCGATCAAAAGTAACGGATTCGCCGGTAGCGATTTCCAGTTTTTCGATCTTCAGGTATTCACCTGGGGCGACCTTGTATTGCTTGCCACCAGTAACAATTACTGCGTACGACATGGTATTTCTCCGATAATCCTGCTCACCCAGCTCTTTATAAGAAGAGGTATTGGCTGGCATGGCTGCATTGGGCTGGAAGGCCCGATTGCAATTGCGTAAGGCAGGTGCTGCCCAGGAAGTTCAGGGTGCGCGATTGTACGCAAGCTGCTTGAGCGATGCAAGAGCCCGTCCATCGCGCCTTGACAGGTCCGGACGCGGGTCCTAGCATGCCGCGCAACCCTTCTGGAGCAACTGTCGCTGATGCAACCCCAAGCTTTCTACCGCGCGGTGGCGGACGATTTTAACGCCGTCGACGGCATCATCAAGAAGCAGCTGACTTCCCGAGTGCCGCTGGTATCGAAAATCGGCGACTACATTACTTCGGCCGGCGGTAAACGCCTGCGTCCTCTATTAGTGTTGCTGTGTGGCAAAGCTCTGGGTCGCGAAGGCGATGACTTGCGCCTGCTGGCCGCCACAATCGAGTTCCTGCACACCGCCACCCTGCTGCATGACGACGTCGTCGACATGTCCGGCATGCGCCGTGGCCGCTCGACCGCCAACGCCATGTGGGGCAACGCGCCAAGCGTGCTGGTCGGCGACTTCCTGTATTCGCGTTCTTTCGAAATGATGGTCGAACTGGGCTCGATGCCGGTGATGAAGATCCTTTCGCAAGCTACGCGCATCATCGCTGAAGGCGAAGTGTTGCAGTTGTCGAAGGTGCGCGACGCCAGCACCACCGAAGAGACCTACATGGAAGTCATCCGCGGCAAAACCGCGATGCTGTTCGAGGCCTCGACCCACAGCGCCGCGGCCCTGTGTGAAGCCACTGCGGAGCAAAGCGAAGCGCTGCGCACCTTTGGCGATCACCTCGGCGTAGCCTTCCAGCTGGTCGACGACCTGCTGGACTACAAGGGTGACGCGGAAACCCTGGGCAAGAACGTCGGTGACGATCTGGCCGAAGGCAAACCGACCCTGCCGCTGATCTACACCATGCGCGAAGGCACCCCGGAACAGGCCGCACTGGTACGCCAGGCGATCCAGAAGGGTGGCATCGAAGACCTGGAAAGCATCCGCGAGGCCGTTGAGGCGTCCGGTTCGCTGGAATACACCGCGCAACTGGCCCGCGATTACGTGGCCCGCGCGATCAAGTGCCTCGACGCCCTGCCGGCCAGCGAATATCGCGATGCGCTGGTGGAACTGAGCGAGTTCGCGGTAGCCCGCACGCACTAACCTGCCCTGTGTAGGAGCGAGGCTTGCCCGCAAAGGCATTCTGCCAGTCAACAATCATGTGACTGACACACCGCCTTCGCGGGCAAGCCTCGCTCCTACAAAGTCACACGCTGCCCTCCCCACTAAAACCCTATACAATGTGCGACTTTTAGCGATCCTCATTCCAAGGAGCCTTAGTGAGCACGTTGCCACCCTGCCCGAAATGCAATTCCGAATACACCTACGAAGACGGCGCACAGCTGATCTGCCCGGAGTGCGCCCACGAGTGGTCCGCCAATGGCGAAGCTGAAGTGGCGTCCGATGACGCCGTGAAAAGGGATTCGGTGGGCAACGTCCTGCAGGACGGCGACACCATCACCGTGATCAAAGACCTCAAGGTCAAAGGCACGTCGCTGGTGGTCAAGGTCGGCACCAAGGTCAAGAACATCCGCTTGTGCGATGGCGATCACGACATCGACTGCAAGATCGACGGCATCGGCCCGATGAAGCTCAAATCCGAGTTCGTCAGAAAAGTCTGATTCTGCTGTCTGCCATCCCGCGTCCGGCGTGGGATGGTGCTTCGTCCTCCCCAGCCTCGCTCGCCATCCTCGCAATAGCCAAACGCCAGTCACTTTGACCTGATACAACCTTTACCCTGAAAAAAACACAAACTGCCAATAGTCCCTTGCTATTTATTGAATAAGAATTATTCTCATTGAAACCAATCAATGGAGATGAAACTCATGACTTATTTGATCGATGCCTGGCTGGACCGGCCACACCCTTACCTCAGAATCCTGCATCGGGAAACCGGGGAAGTCTGCGCAGTGCTTGAAGAGGAAGCCTTGAACGAGCTGCAGGATCAGGGAGATCTGGACGTCAGCGGCTTGAGTTCCAGCGAGCCGGTGGTGCTCAAGGAACTGGTGCGCAATCTGTTTCTGTTCTGCTACGCCCGGGCATTGCGCCCGCACGGCGATCTGAATCACAAGATCGAATTATGAAACACCCTGCAAAACCCTGTAGGAGCAAGGCTTGCCCGCGAAGAGGCCATCACATTCAACATCATCGTTGACTGACACGCCGCTTTCGCGAGCAAGCTTCGCTCCTACAAGATCAAGGTATTACAGAACGTCCAGCAGCTCGACGTCGAACACCAGTACGCTGTGCGGCGGAATGCTGCCAACGCCTTGAGCGCCGTAAGCCAGTTCGCTCGGCACGTACAGACGCCATTTGCTACCGGCATTCATCAGTTGCAGGGCTTCGGTCCAGCCAGCGATCACGCCGCCGACCGGGAATTCTGCAGGCTGGCCGCGCTCGTAGGAGCTGTCGAACACAGTGCCGTCGATCAGGGTGCCGTGGTAGTGAGTGCGCACTTGATCTTCACGGGTCGGCTTGGCGCCTTCGCCCTGAGTCAGCACTTCAAATTGCAGGCCGGAAGCCAGGGTAGTGATGCCGTCACGCTTGGCGTTTTCCGCCAGGAAAGCCAGGCCTTCGCCAGCAGCCGCTTCAGCTTTGGCCGCTGCTTCGGCTTGCATGATTTCGCGGATCACTTTGAAGCTCGCGGACATTTCTTCCTGACCCACACGGCTCGGCTTGCCGGCGAATGCGTCGGTCAGGCCAGCCAGGATCGCGTCGAGGTTAACGCCCGGTGGCGGGTTGTCGCGCAGTTGGTCGCCCAACTGACGGCCGATGCCGTAGCTGACGCGGGTTTCGTCGGTGGACAGATTTACTTCGGACATGACACTGCTCCGCTGTGCGGACGGCCCTGGAACATGCCGTGCGTGCACAGCAATTCCCGGAGCGCCCGGAACCAAAAGGGCGAGCAGACTAGCACAGATGCCCTGTCAGGGATGAGCGCGCGTCAGCCCTGCCAGGCAGAACGCCAGGCAATCGGCACTTTCAGGCTTTCTTCGGCACTGGCGCCGAGCCCGCACATCTCGTCATGCACCGAGGTGTGCACCAGATTGAACGGCAATTTGGGAAACGCATGCAGTACTTCGCGGGCATGCTCGACCGAACGCAAATGAAACGCCTTGCCATGCGGATCATCCAGCGGATACGCCATGCCGTGCATGCGCGCCTCCAGCAGGTAAATCCCGCCTTCCAGCGAAATCAGGTTCAGCTCATCGACCTTGCCGGCGATGGCGTAGGCATTCAGCTCTTGCAGGTTCATCAACGCACCTCAAGCAATGGCGGACCCGGACCTCACAGGGATAAGCCCCGACACGAAAAAGCACAACCCTCAAACCGCACCGCTGGTCCGGTCGCCCCTCCCGAAACCTGCTGATTCACCTCAACCCGTAGGAGCGAGGCTTGCCCGCGAAGCCGTCGTCACATTCAACACAAATCGTGACAGACACACCGCCTTCGCGGGCAAGCCTTGCTCCTGCAGGGCCGGAGGTGATCAGTGCTTGGTCAACTTATCCAGATAACCCATCGCAAACGCCGAGACCACGAACGTCATGTGAATGATCACGTACCACTTCAAATGCTCGGGATCGACGTTTTTTGCGTCCATGAAAATCCGCAGCAAGTGGATCGACGAGATCGCCACGATCGACGCCGCCACTTTCATCTTCAGCGAGGACGAGTCCATGGTCCCCAGCCAGTGCAGCTTCTCTTTGTCTTCGTCGATGTCCAGTTGCGAGACGAAGTTCTCGTAACCGGAAATCATCACCATCACCAGCAGGCCGCCGACCAGCGCCATGTCGATCAGCGACAGCAGTACCAGAATCAGGTCCGATTCGGCCATCGAGAAGACGTTGGGGATAACGTGGAAAACTTCCTGGAAAAACTTCAGCGCCAGCGCCAGCAGGCCCAGCGACAGGCCGAAGTAGATCGGCGCGAGCAACCAGCGGGAGGCGTACATTGCATTTTCGATAAAGCGTTCCATCGGATCTCACACAAGGGCTGGAAAATGGCGGCGAGTATACAACGCGCTGCCGGTGCCCAGAAGCATGCGGAAACCATCGATAAATCCGTAACCTGCGCATATGTGACAAAGCTTTTCTGCTAGTGTCCAAACCATTCACAAGTCAGTGACACCGGACAGGAAAAACAGGAAATGGATGTGCGATTGCCTTTTACGAGTGCCGGCGTGTGCCTGGCGTTGCTGCTCAGCGGTTGCTCACCCAGCGATGAAAAACGCCAGGTCAGCCTCGACGAAAAAACCGCACAGTTCGAAACGTCGCTGAATACCATTCAAGACCCGAAACTCAAGAACGCCATCGCCGAGCTGGGCGGCTCGCTGCTGTTGCTCGAACGCGCGCAACTCAAACTCGACACCAAGCCGCTGCAAACCGAATACAGCGAAGACGTGCTGGCAGTGCTCAAGCACTACCCCACTCCGCAGGCGCTGGTCGACACCTACATCAACGGCTTGTTTGTGTTGCACAAAGATTCCAGCTCCGACTACCTGACCGATCTGCAACCGGTGTTCCCGTTCAACTTCAACATTCCCGACACGTTCCTGTTCCCCAATGGCCTGGAATGGCAATCGGTGACCCTGAGCGACAAACGCGTCATCGGTTTTCAACCGGAATGGTCGGAAACCGATCCCGGCATCCAGCTCAGCCCGTCGAGTTCGAACCTGACCAACCCCGAAGATCTGACCATCACCTACCCGTTCATCGACGGCCTGGATGTCGACAACAAACAACAGCCGCAGCCGGTGAGTCTGCAAGGCAAGGTTGAAGTGGTGGCGCCGCGTCGGCTCTACAGTTTTGACCTGACGAAAAAGGATGTCGGCCAGACGCGCAGCAACGACAACCTAAGTGTCACGCTGCTGAAACTGGAGCCGAATTACGCCGAAATCGAGTTCGCCAACAGCCTGCCAACGGCCGCCGAAGTCAGCGAGACGCCGCTCAACCCGCTGATCGTGCAGGCTCGCGACAGCACCGGGCAGTTCCTGTCGCGCTCGGGCTCGATCAATGAAACCGCCGCGCAAATCGCGTTTTATCAGAAACAACTGGCCAGGTTGCAGCAGGAAAAAACCTGGAGCGATTCGCTGGAAATACAGCTGGAAGACGATCAGCGCGCCTTCGAAAAGCAGCAGAAGCGCAATTACTCCAAGGTGTATTTCAACGGCCCGATCGAGACGCTTGAGGTCAGCGTGCTGGATTTCTCCAGCGCCACAGTGACGCGCAAGGATCTCAACCTGCCAGTGCGCCGTTTCGAGCAAAACACCACCGACAAAACCATTCAGCCATTGGATTTGCCAGTGGTGGTGTATGACGACCAGGCCCCGGCGTGGCTCAAAGGCGCGACGCTCGACGAAGAACAGTTGAAGAAGAGCGTGCGCATCAGCCAATCGGTGGACGACACGAGCGCGGCGCAGATCGAATTTGATCGCCCGCGCAGCTTCAACGAAGAAATGCTCGGCAGCGCGTTGAAACCGGTGGACGGCCCGGTGAGTTTTTTCACCGAGGACGGCAGGGGTAAACGGGATGAGCCAATCGAGTTGCCGCTGGAGGCTTATCAGGTCGATCCGCTGCACCGGACCATTACCTACGATTTGAATCTGTTTCCGGAAACTCCGGCGTACGCGGTCGGCTCGATGCCCATGTTCCTGGCGACAATCGACAAGAAAACCCTCGACGCAAAACAGTTACCCGAAGGTCTGGAGCTCAAGGGCAATGCGTTGGTGGTTGATCAGAAACTGTTTCCGGCTGATGAGTGGCGTTTCTACGCCAGGGACGACAGCGGCAATTACCTGAAAGAGATTCTCGCCGTCAGCCACAACGCCAGCGCAGAAGGCCCGGCGCTGTTTGGCGTGCATTACTTTTATGGCCAGCCGACGCGACTGGAAAGCTATCAGCGAACCGACCTCGCCACCGTGCAATACGGGTTTGAAGTCAAACTCGACAAGACCGAACTGCCCAACCCGGTTCAGTGATTCGGGCGGGGCTAATGATCGGGTCGGGTGTCGAAACCACCCAGGCTGCGGCAACGGCCGCCGTTGATTTCCCGTAACTGGGCTTGCAAATGCAGGCACCAGATTTGCGGGTCGTCGGCGAGTTCGTAGCCGTGCAGCGTCAGGCTTTCAACGATGGTGTCGAGGATCGATTCAGCCGCGAACGGGCCGTGAAACGGGCCTTGGGCCTTGATGGCCGAAGGTTGTTCACCGGCCATTCCGGCAGCGAAGAGTAAGGTCCACATGCCCGTATCGCCCGCCAATGGGCGGATGGCGCACTCGATACGGGTCACTAGGCCCAGGCATTGACGGGTGAGGCAGAGGTTGCGCGACATGGCGGCGACCCTCGGTAGATCCGGTATTCAGCCTCGGTGAAAAGGCTGTTTCGATCCTGTGATTGCTGTCCTTATCCTTGAGCTGAGAATAGAAGAAAAGTTCGCTTCGCAAGCAAAGCGAGACCAGAAGGCGCCGAGCGGTCATTGTGTGAATATTGACGCCAGCGTGATGGCACTCTCGCAGCGAAATGTCGATTTTGCCAATGCACAAAAACCTGCAGGAGCGAGGCTTGCCCGCGAAGGCGGCGTGTCAGCCAACCTCAATGTCGGTTGGCAGATAGCCTTCGCGGGCGAGCCTTGCTCCCACAGGAGGCATGGCTCAAATCAGGCTGGTTTGGCTTCGACCAGTGCTTCCAGGGCCATTTCCTTTTCGGCTTCCTTGAGGTCTTCTTCGCTGATCATTTCCGCGATGGCTCGCAGGCGTTCCACCACCCGCGCATTGACGCTGCCCTCAGGGAATTGGCCATCGGCATCCGGTTCACCGGCCGGCTCGCCCACCAACAGGCTCAGCGCTTCATCGGCCTGACGCACGGCGTAGACATGGAACTGCCCCGCGCGCACGGCCGACAGCACTTTTTCATCGAGCATCAGCGTTGCCACGTTGGCCTGAGGAATGATCGCGCCCTGCTCGCCGGTCAGCCCGCGCGCTTCGCAGAGGCGGAAGAAGCCTTCGATCTTCTCGTTGACCCCACCCACCGCTTGCACTTCGCCGAACTGGTTGATCGAGCCGGTGATCGCGAAACACTGCTTGAGCGGCGTCTTCGACAACGCCGAGATCAGCGTGCAGGCCTCGCCCAGCGACGCACTGTCGCCATCGACGTAACCGTAGGATTGCTCCAGCGCGATGCTCGCGGAAATCGCCAGCGGGAATTCCTGCGCATAACGGCTGCCCAGATAACCGGTGAGGATCATCACGCCTTTGGAGTGAATCGGCTGACCGAGGTTGACCTCACGCTCGATGTCGACAATGCCGCTGCCGCCCGGATACACCGTGGCGGAAATCCGCGCCGGCACGCCGAATGCCGAATCACCGACCTCCAGCACCGTCAGCCCGTTGCACTTGCCGACCGCTGCGCCATCGGTGTCGATCAGGATGATCCCGGCCATCATGTCGTCGAGAATCCGCGCCGAAACGCGTCCGGTACGGGTTGCCTTGGCTTTGAGCGCACGCTCGATGTGCCCGGCATCGGTCATTTCATCGCCCGCCAGGTGACGAATGAAATCCGCCTCGCTGACCAGTTGAAACAGATCGCCGATACGCGCCGACAAACGGCCCTGATGCTCGGCCAGCCGCGCGCTGTAAGTCGCCAGACGCGCCACCGCATCCGCCGTCAGCGGCGCCATGCCTTCCTCAGAGGTGCGAGTTTTCAGCAACTGGGCGAACTGCTCCAGGCTTTCGTCGACCATCGGAATGTCTTCGTCGAAGTCGACGAGCACGCGAAACATTTCCTGAAAGTCCGGATCGAGGTCTTGCAGCGTGTAGTACAGCTGCCGCGCGCCGATGATGATGACTTTGACCTGCAACGGAATGTGTTGCGGGGTCAGCGTCACCGTGGCCAGACGACCGAGTTCACCAAGCGGCGATTCCATTTTCAGTTTGCGCGATTGCAGGGCGCGCTTCAGCGCGTCCCACACGAACGGCTCGCTGAGCATTTTTTCCGCTTCAAGGATCAGGAAACCGCCATTGGCGCGATGCAACGCACCTGGACGCAACTGCCGATAGGTCGTGTACAACGCGCCTTGATCGGTGCTGTATTCGATGCGCCCGAACAGGTTTTCGTAGGTCGGGTGCGGCTCGAACACCACCGGCGCACCGCCGCTGGCGGAATGCCCGACCACCAGGCTTGGCGCGTATTGCTCTTCGAGCATTTTGCGCGCGACCGCGTCAGTCTTGCTGTCGTCGACCAGTTGCTCGACCACGGTTTTCAACAGGTAAACCTGCATCGCTTGCAAGTAACCGCAAACTGCCGCGTTCTCGGCGTACTTCTCCGACAACGGTGCCAGCAACGGCTGCAAAGCCAAAGTGATGGTTTCTTCGTTGAGCTGGCGCAGCTGATTGCTCGACTCGCGTTTCCATTGCGGCAGGCTCGCGAGTTCTTCGTTGAGGCGTTCTTCGAGACCGGAAATGTCGTCGTGAAAACGCTCGCGATCGGCTTCCGGCAGTTGCGCGAATTCCGCTTCGTCCAGCGCTTTGCCCTCGCTCATCGGCGTGAACGCGATATTGCTGGCGTCGCGGTACAGCGCGACTTCCTTCTCCAGCGCCAGGCGCTCGATGATGTCCAGGGCCTTGTCGTAGCGCTGATTGAAGGCGCGGTCGATGGCACTTTTCTTTTGCTGGTAGGACGGGTGCTCGAACACCGCTGGAAAAGTCGCCAGCAAGTTGTCGATCAAAGCGTTGATGTCGCCGATAAATGCCCCGGCGGTGCCCGATGGCAGCTCCAGTGCACGCGGCTCGCGCGGTTCATCGAAATTATTGACGTAGACCCAATCGGCCGGGGTCTGCAGGCGTTTGCCCTCGGCTTTGAGGTAGCGTTTGACGAACGAAAACCGGCCGGTGCCGGGCTCGCCCATGACAAACACGTTGTAACCGGGGCGTGGCATGGCCACACCGAACTGCAAGGCTTCGACCGCACGTTCCTGGCCAAGCACACCGCGGAAGGGCTCCAATTCATTGGTGGTAGAGAAGCTGAACTGTTCAGCGGAAAACGGACGGGTCAGCGCTTCGGGCGCTAGACGCAAGCTGGCAGCAACAGGATCAGGCATCGGGCTTCCTTACATCAGGCGGGGCAGATAGCGGCATTCTGGCGCTGCCCATACCCGACTGGCAAGGCGCGCCTCAAGCCAAAGCATAGACAAACCGCCATGCCGACGCGGGGCGGGGGTAAAACTTTGTTTTACAGCGAATGTTCTGTAAAAAATCACGGAACCCTTGGAACGTGCCTAAACTCCAAATTGCGCGGCTGGAACTAATAACCGGCTCACTGGCGTCGCAAGGCGCCAAACCCCTTGTCCATTGGTATGCACATAAAGAGAACAAAGCTATGAAACGGATTCTTCTCGGTACTCTCTTCACCGTTGTTTCCCTCAATGCCATGGCTCAGGCGCCAGGCGGCCCGGATTGTGGTTGGGGCAACATGCTGTTCGAAGGACAGCGCGGCACCCCGGCTCACTTCCTCGCATCCACCACTAACGGCACGTCCGGTAACGCAACATTTGGTATGACTTCCGGTACCAACGGTTGCTCCACCAACGCGTCGCTGACCTATGGCGGCAAATCCTGGATTGCCATGAATGGCATGATGAACGAGCTGTCCGAAGACATGGCTAAAGGTCAGGGCGAAGCGCTGACTACTTACGCCGTGGTACTGGGCGTGGCGCCGGAAGACCGTGCGCATTTCGCCGCTGTGACTCACGAGCACTTCCAGCAGATCTTCAGCAAGGCTGACGTGACCGCGGACGACGTGCATACCAACACTCTGGCTATCCTGAAGAGCGATCCTCGTCTGGCCAAGTACGCCACTCAAGCATAAGCTCGCTGCACCCCGCTCCTTCGGGAGCGGGTTTTGTTTTTTGGACCTGCCCTCATTGGGTCTTTATTACTTCCGACCAAGTTGCCCACTATGCTCAAACGCCTTGCCTGGCTGGCGCTCTGTGTCTGCGCCCCGCTGTCCGCCGCGCCACACATCGACGATCAACGTTTGCAGCAACTGGCCAACGACCCTTTCTGGATTTCCCTGGGTCATTACGAAACCGCCAAGCTCGGCGGCTGGCGCAGCTATGTCAGCGACAAAAAATTCTTCCTCGCCAGCGACGGCAACGAACACCCGGACCGCGAACTGGCGGCCACCGTGCAGGCGCTGTACGCCCCGGCGAGCGCTGGCGAGCAACATGCGCAATGCGTCTACCCCGCGCGTACCCGCTGGCTCAAAGCGCAACTGAACCTGACGGATCTGCCGGCGCCGCAGTGCAGCGAATTCAAGCAATGGTTCAAGGATGTCGCGCCGCACAGCGCGGTGATGATCTTCCCGGCGGCGTACCTCAACAGCCCGTCGTCGATGTTTGGCCACACGCTGCTGCGCATCGATCAGGCCAACGTGCAAAGCGACAAGACCACCCTGCTCAGCTACGCGATCAACTTCGGCGCCTACATCGAAGGTTCGGACAACAGCATTCTCTACGCCTGGAAAGGCTTGATGGGCGGCTATCCGGGGCTGTTCGCGCTGGTGCCCTATCAGGAAAAACTCTCGGAATACCGCAGCCTCGAAAACCGTGACCTGTGGGAATACCGACTGAACCTGACCCAGCAAGAGACCGAGCGCATGGTCGAGCACGTCTGGGAACTCAAGCAGATTCAGTTCGACTACTTTTTCTTCGACGAAAACTGCTCCTATCGCTTGCTTGAATTGCTCCAGGTGGCGCGGCCGAGCCTGCGCCTGACCGAACAATTCCCGCTGACGGCGATCCCGACCGACACCGTAAAAGCGGTGAAAGAGGCCGGTCTGGTCGAGTCGATCGAATATCGGCCGTCCCGCGAGCGCGAACTCCTGAGCCGCGCCGAGCCGTTGTCCAGCGAAGAACAGGATTGGGTGTTGAAGGTCAGCGCCGATCAAAAAGTGCTGCAGGATCCAGCGTTCAAGGCGCAAGCGAAAGATCGCCAGGCGTTGATGATCGATGCCGCGTATCGCCTCGAACGCTATCGCGCCAACGGCCAGGAACGCGATCCGCAACGCGCTCAGCGCAGTTTCGAATTGCTCCGCGCGATCAATCAGAACCCGCCGCCGGAACTCGATATCGAACGCCCGGGCCTGCCCGAGGACGGACACGAATCGCGCACTTGGCAGGCCGGGCTCGGCACCCGTGGCGACAAGGCGTTTGGTGAATACGGCTTGCGCATGGCGTATCACGATCTGAATGACAACGCCGAGAGCTTTCCGCTGGGCGCGCAGATTGAAATCCTGCAAATGAAGCTGCGTCAGTACGAAGGCAATCACTGGCAATTGCAGCAATTGGATCTGGCGACGATTCGCTCGCTGACGCCGCGTAACGAGCTGTTGCAGCCGTTGTCGTGGCAAGTCACTGGCGGCCTTGAGCGCGTGCCGGGCAAACATGACGACGAAACCCTGGTCAGCCACGTCAATGGCGGTGGCGGCGGCACCTGGCAATTGGGCGAGGACGTGCTCGGGTTTGCCTTGGGCACGGTGCGCGTCGAGCACAACAACGATTTCGCCGAGTTCATTTCGCCAGCCGCCGGGTTCAATAGCGGCGTGTTGTGGAAAAACCCGCTGGGCAATTTCAGTCTGGAAACCAAGGGTGATTTCTTCACCAACGGCGAAGTGCGTCGCAGCATCAGCCTGAACCAGCAATGGGAATTGTCGCGCAACCTCGGTCTGCGCCTGAGCGCGCAACGCGAATTCAGCCACCTCGCCTCCCCGGAGAACGAAGTGATGCTCGAAGTGAAGTGGTATCACTACTGATCAGACACACCATCATCCCTGTGGGAGCGAGCCTGCTCGCGATGGCGGCGTAACCGGCAACTTGAATGTTGAATGTTATTGCCTCATCGCGAGCAGGCTCGCTCCCACAAAGTTGCGATCATTTGACCTTTCTTTCACTTCGCGCTGACAAATCCGCTTCTAGACTCTTCACATAGGCCGACCATCGGCCGGGAGTCCAGGATGTGGCGTTTAGCGAGTGTGCTGGGATTGCTGCTGTTGTGCGCGGGTTGTCAGTCGACCCACGAAGATTTGATCGCCAGAGGTTACCCGCCGGCGTTCGCCGATGGTTTCGATGACGGTTGCATCAGTGGCCGTCAGGCCGCCGGGGCGATCACCGGGGAATTTCGCAAGAACGTGCCGCGTTACCTCAAGGACAGCCAATACGCCGAGGGCTGGGGCGACGGCTTCCGGCAGTGTCAGGCAATGCTGCAAAACCAGGATCGCGAGCAATACCGCAGCCGTCATTGGGATGATCGCGAAAAAGCCTGGCAGCAACAGAAAGATCAGGACACCGCGCGGGCCTTGCGCTCGCCGTAGTCGCTGACAGACATCCATCGAAACTAATCAGCCGCGACCATGGACCAAACCCTATACCGGGAGAAAATCATGAGTCGTGCTTTCGTCAATGAAGATAACGCCGCTGCCCAAGCCGATCAGCCAGTCGAACGGCAGGTCAGCGCGCAGCCCAATTACGTCACCCCGGCAGGCCTCGCGCAGTTGCAAGCGAAGGTTGCCGAACTGCAAAAGCTGCACAGCGAACAATCGGCCAAAGGTGAGCAGTCAGACAAGCAGCGTCTGGCCGACCTTGAGCGGGATTTGCGATATTTCAACCAGCGTCTGCTCAGCGCGCAAGTGGTGAGCAGCGCCAGCTCGACGCAGAAAGTGCAGATTGGCAGCCGCGTGACGTTCGCCGATGAACACGACGCCGAGCACACCGTGCAACTGGTCGGCGAAGATCAGGCGGACGCGGCGGCGGGCCTGATCAATTGGGGTTCGCCGCTGGGCCGGGCGTTGCTCGGGGCGCAACTTGGGGATGAGGTGCTGTGGCAACGTCCGGCCGGCGATCAGTCGATTGAAGTGATCCGCATCGAACCGGCTTAAACCACACCTTGGGCGAGCATGGCGTCGGCGACTTTGACGAAACCGGCGATGTTCGCCCCTTTGACGTAATTGACCCGGCCATTCTCTTCGCCGTAATGCACGCACGCGTGGTGGATCGACTGCATGATCGCGTGGAGTTTGCTGTCCACTTCGCCGCCGGTCCACAGCAGGCGCATGGCGTTTTGCGACATCTCCAAACCGCTCACCGCGACTCCGCCCGCATTGGACGCCTTGCCCGGCGCGAAGAGAATGTCGGCCTCGATGAACAGGTCGACGGCGTCCAGCGTGGTCGGCATGTTCGCGCCTTCCGCCACGCAGAGGCAGCCATTGTGCAACAACGTGCGAGCGGCCTCGGCGTCCAGCTCATTCTGAGTCGCGCACGGCAGCGCGATGTCGCAAGGCAGCGACCACGGATGCGCGCCGGCCTTGAACTCCAGCCCGAAGCGCGCGGCCAGCTCACTGATGCGCCCGCGCTGAACGTTTTTCAGTTCCAGCACCGCCAGCCATTGCTCTTCGGTGAGGCCGCTTTCGCAATACAGCGTGCCCTCGGAGTCGGACAACGAAATCACCTTGCCGCCCAAATCCATGACCTTGCGCGCGGCGTATTGCGCGACGTTGCCGGAGCCGGAGATGGCCACGCGCTTGCCTTCAACCGTCTGGCCGCTGCGCTTGAGCATTTCCTCGGCGAAGTAAACGCAACCGAAACCGGTGGCTTCCGGTCGAATCAGGCTGCCGCCATAGCTCGGGCCTTTGCCGGTGAGCACGCTGGTGAACTGGTTGCTCAGGCGTTTGTATTGGCCGAAAAGGAAACCGATCTCGCGCGCGCCGACGCCGATATCGCCCGCCGGGACGTCCACGTCCGCGCCGATGTGGCGGTACAACTCGCTCATGAAGGCTTGGCAGAAACGCATGACTTCGGCGTCACTTTTGCCTTTCGGGTCGAAATCCGCGCCGCCCTTGCCGCCGCCCATTGGCAGTGAAGTCAGCGAGTTCTTGAAGGTCTGTTCGAAGGCGAGAAATTTCAGCACGCCCATGTTCACCGAAGGATGGAAACGCAAACCGCCCTTGTACGGGCCGATGGCGCTGTTCATCTGGATGCGGAAGCCGCGATTGACCTGCACTTTGCCGTGATCATCGACCCACGAAACGCGAAACACGATCGCCCGCTCCGGCTCACAGATACGCTCAAGAATGCCGGACGTCAGGTAATGCGGATTGGCTTCCAGAAACGGCCACAGACTGCGCAGCACTTCTTCAACGGCCTGATGAAATTCAGGCTGGTCCGGGTCACGTTTTTTCAGGCGGGCGAGGAAGGATTCAACGGATTCGATCATGGAAAAGTCTCGGCAAATTTATTGTCGTTGGAGGAGATTGGGCCGGACTGTAACAAACGAGTTGCGCACAGGAACAGCGCAAAGTGTCGCGTTTATGAAATTAAATGGTGCACAGGATATAAATCTTCTGGGGATTTGAGTGTTTTGTGCACCTGAATGGGGACTGCGGGATGGAGATTTGCACCGACCATTAAATTGCTTTCGCGGGCAAGCCTCGCTCCTACAGGGGACCGCGTTGCTCTTGTAGGAGCGAGGCTTGCCCGCGAAGGCCACGGCGCGTTTTATCTGAATAACGCGCAAAAAAAAACGGAACCCGAAGGCTCCGTTTTTTCATCCAACCAACCCGAATCAGGCCAGTTTTTTGTGCCGTACACGATGCGGCTGGGAAGCTGCTTCGCCGAGACGCTTCTTGCGATCGGCTTCGTATTCGGTGTAGTTGCCTTCGAAGAAGATCGCTTGCGAATCGTCTTCGTAGGCCAGGATGTGCGTCGCCACACGGTCAAGGAACCACCGATCGTGAGAGATCACAATGGCGGCGCCAGGGAAGTCCAGCAGGGCTTCTTCGAGGGAACGCAGGGTTTCCACGTCGAGGTCGTTGGACGGTTCGTCGAGCAGCAGGACGTTGCCACCCTCCTTCAACGTCAACGCCAGGTGCAAGCGACCGCGCTCACCACCGGACAGGTCCTTGACGAACTTCTGCTGGTCGCCGCCCTTGAAGTTGAAGCGACCGACGTAAGTGCGCGACGGAATCTCGTAGTTGCCGATGCGGATCTGATCCGAACCGTCGGAGATTTGCTGGAACACGGTTTTGCTGCCGTCGAGGTCGTCGCGGCTCTGGTCAACACAGGCCAGTTGCACGGTTTCGCCGACTTCGATGCTGCCCGAATCCGGTTGTTCCTTGCCCATCAACATGCGGAACAGCGTCGATTTACCCGCGCCGTTACCGCCGATCACGCCGACGATCGCGCCTTTCGGCATGGAGAACGACAGGTTGTCGATCAGCACACGATCGCCGTAACCCTTGGAAACGTTCTTGAACTCGATGACCTTGTCACCCAGGCGCGGACCGGCCGGGATGTAGATTTCGTTGGTTTCGCTGCGCTTCTGGAATTCCTGCGATTGCATTTCTTCGAAGCGTTGCAGACGTGCCTTGGATTTCGACTGGCGGGCCTTCGCGCCTTTGCGCACCCACTCCAGTTCTTCCTTCATGGCTTTTTCGTGAGCCGACTGCTGCTTGGATTCGGCCGCCAGACGATCGGACTTGGCTTCAAGCCAACCCGAATAATTGCCCTCGTAAGGGATACCGGCGCCACGGTCGAGCTCGAGAATCCAGCCCGCGACGTTGTCGAGGAAGTAACGGTCGTGCGTGATCGCAACCACGGTGCCCGGGAAATCGTGCAGGAAGTGCTCAAGCCAGGCGACGGAATCGGCGTCCAAGTGGTTGGTCGGTTCGTCGAGCAGGAGCATGTCCGGAGCGGACAGCAGCAAGCGGCACAGGGCCACGCGACGCTTTTCACCACCGGAAAGGAATTCGACCTTGGCGTCCCACGCCGGCAGACGCAGCGCATCGGCGGCGACTTCCAGTTGGCGATCGAGGTTGTGACCGTCGCTGGCCTGCAGGATCGCTTCGAGCTTGGCTTGTTCAGCGGCCAGTTTGTCGAAGTCGGCATCTTCGTCGGCGTAGGCCGCGTAGACCTCGTCCAGGCGTGCCTGGGCGTTCTTGATCACGCTGACCGCTTCTTCGACCACTTCACGCACCGTTTTCGACGGGTCGAGAATCGGCTCCTGCGGCAGGTAGCCGATGTTCAGCTCCGGCATCGGACGGGCTTCGCCCTCGAACTCGGTGTCGACGCCGGCCATGATTTTCAGCAGCGTGGACTTGCCCGAACCGTTGAGGCCGAGCACGCCAATCTTGGCGCCGGGGAAGAAGGACAGCGAAATGTTTTTCAGGATTTCCCGCTTCGGCGGAACAACTTTGCCCAGCCGATGCATGGTGAAGACGTATTGAGCCATGGAGAACCTTGGGTCAGTGACAGATGAATGATTGGAGCGCAGGCGTTGCCTGGGCCAGACCGTGCGCGGCGTCCGCTTGATAAGGACCAATGCGTGCGCGCTGAAAAAGCCTGAGTTTAGGAGCTGGAACGCTCCCGCGTAACCGGCAAAGCTACCTGAATGACCGATGGCAGTCCAGCCATGCGGGGCTGGCACTTCGCCACAACTCAAGGCATGCTAGCCGCCCTTCGGGCGTCCGGCTTATAGTGCACGTCGCGCCAGTCCAGCCAAACCGCAGGATTCCAGTTTGTCGAACGTCACGCCGCCTCTTTCCACCCGCACACCTGCTGCGGCGCTTGGCCCTCCCCTGCGCGGAACGCTGAAGGGCGCTCTGGCGACCCTCGTGCTATTGCTGCTCGCGTTGCTGTTCTGGCAACTGCTCGATCAATTGCGCGAAACCCAGAAAAACCAGCGCCAGTACACCATCGACTACACCGCCGACCTCGCCGCGCAAGTCAGCCTGAACATGGCGCTGAACGCGCAAATTGCCTTGAACCTGCTGCCGATTGTCGAGCAACCGCAAACCGACGCCGAGCAACAAGCGCTGCTGCGCCGCTTGCAACAGTCGCTGCCGGAACTGCGCAGCCTCGCGTTGCTCAGCCCCTCCGGGAAAATCCTCAGCGACAGCGCCGCCGACAGCCACGACGCCGATTACCTCAGCGAACTGGTGCGGCGCAGCCGCGCGCAAGCGCATTACTTCAGCAACGCCGATGACGGTTCGGTGGTGCATTTGCTGCTGCATCAGGCCAGCGGCAGCAGTCGCGGTTATTGGGCGTTGCGCCTGACGCCGACGTTTTTCTCGTCGCTGACCAAACAGGGCGAATCCGGGATCCGCCCGTTGTGGCTAGTGGAAAACCGCCTCAATCAACAAATCATCAGCCGCGACCAAGCCATGCCCGCCGCCCTGCCGAACGCCAAGCCTGCCGAGTTGAGCGAGGATGATCTGGCCAACAGCGTGTTGACCGTGCCGCTGAGCAGCAGCGACTGGCAATTGCGCGGCTTGTTCGACCGCCAGCAAGTACTCGAACAATTGTTGCCGGCGTTCATCGGCAAATGCCTGCTGGGCCTGGCGTTCTCCTTGCTGCCGTTTATTGCGCTGTTGAGCATGCGTCGGCGCCAGCGCCAATTGCATGAAGGACGCCGCCGCTATCAGGACATTTTCGAAGGCACCGGCGTCGCGTTGTGCGTGCTTGATCTGTCGGGGCTGAGCAGCGTTTTCGACAAACACCAGCTCAACAGCAGCGAACAACTGAACGCCTGGCTCGACGTCCCCGAACAGCGTCGCCAATTGCTCCAGGAACTGCGCATCACCGAGGTCAACCAGGTCGCGCTGCAACTGCTCAACGTCAATTCCTGCGAACAAGCCTGGAAACGCCTGATCGACGGCTGCCCGAGTGACCCCACCGCCATCGGCACGCGGGTGCTGGAAGCGGTTCTGAATCAGCAGAAACAACTCGAACTGGAAATCAAACTGCCGGACACCAACGGTCGCGACCAGCATTTGTGGCTGGTGCTGCGCCTGCCGGAAGAGCAGCACGACTACAAAGCAGTGATCCTCAGCATCAACGACATCACCAGCCGCAAGCTGATCGAACTGTCGTTGCTGGAGCGTGAGGGTTTCTGGTCGGACGTAGTGCGCACCGTGCCGGATCACCTGTATGTGCAGGACGTAATCAGCCAGCGGATGATCTTCAGCAACCACCATTTGGGCCAGACGCTGGGCTACAACCGCAGCGAACTGCAGCAGATGGGCGAGTATTTCTGGGAAATTCTCCTGCACCCGGAAGATGCCGACTATTACCACCGTTCGCGGCAGACTCAGCGCCACGCCGGTTATTCACAACTGCTGCAATGCCAGCTGCGCTTCCGTCATCGCGACGGCAACTGGCGGCGTTTCGACATTCGCGAACAGGCGTTGGCGCGCGACAAGAACGATCAGGTCACGCGAATCATCGGCGTGGCCAAAGACATCACCGAACAGATCGAGGCCAGCGAATCGCTGCGTGACAGCGAACAGCGTTACCGCATGCTCGCCGAAAGCATCAGCGACGTGATTTTCTCCACCGACAGCAAACTCGCGCTCAATTACGTCAGCCCGTCGGTGCACGCGGTGCTCGGTTATAACGCTGAGTGGATTTTCCAGAACGGCTGGCAATCGACCATCGCCAACCCGCAGCAACTGACCGGCATCTACGGCTTGATGGACCGCGTCAGCAAAGCGCTGGATAAACCCGAGCAATTGGCGTTGTTGCGCAGTCAGGTGCAGACCCAACTTTTCCTGTTCGACTGCTTGCGCGCCGACGGCCGCAAGATTCCCATCGAGCTGCGGCTGGTGCTGGTCTGGGACGAACATGGCGCGTTCGAAGGCGTGCTTGGCGTCGGTCGCGACATCAGCCAGCAGCGCCGCGCCGAGAAAGACCTGCGCATGGCGGCCACGGTATTCGAGCATTCGACCTCGGCGATTCTTATCACTGACCCGGCCGGTTACATCGTCCAGGCCAACGAGGCGTTCAGTCGGGTCAGCGGTTACGCGGTGGCGCAGGTGCTCGACCAGTTGCCGAACATGTTGACCGTCGATGATCAGCAGGAAGCGCACCTGCGTTACGTGCTCAAGCAATTGAACTTGCACAGCACGTGGGAAGGTGAAGTCTGGCTCAAGCGCCGCAACGGCGAGCATTACCCGGCGTGGGTCGGCATCACGGCGGTGCTCGACGACGAAGGCGACCTGGCCAGTTACGTGTGTTTCTTCAGCGACATCAGCGAGCGCAAGGCCAGCGAACAGCGGATCCATCGCCTCGCGTATTACGACGCCCTGACGCATTTACCCAACCGCACGTTGTTTCAGGATCGCCTGCACACCGCGCTGCAATCGGCGGAACGGCAGAAGTCGTGGGTGGTGTTGATGTTCCTCGACCTCGACCGCTTCAAACCGATCAACGACTCCCTCGGCCACGCCGCCGGCGACCGCATGCTCAAGGAAATGGCCACGCGCCTGCTCGGTTGCGTCGATGATGACGACACAGTGGCGCGCATGGGCGGCGACGAGTTCACCTTGCTCCTGCAACCGCGCATCAACCGTGAAGTGGCGCTGAACCGGGCGATCCACGTCGCCGAACAGATTCTCGCCAGTCTGGTGAGACCGTTTGTGCTGGAAGGTCGCGAGTTTTTTGTCACCGCGAGTATCGGCATCGCCCTGAGCCCGCAGGATGGCAATGAACTCAGCCAGTTGATGAAGAACGCCGACACCGCGATGTACCACGCCAAGGAGCGCGGCAAAAACAACTTCCAGTTCTATCAGGCCGACATGAACGCCAGTGCGCTGGAGCGTCTGGAGCTGGAAAGCGACTTGCGCCATGCCTTGGAGCAAGACGAATTTGTGCTGTATTACCAGCCGCAATTCAGCGGCGACGGCAAACGCCTGACCGGCGCCGAAGCGTTGCTGCGCTGGCGTCATCCGCGTCGTGGACTGGTGCCGCCGGGGGATTTCATTCCGGTGCTCGAAGAGCTCGGGCTGGTGGTGGATGTCGGCGACTGGGTGATCAGCGAAGCGTGCCGGCAATTGAAGACCTGGCATCAGGCCAAAGTGCGCGTGCCCAAGGTCTCGGTGAACATCTCGGCGCGGCAGTTCTCCGATGGCCAGCTCGGCACGCGGATCGCCAATATCCTCAAGGACACCGGCCTGCCGCCAGCCTGTCTGGAGCTGGAGCTGACCGAAAGTATCCTGATGCGCGAAGTCAGCGAGGCGATGCAGATTCTCGCCGGGCTGAAAAACCTCGGGCTGAGCATCGCGGTGGATGACTTTGGCACGGGTTATTCATCGCTTAACTATTTGAAGCAATTCCCGATCGACGTGCTGAAAATCGACCGCACGTTTGTCGATGGTTTGCCGTCGGGTGAACAGGACGCGCAGATCGCCCGGGCGATTATCGCCATGGCCCACAGCCTGAATCTGGCGGTGATTGCTGAAGGCGTGGAAACCCATGAACAGCTGGACTTCCTGCGTGAGCATGGTTGCGATGAGGTTCAGGGTTATCTGTTCGGCCGGCCGATGCCGGCGAGCCGGTTTGAGGCGCAGTTCAGCAATGATGCGCTGTTCATGTTTGATTGATTGGAGCGCGGCGGATGACGCCTTCGCGGGCAAGCCTCGCTCCTACAGGATTTGTGGGTGTACGCACCGTTTGTGAACACCGCGTCCCTTGTAGGAGCGAGGCTTGCCCGCGAAGAGGCCAGCACGATCACCGCTGATCCCGTCATGAAGCCCACTTGTCTGCGACATGATGTCCTTTCATATGCCATCTAAAACCCATTGGGTTAGAATGCCCCCCTTTTCTGCCCCGATCCTTGAGGACCGCCATGTTCAGCCGTGATTTGACTATTGCCAAGTACGACGCCGATCTTTTTGCCGCCATGGAGCAAGAAGCTCAGCGCCAGGAAGAACACATTGAGCTGATCGCTTCGGAAAACTACACCAGCCCAGCGGTGATGGAAGCTCAAGGCTCGGTACTGACCAACAAGTACGCCGAAGGTTATCCGGGCAAGCGCTACTACGGCGGTTGCGAGTTCGTCGACATCGTTGAACAACTGGCCATCGACCGCGCCAAAGAACTGTTCGGCGCCGATTACGCCAACGTTCAGCCGCACGCCGGTTCGCAAGCCAACAGCGCCGTTTACCTGGCCCTGCTGCAAGCGGGCGACACCATTCTGGGCATGAGCCTGGCCCACGGCGGTCACTTGACCCACGGCGCCAGCGTTTCCTCGTCCGGCAAGCTGTACAACGCCGTGCAGTACGGCATCGAAGCCAATGGCCTGATCGACTACGACGAAGTCGAGCGCCTGGCGGTCGAGCACAAACCAAAAATGATCGTGGCCGGTTTCTCTGCCTACTCGCAGATCCTCGACTTCCCGCGTTTCCGCGAAATCGCTGACAAGGTTGGCGCCTACCTGTTCGTCGACATGGCTCACGTGGCCGGTCTGGTCGCCGCTGGCGTCTACCCGAACCCGGTGCCTTTCGCTGACGTCGTGACCACCACCACGCACAAGACCCTGCGCGGTCCACGTGGCGGTCTGATCCTAGCTCGCGCCAACGCCGACATCGAGAAAAAGCTCAACTCCGCCGTATTCCCTGGCGCCCAGGGCGGCCCGCTGGAGCACGTGATCGCCGCCAAAGCGATCTGCTTCAAGGAAGCGCTGCAGCCTGAGTTCAAGACTTACCAGCAACAAGTGGTGAAAAACGCCAAGGCCATGGCCGGCGTATTCATCGAGCGCGGTTTCGACGTGGTGTCGGGCGGTACTGAAAACCACCTGTTCCTGCTGTCGCTGATCAAGCAGGAAATCTCCGGTAAAGACGCCGACGCCGCTCTGGGCAAGGCTTTCATCACCGTGAACAAAAACTCCGTGCCAAACGATCCACGCTCGCCGTTCGTCACCTCCGGCCTGCGCTTCGGCACCCCGGCTGTGACCACTCGTGGCTTCAAGGAAGCAGAGTGCAAAGAGCTGGCCGGCTGGATCTGCGACATCCTGGCTGACCTGAACAACGAAGCGGTGATCGACGCCGTTCGTGAGAAAGTCAAAGCCATCTGCAAGAAGCTGCCGGTTTACGGCGCTTAACCAGCAGGTCGTCAGCGCTGAAGAAAACCCGGTCCTGACCGGGTTTTTTTTCGCTTCCAACACCGTCACTGGTGTTGGCTGATTGCTCATCAAACTAACTGCCAAGTTTCACACGCAACTTTCCGCCGGCATCTTCTTCCATCTCACCCCTCAACATAAATATCGAAACATATGCGTTCACCTGCGCGCAGGATAAAGAACTTAACATCCAGCCTGGATATTCCAACAACCAGACAGGACGTCAAATCAATATCATGAGCACATTCAGCAATAACACTTTGAACAAAAGCTCTTTAAACAACAGCTCTTTGAACAACAGCTCTTTAAACAACAGCTCCTTTACAAGAAGCTCTTCCAGCAAAAGCGCCTTCATCAATAGCTCGTTCATTGCGCAACTTGGAATCTCTGGGCATTATTTGAACCTGCTGAAAAACCTGCACAGCGACCCGGCCATGGCTACTGAACTCTTGGGCAGCGGGGGATTTTTTGCCGGTCGGCCACAGCTGCGCGATGACTCAAACCTGCTGGGCTACCGCTCTGACACGGAGCTCAGCGCCGTAGAAGCGCCACAATTATTCTTTTCCGGCAGTCGCGATGGTTACAACATTTTCATCCTCGATGCGAAGGGACACTTACAGTCACGCATCAATAAAAACAGGGTCAACCTGCTCGAGGCCGTAGCAATCGACAGTGACCAAAATACTCTGTTCAACATAACTAATGATCAGGGCGAAATTATTACCCTGGACGCCCTCGACGGCGATAATCACCGCACTACCCTCATGACCGAGAATGACAAGTACATTGGCGGAATGACCATAAGAGGTTCCAACTACCGTTATCTCGCGCAAGTAAGCGCCGATTACAAAATGGCGTTTGAACTGAAGATTATCGAGCGCTTATAACGCCCCTCTATTCATTATCAAATTGTGTGCAGGGAGTCGCCGAGTGCGGCGCCTGCACACAGCGGCACCACTGGTCAGACCGGTCATGCCAATTTTGCTTTTCCCTCTTGTCAGCACGAAAAACCCGAGCGTAGACTGCGCCTGCACTGGACATACCGGTAAGACCACAATAATTAAGTCCTGAATCTGATGCGCTCAACGCGCACGGCAGCCAGGACACCGACCAGGATTCCTCCCCATGCTCAGATGGTGCTCGCGTTCAATCTTCCTCCAAGTGGTTCTCGGACTGGTGCTCGGCATCGTCTGCGGGCTGACCCTCCCCGAATACTCCGCTCAACTCAAACCGCTGGGCGACGGCTTTATCAAACTGATCAAGATGCTGATTGGCCTGATCGTGTTCTGCGTCGTGGTCAGCGGCATCAGCGGTGCCGGCGACTTGAAGAAGGTCGGGCGCATCGGCCTCAAGTCGGTGATCTACTTCGAAGTGCTGACCACCATCGCATTGGTGATCGGTCTGGTGTTTGCGTTCAGCACCGGCATCGGCAGCGGCGCGAACATTCATCTCGACCAGCTCTCCGCCGCCGACATGGGCGACATCGCCCAGCGCGGCCAGCACATGCACACCACCACGCAGTTTTTGATGGACCTGATTCCGACCTCGGTCATCGGTGCCTTCGCCGACAACAACATCCTGCAGGTGCTGCTGTTTTCGGTGCTGTTCGGCAGCGCGCTGAACCTGGTGGGCGAAGCGGCCTCGGGCATTTCGCGGCTGATCAATGAACTCAGCCATGTGATCTTCCGCATCATGGGCATGATCGTGCGCCTGGCGCCGATTGGCGTGTTCGGCGCCATCGCCTTCACCACCAGCAAATATGGCCTCGACTCGCTGCAACATCTTGGCAGCCTGGTTGGCCTGTTTTACCTGACGTGCGTGGCGTTCGTGTCGCTGATTCTCGGTCTGGTGATGCGCGTGTCCGGCCTGCGCATGTGGCCGCTGCTCAAATACCTGCGCGAAGAATTGCTGATCGTCATGGGCACCGCGTCGTCCGACGCCGTGTTGCCGCAGATCATGCGCAAACTCGAGCATCTGGGCATCGGCAGCTCGACGGTCGGACTGGTGATTCCAACCGGTTACTCGTTCAACCTCGACGGTTTTTCGATCTACCTGACCCTGGCCATCGTGTTCATCGCCAACGCCACCGGCACGCCGCTGGCCATGACTGATTTGCTGACCATTTTGCTGGTGTCGCTGATCACCTCCAAAGGTGCGCACGGGATTCCCGGTTCGGCGCTGGTGATTCTCGCGGCGACGCTGACGGCGATCCCGGCCATTCCGGTGGTTGGCCTGGTGCTGGTGCTGGCGGTGGATTGGTTCATGGGCATTGGCCGCGCGTTGACCAATCTGATCGGCAACTGCGTGGCCACTGTGGCGATTGCGCGGTGGGAAAAAGACATTGATGTGCAACGGGCAAACAAAGTGCTTTCCGGTCAGGTCGGGTATACCTTCCAGCCGAGAAAACCGGTAGCACCGGCGCATCAGCAGGAATTCTGAGCATGTGCGAGCCTGCCACGCGGCAGGTTCGTTAGCCTTATTCATGGAGCAAAACGTGATTACCACTTCAACGGTCGTCAATTCAGTCGTAGAAAAACTTCGGGCCGCGCTGGCCCGTGGTCAGTGGCGCTCCGGCGAAATGTTGCCGGGCCAGCGTGAACTGGCCGAACAATTGGGCATCAGTCGTCCGAGCCTGCGCGAAGCGGTGATCGTCCTCGAAACCCTCGGGCTGGTGCGTTCGATGCCGGGCAAAGGCGTGGTGGTGCTGGAAGCCACTCTCAGCGACAGCCAAAGCCACGACAGCGCGGTAGCCGGCGCCAGCCTCGAAGATGTGCTGCAACTGCGCTACACCCTCGAGCCATTTATCGTCGGGCTGGTGGCGCAATCGATCAGCAGCAAGGAAGTCGGGCAATTGCGCCTGACCTTGATGGACATGCGCGAAGCCCTTGAGGCCAATGACAGCGAAGCCGGGGTCAACGCCTACATCGCGTTCCACGAGGAGCTGTTCACGCTGACCTCGAATCCGATTTTCCAAAGCGTGGTGCAGCAGACCAGCAACGCCCTCAAGCAAAGCGCCGATGTGCTGCGCAATTCGCCGGAGCACCTGGCCGAACGGCTTGAGGAAAACGAAGCGGTGGTCCGCGCGATCCGCAGCAAGAACAGCGCCCAGGCCAGCGCCGAAATGCGCCGGCATATCCTGCGCGAAGGTCAGCGCATGGGCATTGAACTGAACATTCCGGACGACAACCTCGGCAGTTGAATCCGCTGCCCACTGGAGACAAGCCATGAACAGCTTCGCCTCAACCATCAGCGCCCTGCCCTGTTCCGCGTCGGCGCAGGATCTGTATTCGCGAGTGTTCGACGCCATTCTCGAACAGCGCATCGATGCCCACAGTCGTTTTACCGAAGACAGCCTGGCGCAGATGTTCGGCGTGCGCCGCAGTGACATTCGTGGCGTGCTGACGCGGTTGTCGCACCAGCATGTGATCGTGCTGCGCGCCAACCATCGACCGCGTGTTGCGCTGCTTGAGGGCGAGCAGACTCGGCAAATGTTGCATGCGCGGCGCCTGACCGAGGTCACGCTGGTGCGCCTGGTGTGCCAGCAATCTTGCCCGCAGGATCTGCAGCCGTTGCGCGATCTGCTGGCGAGCGAGCGCGAATGCACGGCGCCGGGCGCGGCGATTCGCTTGGCCGGGGAATTTCATTTGTGTTTGGCGCAGATGGCCGGGAATGCACCGTTGGCGCATTTTCTTGGCAGTCTGGTGCCGCTGAGTTCGCTGGCGATTGCGCAGTCGGGTACGCGTTTGGCTGAGGATTGCGTCTGGTCAGTTCACGCGCAGATGCTGGCGGCGGTTGAGGGTCGGAATGCTGACGTGGCCGCGGGCTTGCTTAATCGGCATCTGGATCACTTGGAAGCGCTGTTGCTGAATCCGCAGCCGACATTGATCCGAAATCGCGTTGCCGGTTAGAGCGTTATCGCGAGCAAGCTCGCTCCCACAGGGGATTTCTGGTGTGTGCAGATTTGTGTTCACTGCAAAACACATGTGGGAGCGAGCCTGCTCGCGATGGCGGTGGGTCAGCAACCGAAATGTTGACTGACAGAATGCTTTCGCGAGCAGGCTCACTCCTACAAAGGGAATGCATTCCAAATGTGGGAGCGAGCTTGCTCGCGATGAGGCCTGACCGTTACCGACGGTTTTGCAATTAATCCGCTGCCACCCGCGCAAACCCTTCGCGAATCTTTTCTTCCGGCAAATCATCGGCAATAAAAACAATCACGCTTTCGCGCGCCTCGCCTTCGGCCCATTCGGTGTCCCAGTCGAAGCCGTATAACTTCAATACGCCTTGAAACACCATGCGCCGCGGCTCGCCGATGATGCTCAGCACGCCTTTGTAGCGCAGCAATTGCTTGCCGTGTTGTTCCAGCAGTTCGTTCATGAACTCGCTGAGTTTGTCGATATCCAGCGGTTTGTCGGTGCGCAGCACCAGGCTGGAGATGCGGTCGATGGACGGCGCTTTACTCACCGGGCGCAGGCTCATGCCACCGCCGAGATCAGCATTGAGGTTGAAGCCGCGCACGTCGAGCAGTTCTGCCAGGTCGATCTGGCCGTGCTCGACAATGCGAATCGGCGCACGGCGGTTGATTCGGGTCAGGCGCTCACTGAGGGCATCGAAAGTCGCTTCGTCGATCAGATCGCGTTTGCTCACCAGCAAGCGATCGGCAAAACCGATCTGCGCCTGCGCGATAGTTTGCGTCAAATGAGTGTCGGCATGCGCGGCGTCGACCAAGGTGATGATGCCGTCGAGGATGTAGCGCTCGCGCAGTTCTTCATCGATGAAAAAGGTCTGCGCCACCGGGGCCGGGTCGGCGAGGCCGGTGCATTCGATCACCAGCCGGTCGAAAGCGATTTCGCCGCTGTCGAGGCGTTCGAGCAGCAGGTACAGGGCTTTGGTCAGGTCGGTGTGAATGGTGCAGCAAACGCAGCCGTTGGACAGCGTCATGACTTGCACCGGCTCAGCGCCCAACAGTTGGGTATCGATGCCGGCGTCGCTGAATTCGTTTTCGATCACGGCGATTTTCAGCCCGTGCTCGGCTTTGAGCAGATGGCGCAACAACGTGGTTTTACCCGCGCCAAGGAAACCGCTGAGGATCGTTACCGGAATGGGAGAGGACAACTGGAATCTCCTGTTGCAAAAAATGAGAGCACACATAAAACAAATGCAGGAGTGAGCCTGCTCGCGATGGCGGTGTTTCAGCAACCACAATGTTGACTGACAGATCGCTATCGCGAGCAAGCTCAGCTCCCACAGGGGATTTCTGTTGTGCGCAGATTTTGTGTGCACCACAAATCAAATTGTAGGAGTGAGCCTGCTCGCGATGGCGGTGGGTCAGCAACCAATGTATTGACTGACAGATTGCTATCGCGAGCAAGCTCAGCTCCCACAGGGGATTTCTGTTGTGCGCAGATTTTGTGTTCACCACAAATCAAATTGTAGGAGTGAGCCTGCTCGCGATGGCCGTGGGTCAGCAACCAATGTATTGACTGAAAGATTGCTATCGCGAGCAGGCTCACTCCTACAAGGGAACTACGTCATGCGCAGATTTTGTGGTCACTGCAAATCAAATGTGGGAGCCGAGCTTGCTCGCGATGGCGGCTGAACATTCAACACAGATGCTGAATGTCAGACCGCTGTCGCGAGCAAGCTCGGCTCCCACAGGGTTTGGCGTTGTTTCAATGACAGCCGTTTAACAACACTTCGGCCCGGATTTGCCGCCGTAACGCGCTTCCTGACGTTCGCGGAAGAACATTTCGTAGGTCATCACCGGTTTGTCCGGGTGGTTGGTTTGCATGTGCTCGACGTAGTTGTCGTAGTCGGGCATGCCGACCATCAGGCGCGCGGCCTGACCGAGGTATTTACCGAGGCGACTCAGGTCATTGAACATCGTTGCAATCCTCGATCAAGCATCCGGCAGCGCCTGGAATGGCGCTTCTTTATCCGTGCGTTCCTTGGTGCCCCAAGCCGCAATCCCGACTTTGAGCGCGTAGAACAGAATGCTGAACACCACAAACAGGAACAGTGCCGTCAGCGTCGCGTTGGTATAGGCGTTGAAGATCACGTGGTTCATCTGCGTAATGTCCTTGGCCGGCGCGAGGATCTGGCCATTGGCCAAGGCATCGCTGTATTTACGCGCCAGCGACAGGAAGCCGATCGCCGGATTGGCGTCGAACAGCTTGATGAAACCGGCCGTGGTGGTGCAGATCAGCAGCCAAACGGCTGGCAGCATGGTCACCCAGATGTAGCGTTGGCGTTTCATTTTGATCAGCACAACCGTGGCAAGCATCAGCGCGATGCCGGCGAGCATCTGGTTGGAGATGCCGAACAGCGGCCACAAGGTATTGATCCCGCCCAGCGGATCTATCACACCCTGATACAACAACCAGCCCCACATTGCCACACAACCGGCGGTGGCGATCAGGTTGGCGGTCCAGGACTCGGTGCGTTTCAGCGCCGGAACGAACGAACCCAGCAAATCCTGCAGCATGAAACGACCGGCACGGGTGCCCGCATCGACCGCCGTCAGGATAAACAACGCCTCGAACAGAATGGCGAAGTGGTACCAGAACGCCATGGTGTTTTCACCCGGCAGCACGCTGTGCAGGATCTGCGCGATCCCGACCGCCAGCGTCGGAGCACCGCCGGCACGCGCCAGAATCGTGGTTTCGCCGATGTCATGCGCGACCGCTTGCAGCGCTTCCGGAGTAATCGCAAAACCCCAACTGCTGACGGTTTGCGCGACCGTTACCACGTCGGCGCCGACCACAGCGGCCGGGCTGTTCATGGCGAAATACACGCCCGGCTCGATCACCGAAGCGGCGACCATGGCCATGATGGCGACGAAGGATTCCATCAACATCGCGCCGTAGCCGATGTAGCGGGAATTGACTTCGTTATCCAACAACTTCGGCGTAGTGCCAGAGGAGATCAGCGCGTGGAACCCGGACACCGCGCCACAGGCAATGGTGATGAACAGGAACGGGAACAGACCGCCCTTCCACACCGGCCCGGTGCCGTCGACGAATTGGGTCAGCGCGGGCATTTTCAGCTCGGGCATGGTCACCAGAATGCCGATCGCCAGAGCGATGATGGTGCCGATCTTGAGGAACGTGGACAGGTAATCGCGCGGCGCCAGGATCAGCCATACCGGCAACGAAGCCGCGACGAAACCGTAACCGACCAGCATCCAGGTAATCTGCACGCCGGTGAAGCTGAACGCCTTGGCCCACACCGGATCGGCGGCAATCTGCCCGCCCAGCCAGATCGAGCCCAACAGCAGCAGCACGCCAACGATGGAAATTTCACCGATGCGGCCCGGGCGGATGTAGCGCATGTAAATGCCCATGAACATCGCGATCGGAATGGTCGCCATCACCGTGAAAATCCCCCACGGGCTCTCGGCCAGGGCTTTGACCACGATCAGCGCCAGCACCGCGAGGATGATGATCATGATCAGGAAGCAGCCAAACAGCGCGATGGTCCCGGGGATACGGCCCATTTCTTCACGGACCATGTCGCCGAGCGACCGGCCGTTACGCCGCGTCGAGAGGAACAGGATCATGAAATCCTGCACCGCACCGGCCAGCACCACGCCGGCAATCAGCCACAGCGTGCCGGGCAGATAACCCATCTGCGCCGCCAGCACTGGACCGACTAAAGGCCCGGCGCCAGCAATGGCCGCGAAGTGGTGGCCGAACAGGATGTGTTTGTTGGTCGGGACGTAGTCCAGGCCATCATTGTTGAGTACGGCGGGGGTGGCCCGACGTGGATCGAGTTGCATCACATGGGTTGCGATGAACAGGCTGTAGTAACGGTATGCAACGAGGTAAATGGCCACTGCGGCGACCACAATCCACAAGGCGTTGATCGCCTCGCCTCGGCGCAATGCCACTACGCCCAGGGCGCACGCTCCTACGATTGCCAGCAGCAGCCAGGGTATGTGGCGTAGCAGGCTATTATTATTTTTCATTTTTATATTCCAGCCAGGGTGGACAAGAAAGACAGCCATCCGGAGTTTAGCTCGCCTGTCGATAAAGACCATACCCAACATTGGTCTAGAGCCATCAGCGTGCGGTCTGGAACCATCAGCGTGCTGGCCGCGCTCGCCAATGCCGGTCTATAGTCACGCAACCTTCACGAGGATTGCGCCATGAGTGACCAGCCTGCCGATCGCCGCCGCTTCAAACGAATCGAGTTCGACGCCCGCACCGAGCTGAGCCAGGGAGCATTGACCTGGCCAGTGAAGCTGATCGACCTGTCACTCAAGGGCTTGCTGATAGAGAAGCCCGAACCCTGGCTGGGTCATCCGGCGCAGCATTTTCTGGTGGATATTCACCTGACCACTGACGTCGAGATCAAAATGGACGTCGAGTTGGCACACGACGACCACGGCCAGCTCGGCTTCGTCTGCAAACACATCAGCCTGGAATCCATCGAGCGCTTGCGGCGGTTGATCGAGTTCAACCTCGGCGACCCGGCAGAACTGGAGCGCGAGTTGGGTGCGTTGATCGAGGTTTAATAACCTGTACCCCTTGTAGCAGCTGGCGAAGCCTGCGTCCGGCTGCGCAGCAGTCGTGGAGTCCGGCGACTCGGTGTTTCAGGAAAATCTCGCACTCAGGTTTTGCGTCTGCTTCGCAGCCGAACGCAGGCTTCGCCAGCTGCTACAGATTATGTTGCAAGCAATGGGGCAAGTTATTCGAAAAGAGCGTCCAGCGCCTGTTCCAGTCGGGTCACCGCGATAATCTGCAAGCCCGGCGGCGCTTCTTTCGGTGCGTTGCCCTTGGGCACGATTGCGCGTTTGAAGCCGTGTTTCGCCGCTTCCTTCAAGCGCTCCTGGCCACTCGGCACCGGGCGCACTTCACCCGACAAGCCGACTTCGCCGAACACCAGCAGATCATGCGGCAGCGGCCGATTGCGCAGGCTCGACATCACCGCCGCCATCAGCGCCAGATCCGAGGCGGTTTCCAGCACTTTGACCCCGCCGACCACGTTGAGGAACACGTCCTGATCGTGGGTCGGAATCCCGCCATGGCGGTGCAATACCGCCAGCAGCATGGCCAGACGGTTCTGATCCAGCCCCAGCGTGACCCGGCGCGGGTTGGCCAAATGACTGTCATCGACCAGCGCCTGCACTTCGACCAGCATCGGTCGCGTGCCTTCCCACGTCGCCATCACCACACTGCCGGGGACTTCTTCCTGCGCGCGCGTAAGAAAAATCGCCGAAGGGTTGGAGACTTCTTTCAAACCCTTGTCGGTCATGCCGAACACGCCGAGTTCGTTGACCGCGCCGAAACGGTTTTTCACCGCCCGCAGCAAACGCAAACGGCCATCGGATTCGCCTTCGAAATACAGCACGGTATCGACCATGTGCTCCAGCACCCGCGGGCCGGCGAGCGCGCCTTCCTTGGTCACGTGGCCGACGAGGAAAATCGCCGTGCCGCTCTGCTTGGCGTAACGCACCAACAGCGCCGCACTCTCGCGCACCTGAGAAACACCGCCGGGCGCCGATTGCAGCTGTTCGGTGAAAATCGTCTGGATCGAGTCGATCACCATGACCTTGGGTTTTTCCTGGCGGGCCGTGGCGATGATTGTTTCGATGCAGGTTTCGGTCATCACCCGCAGCTTGTCCTGGGGCAAACCGAGGCGACGCGCGCGCATCGCCACTTGTTGCTGGGATTCTTCGCCGGTGACATACAGCGCCGGCATGCTCTTGGCGAGGTTGCACAAGGTTTGCAACAGAATCGTCGATTTGCCGATGCCCGGATCACCGCCGATCAACACCACCGAGCCGTCCACCAGACCGCCGCCCAATACCCGATCGAGTTCGCTGGAGGCGGTGGAGAAACGCGGAATTTCTTCGACGCTGACTTCCGCCAGGGTCTTGATCTGCGCCTGCTGGCCGGTCCAACCGGTGCGACCGCTGGGCGCCGCAGCGCCGCCGCTCTCGACCATGGTTTCGGTCAGGGTGTTCCAGGCTCCGCACTCGCCGCACTGGCCGGCCCACTTGGGGAAAGTCGCGCCGCACTCGGTGCAGCCGTACATGCGTTTGGCCTTGGCCATCTGAACCCCCGGGAAAAACCGCGATGATAACGCAGCCGGACTGGATCAGCGCGGCGCGGCGTTGCGGATTTCACCGCTGGCCAGACGCGCGGCGCTATTGCCCAGCGGATCTTCGGCATTCAGGTCGGCGCCCTTGGCTTTCAGCGCATCGAGCAATTCCACGCGATTGAACAGTCCGGCGTACATCGCGGCAGTCTGCCCGGCGCCATTGCGTTGATCGGGGCTGCAATCGCTGGCCAGCAAGGTGCGCGCGATGTGCATTTCACCCTTGAAAATAGCGCCCATCAGCGCCGTGTTGCCACGCTGATCCTGCGCGCAGGCATCGGCGCCGGCGGCGAGCAAGCGGTTCACCGCCTCCGTCTGACCGTGGTACGCCGCCAGAATCAGCGCGGTGTAACCCTTGGCGTCGCGGGTATCGAGGGAATAACCGGCGTCGATAAAAGTCTCGAGCATCGGCACATCGCCACGGCGCGCGGCGTCGAAATAGTAATCCTGCAGTTGCGCTTTCAGCGCGGCCGGATCTTGCGTGACATCGGCCGCAGGCTCGGCAAACGCACTCGACGAGAGCGCTGCCAGAAAAAAGCATAAACACCAACGCATGACTGGCTCCTTCAATGTGGCGCAGAGGGGACGGAGCCTCGAACGAGGCCCCGCGTGTTCAGGCAAAAAAGCGCTCAGTCCGCCAGTTTCGCCGCCAGCGTCTTGACCCGCGCCAGGTCACCCTTGGCCACTTTGGTGACGCCGCTGCCGTACTCCGGATCAGCCTTATAAAGGAAGGACAGCATGATGTGCTTGCTCTCATCGTCGGTGGTCGCCAACGAACCGCCGAAGCTGTCGATCAGGTCCTGACGCTCCTTCGGGCTGAACGAGCGATACAAATCGCCAGCCTGCTTGAAGTTCTGCTCATGCTGGATCTTCGCCTGCTGGGTGCTGCCGCTCAGCGCCGACTGGCTGTAGCGCGCGGTTTGCGCCTCTTCACGCGGCAGCAAACGGCTCGGCTGATAGTTCACGCCAGAGTTGCTGGCGCCACTGTTCATCGCGCCATCCTGATTGCCATTGTTCACTGGCACTTTCGCTGCGTTGATCGGCAATTGCAGGGCGTTGGCGCCGAGACGATACATCTGCGTATCGGCATAAGAGAACACTCGACCTTGCAACAAACGGTCTTCCGAAGGCTCGATACCTGGCACCAGGTTCGCCGGTGCCATGGCAACTTGTTCGGTTTCCTGAAATACATTCGCCGGATTACGGTTCAACACCATTTGTCCAACTTTGCGCTCGGCAATACCCGGCCAGACCTTAGTTGCGTCCAATGGATCAAAATCAAACTTGTACAAGTCTTGAGGGTTGACCACTTGCACGTACAAGTCCCACTTCGGAAAGTTGCCTTTGTTGATGTTGGTGACCAAATCATTCGTCAGATGGCTGTAGTCCTGACCTTGAACTTTGACCACTTCTGCCGGATCGAGATTCTTGATCCCTTGCAAACTCTTCCAGTGAAACTTCACGTAGTGAACTTCACCTTTAGTGTTGATTAACTTGTAGGCATGAACACCGTTACCGTCCATCTGCCGATAACTGGCAGGTGTGCCAGCGTTGGAATACAACTCGGTCAGGGTGCGCGTGGCTTCCGGTACGTGGGAGAAGAAGTCGAAACGGCGCGAATCGTCGTCAAGGTTGGTGCGCGGATCGGGCTTGAAGGCGTGGACCATGTCCGGGAATTTGATCGCGTCGCGGATGAAGAAGGTCGGGAAATTGTTGCCGACCAGGTCCCAGTTGCCGTCAGCGGTGTAGAACTTGGTGGCAAAACCGCGCGGGTCACGCAGGGTTTCCGGGGAGTGGTTGCCATGCACCACCGCCGAGAAACGCACGAACACCGGGGTGCTCTGGCCGGCGGCGAACACTTTGGCTTTGGTCAGATCGCTGAGGTCGTCGGTCACGGTGAAGGTGCCGTGGGCGCCGGTGCCGCGAGCGTGCACCACGCGTTCGGGAATGCGTTCGCGGTCAAAACGCTGGAGTTTCTGGATCAATTGCACGTCTTGCAGGAGTACCGGGCCAGTGGCGCCGGCGGTTTGCGAGTTCTGGTTGTCGCCGACGGCGGCACCGTTATCGCGGGTCAGGGTGGCTGCACTCACAGAAAACGACAGCAGGCCGGCGCTCAAAACGCCGAGGGCGCGGCGATGGGGAAAAGCCCCGGGGCCAAGGGAAATTTGCATTGGAGATTCCTCTGATTTTTTAAGGCGCATCCAGGTGCGCCCGACAGAGGCTAGAGACCGCTGGCGCAAAATCTAAATAGAAATGCCCAACCGCACCGATAGGCAAAACGGGCTGGAAGCCACGGTCTAGACGGGGTAACCGCGCGCGAGTGCTGGCTTTTTGTAAACTTTTCGCAATCAGGCGGGTCGACTGCAGGCAAGCCATGTAAGCAGGTGTTTCGAGCGAGATGCGTTTTGCTGATTTACACTGCGTTCACCAACCTCATCTGTAACAAGGAAATCACCTATGGGCGTGATAAACGAGTTCAAGGCCTTCGCGGTCAAAGGCAATGTGGTCGACATGGCCGTCGGTATCATCATCGGCGCCGCGTTTGGCAAGATCGTTTCGTCGTTCGTCGGCGACGTGATCATGCCACCCCTCGGTCTGCTGATCGGTGGGGTGGATTTCAGTGATCTGGCGATTACGCTCAAGGCTGCCAACGGCGACATCCCGGCGGTTGTGCTGGCGTACGGCAAGTTTATCCAGACCATGATCGACTTCGTGATCGTTGCGTTCGCGATCTTCATGGGCGTCAAACTGATCAATCGTTTGAAGCGTGAAGAGGCCGTGGCGCCGAAACTGCCGCCAGTGCCGACCAAAGAAGAAGAGCTGTTGAGCGAGATCCGCGATCTGCTCAAGGCGCAGAACGAACAACCGAGACGGTTGGAGTGATAAAAAACGGCGCCTGCGGGGCGCCGTTTTTTTTACCAGCGGTTTTTGCCGGCCGTTATTTACCGGTAGATCTCTACCAATAGTTCTCTACCGCGACTTGCCCAGGCCGGCGACTGAGGCTGAGGTTCATGTCGCGTTGTTTGAGCAGCTTGCGGGTGTCGTCGATCATCTGCGGGTTGCCGCAAATCATCACGCGCGAGTGCTCCGGGGTCAGCGCCACGCCTGCCGCGCGCTCCAGTTCGCCATTCTCGATCAGGGTGGTAATGCGCCCATTGAGCGCGCCGTCGAATTGCTCGCGGGAAACGGTCGGGATGAAGTGCAGTTTGTGCGCGTACTCGGCCAGGTAATCGCGCTGTGCCAGCCCTGCGATCAAGTCCCGATAAGCCAGCTCCCGTCCCTCGCGCACGCTATAGACGAGGATGATGCGCTCGAATTTCTCCCAGACTTCGAAGTCCTGCAGGATCGACAGAAACGGTGCCACGCCCGTGCCTGTGGATAACAGCCACAAGTCACGACCATCAATGAAGCGATCAAGCGTCAGGTAACCGGTGGCCATTTTCTCGATCAGCAAGGTGTCGCCGACTTTCAAACGACTCAGCTCACTGGTGAATTCGCCGCCCGGCACGACAATCGAGAAGAATTCGAGAAACTCGTCATGCGGTGAAGAAACCATCGAATAGGCGCGCCACACCGTGCTGCCATCAGCCTTGGTCACGCCCAACCGGGCAAACTGACCCGCGACAAAACGAAAGCCCGAATCCCGCGTGGCGCGCAAGGTAAACAGGCTCGGGGTCAGTGGTTGGACGTCGAGCAGGGTCTGGCGGGTGAATTTTTCTGCACTGGCGGTCATGTGGCACTCCATCGGACAGGTGCGGCCAGTGTCCCGCAAAGCAGGCGGGTTAAACACCGATGGTTTGTAGTGGCATTAGCTGAAATGTTTTAGCGGAAGGCGCGAGCGAAGTTTTTGACGGCGCCGAATCACCGGATAAATGAACTGCAGTACGAAGCTCATATTGATAGTTACAGAAGTGTTACAACCTTAAGAACTCATTATCGAATTGATGAACGTTCCCATCGCGAAATAGTCAGGGCGTTTTCCGAAGATTAGTCCTACACTCCGGACGTACCGGATCATTGGATCCAATCTGCACCCCAACGAAACACGTAAATGGAGATTACGCTAATGGAAAGATGGAAGGAGACACAGCTCAACCAGTTGGCGGGCGCCAAAGAGTTTGATACCGCGTACCAGATTTCGCTTAACTTCATCAAAAATCTGGGCTTCAAGTTTTGCGCGTTCTCAACCACCTCCAAGGCGCCGACCACATCAACCACAGCATTTATACGCAACAACTTCCCCCCAGACTGGAACACCCTCTACGAACAGAACAAGTTTGACGTTATTGACCCTGTCGCCGCCCACTGCGCGCAATCAATGTTGCCGATTCTTTGGTCTGAAGACGCTTTCGCCAAAACCCCATGGATCTGGCAGGCCATGCAAGAGCAAAAGCTGCAGCACGGCTGGTCGCAGTCGATCCACGACGAGGAAAATGACCTGTGCAGCGTTTTGAGCCTGGCTCGAAGCCACTGTGAGGTGACCGCGTATGAGATGTATGAAAACCTCGGATTCACGGTGCTCATCAGTCGCCATTTGCACGCCTTGGCCGCGATGGCGCTGCCCAGGAAAGCCCCTGCGCCGAGCATCCCGCACCTGTCTGCGCGAGAGATCGAGGTGCTGAAATTATCGGCTGACGGCAAGACCGCTTATGAGATTTCGCGGATTCTCAACCTGAGCGAACGCACGGTGAATTTCCACGTGCACCGCTCCATCGAGAAGCTCGGCGTGTGCAACAAGATTTCCGCCGTGATCAAAGCCACCCGGGTCGGCGTCATCTGAGGACGTTCTGTCCGAGGAAAACCTGCGGGTAATCCACCCGAAAAAAACGTACCATTTGCGATCCGTCCAGAGTGATGACGTGGGAACCTCCACGGCGCAGTCCACTCGGCCGTTTCTGCCCGCTACATCGCCCCAGGGCTGCGGGATACCCGTTGATTATCCAGAGCCCCCGCCCCATGCCTTTGCTCGAAACACCCTTCGCCGAACTCGACCTGATTCGCCAGCCCGAACAGCAGAACGAACCGCTGCAAGCCTTCGATGCCGCGGACGAATACCTGCTCAATCATCTGGCCGAACAGCAACCGGGCGCTGACTGCAGAGTGTTGGTGCTCAACGACAGTTTTGGCGCATTGGCTGCGAGCCTCGCGGGCAAGGTCCGGATCACCAGCAGTGGTGACTCGTACTTGGCGTTTCAGGGTCTGGAAAAGAATTTGATTCGCAATGGCCTGAGTTTCGACGCCGTGCCGAGTGTGCCGGCCAACGAAGCCTTGGCCGGGCCGTTTGATCGTGTATTGATCCGCGTGCCGAAAACCCTCGCCCTGCTCGAAGAACAACTGATTCGCCTGCAAAGCCAATTGGCGCCGGGCGCGCAGGTGATTGCTGCGGCGATGGTCAAGCATCTGCCGCGTGCGGCTGGCGATCTGCTCGAACGTTACATCGGCCCGGTTCAGGCGTCGCTGGCGGTGAAAAAAGCGCGTTTGCTGATTGCCACACCCGAAGCGAAAGCGCCGGCCACCTCGCCCTACCCTTCGCGTTACCTGCTCGACGAGCCGGCCATCGAACTGCTCAACCACGCCAACGTGTTCTGCCGCGAAGGCCTGGATATCGGCACGCGCGCGTTCCTGCCGCATCTGCCGAGAAACCTTGGCGCGGCGCGGGTGGCTGATCTCGGTTGCGGCAACGGCGTGTTGGCCATCGCCAGCGCCCTGCAAAACCCTGACGCGCAGTACACGCTGGTGGACGAGTCGTTCATGGCGGTGCAATCGGCCAGCGAAAACTGGCGCGCGGCGCTCGGCGAGCGCGAGGTGATCGTGCGCGCGGATGACGGTCTGGCCGGGCAGGAAGCGCAATCGCTGGACGTGGTTTTGTGCAATCCGCCGTTTCATCAGCAGCAAGTGGTCGGCGATTTTCTGGCGTGGCGCATGTTCCAGCAGGCCCGCGAAGCGCTGGTGGTGGGTGGCGCGCTGTATATCGTCGGCAATCGTCATTTGGGTTATCACAGCAAACTGGCGCGGCTGTTTCGCGGGGTCGAGCAAGTGGCGGCGACGCCGAAATTCGTCATTCTGAAAGCGCGCAAATAATCCCGGGCAAAAAAAACCCTCCATCAGGAGGGTTGAGAAACCGTGTCACAAGGCACGGAACGGGAATAGTTGAATGGCTTCAGTGCGTGCTCAGGCCCGCGGCATTCATGAACATGCGCATCAGGCTGGCGACGATGAACAGCGCCACGACGCTGCCGGTCCAGATCATCGCCAACCATCCAAGCCGCTGCCACAGCGGCTTTTTTTCGGCCTGTTGAATCTCGTGCAGGGACGGTTTGGTGGACATGATTGCAATCCTCATTTGAGGGTGATGGCGTCCGGGAGGACGCCTTCGCGAGCAAGCTCTGCTCCTACGGGTGCGCGGTTCGGCTAGTGGTAGCCATCTTCATGGGTGACTTTGCCGCGGAATACGTAGTAGCTCCAGAAGGTGTAACCCAGGATGAACGGGATGATGAACAGCGTGCCGACCAGCATAAAACCCTGACTTTGCGGCGGTGCGGCGGCGTCCCAGATCGAGATCGACGGCGGCACGATGTTTGGCCACAAGCTGATGCCCAGGCCGCTGTAGCCGAGGAAGATCAGCACCAGCGTCAGCAGGAACGGCGTGTAATGCGCATTGCGAGCGACGGCGCGGATCAGACCGTACATGGTCACCAGAACCAGAATCGGCACTGGCAGGAACCAGAACAGATTCGGCAGCGTGAACCAGCGCGCGGCGATGTCGGCGTGGGTCAACGGCGTCCAGATACTGACGATGCCGATCACCGCCAACACCACGAACGCCAAGGGCCGCGCGAGGTTGTGCATTTGCTCTTGCAACTTGCCTTCGGTCTTCATGATCAGCCAGGTGCAACCGAGCAACGCATAGGCAATCACCAACGCTACGCCGCAGAACATGGTGAACGGCGTCGCCCAGTCGAGCGAGCCGCCGGCGAACTGGCGGTCGACCACCGGCAAGCCGTCGATAAACGCCCCGAGCGCTACGCCCTGGAAGAACGTCGCCGCCACCGAACCACCGATGAACGCCTTGTCCCACAGGTGCCGCTTGTCGTCCTTGGCTTTGAAGCGGAATTCGAACGCAACGCCGCGAAAGATCAGCCCGATGAGCATGAAGATCAGCGGCAGGTACAACGCCGAGAGCACCACCGAATAAGCCAGCGGGAACGCCCCGAACAACGCCGCGCCGCCGAGTACCAGCCAGGTTTCGTTACCGTCCCAGACTGGCGCCACGGTGTTCATCATTACGTCACGGTCGGTTTTGCCGGGGATGAACGGGAAGAGAATCCCGATGCCCAGGTCGAAGCCGTCCATGACCACGTACATCATGATGCCGAAGATGATGATCACGGCCCAGATCAGCGGAAGATCAATACCCATGATTCAAATCTCCTTGGTCACGGTGTGGTCGGCATCTGCGTGATCGTCGTCGGCGGCGGACAACGGACGGGCCGGCGTGCGTTTCTTGCCTGGGCCACCTTCGTTGGTTTCCTTGCCCTCGTCGATCTTCGGACCTTTGCGCACCAGTCGCATCATGTAGCCGAGACCGGCGCCGAACAGTGCGAAATAAACCACCACGAACAACACCAGGGTGATGCTCATCTGCATGAAGCTGTGATTGGAGGACGCATCCGCCGTGCGCATCAAACCGTAAACTACCCACGGCTGACGGCCGATTTCAGTGGTAAACCACCCGGCGAGAATCGCGATCAGGCCGGACGGGCCCATCCACAATGCGAGGTACAGGAACGGCCGCGAGGTGTAGAGACGATCACCCTTGCGCAGCCACAGGCTCCACAAACCGGTGAAGATCATCAGGAAACCGAGGCCGACCATGGTGCGGAACGACCAGAACACGATGGTCGAATTCGGCCGGTCTTCCGGCGGGAAGTCCTTGAGCGCCGGCACTTGTTTGTCCAGCGAGTGCGTCAGGATCAGGCTGCCGAGGTACGGAATCTCCACGGCAAACTTGGTCCGCTCTTCTTTCATATCGGGCCAGCCAAACAGGATCAGCGGCGTCGCCTCATCACCCTTGTTTTCCCAGTGACCTTCAATCGCGGCGATTTTTGCCGGTTGATGCTTGAGCGTGTTGAGGCCGTGGAAGTCGCCGATCACCGCTTGGATCGGGGCGACGATCAACGCCATCCACATCGCCATCGACAGCATCGTGCGGATCGCCGGGTTGTCCTTGCCGCGCAGCAAATGCCAGGCCGCCGAGGAACCGACGAAGAACGCCGTCGCGACGAACGCGGCAGTTGCCATGTGCATCAAGCGGTACGGGAACGACGGGTTGAAGATCACCGCCAGCCAATCCACCGGAATCACGCGGCCGTCGATGATTTCGAAGCCTTGCGGGGTCTGCATCCAGCTGTTGGACGCGAGAATCCAGAACGTCGAGATCAGCGTGCCGACGGCCACCATGACGGTGGAGAAGAAGTGCAAGTTGCGCCCGACCTTGTTCCAGCCGAACAGCATGACGCCGAGGAAACCGGCTTCGAGGAAGAATGCGGTGAGCACTTCATAGGTCAGCAGCGGCCCGGTGACGGCGCCGGCAAAGTCCGAGAAGCGGCTCCAGTTGGTGCCGAACTGATACGCCATGACCAGCCCGGAGACCACGCCCATGCCGAAGTTGACGGCAAAGATCTTCGACCAGAAATGGTAGAGGTCGCGGTAGGTGTCGTTGTTGGTTTTCAGCCACAGGCCTTCGAGCACCGCCAGGTAACTCGCCAGACCAATGGTGATGGCCGGGAACAGGATGTGGAACGAGATGGTGAACGCGAACTGCATCCGGGCGAGATCAAGCGCCTCCAAACCGAACATAAGTCTTCCTCTATCAGGTAATACCGGCTGTAGGGCTTATGGCCCTGCACCCACTCTGCCCCCACGGATATGGAGTGTGGCGAAATTCAATTGGTTCTTTTTATAAGCGTCACAGCGTAGGGAGTCTGGCCATGTGGCCGCCGGATCATTTCCCGCAAGGGTTTTGATCTGGATCAAGCAATGGTGAAAGAGTAGTCGCATTTCGGACGATGGCCGCTGTGGTCGATTGCCGCGTGACAGGTTGCCTCACAGTGCTGGCTACCAAGCCCACCTCGTCCATGTAGCAGCTGGCGACGCCTGCGTCCGGCTGCGAAGCAGTCGTTCTTCCGGTGACCGCGGCTGACCTGATGCACCGTGGTGTCTGGCCTTGCGGCTGCTTCGCAGCCGGACGCAGGCTTCGCCAACTGCTACAGGGGATCTCGTACACCGGAGTGATTTGATCGTTGTCTTGCTAACTAAATTTTCCTCCACCGTAACTTCCGGTTACAGCTTGGTGATAACCTCGACCTTCCCCTCGCCCAAGACATGCCTTCAGATGCCCAGCCAAGCGCCCCTGCTGTTACGTCACCACCGACCTTTTCTCGCGTTCTGGCTGGCTCGGGTGTTTACCGCCAGCGGTTTTCAGATGCTTACCGTGGCGATCGGCTGGAATCTCTACCAACTGACCGGCAACGTGCTGGATCTGGGCCTGGTCGGTCTGGTCGAATTCGCTCCGCGCGTGCTGTTCATGCTGCACACCGGGCATGTCGCCGACCGTTACGACCGGCGCAAAGTCGCGGCAATCTGCCAGTCGCTGCAAGCGTTGATCGCGTTGTCGCTGGCAATCGGCAGCGCCACTGACCACGTCACCCGCGAGATGATCTTCATCCTCGCGTTCCTGCTCGGCGCCGCGCGCTCCTTCGAAATGCCGACCACCCAGGCCCTGCTGCCGAGCATCGTGCCCAGCACCTTGTTCCCGCGCGCCGTCGCCGCCGCGCAATCGGCGCAGCAATCGGCAACCATCGTCGCCCCGGCGCTCGGCGGTTTGCTCTACGCCTTCGGCAGCGTCTGGGTGTATGGCCCGACGGTGATTCTGTACATCATCGCCTGCGGCCTGATGCTCAACCTGCCCGCGCGGCAGACGCCGTTGAACAAGGGCAAAGCGACCATGGATTCGCTGCTGGCGGGGATTCGTTTCATTCGCAGCCGCCCGGACATTCTCGGGGCGATTTCCCTCGACCTGTTCGCCGTGCTGCTCGGCGGCGCCACCGCGCTGCTGCCGGTGTTCGCCAAAGACATCTTGCTCACCGGCCCGTGGGGCTTGGGCCTGCTGCGTTCGGCGCCAGCGGTGGGCGCGTTGCTGATGTCGCTGTACCTCGCGCGATTTGCCGTAGAGCGCAAAGTCGGCCGGGTGATGTTCACGGCGGTCGGGATCTTCGGCGTCGCGACCATTGCGTTCGGCCTGTCGACGTCGTTCTGGTTTTCACTTGCGGTGCTGGTAGTGCTGGGCGCGGCGGACATGATCAGCATGGTCATCCGCGCATCGTTTGTGCAATTGGAAACCCCGGATGAAATGCGCGGCCGGGTCAGCGCCGTGAACGGCTTGTTCATCGGCGCCTCGAATCAGCTGGGCGAATTCGAATCCGGGCTCACCGCCCATTGGTTCGGCACCGTGCCGGCCGTGGTCATGGGCGGCATCGGCACGCTGGTGGTGACTGGCACCTGGATCAAACTGTTCCCGACCTTGGCCAACCGCGACCGCATGAGCGAATTGGTCGAAGAAGCCAAGGTCTAGCGCACGTTGGACGAAGTGCCCTAGAGCACTTTGTCCAGGGTGATCGGGAAGTCCCGCACCCGTTTGCCGGTGGCGTGATAGATCGCATTCGCCACCGCCGCCGCCACCCCGACAATGCCAATCTCGCCGACGCCTTTGGAACCGAGGGCGTTGACGATCTCGTCGTTTTCTTCGACAAACAGCACGTCTATCTCGCCGATGTCAGCGTTTACCGGTATGTGGTACTCGGCCAGGCTGTGGTTCATGTTGCGGCCGAGCGCATGGTCGGTTTGCGTTTCTTCGTGCAACGCCATGCCGATGCCCCAGACCACCCCGCCGAGAATCTGGCTACGGGCCATTTTCGGGTTGACCACACGCCCGGCAGCGATGGCGCTGACCACGCGATTGACCTTGATCGTGCCGAGATCTTCGTCGACCAGCACCTCAACAAACACCGCCGAATGGGTCGCAGTGGCGTAGGCGTCACGTTTTTTGTCCGGCTCGGCGTCGACTTGAACCTCGATCGCGTCTTCGCCACTGTCGCGCGCCAGATCAGCCAGCGACACCCGCTCATCGCCGAACAACAAGTGCCCTTCTTCGAAGGTCGCTTGCTCCAGCGTCACCGCGCCGAATGCCGGATGAGTCTGCCGCGCCACGGCCAAGAGTTTCTCTTTCAGCGCTTCACAGGCCTGCTGCACCGCCGTGCCGACCGAAGACACCGTAAACGAGCCGCCCTGCAATGGCGCCGTCGGCAACGACGAATCGCCGAGGACAAAGACTACGTCCTCATGCGCAACGCCTGACGCCTGCGCGGCAATTTGCGTCATGACCGTGTAGGTCCCGGTGCCGATATCGGTGGTGGCGCTGCTGACCGTGAGCTTGCCGTGGTGATCGAGCGAGGCCTTGGCGCTGGCCTTTTGCTGCATCGCTTCCCATACACCGCCCGCCATGCCCCAACCCACCAACTGTCGGCCCTGACGCATGCTGCGCGGCTCGGGATCGCGCTGCTCCCAGCCAAAACGCTTGGCGCCCTGTGCATAACATTCGCGCAGTTCTTTACTGGAATACGGTTTGTCTTCGTTCTGATTGCGCTCGGCGTAGTTGACCAGACGCAGTTGCACCGGATCGATCGCCAGCGCGCAGGCCAGTTCGTCCATCGCGCATTCGAGGCCGATCAGCCCCAAAGCGGCGCCCGGCGCGCGCATGTCCAGCGGCGTGAACACGTCCAGCGGCACCAGTTTGTAGGTCAGTTGCACGTTGTCGCAGTGGTAAAGCATGCCGCTCCATTCGACCACGTGCTCGGTGAAATCCTCGAACCGCGAGGTCTGGCCGATGGCGGTATGCCCGACCGCGAGCAGGCGCCCGTTGGCTGCAGCGCCCAATTGCAGGCGCTGCAAGGTGCGCGGCCGATAGCCGAACGTGAACATTTGTTGGCGGGTCAACGTCACTCGTACCGAACGCTTGAGGTGCAGCGCCGCCATCACCGCCAATGGCAATTGATATTGCGGCCGCAGGCCCGAACCGAACGCGCCGCCGACGTACGCGGCGAAAATCCGTACCTGCTCTTTTTCCAGACCAAAGACTTTTTGCACGTAGGACTGACAGTTCTGCGGGCCTTGGGTCTTGTCGTGGATGTGCAGACTGCCGTCCGCCTGAAACAACACGGTACTGGCGTGCGGTTCCATCGGATTGTGATGCTCGATCGGCGTGCTGTAGTTGAGGTCGAGGCTCAGCGCCGCTCCGGCAAATTCAGCCTGAAAATTCCCACGCGGCTTGGGAAGTTCGGCCGGCGCCGGATGGGCTTCGTCCTGCAGGCTCAGCAGATCGGTCTGATGCGATTCGCTGGCGTATTCAATCTCGATCAGTGAGCCGGCGTAACGCGCGAGCTCAAGATTGTCCGCTACTACCAAGGCCAGCGGCTGACCGCTGTACATCACCCGGTCGTTGTACAACGGGCGAAACGGCGAGCCTTCGGCGGAATCGGCGTCGTCGTAATCTTCGTCATAACTGGCAATTTTCGGCCGATTGGTGTGGTCGATCACGGCGACGACGCCGGGCAATGCCAGGGCTTTCGAGGCGTCGATGCTGACCACACGACCGTGGGCGATGCTGCTGGAGACCACACTGCCGTGCAGCAGACCTTCTTCAGGAAACTCGCCGGCATAACGCGCCTGACCCGTGACTTTGAGATGGCCGTCGACTCGATCCAATGGCTGGCCCAGCGGTTTGGTAAACGTGTTCATCAGGCTTGCCCTCCCTGCGCGGCATCGCTCAGAGCGCGGATAATCGCGCGGCGCGCCAGTGTGACTTTGAAAGCGTTGTGTTCGAGCGGTTGCGCGTGTTGCAGCAAGGCGTCGGCGGCAGCGGCAAAGGTTTCTGCGTTCGGGGTTTTGCCGATCAGCGAGTTTTCCACCTCGGTGTCACGCCACGGTTTGTGCGCCACACCGCCGAGCGCCAGGCGCGCCTGGCCGATTACGCCATCAGTGATTTCCAGCGCAGCGGCCACCGAAACCAGCGCGAACGCATAAGAGGCACGATCACGAATCTTCAGATAATTGCTGTGTTCGGCGAAACCGGCGGCGGGCAGCTCGATGGCGGTGATCAGCTCATCGTCGGCCAACTGGTTATCGCGCTCCGGCGTGTCGCCGGGCAAACGGTGGAAATCGGCGAATTCGATGGTGCGCTGGCCATTGCGACCTTGCACGTGGACCACCGCTTGCAGCGCTGCGAGCGCCACGCACATGTCCGACGGGTGGGTGGCGACGCACTGCGCGCTGGCGCCGAGAATCGCGTGAATCCGGTTCAGACCATCCTTCGCCGGGCAACCGCTGCCGGGCTCGCGTTTGTTGCACGGCACGTTGGCGTCGTAAAAGTAATAGCAGCGCGTGCGTTGCAGCAGATTGCCGCCAGTGCTGGCCATGTTGCGCAATTGCGGCGACGCCCCGGCGAGAATCGCCTGCGACAGCAGCGGGTAACGCTGCTCGATCAGCGGGTGCCAGGCCAAATCGGCGTTGCTCACCAGCGCACCGATCATCACGCCACCGCTGGCGGTCTCGGTGACTTCACGCAGCGGCAGGCCAGTGATGTCGATCAGGTGCTCGGGGCGCGTGAGGTTTTCTTTCATCAGGTCCAGCAGATTGGTGCCGCCGGCGATGAAGCGCGACGCTGGCCCGGCCAGGTGCACGGCGTTGTCCACTGAATCCGGCTTGCTGTATTGGAACGGATTCATTGGCCACCTCCGTGAGCGGCGCGTGCCTGACAGGCCGGCAACGCTTCTTCGATGGCATCGCGGATGTTGCTGTAGGCGCCGCAGCGGCAGAGGTTGCCGCTCATCAGTTCTTTGATCTGCTCGGTGGTTTGCGCACGACCTTCATTAGCCAACCCGACCGCCGAACAAATCTGCCCCGGCGTGCAATAGCCGCACTGGAACGCGTCGTTCTTGATGAACGCTTGCTGCATCGGGTGCAGCTCATCGCCCTCAGCCAAGCCTTCAATAGTGGTCAACTCGGCGCCATCGCACATCACCGCCAGCGTCAGGCAGGCGTTCACGCGTTTGCCATTGAGCAACACGGTGCAAGCGCCACACTGGCCGTGGTCACAACCCTTTTTGGTACCGACCAGATCCAGCTGTTCGCGCAACAGATCCAGCAGCGTGGTCCAGGGTAAAACTTGCAGTTCACGCGCCTGGCCATTGAGCTTCAGGCTCAACGGATGACGGGTAAACACCGACGGCTCAGCGTCAGAAATAATTGCGCTCATAAACACCTCACGGGTTGATCGTACATTCGCAGCGTTTTGGTAAACCGCCGTCATAAGGGGTACGACTTCGAGGGTGGGACGGGCGTTCAAAGGAATTGATCTGTGGCGAAAACAGACGTGAAGCACAAATTTGCCGATCAGGTGCAATACATAGATACCGCATCGAGTGTAATGTATCGCCTTACACTCGCCGCATGATCAAATCCTTTCGGCACAAAGGCCTTCGTGGCTTCTATGAATCAGGTTCGACGCGCGGGATTCGTGCAAACCATGCGAACCGTTTGTCGCGGATGTTGCAGTTCATGGATCGCGCAGTGATGCCTGGCGATCTGGATCTTCCGGGATGGCGATTGCATCCACTCAAGGGAGAACTGATCGATTACTGGTCTCTCAGCGTTTCAGGAAACTGGCGGATTATTTTTCGATTTATTGGCTCGGATATCGAACTGGTCGACTATCTGGACTATCACTGACAGGAGGCAGGACCATGCCGATGCACAATCCGCCGCACCCCGGTGAAACACTATTGTTGGACGTATTGCCCGAATTGGGGATCAGCGTAACTGAGTTGGCACGCCATCTCGGTTTTGCACGGCCGCATCTTTCGCGAGTGCTGCATGGCCACGCACCGATCAGCCCCGACCTGGCAGTCCGTCTTGAGCGGGCGGGCATCGGTCAGGCCAGAACGTGGTTAGGCGTCCAAACCGATTACGACCTCTGGCAAGCGGAGCATCGCGAGCAACCGATCATCGAGCGCATTGCAGTTCATGCCTGAGCGCTGTCAAACCAACAACTCCCCCGCCACCGCCGCTCTTGCGGCTTTACCGCACAGCGCTTCCACCAGTGCCAGCGCGAATGGCAGTGCGGCGCCGGAGCCTTGGGCGGTGATGCAGTTGCCATCGACCACCACCGGTTGATCGACGAAGTTGCAACCGGACAAGTGGTGACTGGCACTGGGCAGGCAGGTCATGCGCCGTTGACGCAAAACGCCGAAGGTTTGCAGCGCCAGTGCCGGCGCTTCGGCGATGCCGGCGAACAAGCGCCCGGCGGCGGCCTGGTCCTTGAGCAATTGCGCGAGCGGTTGATGCGCCGCCAGATGTTGCGCGCCGACGGCGCCACCGGGCAGGACGATCAAATCGAACGGTTGCGCGAGCAAATCGACGAGCATCGCGTCGGCGGTCAGGCGTGTGCCGCGAGCGCAGGTGAGCATGCGCCGACCTTCGATGCTGGCCAGCACCACTTCGATCCCGGCGCGGCGCAGCACATCGACGAGGGTGATGGATTGCAGGTCATCGATGCCCTCGGCGAGGGTAATCAGGGCTCTGGAAGTCATGGGCAAGGTCCACAGGATAGTCCTTGAAGCGTAGTCAGCTTTATTGACTGCTGTGCGGCTGGCCCGTTACCTGATGTTTTTGCCGGCGGCTACTTGATGTAGAGCTGCGTCGAAATGGTGTTGCCCGGCGCGTTGATCGAGGTGTTGCTGAAGGTGAAGGTGCCTTCCTGTTTGCTGCCCAGATCATAGAGGTACAACGTGCCGACAATCTTCGTCGCGGCACCGCTGCACTCAGTCAGGTTGCCATTGCCGAACGCGCAGACCTTGTCGGCTTTTCCTTTGAGCTCGAACCCGTCAAGCCCGACGCGAGGCGCGCGACCGTAGCCCATTTCCAGCACGTAAACCTTGATGTTGCCGGAGTGATCGCATTGCGTCCGTTCCTGCCCGGCAGAAATATTTTCAATCCCGCAGGCCGCCGATTGCACTTTGAGTACCTGGACGTTGCTCAGCGGCGGCGCCGACGCAGCCATGACCGCCGGCACACAGGCCAGACCGGCGAAAATCCCCCCCAGCACTCGAACAATGTTGCGCTTGATGCCCGCCATGATCACTCCCCCAAAACAGGCGCGCAGTATGGCGCAGTTCGCCGATGCACAAAACATCGCCGACGATCGCAGCCATTGCCCCACGCTGCTGGTATGATGCGCGGCTTTTTCCGACCCACAGAAAATTCCGGGCGCCTTGGGCGGTCTGTGCTTTGCTGTTGAGGTCGATACATTCACGGCGCACTGCGCGCCACGGGGAGCGGACATGCTGGAACGGCTGTTTCAACTCAAGGCACATAACACCAACGTGCGGACCGAGATTCTGGCGGGCATCACGACCTTCCTGGCCATGGCCTACATTCTGTTCGTCAACCCGAGCATTCTCGGCGAGACCGGCATGGACAAAGGCGCGGTGTTTGTCGCCACGTGCCTGGCCGCCGCCATCGGTTCGACAGTGATGGGCCTGATCGCCAACTACCCGATCGCGCTCGCGCCGGGCATGGGCCTCAACGCGTTCTTCACTTACACCGTGGTCCTGCACATGGGCCACACGTGGCAAGTGGCGCTGGGTGCGGTGTTTATCTCGGCGGTGCTGTTCTTTCTGCTGTCGATCTTCCGCATCCGTGAATGGATCATCAACAGCATCCCGCTGCCGCTGCGCTCGGCGATTGCCGCCGGTATCGGCCTGTTCCTCGCGCTGATCGCCCTGCACAACGCCGGCATCGTCGTCAGCAACCCGGCAACCATGGTCGGCCTCGGCGACCTGAAACAACCGGCACCGATCCTCGCGACCCTGGGTTTTGCGCTGATTGTGGCGCTTGAAGCGCTGAAGGTGCGTGGCGCCGTGCTGATCGGCATTCTGGTAGTGACCATTGCCTCCATCGCGCTGGGCTTCACGCCGTTCGGCGGCGTGATGTCGATGCCACCGTCGCTGGCCCCGACCTTCCTGCAACTGGACATCAAAGGCGCACTGGACATCGGTCTGGTCAGCGTGATTTTCGCCTTCCTCTTCGTTGATCTGTTCGACAACTCCGGCACCTTGATCGGCGTCGCCAAGCGCGCCGGCCTGATGGGCAAGGACGGCCACATGCCGAAAATGGGTCGCGCACTGATCGCCGACAGCACCGCGGCCATGGCCGGTTCACTGCTGGGCACCTCGACCACCACCAGCTACATCGAATCCGCCGCTGGCGTGAGTGCCGGTGGCCGCACCGGTTTGACCGCCGTGGTGGTGGCGATTCTGTTTCTGTTGGCGCTGTTCTTCTCGCCACTGGCCGCCAGCGTTCCAGCCTTCGCCACCGCGCCGGCACTGCTGTTCGTCGCCGTGCTGATGACATCCGGCCTGGCCGAAATAGACTGGGACGACATCACCGTCGCCGCGCCAGTGGTGGTCACTACGCTGGCAATGCCGTTCACCTATTCCATCGCCAACGGCATCGCTTTCGGCTTCATTTCCTGGACCGCGATCAAGTTGCTGTCCGGGCGTGCCCGTGAGCTGAACCCGGCACTGGTGATCCTGTCGATTCTGTTTGTGATCAAGTTGGGTTGGTTCAACGCATGACTTTTGATTCCCAGGCTTACGCCGTCCAGCTCGAAGAAAAGGTCACGCGCTTGCGTGACCTGCTCGCCCCGTTCAGTGCGCCAGAACCTGAAGTGTTCGACTCGCCGCTGCAAAACTTTCGCCTGCGTGCCGAATTTCGGCTGTGGCGCGAGGGCGGCGACCGTCACTACGCGATGTTTTCCCCGGAAGACAAACGCACGCCGATCCTTATCGAACAATTCCCGATCGCCAGCCTGCGCATCAATGAACTGATGCCCAAGCTCAAGGCTGCGTGGCAAGCCAGCGCGCCGCTGAGCAACAAGCTGTTTCAGGTGGAGTTCCTCACCACCCTGGCCGGCGACGCGATGATCACCCTGTGCTATCACCGTCCGCTGGACGAGCACTGGCATGCGGCGGCGAGCAAACTGGCGGCAGACCTGAACGTCAGCATCATCGGCCGCTCGAAGGGAAAACGCGAAGTCATCGGCCAGGATTACGTGGTCGAGAAGTTCGACGTCGGCGGCCGCACGTTCAGCTATCGCCAACCGGAAGGCGCGTTCACCCAGCCGAACGGCACGGTCAACCAGAAAATGCTCAACTGGGCCTACGACGCCCTCGGCGAGCGCTCGGACGATTTGCTCGAATTGTATTGTGGCAACGGCAACTTCACCCTGCCGCTCGCCACGCGCACGCGCAAAGCACTGGCCACCGAGATCAGCAAAAGCTCGGTCAACGCGGCGCTGAGCAACCTCAGCGAAAACGCCGTGGATAACGTCACGCTGGTACGCCTGTCTGCCGAAGAACTGACCGAAGCCTTGAACGAAGTCCGCCCGTTCCGCCGCTTGCAAGGCATCGACCTCAAGAGCTACGAATTCGGCAGCGTCTTCGTCGACCCGCCGCGCGCCGGCATGGACCCGGACACCTGCGAACTGACCCGACGCTTCGACAACATCCTCTACATCTCCTGCAACCCGGAAACCTTGGCGGCCAACATCGCCCAACTGCACGACACCCACCGCATCAGCCAATGCGCGATGTTCGACCAGTTCCCGTGGACCCACCACATGGAATCCGGGGTGTTGCTGACTCGGCGTTAACCGATGTTCTGATTACAAATCAGCCGTCGTGATGACGGCTTTTTTGTGGGTGCTTATTGGGTAATTTCGACTCGTGCAGAGAAAGCATTCCAGCGATGGATATGTGCAAATCCAGTTGCTCATTGCAGAGTGCGGCCCCCGAAAAACCAACCTTCAAATTTGCAAAGTCTTTGACTCCAAAACCATCAAATTCTGAATAACACTTCACGGGCAACCGAACGCTACTGCCATCCTTGAAACTGATTGTCAGACAAGAATCCCGATAGTTCACCGCTGTCGCCTGCCGGCTATTCTTCTGACGTAAACGGCCTCGCTCAATCGCCTCGTCCAGCACTGCTTCAGTTATCGGTACATCCATCAGTTCTTGAGCTGTTGTAGTTTTCATTTTGACGTCCTCGCGCCGACTCGAATGAAACCGCCGGCAAGATTGTTGAGGCCGAAGACTCAACATCCCGAGGACGCTGCGCAATCCACAATTCGTAAGCAATCTTTTCATCGTTGCGCCAGCATCGAGCATGCCGACTGCGCCGTGCACCCTTGCAGGATTGAATCACCTGTATTTATGCGGTGACATTTGGTAAACCAAAAGTCCAATCAACCGACCCACCCACCCACCCACCCACCCACCCGGCGAAAACCCATCATGCAACGACACTTCGACGATCTTCAGCTGGGCAGTATCGAGCTGTTCTGCCTGGCGGCCGAGGCGGGTAGTTTTACTGCGGCGGCGTTGGTGGCCGGGGTGACGCCGGCGGCGGTGAGTCGCTCGGTGTCGCGGATGGAGGAGCGGCTGGCGGTGCGCTTGTTTGCGCGGACTACGCGCAGTGTGAAGTTGACCGACAGCGGTCGTCGTTATTACGAGGAATGTCGTCAGGCGTTGGCGCAACTGGTGGAGGCACAACGCGAGGTCATGGGCCAGCAGCAGGAACCGTCCGGCACGTTGCGTATCAGTATTCCTACGACTTACGCCCATCATCGGATCTTGCCGTTGCTGCCAGCGTTCCGCGCGCGTTTTCCGGCGGTGAAGGTCGAGGCGCATATCAGCAATCGCAACATCGATTTTGTCGGCGAAGGTTATGACATGGCGATTCGCGTGCGGGCGATCCCGGATTCGGGTTTGATCGCGCGCCACCTCGAAGACGCAGCGCTGGTGATGATTGCCAGCCCCGAATACCTGAAGCGCGCCGGCACGCCGCAAACCCTCGACGACTTGGCGCAGCACGAATGCATTCAATACGAACTGCCCAGCAGCGGGCGGCGGATTGCCTGGCTGTTTACCGATAACGGTGTGCCACGGGAGATTCTGGCCGAGGGCAGCCTCAGCTGTTCCGATGATGTGCTGGGTGGCGTGACGTTGGCCAAACACGGCGCGGGGTTGTTTCAAACTTATCGTTTCATCGTTGAAAACCAATTGGCCGATGGCTCGTTGGTGGAGGTGTTGAAGCCGTACGCCGGGCGTTCGCGGCCCTTGACGTTGCTGTATCCGCAGAGTCGGCATGTGCCGTTACGGCTGCGGGCGTTTATTGATTTTCTGCTTGAGCATGTGCCGCGTTGATGAGGATGGCCCGCAGCGTGCCATAGAAAAAATGTCCGATCACCGCACAAAAAAACCGTCGCCCTCGCCTGCGCAATTGACCAAATTAACCAGCTAGTACAATTTACCTCCACAGGCTGAAATCACAGCCAATGCCAAAAACAATAAGTGGAGAAACACCCATGCCCCCAATCGTTCTGGTGCTCAACGGCCCGAACCTGAACCTGCTCGGCACCCGCGAACCGGCGACTTACGGCCACGAATCCCTGGCTGATATTTCTGCGTTGTGCGGGCGCGCCGGCGAAGAATTCGGTTTGACGGTAGAGTTTCGCCAGACCAATCACGAAGGCGAATTGCTCGACTGGATTCACGCCGCGCGCGGTCGTTGCGCCGGGATCGTGATCAACCCGGCAGCCTGGACCCACACTTCGGTAGCGATTCGCGACGCCTTGGTCGCCAGCGAATTGCCGGTGATCGAAGTCCATCTGTCCAACGTTCACGCCCGCGAAGCCTTTCGTCATCACTCCTTCGTTTCGGCGATCGCCACGGCGGTCATGGCCGGGTTCGGCAGCCACGGTTATCGCCTGGCGCTGGAGCATTTCAGCCTGCGTTTAAAAGGGTCAGCGGCATGACAGACCATCGCGTTGTTCTGGCCGGGCTGATCGGCGCCGGCATTCAGGCCTCTCGCACCCCGGCGCTGCACGAGCATGAAGGCGATGCGCAAGGGCTGCGTTATCTCTATCGACTGATCGACCTCGACGCGTTGCAGCTCGACGTCAACGCCCTGCCCGATCTGTTGATGGCGGCCGAGCGCATGAACTTCACCGGGCTCAACATCACGTTTCCGTGCAAGCAGGCGATCATTCCGCTGCTTGATGAGTTGTCGCCGGAGGCGCGCGGGATCGGCGCGGTGAACACGGTGGTGCTCAAGGATGGCAAACGCGTTGGCCACAACACCGATTGCCTGGGGTTTGCCGAAGGTTTTCGCCGTGGTTTGCCGGACGTTGCCCGCGAACGTGTAGTCCAGATGGGCGCCGGTGGTGCAGGCGCGGCAGTTGCCCACGCGTTACTGAGCGAAGGCGTACAGCAACTGAGCATTTTTGATGTCGATGACAGCCGCGCACAGGCCCTGGCGAACAACCTCAATCAGCATTTCGGCACCGGCCGCGCCGTGGCCGGGCATGAGCTGGCGAGCACTTTGGCCCGCGCTGACGGCTTGGTGAACACCACGCCGATGGGCATGCAGAAGTTGCCGGGCATGCCGGTGCCGGTGGAGTTGCTGCGAAGCGCGTTGTGGGTGGCGGAGATCGTTTACTTTCCGCTGGAAACCGAGCTGCTGCGTAATGCCCGCGCGCTGGGTTGCCGGACGCTGGATGGCGGCAACATGGCGGTGTTTCAGGCGGTCAAGGCGTTTGAGTTGTTCAGTGGCGTGGCGGCGGATTCGGCGCGGATGCTGGCGGATTTTCAGCGGATGAATGGGTGATTGATTTGTTATGGGAGCCTGGGGGCTGCTGCGCAGCCCAACGGGGGTAAACCCCCTCGCCACGGGTCAGGCTTGCAGGTATCGCAGAACCGACTCGCAAATCATTTCGCGATGACGTTGCTTGATGCTTTCGTCCGGCAGGTCGATCTGGAAAATCTCGCTGAACGTATGGCGGTTCGACACGCGATAAAAACAGAACGAGCTGATCAACAAATGCACATCAATCGGCTGCAGACCTGCGCGGAACACGCCTTCTTCGGCGCCGCGGCGCAGAATTTCGCCGAGTGAATCGAGGATCGTATTGTTCATTGCCTTGATCGCGTCGGAACGCTTCACGTACTCGGCGTTGTGAATGTTCTCGGTGCAGACGATGCGCACGAAATCGACGTTGTGATCATGGTGATCAAAGGTGAACTCCACCAGCCGCCGAATCGCTTCGACCGGCGCCAGTTCCGCCAGGTGCAGGCGGTTTTCGGTGGTCCGAATATCCCCGTAAAGCTTCTCCAGCACCTCGATGTACAGCTGTTCCTTACTGCCGAAGTAGTAATAGATCATGCGTTTGGAGGTGTGGATGCGCTCGGCGATGGCATCCACGCGCGCACCGGAAAGCCCTTGCTGGACGAACTCGACGATCGCCTCTTGCAGAATGTTTCCGCGGGTCTTTTCCGGGTTGTTCTTGCGACTCTTGCGAGGCTCGACAAGCGGTTCGTCGGGGGCAACGGGGAGTTCTGAAGTTATCGTCATTGCGGGCTCACGGCCATCACTGCACAGGTTGGCGATTATGGGCCGCGCCGCACGGTGAAGGAACCCGCGCGGCGTTGTTTTCACAGCGTGTTTACGATTTTGCTACAACTTTGCCTGACGAACGGCGCCACTTCGCGACTTGGCCATCGCCGCCAGACGCACCGCCACGTTGGCCGCGCCGTAACCGGCGTAACCGTTCTTGCGCTGAATGATTTCGAAGAAAAAACGTCCTTCAAACGGCTCGGTGTAGACGTGAAACAGCTCGCCGCCGTTCGCGTCGCGGTCGTACAACACGTTGAAATAGGCCAGTTCACTGAGGAATTCATCATCAAAATCGAAACGCGCGGCGAGGTCGTCGTAGTAGTTGAGCGGAATATCCAGCAGCGGCACGCCCGCCTCTTTCGCGCGGCTGACTTCGGCGAAGATGTCGTCGCAGTCAAACGCGATGTGATGCACCCCGGAGCCGCGATAACTCGACAGCGCGTGTGAGATGGCGGTGTTGCGGTTCTCGGAAATGTTCAGCGGCAAACGGATCGAACTGTCGCGGCTGCGCAACGCGCGGCTCTTCACCAGACCATACGGATCGGGCAGGACCACTTCGTCGTCGGCCTCGAAATCCAAAAGGCTCTTGTAGAACAGCACCCAACTGTCGAGGCTGTCCGCCGGCAGCGCCATCGCCATGTGGTCGATGCGCTTGAGGCCGCCGCTCGCGCCGGCATTCGGTTGCAGATTGAAATCGGTGCCGTAGACATCGGCGTGTTGGTCCACCAGATAAATCAGGCTGCCGTCGGGTGCGCGCACGGCGGCCAATTCCAGTTCGTTGGGGCCGACCAGTCCGCGATACGGCTGACCTTTATAAGCCACGGCGCGGGCCAGCGCACTGGTGCTGTCGTTGACGCGCACGGCGGTGGCACAGAGCGACGGGCCGTGGGCCTCGAAAAAACTATGGGCAAAAGAATACGGTTCGGAGTTGAGGATCAAGTTGATATCGCCCTGGCGCAGCAGGCTCACGCTCTTGGAGCGATGCTGCCCGGCCTTGACGAAACCGAGGCGCTCCAGCCAATGCGAGAGCTTGGCGCCGAGGCTTTCGTCGACGGCAAACTCGAGAAACTCGATGCCGTTGTAGGCGCTGGCCTTGGGCGTTTCGAAGAGGATGTCGAGATTCGTTGCTGGCGTGATTTCCTGCGCCAGACGTTCGCGGGTTTTCTCCTCCAGGTACAGCAACGAACGCAAACCGTCAGCGGCATTGGCCCGTGGCGGCGCGGCGCGGAAGCCGTCGTTGAAGATCTCCAGCGACAGCGGCCCGGTGTAACCGCTCTGGATGATCGGCGCGAGGAAACCCGCCAGATCAAATTCGCCCTGACCGGGGAAGCAGCGGAAATGCCGGCTCCACTCCAGCACGTCCATGGCCAGAATCGGCGCATCGGCCATTTGCACGAAAAAAATCTTGTCACCCGGAATCTGCGCGATGGCGCTCGGGTCACCTTTGAGCGATAACGTGTGAAAACTGTCGAGCAACACGCCGAGGCTCGGGTGATCCGCCTGACGAACGATGTCCCACACCTGTTGATAAGTGTTGACGTGGCGGCCCCACGCCAGCGCTTCGTAACCGATGCGCAAGCCCCGCGCACCGGCGCGTTCGGCGAGCAGGCGCAAGTCGTCGACAAGGATTTGCTGATCACCAATGGAGTCGGCCGCCGAGTTGCTGCACACCAGCACCAGGTCCGTGCCGAGCTCCTGCATCAGGTCGAACTTGCGCTCGGCGCGTTCGAGGTTGCGCGGCAGGCGATCGCGGCGGCAGCCTTCGAAGTCGCGAAACGGCTGGAACAGCGTGATGGCGATGCCCAGATCCGCGCACATCTGCCTGATTTCACGAGGGCTGCCGTCGTAGTACAGGAGGTCATTTTCGAAAATCTCTACCCCGTCGAACCCGGCGGCGGCAATGGCTTCGAGTTTTTCCGGCAGGGTGCCGCTCAAGGAAACGGTGGCAATGGAACGCTGCATATTTCGACTCCCGGTGATGTGCACGCGATCCCTGTAGGAGCAGGGCTTGCCCGCGATGGCGATCTTGGGGACCATCGCGGGCAAGGCTTGCTCCTACGGAAGGGGCATTTTTGTTGGAACAAATTATTCGCCTCAAGATTCCACACAGCAATTCAAAGTGTACTAGCCAGTTAGTTTTATGTGCGATTATCGAACACAATGGCCCGCAGCGAATTGACGATTTTTTGTCCACTGCCCAACATCCACTGCACGTTGAGCCCGGTCATGAACCGCCGCGGCTCGGGTAACCAAGACCCAGAACACCACATAAAAACAATCGGTGGCCTACATGACTCCTTCGCAAAGCTCTCCCATGGAGCGTTCCTCCATGACCTCTGCCCACGGTGGTATCGGCGACAAAATCCGCGGCGCGCTGGCGGTCGGCAAAACCCGTTGGGGCATGCTGGCGCTGGTGTTTTTCGCCACCACCCTGAACTACATCGACCGCGCCGCCCTCGGCGTCATGCAGCCCATTCTCGCCAAGGAAATGAGCTGGACGGCGATGGATTACGCCAACATCAACTTCTGGTTTCAGGTCGGCTACGCCATCGGTTTTGTCCTGCAAGGCCGGTTGATTGACCGCATCGGCGTCAAACGCGTGTTTTTCTGCGCCGTGCTGCTGTGGAGCCTGGCCACCGGCGCGCATGGCTTGGCGACCTCGGCGGTGGGCTTCATGGTGTGCCGGTTCATTCTCGGTTTGACCGAGGCGGCGAATTACCCGGCGTGCGTGAAAACCACGCGGCTGTGGTTCCCGGCCGGCGAGCGTGCGGTGGCCACCGGTATTTTCAACGCCGGGACCAACGTCGGCGCGATGTTCACGCCGATGCTGTTGCCGCTGATCCTGCATGTGTGGGGCTGGCAGTCGGCGTTCCTGTGCATGTCGGCACTCGGCGGGATCTGGTTGCTGTTCTGGGGTTTGAAATACTTCAACCCGGAAGATCACCCGAGCGTCAAACAATCGGAACTGGCCTACATCCAGAGCGAAGTCGAACCGCCACAGACCCGCGTGCCGTTCTCGAAAATCCTGCGTATGCGCGGCACCTGGGCCTTCGCCCTCGCCTACTCGATGACCGCGCCGGTGTTCTGGTTTTACCTCTACTGGCTGCCACCGTTTCTCAATCAGCAATACAACTTGGGCATCAACGTGACCCAGATGGGCATTCCGCTGATCATCATTTACCTGACCGCCGACTTCGGCAGTGTCGGCGGCGGGATTCTTTCTTCGTTCCTGATTGGTCGCGGGGTCAACCCGATCAAGGCGCGGCTGCTGTCGATGTTGTTGTTCGCCTGCTGCATCATCGGCGTGATCATGGCCGCGGGTTCGAGCAATCTGTGGGTGGCGGTCGCGGCGATTTCCCTGGCCATCGGCGCGCACCAGGCCTGGACCGCGAACATCTGGAGCCTGGTGATGGACTACACGCCTAAACACATGATGAGCACGGTGTTTGGTTTCGGCGGCATGTGTGCGGCGATTGGCGGGATGTTCATGACGCAATTGGTCGGGCACATCCTGACGGTGACCAACAACAACTACACGGTGTTGTTCACGCTGATCCCGGCGATGTACTTCATCGCGCTGATCTGGATGTACTTCATGGCACCGCGCAAGATTCCAACCGTCGAATAAAGCCCCTGCCCCTGTAGGAGTGAGCCTGCTCGCGATCGCGTCGTTTCAGTCAACATTATGCTTGCCTGATACACCGCCATCGCGAGCAGGCTCACTCCTACAGGTTTGTGTTTCTACAGGTTGATCGGCATTGTCAGCGGCGGCTCTGCTGCCACGCCGCCGCCAGCCCGCTGCAGCAAATCACCGCGATCCCGACCACGGTGGTCACGGTTGGCGTGTGCGCAAACAGCAACCAGCCGAGCAGCCCGGCGAACACAATCTGGCAATAACCAAACGGCGCCAGCAGCGCCGGGGCCGCGTAGCGGAAGGCTTGGGTCAGGAACAAATGCGCGGTCATCCCGCAACTCCCCAGCGCCAGCATCAACAGACCATGCCCGAGCGTCGGCACCTGCCAGAAGAACGGCACCAGCGCGCTCATCACCAACGTGTTGCACAACCCGGCGAAGAAGTTACTGGTGGTCGGGCTGTCGATCTGGCTGAGCTTGCGCGTGAGCAACTGATAGAAGCAGAAGAACATCGCCGAGCAGAACGGCAGCAACACCGCCGGGGTGAACAGTTCGCCGCCGGGGTGGACGATGATCAGCACGCCGACAAACCCGCAGATCACCGCGATCCATTGGCCACGGGTGACGTGTTCCTTGAGCAGCGGCACCGACAGCGCAGTCACCAAAACCGGCGCGAGAAAGTTGACCGCCGTGGCTTCGGCCAGCGGGATATAGAGAAGGCCGGTGGTGAAAAACAGACTGGTGCCGAGCAGGCACAACGCCCGCGCCAACTGCAGCAATGGCCGTTTGGTACGTAGGACGCGTAACCCGGACTGCGGCAGAAAAATTCCCGCCATCAACAAGGTGTGAACCACGTACCGCGCCCACACCACCATGACGATCGGGTAGAACCCTGAGAGGTATTTCGACAGCGCGTCATGACTGGAAAACAGGAACGTTGCGGCGACGATCAGCAAAATCCCTTTGAAGGGCTGGTTGACACCGGAGAGTGGCGTGCTGATGGTCATGGCAATCCTTTGGAATCTGATTCCAACAATTTAGAACCTGGTTCCAGATTCTTGTAGCGATGAAAGATAAAAGTGTGCGAACAACGCCCGCTTTCTCACCAAAACCTGTAGGAGCAGAGCTTGCTCGCGAAGGGTCCTTCGCATTCAACATAGATGTCGACTGAAACGCCGCCATCGGGAGCAAGCTTTGCTCCCACAGGGCTTTGCGCGCCGACAGTTTTGTGGCGAGCGAGCAATTCAGGTAAACAACTCCGACGCCAGGCTCGCCGCCGACAACTCATCCGCAAACTTCGACAACAGTGGCGCCAGTTCATGCAATCGCGCGCCGGGCATTCTTGCGCTCGGCCCGGCGATGCTCAGCACGCCGATCACCCGGCCATCACTCGGATGGCGCACCACCGCAGCAATTGCCGAGGTGCCGACCGCCGAACTTTCTTCGACCCAGGCATAACCTTGTTCCCGCGCCAGGCGCAGGCGTTCGAGCAATTCAATATTGGAGCGCGGCGCGTTTGGCCCGAGGTCCTTGGGCCGCTCGCCGCCCTGGCGCTCGACCAGCGACAACGCCTCGGCATCGCTCATGCACGCCAGCCACGCGTGGCCCGACGCGGTGTAGAACAACGGCGCATCGCGGCCTATGTCCGGGTCATAACGCAAACCGGAACGGGCGCCCTGGGATTTCGCGATCCAGGTCTGGCGCTCGCCTTCGATCACGCCGAGGCGCACCAGTTCGCCGGTTTCCTCGGCGAGTCGGTCGAGCACCGGTTGCACGATGTCGGCGCCGCTGCTCGACAAATAACGAAAACCCATTGCCACCAGTTTGGTCGACAAGTGATACCGCAGGTTTTCCGGGTTCTGCCGCACATAGCCCAGACGAATCAGCTCGGCGAGTAGCCGATGGGTCGCGCTTTTGGGGATTTCCAGTTGCTCCGCCAGCGTCTGCATCGGCACGCCGCGCGGGTCATTGGTGAGGCTTTCGAGCACACTGAAAACACGTTCGATCTGACTGCCAGCCATGCAAGGCTCCCGACACAATTTGGCCGATTCTAAAAGATCGTGCGATGAATGCAAAATCTGGAACCGGCGCCTACTGCGCCGCCCTGCGACAAATAGCCGAGCACCGACGGAATTCGCCGCTCGATTAAAGCTCAATACATCGCTGCACGTGGCCGGCCCGCCCCAGTCAAAAGATAGACGACCGGACTGGCGCCACACCGGACCACCAACGACACTCAACGCATCTCCCCCAGTAAAGAAAGAGGATTCCCACATGCTATGGAAAAAAGGCCGACGCAGCGACAACGTGGTCGATGCCAGGGGCGATGATGTCGGCGGCGGTGGCGGCGGGATGCGTTTTGGTGGCGGCAAGGGCTTGAGCCTGACCGCCATCGTGTTGATTGTCGGGATTGGCTGGATCACCGGCCAGGACCCGATGCAAATTCTCGGGCAACTGACCGGACAGATGAGCGAACAATCGGCGCCGGCCACCACGCAAACGCGCAAAGCGCCGCCGGCCAACGATCAGCAAGCGGAATTCGTCCGTTCGATCCTCGGCGATACCGAAGACACCTGGGGCCAGGTTTTCCAGCAGGCCGGCAAGCAATACCGCAACCCGACGCTGGTGCTGTTCAGCAATCGAGTGAATTCGGCGTGCGGCCTCGCGACCTCGGCGACTGGGCCGTTTTATTGCCCGGCCGATCAGAAGGTCTACCTGGACATGGCGTTTTTCCAGGAAATGTCGCAACGTTTTTCTGCGGCGGGCGACTTCGCTCAGGCCTACGTGATTGCGCATGAAGTCGGCCACCACGTTCAAACTTTGCTCGGCGTTTCAGCGAAAATTCAGACCGCCCGCCAGCAAGGTCGGCAGATGGAAGGCGATGGTGGTTTACTGGTGCGCCAGGAATTGCAGGCCGATTGCCTGGCCGGCGTCTGGGCCAACCATGCGCAGCAGCGCCTGAACTGGCTGGAACCCGGCGATATCGAGGAAGCCTTGAATGCCGCCAACGCGATTGGCGACGACCGTTTGCAGCAACAAGGTCAGGGCCGCGTGGTTCCGGACTCCTTTACTCACGGTACGTCAGCGCAAAGGGTGCGCTGGTTCAAAACCGGTTTCGCCCAGGGCCAGGTTGGCCAGTGCGACACCTTTGCGGCGAAAAATCTGTAAATGCATAAATGGTGGTTACTGCTGTTGCTCGCCTGCGCCAGTGCGCAGGCCGACGATACCGGGGTCAAGGAAGTCAGCCCCGGCCGATTGCTCTTGAAGGAAGGCGAGATGGCGGTGGGCATTGGCCCGGCGCCGGAAAAAATCGAGCGCGTGCTGATCATCGTGCACGGCCGCTTGCGCAACTCGGAAACCTATCGCCGCAGCGCCGAACAAGCCGCCGCTCTGGCCGGGCAAAGTGCGAACACGCTGGTGATCGCTCCGCAATTTCTCAATGAAAAAGACATCGCGCTGTTCTCGGTCGCCGACACGGTATTGCGCTGGCAGGGCAATGACTGGATGGCCGGCGGCATGGCCACCGCGCCGTTTGCGCTGAGTTCGTACGGCGCGCTTGATCAGATCGTCGAGCGCATCGCTGATCGCCGGCAGTTTCCGGACGTGAAACAAATCGTCATCGCCGGCCATTCCGGCGGCGGCCAAGTGGTCCAGCGCTACGCATTGCTGGCGCACGAGCAACCGGCGCTCAGCGCTGCGGGAGTGAAAATCCGCTACGTGGTGGCCAATCCTTCGTCTTATGCCTACTTCAATGAACAGCGGCCGGTGGCGTTCGATCACGCGCGTTGCAGCGGTTTTAATCGCTGGAAGTACGGTCTGACCGACATGCCGATCTATGCCGGCGGGCAAACGGCGGCGCAGATCGAAGCCGTTTATATCAAGCGTGACGTGACGTATCTGCTCGGTCAGGACGATATCGACCCGCAGCATCCGGCGCTCGACAAGGGTTGCGAGGCTGAGGCGCAAGGGGCTTATCGATTGGTGCGCGGGCGCAATTTCTTCAACTATCTGTTGCGGCGCAACCCGCAAGGGGTGAATCAGCGTCTGGTCGAAGTGCCCGGAGTTGGCCACAGCGGCAAGGGGATTTTTACTTCGCCGGAGGGCCAGAAGGTTTTGTTTGGGCAGTGAGGATTTGGCGTGCCTGAGCAGGCCTCTTCGCGGGCAAGCCTCGCTCCTACAGAGAAACGCATTGCCCGTGTAGGAGCGAGGCTTGCCCGCGAAGGCGATTCCACAGGCAATAAAGCACTTAAGCCAAAAGCATCCGCCGCAACTCGACACAATCCTGCGCATGCCAATCCGTCAGTTCCGGCCACGGATTTTCCGGCAGATTCACCAGCACCGTCCGCGCCCCCGCCGCGCGCCCGCAATCCAGATCAAATCGGTAATCGCCGACCATCACCATCTCGCTCGCCGGCACATTCCACGCTTCGGCCAATTTGAGCAAACCGCCGGGATGCGGTTTTGGCGGCGCTTCATCGCGGCCCAACACATCCTCGACCGCAAAGCAGTCAGCCAGGCCAATGGCCTCCAGCGTCACGTGCGCCAACTCGCGTGCATTACGCGTGAGAATACCCAGGCGATAACCGCGCGCAGCCAGGTCACGCACCAGTTCCACCGCACCCGGCGCCGGTTTCGAGCCCAATGCGAGATCGCGTTCATGCTCCAGCAACCACGCATGTTTGGCGGCCGCTTCGGCGGCTGGCAGTGCTGCGAGGTGAGTCAGAATGTCGTCTTCGGCCGGAATCGACAGCGCCACGCGGATCGCCGCGAAATCATGCACCGCCACCGTCAGCGTGCCGTCCATGTCGAACACCCAATGGCGTACCTCGGTCAGGCTCATGCCCAATCCTTGCGATGGCGAATCAGCCCTTCCTGGGTTACCGACGCCACCAGTTGCCCGGCGCGATTGAACACGCTGCCACGGGAGAACCCACGCGAATTGCCGGCCCACGGACTGTCCATCGCGTAGAGCAACCAGTCATCGGCGCGCAGATCGGAATGGAACCACAAGGCGTGATCGAGGCTGGCGACCTGCATGTCTTTCTGCCACACCGATTTGCCGTGCGGCAGCATCGAGGTGGTCAGCAAACCGAAGTCCGAGGCATAGGCCAGCAGGTATTTGTGCAGCGCCGGCAGGTCGGCAAGATTGCCGTCGGCGCGAAACCACACGTACTTGATCGGGTCCGCCGGTTGCGGGTTGTACGGGTCTTTCTCGGTCACCGGGCGGACTTCGATCGGTTTTGCGCAGAGCAGTTTTTCGCGCATGTGTTCCGGGATCAAATGCGCGCGCTGCTGGAACAGTTCGAGTTCCGACGGCAGGCTTTCCGGGCCGACCACTTGCGGCATTTCGGTCTGATGCTGGAAGCCTTCTTCGTCGTACTGGAAAGATGCGCTGCAGGTGAAAATCGGATGGCCCTTCTGAATCGCCGTGACCCGGCGCGTGCTGAAACTGCCGCCATCGCGCACCCGGTCAACCTGATACACCACCGGCAACTTGGCGTCGCCCGGGCGCAGGAAATAACCGTGCATCGAGTGCACATGCCGCGCCTCTTCGACCGTCTGGCTGGCCGCCGACAACGACTGACCGAGCACCTGACCGCCGAACAACTGACGGAAACCCAGGTCCTGGCTGCGGCCACGGAACAGGTTTTCTTCAATCGGTTCCAGGGTCAGCAGGTCTACCAGGTCTTCCAACACTTGGCTCATTCAGGCTCTCCTCACACAAAGCAATGCCGCGCAGTCTTGGCTGCGGCGGTCGATTCAGTTAATGGCCCAGGCCAACGTGGCGACCATTGTAAACGTCCGCGCAGGCTTATCCATGCAAGGTTTGCAGCCATTGTTCACGGCTGATGCGGTACAACACGTGCTGGCGCAACGGATGATCGGCGGCGAGACGCGGATGCGCGAAGTCGTCGTGCGGATCGTGTTGCATGCCGATTGCCTGCATGACTTTCTGCGATGGCAGATTGGTTTGCGTGGTGAACGACACGATCTCTTTCAGCGCCAAGCGATCAAACCCGCAGCGCAGAGCGGTCCATGCCGCTTCACTGGCGTAACCCAAACCCCAATGTTCACGCGCCAGGCGCCAGCCGATTTCGGTGGCCGGGGTAAAAGGCGCGTCGAAGTTGACCAGCGCCAGCCCGGTCAGCCCGATGAATTGGCCGGTGTCCTTGCGCTCCAGCGCCCAGAAACCGAAACCGTGTTCGGCAAAATGCCCGCGAATCCGCCCGATCAGCGACGCACATTCCAGCCGACTCAACGGCGCCGGGAAATAACGCATCACCTGCGGGTCGGCGCACATTGCCGCAAACTCGGGCAAATCCTCATCGCGCCACTGGCGCAACAGCAGCCGCGCGCTCTCGAGTTGCAGTATTGGCTCCATGGTGCCCTCTCCGTTTCAATCCATTGAGTCTATATCGCTGGTAGGATCGTTCACTTATTCCTACTGCCGCCGTCGATAAATCTGACAATGTCCTTGCCGCTGATCTACCACGAAGACTACAGCCCCGAGTTCCCGGCGGAGCACCGCTTCCCGATGGACAAGTTTCGTTTGCTGCGCGATCACTTGGTCGACAGCGGCCTTGTGCGCGACGCCGACCTGCTGCGCCCGCAGTTGTGCCCGGCAGAGATTCTCGCTCTCGCCCATGACCCGGCGTACATCGAGCGCTACATGAGCGGCGAGTTGTCGCGCGAAGACCAGCGCCGCCTCGGTCTGCCGTGGAACGAAGCGCTGGCGCGGCGCACCGTGCGCGCGGTCGGCGGCTCCTTGCTGGCGGCCGAGCAGGCACTCGAACACGGCTTGGCCTGCCACTTGGCCGGCGGCACCCATCACGCGCATTACGACTATCCGGCCGGGTTCTGCATCTTCAATGACCTGGCGGTGATCAGCCATTACCTGCTGGCAAGCGGTCGGGTCAACCGCGTGTTGATCTTCGATTGCGACGTGCATCAGGGCGACGGGACCGCGCGGATTCTGCACAACACGCCGGACGCGGTGACCGTTTCCCTGCACTGCGAAAAGAACTTTCCTGCACGCAAAGCCGAAAGTGACTGGGACATTCCGTTGCCCAAAGGCATGGGCGATGCCGAATACTTGCAAGTCGTCGACGATGCGCTCAACTATTTGCTGCCGCTGTATCAACCGGACCTGGTGTTGTACGACGCCGGGGTCGATGTGCATAAGGACGACGCTTTGGGTTACCTGAAGCTGACCGACGAAGGCGTCGCCGCGCGCGATGAAAGCGTGATGCGCCATTGCCTGGGCCGCGACATCCCGGTAGTCGGCGTGATTGGCGGCGGCTACAGCAAAGACCGCCACGCTCTGGCGCGCCGCCACGGCATCCTCCATCACAGCGCGCAACGGGTCTGGCAGTCATCAGGTTGTCACTGAGCTGTGGATGCTTTACCCACAATGCCTGTGGAACTGCCTGTGGATAACCTGAGCGAAAGCGCCTGCAGCCCATGCGTTGTATAGCGTGCAGAACACTGGTTGCTTTTTGATCACACTTTTCAACACCATAAATTCCCGTAGGAGCGAGGCTCGCCCGCGAAGGCGCCTGCATATCCGCAATCAAGTTGCCTGACACAGCGCTTTCGCGGGCAAGCCTCGCCCCTACCCCCTGACCGGTGCTGGTAGAATGCGCCGCTTATTCCGCCACGCCGCAGCTCTCGCCATGACGCAATCCCCCGCCGCCCTCCCCCCGCAAGTCGCCATCATCGGCGGAGGCCCCGCTGGCCTGATTGCCGCCGAGGTATTGAGCCAGGCCGGAATCAGAGTCGATCTGTACGACGGCATGCCGTCAGTGGGACGAAAATTCCTCCTGGCCGGCGTCGGCGGCATGAACATCACGCATTCCGAAGCCTACCCGGCCTTCCTCTCGCGCTACGCCGAACGTGCGCCGCACATCGCGCCACTGCTGCGAGCCTTCGGCGCCGAGGCGTTATGCCAGTGGATTCACGACTTGGGCATCGAAACCTTTGTCGGCAGCTCCGGGCGAGTCTTCCCTACTGACATGAAAGCCGCGCCGCTGTTGCGCGCCTGGCTCAAACGCCTGCGCGATGCCGGCGTAGTTATCCACACCCGCCATCGCTGGCTCGGCTGGAATGCCGACGGCAGCCTCAACGTCGCCAGCCCCGACGGTGAAAAATCCTTGAAGCCCGACGCGACGCTGCTCGCCCTCGGCGGCGGCAGTTGGTCGCGCCTCGGCTCGGACGGCGCGTGGATGCTGCCTCTGGAACAACGCGGTGTAGGACTGGCGCCGTTGCAACCGAGCAATTGTGGCTTCGAGGTGCAGGCCTGGAGCGAATTGATGGTCAGCAAATTCGCCGGCGCGCCGCTGAAAAACATCGCAATTGGTTTGAATGACGACGTGCCGCGACTGGGCGAATGCGTGATTACCGCGACTGGCATTGAGGGCAGTTTGATCTACGCGCTCTCGGCGCCGATCCGCGACGCGATCAACCAGCATGGTTCGGCGACGGTGCATATCGATCTGTTGCCGGGCCGGCCTGTGGATAAAGTCATGGCGGCGCTGAGCAAACCGCGCGGCTCGCGGTCGATGGCCAAACATCTGCACAGTCAGTTGGGGATCGATGGGGTGAAAGCGGCGTTATTGCGCGAATTGACTGACGCGCAATGTTTTGCCGACCCGGCATTGCTCGCCCGAGCGATCAAGGCGTTGCCGCTGACATTGGTCAAAACCCGGCCACTGGATGAGGCGATCAGCAGTGCCGGCGGCGTGACGTTTGAGGCGATGGATGAGCGATTGATGCTCAAGCAATTGCCCGGCGTGTTCTGCGCGGGAGAAATGCTCGACTGGGAAGCGCCGACTGGCGGCTATCTGCTGACCGGGTGTTTCGCCAGCGGGCGGGCGGCCGGATTGGGCATTTTGGAGTGGTTGCAGCGTAATAACTGAGGACGGCGGCGCGTCCATCGCGAGCAGGCTCACGCCGACACCGGATCTGCAAACGACACAGATCAAATGTAGGCGTGAACCTGCTCGCGAAGGCGCCCTGGCCGACGCCGATCAAAGCAAACCTTGTCACTGATCGCCCCCACGCTCGGCGTGGGAACGATCCTTGGACGGTCCTCAGGCATTCAAGGCTTTTTCTTGCGCGGCCCAGTGTTGAACACCGGCACTTTGCGCACTGGTTTGATCGAAGGTTCCACCGCCGAAGCGTCGCCACTTTCGACCCACTTGCCGAGGTTACGCTTGCTGCCACCGGAGGTCTTTGGCTTCTTCGGTTTTTTCGGTTTCTTGACCACTTGGCCACTGGAATCGGTATCCGGCACCCGGTGCTCGGGCTCGAAATCCTGCTCGGTCTGGCGGGTCAGTGTCTGACGGGTCAACATCTCGATGGCCGACAGCTGATTCACTTCATCAGCGCACACCAACGAAATCGCCTCACCGGTAGCGCCCGCGCGACCGGTACGGCCAATGCGATGGATGTAGTCCTCAGCCACGATCGGCAGGTCGAAGTTGACCACCAACGGCAAATCTTCGATATCCAGACCGCGGGCCGCAACGTCGGTGGCCACCAGAATCTGAATCTCACTGGCCTTGAACCGATCCAGCGCCCGCTGCCGGGTTGCCTGCGGCTTGTCGCCGTGAATACCGTCGGCATTGACGCCCAGGCCCTGGAGTTTTTCCACCAGCGCGTCGACACCATTGCGGGTCTTGGCGAACACCAGCACCTGTTTCCATTTTCCTTTGCGCAGCAAATGAATGAACAGCTCCGGTTTGCGCTTCTTGTCCACCACCACCACCCACTGCTTGACGGTGTTGGCGGCAACGTTGCGCGGGCTGACTTCGATGCTCAGCGGATCGTTGAGCATTTGCCCGGCGAGCAGGCGGATCGCGTCGGAGAACGTCGCGGAGAACAACAACGTCTGCCGCTGTTTGGGCAGCACGCGGTAAATATTCCCCAGTTCCTCGGAAAAACCGAGGTCGAGCATGCGGTCGGCTTCGTCGAGGATCAGCGTTTGCAGCTGATTGAACTTGAGCGCTTTCTGCCGATACAAGTCGAGTAAACGCCCCGGCGTCGCCACCAGCACGTCGACCCCTTTGCGCAGCTTCATCATTTGCGGGTTGATGCTGACGCCACCGTAGGCAGCGTAAGTGGTCAGCGGCAGGTTTTCGGCGTACTGGCGCACGGCTTCGTGAACCTGCTCGGCCAGCTCGCGGGTCGGCACGAGGATCAGCGCGCGTACCGAGTTGGAGGCCACTTTCGGCCCTTCCATGGCCAGTAACTGCAGCAGCGGCAGCGCGAAACCGGCGGTCTTGCCGGTGCCGGTCTGGGCCGCAGCCATCAGGTCGCGACCGGCCAGCACGGCCGGAATGGCTTGCGCCTGAACCGGCGTAGGCGTCTGGTAGCCGAGCGTCTCAAGAGAGCGCAGCAAGGGTTCGATCAGGCCAAGGGAGGCGAAAGTCATGGGATTACCGTAGGAAAATGCGAAGCGGTTGTGCAAAACGAGTGTGCAATGGCGCGCAGTTTACCCTAATTCACCCGCGATTCTGTCGGCGCCACCGTCGCAGGTCGCACCGGCGCCCGACGCCACTGCGGCAAGCCGATCAACACCACCGCGCTGATGATCACCAGCATTGCCAGCGCTTCTTCAATACCAATGGTTTCGCCGACAAACACGATGCCGAGCAGCACCGCCACCGCCGGGTTGACGTAGGCATAACTGGTGGCCGCCGCCGGACGCACGTTTTTCAGCAAGTACATATAGGCGTTGAACGCGATGATCGAGCCGAAAAATGTCAGATAGGCCAACGCCGCCCAGCCTTCCAGCGGCGGCATTGCTTGCAGATGCTCGCCGCTCAGCGCGCTGCCGATCAGCAGCGCGACGCCGCCGACGAGCATTTCCACGGCACTGGCCATCGCGCCCTGGGGCAGCGGCAAATGTTTGCTCCACACCGAGCCGAACGCCCACGCTGCGGCGGCGAAGATCAACAACGCCGCGCCCAGCGGGCTCGATTGCAGATTGGAGCCGAGGTTGAGCATGCCGATGCCGATCAGCCCCAGGACAATCCCCGCCCACTCGAGCCGCGTATTGCGCGCGCCCCAGAAGTAACCGAACAGCAAGGTGAACAGCGGCACCGTTGCCACCGCCAGTGCGGCAACGCCGGAAGCCACGCCAGTGTGTTCGGCGACACTGACCGCGCCATTGCCGCCCGTCAGCAGCAAGATGCCGATAATGCCCGCCGCTTTCCACTGCGCCCACGTCGGTGCCGGCGCCCCGCGCCAGCGCAGGAAGGCATACATCAACGTGCCGGCGATCACGAAACGAATCCCGGCCAGCAACAGCGGCGGCCAATATTCGACGCCGATGCGGATCACCAGATAGGTCGAACCCCAAATCACGTACAACGCAAAAAAGGCAGCAATCAACGGCAAGGGAAAGCGACGTAAGCCAGGCATGGGCAGCTCGAAGACAGGTCAAATTGAGTCAATAGTTTAGAAAGGCTGACGGGTAAAAATAAGTTACAAAACCTGTTTATCGCAGCAGTACACTTTTCAAAACACGGAGATCAGCGCTATAAACCGTGCATTCGAAAGTCGGGGTATTTTCAGGAATTGTTCATGGACAAGTACGACCGCATGCTGCTCAGCGCCCTGTTGGAAAACGGTCGCGCGTCCTACGCCGATCTGGCGCGCAAAGTGAACCTGTCCGCGCCAGCCGTGGCCGAGCGCGTGGCCAAGCTTGAGGCGTGCGGGGTGATCACCGGTTATCAGGCGAAAGTCGATATGTCGAAGATTGGCCTGCCGATCCAGTGCGTGATCGAGCTGCGCCTGAACCAGCATGGCCAGCAGAAGACCTACGACGACCTGATCAAAATTCCGCAACTGACCGAATGCCATCGGGTGACCGGCGACCCGTGCGTGATCATGCAAGCGGCGGTGGGGTCAATGCCTGAATTGGAAGAGTTGATCAACCGGATCGCCAAATTCGGCTTTAGCAAAACTTCGATTGTGCTGTCGAGCGCGATAGAAAAGCGCGTGCCGTTGGGGCAGTTGGAAGGCAGGTAGTGAGGCGGGTGACGCCTTTGCGGGCGAGCCTCGCTCCTACGCGGAACTCATCGCCCGATAGGAGCGAGGCTTGCCCGCGAAGGGGCGCGCCCACGCACCATCACCCGCTAGAAGCCGCGATGGCGCTTGAGGTGTTCGTTGATCTTCGCCGCCGGGACTTTCTGCAGGCTGACCAGCAGATCATGTGACAAATCGCGCAAGCCATGGGTCTGGCGCAGTTCGGCGGCAAGGTGCGCGGTCAGGTTAGCGGCCATTTCCGCGTCCGCCATCGCCCGATGAGCCTTGCCGGTGTGCGGCAGGCTGGCGAAGGTGGTCAGCGTTCCGAGCTTGTGATTCGGCGCCGCCGGCATCAGGCGTCGGGCCAATAACAGCGAGCAGGCAAAGTTCTGCAACCGCGTGCGTTTGATCCGCCCCAGCTCGAAATCCCAGAACTTCTGGTCGAACGCGGCGTTGTGCGCGAGCAACGGCGTGATGCCGACAAACTCGTTGACCTCGTTCATCACCTGCTCGGCCGAGGGCGCGGTGCGCAGCATGGCGTTGCTGATGCCGGTGAGTTGTTCGATGAAGGCCGGCACGCGCACGCCAGCGTTCATCAGGCTTTGGTAACGCTCGACGATGCGCCCCTGTTCGAGGATCACCACGGCGATTTCCGTGGCCCGGCAGCTGCTGCTCGGGGAGATCCCGGTGGTTTCAAAGTCGATGACTGCTATGCGTTCCAAACCTGTTTCAACTCCGTAAAAATCAATTCTTGAGCAGCAACGCGCCTTCGATCGGCACGTAGCGGCTGGCGGCGCGAATCAGCGAATTCGCGGTCAGCCCGGGCACGCCATACGCCACGGCTTGCACGCCGTGTTTGCTGATGATGCGCTCCAGCAACATGTCGAAATCACCGTCGCCGGAGGCCAGCACCACTTCGTCGACATGGTCGGCGGCGTCCATGATATCGAGCGTAATGCCGACATCCCAATCGCCCTTGGCCGAGCCATCGCTGCGCTGGATGTAGGGTTTGAGTTTCACCACGAAACCCAGATTGCGCAGGATCTGCTGGAACTGCTGCTGCTTGCTGTCGCCGCGATCGATCGCGTAGGCATAAGCCTCGACGATCTCGCCCTGTTTGCTGATATCAGCCCACAGCGCCGCATAGTTGAAGTGGCAACCATAGGCCTGACGCACGGTGTAATAGAGGTTTTGAACGTCGGCAAACACTGCGATTTTTTTCATCGCTGCTTCCTATTGGCACGCAAGCGCCTGAACTCTTGACGCAAACGTGCGCAGGCTGGGATCAGGCACCTGGCCCGAAAAGTCGCCCAGTATGCCAGCCTGAAGGAATGATCCGCGAATAATCAGCCCGGAGCGCGGCCGCGCCCCGGACGAGTGGTGGGTCAGATGAACGAATCGTCGTCACCGCCGAAGAATGACGAGCTGTCATCGCTGAAGTCGGCGTCGCTGAAATTGCCCTGATCGCTGGTGTCGTTGCCGGCCATCTGCTGGTCGTTGCTCCAGTCATTGGCGTTTTGATCAGTGGCGTTTTGATCATTGGCTTGCGCCGGTTCTTCGCGAATGATTTCGACGATTTCCTGCGGTTGATGGCCGCCGTGGAACAGGCTGCTGATGCCTTCCGCCAACATCACCCCACCGGCCACGCCGGCAGCGGTTCTCAGTGCGCCACCGAGGAAACTGGGTGCCTGTGGTTGTGCGGCGTTGCCCTGCTGCGCGGGGAAACTCTGCTGCGGCGCTGGCGAATTGAAGGATGGCCGGGCCGGTTCGCGCCAGCCGCCGCCGGCCGGTGCTGCGCCGGGATTTGGGTTTGGAGGCGGCGCAGGCTGCGAATCGCGCGAGCCGCCGCCGAAGATGCTCGACAAAAATCCACCACCCGACGCCGCCGGGCCCTGCGACTTGGCTTGTTGCAGTTCGGCCTGCAACTGCTGGATCTGTTGTGCCTGTTGCTTGTTCTGCTGATCGAGACTTTTGAGCGCCGCCTCTTGCACCAGAATCGCCTGGGTCATGAAATAGCCCGCAGCGGGCTGCCGCATCAGGTGTTCCTTGATCCGCGCCTCGGCCTGGGCGTCGCGCGGGGCTGCATCCGTTTCGGCCTGTTGCAGCCGTGAAAACAGTCCATCGATCAGGGTTTGTTCTTCGCTGTTCATGGCGACCTCATAGATTGCCGGGAATATCGTCACCCTCATCCACCGTGGATAAGGTGCCTGACAGTTATGGGGCTGATACAAGATGTTTCAACAGCCTTTACCGAACGTTTACGTTTGCGCCCCCCAGCGCATCATCGGTTAAAGTGTGGCACTGCTTTTAACCTGCGATACCAACTGATGAATCCGTTCGAAGTGCTGCGTGACTCCCTGTATTTCTTCAAGCGCAATCTGAGCCAGATCGTGCAACTGTGCTTGCCGCTGGTGATGTTCGAGGCGTTCCTGCAACAAATCGTCGACAACAATACCAGCCCGGAAGGTTTCCCCGGTTACAGCGTGTTGGTCGGGTTGCTGGTGTATCCGCTGTACACCGCCGCGCTGATTCTGTTTCTCGACGCGCGCAGCCGTGGCGAATCGCCGCGCACCCGTGACCTGCTGGCGATGTCCACCACTCTGTGGCCACGCTTTGCACTGCTGACCGCGCTCAATACCTTGCTGATTTTGCTTGGCCTGTCGCTGTATTTCCTGCCGGGCATCTGGCTGATGGTGACACTGGCGTTTGCCGAGTATTTGCTGGTGCTGCGCGGCATGGCGCCACTGGCGGCAATGAAGGAAAGCCTGCGCCTGACGCGCGGCCATTTCCTGCGGATTCTGGTGTGCATCCTGGCGGTGATGGCGCCGTTGTGGCTGCTCAAGGGTCTGAGTCTGGAGTTCTATCCACAACCACAGAATCCCGTGCTCAGCTGGCTGATCGACAGCGCCCACAGCTTTTTGCAACTGTTCACCAGCGTGGTCCTTTTCCGCATGTTCATGCTGGTCGGCGAAGCGCCTGACAAAAATGACCGAATAGTCTGACCGCTCTACCGTTGGGCGCGGGCAGCGCTCTCGGGTATGCTCGGGGCCTCTTTGTAACGCTATAAGCCGAGCCAATGACCCGTCTCCTGCGCTACACCCTGCTGAGCCTGTTGCTGATCGTCGGCCTCGGCGCACTATTGATTTACAGCGTGACCTGGCGCCCCGAAGCCAAGGAAGTGTTGCCGGTCAGTTGCACCGCAAAGGCGCCGACGCTGGTGCCCGGCCAGGCCCTGAAGGTGATGACCTGGAACGTCCAGTACCTGGCAGGCAAACGCTATGTGTTCTGGAATGACCTGGCACAGGGCGACGACGAAAGCCCGACCCAGGAAGACATGGCATTCAGCCTCGATGAAGTGGCGCGGGTGATTCGCGACGAAGAGCCCGACATCGTCCTGTTGCAGGAACTCGATGACGGCGCCAAGGCCAGCGACTATCAGAACCAGTTCAAACTGCTGCAGGAACGCGTCGCCGACCTGTTCCCGTGCAGCGCTCACACCTTCGACTGGAAAGCCGACTTCGTCCCCGAGCCGCATATCTTCGGCAGCGTCGGCCGGCAATTGGCGACGTTGAGCCGCTACCAGATCGGCCATGCCGAACGCGTGCAATTACCGGTGGTGCCAGCCAACTTCATCAGCCGCCAGTTCAAACCGAAAAACGCCTTGCTGGCGACGTACCTGCCGCTGAGCGATGGCGGGCAGATCGCGGTGCTCAACACTCACCTGGAGCGCGTTGTTCAACCGGACGACACCCTGCAAGCGCAAGTGACCGCCGTGGGCAAAGTCCTCGACCGCTACGAAGGCCGGGGCACGCCGTGGTTGATCGGCGGCGATTTCAATCTGCTGCCGCTGGGCCAATACCGACGTTTGCCCGCCGAGCAACGTACACCCTTCTCTGCCGACAGCGCGTTGCATGTGTTGTGGGACAAATACCCGATGATCCCCAGCAACAGCGAGGCCAGCGGAGTCAATCGCGCGCAATGGCTGACCCATTACCCGAACGATCCCGGCCTCAGTGGCCCGGACCGCACGGTGGATTATCTGTTTTACAGCCCGAGGATCAAACGCGTCGAAGCGACGGTGAGACAGGACGACACGTTGCGCATCTCCGATCACCTGCCAGTGATCGCGCGGTTTTTGTTGCCGGCGGCCCCGTAGTCCGAATCAAAGCTTCAAGAGCAGGCACGCGGCGCCGCTCCAGCTGACTATTTGCGCGGTTTGATCCGCGCCGTCGCCTCGGCCACCAACGGGTCATCCGGCCAGTAATGTTTCGGATAACGGCCCTTCAAATCCTTCTTCACTTCGGCATACGTGCTGCGCCAGAAGTTCGCCAGATCCTGCGTCACCTGCACCGGGCGCCGCGCCGGCGACAACAAGTGCAGCTTGACCACTTGCCGGCCACCGGCAATGCGCGGGGTTTCGGCGAGGCCGAACAGTTCCTGCAAACGCACCGCGAGAATCGGCGGTTGCTCACTGTAATCCAGGCGAATCGATGACCCGGACGGCACGCTCAGATGGTGCGGCGCCAGCTCATCAAGGCGTTGCGGCAACGGCCATGGCAGCAGGTTATGGACGATGCTCGACAGGTCCAGATTGGCGAAGTGGCTGAGCCGCGAGACTTTGCCCAGGTACGGCATCAGCCAGTGTTCGAGGTTGTTCAGCAACGCCGCATCACTGACATCCGGCCATTCACTTTCACCCTTGCCGCCGAGGTTCAACTGGCGCAACAAAGCGACGCGCGCCTGCCACTGACGCAGTTCCGGGGTCCACGGCAACAGCTCCAGACCTTTGCGCCGCACCAGATTGACCAACGCCTGACTGCGCGCCGTTTCGTCGAGCCCGGTCAGCGGCTCGCGGCTGAGGATCAGTTCGCCGACCTTGCGCTGGCGCTCGGCACGCAACACGCCTTCGCGCTCGTCCCAATCCAGCTGATCGACGCAGCGCACCTGCTCGGCCAGCACCGAGTCAAACAGCGCCGGATCAAAATCCGCCGCCAGATAAATCCGTTCTTCACGTTGGCCCTGACGGCTGCCGAGGTCGGCAATCACCAGCCACGCCTGCTTCATCAAACTGTCGGCCTCGGCGAACAACGCCGCGCGGCCGTTGGCCAGGCGATATTCCGCCGCCCCGGCGCGGCGTTGTTGCGCGACCCGGTCCGGGTACGCCAGCGCCAGCAAGGCACCGAGCCAGCGTGGATGCTCGGGATCGCTGACCGGCGCCGAGGCTTTACCGCGCAGATAACCGCGATATTGCCGCGCCAATTGCCGAGCCCGTTGCACACCGCCCTGAGCCCCGCGCGCGGCGCGTTCTTCGCCGGACAACAGCACCAGTCGACTGTGCAGATCGGCGCCCGCACCGCGCAAGATATCGCGTTCACCGAGCAGCGCCGCGACGTCGCACGCCATCTCCGCGAGCCCCAGCGCTTGCCCGCGCAGCAGCAAGTGCGCGATGCGTGGATGCGCCGGCAACTGCGCCATTGCCTGGCCATGAGCGGTCAACGCTTCGCCGTCGAGTGCGCCGAGGCGCTCAAGCAAATCCTGCGCTTGGGCATAAGCGGCGGCGGGCGGAATATCGAGCCAGACCAATTGCCCCGGCGCCACGCCCCAACGCCCGAGCTGCAACGCCAGACCGGCAAGGTCCGCCGAGAGTATTTCCGCGCTCGCGTAGGCAGCCAATTGTTCGTGCTGGTCTTGCGACCACAAGCGATAACACACGCCTGGCTCCAGGCGCCCGGCCCGGCCGGCACGTTGCGTGGCGCTGGCGCGGGAGATGCGCTGCGTGTCGAGGCGGGTCATGCCGCTGCCCGGATCGAAACGCGGGACCCGCGCCAATCCGGCGTCGATCACCACGCGCACGCCATCGATAGTCAGGCTGGTCTCGGCGATGTTGGTCGCCAGCACCACTTTGCGTTGGCCGACAGGCGCCGGATCAATCGCCGCACGTTGCGCAGCGAGGTCCAGTTCACCGTGCAAGGGACAGAGCAAAACTGCCGAACTCGCGCCCAGCGCGTCGGCCAATTGCTGATGCACCCGACGAATCTCAGCTTGCCCCGGCAGGAACACCAGGACGCTGCCGGTTTCGTCGTTCAGCGCTTCGAGGATGGTCTGGACCAAACGTGGCTCGATGAATTCACCGGGCTGAAACGGCCGGCCCCAGCGCATCGCCACCGGGTACATCCGGCCTTCGCTGCGCAGGATCGGCGCGTCGTCGAGCAACCCGGCGAGGCGCTCGCCTTCCAGCGTCGCCGACATCAGCAGAATTTTCAGCGGCTGGTCGTCACGAAACAGTTCGCGGCCATTCAGGCTCAGGGCCAGCGCCAGATCGGCGTCGAGGCTGCGTTCGTGAAACTCATCGAAGATCAGCAAACCGACGCCATCCAGCGCCGGATCATCCTGCAAACGCCGGGTAAGAATGCCTTCGGTGACCACTTCGATACGCGTGTTCGGCCCGACTTTGCTGTCCAGGCGAATGCGATAACCGACGGTTTCGCCGACCTTCTCGCCCAGTTCACTGGCCAAGCGCTCCGCCGCCGCCCGCGCCGCCAGCCGTCGTGGTTCAAGCATCAGAATGGTCTGCCCGGCCAGCCACGGCTCATGCAACAAGGCCAACGGCACGCGGGTGGTTTTGCCGGCACCGGGCGGCGCTTCGAGCACCGCTTCGTGGCGCGTCGTCAAGGCTTCACGCAGCGCGGGTAAAACTTCGTCAATCGGCAGAGAATTCATGCTGGCTCCACAGGGCATGCCGACATTTCAGCCCGAAGGGCCGAACCGCCAAAAAATTCATTGGCCTTCACACGTTGTCGATCTGAAAAAAACAACTTCAATCCTCAGCGATTGCACTAGGGGTGAGACGCGGCCGCAATTTACGGTGGGCACGCCCTGCGAGCGCGAGTATAACGGCGAACTGCCAAGTGTTCGTTGCGGTCCTAATTCGTATCGACGACGCTTCGTTTCCAGATGACTCAGGAGATTTTTCCCATGCGTATTCCTTTTCGCCTGATCGGCGGTGTGCTGGTCGCGACTTTGCTGACTCAAGTCACTGCTTGCGGATCGATTTTCTATCCTGACCGGCGTGGCCAGATCGACGGCAAGATTGACCCGGCGATTGCCGTGCTCGATGCCGTCGGCCTGCTGTTTTATGTGATTCCCGGACTGATTGCGTTTGCCGTGGACTTCGCCACTGGCGCGATTTATTTCGAGCCGGGCAAGACTGCGCAAGTGGCGCCGGAGAAACTCAAGGAAGCCATCGGCCCGGACGGTCAGGTGGATAACCGCAAGTTGCAGACCATTCTTGAAACCGAACTGGGCCGTAGCTTCCCGCTCGACGATCCGCGCCTGATTCAGCACAAGGGCAGCACGCAGCAACTGGCGATGTTCGGCCTGCAACCTGCCGCGTAATTGGCGCACTTATTTGCGCACTTAAAGGAACCGCCGCACTTATGACCACCAGCCTCGAACACGCTCGCCTGCTGCGATTGGCGACCCGCGCCTCGGTGGCGGTGGCTTGCACGTTGATAGTTGCGAAAGCCATTGCCTGGTGGCTGAGCGGTTCGGTGAGCATGCTCGCCGGGCTGACCGACTCGGCGCTCGACGGCATTACCTCGTTGCTCAATTTGCTCGCGGTGCATTACGCCTTGCGCCCGGCGGATGACGATCACCGCTATGGCCACGGCAAGGCTGAATCGTTGTCCGGCATGGCGCAGGCATTGTTCATCGGCGGCAGTGCGGTGTTGATCGCGCTCCAGGCGTTTGACCGTTTGCAACATCCGCAGCCGGTGGGCGCGCCGTGGCTGAGCATTGGCGTGATCGTTTTCTCCCTCGCGCTGACCGTGGCGTTGCTGATGTTGCAGCATCGGGTGATCAAGGCCACTGGCTCCAACGCCGTGCGCGCCGACTCGCTGCATTACCGTTCCGACCTGATGCTCAACGGCAGCATTCTGCTGGCGCTGGTGCTCGCCGGGTTTGGTTTCAATCAACTGGATGCGTGGTTTGGTCTGGGGATTGCCGCGTACATTCTCTGGAGCGCGGTGCAGATCGCCCGGGAAAGTTTTGCCGTGCTGATGGACGAGGAGCTGCCGACGGACGTCAGCCAGCACATGCTCGAATTGGCCTGCGCGGTGCCCGGCGTATTGGGCGCGCATGACCTGCGCACGCGGATTTCCGGTAATCACTGGTTTGTGCAGTTGCATCTTGAATTGCCGGGGGAACTGACGCTGTCAGTCGCCCACGGCATCAGCGATCAAGCCGCCGAGGCAATTCACGCCGCTTATCCGCGAGCCGAAGTGCTGGTGCACGCCGACCCGCAGGAAGTGGTGTTGGCCGCCAAGACTCAGAACGTCACCTGATAACCGCGACTGGCCAGGCAGTTGCCCTGCGCCTGTCGATAAGCTTGCACCACCGATGGATCAGGCTGATACGTGGCGGTTTGCGGGTTGAAGCCACTTTGCTGCGTCGCGTATTGCGAGCATTCGTAACCGTCCTGCGCGACTTGCTGCGGCGACTGGCCATTGGCCGGGTACGCCGTCACGTCGATCCCATTGCTGGTCGGTTGCTGTGGCGCAACGCCGACCGGCGGCTCGACCACCACGTAATCCTGAGTGCTTTGTTCGTAGGCGTAATACGAACCGGCGGCGAGGAACAGCAGCGCGCCACCGACCCACACTTCGCGCGCGTAATCGGGCATGTATTGCACGCGAATCCCGCGCGGCGGTTGCACCACCACATAACGCGGACCTTGCGGGCGATACCAGTAGCCGCCGGAATAGTAGTAATCCTGGCCACGATACGGCACGCGGAAATCGCGGTCCGGGAAGCGGTCGACCATCTGTCCGGGACGATACTGCGGGCCCGGCCCCCAACCGTTGCCGTGGCCACTCGGGCGACCTATCCAACGATAGTCGTCGGGACGTGAACCGGGGCCGCCGGTCTGCCAATGCTGGTTGTTATCGTTGCGCCGCGGGATGTCCTGATAGTAGCCACGGCGCGGTTCCTGGGTCTGGCGCACGGCGTCGGGCCGGGGCTGGATCGGCAGGCTGTTGGCCGGCAGTTGCGGCGGTGGCGGCGCCGGGCGAACTTGGGTATTGGCATCACGCGGGCCACGGTTCTGCCATTGGCCGTTCTGGTTTTGATCGTGGTTCTGGTTCTGGTTCTGGTTCTGGTTCTGACCGTTGTGCTCGAACTGGCGGCTGTTGTCGCCACGAATAATCTGGTTATTCTGCGGTCGCGGCTGATTCTGCTGCTCGCCGCCACGGCCCTGATTGTTACCCTGCTGCTCCGGTCCGCGCTGTCCACCCTGCGGGCCGCGACTTTGCGGGTCATCGGCGAGCGTTTGCGCGCTGACACTTACACACAGCAAACCAACACCGGCCAAACGCCAGATGCGCGACTTCATGCTCTTCCTCACTGCGGGTTAGGACCTGTACGTAAGACTGGGAAAGCACAGGCTTGTTCTGCAACAGGTTATCAGTCACGCAACTTATTTATTGAGCGCTGATTGGCTCAACGTCCTGCAATAAATCGCGGGCAAAAGAAAAGGGAGACCCGTCGGCCTCCCTTTGAGAACTTCATCCGTGCTCAACGCTTTTGACGTTGGCTCACCTCACGCCGTCTTCTGGACAGTGTGTAGCTCGGAGGCCGGCGCATCCCCGGTGGGGGCTGGCGGCCGCAGCTGGCCTGATTAGGCGAGCCGCTGTGGACTGTTTGTCCGAGCAGTGATTCTGGTGTTAAGAATAGGCTCGGGGCGCTGGCAGAGGATTGCGAAGATTGCTGAATTAAACATCACTTGCGCAATTTTTAACCCTGGATAGATAATCCGCCGCAATAGTTACGACAAAGGACTGATTGATGAGCAAACTCGACCGATACGACCTGAGCATTTTGGCGGAATTGCAGCGTGACGCGCGCATTTCCAACCAGGAGCTGGCCGAACGCATCGGCCTGTCACCTTCACCCTGCTCGCGCCGCGTCAAACAGCTGGAGGACGACGGTTACATCTCGCGTCAGGTCGCGCTGCTGGACCGCAAGATGCTCGGCCTGAGCCTCACGGCGTATGTGTTGATCGGCATGGACCGGCACACACCCGAGCGTTTCGAGAACTTCGAAGCGGCGATCCGCACCTTGCCGCAAGTGTTGGAATGCAGCCTGGTGACGGGGATGGATGCCGATTACCAGTTGAAAGTGGTAGTGCCGGACATGGATCACTATCAGAAACTGCTATTGGGGCATTTGACCCGGATTGAGGGCGTGACCAGCGTTCGCTCGAGTTTTGTGTTGAACCAGGTGTTGAACAGCACCGAATTGCCGCTGACCCATCTGCGCAGTTAATCGTGGCGAGGGGGCTTGCCCCCGTTGATCGTTCCCAAGCTCTGCATGGGAACGATCAGCTTCCCGACGCAGGTCAATGCCCCGCGATCAGCGCATGGCGTATACTCGCCCCCGCCCTTTTAGCCCTGCCTGCGCTGGAGATGTTCGATGGATCCTGCACTATTCGAAGAGTGGATGATGACCGGCCTGGTCACCATCCTGATCGGTTTCATGGGTTTCATCGTCTGGGACCTGGCGAAGAAGTCCAAGGCCGGCAAGTTCGGCACGTTCATTCTGTTCTTCGTGCTGGGCCTGGGGATTCTCGCGTTCATCATCAAAAGCGTGGTCATCGCCTACATCGAAAACGGCTCGTCATAAGCGCGCCGGTACTTCCTTCCACTGGCCCTGATCGAGCCCATCGATCGACCAGTCACCGATTTTCACCCGCACCAGACGCAACGTCGGCAAACCCACCGCCGCCGTCATGCGCCGCACCTGCCGATTGCGCCCCTCACGAATCACCAGTTCCAGCCAACTGGTCGGCACGCTTTTGCGAAAACGCACGGGCGGGTTGCGCGGCCACAGTTCAGGTTCTTCAAGCTGTCGCGCCTCGGCGGGCAAGGTCATGCCATCGTTCAGCTCGACGCCATCACGCAAGCGCTGCAACTGCTCGGCGCTCGGCTCGCCTTCCACTTGCACCCAATAGGTCTTCGCCAGTTTGTGTTTCGGATCAGCGATGCGCGCCTGCAGTTGGCCGTGATTGGTCAGCAGCAGCAAACCTTCGCTGTCGCGGTCCAGGCGCCCGGCGGGGTAAATCCCCGGAATCTCGATGTAATCCTTGAGCGTCGCCCGCCCTTCGCCGTCGCTGAATTGCGTCAGCACATCGAACGGTTTGTTGAACAGGATCAGCTTCGGCTCGGCCGGCGGCGCTTTGGCAACACGGCGCGCGGCAGATTGCGGAGTATTCGCGCCAGGGCGGCGGGAAACGGGGCGTTGAGGACGGGACATGGCAAAAGGAACATCTAACGGTCAGGGCTGCTAATGCTAGTGCCCCGACCGCCAAATGACCATGACCAACCGTTAGCGGAACGACCGTTAGCGGAACGGCGGCTCGTCGAAGCTGCGCAGTTTGCGTGAGTGCAGGGAGTTGAGCTCGGTGCGCAACAGGTCCACCGCTTCGATGCCGATCTTCAAGTGCTGGCTGACCGCGCGTTCATAGAAAGCGTTGGCCGAACCCGGGAGTTTGATTTCGCTGTGCAACGGTTTATCGGAAACGCACAACAAGGTGCCGTAAGGCACGCGCAAACGATAACCCTGGGCGGCGATGGTCCCACTTTCCATGTCCACGGCAACCGCGCGGGACAGGTTGATCAATGGCCGTTCCTGAGCCCAGCGCAGTTCCCAGTTGCGGTCATCGTAGGTCAGCACGGTGCCGGTGCGCAGGCGTTTCTTCAGCTCGTCGCCCTTCTCGCCGGTGACGTTGGCCGCTGCTTGCTGCAAGGCCATTTGCACTTCGGCCAGCGCCGGGATCGGGATGTTCGGCGGTACCACACGGTCGAGAATCCCGTCGCGGCGCATGTAGGCGTGGGCCAGCACGTAGTCGCCAATGGTCTGCGATTGCCGCAGGCCGCCGCAGTGGCCGATCATCAGCCAGCAATGCGGGCGCAGCACGGCCAGGTGATCGGTGATGTTCTTGGCGTTGGACGGGCCGACGCCGATGTTCACCAGCGTCACGCCGTGGCCATCGTTGGCGATCAGGTGATAGGCCGGCATCTGGTAACGGTGCCAGACCACGCCAGCAGCAATCGCCGACGCCTCGCCGTGGTCCATGGTTTTTTCGATGATCACGTTGCCCGGCAACACCATGCGCACAAAACGCGGATCGCTGCGCAACTGCTCCAGACCGTGGACGATGAACTGGTCGACGTAACGATGGTAGTTGGTCAACAGAATCCACGGCTGCACATGACGCCAGTCGCTGCCGGTGTAGTGCACCAGTCGGCGCAGGGAGAAATCCACCCGCGCCGCATCGAACAGCGCCAGCGGCAGCGGATCGGTGTTTTCCCAATCGTAGAGGCCATCGGCGATGCCATCGGTGGCGGCGGACAGGTCGGTACTCGGGAACACCCGCGCCAGCACCGCAGCGGTGACGCCGGAACCGGCCAGTTCATCGCCCTGCTCGACCACGTACGGATACGGAATGTTCTGCTGGCTGACGCCGACTTCGACCGTGACGGTGAAGTCGTGCATCAACGGCACCAGTTGCTCCAGCAGGTACTTACGAAACGCCGCCGGATGGGTCACGGTGACGCTGTAAGTGCCGGGCAACTGCACTTTGGCGTAGGCGCGAGTGGTTTGTGGGACTTCGCCCTGGCACAGGTAGGTCAGGCGCAATTCGGGATAACGAAACATCGCACGCTGTTCGGCGTCTGGTTCGATACGGTCCTTGAGGTAACGCTTGAGCGCCTGATTCAGCGCAGAGGTTGCCTGCTCATGCAGGGCGGCGAGCCGGTCGACGGCTTGTTCGGCGGTTTGAACAACAATAAACGCTTCGGTCACGATCAGCTTCCTGTGTTCTGACTTGCAGGCGCTCATCTTGCCTGCATCGTCGGCGGACGGGAACAGTGACGTGTTGATACAAATCGCCGCAACACTTGGGACTCAACTGTGGGAGCTAGCCTGCTGGCGATTGCGCTGGGTCAGCCACATTGATGTTGGCAGGTACACCGCTATCGCGAGCAGGCTCACTCCTACAGGGGGATTTTGGGTGGATTAGAGAGGTGGGGTTGAGCGGGCGACGAGCGCTTCGACATCCAGCCCGCGCGGCAACGCGCCATACACGCGCCCTGCCGAGCCGAGGCGGCTGGCGATAAAAGCATCGCTGACCGCCGCGTTCCCCGCCTCCAGCAACAGCTTCGCCTGCAAACCGAGGGCAATGTCTTCGGTCAATTGCCGGGCGCGGTACTGGATGTCGCTGGTGTCCTTGAACGCGCTGTGCAATTGGCTGATGTGCGCGGCCAGACGCTTGTCGCCGTGGCCATCGCCGAGTTCGCTGAACAGCACGTCAAGCACGCCCGGCTCTTTCGACAAGGCGCGCAGCACGTCGAGGCATTGCACGTTGCCGGAACCTTCCCACGTCGAATTGACCGGCGCCTCACGGTACAGGCGCGGCAAGATGCTTTCTTCGACATAACCGGCGCCACCCATGCATTCGGCGGCTTCGTTGATCATTCCCGGCGCGCGTTTGCAGATCCAGTATTTGCCCACCGCCGTCACCAGTCGGGCGAATTTGGCTTCGTGGCTGTCGTGCAGATGATCCAGCGCCTGGCCCATGCGCAAGCTCAATGCCAGCGCGGCTTCGCTTTCCAGCGCGAGGTCGGCCAGCACGTTTTGCATCAATGGCTGTTCGCTGAGCAACTTGCCGCCGACGCTGCGGTGCGCGCAGTGATGGCTGGCCTGGGTCAGCGCTTGGCGCATCAACGCGCTGGAGCCGACCATGCAATCGAAGCGCGTCATCGCGACCATTTCGATAATCGTCGGTACGCCGCGTCCTTCTTCGCCGACCATCCATGCCAGCGCGCCGCGAAATTCGACTTCGCTGGACGCGTTCGAGCAATTGCCGAGTTTGTTTTTCAGGCGCTGGATGTAGAACTGATTGCGCGTGTCGTCCGGGCGATGGCGCGGCAGCAGGAAGCAGGTCAGGCCTTTGTCAGTCTGGGCCAACGTCAGAAACGCATCGCACATCGGCGCCGAGCAGAACCACTTGTGCCCCACCAGTTCATACGCCTGCCCCGGCCCGGCGGCGCCGACCGGAAAGGCCTTGGTGGTGTTGGCGCGGACGTCGGTGCCGCCCTGTTTTTCGGTCATCGCCATGCCGATAGTGACGCCGGCCTTGTGCGCCATGCCGACGTTACGCGGGTCGTACTCGGTGGCGAGAATCTTCGGCAACCACTGCTCGGCGAGGTCCGGTTGCAGGCGCATGGCCGGGACGCTGGCGAACGTCATGGTCAGCGGACAACCGCTGCCCGCCTCGGCCTGACTGTGCAGATAAGTCATGGACGCGCGGGCGACATGTGCGCCGGGCTGCGGCTGGGTCCATGGCAACGAGGTCAAACCGTGCTCGACCGCCGTGCGCATCAACTGGTGATACGCCGGGTGAAATTCCACCAGATCGATGCGATGACCATAACGGTCGTGGCTGACGAACAGCGGTTTGTTCTGATTGGCGAGGAACCCGGCTTCCATCAGCGGCCCGCCGGCCAGCGCGCCATAGGCGTCAATCCGCGACTCGGCCCAACCGGCGCCAAACCGTCGCGACCACTCCTGCAACGGCAGGTCGATGCGATAGAGATTGCTGCCGTCGAGCGACGGTGGCTGGTTGGTGACTTCGTGGGTTTCGGCGAACTGATGCAGGTTCATGACGGGGTTCCTTGGGTCAGCCAGAGCGCCAGTTAAGCACTGCCCCTCGGCTGATCAAAGTGTCATAAGCGCCGAACTGTCGGCGCTTTCACCCTGCCTCGCGACACAACACGCGGCGTTGCAGCGCGGCTTGCAGGTCCTCGAATTTCAGCGGTTTGTTCAGGAAATCAATCAGCGCGCCGCTCTGGCAGTGTTCGCGATCAACGCTTGCGGCAAGCATGAATACTGGCAAGTCGGCGCAACCCGGCACACCGCGAATCTGGCAGCACAGCGACGCGCCGTTCTGCGCCGGCAACTGGCAATCGAGCAGCACCGCGTCGAAGCGTTCGCGTTCCAATAGCTGCAACGCCGTCGCGGCGCTGTCAGCGGTGCGCACGCGAAAGCCGAGCTTGAGCAGCATCCCGCGCATGACCAGTTGATTGACGCCGCTGTCATCGACCAGCAACACCGTGCAGTCTTGCGGCAACCGCGAACGCGGCAGATCGCGGCTCATGCACGGTGCCGGCGCGGACTCGACCACGGGCAATTCGACTTCTATATCCAATTGAAAACGGCTGCCGCTGCCCGGCTCGGAACGATGGGTCAGTCGGCCGCCGAGCAATTCGACCAGTTGCCGACAAATCGCCAGGCCCACGCCGAGGCCGCCATATTCGCGAGTCATCGAACCGTCGAGCTGGAAGAAGCGCTGATACAGGGTCGCCTCGCCCAGATCGGTGAAACCGATGCCGGTGTCGATCACCGCAAAGGACAGCGCCATGCGCCCGGTTTCCAGCGGTTTGCCGCTGACCCGCAGCGCAACGCCGCCGACGCGGGTGAACTTGATCGCGTTGTCGAGCAGGCATTCGAGGCATTGCGCGAGTTTGCTGCTGTCGCCGATCAAACGATCCGGCAGGCCCGGCGTGACGTCGACTTTCAGATCGAGGGATTTGCCCGAGGCATTGCCGTCGAACTGCACGCGCAAGGCTTCGACCACACCGCGCAAACTGAAAGTCGCCGCAGACGCCTTGAGCTTGCCGGCCTGCAATTCGGTGAGCGTGAGAATGCCGTTGACCATGCGCATCATGTCCCGCGCCGAACCGGCGGCGGTTTGCTGGTATTGCTCCAGTTCCGGGTCCATCTCGACGGTTTGCATCAACTCCAGCGAACCGATCACGCCATTCATGGGCGTGCGCAATTCGTGAGTCAGGGTGGCGAGGAATTCGTCTTTGAGCTTATTGCTGCGCGCCAGTTGCTGGTTGAGCACTTCAAGCTTTTGTCCGGCATCGAACAGCGTTTGCGCCTGTTGCTCGCGCATGGCGTTGATGCGGTCGGCCAGCGCCAGCGACAGCAGCGCCACTTCAATGGCCGAGCCGATCTGGCTGGCGTACATGGTCAGGAACACGTTCGGCAAGTAACCCAGGACCATCAGCGTGTTGACGATGCCACCGAGCAGAAACGCCGACCAGGCAATGATGAAATACCGCGCCACCCGCAAACCGCGCAGCCAGACCAGAATACCGGCGGCGAAAATCACCAAGGTAAACAGCAGCGCCAGGGTCGTCGCCAACCGCAGCGCCAGCGCATAACTGGTCATCAGCGACAACCCGACCACCACCGCGCCAAACGCGATCAGCCCCAGCAACAAGCGATCGAGCCAGCGACTGTGCTGGGCGGTTTGCAGGAAGCTGCGGGCAAACTGGCTGCCGAAGAGGCCCGCGCAGCCGATGAAAAACGGCGTCGCGGCGTTGGCCCACCACGGGTTGTTCGGCCAGAAATACTCGACCGCCGCGCCATTCACCGACAGCTGATACAAGCCGAACGAGGCGATATAGAAGATGTAATAGAGGTAACTGGTGTCGCGCACGCTGAGGAAAATGAACAGGTTGTAAACCACCATCCCCAGCAGCACGCCATAGATCAGCCCGAGCACATAGAGGCGCACCGGCTGTTCTTCTAAGTAAGCGGTGCTCGACCACAACGTCACCGGCGCCTGAATCGAGCCTTCGCTTTGCAAACGCAGGTAAACGGTGCGCGCCTGGTCGGGCTGGAAATTCAGATTGAACAGGTAGTTGTTCTGGCGAATTTCGCGGCTGTCGAACGGCAGCGCATCGCCGGTGCGGCGGCTGAGCTGATAGCCGCCTGCGGTATCGGGCAGGTACAGGTCGAGGTGATCGAGCGGCGGATACGCCAGTTCGAGCAACCAGGTGCGACGTGCGTCGTGGTCGGTCGGACGATAACGCAGGTCGATTTTCAGCCAGAACACCGAACGCGAATAACCGGCGTTGAGCGTGGCTTTGTCGTGGGGTTTGAAGTTTCCGGCAGCATCTTGCGCGCGAATATCGGCAATGGTCGCCTGACCGTCCACGTCTTCGAACACCTGCATGTCTCGCCCCAGCGGCAGGCTCTGGGTGAACTCATCAAATTCAACGGCGCTCGCCAGGAGGGGCAAGCACAACAGCAACATCAGCAAATAGCGCATTCAAGCCCCAGCGTGGCCTATCCGGTCCTGTCAGGAAGCCCCCCATTCCTTTTGAGCAGACGTAAAACCGGTATTACCTGTTATTGGTTTGGATCCACTCTAGCATAGCCGTTGATGGCCATTGAGCACCATTGAAATTTTTCCTACAAAGGCTCTAGCACGGGCGTTCCAGCGCTATGCATTGAGATAGAGCTGTCGGCATTCCGCACGGTGCCCGCCTGTGCATGTAGCAGCTGCCGAGGCACGAGGCTGCGTTCGGCTGCGCAGCAGTCGTGAAATCAGGCGATGCGGTGTATCAGGAAGACCGCGTATTCAGGTTTGACGACTGCTTCGCAGCCGAACGCAGCCTCGTGCCTCGGCAGCTGCTACATGAGCCGGGATTCGGCGTTTGTGACAGGGGGCGCTCATGACTCGCCGGTCGTCTGGTGGTAAGCTCGCGCACCATGAATATCTACAGCTCTCGCCCCGTTGTCCTCTGTCTCTCCGGCCACGACCCAAGTGGTGGCGCCGGCTTGCAGGCAGATATCGAAGCCCTGCTCGCTCAGGGTTGTCATGCGGCCCCGGCCGTCACTGCGCTGACTGTGCAAGACACGGTCAACGTCACTGACTTCCGCGTCCTCGACCGCGAGTGGGTGTTGGCTCAGGCCAACGCCGTGCTCAACGACTCCGAAGTCGCGGCAGTGAAACTGGGCATGCTCGGTTCGCTGGCCATGGTCGACACCGTGGTCGAGCTGCTGTCGGCGCATCCGCATTTACCCGTGGTCTGCGACCCGGTGCTGCGGGCCGGTGGCGGCGGACGCCTGGGCAAGGACGAAGTCGGCTACGCCATGCGCGAACGCCTGCTGCCGCTGTCGATCATTGCCACGCCCAACCTGCCCGAAGCGCGGATCCTCGCCGAACTGCCTGAAGGCACCGCCGATGAATGCGCGGAAAAACTCCTGCCGTTCGTCAAACACCTGCTCATCACCGGCGGCCATGGCGATGAGCTGGAAATCCACAATCGTCTGTACAGCCGCGACGGCCGCCGCGAAACCTTCACCTGCCAGCGTTTGCCCGGCAGTTATCACGGTTCCGGTTGCACCTTGGCCAGCGCGTTGGCCGGTCGTCTGGCCCAGGGTGAAAACCTCGCCAGCGCCGTGCAGACCGCGCTTAACTACACGTGGCGGACCCTGCGCGATGCCGAGCAACTGGGCAAAGGCCAGTTCGTGCCGCGCCGCTTGCCGCTGGATTTCTGTTCGTAACGCTGGTTCGCCACTGCGTTCGAAACAGCCTGTTTGACACTTTGATGCGTAAAGCGCAGAGGCTTGCCCGATGAAACTACGTGGCCTGTACGCCATTACCGACAGCCAGTTGCTGGCCGGTAAATTCCTGTCCTACGTCGAGGCGGCGCTGGAAGGTGGCGTGACCCTGTTGCAATATCGCGACAAAAGCAGCGACGACGCCCGCCGCTTGCGTGAGGCCGAAGCGCTGCGCGAGTTGTGTGAGCGCTACAAGACTAAGTTGATCATCAATGACGACGCCGAACTCGCCGCGCGCCTCAACGTCGGCGTGCACCTGGGTCAGACCGACGGCCCACTGACGCCGGCACGCGCGCTGCTCGGACGCCAGGCGATCATCGGCTCGACGTGCCACGCGCAACTCGAACTCGCCGAGCAAGCGGCCAAAGAAGGCGCCAGTTATGTCGCGTTCGGGCGCTTCTTCAATTCCAATACCAAACCCGGCGCGCCCACTTGCAGCCTCGACTTGCTCGACCAGGCGCGCAGCAAACTGCACCTGCCGATCTGCGCGATCGGCGGCATCACCCTCGACAACGCCGCGCCTCTGGTAGCCCACGGCGTCGATCTGCTGGCGGTGGTGCATGGCCTGTTTGGCGCCGAGAGCACGACTGAAGTGACCCGCCGCGCCCGCGCCTTCAACGAACTGCTGTCAATTTAAGTAGCTTAAAAAATTCTGATTAGAGAGCCCATCATGTCTCGTTCCGAAACGCTGTTTGCCAATGCCCAGAAACACATCCCCGGTGGCGTCAACTCGCCGGTCCGCGCGTTCAAGAGCGTGGGCGGCACGCCGCTGTTTTTCAAACACGCTGAAGGCGCCTACGTCACCGACGAAGACGACAAGCGTTATGTCGATTACGTTGGCTCGTGGGGCCCGATGATCCTCGGCCACAGCCATCCGGACGTGCTGGACGCGGTGCGCAAACAACTGGAACACGGTTTGTCCTACGGCGCGCCGACGGCGATGGAAACCGAGATGGCCGACCTGGTCTGCTCGATCGTGCCGTCGATGGAAATGGTGCGCATGGTCAGCTCCGGCACCGAAGCGACCATGAGCGCGATTCGCCTGGCCCGTGGTTTCACCGGCCGCGACGCCATTATCAAATTCGAGGGCTGCTACCACGGCCACTCCGACAGCCTGCTGGTCAAGGCCGGTTCCGGCCTGTTGACCCAAGGCGTACCGAGCTCGGCAGGTGTGCCGGCGGACTTCGCCAAACACACGCTGACCCTGCCGTTCAACGACATCGACGCCGTAGAAACCATGCTCGGCGAAGTCGGCCAGGACGTGGCGTGCATCATCGTCGAGCCCGTTGCTGGCAACATGAACTGCGTTCCGCCGGCGCCGGGTTTCCTCGAAGGCTTGCGGACCCTGTGCGACAAGCACGGCGTGGTGCTGATTTTCGACGAAGTGATGACCGGTTTCCGTGTCGCGCTCGGCGGCGCCCAGGCGCACTTCGGCGTGACGCCGGACCTGAGCACGTTCGGCAAAATCATCGGTGGCGGGATGCCAGTCGGCTGTTTCGGCGGAAAACGCGAAATCATGTCGCACATTGCGCCGCTGGGCCCGGTGTATCAGGCCGGCACCTTGTCGGGTAACCCGCTGGCGATGGCCGCTGGCCTGACCACGCTGCGCCTGATCAGCCGTCCGGGTTTCCATGACGAGCTGACCGACTACACCAGTCGCCTGCTCGACGGCTTGCAGCAACGCGCCGATGCCGCGGGCATTCCGTTCGTGACCACGCAGGCGGGTGGCATGTTCGGTCTGTACTTCAGCGGCGCCGACGACATCGTGACGTTTGATGACGTAATGTCCAGCGACGCCAATCTGTTCAAGCGCTTCTTCCACTTGATGCTGGAAGGTGGCGTGTACCTGGCGCCGAGTGCCTTCGAAGCCGGTTTCACCTCGATTGCCCACGGCGAAACCGAGTTGCAACTGACGCTCGACGCTGCCGAACGCGCCTTCGCCGCATTGAAATAAAGCTGTGCCGCTGACGTTGGCGATTGCCAGCGTCAGCATTTACCTACATTTGCCGGTCTTTTCCTGTGCGCGTGCCGATAATCTTCCACAAACTGGACGATATATTCCCCATGCAGCAGAAAAACGAGTAAAGACTTTGTAAGGTTGGCCCTGCTTATTTCATAATGCGCGCTTATTGGATCCCTCGATGGGTCCGCGCGCCCTTCAGAGGTAAGTCGATTCCCATGAACCGCACCGGCCGCACCCTTGCATTGGGCTGCCTGTTGCTCCTTCAGCCCCTGCTCGCGCACGCACAAGCAGGCGGCAACTCGTTGTTGATCCCAGCGATGGGTCGCTGCACCCTCAATACTCAGCCGCAAGACCTGACGCAAGCGCTTGCCGCCTGCCAGAAAGCGTCGGATGAAGGGGATGCGCAAGCGCAATACGAGTTGGGTGAGTTCTACTACGACGGCCAAAATGCGCCGCGTGACCTCGATAAAGCGCTGAAATTTTTCGAAAAGGCCTCGCTGCAAGGTCACGCCCAGGCGCAATACAAACTCGGCAGCATGTTTTTCCACGGCGAAGGCGTACCGGCCAATAACGTTCAGGCGTATATCGTGCTGAAAATGGCGGCGGTCAATGGCGCCGAAGATGCGCTGGACACGGCTGACGAAGTCGCCGAGAAAATGCCCCGCGAAGATCTGGAAGTTGCCACGCAAGTGCTGGGGCAAATCTTCCGTAAATACCTGATGGAATTGCAAAGCGCGGATGGGCGAACGCCGTTTTCGCCATTGCCTTAAATCTTCTTCGCCTCTTCAGATGCTTTCGCGGGCAAGCCTCGCTCCTACAGGTTTGATGTGCGCCGTGAAAACGATGCGTATGTGTAGGAGCGAGGCTTGCCCGCGAAAGGAGCGACGCGGTCTTACTTCTCAGGCATCGGCATCGGGAACGGCATGACGTTGCCGACCGCACCGCGGGCTTCGCTGATTTTCGGCGTGCCGAGGCGCTCGACTTCATCGATGCGCACAATCGAATGCATCGGTACAAAACTGCGCACCACGCCTTCGAACTGAGCCTTGAGTTTTTCTTCGCTCGGGTCGACGACCACTTGTGTGCGCTCGCCAAAGACGAACTCTTCCACTTCCAGAAAACCCCACAGATCACTTTGATAGATCTGCTTGGCATACATTTCGTACACCTGGCCCTGGTTGAGGAAAATCACCTTATAGATTGGGGCTTCACGTTTGGTCATGGTGGGCGGGCAACACATCGGGGATAAAAATGAGGGCGCGAACTATAGCATAGCCACCGGACGCACAGCGGTAGGAACCTTGGGACATGTTCCCTATAATGCGCGGTTCTTTGAATCACGTGATGACTCTGTCCATGGCCAAGAAGCTTTACATCGAAACCCACGGTTGCCAGATGAACGAGTACGACAGCTCGCGCATGGTCGATCTGCTGGGCGAACATCAGGCCCTGGAAGTCACCGCTCGCGCTGAAGATGCCGACGTGATCCTGCTCAACACCTGCTCCATCCGCGAGCGCGCGCAGGATCGGGTGTACTCGCAGCTTGGCCGCTGGCGCGAACTGAAACTGGCCAACCCGGACATGGTGATCGCCGTCGGCGGTTGCGTGGCCAGCCAGGAAGGCGCGGCGATCCGCGACCGCGCACCGTACGTCGACGTGGTTTTCGGCCCGCAAACCCTGCACCGCTTGCCGGAAATGATCGACGCCGCGCGCGCCACCAAGCTGCCGCAAGTCGACGTCTCGTTCCCGGAAATCGAAAAATTCGACCACTTGCCCGAGCCGCGTATCGACGGCCCGAGCGCTTATGTGTCGGTGATGGAAGGCTGCAGCAAATACTGCACGTTCTGCGTGGTGCCCTATACGCGCGGCGAAGAAGTCAGCCGGCCATTCGACGACGTGATTGCCGAGATCATCCACCTCGCCGAAAACGGCGTGCGCGAAGTGACCCTGCTCGGGCAGAACGTCAACGGCTATCGCGGCACTACTCATGATGGACGCCTGGCGGACCTCGCCGAGCTGATCCGCGTGGTCGCCGCCGTCGATGGCATCGACCGGATTCGGTACACCACCTCGCACCCGCTGGAGTTTTCCGACAGCCTGATTCAGGCGCACGCCGACGTCCCGGAACTGGTGAAACACCTGCATTTGCCGGTGCAATCGGGTTCGGACCGCATTCTGTCAGCGATGAAGCGCAATCACACCGCGCTCGAATACAAGTCGAAACTGCGCAAACTGCGCGCCGCCGTGCCGGGGATTTGCATCAGTTCGGACTTTATCGTCGGGTTCCCCGGCGAAACCGAGAAAGACTTCGAGCAGACCATGAAGCTGATCGAAGACGTCGGTTTCGACTTCTCCTATTCCTTCGTTTATAGCCAGCGCCCGGGTACACCCGCAGCCGACTTGGCCGACGAAACGCCGGAAGCGCTGAAAAAGGAACGCCTGAACGCGCTGCAACATCGCTTGAACCAGCAGGGTTTCGAGATCAGCCGACAAATGGTCGGGTCGATTCAGCGCATTCTGGTCACCGATTATTCGAAAAAAGACCCCGGCGAGTTGCAGGGGCGGACCGAGAATAACCGCATCGTCAACTTCCGCTGCGACAACCCGACGCTGATCGGCCAGTTCGCCGATGTGCACATCGACGCCGCGCAACCGCACTCGCTGCGGGGCTCGTTGATCCAATAACCCCGCACAAACTGTAGGAGCAAAGCTTGCTCGCGAAGGCGTCATCACAGACAACTTATAGGTTGAATGTCAGTCCGCCTTCGCGGGCAAGCCTCGCTCCTACAAGGGGGGTGTCAGCCTTGGGTTATTTAAGAGCTTTCGCACCCAGCCCTCTGGCGTTATCCTTGATTTCATCTTAATTGCCCCAGGGCGGCTAAATACGACCTTGAACGCACCCATCGAACCACATCGTTTTATTCTCGAGCCCTTTGAGGCTCGCCGCTTCGCCAATCTGTGCGGGCAATTCGACGAGCATTTGCGCTTGATCGAACAGCGCCTGACTATCGAGATCCGCAATCGCGGAAACCAGTTCGAGCTGATCGGCGACCCCAAGCACACCACTTCCGCGGAAAATCTGATTCGCCGCTTGTACCGGGAAACCAAAGGTACCGAGCTGTCGCCGGATATGGTCCACCTGTTCCTGCAGGAGTCGGCCGTCGAGGAAATGGACAACGTCTCCCCCGCCGAACCGTCCGTCGCGCTGCGCACCAAAAAAGGCATGATTCGCCCTCGCGGCTTGAATCAGCTGCGCTACGTGAAGGAAATCCTCGGTAACGACATCAATTTCGGCATCGGCCCTGCCGGTACAGGCAAGACCTATCTGGCCGTTGCCTGCGCGGTGGATGCGCTGGAACGCGAGCAGATCCGCCGCATCCTGCTGGTGCGTCCGGCGGTTGAGGCTGGCGAAAAGCTCGGTTTCCTGCCCGGTGATCTGTCGCAGAAGATCGACCCGTACCTGCGCCCGCTCTACGACGCACTCTACGAAATGCTCGGCTTCGAATACGTGGCCAAGCTGATCGAACGTCAGGTCATCGAAGTCGCGCCGCTGGCCTACATGCGCGGTCGCACGCTGAACAACAGCTTCATCATTCTCGACGAAAGCCAGAACACCACCGTCGAGCAAATGAAGATGTTCCTGACCCGGATCGGCTTCGGCTCCACAGCCGTGATCACCGGTGACATTACCCAGGTCGACCTGCCGAAAGGCACCAAGTCCGGGCTGCACCATGTCATCGAAGTGCTCAAAGACGTGCCGGGCATCAGCTTCACCCACTTCATGCCCAAAGACGTCGTGCGCCATCCACTGGTGCAGCGCATCGTCGAAGCCTACGAGCGCTTCGAGAATCGCCTCGACGATCAAGCGCCGAAGGACAAACGCCACGATGCTTGAGCTTGATCTGCAACTGGCCACCGAAGCGCCTGCGCCCAGCGAAGCCGAGTTCCGCCAATGGTGCGAACTGGCGCTGCGCCAGCGCACGGCGGATTCGGAGATGACCATTCGTTTGGTCGATGAAGAAGAGGCGCGCGAGCTCAATTCGACGTGGCGGCAGAAAGACTACGCGACCAATGTGTTGTCGTTCCCGGCCGATGTGCCCGATGAGTTTCTCGACATTCCACTGCTCGGCGATCTGGTGATCTGCGTGGCAGTGGTCGAGCGCGAAGCGGCGGAACAAGGCAAGGAACTAAAGGCGCACTGGGCGCATCTGGTCATTCACGGCTGCTTGCATCTGCTTGGTTACGACCATATAGATGACGACGAAGCCGAGGAAATGGAAGCACTGGAACGCACGTTGCTTGCCGAGTTGGGTTTTCCCGACCCTTATGCCGACGACGAAACCGACACATCCCCTATCGTTACAACAAAGGATTCAGAGTAATCGCTATGAGCGAAGATCGATCGAGCAACGGGCAGAAGTCATGGCTGGGTAAGCTCACCCAGGCTTTTGCCCACGAGCCGAAGAACCGCCAGGAGCTGCTGGAGCTGCTGCGCGACGCACACCAGAACAAACTGTTGGACAGCGAAGCGCTGGCCATCGTCGAAGGCGCCATCCAGGTCGCTGACCTGCAAGTACGGGACATCATGGTCCCGCGCTCGCAGATGATCAGCATCAAGGCGACCCAGACACCTCGCGAGTTCCTGCCCGCCGTGGTCGATTCGGCCCACTCCCGCTACCCGGTGATCGGCGAAAGCCACGATGACGTGATGGGCGTGTTGCTGGCCAAGGACTTGCTGCCGTTGATCCTCAAGGAAAACGGCGACAGCTTCAACATCAAGGACCTGCTGCGCCCGGCTACTTTCGTGCCGGAGTCCAAGCGCCTGAATGTGCTGCTGCGTGAATTCCGCGCCAACCACAATCACATGGCCATCGTCATCGACGAGTACGGCGGTGTGGCCGGTCTGGTGACCATCGAAGACGTGCTGGAACAAATCGTCGGCGACATCGAAGACGAACACGACGTCGAAGAAGACAGCTACATCAAGCCACTGCCCAGCGGTGATTTCCTGATCAAGGCACTGACGCCGATCGAGAACTTCAACGAGTTCTTCGACAGCGAATTCTCCGATGATGAATTCGACACGGTGGGCGGCCTGGTGATGAGCGCGTTCGGGCACTTGCCAAAACGCAACGAAATCACTGAAATCGGGCCGTATCGCTTCCGCATCCTGAACGCCGACAGCCGTCGGATTCACTTGCTACGCCTGACTCCAATTGCCCGGTAACTCCTAAGGATTGAAATGCACCGTCTGACCCGTCCCGGCTGGCCCGGTAATCTGCTGGCCGTGGTGGCCGGTGCAGTCACCACTCTGGCGTTGGCGCCATACGATATCTGGCCGCTGGCGTTGCTCGCGGTCGGTTTCTTCTATGCCGGTTTGCGTGAACTCAGCCCGCGTCAGGCCTTGGGCCGTGGCTGGTGTTTCGGTTTCGGCCTGTTCGGTGCCGGCACCAGTTGGATCTATTACAGCATTCACCATTTCGGCGGCGCTTCGGTGCTGCTGGCCGGTTTCCTGATGCTAATCTTCACCGCCGCGATTGCCTGGTTCTTCGCCCTGCCCGCCTGGCTCTGGGCGCGCTGGTTGCGCCGTAACGAAGCGCCGCTGGCGGATGCCTTGGCGTTTGCCGCGTTGTGGGTCGGCCAGGAAGCGTTTCGCGGCTGGTTCCTCACCGGTTTCCCGTGGCTTTATTCCGGTTACAGCCAACTCGACGGCCCGTTGTCCGGGCTGGCGCCGCTGGGTGGCATGTGGCTGATTTCCTTTGCGCTGGCGCTGACCGCTGCGCTGCTCTGGAATGCTCCACGCCTGCTCCGCACCGGGCGCAAAGGTTTTATTGCTGCTGGCGTATTGCTGCTGGTCGGTCCGTGGATCGCCGGTATCGCGCTCAAAGAACACGCCTGGACCAGCCCGGCCGGTGCGCCGCTGAGTGTCGCGGCGATTCAGGGCAATATCGAACAAAGCATGAAGTGGGACCCGGCGCAGCTCAATTCGCAGTTGGCGCTGTACCGCGACATGAGTTTCAGTTCCAAGCGTGTCGACTTGCTGATCTGGCCGGAAACCGCCGTGCCGGTGCTCAAGGAGTCCGCCGAGGCTTACTTGAGCATGATGGGCACCTTCGCCGCAGAGCGGAAAACTGCGCTGATTACCGGTGTGCCGATTCGTCAGGAAGTGCGCCACGAGCGGCGCTTCTTCAACGGCATTACCGTGGTCGGCGAAGGCGATGGCACCTACCTGAAGCAGAAACTGGTGCCGTTCGGCGAGTACGTGCCGTTGCAGGATGTGTTGCGCGGCTTGATCGCATTCTTCGATCTGCCGATGTCGGACTTCGCGCGCGGCCCGGCCGATCAGGCGATGCTGCAAGCCAAGGGTTATCAGATCGCCCCGTTCATTTGTTACGAAGTGGTTTACCCGGAATTTGCCGCAGGCCTCGCCGCTCGCAGCGATTTGCTCCTGACGATCAGCAATGACACGTGGTTCGGCCGCTCCATCGGGCCGTTGCAGCATTTGCAGATGGCGCAGATGCGTGCGCTGGAAGCAGGTCGCTGGATGATCCGCGCGACCAATAATGGCGTGACGGCGCTGATCAACCCGTTCGGCCAGATCACCACGCAGATTCCGCAGTTCGAGCGCGGGATTTTGTACGGCGAAGTGGTGCCGATGCACAACCTCACGCCTTACCTGCAATGGCGTTCGTGGCCGCTGATCATCGTTTGTGTGCTGCTGTTTGGCTGGGCGCTGGTGGCAAACCGGATGGCCAAAACTGTCTGAAATCTGGCGAGCTTTTGTGGCGAGGGGGCTTGCCCCGGTTGGGGTGCGAAGCTCCCCATCTACCCGATGTTTGGAACACTGCGTCAGTAAGTTTGCGACTGCTTCGCATCCGAGCGGGGGCAAGCCCCCTCGCCACAGTGTTCAGCGGTAGAAAAGCGAATACCCGACCTGCCCCACCGTTTCATTGAGCAGTTGCCCGCTCTGCCAGATCGATTTGAACTCCGGCATCCAGCCGCCCAGCGGCCGGGCGTTGTCCGTGCCGAGGAATCCGACCGGCGCCGCCACCACCTCAAAACCCGCCGCCTCAAAACTCCACACCGCGCGCGGCATGTGCCAGGCCTGCGTCACAACCACCACACGCTTGACCCCTGCCGGCAACAACATCTGTGCGCTGAACTGGGCGTTTTCCCAGGTCGTGCGGCTGCGTTCTTCCTGCCAACGCACGCTCACGCCGAAATCATCGAGCAGCGAATCCGCCATCAATTTCGCCTCACTCGGCGGCGTGCCGTAATGCAGGCCGCCGGTGGTCAGGATCGGCAAACCGGACGCTTTCGCCAGCCGCGCCGCGTAACGCTCGCGCTCCAGGCCAACGCCGGTCGGTTGATCCGCGCCCCACGCGAGGTCGCCGCGCTCGCGCCCCGAACCCAGCACCACAATCGCATCCGCGCGCTGCGCCAGCGTCGCCCACTCTTCGCGCGCCAGCGGCGGCTCGCGCTCCAGCAACTTGGCGCTCCACTGCACCACCACCGGCAAACTCATCAGCAAAAAACCGCCAAAACCCAACGCGAAGCACACCGCCGCCAAGCGCGGTCGCGAGCGGCGAAACCACCACGCAAGCGCCAGCAACAGCAGAAGAATGCCGGGCGGCAATAGAAGTTGTTTGACGAAATAACGAAAAGGCATCGAGCATCTCCAAAAGATGCCCGAAGCCTAAGTGGGTTGATGCAACGCGACAACTGATGTGCAGAACTAAACTGCAAAAAAACCTACGTCACGGTTTCAAGTGCCCTTGCTTGAATGGCAGCGACCGGACCTTTACCGCGTCCCTGTCGGGTGCCTTGTCTTTTAGCCAGATGATCTTGGCCGAACGTGGGGCGTCGAGCTGCTTCACTGCTTCGGACAAGCATCCGTGTGTCTCACGTTCACTGCGGTCCAGATACGCTTTGACCAGTGCAAACTCTGCGGGGCTCAGGCCACGCAACTCCAGCTCCAATGGACGTTCATCACGCAACCGATCAGCAGTTTTCGCCGCGTCCAGGGCCATCCCCAGACGGTCGATCAATCTTTCGTACAGCTCCGGTTTTGTAACTTTACGTTGTGACTCAACCATCCCTCACCTCATTGAAGATATGACTCAATCCCCAAATAGGAGCTTAGCTTCCATCGACAAACCGGCTGAGCGCTGCGACCAACGGCCCTCGCGGCGGGATTTGCGCGAGCGCGTGCCTGTAATCAGGGTTTCCCTCGATAGAGTGCGGTCATGTATGCTACGGCGCTTCCTGTAACTCCACTTCCAGCTCGCCTGGACAGCGAAACGCCGATTTGGCGTGATCAGCGTCCGGCATTGCATCGAAGAGGATTAGGCCACCCCTATTCAGTTCAAAAGTAGCCATGCACGAACAATATCAGCCCCGTGAAATCGAAGCCGCCGCCCAGTCGTTCTGGGACGAGCAAAAGTCCTTTGAAGTCAGTGAACAGCCAGGCAAGGAGACTTTCTACTGCCTGTCGATGTTCCCTTACCCCAGCGGCAAGCTACACATGGGGCACGTGCGCAACTACACCATCGGCGACGTGATCTCGCGCTATCAGCGCATGCTCGGCAAAAACGTCCTGCAACCGATGGGTTGGGACGCGTTCGGCATGCCGGCGGAAAACGCCGCGATGAAAAACAACGTAGCGCCCGCCAAGTGGACCTACGAAAACATCGCCTACATGAAAACCCAGCTGCGCAGCCTGGGCCTGGCGGTGGATTGGTCGCGTGAAGTGACCACCTGCAAGCCCGATTACTACCGCTGGGAACAATGGCTGTTCACGCGCCTGTTCGAAAAAGGCGTGATCTACAAGAAGAGCGGCACCGTGAACTGGGACCCGGTCGACCAGACCGTTCTGGCCAACGAACAAGTGATTGACGGTCGCGGCTGGCGTTCCGGCGCGCTGATCGAAAAGCGCGAAATCCCGATGTACTACTTCAAGATCACTGCGTACGCGGATGAGCTGTTGTCGAGCCTCGACGATCTGCCGGGCTGGCCTGAACAGGTCAAGACCATGCAGCGCAACTGGATCGGCAAGTCGCGCGGGATGGAAGTGCAGTTCCCGTACAACGTCGATTCGATCGGCGAAAGCGGCGTCCTCAAAGTCTTCACCACCCGCCCGGACACATTGATGGGCGCGACTTACGTCGCGGTCGCCGCCGAGCACCCGCTGGCCACCCTGGCCGCGCAGAACAATCCTGAGCTGCAAGCGTTCATCGCTGAATGCAAGGGCGGCAGCGTCGCTGAAGCCGACGTCGCCACTCAAGAGAAAAAAGGCCTGCCGACCTCGCTGTTCGTCGAGCACCCGCTGACCGGCGAGAAGTTGCCGGTGTGGGTCGCCAACTACGTGCTGATGCATTACGGCGACGGCGCAGTGATGGCAGTTCCGGCGCACGACGAACGTGATTTCGAGTTCGCCACCAAGTACAACCTGCCGATCAAATCGGTGGTGCGCACCAGCTCCGGCGACAGCAACCCCGCCCCGTGGCAAGACGCCTACGGCGAGCACGGCACGCTGATCAATTCCGGCGAGTTCGACGGCCTCGACTTCGAAGGCGCTTTCGACGCGATGGAAGTCGCGCTGATCAAGAAAAACCTCGGCGCCTCGCGCACGCAGTTCCGCTTGCGCGACTGGGGCATCAGCCGCCAGCGCTATTGGGGCTGCCCGATCCCGATCATCCACTGCGAAACCTGCGGTGATGTGCCGGTCCCGGAAGATCAACTGCCGGTCGTACTGCCGGAAGACGTAGTGCCGGACGGCGCCGGTTCGCCACTGGCGCGCATGCCCGAGTTCTACGAGTGCAGCTGCCCGAAATGCGGCCAGCCGGCCAAACGTGAAACCGACACGATGGACACCTTCGTCGAGTCCTCGTGGTACTACGCTCGCTACGCCTCGCCGCATTACGAAGGCGGGCTGGTGGAGAAATCCGCTGCCGATCACTGGTTGCCAGTCGATCAGTACATTGGTGGCATCGAGCACGCGATTTTGCACCTGCTGTACGCGCGCTTCTTCCACAAGCTGATGCGTGACGAAGGCCTGGTGAGTTCGGACGAACCATTCAAGAACCTGCTGACACAAGGCATGGTGATCGCCGACACTTATTACCGTCGCGAAGCCAATGGTGCCTACACCTGGTTCAACCCGGCGGACGTCGAACTTGAACGCGACAGCAAAGCCAAGGTGGTCAGCGCCAAACTGATCGCCGACGGTCTGCCGGTAGAAATCGGTGGCACCGAGAAGATGGCCAAGTCGAAAAACAACGGCGTTGACCCGCAGTCGATGATTGACCAGTTCGGCGCCGACACCTGCCGACTGTTCATGATGTTCGCTTCGCCGCCCGACATGAGCGCCGAATGGTCCGACTCCGGCGTCGAAGGCTCGCACCGCTTCCTCAAGCGCGTCTGGCGTCTGGCGCAAGCGCACGTGACTCAAGGTTTGCCGGGCAAACTCGACGTCGCTTCGCTGAACGATGCGCAGAAAGTCATTCGCCGCTCGATCCACCAGGCGATCAAGCAAGCGAGCCACGACGTTGGCCAGAACCACAAATTCAACACCGCCATCGCCCAGGTGATGACGCTGATGAACGTGCTGGAAAAAGCCCCGCAAGGCACCGAACAGGATCGCGCGCTGATTCACCACGGCCTCGAAACCGTGGTCCTGCTGCTGGCGCCAATTACTCCGCACATCAGCCATGAACTGTGGAATCAACTGGGTCACGCCGACCCGGTGATCGACGCAGGCTGGCCAGTGCTGGACGAGAGCGCGCTGGTGCAGGACAGCCTGCAACTGGTTATTCAAGTCAACGGCAAGCTGCGCGGCCAGATCGAAATGCCCGCCAGCGCCAGCCGTGAAGAAGTCGAAGCCGCCGCACGGGCCAATGAAAACGTGCTGCGTTTTGTCGATGGCCTGACTATTCGTAAAGTGATCGTAGTGCCCGGGAAACTGGTCAATATCGTCGCCAGCTAATTGGATCAGGCGCCAGGTGAGCCTGGCGCCGAGTTAAACCTTTCGGGCCGCACGGTCGGCCCACCTGGTTTCAAGGGGAGCAACAAAATGATCAAACGCAATCTGCTGGTGATGGGCCTCGCGGTCCTGTTGAGCGCCTGCGGTTTCCAGCTGCGCGGTACCGGCACCAACGAACTGGCGATCAAGGAACTCGACGTCAGCGCGCGCAATGCCTACGGCGAAACCGTGACGCAACTGCGCCAGGTGCTGCAGAGCAGCGGCGTCAACGTCTACACCGGTGCGCCGTACAAACTGGTGCTGACCGACGAGCAGGAAGGCCAGCGCATCCTCAGCTACGCCGGCGCCGGTCGGACTGGCGAGTACCAGGTGACCACCGTTCTGAGCTACGACATCCGTGGCGAGAACAACCTGAGCCTGATGAGCGACAAGCTTGAGGTGCAGAAGGTGTTCATCCACGACGGCAACAACCTGGTGGGTTCCGATCAGGAAGCCAATACCGCCAAGACTGAAATCCGTCGCGAACTGGTTCAGCGCATGATGCTGCGCCTGCAACAGATCACGCCAACCCAGCTGGATCAGTTGCAACAGACCGCCAACGCACGGGCCAAGGCTGAAGCCGACGCCCTTGAAGCGGCGCAGAAGGCTGAAGCGGAAACGCCGCGCCAGTCGCCGATCGAAGTCCCGCAGCAATAAGACTTACGGGGCGCTCAGGCGCCCCGTTTGCACTCTCTTATGAAACTCGCCCCCGCCCAACTCGCCAAACACCTGCAAGGTGCCCTCGCGCCGGTCTACATCATCAGCGGCGATGACCCGTTGCTGTGTCAGGAAGCGGCGGACGCCATTCGCGCCGCTGCCCGTCAGCAGGGTTTCGATGAACGCCAAGTGTTTGCCGCCGACGCCAGTTTTGACTGGGGAACGCTGCTGCAGGCCGGCGCGAGCATGTCGCTGTTCGCTGAAAAGCGTCTGTTGGAACTGCGTCTGCCTTCCGGCAAGCCCGGTGACAAAGGCGCGGCAGCGTTTATCGAATACTGCTCGCGCCCGGCTGAAGACACCGTGTTGCTGATCAGCCTGCCGAAACTCGACGGCGCCGCGCAGAAAACCAAGTGGGGCAAAGCGCTGGTCGAAGGCGCGCAAACCCAGTTCGTGCAGATCTGGCCGGTGGATGCCAACCAGTTGCCGAGCTGGATTCGTCAGCGCTTGTCGCAGGCCGGTTTGTCGGCGACGCAGGACGCAGTGGAGCTGATCGCGGCGCGGGTCGAGGGCAACTTGTTGGCCGCCGCGCAGGAAATCGAAAAGCTCAAGCTGATGGCCGAGGGCGGGCAGATTACCGTTGAAACCGTGCAAGCGGCCGTTGCCGACAGTGCGCGTTTTGATGTGTTTGGCCTCACCGACGCGATTCTCAATGGCGAAGCCGCTCACGCCTTGCGCATGCTCGAAGGGCTGCGTGGCGAAGGCGTCGAGCCGCCGGTGATCCTCTGGGCGCTGGCCCGCGAGTTGCGGCTGCTGGCCAATCTTTCGCTGCAATACAGTCAGGGTGTGCCACTCGACAAAGCGTTCAGCTCGGCCCGGCCACCGGTCTGGGACAAACGCAAACCGCTGATGAGCAAAGCCCTGCAACGCTACTCGGCGCAACGCTGGGCGCAGTTGTTGCTGGAAGCGCAGCGCATCGACGCGCAGATCAAGGGGCAAGCGCCAGGTTCGGCGTGGATGAGCTTGAGCCGGCTGTCGTTGTTGATGGCCGGACAGCGGCTGTCATTGCCCGCCGAATAAGGCCTTTTGTGGCGAGGGGGCTTGCCCCCGCTGGGGCGCGAAGCGGCCCTGGAATATGCAACCGAGTTTTTCCAGGCACTAAGTGGACGCAGGTTTTGCGACTGCTTCGCAGCCGAACGGGGGCAAGCCCCCTCGCCACAAGGGACTGGACAGACCTCCATCTTCGGCAGATTATTCGCGGCGCAACCCCACTCGGTCGAGAGAATCATCATGAGCAAAAAGCCATCCAAAAATGGCCCGAACAAGGCCAAATCCATCATCGCCCAGCCACTGTTCCGCAGTCGTCAGGAACGCGTCGGCAAGGGCAAAGGCAGCTACCGCCGCGAAGCCTTCCAGTCTAATAGCTGGGAGGCTTCTTACTTTCTGGCTGCTTGAAGCCGAACCCCCCTTCTCCATGTTAAGGTCTGCACCTGATTCGTATTCCCTGGACCTGTGCATGCCCCTTCGTCTTTCCCGTCGTTGGCCCGTTCGCCAATTGATTGCCGCCTCCAGCCTCATTCTGCTTGTCGCCTGCGCCGAAAAACCGACCGCCGCCGACGCCCAACCGCTCAAGACTGCTCCCGTCGCAACCGCGCCTGCGGTGATCCCGCCCGTGGTGCCGACCGGCGAAAACCTCGACCTGCAACCGACGCAGACCTTCGCTGAATGGCAGGCCGGTTTCCGCAAGGACGCCTTGGCCGCCGGCATCCGCGCCGACCTGTTCGACCGCGCGTTCGCCAATATCAGCTTCGACGACAGCGTGATCCGCGCCGACCGCAGCCAACCTGAGTTCTCTCGCCCGGTGTGGGAATACCTCGATGGCGCACTGTCGCCACTGCGGGTGCGCAAAGGTCAGGCGCTGGTCAACCAGTACGCCGACATCCTGCAAAGCATCGAGCAGCGTTACGGCGTCGACCGCCAGGCACTGGTCTCGGTGTGGGGCATGGAAAGTAATTTCGGGCAGTTTCAGGGCAGCAAATCGGTGATCAATTCCCTGGCGACCCTCGCCTATGAGGGCCGCCGCCCCGCGTTCGCTCACGCGCAATTGATCGCCGCGCTGCAGATCCTGCAACAGGGCGACATCACTCCGGAGAAAATGCTCGGCTCGTGGGCCGGCGCCATGGGTCAGACCCAGTTCATTCCGACCACCTACAACACCCACGCGGTGGATTTCGATGGCGACGGTCGCCGCGACATCTGGGGCAGCCCGGCCGATGCCTTGGCCTCGACCGCGCACTATCTGCAAAGCTCCGGTTGGCAGCGTGGCCAGCCGTGGGGTTACGAAGTGCAGCTGCCGGGCAGCTTCGATTACGTGCTGGCTGACGGCACGATTCGCAAGAGCGTCGCCGAATGGCGGCAACTCGGTGTGAACATGCCGAATGGCGGCCAGGTTCCGGCCGGCACCGAGAACCTGTCCGCCGCCCTGCTGCTGCCGGCCGGTTATCGCGGCCCGGCGTTTCTGGTGTTCGATAACTTCCGCGCGATTCTCAAGTACAACAATTCGTCGTCCTATGCGTTGGCAGTGAGCCTGTTGTGTGAGCGTTTCAGCGGTGGTGGCCTGATCAACGGCAGCTGGCCAAAAGATGATTTGCCGCTGAGCCGCAGCGAGCGCATCGAGCTGCAAAACCTGCTGAGCGCGCAGAACTACGACGCCGGCACGGCTGACGGCATTATCGGCGCCAATACGCGCAAAGCGATCCGCAGCGCGCAGCAGTCGTTTGGCTGGCCGGCGGATGGCTATCCGACGCATAAGTTGCTGGAAGGTTTGCGTAGCCGTTAAAGCTTCGCGGGCAAGCCTCGCTCCTACAGGACTGTGTGATCCGTGGGAGCGAACTTGCTCGCGATGACTGACTAACGGGCGACTACGCTCTAACGCTTGACCACCACATCCTGCTCCAACACCAACACTTTATTCCCCGCATCCAGCTTGACCAGCGCGCCCATCGGCAAGGTCAGGTTCGGATCACAATGCCCGCTGCGCCACCCCGCCAGCACCGGAATCCGCAAGGGTTCGAAGGTCTGCTTGAGCAGTCGTGCCAGCGCCGCGCTGTCCACGCCCGCCACATCCCCGACCAGAACCCCGCGCAGCTTGCCCAGCGTGCCGGCCAGGCGCAGATGCGTCAGCAGCCGGTCGATGCGGTACAGCGGCTCGTTGATGTCTTCGATAAACAGAATCGCGCCTTCGGCCTCAATCTCGTAAGGCGTGCCCATCACCGCGGCGATCATCGACAGATTGCCGCCGAGCAAACGCCCATGCGCGATGCCCGGCTCGATCGTCGTCAACGGATAGGCCACCGGGTGCGCCAGCACGTCGCCCGACTTCACTTGCCCGCGCAGCATGTTGAAGAATGACGACTCGGTAGGTTTCTGTTTATCACCCAGCAGATCGGCGTTGAGCAGCGGCCCATGAAAGGTCACGAACCCGGCATGACGGCTGATCGCCAGATGCAGCGCGGTGATGTCGCTGTAGCCAATGAACGGCTTGGGATTGGCGCGCAGCACGTCGAAGTCGATGCCATCCAGCAGGCGCGGCGTGCCGTAACCGCCGCGCAGGCAAATGATCGCGTCGACGTCGCTGTCGGCGAATGCTGCGTGCAGGTCATTCAGTCGCGTCTGGTCGCTGCCGGCCAGGTAACCGTCAGCTTGGTAAACACCGGGAAATACACGCAGGGAATAACCACGGGCGCGCATCCATTGCACGGCTTTGTCGGTGTCCAGCGGCGCAGGCCCGGCGGGCGCGATCACGCCAATCAGGCCTTCCGAAGGCAGCGCCGGGACGGGCGCGTGGGGGAACAGCGTGTGGGTCGGTCGAACGGTCATCCTTGAATCTCCCAGCGGAAAAACGTCTGCACACAGTAGTCAGGAATGCACATAAACAGAAGGCTTGAAATGCGCCACGGCCTGCGGGAAAAACCGCCAATGCCTGTAGGCAAGGCAAAAAAACGCCCGCGTGGCGGTAAAGCCATGCGGGCGATTGTGCACGTCAGCGGCGAATTACAACGCCGAGATCAGCTCGGCTTTAACCAGCTTCGCTTGCTCGTCGGCGTGGTACGAGGAACGTACCAACGGGCCGGACGCGACGTTCTTGAAGCCCATCTTGTAGCCTTCCTCGGCGAACCAGGCAAACACGTCCGGGTGCACGAAACGTTGCACCGGCAAGTGGCTGCGTGATGGTTGCAGGTACTGGCCGAGGGTCAGCATGTCGATGTCGTGTTCGCGCATGCGCTTCATGACTTCGATGACTTCTTCGTCGGTTTCGCCCAGGCCGAGCATCAGGCCGGACTTGGTCGGAATGTGCGGCATCATCTGCTTGAAGCGTTGCAGCAGGGTCAGCGACCACTGGTAATCGGAGCCCGGACGCGCAGCCTTGTACAGACGCGGTACGGTTTCGAGGTTGTGGTTGAACACATCCGGCGGCTCGGCGGCGGTGATTTCCAGTGCCACGTCCATGCGTCCACGGTAATCCGGGACCAGGGTTTCGAGCTGCACGTTCGGCGACAGTTTGCGGATCTCGCGGATGCAGTCGGCGAAGTGCTGGGCACCGCCGTCACGCAAGTCATCGCGGTCAACCGAGGTGATCACCACGTACTTGAGCTTCAGGTCGGCAATGGCAATCGCCAGGCTTTCCGGCTCGTTGACGTCCAGTGGCTTCGGACGACCGTGGCCAACGTCGCAGAACGGGCAGCGACGGGTGCAAATGTCGCCCATGATCATGAACGTCGCGGTGCCGCCGGAGAAGCACTCGCCGAGGTTCGGGCAGGACGCTTCTTCACAAACGCTGTGCAGCTTGTGTTTGCGCAGCAGGGCTTTGATGCGGTCGACTTCCGGAGAAACCGGGATGCGCACGCGAATCCAGTCGGGTTTCTTCGGCAGTTCGGTGGTCGGAATGATCTTTACCGGGATGCGTGCAACCTTCTCGGCGCCGCGCAGCTTGACGCCGGCTTCAACCTTGGCACGTGGGGCCGGGCGCTCGGTAACATCCAGCGTCGGGATCATGGTTTGCACTGCATCAGTAGTCATATCAGTCGATTCCGCCCGTAAGGGTCGTCTGCTCAGCATAGTCGAGGTGTTTGACGAGCTGCGCGCGCAGCCGGGCACTTACCTCGGCAAATACAATCGATCCTGCGTGATCACTCAGCTGGGTCATCGCCAGCCCGGCGTAGCCGCAGGGATTAATTCGTCGAAACGGTTCCAGGTCCATGTCCACGTTCAGGGCCAAGCCGTGAAAGGAACAACCATGGCGGATCCGCAGCCCCAGGGAAGCGATTTTCGCCCCGTCGACGTAGACACCCGGCGCGTCTGGCTTGGCAGCGGCAGTCACGCCGTAGCTGGCCAGCAACTCGATCAGGCAGTGTTCCATGCGGGTGACCAGGTCACGCACGCCGAAACCCAACTTGCGTACATCCAGCAACAGGTAAGCGACCAATTGGCCCGGACCGTGGTAAGTCACCTGACCACCACGGTCGACCTGCACAACCGCAATATCGCCCGGCAATAACAAGTGCTCAGCCTTGCCGGCCTGGCCCTGGGTGAACACCGGTGGGTGTTCGACCAGCCAGATTTCGTCCGCGGCGTCAGTGCCGCGTTCGTTGGTAAAACGTTGCATGGCATGCCAGACCGGCTCGTAAGCCATCTGGCCAAGCTCGCGAAAGCCTACCGCGCCAGACATCACAACACCATGTGCACGAAACCGGTAGCCCGCAACTCGCTGTTGATGTCGTACAGCTGTTCTTGGCCGGTGGCGACGATGTGCAACTGGATAGTGGTGTATTTGCCGTTGGTGCTTTGACGCTCGTCGATGCGCTCATCGTTGATGGTCGCGTGTTTCTTGACGATGTCGATGATCTTGTCTTTGTTACCCGCGCCGGTATCGCTGATCACTTTGACCGGATAATCCTTCACCGGGAATTCGATCTTTGGCGCCTTTACTTCGGTATCTGTCATGGCGTAACGGCCTCGTAAGCCGTGGCAACGGACATGGCCGCGTCCCGGATCGGGGCGCGGCCATGCAAGTCCACACTAAATCAGTTGAACAAGCCGTAGAAGAATAGACGGATGCTATCCCACATGCGGCGGAAGATACCACCCTCCTCGACGCCATCCAGCGCGATCAGGTCAGCGCTGTGCACAACCTTGTCGTCCAGTTTGACTTCGACTTTACCGATCACGTCGCCCTTGGCGATTGGCGCGATCAGTTGCGGGTTCATGGTCATGCTGGCGGCGAGCTTCTTCAGCTGGCCCTTCGGCAGGGTCATGGTCAGGTCTTGGGCCAGGCCGGCCTTGACTTGATTGGTGGTGCCTTTCCAGACAGGAGCCTGGGCCAGCTCGGCGCCTTTCTGATAGAAGGTCTGGGTTTCGAAGAATCGGAAACCGTAGGTCAGCAGTTTTTGCGTTTCGGAAGCGCGAGCGACTTCGCTGTTGGTGCCGAACACCACGGCGATCAGGCGCATGCCATCACGTACAGCCGAAGACACCATGCAGTAGCCGGCTTCGTCGGTGTGACCGGTTTTCAGACCGTCAACGGTCTTGTCGCGCCACAGCAGCAGGTTGCGGTTAGGCTGCTTGATGCCGTTCCAGAAAAACTCTTTCTGCGAGTAGATCGCATAGTGAGCCGGGTCTTCGTGGATGATCGCGCGAGCCAGCACGGCCATGTCGTGAGCCGACGAGTAGTGCTCCGGGTTTGGCAGACCGGTCGGGTTCATGAAGTGGCTGTTGGTCATGCCCAGGTCGGCCACGGTTTTGTTCATCATGTCGGCGAACGCGTCTTCGCTGCCGGCGATGTGCTCGGAGAGCGCAACACTGGCGTCGTTGCCCGACTGAATGATGATGCCGTGCAGCAAGTCGCTGACGGTTACCTGCGAGCCGACCTTGATGAACATCCGCGAACCGCCGGTGCGCCAGGCGTTCTCGCTGACCGTCACCGGGTCATTTTCGCCGATCTGGCCACGACGGATTTCCAGCGTCGCAATGTACGCGGTCATCAGTTTGGTCAGGCTGGCGGGCGGCAGGCGCTGGTCACCGTTGTTCTCGACCAGCACGTTGCCGCTGCTGGCGTCCATGAGCACGTAGGATTTGGCGGCCAGTTGAGGTGGCGACGGCATCATTTCTACCGCAAAAGCGGCAGGCGTGATGAACAGCGGGACTAACAGGCACAGGCGTTTGGCAAAGGTGGTGATGTTCATCCGTCTCTCGAAATCGCTAATGGAAACTGCCCTAGGGCAAAACTAATCAGACGGCTTCTAACAGGCCGTCGCGTGTTCAGTCGTTCACTCACAACCCTTGCCGGGCTTTTGTTCTTGACGAGCCAACAACCAGGTTCCCCCCCCAAACCGCAAGCGAACCTTGAATCAATCAAACCATGAAACAAATAACGCGTATTACTCGGCGGTGACCAGGCTCGGCGAACCGAGATTGGCCAATCGCACGCTGTTCTGCACTTGCTGGATTTCACCCGGTGAGCCCATCGGCCCCAGGCGCACCCGATGCAGTGTCTGCTGGTTGCGCACTATCGAGCTGATGAACACCGGAGCGCTCACCATCCCGCTGAGCTTCGATCTCAGCAGTTCGGCAGCGTCCGGGTTGGCGAACGCGCCCACCTGCAGATACTGGCCAGACGCTGGTACAGAAGCGTTTTTTTTTGCATCGATCTGCACGGGCACTACGGCGGCGGCGTGTTGCTGCGGCGGTGGTGTCCATTGTTCGACCTTGCCCGCCGAAGCGGTAATGGTCGGCGCGGCATTTTGCGCCACTTGCGGCTCGTTGAGCATCAACGGCGCCGGACGGCCCTTCTGTGCCCACCACTGCTGCGGATCGATGCCTTCGACCTTGACCCGCGCGGTGCCGGTTTCGGCATAACCGAGTTTCTTCGCTGCCGCGTAGGACAAATCGATGATGCGGTCGGAGTAGAACGGCCCACGGTCGTTAACCCGCAGAACCACAGTCTTGTGGTTGTCCAGGTTGGTCACCCGAACGTAACTCGGCAGCGGCAAGGTCTTGTGCGCGGCACTCATGCCGTACAAGTCATAGACTTCGCCGTTGGCGGTGTTCTGGCCGTGAAACTTAGTGCCGTACCACGACGCCGTGCCCGAGGCCACGTAGGTCTTGGATTCCTGCAACGGGAAATAGGTCTTGCCCAACACCGTGTACGGGTTGGCTTTATAAGGACCGCTGTGCAGGGTCGGCGTGGCGTCCGGGATGCGCGAAACATCGACGTCCCACCACGGCGCGCCATCTTTGTGGGCGCGGTTGATGTCCAGCCCCGGCGTCGCGCGCACGGCGGTGGAAGTGGATTTCTGCGCCGGTGCGCGAGTGGTGGTGGTCGAACAACTGGCGACCAGCACCGCCAACCCGGCAAATGCCATCAGCTTCAGGGGTTTATTCATAGGCAATGCCCGCATTACTTGACGCCCCGTGCTTGGACCAGCTGTTCAGACAGTTGATGTACGGCCATGGCGTACATCACGCTGCGGTTATAACGCGTAATTGCGTAAAAGTTCTTCAGGCCCATCCAGTACTCGGGGCCCTTGTCACCTTCCAGGCGGAAAGCGGTGACCGGCATATCATCGCGCAGCGCATCATGACTCGACCACCCCAACGCTCGCAACTCCCCGACGGTTTTAGTCGGTTCGATGCCCGTGGTCAAACCCTCATCAATCTGCTCGCCACGCACATCGGCGCGGCTGACTACCGGTTCGCCGGCGACCCAGCCGTGATGCTTGAAATAACTGGCAACGCTGCCAATGGCATCGTCCGGATTGGTCCAGATATTAATGTGGCCGTCGCCGTCGAAGTCCACGGCATAGGCGCGAAAGCTGCTCGGCATGAATTGCGGCAGGCCCATCGCGCCGGCGTACGAGCCTTTCAACGTCAGCGGGTCAACTTGCTCTTCGCGCGCCAGCAGCAGGAATTCACGCAATTCCTTGCGGAAGAATTCGGCACGCGGCGGATAGTCGAAACCCAGGGTCGACAAGGCGTCGATCACTCGGAAGTTGCCGGTGTTGCGCCCGAAGAACGTCTCGACGCCGATGATCGAAACGATCACCTGGGCCGGCACGCCGTATTCCTGCTCGGCACGCGCCAGCACGGCTTCGTGCTGACGCCAGAAGTCCACACCACGGGCGATGCGCGCGTCGGTGATGAACATCGGGCGATATTCGTTCCACTGCTTGACCCGCTCGGCAGGTTTCGAGATCGCGTCCAGAATCGACTGCTTGCGCTCGGCCTCGCGGAACACGCCCATCAACTGTTCACCGGCAAAACCGTAGTCGCGGGTCATTTCACCGACGAATTCGGCCACCTGAGGTGAACCTTCGTAATCGCCGGCCCGCGTTTCCGCAGTACCAAGGATGCCTACCAGGCTGACCCACGGAGCGTATCGAGTCGCCCAGCCACGCATTGCTTGCATTGAAATCTTCACCTTATTCAAACCTGCGCGATCCACTTACGATGGGTATGGATCGACATCAAAACCCCAAACGCTGACAGCAGCGTCACCAGCGAAGTTCCTCCGTAGCTAATGAACGGCAACGGCACCCCCACAACCGGCAACAGGCCACTGACCATACCGATGTTGACGAAAACGTAAACAAAAAACGTCATGGTCAGGCTGCCCGCGAGCAATTTGCCGAACAATGTCTGGGCCTGAGCGGTAATTACCAGCCCGCGACCGATCAACAGCAGGTAAATCAGCAGCAGCGCGCAAATCCCCACCAGACCGAATTCTTCGCCGAGCACCGCAATAATGAAGTCGGTGTGGCTTTCCGGCAGGAAGTCCAAGTGCGACTGGGTGCCGAGCAGCCAGCCCTTGCCGAATACCCCGCCGGAACCGATCGCAGCCTTGGACTGAATGATGTTCCAGCCAGTGCCGAGCGGATCGCTTTCCGGGTCGAGGAAAGTCAGGATTCGCTGCTTCTGGTAGTCGTGCATGATGAAAAACCACATCGCCACCGCCACCGGCACTGCAGCGGCCAGCACGCTGATGATCCAGCGCCAGCGCAGCCCGCCCATGAACAGCACGAACGCGCCGCCAGCAAGAATCAGCAACGAGGTGCCGAGGTCGGGCTGGCGGACGATCAGGATAAATGGCAAACCGATCAGGAACAGGCTGATCCCGACGTGCTTGAGCTGCGGCGGCAAAGTGCGTTTGGACAAGTACCAGGCGATGGTCGCCGGCATCAGGATCTTCATGAATTCCGAAGGCTGGAAGCGAATCACCCCGGGAATGTTGATCCAGCGCGTGGCGCCCATGGCGTTGTGGCCCATGACGTCCACCACCACCAGCAACAGCACGCCGATCACATAACCGACCGGCACCCAGCGCGCCATGAAACGCGGTTCGAACTGGGCGATGACGATCATCGACACCAGACCGATGCCGAAGGACGTGGCTTGCTTGGCCAACAGATCCCAGCTCTTGCCGCTCGCCGAATACAGCACGAACAAGCTGCCGGCGGCGAGGGTCAGCAGCAGGATCAACAACGGGCCATCGATGTGCAAACGTTGCAGCAGCGTCGCGCGGCGACGCATCACATCCTCGCTGGACAGCATGCGATCAAAATTATTCATCACGGGCCGTAGCCTCCGCACTGATAGGGCTGGCGTATTCGGCTTTGAGATGGCCTTCCTGATTGAGCAGCCAGGCGTCCATGATTTGACGTACCACCGGCGCCGCGACGCCGGAACCGGACTCGCCGTTCTCGACCATCACTGACACGACGATTTTCGGGTTGTCGGCCGGCGCGAAACCGACGAACAAGGCGTGGTCGCGGTGGCGTTCCTGAACCTTGGAGCGGTCGTACTTCTCGCCCTGCTTGATCGCGACCACCTGGGCCGTACCACTTTTGCCGGCAATCCGGTATTGCGCACCAATCGCCGCTTTGCGCGCCGTACCACGCGCGCCGTGCATCACCTGCTGCATGCCGTGGTTGACCTTGGCCCAGTCGGACGGGTCGCGCAGGACGATGTCCGGCATGGGGTTGTCATCCTTGGGTTTTTCACCCTCGACGGTTTTCGCCAGATGCGGACGGTTCCACACACCTTTGTTGGCCACCAGCGCCGTGGCTTGGGCCAATTGCAGCGGGGTCGATTGCATGTAGCCCTGACCGATCCCGAGAATCAGCGTTTCGCCCGGGAACCAGGCCTGACGCCGGGTTGCGCGCTTCCATTCACGGGAAGGCATCAGCCCCGGCGACTCTTCGAACATGTCCAGCGAGACTTTTTCGCCGATGCCGAACTTGCCCATGTACGCCGACAACCGATCAATCCCCAGCTTGTGCGCGAGGTCATAGAAATAGGTGTCGTTGGACCGCATGATCGCCGTATCGAGGTCGACGTAGCCGTCGCCGGAACGGTTCCAGTTGCGATATTTGTGATCGTAATTGGGCAGTTGGTAATAACCGGGATCGTAGACGCGGGTCGACGCGGTGACCACGCCGGAATCGAGGCCGGCAATCGCCACCGCCGGTTTGATCGTCGAGCCCGGCGGGTACAGACCGCGCAGTACGCGGTTGAACAGCGGCCGGTCGATGGAATCGCGCAGCTCGGCGTAAGCCTTGAAGCTGATGCCGGTGACGAACAGGTTCGGGTCGAAACTCGGCTGGCTGACCATCGCCAGCACTTCGCCAGTCGCCGGGTCCAGCGCGACTACGGCACCGCGACGCCCGCCGAGTGCGGCTTCGGCGGCTTCCTGCAATTTGATGTCCAGGCTCAGGACGATGTCCTTGCCGGGAATCGGATCGGTACGCTTGAGCACGCGCAAAACGCGGCCCCGAGCGTTGGTCTCGACTTCTTCGTAACCCACCTGGCCGTGCAGCTCGGGCTCATAAAAACGCTCGATGCCGGTCTTGCCGATGTGGTGGGTGCCGCTGTAGTTGACCGGGTCCAGCGACTTCAGCTCTTTCTCGTTGATCCGGCCCATGTAACCCACCGAGTGCGCAAAGTGCGCGCCCTGCGGGTAATGGCGCACCAACTGCGCGACCACTTCCACGCCCGGCAGGCGGAACTGGTTCACCGCGATCCGGGCGATCTGTTCTTCGGTCAGCTCGAACAGGATCGGCACTGGCTCGAATGGCCGGCGCCCCTGTCGCATGCGTTTCTCGAAAATCACCCGGTCCTCGGGCGTCAGTTCCAGCACCTCGACGATCACATCGAGCACTTGCTGCCAGTCGCCGGAGCGCTCGCGGGTCATGCTCAGGCTGAAGCTGGGCCGGTTATCGGCCACCACCACGCCATTACGGTCGAAGATCAGCCCACGGGTGGGCGGAATCGGCTGCACATGCACGCGATTGTTTTCCGACAGGGTCGAGTGGTACTCGTACTGGATCACCTGAAGGAAATACAGCCGCGCGATCAGCACACAAATCAGCGCCACCACCGCAATTGCCCCGAACACGACGCGGCCACGCACCAGACGGGCGTCTTTTTCGTGGTCCTTGATGCGGATCGGCTGAGGCATGAGGGCAGAGCTACTTGTGGTAAGGGTGGCCGGACAGGACTGTCCAGGCACGATACAACTGTTCGCCGATGAGAATCCGCACCAGCGGATGCGGCAACGTCAGCGGCGACAACGACCAGCGCTGGTCAGCCCGCGCACAGACTTCCGGCGCCAGCCCTTCGGGGCCACCCACCATGAAGTTGACCGTGCGCGAATCGAGCCGCCAGCGATCGAGTTCGACCGCCAGTTGCTCGGTGCTCCAGGGCTTGCCGTGGACTTCGAGGGTGACAATCCGCTCGTTCGGCCCGACTTTCGCCAGCATGGCTTCGCCCTCCTGACGGATGAAGCGCGCCACGTCGGCGTTTTTGCCACGGGTGTTGAGCGGAATTTCCACCAGTTCCAGCGCCAGCTCGGACGGAAGACGCTTGGCATATTCATGCCAGCCTTCTTCCACCCATTTCGGCATGCGTGAACCGACGGCGATCAGTCGCAGTCGCACAGCAATCCCTTACAACTGGTCTTTGTTGAGCTTGGTGAAATGCTCGTGGGTGTTTTCCGGGCTGTGGTGAGCAGCGCTGGCAGAACGGCTCTGCTCGGCACCGGCCCACAGACGCTCGAGGTCGTAGAACTGACGCGCCGAGGCGGTCATCATGTGCACGATCACGTCGTCCATATCCAGCAGGACCCAGTCGCTGTCGCCCTTGCCTTCTTCACCCAGTGGCTTGACGCCCAGGGCTTTGACGGCTTCGCGAACCTTGTCGAGCATCGCGCCGATCTGGCGGTTGGACGTACCGGTAGCGATGATCATGTAGTCAGTGATGCTCTGCTTTTCGCGAACGTCGATGACCTGGATGTCCTGGCCCTTGACGTCTTCCAGGGCTGCAACGGCAACCTGGACCAGCGCATCACCCTTCAGCGGCTCGGTAGTCAATACCGGCTCAGGCAGCGGAGCGCTCTTGAACGTGCCTTTGCGTTTTACTTTAGTTACGTCTTTGTTCGTCATATAAAACTCGTTTTGCTCGTATGTTCGGGCGCTTCGGTTCACGCGTTCACGTGTGTTGAAGCGCACCCTTTTTCAGTTCGACGCACGGTACAGACCGTGCGCATCGATGTAGGCCAGGACCGCGTCAGGCACCAGGAAACGTACCGACTTACCGCTGGCCAGCAGTTGACGGATCTGGGTGGCGGATACCGCGAGCGGCGTCTGCCAGACGAATGCAATCTGTCCGCTCGGCCCTTTGAGGGCCAGCGGGTCGCTCACCGAGCGCGCCGCCAACAGATTGCGCAAGGCATCCGGCGGTTCGCTGTCGGCATCCGGGCGTTGCAGCACCAGGATGTGGCAATGCTGGAGCAATTCTTCCCAGCGATGCCAAGTGGGCAGGCCGCAAAATGCGTCCCAGCCCAAAAGTAGAAAAACCTGGGTGTCTGCGGCCATTTCGGCACGCATCAGCTCCAGGGTATCGATGGTGTAGGACGGTTTGTCCCGCTGCAATTCGCGGGCGTCCACCACCAACGGCGCCACACCGGCCACCGCGCACTCGACCATCGCCAGCCGGTCCTGCGCCGACACTTGCGGCGTGCTCCGATGAGGCGGCCTGGCACTGGGTGTCAGTCGCAGCTCATCGAGGCCCAGGTATTCGGCGACTTCCAGCGCACCGCGCAAATGGCCGATGTGCACCGGGTCGAACGTTCCGCCCAGCACGCCAATGCGCCGAGGCCCAGCCTCACCGGGAATGTCCGGGGCTGACGGGTCGAGGTCGGCCAAGTCAGACCGACTCCTGTCCGCGCAACTGGCCGTCACCGACCACGATGTACTTCTCGCAGGTCAACCCTTCGAGGCCGACCGGGCCGCGGGCGTGCAGCTTATCAGTAGAAATGCCAATCTCGGCACCCAATCCGTATTCAAAGCCATCGGCGAAGCAGGTCGGCGTGTTGATCATCACCGACGAGGAGTCCACTTCAGCGACAAAACGCCGGGTCTCGGCGAGGTTTTCGCTGACGATCGAATCGGTGTGATGCGAGCCATGCCGGTTGATGTGCTCGATCGCCTGGTCGAGTCCGTTGACCACGCGGATCGACAGGATCGGCGCCAGGTATTCGGTGTTCCAGTCTTCTTCGGTCGCGGCCAGCACATCGACGATTGCCCGCGTGCGCTCGCAACCGCGCAGCTCGACGCCTTTTTCGCGGAACTGGGCAGCCATCAACGGCAGGAAATCTTTGGCAACGATTTGATCGACGAGCAATGTCTCCATCGCGCCGCAAATGCCATAACGGTAGGTTTTGGCATTAAAGGCGATGCGCTGGGCTTTCGGCAGATCGGCATGGGCACTCACGTAAACGTGGCAAATGCCATCCAGATGCTTGATCACCGGCACACGCGCGTCGCGGCTGACCCGTTCGATCAAGCCTTTGCCACCGCGCGGGACGATCACGTCAACGTACTCGGGCATGGTGATCAGCGCACCGACGGCGGCACGGTCGGTGGTTTCGACCACTTGCACCACGGCGGCCGGCAGCTCGGCTTCGGCGAGACCACGCTGGATGCACGCGGCAATGGCGCGATTGGAGTTGATCGCTTCGGAGCCGCCGCGCAGGATCGTCGCGTTACCCGACTTCAGGCACAGGCTGGCGGCGTCGATGGTCACGTTCGGCCGCGATTCGTAGATGATCCCGATCACGCCCAGCGGCACGCGCATTTTGCCGACCTGAATCCCCGAAGGACGAAAGCTCATGTCGCGGATCGCACCGACCGGGTCCGGCAGCGCCGCCACCTGGCGCAAACCGACGATCATGCTGTCGATGCGCGCCGGGGTCAGCGCCAGACGTTCGAGCAATGCTGCTTCCAGACCATTGGCGCGACCGGCGGCCAGGTCCAGCTCATTGGCCGTCGTCAGTTCGTCGCGCGCAGCATCCAGCGCATTGGCAGCGGCCTGCAAAGCGCGGTTTTTCTGCGCGGTGCTGGCACGGCCGATGATGCGCGAAGCTTCGCGGGCAGCGCGACCCAGGCGGGTCATGTAGTCGAGGACGGACTCAGTCATTGTCGGATGGGGTCTTGGCAAAGATGAAAGCGGCAGATTATAGCTGTCGTGTCCCCTGACTAACAGCGGTGACGGGCGGATGGTCGAAATGGAGCGCAAATTGCCGACGTTCAGCCGTGATTAAGCTGCAAATTGTTATCATCGGCGCTCAATCAGCCTTGATAAACGCCGTTCATCATGTCCAACCTGACTGTTCGCGCTTCTGCATCCCCCCTGCCTACGGGGTTGCCGGACGCTTTTTTCGATCGCGACGCACAAATCCTCGCCCGAGATCTGCTCGGCAAAGTCATCCGCCATCGGGTCGGCGATTTGTGGCTGAGCGCGCGAATTATTGAAACCGAAGCGTATTACTTCGACGAAAAAGGCAGCCATGCCTCGCTCGGCTACACAGAAAAGCGTAAGGCTTTGTTTCTGGATGGCGGGCACATCTATATGTATTACGCGCGTGGCGGCGACTCGCTGAACTTCAGCGCGCACGGGCCGGGCAACGCCGTGCTGATCAAATCCGCGTACCCATGGGTCGATGAGTTGAGCGGCCCGGCGGCGCTCGCGCAAATGCTCTTGAACAACCCCGACGCCAGCGGCCGCCCTCGCCCGTCACAGAAACTCTGCGCCGGCCAGACATTGCTGTGCAAGGCACTGGGATTGAAAGTGCCGATGTGGGACGCCAAGCGGTTTGATCATGAACTGCTGCTGGTGGAGGACGTTGGGGCGACGCCGACAGGCATTATTCAAACCACGCGATTGGGCATTCCGCTCGGGCGAGATGAGCATTTGATGTATCGGTTTGTGGACGCGGCGTATGCGCCGTACTGCACGCGGAACCCGCTGCGACGGGGGCAGGTCGAAGGTCGCGATTATTTTTTATTGTCTTGAATCACAGCTGATCCCTGTGGGAGCGAGCTTGCTCGCGATGGCGGCGTGTCAGACAACATCATTTCGTCTATCAGTCCGCTATCGCGAGCAAGCTCGCTCCCACACGGGTCTGTGGTGTTTTGTAGATCGCATGAATTAAACATTCAATGGAGTGGCAGGTATGGGCCCATGGCTCGATAGCATCACCGGCTGGTTGACAGTCAATCCGCAGTGGCTGGCCGCTGCCGTGTTTATCGTTGCCTGCGTGGAATGCCTGGCGATTGCCGGGCTCATCGTACCGGGCACGGTTTTGCTGTTTGCCGTGGCCGTGCTGGCCGGCAGCGGTGCGCTGTCGTTGGGGGAAACGCTGTTGCTGGGCTTCCTCGGCGGGATCCTCGGGGACGTCGTGTCGTACTTCCTCGGCCGCCACTTCCACCAGAACATCAGGCGCCTGCCGGGTTTGCGCCATCACCCGGAATGGATCGCCGGCGCCGAGGCGTACTTTCAGCGCTACGGCATCGCCAGCCTGCTGGTCGGGCGTTTCATCGGCCCGCTGCGGCCCATGCTGCCGATGGTTGCCGGGATGTTCGACATGCCGTTCCCGCGCTTCGCCGCCGTCAGCCTGCTGGCCGCCGCTGGTTGGAGCATCGCCTATCTGCTGCCCGGCTGGGCCACCGGGGCGGCGCTGCGTTTGCCGTTGCCGGAAGGTTTCTGGCCGCAGGCAGGCATTGTCGCCGGCAGCATCGCGGTGATGATCGGCATCAGCGTCACCAGCAGCCTGCGCCGGCATCGTCACGCCAGCGCTTATATCGCCAGCCTCGGCGTGGCGATTTTGTTCGGATTGTTCATCGGTTATCCATACCTGACCGCGCTCGACCAGGGCCTGATGGCGCTGGTGCAGGAGCACCGCAACCCGATGATCGATGAAATCGCGGTGACGTTCACGCTGATCGGTGAGTTCCGCAACATGCTGATGTTCAGCGCCCTGCTGACCATTTTGCTGGTGCTGACGCGGCAATGGCGCCAGGCGATTTTCGCTGGCGGTGCGCTGTTAACCACGGCGCTGGCCAACACCGGCAGCAAGCTGTTTTTCGCCCGTGTGCGCCCGGAAGTGTTGAGCGAACCGTTGACCAGCTACAGCATGCCCAGCGGCCACGCCTCGGGGGCTTTTGCGCTGTTTCTGGTACTCGCAGTGCTCGCCGGTCGCGGCCAACCACCGCGCATGCGCCTGACCTGGCTGTTCATTGCTTGCCTGCCGGCGCTGTCGATTGCCTTGTCGCGGGTTTATCTGGGCGCGCATTGGCCGACCGATGTACTGGCCGGCGCGATGCTCGCCGCGTGCGTGTGCGCCGCCAGCCTGTGGCTGAGCCAACGGCGTACTTCGCTGAACGCCATGGCTTTCAGGGTCTGGTGGCTGATATTGCCGTCGCTGCTGGCGCTGTTCGCCTTCTTCGCCCTGCGCCATTTGCCGCACGCGATGCTGCGCTACGCCTACTGAAGCTCAAACAATTGCAGCCGATCGCAACCCTGTAGCAGCTGCCGAGCAGCGCGAGGCTGCGTTCGGCTGCGCAGAAGTCGCCACGCCCTCAGGCAAACAACTCGCCTTGCAACTCATCCAGCAACGCTTGAATCGCATCCAGCCTTTGCTGTGGATCATCGAGTTGCAGCAGGTCGATCTTGTCGACCTCGGCAAATGGCAGCAGATAAGCCAGCTGGTTGGCCAATGACTGCTGCCCGGTGGCCTCGGTGCCCATGTTCAGCGCCTCGACCATCGGGTGCTCGGCGAGCGCTTTGAGCAGCGCCACCAAATCGGCGTCTTCGTCCTGCAACGGTTGCTCCGGCTCATCTTCCAGCCATTCGACGTCGGCGACGGTCAGGTTGTCGCGCTGCACTTCGGCGCGCAATACCTGGAAACGCCGGCCGCCCTGCACGCGAATCCCCAGCAGGCCGTTGTCCTGTTGTTTGAAGTCGGTGATCCGCGCTTCGCAGCCGACCAGCGCATAACCGGCTGGGGCGATCCCGACTTCTTCGCCATCCAGAATGCACACCACGCCGAAGCCGCTGCCCTGTTTCATGCAGCGGCCGATCATGTCCAGATAACGTGCCTCGAAAATCTGCAGATCGAGGATACAACCCGGAAACAGCACCGTGTTCAGCGGAAAAAGCGGCAAGCTCATTGACATTTCCTTACACCACCATCGACACCGCCAACGGCAGAAAAACCGCCGTGGCCACTCCCATCAGACTCATCGCCAGCGCCGCGAAGGCGCCGCATTCTTCACTTTCCTGCAGGGCCACCGACGTACCGACGGCGTGGGCAGTCATGCCCAGCGCCATACCCCGCGCCTCTGGGCTATGGACACCAAGGCGGGTCAAAAGACTCGGTCCGAAAATCGCCCCGATCACCCCGGTGATCAGCACAAACACCGCCGCCAGCGCCGCGACGCCGCCGATCTGCTCGGCGACCAGCATGGCAATCGGCGAAGTCACCGACTTCGGCGCCATCGTCATCAGGATCATGTGCTCGGCGCCAAAGCTCCAGCCGAGCAACACGCCCATGCCCGTGGCCACCACGCCGCCTATCACCAGCGTAGTAAATATCGGCCAGAACAACTGCCGAATGCGCCGCAGGTTCAGATACAGCGGCACCGCCAGCGCCACCGTGGCCGGCCCGAGCAGAATACTGAGAATCTCGGTGCTCTTGCGGTACTCGGCGTAGGTCACGCCGCAAAGCAGCAGCACGCCGATCACCAGCAACATCGAGACCAGCACCGGTTGCAGGAACATCCAGCGGGTTTTCTCGAACGCCGCGAGCACCAGTTGATAAGCGCCGAGCGTGATGCCGATGCCGAACAGCGGATGATGAATCACCGAATCCACGGCGCCCTGCCAATCGACAATCATGGGCGCTCCTCGTGGTGCGCGCGGCGCTTGACCATGCGCTGCATCAGCACGCCGACGAAAGCCATCGACAACACCAGCGATAACACCAGCGCACCAGTAATCGCCCAGAAATCCGCGGCAATGTCCTTGGCGTAGACCATCACCCCGACCGCTGGCGGCACCAGCAGCAATGGCAGATAACGCAGCAGACTGCCGGCGGCGAGGTTCAGCGGCTCACCGACTTCGCCACGGCAAATCAGGAACACCAGCAACAGCAGCAGGCCGACAATCGGCCCCGGCAGCACCGGCAAAAACAGGTGGTTGATGGCTGTGCCCAGCAATTGGAACAGCACCAGCCAGGTCAGGCCACGTAGCAACATCCGGCATCTCCCCTCACTCGCCCCTCCCAGCAGGGGCCCGGCATTATAAGCACGCCGAGGCTATAGACCGGCATTCGCCAAAAGCATGGTCGGTTGACCGGAGCAAATCGCCATGGTGATCTAAAGTGGTTCACAGGGAGGCCCGAGCCGCCCACCTCAAAACTATAAAATCGATGAACCCAAGGAGAGTCTCAATGCCCTATGTTCCCGTTGCAGAGCTCAAAGATTATGTCGGCAAGGAACTCGGATGTTCCGAATGGCTCACCATCGATCAGGAGCGTATCAACCTGTTCGCCGAAGCCACCGGGGATTATCAGTTCATTCACGTCGACCCGGTCAAAGCCGCGCAAACGCCATTTGGCGGTACCATCGCCCACGGTTTCCTGTCGCTGTCGCTGATCCCCAAATTGATGGAAGACATCCTGATCCTGCCGGAAGGTTTGAAGATGGTCGTCAACTACGGCTTGGACAGCGTGCGGTTCATCCAGCCGGTCAAGGTCAATTCGAAGGTGCGACTGAAGGTCGAACTGACCGATGTCACCGAGAAAAAACCCGGCCAATGGCTGCTCAAGGCCACCGCGACCCTTGAGATAGAAGGCTCGGATAAACCGGCCTATATCGCCGAACCGCTGTCGCTGTGTTTCGTCTGACGCATCCAGATGCGAAGCAGCTCACGCTGTTTCGCGACTCTGTCGATTCGCTCGCTATATAAGGACGCATAGCTGCGGCATACTCGGTCGCCTAATTGCCCGGATCCCGCTATGCGCTCACTTGCACTCCTCGCTTTGACCCTGTTGCTCACCGCTTGCGGCGATGGTGAATCGCTGTTGTCGCCCGACGCCCGCCTGCCGGACGGCGGACGCTATCGCGGCGATCTGGTCGACGGGTTGTTGCAGGGCCAGGGCCGCATCGACTACCCGAATGGCAGTTGGTACGCCGGCGAATTCGACAAGGGCCAGTGGCACGGTCAGGGCGAATGGCACGGCAGCAACGGCGAGGTCTATCGCGGGCAATTCCAGCAAGGACTTTTCGACGGCCAGGGTGCGCTGACCACCAATGGCAGCAGCTACACCGGCGGTTTCAAGCTCGGCCGGCGCGAGGGCGAAGGTACCCTCAAAGAAAACGGCATGACCTATCGGGGCGAGTTCAAGGCTGATCAATATTCCGGCCTGGGGCGGCTCGAACTCGACGACGGCAGTTCGTATCAGGGCCAGTTCGCCCACGGCAAACCCAACGGCGAAGGCCAGCGCGGCGACGCCAGCGGCAACCAGTTCAGCGGCCATTTCGTCAACGGCCAACTGGAAGGCAACGGCACCTTCAACAGCGCCGATGGCGATATCTACGTCGGCGGTTTCAAGGAAAACCAGCTCAGCGGCAAGGGTCGCTACGAAAACGCCGATGGCGATGTCTGGATCGGCCAGTTCAAGGAAGGCGCGCTCAGCGGCAAAGGCGAGTTGATCGGCGCCGATGGCAGCCATTACGTCGGCCAGTTCAGCGACTGGCGCTTCACCGGGCCGGGCCGCTTGAACCTCGCTGATGGCAGTTTCTACGTCGGCGGTTTCGACGCCGACGCCTATTCCGGCCGTGGCACCCTGGTGCTGACCGACGGCTCGGTGCTCAGCGGCACGTGGATCAACGGCCAGCGCGTGCGCGACGCCGATGGCAAGTTACTGCCCGACACCCTTGAACTCGGTTTGCTGGCCCAGGGCCGCTTGCTCGATGAAGCGCTGGCCAACGTGCCCGCCTCGACGTCGGCGGTCGAGCTGTACACCCTGACACTCGGTGGCGACGGCAAGCAAAGCGTGTTCCTGCGTGAATCCGACTACGTCGCCAACATGCTCGCCAGCCGCTTCGGCGCGCGCGGGCAGATTCGTCTGGTCAACCACCGCGAACACCTCAGCGATCGGCCGATGGCCACCCGCGAAAACCTGCGCCGCGCCGCGCAGACGCTGGCCGAACGCAGTGGCCCGGAGGACTTGCTGTTCATCTACCTGACCAGCCACGGCACCAGCGAACACGAACTGGTGCTCGACCAGCCGCGCATGGAGCTGGCCGACCTGCCCGCCGACGAATTGGCCGCGGTGCTCGCGCCGCTGAAAAATCGCGACAAGATTATCGTCATCTCTGCGTGTTATTCCGGTGGCTTCATTCCGGCACTCAAAGATGAACGAACGCTGATCATGACTGCCTCAAGAGCTGACAGAGTGTCTTTCGGCTGTTCGGAAGAGGCCAACTTCACCTATTTCGGCGACGCCCTGTTCGCGCAGGCCTTGAACCAGACCGATGATCTGGAGCAGGCCTTCAAACTGGCCAAGGCCACCGTTGCCGAGCGTGAGCTGGCGGACAACTTCGAAGCCTCGGAACCACAGATCTGGGCGCCGAAAACCGTGATCTCGCACTGGCAACTCTTGCGCAAGCAACAGGCACGAAAGGCATTACAAAGTGCTGCTATCAGCAGCAAGGATGCGAAGAGCAACTAAGCTGAACAGTATCAAGGGGGAAACACTATGTACTTGACGCCTCAGCATGTATTGCTTGCCGGAGCTACCGGATTAACTGGCGAACACTTGCTTGATCGCCTGCTCAACGAGCCAACGATTACACGGGTATTGGCACCTTCACGCCGGCCATTGGCCGAGCACCCTCACCTGGAAAATCCGGTCGGCGACCCAGCGGTGTTCTTGCCGCAACTCAATGGTCGCGTCGACATCGCCTATTGCTGCCTCGGCACCACAATCAAACAGGCAGGCTCGGAGCAAGCGTTTCGCGCGGTCGATCTGGACATGGTCGTGGCGTTTGCCAAACGTGCGCGGGACATGGGCGCGCGGCATCTGATCGTGATCAGTGCGTTGGGGGCTGATCCGAAATCATCGATTTTCTACAATCGGGTCAAAGGCGAAATGGAACAAGCCTTGCGCGCGCAGGATTGGCCGCAACTGACCATTTGCCGACCTTCGCTGCTGCTCGGTGACCGGGTCGAGCCGCGTCTGGCCGAGCAATTCGCCGGCCCGTTGTCGCGGTTGATCCCCGGCAAATATCACGGCATCGAAGCCTGCCAACTGGCCCGCGCGATGTGGCGCCTGGCGCTGGAAGAACAGGATGGCGTGCGAGTGGTCGAGTCGGATGAATTGCGCAAGCTGGGCAAGTAATTCCGCGGCGTCTGGCAGGACGCCATCGCGAGCAGGCTCGCTCCCACAGGGTTCTGTGTCGCTCACACATCCACTGTGGGAGCTAGCTTGCTGGCGATTGAGCGCGAAGCGCTCTGTTACAACCCGCCAGTCGCCTGAAAACTCACGCCGATCACGGTGAGCAGCGACAACGGCAACAACAGCGTATCGAGCAACGCACTGCCCGGCAGGTCCAGCCCCGGATAACTCGGCGCTTCAGCGCCAAACCGATCCATCGCACAACACCCGCCGTTCATCGCGTACAGATCCAGCCGCGTTCCCGAATACACCACTGGCGCCCCCGGTTTGGCGGCATCGAGCGTGCGCGCCGTGGCGCAACCGGACAATTGCAACACCAGCAGCATCGCCACAACCGCAGCCAGCAGCTTACTCATCACTGCTTACTCATCACTGCTTAAATGATGCTCGCCCCAGCGCGGCAGCATGTCTTGAGGGATGTTCAGCAGGTTGAGAATCCGCGCGACGACGAAGTCGATCAGGTCGTCGATGGTTTGCGGCTGGTGATAAAAACCCGGCGACGCCGGCAGGATCGTCACGCCCATGTTCGACAACTTGAGCATGTGCTCCAGATGAATGCTCGAATACGGCGCCTCACGCGGCACCAGAATCAACTGGCGGCGCTCCTTCAACGTGACGTCGGCGGCGCGTTCGATCAGGTTATTGCAGGCGCCGGTAGCGATCGCCGACAAAGTCCCGGTCGAACACGGCACCACCACCATCGCCGCCGGCGCGCCGGAGCCCGAGGCCACTGGCGACATCCAGTCTTCCTTGCCGTACACCTTGATCTGCCCGGCAGCCGCGCCGGTGTATTCGGTGAGGAAGGCCTGCATCATTTGCGGTTTCGGCGGCAGCGTGACATCGGTTTCGGTGGCCATGACCAACTGTGCAGCCTTGGAAATCAGGAAGTGCACCTCGCGATCTTCACGCACCAGGCAATCGAGCAGGCGCAAACCGTACTGCGCGCCGGACGCGCCGGTCATCGCCAGGGTGATGCGTTCCGGGCCATGGCTCATCACGGCGCCGCTCATTGCAGCGCCTCGGCGAGTTTGCCGTGCAGGCCGCCGAAGCCGCCGTTGCTCATGATCACCACGTGCGTGCCGGGCTGTGCCTGGCTTTTCACCCGTTCGATGATGCCTTCCAGCGAATCGCTGACAATCGACGGCACCGTGCACAGCGCCGCAGTGCCAGCCAGATCCCAGCCGAGGTTGGCCGGCGCGTACCAGATCACTTGATCGGCATCGACCACGCTTTCCGGCAAACCGTCACGGTGCGCGCCGAGCTTCATCGAGTTGGAACGCGGCTCGATGATCGCAATCAACGGCGCATCGCCGATTTTCTTGCGCAAGCCGTCCAGCGTGGTGGCAATGGCGGTCGGGTGGTGGGCGAAGTCGTCGTAAATGGTGATGCCGCGCACTTCGGCGACTTTTTCCATGCGCCGCTTCACGCTTTTGAACGCGCTCAACGCGGCGATGCCCATCGACGGCACAACGCCGACATGCCGCGCCGCCGCCAATGTCGCCAAGGCATTGGCAACGTTGTGCTGGCCGGTCATGTCCCACTCGACCACGCCTTGCGCGACGCCTTCGAACATCACTTCAAACTTCGAACCGTCTTCGCTGAGCAACTTGACCTGCCACTGACCGCCAGCGCCGGTCGTCTGCACCGGGGTCCAGCAGCCCATGTCGATCACGCGTTGCAACGCCGGCTCGGTGGTCGGATGAATCACCAGGCCTTCACTCGGAATGGTGCGCACCAAGTGATGGAATTGCCGCTCGATGGCCGGCAGATCGGGGAAGATGTCAGCGTGATCGAACTCAAGGTTGTTGAGGATCGCGGTGCGCGGGCGGTAGTGAACAAATTTCGAACGCTTGTCGAAGAACGCGCTGTCGTATTCGTCGGCCTCGATGACGAAGAACGGCGTGTCACCTAGACGCGCGGACACCGAGAAATTCTGCGGCACGCCGCCGATCAGGAAACCCGGGCTCATGCCAGCGTGTTCCAGCACCCAGGCGAGCATGCTGCTGGTGGTGGTTTTGCCGTGCGTGCCGGCGACGGCCAGCACCCAGCGATTCTGCAGCACGTGATCGGCCAGCCATTGCGGGCCGGAAACGTAGGGCAGGCCTTTGTTCAGCACGTATTCGACAGCCGGGTTGCCGCGCGACATGGCGTTGCCGATGACCACCAGATCCGGCGCCGGATCAAGCTGCGCCGGGTCATAACCCTGGGTCAGCTCAATGCCTTGCGCCTCGAGTTGAGTGCTCATCGGCGGATAGACGTTGGCATCGGAGCCGGTGACGTGGTGGCCCAGCTCTTTGGCCAGAACCGCCATCGAACCCATGAAAGTGCCGCAGATACCAAGAATATGAATGTGCATAGTCGACCTCGTAAAACATCGCCGCAGGTTAGCGTAGGGTGGCGAAATTCGCACTCTTTAGCTGAGACCGGCTTAGCTGAGATCGGCGCACCCCTCTGTGGCGAGGGGGTTCACCCCCGTTGGGCTGCGCAGCGGCCCCCCGAATCTGCAGCTGCAGTTTGCCAGGCACAGTGCGAATCGAGATTTACGACTGCTGCGCAGCCGAACGGGGGTAAACCCCCTCGCCACAAAAGCCGCTAGCAGACGATGTGGGGTTGAGGTCATCACGCGGAACGGGCGATGTTGTGTTTGCGCAGCTTTCTATAGAGGGTATTGCGGCTGACGCCAAGTTGTTCGGCGGTGTGAGTCATGTGCCAGCGCTGCTGCTCCAGCGCATTGAGCAATGCCAAGCGCTCTGCATCGTCTAGCGGGAATTCGGAAGGCTCTTCCACTACCGTCGCAACCGCCGGCCGTGCCTGACGAATCATCGCCGGCAGATCTTCCAGCCCGACTCGTCCGCCATCACACAGCGCCGCCAAAGTGCGCAGCACATTACGCAACTGCCGCACGTTCCCCGGCCAGGCAAAAGCAAGCAAGGCCTGACGCGCCGGTTCGTCGATCAGCACGGTTTCGCCGCCCGCCTCTTCCGCCAGCAGAAAATCCAGCAACTGCGATTTATCGCTGCGTTCACGCAGCGCCGGCAGCGCCACTTCCAAACCATTCAAGCGGTAATACAAATCCTCGCGGAAGCTGCCATCGTTCACCCGGTCGAGCAAATTGCGGTGGGTCGCGCTGATTATTCTGACGTTGACCGACTCCGGTTCGCCGCCAATCGGCACCACTTGCCGATCCTCCAAAACGCGCAGCAAGCGCGTCTGCAACGCCAGTGGCATGTCGCCGATTTCATCAAGAAACAACGTGCCGCCATCCGCCTGCTGCAACTTGCCGCGCATGCCTTCCTTGCGCGCGCCGGTGAAACTGCCGCCGCGATAACCGAACAATTCGCTTTCGATCAGGCTTTCGGGGATGGCCGCGCAATTCAGCGCGACGAAAGATTTCGGCGCGCGCTGGCTGGCCTGATGCACGGCTTTGGCGAAGGCTTCCTTGCCGGAACCGGTTTCGCCATTGATCAGCAACGGCACGTCACGCTCGAATACGCGCAAGGCTTTGCGGAAGTTCTCTTGCAACGCCGCATCGCCGAGACAGATGCCCGACAAACGTGGACGCTCGGCCAGCAGCGGTTGCCCCGGCGCGGGCGCGGGAATACTGCGTGGCTGGCCGCGCAGCACCGCGAACAGATTGCGCCCGTCGCGCGTGCGCAACGGCCAACTGGCGCTGGCATTGGCGCTGGCGCGGCCGAGCAATTGGTCCAGCGAGCAATCGAAAAACGCTTCCACCGGTTTGCCCAGCAGCCCGCCGCGAATATGCCCGAGCAGGTTCAGCGCACTTTGATTGACCGCGCTGATCCGCCCTTCGCCGTCAAACGCCAGCAGCCCTTCGCTGAACAGTCCGACCGATTCGGCCTGCAAGTGAAAACGCAGCAGCCATTGATTGTCGAAGTAACGCAGGAAATAACAGCTCTCGATCATCTTCGCCGACAGATTGACCAGCGCCATGGTGTGAAACTGGCTCTGGCGCGAAACGTCGTGGCGCGCCGATGACACGTCGAGCACGGCGAGCAGTTCGCCATGCGGGTCGAACACCGGGCTCGCCGAGCAGGTCAGGCCGGTGTGGCGGCCGCGAAAATGTTCGTCCTGATGGATGGTCAGCGCCTGCCGCTCGACCAGGCAGGTGCCGATGCCGTTGGTGCCTTCGCAGGCTTCGCTCCAGTCGGCGCCGAGCCAGAGCCCGGCACGCTCGAAAATCTGCCGCTCGGCGGGGGCGGTAACACAATTGAGGATGACCCCGCGCGCATCGGTCAGCAGCACGGCGTGGCCGGCGCCGGAGAGTTGCTGGTGCAGGCTGGTCATTTCGCTGCCGGCAATCTGCAGCACTTGCTGCAAACGTTCACGGCTTTCGAGCACGCGGCCATGTTCGAGCACGGTCGGCGCCATGGTCAGCGCCGGGTCGAGGTGATAATCCTCAAGGCAGCGCAGCCACGAACGGGCAATCGACGGATCGCTGCCGGGGCCGTGCAGGTGCGATTTGCCCTGGGTGACGGTCAAGACTTGTCGGGCATGGCGACTTAAATGGTTGTCGTGCATTTCTTATTGTTCTCCCCGAGCGGTCACATAACCTGTAGGAGCTGAGCTTGCTCAGCTCCTACAGGTTATGCAGCAGCCATCAAAGTTGCTTTCATTGCAATGACTGGGTTCCGAGCATCCTCCACGTCGGCGTGCATTGCAATGCTGGCAAGACTCATCAGTCACGCGCTGTGCCACAAGCGGTACAAACTGTCACCCACGCTGTACCAAACCCGCGACAGCGCGCTTCCGCCCGTCCGACAAAACCTGGCCAACCCCTTGGTTTCATTGCGCCGCAAGGCAGTGGCCCGACCTTTGCTCTACGCTTATGGCAGGCGCACATGCGCTCTCCCTTATAAGCACAAAAGCCAAGGAGAACTTCACCATGCGTTACGCTCACCCCGGTACTGAAGGCGCTATCGTTTCGTTCAAGAGCAAATACGGTAACTACATCGGCGGCGAGTTCGTCGCGCCTGTCAAAGGTCAGTACTTCACCACCACTTCGCCAGTCAATGGCCAACCGATTGCCGAATTCCCCCGCTCCACGGCTGAAGATATCGACAAAGCCCTCGACGCCGCCCACGCCGCTGCCGATGCCTGGGGCGCCACTTCCGCCCAGGCGCGTTCGCTGGTGCTGCTGAAAATCGCTGATCGTATCGAAGCGAATCTGGAAGTCCTGGCGATCACCGAATCCTGGGACAACGGCAAAGCCGTGCGCGAAACCCTCAACGCCGACATCCCGCTGGCGGCCGATCACTTCCGTTACTTCGCCGGTTGCCTGCGTGCGCAGGAAGGCAGTGCTGCCGAAATCGACGGCAACACCGTGGCGTATCACATTCACGAACCGCTGGGCGTGGTCGGGCAGATCATCCCGTGGAACTTCCCGATCCTGATGGCCGCGTGGAAACTCGCCCCGGCCCTCGCTGCCGGTAACTGCGTGGTGCTCAAGCCTGCCGAGCAAACGCCGCTGGGCATCACCGTGCTGATGGAACTGATCGGCGACTTGCTGCCGGCCGGCGTGCTCAACGTCGTGCAAGGCTTCGGCAAAGAGGCCGGCGAAGCGCTGGCCACCAGCAAACGCATCGCCAAAATCGCCTTCACCGGTTCGACGCCGGTCGGCTCGCACATCATGAAATGCGCCGCCGAAAACATCATTCCGTCCACCGTGGAGCTGGGTGGCAAGTCGCCGAACATCTTCTTCGAAGACATCATGCAAGCCGAGCCGAGCTTTATCGAAAAAGCCGCCGAAGGTCTGGTGCTGGCGTTTTTCAACCAAGGCGAAGTCTGCACCTGCCCTTCCCGCGCGCTGGTTCAGGAATCGATTTACGACGAGTTCATGAAAGTCGTGATGAAAAAAGTCCTGCAAATCAAACGCGGCGATCCGCTGGACACCGACACCATGGTCGGCGCGCAGGCCTCCGAGCAGCAATTCGACAAAATCCTTTCGTACCTGGAAATTGCCAAGGGCGAAGGCGCCGAGCTGCTGACCGGCGGCAAAGTGGAAAAACTCGAGGGCAATCTGGCGACCGGGTATTACATCCAGCCGACCCTGCTCAAGGGCACCAACAAAATGCGCGTGTTCCAGGAAGAAATCTTTGGCCCGGTGGTGAGCATCACCACGTTCAAGGATGAAGCCGAAGCGCTGGCCATCGCCAACGACACCGAGTTCGGCCTCGGCGCCGGGCTGTGGACTCGTGACATCAACCGCGCCTACCGCATGGGCCGCGCGATCAAGGCTGGTCGGGTCTGGACCAACTGCTATCACCTGTACCCGGCGCATGCGGCGTTTGGCGGTTACAAAAAGTCCGGCGTCGGCCGTGAGACGCACAAAATGATGCTCGATCACTATCAGCAGACGAAAAATCTGCTGGTGAGTTACGACATCAATCCGCTGGGCTTCTTCTGATTCGGCGCGGCTCCGCGTAACGGCCATCGCGGGCAAGCCTCGCTCCCACAGGATTGGGTTCCTCCTGTGGGAGCACGGCTTGCCCGCGACGGCAGTCGTCCAGTTGCCGACGTTGCGAGCGTTAACTCTCCCGCCCTCACCACTGCGGGTCAAAAACAATAAGAACAGGTGAACTCTTATGCCTAGCGATCAAACGGGAGTTCCGGCTACCGGCTCCTCCGTCGACTTCGAAAAAGTCGGCTCCGAATACTTCCAGCAACGCGAACTTAAAAAGGGTGCCGCCGGTTGGGTTCTGCTGGTCGGGCTCGGCGTTGCTTACGTCATCTCCGGCGACTACGCCGGGTGGAATTTCGGCCTCGCCCAAGGTGGTTGGGGCGGCATGTTTCTGGCCACGTTGCTGATGGCCACCATGTACCTGTGCATGTGCTTTTCCCTCGCTGAACTGTCCTCAATGATTCCTACCGCCGGCGGTGGCTACGGTTTTGCCCGCAGCGCATTCGGGCCGTGGGGCGGATTTCTCACCGGCACCGCGATCCTCATCGAATACGCCATCGCGCCAGCGGCGATTGCCGTGTTCATCGGCGCCTATTGCGAGTCGCTGTTCGGCATCGGCGGCTGGATGATCTATCTGGCGTTCTACATCATCTTCATCGCCATCCACATATTCGGCGTCGGCGAAGCATTGAAACTGATGTTCGTCATCACCGCCGTCGCCGCACTGGCGCTGGGCGTTTTTCTGGTGGCGATGGTGCCGCACTTCAACGTGGCCAATCTGCTCGACATTCCCGTGACCGACGCCAAGGGCGCCAGCACTTTCCTGCCCTTCGGTTACGTTGGCGTCTGGGCGGCGATCCCCTACGCGATCTGGTTTTTCCTCGCGGTCGAAGGCGTGCCGTTGGCCGCCGAAGAAACCAAAAACCCCAAGCGCGACCTGCCCCGTGGCCTGATCGGCGCGATGCTGGTGCTGGTGAGTTTTGCCCTGTTGATCCTGGTCATCGGCCCGGGCGGCGCGGGTGCCAATGCCTTGTTGACCTCGGGTAATCCGCTGGTCGAAGCGTTGAGCAAAGCCTACGGCGGTTCAACGTGGATGGGTTCTTTCGTCAACCTCGTCGGTCTGGCCGGGCTGATTGCCAGTTTCTTCTCGATCATCTACGCCTACTCGCGGCAGATCTTTGCCCTGTCCCGCGCCGGTTACCTGCCACGCAAACTGTCGGAAACCAATAAAAGCAAAGCGCCGGTGCTGGCGTTGATCATCCCCGGCATTATCGGTTTTGGCCTGTCGTTGACCGGCCAAGGCGATCTGCTGATTCTGGTGGCGGTGTTCGGCGCGACGATTTCCTACGTGCTGATGATGGCGGCGCACATCACCCTGCGCATCCGTCGCCCCAAAATGGACCGTCCGTACCGCACGCCGGGCGGCATTTTCACTTCCGGCGTCGCGCTGGTTCTGGCGTGCATCGCTGTGGTGGCGGGGTTTCTGGTGGATCCACGGGTGGTCATCGGCGCGGCGATCATCTATGGAGTGTTAATTGCTTACTTTGCTTTCTACAGTCGTCATCACTTGGTAGCAGGCACGCCCGAAGAGGAATTCGCGGCAATTCAGCAAGCGGAAGAAGCCTTGCACTGACCGCCGCACCTCTCGGCGCAAACTTCGGCGCAGCCCTGAAATCACAGGGGCTGCGCCGTCACGGAGAATCTGTATGGCTAGTTTTGCTCACACGGTCGGCGCCCAGACTTACCGCTTCGACAGCCTCAAAGACGTCATGGCCAAGGCCAGCCCGGCGCGTTCCGGGGACTTTCTGGCCGGCGTGGCCGCGCTCAACGACGGCGAGCGAGTGGCCGCACAAATGGCCTTGGCCGACATCGCGCTGACGCATTTCCTACAGGAAGCACTGATCCCATACGAGGCCGATGAAGTCACCCGGCTGATCATCGACACCCACGACAAACAGGCTTTCGCCGTGGTCAGCCACCTGACCGTCGGCGGTTTTCGCGACTGGTTGCTCAGCGATGCCGCCGACGAACAGAGCCTGCGCGCCCTCGCCCCCGGCCTGACCCCGGAAATGGTCGCCGCCGTGTCGAAAATCATGCGCGTGCAAGACCTGGTGCTGGTGGCGCAGAAGATCCGCGTGGTCACCCAATTTCGCGGCACCATGGGCCTGCGCGGCCGCTTGTCCACACGCCTGCAGCCCAACCACCCGACCGACGAACCGGCCGGCATCGCCGCGAGCATTCTCGACGGCCTGCTCTACGGCAACGGCGACGCGATGATCGGCATCAACCCGGCCACCGACAGCATCGCCTCGATCTGCGCGATGCTGGAAATGCTCGACGCGATCATCCAGCGCTACGACATTCCGACCCAGGCCTGCGTGCTGACTCACGTCACCACTTCCATCGAAGCGGTGAACCGTGGCGTGCCGCTGGACCTGGTGTTCCAGTCGATTGCCGGCACCGAAGCGGCCAACGCCAGTTTCGGCATCAACCTCAATCTGTTGCAGGAAGGTTACGACGCGGGGCTCAGCCTCAATCGCGGCACCCTCGGGCAAAACCTGATGTATTTCGAAACCGGCCAGGGCAGCGCCTTGTCGGCCAATGCCCACCACGGCGTCGATCAACAGACCTGCGAAACGCGCGCCTACGCCGTGGCGCGACATTTCAGACCGTTTCTGGTGAACACCGTCGTAGGATTTATCGGCCCGGAATACCTCTACAACGGCAAACAGATCATCCGCGCCGGCCTCGAAGATCACTTCTGCGGCAAATTGCTCGGCGTGCCGATGGGCTGCGACATCTGCTACACCAACCACGCCGAAGCCGATCAGGACGACATGGACACCCTGCTGACCCTGCTCGGCGTGGCCGGCATCAACTTCATCATGGGCATCCCCGGCTCCGACGACATCATGCTCAACTACCAGACCACCTCGTTCCACGACGCACTCTACGCGCGCCAAACGCTTGGTTTAAAACCGGCGCCGGAGTTCGAGCAGTGGCTGGAGAAAATGGGCATCTTCACCCAGGCTGACGGCAAGATTCAGTTCGGCAACAGTCTGCCGCCGGCCTTCCGCCACGCCTTGGCGCAATTGGGATGAGTGTTGAAATGGATAAACCACCCGTTGATCCGCAGAACCCGTGGCTGCAATTGCGCAACCTGACGCCGGCGCGGATTGCCCTCGGTCGCACCGGCACCAGCATGCCCACCGGCGCGCAACTGGATTTCCAGTACGCCCACGCGCAGGCCCGCGATGCGGTGCATTTGCCGTTTGACCACGGCGCAATCAGCGCCCAACTGGCCGAACGTGGACGCGAGAGTTTGTTGTTGCACAGCGCCGCCACCGACCGAAACAGCTATTTGCAGCGCCCGGACCTCGGGCGCAAGTTGGATGATCAGTCGGCGCAAACCCTGCGTGATTACGCGGCGGCGCATCCCGGCGGAGTCGATCTGGTAATCGTGGTCGCCGATGGTTTGTCGGCGCTGGCCGTGCACCGGCACACCTTGCCGTTTCTGACGCGCATGGAAGAACAGGCTGGCGCCGACGGCTGGTCGCTGGCGCCGGTGATGTTGGTGGAACAGGGCCGAGTCGCCGTGGCAGACGAGATCGGCGAACTGCTCGGCGCAAAAATGGCGGTGATCCTGATTGGCGAACGCCCCGGCCTCAGCTCGCCGGACAGTCTGGGTTTGTACTTCACCTACAACCCGAAGGTCGGCCTCACCGATGCCTATCGCAATTGCATTTCCAACGTCCGATTAGAAGGCCTCAGCTACGGCATGGCGGCGCACCGTTTGCTGTATCTGATGCGCGAAGCCTGTCGGCGTCAGTTGTCGGGGGTCAATCTGAAGGACGAAGCACAACTTCAGACGCTGGACTCGGAAAACGCCACCGACATGAAGGGAAATTTCCTACTCAGCCCGCCGCAGCCCTGAACCGTTTCCGCATTGCGTTTCTGCTCCGGTTTCAGGCAGGATCGACGCACGGCTGCCCGGGTAGATCGCCGTCAGCGCACGTGAAGACAGCCACTTGAAGACGAGAACAATCAATGCGGATTATTCAAGCGACCCTCGAACATCTGGACCTCCTGACCCCGTTGTTCGTCAAATATCGTGAGTTTTACGGCTCCCTGCCCTATCCGGACTCGTCCCGGGCGTTCCTCGAAAAACGCCTGCGCCGCAAGGAATCGGTGATTTACCTGGCGCTGTCCGATGACGACAACAACAAGCTGATGGGTTTTTGTCAGCTGTACCCGAGCTTTTCCTCGCTGTCGCTGAAACGTGTGTGGATCCTCAATGACATCTACGTCGCCGAAGACGCGCGCCGCCAACTGGTCGCCGATAACCTGATCCGCACCGCAAAGAAAATGGCCAAGGAAACCCACGCCGTGCGCATGCGTGTGTCGACCAGCAGCGACAACGAAGTCGCGCAGAAAACCTATGAGTCGATCGGGTTCAAGGAAGACACCGAATTCAAGAACTACGTGCTGCCGATCAGCGACGAGCTGTAACACTTTCAGCGCGGCGAGCGGCTTGTAGCGAAGGCGCTTTTGTGGCGAGGGGGCTTGCCCCCGTTCGGCTGCAAAGCAGTCGTAAAACGATACAACGCGCTGTAGATGCAGGGGCCGCTTTGCGCCCAACGGGGGCAAGCCCCCTCGCCACATGAGTTCATACCTGCAAAGTCTGGCGTGAGCCATGGGTCGCACCGTGACATCCCCCGCTACAAACTCGACACGCTTTTGAGTGTTCCCACCGTATAATCCCGAGCTTCCCGGCTTGTAAGAAAAACTACACCTGCTTGTAGCCTTACATGAAGTCATACGCACAGGTCTGCCGAGTCGGACCGCCTCAACAGGTGCCCCTCCATGGATTTCAACCCGATCGACCTTATCCTGCATCTCGATGTGTATCTCGACATGCTGGTGACCAATTACGGGCCATGGATCTACGCCATCCTGTTTCTGGTGATCTTCTGCGAGACCGGGCTGGTGGTAATGCCGTTCCTGCCGGGCGATTCCCTGCTGTTTATTGCCGGCGCGGTAGCGGCCGGTGGCGGCATGGACCCGGTGCTGTTGGGTGGCCTGCTGATGTTGGCGGCGATCCTCGGCGACAGCACCAATTACGTGATCGGCCGAACCACCGGAGAGAAGCTCTTCAGCAACCCCAATTCGAAAATCTTCCGCCGCGATTACCTGCAAAAAACCCACGATTTCTACGATAAGCACGGCGGCAAAACCGTCACTCTCGCGCGGTTCCTGCCGATCATCCGCACGTTTGCGCCATTCGTCGCCGGTGTGGCGAAGATGCCTTATCCACGCTTTTTCGGCTTCAGCGTCCTCGGCACGATTCTTTGGGTCGGTGGCCTGGTGACCTTGGGTTACTTCTTCGGCAACGTACCGTTCATCAAGAAAAACCTGTCGCTGCTGGTCGTCGCCATCATCCTGCTATCGCTGGTGCCGATGATCATCGGCCTGGTCCGCAGCCGTTTCGGCGGTTCGAGCTCCAAAGCCGAAACCCGCTAAGCGCCGGTCTATGTGGTCCCTGAGCGCCTGGCGTCGCCGGCGTATTCTGGCCAGACACCCGATTGCCGACGACGTATGGCAGCGGGTGCGCCAGCACTTGAGTTTCCTCGACGGCCTCAGCGCCGCCGAAGACCAATGGCTGCGTGAAGCCTGCGTGCTGTTCCTTGACGCCAAACACCTGACCGCGCTGCCCGGCGTCGAACTGCATCAGGAGCAACGCCTGTTGCTCGCCGCGCAAGCGCAATTGCCGCTGCTCAATCTTGGCGAGCTGAACTGGTATCAGGGTTTCCACGAAATCGTGTTGTATCCCGACGACTTCCTCAGCCCGCAGCGCCATCGGGACGCCAGCGGCGTCGAACACGAATGGGACGGCGAGCACAGCGGCGAGGCCTGGCAGCAAGGCCCGGTGATTCTCGCCTGGCCGGGCGTGATGGCCAGCGGCGGCTGGGAAGGTTACAACCTGGTGATCCACGAACTGGCGCACAAACTCGACATGCTCAACGGCGATGCCAACGGCCTGCCACCGCTGCACCCGAGCATGCGCGTCAGCGACTGGGCGAGCGTGATGCAACAGGCCTTCGACGACCTGAATCGGCAACTCGACCACGACCCCGACGCCGAAACCGCGATCGACCCGTACGCCGCCGAAAACCCCGCCGAATTCTTCGCGGTCACCAGCGAATACTTCTTCAGCGCTCCGGATTTGCTCCACGAGGCTTATCCGCAAGTCTACGAGCAGCTGATGCTTTTCTATCGCCAGGATCCGCTGGCCCGGCTGCGGCAACTTCTCGCCGAGAACCCGGTCTATCAGGCACACGACTAAGATCTCTACGACCTCTGGTACGTGGCGTCGCCGGCAGAATATGCCTATAATCGCCGCCACTTTTTGGTCAATCCGGCCAAGTGTTTTTGGTCAACTAACGGGGGCACCGCCCAATGAGCTACAGCAAGATTCCGGCTGGCAAAGACCTGCCGAACGACATCTACGTCGCGATCGAGATCCCGGCCAACCACGCGCCGATCAAATACGAAATCGACAAAGACAGCGATTGCCTGTTCGTTGACCGTTTCATGGCCACCCCGATGTTCTACCCGGCCAACTACGGTTTCATCCCTAACACTCTGGCTGACGACGGTGATCCCCTCGACGTGCTGGTCGTGACCCCTTACCCGGTTGCTCCAGGCTCGGTGATCCGCGCGCGTCCAGTCGGCATCCTGCATATGACCGACGACGGCGGCGGCGATGCCAAAGTCATCGCAGTGCCACACGACAAGCTGTCCCAGCTGTACGTCGACGTGAAGGAATACACCGATCTGCCGCCACTGCTGCTGGAACAGATCAAGCACTTCTTCGAGAACTACAAAGACCTCGAAAAAGGCAAATGGGTGAAGATTGAAGGTTGGGGCGACGCAGAAGCCGCTCGCACCGAGATCATGAAGTCGGTTGCTGCTTACAAAGGCTGAAAACGGTAGCTGCAGGCTTTGAGCTGCAAGCTGCAAGCTGCAAGCTGCAAGAAGAACCCCGGTGATCCGGGGTTTTTTGTGGGCGTTGATAACAGCGCTGGCAAACGTGGCGTTTAAGGATTTTCTTGTACGGTTTTTGGCTGTGTAGCGTTCCTTAAAACCGGCTTACATCCAGTCGTAAAATTCCCGCGCAATTTGAACAGTTCGTTTATTCAAAGCCCTCGTCAGCGCCCGTAGACTCGCGCTCATGAAAAAAAACACTAGCGGTCCACGGTTTAAAGCGCTGCTCAAAGCAGCGAATATCACGACGACAGGATTCGCCGACTTCCTGGACACCCCTCCGCAAAATGTACACAACTGGTACACCCGCGGAGTGCCCGCCTACTGCATGGAAGAAGTCGCGCGCAAACTGTCAGTCCACAGCACCTGGTTGAAAACCGCCGAAGGGCCGAAAGACCTGTGCCTGATCGACGAGACCGGCAACCTCTACGACGCCCAGGCGATTCGCGGCTCCTACACCGTGGTCGAACCGACCGACGTCGAACTGCCCTTCTATAAAGAAGTGGCCATTTCCCCCGGTTCCAACAAGACTCACGTGATCGAAGACGACAGCCAACCCATGCGCCTGTCGCGCAGCGATCTCGACTCACTGGAAATCAACTACAAGGACGCCATCTGCGCCCACATGATCGGCAACAGCATGGCCGAGAAAATCGAAGACGGCTCGATCATCGCAATCGATCGCGGCTTGACCCAGATCGTCGACGGCGAAATCTACGCGATCGAACACGACGGCATGTTGCGGATCAAATACCTGCACCGCATGCCCGGCAACGGCCTGCGATTACGCAGCCACAACAGCGCGCAATACCCGGACGAAGTGTTCCGCGCGGCGCAGACCGAAGAGCAAAAGATCCACGTGCTGGGCTGGGTGTTCTGGTGGTCGACACTGCACAAACGACGGCCGCCATTGCCATTCCTGTAACACATTGCTCTGTAGCAGCTGGCGAAGCCTGCGTCCGGCTGCGCAGCAGTCGTAAATCCGCTAATCGCGGTCATTCAGTCACACCGGGGGCCATGACCTTACGACTGCTACGCAGCCGGACGCAGCCTTCGGCAGCTGCTACACATCAGCGCAATCGCTCTACCCGGCACTTCCCACTGGGAATCCGCTAAAAAAATCAGTATGCTGCGCCCCACATTTGCGCTCACCCCGCCCCGCGGCGCTGAGCGCACCGACCCGGCAGATGATTTTCTCGCCGAGTCCCACAGCCGGACGCAAGATCCGGGTGTACGTTTTGAAGGCTGGCGCGGTTTACCAAAAATAAACCAAGCCAGTCCCCGAGAAGCCGGCCACAAGCCGGCTTTTTAATGTCTGGAAGAAAGCCTGCCTGTCATCTGAAACCACTGAATGAGGGGTTGTCGGACCAGGAACTCATTGCTACCGTAACGACAAACGTCATTACAGGTATTTCACTATGGCTTCCATCAACATCCGCATCGACGATGATCTGAAGCAGCGTTCATTTGCCGAGCTGGAAAAGCTTGGGGTAACACCCTCCGAACTACTGCGCCAAACTCTTCAATACGTCGCCGAACGCGGAAAACTGCCTTTCAAAGCAGCATTACTCAGCGAAGAGGATGAAGCCCTCATCGCAGTGGTCACCGAACGCCTGGCCGCCCCTCAGCGAGTCAAGGTAAGCCTGGATGACCTATAGCCTCGAATTTGATCGTCGCGCGTTGAAAGAATGGAACAAATTGGGCGACACGTTGCGCCAACAGTTCAAGAGGAAACTTGCTGAAGTACTCGAAAACCCCTCGCATTGAAGCCAATCGGCTTCGCCAACTACCCGACTGCTACAAACTCAAATTGCGTAGCGCCGGATATCGACTGATCTATCAGGTTTTGGATCAGGAGGTCGTAGTCTTTGTGGTTGCGATCGGAAAGCGTGAACGAGAAGCCGCTTACCAAGATGCGCAGGACCGAATCGGTCAGCAGCCTGCTGACTAATTTGAATCAGTCGCAGCACCGCTGCGACATTCCTCTTTCACGGATAACTAAACCCCTTAACCAACGTCAACTCCCCCACCGCCCGCATCGGCACCAAAAAAGTCTCCATCTTCTCGTTCGGCGTCCCTTCTTCAGTAATCACCGTCACCTGCGCAGTCGTCAGCGCTTGCACTGCGTCTTCCTGCCCTTCTTCATCATTCCTGTACCCGCCACCAAAATAATTCACGTACACCAAATACTGGCCTTTGAGCGGTGCCGGCATGGCGAAGATTTCCGGGCCGTAGCCGGTGGTGACGTCGACGTCCAGTGCGGCGCCGTTGGGGGCGGATCGATCGCCGTACCAGATGTGTGCGCCGTCCGGGGTGATCAGGTGCAGGTCGAGGTCGGTGCCGTCGCTGTCCCAAGCCAGCAATACGCGCAATTTGGCTGGGGTGGCGCCGCCGCTGGTGTTGAGGAATTGGGTGCGATGGCGCTGCTGGCCGTCCGGGCTGCGGACTTCGACGCTGTTGCTGCCGTTCGGAAAGGAGAACGGGCGATCAAAACCGCCAGCCTCATCAATCTTCAGCGGCATGCTCACGCCGTTGACGATCAATCGGCCCGGCTCGCTGGATTTCGGCGTGGCGTTGATCTGGCCGCTGATGCGCGCGGTGTTGGCTTGGCCGACCGGGGTGTTCACCGAGGAGGCCGGATAGTTGACCGGCTGACGGAAGTTTTCACCTTCGCCTTCAGCGGCGCCGGTGCGCCAGCCGCCGACCGGGGTGTCGAGGGTGACGGCGGCGGCGAAGGTCGTCGGCAGTACGGCGCAAGTACAGAGGAACAGGAGGACCTGTGGATAACGGAGTTTCATGGCCTATTCCAGCAAGAGGTGGCGGGCGAGCCCTTCGATGTAGTTTTCATCCTGGCCGTTGGGGTGTGCTTCGAAGGCCAGGTGCAGGTATTCGTGGGTCAGGTCGAGGCGGTCTTGCAGCGACAGCACGCCGCGCACGTAGATGCGCTGGCGTTCGCGGTCGACATAGGGGCGGCCGAAGGCGAGGCGGCAAACGGCAAAACTGCTGATTTCGTTGTAGCCGACCTCGCCCTCCAACCGCGCACGCCAGCCGCGCCGCTGTTTCTGCAGCCAGTCTTGCGCGGCGGGCAATGCTTCGCAGGAGGCCACGGGATTGTCCCAGCGGCTGAGGCTGGCGCGCGGGTAGGCGTGCAGCAGAATGGCGTCGTAGCGTTGACCGGCGTTGGCTTGTTCGACGGCTTGCTGCCAAGACAGTTTGTCCGGGCCGGGCTGGTCGGAGTGATAGGTGACCGTGCTGCCGGCCAGAACCAGGTCGCTGGTCCATGCGGCGATGTTGCGCGATTGCGTGGTGGCCGGGCGTGGCGCGACGCGTTGGCGGCTGCTGCTGTCGTCGATGCTCAGGCAGTCGCCGTTGCGCGTGGCGTTTTGCAAAAGGTAGGTTCTGATCGCGACGGCCAGTGCTTTGGCGGCTTCGACAGGTTCGGACTTGGCCTCTCGCTGCAAAACACGGGCGACGTATTCCTCGCGATCCAAGCGGGCGACAAGCTTGTGATCGAGCAGAAACAGTTCGCCCGCGCTGTGGATATCCAGCTGATTACCGTTAGCGAATTCAACGCGGTAATCACCCGACAAGGGGCCTGAAGCAACAACCTGCTCCCCCGCCAATACCCGGCCAATCGGATAACGCGAAAACAGCCCAACCTCGACGCAACGCCCGGCATCAGCAGGCAATGCAACCGGCAACACCGCCGCCAGCGCTTCGCCGTAATGGCGCAGGACCATTTGACTGGTGCCGCGACCACCGGCCCAGATCGGTGTGCCATCCGCCAGCCAACCGGCAAAACCACCTTGGCGCGACGCCGGGTCCTGATCGCCCAGCCAGCTCCAGGTTTTCACCCGCAGGCGGCCGCCGAGTTCACCGACGACATTGCCGTCCGCCGCGCTCAACACCACGTCCAGCAACACGCGCCGCGCTTGATCCTGCGCCGGCATCAGCGCCAGCACTTGCAACAATTCAGCCACGGAAACCCGCGTCGCCGGCTGCAACGACGGCAAGCTGAGCAACCACTCCGGCGCCTGGCGCGACTGCCAATACGTGCGCCAATCCGCAGCATTAATGCCCAACCGCGCGGGCTCAAAGTACAAACCACAGGATTTGACCAACGCCTGATCACGCGCAATTTTGCCGCCAGCCGTGCAGCAATAGACTTCTTCCTTCGACTGGCCGCGACATGCATAAGCGGGTTCATCAGCGCCGGTATCGACCAGCCACGCGTAGACAAACAGCTTCCACAGACTGCCCAGCGGCGTTTGCAGATCCGCTGGCAGCGGTTCCCGCGAGAGCAATTGCGTGCGGTTCAGCGACAGCAGTTCACCGTTGAAGCCCAGTCGCAAGGGTTCGTCCTGCGCTGTCGCCAGCGCAGGGAGCAAACACAGGAGCAACCAGACCAGCCGCCGGGTCATGTCAGTTGACCGTGATCTGGCCGAGCGCCGGTTTCTGTTCCTGGGCCTGATGCTGTGGCGCGTAGACCTGGGTGAAACGCACTGGCGGCAGGTTGAACTGGCCTTTTTGCGAGAAACGCACCAAGTGCCGCACGCGCAATTCGCCGCTCAGCGCGTCCACCGGAATCGCATACGCCAACTGGCCCGGCTCGAAGCGCGCCTTCTCCAGCGCCGTCGGTTGGGTGCCGGCCTTGCCCGACAGTTTGATGCCCCACGTGGTGCGCTCGACATCGGCGCCCGGTGGCAGCGGCACTTCGATCATGCCGTAGCGCAGCGGTTTCGCGGCTTTGCTGGTGATGATCACTTCGTCGAGGTACAGGCTGTCGCTGGACAACGGCTTAGTGCCGACCGCTTCAAGTTTGAACTCGAACGCTTCGTCACCCGGCACCAGACGCGACAGGCGTCGGGTGATGGTCACGGCCATCGGATCAACCGGCGGTTGCTGACTCTGGAAGCTCAACGCCGCGCGCAATGGACGTTCCTGCGTCCCAGCCAGCGACAACACGGTTGGCACTGGCGTAGCGCCCTGCCATGTCCAATACATCTCGCCGGTCGCGCCGTAGTTTTTCTTCCAGCCTTCGCCCGGTGCCAGGGCAATGGTCGGCGACGCCTGCTCGATGCTGCGTTGCAACCAGCTCAGGGCCAAGGCGCGTTCGAGGGTCGATTGCTGCGGCAACAGACGCTGCAACAACTGCTGCGCTTGCACTTGATCGAACGGTTGCAGCGACAGGTTAAGGGCCTCGGCGAACGGCTGCGAACTCAGGGCCAGACGCTGTTGCGCATCAGCGACTTGACGGCTGAATGCGTCAGGCATCGTCACTTTCGACTGCTTCGCCAACGAAGCGGTCAACGCCCGCGCCGCCGCCAGACCGAGCGCAGAATCCGGATCGCTCATCACCAGGCTGTCTTGACCATCGTCCATCAGGTTGGCGCCGTTGCCGTCACCAGCCTTCGCCAGATCCTCCATCAAACCGCTGAGCAGCGTGTTCACCGGCAATTGCATTTGTTTGGCGAACGACAGTATCAGCGCCCGTTGCAGCAACGGCGTGTTCGGCGCTTGCTTGGCGTACACCTCCAACACCCGCTGCCAATGCTCCGGCGGCAAGCTCAGTTCCAGGGCTTTGCTGGCGTACCAGTCGGCGTAATAGGCGTAAGCGGTGAGGAACGCGTCCGGCTCGCCGTCCTGGCCCCACCAAGTGAAACTCGCCGATGGCCCGGCCATTTGCACCAGACGCAGACGGCTGTTTTGCATGATCAGGCGCAAGCGATCGCGGATCTGCGGGTTGCTCGACAACGCCGGATAGGCGATGCCCAGCGGCAACAAACGACTGGCCGTCTGTTCGACGCCGCCATACGGATAGCTGAGCAAATCATCCAGCGCCGAGCGGAACAGCGCTTGCGGACTGTCATCCAGACGCAGGCGAATGTCGGTAGCGTCGGCCGGCAAGGTCAGCGGCGTATCACCGCTGGCCACGTCCAGACTTTGGCTCTGCGTCACCTGCCAGCCTTCACCGGTGGCGGTCAGGCGCACGGCCAGCGCATCCGCGGTTTTGCCGTCCTGCAGCAGCTCTGCGGACCAGTCGCCGGAGGCCAGCGCAAACGCCGGCAGCGCGATGTAGTTGATGCCGTTGTTGAGGTTTACCGGAACCCGTTGTTCGGTGCCGGCGTAATGAATCACCAGCTCGGCTTTGACCGGTTTTTCCGCCTGACTGAAGGCGAATACACCCAGTGCCGGTTTGTCGCCATTGCGGAATTTGCTCGGGCCGCTCCACTTCAGGTACAGCGGTTTTTCCGAACGGACGAATTGCTTTTTCTGCCCGACCTGGCCGTCATCGGCGATGGCGCGGGCGGTGATGCGCCAGCGGGTCAGCGAGTCCGGCATCTTGAAGGTGAAACGGGTTTTGCCGTTGGCATCGGTGATCAATTCCGGCTGCCATGCGGCGGTGTCGACGTCTTCACGACGCGGCCGCTCCAGCACTTTCACCCCGCGCTCGCTGCGGTTGGCTTTGCCCGGCGCCCCGGGGCTGCCCGGCAATGCGACGTCGTAGCTGATGAACGACAGGCTGGCGCTGGTGCGCACGTTATTGCGGCGCGGGTGGTAGAAGAATTGGTCGATGGTCGGCGCGACTTCCGGTTGCAGCGCATAGACCATTTCGTCGACGACGCTGACCGTCAGGTGCGCCGGAATCGGCTTGCCGGCGAACTGCGTTGTCAGGTCAACCGAAACCGTATCGCCCGGCTGATAAGCCTCTTTATCGGTGGCGATCGCCACGTCTATTTGCGGTGCAATCACCTTGATGCCGGCGTTCTGGAAGCTGTATTGACCGCCCTTGGTGTACAGGACCGAGAACGTCAGGTTCGGTGCAAAATTGTCCTTCACCGCAATGCGCGCGCGGTATTGGGTTTCGCTGAGTTTTTCCATCTTCAGCCAGTCGCCGCCCTTGGACAGCAGCGCCGTGGCCTCGACTTTGTCGCGCTCCAGCGACAACAGCGCATCGCTGATCGGCTCGGGGAACGTGATCAAGGCGAGCGCCTCGTCGCCAGCCTTGTACTCGGCTTTGTCGAAGACAATTTCGACGGTGCCCGGCACGGCTTTGACGCCGTCGCCGGTGACCGAATGCCCGGTCGCGCCGATCACGCGGCCGTGTTCATCCTTCAACGTCAGGTTGTAGGTGCCCGGCCGCTCGAACGCGAGGCTGAAGCCTTTGTCCTTGGCCGCGAGTTTGCCTTCGCCAGTGCTCTGGTCTTCCAGACGCACCCAGCTGTAGCTGCTCGGCGTGACCGCTTTGGTTTGCTCGCTGCCGCCCTCGTTGGCGTATTTGAACGCAACCTTGTCGCCCACCGCGCTGAACCGTTGCGGCGCGCGCAGGCTGAAGTTGGCGGCGCCACGGTCGATGAGGATTTCCTTGGTGGTCTTGACCCGATACGCCGCGCCATCGCTGGCGAACACGCTGAGCATGTAGCGGCTCGGTTTGTCGGTGGCCGGCAGGTCGAGGGTCGCGCTGCCCTTGGCGTCGGTAGTGAGTTCGGTGCTGGTCAGCTCGATCGGGAATTGCCCGAGGTATTGCAGCTCGTTATCGACCATCGACAGTTGCTGGGCGCGCAGGCTCAGGGTCAATTTGGCCCCGACCACTGGCTTGCCGTCCGGGTACAGCAGCACCAGATTGCCCTTCACCGGTTCGCCGGTGCGGTAATCCTGCTTGGCCAGATTCAGCGAAATCTCGAAGTGCGGCTTGATGTATTCAGCCACGCGGAAGGCACTGCTGTAGGCCTGATCCTTGTAGCTGAAACGCAATTCGTAACCACCCGCCACCGCGTTATCCGGCAACTGGAAACGCCCTTGCGTGCCGGATTTGGAATCAAGTTTCAGCGCCAACGTTTGCAGGGCGGTGCCGGTGGCATCAAGGACGGTGACGTTGACGTCGGCAGCGCTCGGCGCCACCGAATCGCGGGCGTTCTTGAACTCGCGACCGACGATTTTCAGCGACACCCAATCGCCCGGACGGTACAGCGGCCGGTCGGTGAATGCGTAGAGTTTGGTGTCGTAGATTTCGCTGTCGTAATAGAAGTTTTCCGAGACAAACACCCCGCCCTCTTCGTCTTCACCGATCACGAACGAACGCTCCGGGCTGACGTGTTTGAGACGCAGCAAACCATCGGTGTCAGTCGCGCCGCTGCTCATCACACCCAGGCCGTCGGTCCACAGCACATTGACCTTCGGCACCGAACTGCCTTCGTGTTTGCGCGCGGCCCACACCAGCAGTTCATCGCCGGCAATTTTGCTCACGGCGACGGTGTTGGACACGAAGACCATGGTGGTCGCGCGGTACTTGCCGATCAGCGCTTCGACCAGGTACAGGCCCGGCTTCAGATGACCCAACGGAATGTAGACGTTGCCCGGCGAGACGCTGACGAATTCGCTGGAAGAACCGTCCAGATTGACTCCGGTCGGCGGCTGGATCGGTTTGGCCTCCCACAGCGGATAACGGAATTGGCTGACCACCGGCAGGCCCGGAATCAGCGCGAATTGCGGCTGAGCGTCGTAGGGCGTTGGCGCGGCAATCGCGTTGCCCATCTTCAGTTCGGGCACCTCCTCGGTGACTTGTTTACGCGACTCGTAGGAAAACGCCCGTTGCATCACGCGACGGGACTTGCGGTACCAGTTGTCCCACAGGTACGCGAGGGTGTTCGACAGCCCTTCGCCCTTGAACTGGCCGTCGCTGACCACGCGATGCAGGTTCTTCTGACGCTTGAGGAAATCCAGCGGTTTGTCGATGCGATACACGCGAATATCGGCGCCGCCATAAGGCTCCATGCGGAAGCGGCGATAATCGCGACCCGGTGCTTCGAGGCGCACCATCGCTTGTTCGTCGGCGGCGAAACTGCTGTCCGCCAACAGGAAAAAACTTTCACCGGAGACCGGCGTATAGCCGCTCGGCTCGACGGTGTCTTCGGCATTCACCGCCGAAAACGGCAGCGCTAAAACCAACAGCAGAGGCAGTAAACGCAACATGCGGGCACCGATCATTGGGAGAGAAAGTTCAGTCGATAGACGCCGATGAAGTTGGGGTTGGCTGCGTCGGGTATCCATCGGGTGTCCTTCCATGTCATGAGTTGCTGCAGGCTCGCGGATCGCATGCCGTTGTCAGTGGGGGTAATGGTGCCGGTGTGATAGGCGATGAAGCGACCCATCCAGATCATCAGGTGCTGGTCGTCGCCCTGATCGAAAAACATCAGGTCGCCGGGCCGGGCCTGGGCCACGTCGCGGCCCACCAGATGGCTGTTGAACTGGATCAGTTTGATCGCGTTGACGTAGGGCCCGACTTTGCCGCCGCCCTGCTGCCATTGCTGGGCGAGGCTGCGTTGCGCGTCGCTCAGTTGCAGCTCCGGCGGCAGGTAGCGATTGGACAGACCATTGCTGCGCAGCCATTTGTCGTCATGCACTTTCAGCGCTTCGTTGGCGGCAAAGCGCACCAGTCCCGCGCAATCCTGCTGGAACCAGCGCGGGCTCGGGCCTTGGGTCAGTTGCTCTTGGGCAATGCGCACAAACCAGGCGCGGAACACCTGCGATTGCTGCACATCCAGCGGCGGCGCCTCAGTGGCAAACGCGCGACTGCCGAGCAACATCGCCAGCAGCCCGAGGCCTCGGATAAGGGTGGTCACAGGGCTTTCCACTCCAGCGGCAACCATTGCCAATGGCCGTCCGGCTCGCTGCCTTCGGGAAGGGTCAGGGCGTACTTGCCGTAACCGCCGAGCTTGCGCAGCTTCGGCATCAGGTAAGTTTGCGCGGCGTTGTAGAACACCGGCTCCATGTCCTGCGGCAGGCTGTCGAGGGTTTCCTGTTGCATCAGTTGCGCCATCGAGTCCGGACCGAAATACACCGGCATCAGCAGGTCTTTCGGCACCACGTCGGCCATCGGCGGGAAGCGTTTGTCGAGTGTGCCGAGCGCCTTGTCGACCAGTTTGTCGTCGAGGGAAAACAGCAGCGTCGAACCGTGACGGGCGAGGCTGACTTTCATGAAAGCCTTGCCGGTGATCGCGTCCGGGTTCTCGGCGTCCTTGGCTTTGTACGGGCCGAAATTGGAGCTGACCTGACGCAGCCACTGGCGCGTTTCACCTTGCTGTTTCTCGACCACCGGGAACGCGTGCTCCTCGACGTTGCCTTCGTAGGCGCCGACCATCGAACCGAACAGCTTGCCCAGGTCGCCATCAAGTTTTGCAATGTCGTTGTCGTTGAGGCTGGCCACCAGCAACGGCGTGTACAGCCGCGAATCGGCGTACCAGCACAGGCCCGCAGCGCCGGCCATGTGTTCGGTCAGGGCCTGCGCTACTTGTTCTTCGGCGCCGAGTTTTATCAGCAGCGGTTTCTGTTGTTCGGCGGCGAGCGGCAAGGCTACGCAGGCGCTGGCGCCCATCGGCATGGCTTGCCAGATCGGTTTGAAATCGAAGTCCGGCTGGTTCTCCAGTTCGTCCATCGCCAAAAAGCTGTGCCAGCCTTTGTCGTCCATGTCGAAACGCAGACCGGCGAAATTCGGGATGAAGCGCTGATACCCCATGGCCAGCACGCTGGAATTCACCGACAAACGTTGTTTCACTTCCGGCGCACGCGGCGGCAGACCGAAGGCTTCGGGGAACAGTTTGTCGCCGTTGAGCAGCGCGGCGATGGACTTGGTGGACACCGCGCCCGACTCTTCAGAAACACCACTCTCGGCGTCATAGAGTTTGGCCGGGTTCGACAGCACCACCAATTTGTCGCCATGCGAGGCGAACAGCAGCGCACGGCTGGCGTTGTAGGTCAGTTGATAAAGCGCCACGTCATCGGCGCCGACTTTCACCGTGCCGACCTGGGTCAGTTGCGTGTCATCCAGCGCAACCTTGGCCAGCGGCTCCAGGACTTTCGCCAGACCACCGCGATCCATCACCAGCAAAAAGTCTTTCAGGCGACCATCCGCCCCACGCCACAGCGCTACGTCTGCCGGTTGATCGAAGAGTTGCTCGATCAGGCTGTCCTGCAGCTTCAAGTCATGTTCGTAAATGATCCGCCGCAAGCTGCCGATCAAACCGAGGCGATCGGCGTGCGCTTCGTAATAGAAGACGAAATCTTCGGTGAGGGTTTCCTTGAGGAACGGCACCGCCAGCAGGTCTTTGGGCAATTGGCTCAGGGAATGGGTTTCGAGCAGACCGTCCGGGCGGCTCATACCCAGTTTGTCACTGGCCAGTTCCACCGGCGGCGCTTTGGGTTTTTGCATGAACCAGCCCAACCCCGCCGCCACCCCGGCGACCAGGCACAGCCCGACCAGCACGGCTGGCCAGCGCCGGGAAGGTTTGCCGGCAGGCGTTTCGGCGGCCGGGGCAACTGCTGGTGAAGTAGTGTTATCGCTCATGTTCACGCTCATGTTCCCAAAGCTCAGCAATTCATCCGTGGAGCGGGATGCTTAATAGTTGAAAGTCTTGACCAGCAACAGATCACCGATGGCCCGCAGGGGCACGATGAATGTTTCGCGTTTTTCGTCGACGGTGTTTTCGTTGAGCACCAGGTTGATCTGCGAGGTAATCACCTCGTTCTGGTTGCTGGCCTCGTCAAAGTTATAGCCGCCGTTGCCGAAGTTGCCCCAATAGTTCACGTAAACCAGATAGGTGCCATGCATCGGCGCGGTCATGGTGAACATTTCGGGGCCGGGGCCATCGACGCCATCGGGGTCGAGGCCGCCGCCATTGCTCATCGCCGGGCGCGCCCAGAACGCGTGCTGACCGTCGGGCGTAACGATGTGCAAGTCGAGTTCGGCTTTCGGATCGTCCCAACCCAGCACCACGCGAATCCGCGCCGGGGTGCGCAGATTGTTGGCTTCGTAGAATTGAACGCGTTTGAGTGATTTGCCTTCGGCGCTGCGCACTTCGACGCTGTTGGAACCGGCGCCGAACGCATACGGCCGGGCGAAACGGCCGGCGTCATCGGTGTAGAGATTCAAGGGATTGCCGTTGACCGCCAGGGTGTGCGGCCCGCGCTGGGTGCCGATGGCCTTGAGCTGGCCTTCGATCATCGTGCGGTTGCGCTGCACGCCGCGATCGATCGGCGGTGTCGGGTAGGCCACCTGCGGGTTTTCACTGCGATCGAGCAAGCCGTTGAAACGCCAGCCGCCCACCGGCTCCGACAGCTCAGCCGTTGGCTCGGCCCAAGCCGCGTTGGCCCAGACCGTGATCATCAGCAGTGAAAGAAACCCACGCATGCAACGCCTCCTGCCATGCACAACGAAACCCTGCGCCCGATCCTCGGCGCGTCACAGATAGCAAAACTGTGTTTCGTCAAAATGACCCGTGACGATCGGGTCGTAGAAGCCGCGAAGATTAGCCATTCGGCAGTTTTTTAACAATCGGATCCGTCGTTAATTGCCGTAGGAATCACGGCACCTGACGGACGTGAGCCGAATAGCCGGATTATTCGGCTCACTAAATGAGCCGAATAGGCGAAATAACCACCTATTTCTGTGGCGAGCGAGCTTGCTCGCGTTCGGCTGCGCAGCAGTCGCGAATTGCCGATTGCGCTGATTCAGATAGAACTCGGTGGAGGGTTTGGGGCCGCTGCGCGACCCAGCGCGAGCAAGCTCGCTCGCCACAGGGGATTTGCATGGTATGGCTGGCTTCATTCCCACAGGTGATCTGTGTGGCATGGCTGGCTTCATTCCCAGAGCGGATCGCTTTCAGGTTGTTTCAGTCCTGGTCACCCGTTCAAACGCCCGCGCTCATTTGCCCATAACCCCCATGTCTGCTAGTGTCGCGCCGGTTTAACGTCAACCGGAAATAGCCGCCCATGGCCCGCAAAAAAGCTGCACTGGATTTCGAACAATCCCTCGCTGACCTGCAAACGCTGGTCGAGCGGCTGGAGAATGGCGAGTTGTCGCTGGAAGATTCGCTGACGGCTTTCGAGCAAGGCATCGGTCTGACCCGCGATTGCCAGGCAGCGCTGGCGCAGGCCGAGCAAAAAGTCCAAGTGCTGCTCGAGCGTGATGGCGAGCTGGCCGAGGAACCCTTCGAAGCGGATCAGCCAGAATGATCGCAGCGTATTCGGCGACCAGCCAGGCTCGCGTCAACGCCGCGCTGGAAACCCTGTTCACCCCGCCGAGCGCTGAACTCGCGCGCCTCTATGAAGCCATGCGTTACAGCGTGATGAATGGCGGCAAACGCGTGCGTCCGCTGCTGGCTTACGCGGCGTGCGAAGCGCTTGGCGGCAAGGCTGAACAGGCCAACGGCGCGGCGTGTGCGGTGGAGTTGATCCACGCATATTCGCTGGTGCACGACGACTTGCCGGCGATGGACGACGACGATTTGCGTCGCGGCCAGCCGACTACGCACAAGAAATTCGATGAAGCCTGCGCCATTCTCGCCGGTGACGGTTTGCAGAGCCTGGCGTTCAGCGCCCTGCTCGACCCGCGCCTGAGCGCCCCGGATGCGCAAACTTCGCTGCACATGGTCAGCGCTCTGGCGTTGGCGGCCGGCCCGGCGGGCATGGTCGGCGGGCAAGCCATCGACCTCGGTTCGGTCGGTTTGAAGCTCGATCAGAAAGCCCTCGAATACATGCACCGGCACAAGACCGGCGCGCTGATTGAGGTCAGCGTCAAGCTCGGCGCGCTGGCCAGTGGCCGCGCCGAGAAGGACGAACTGAAGTCGTTGCAGACTTACGCACAGGCGATCGGCCTGGCGTTTCAGGTGCAGGACGACATTCTCGACGTCGAAAGCGATACCGAAACCCTCGGCAAACGCCAGGGCGCCGATATTGCCCGGGACAAGCCGACATACCCGGCATTGCTCGGTCTCGACGCGGCCAAGGCTTATGCCCTGGAACTGCGCGATCAGGCCCTGCATGCGCTGCGACCGTTTGACGCGGCTGCCGAGCCTTTGCGCGATCTGGCGCGTTATATCGTCGAGCGCCGCAGCTGACAGCGCATCCGCCAAAAAAACGCAACGCGTGGGCAGGGGCCGATGCATCAGGTAAACTGCCGCCTCTTCTATACCTATAACGATTCGCCTGATGCCCACGACGTTTCATGAGATTCCCCGCACGCGCCCGACCACGCCCTTGCTCGACCGCGCGAATACGCCGGACGGCCTGCGCCGGTTAGGCGAAGCCGAGCTGGAAACCCTGGCCGATGAATTGCGCCTGGAATTGCTCTACACGGTCGGCCAGACCGGTGGGCATTTCGGTGCTGGCCTGGGCGTCATCGAGCTGACCATCGCGCTGCATTACGTCTTCGACACCCCGGACGACCGGCTGGTGTGGGACGTTGGTCATCAGGCGTATCCGCACAAAATCCTCACTGGCCGTCGCGAGCGCATGGCCACGCTGCGCCAGAAGGACGGCGTCGCCGCTTTCCCGCGGCGCTCCGAGAGCGAGTACGACACCTTTGGCGTCGGCCACTCCAGCACCTCGATCAGCGCTGCGCTGGGCATGGCCATCGCCGCCCGCCTGCAAAACAGTGATCGCAAAGCCATCGCGGTGATCGGCGACGGCGCGTTGACCGCTGGCATGGCGTTCGAAGCACTGAACCACGCGCCGGAAGTCAACGCCAACATGTTGGTGATCCTCAACGACAACGACATGTCGATCTCGCGCAACGTCGGTGGCCTGTCGAATTATCTTGCAAAGATTCTCTCCAGCCGCACTTACGCGAGCATGCGAGAGGGCAGCAAAAAAGTCCTGTCGCGCCTGCCCGGCGCCTGGGAAATTGCCCGGCGTACCGAAGAATACGCCAAGGGTATGCTGGTCCCCGGCACGCTGTTCGAAGAGCTTGGCTGGAACTACATCGGCCCGATCGACGGCCACGACCTGCCGACGCTGATCGCCACGTTGCGCAACATGCGCGACCTCAAAGGCCCGCAATTCCTGCACATCGTCACCAAGAAAGGCAAAGGCTTCGCCCCGGCGGAAGTCGACCCGATCGGTTATCACGCGATCACCAAACTGGAACCCGTGGACGCCCCGCCCGCCTCGCCGAAAAAGGCCAGCGGGCCGAAGTATTCCGGGGTGTTTGGAGAATGGCTGTGCGACATGGCCGAAGCTGATCCGCGCCTGGTCGGGGTCACTCCGGCGATGAAGGAAGGCTCGGATCTGGTGGCGTTCAGCGAGCGTTTCCCGCTGCGCTATTTCGACGTGGCGATAGCCGAGCAACACGCAGTAACGTTCGCGGCCGGCATGGCGTGCGAAGGCGCGAAACCGGTGGTGGCGATTTATTCGACATTCCTCCAGCGCGGCTACGACCAATTGGTGCACGACGTGGCGGTGCAAAACCTCGACGTGTTGTTCGCCATCGACCGCGCAGGTTTAGTGGGCGAAGACGGCCCGACGCACGCCGGCAGTTTTGACCTGTCGTACCTGCGCTGCATCCCCGGCATGCTGGTAATGACCCCGAGCGATGAAAACGAATTACGCAAAATGCTCACCACCGGTCACCTGTACAACGGCCCGGCGGCGGTGCGTTACCCGCGCGGCAACGGCCCGAATGCGGTGATCGAGAAAGACCTGCAACCGATTGAAATCGGCAAAGGTGTGGTGCGCCGCCAAGGCAAAAATGTCGCCCTGCTGGTGTTCGGCGTGCAATTGACCGAAGCGCTGAAAGTCGCGGAAACGCTGGATGCGACCGTGGTCGACATGCGTTTCGTCAAACCGCTGGACGAAGCACTGGTCCGCGAAATCGCCGGCAGTCACACGTTGCTGGTGACCGTCGAGGAGAACGCGATCATGGGCGGCGCCGGTGGCGCAGTCAGCGAGTTCCTGGCGCGGGAAAACATCCTCAAGTCGATGCTGCACCTCGGCTTGCCGGACACCTACGTCGAACACGCCAAACCTGCGCAAATGCTCGCCGAGTGCGGGTTGGATGAAGCCGGGATCGAAGCGTCGGTGCGTGAGCGTTTACAACTGCTTGCCAAGTAATTCCCCCGCCCCTGTAGGAGCGAGGCTTGCCCGCGAAGGCGTTTTAACAGGCAACCTAGATGTTGGATGTTATGGCCTCTTCGCGGGCAAGCCTCGCTCCTACAAGTACCGTGTTTGCTACGGATATCTATGAAACTCTCTCCTCTCGCCCTGACGCTGACACTCCTGCCGGCCGGCCAACTCCTGGCCGACACCTTCGAGCGCGATCAGGCGCTGAAGCTCCCCGACGTGCTAATCAGCGCTAACCGCCAGGTCGAAGCGCGCAACGACAGCAGCGCCGCCAACACAGTGTTCACCCGCGACGACATTGATCGCCTGCAACCGAGCAGCGTCACCGACCTGTTGCGCCGCGTGCCGGGCGTGCAAGTCGGGCAAACCGGGGGGCGCGGCAGCTTGCCGGGGATTTACATTCGCGGGACCAAATCGGCGCAAAGCCTGGTGCTGGTCGACGGCCAGCGCATCGGCAACTCGACGTCCGGCGACAGCAACCTGCAACACATCAACATCGAGCAAGTCGAGCGCGTGGAAGTGTTACGCGGCTCGCGCTCGGTGATTTATGGCAGCGATGCGATTGGCGGGGTCATCCAGATTTTCACCCGACGCGGCACCGAACCGGGCTTGCAGCCGCGCCTGCACGTCGGTTTCGGCAGCAATCAAACGTGGGAACGCAGCCTCGGCGTGTCCGGTGGCGACGACAAAACCCGCTTCAACCTCGGCGCCAGCCTCGATGAAACAGCCGGGATCGACCGCACGACCGAGTCATATCCAAGCGACGGCGATCACGATGAATACCGCAACAAATCGCTGAGCCTGAGCCTCAGCCATGCGCTGACCGACGACATCGAAATCGGCGCCAACCTCCTGGATAACCGCGGCAGAAGCGAATTCGACAACCCGTTCGGGCGCTTCGACCCGAATACCTTCGAATCGCTGCAGCAGCAGCCTTACAGCGATTTCGACGTCAGCAGCCTCAGCAGTTACGTCGATGCGCGCATCAATGACGTGTGGAAAACCCGCCTCGAATTCGGCCACAGCGAAAACCGCGAAAAGACTTTCGACAAACTCAGCGACGAGCGCAGCGTGTTCAACACTTACCGCGACTCGGTGAACTGGCAGAACGACCTGACGCTCGACGCGCGCAACAGTTTGATCGTCGGCGGCGACTGGTACGAGGACCGGGTCAACAGCAGCACGCCGTTCGACGAGGACAGCCGCTGGAACCGTGCCGCGTTTATCCAGCATCGCTACAAGGCCGACAGCTTCTCCACGGAGCTGGGTTTGCGTCGCGACCAGAACCAGCAGTTCGGCGGCCAGAACAGTTGGAGCGGCACCTTCACCCTGCCGCTGAACCCGAACAACGACGTGCTGCTGACCTACAGCGAAGGCTTCCGCGCGCCGACCTTCAATGACCTGTATTACCCGGATTTCAGCAACCCGGACCTCAAACCGGAAACCTCGAAAAGCTACGAAGTGCAGTGGCGCAGTCAGTTGAGCGAGCGCAGCCGACTGGAAGCCTCGCTGCACCGCACCGACCTTGAAGACGCGATTATCTTCGGCGGCAACGGCCCGCAGAACGTCGCTTCAGCGCGGATCAACGGGTTCGAAGCGGCGCTGAAACAGGAATTGTTCGGCTGGCAGAGCAACCTCGGCGTGGCGATCATCGACCCGCGTGATCGCGACAGCGGCCACACCCTGGCGCGGCGGGCGCGGCGCACGTTGAGTCTGGATCTGGATCGACAATTTGATCGGCTGGGTCTGGGCGCCAGTTGGCAGGCGGTCAGCGGCAGTTATGACGACGAGAACAACGCGCAAGCCTTGGGCGGTTACGCGCTGCTCGGTTTGCGCAGCAGTTGGGCGCTGAACCGCGAAGTGCAGCTTGAGCTGAAGGTCGACAACTTGCTCGACAAGGGCTACAGCCGCGCGTTGTACAGCTATGGCAGCAGCCAATATGGCTATCGCGAAGAAGGTCGGGCGTGGATGTTCGGGGTGACCTGGACGCCGGAGCTGTAAAGTCCGGCTCTAAAATCTGGCGCGATCAATTGTGGCGAGGGGGCTTGCCCCCGTTGGGCTGCGCAGCAGCCCCAATGCAGCCACCGCGTTTGCCAAGCCGACCGCGGTGACTGGACTGCGGTCGCTGCGCAACCGAACGGGGGCAAGCCCCCTCGCCACAGGGTTTTCTAACGCTCTGGCGCGATGATTTTGCAGAGCTTCGCAGTCGCTTCGATCATCTGCCCGCTCGGCCGCTCCAGGCCTTTGTCGGTCACCAACAACAATTGTCCGCGCGCCACGGCCGTCACTTGCGGCCAGGCTTTCCACGCATCCAACTGCGCCTGATCACTGGCCAGAATCACTTCGGGGTTGCGCTGCAACACCGCCTCGACGCTGATTTGCGGCGCCGGCAACGTCAGGTCGGCAAACACATTGCGTGCCCCGCACACCTGCAACGCATCGCTGATGATTTGCCCGCCACCGACGGTGTACAGCGGCCGATCCCAGACTTGATAGAACACCTGCAACGGCGTGTCCCGACGGTAGCGCTGGCGCAGGTTATCCAGTTTCTGCCGCAGCTGCGCCGCCAACACCACGCCCCGCTGCGCTCGGCCGAGTTGCTCGGCGATCGCGGCAATTTGTGTGGTGAGTTGTTCGAGGTTGTGCGGTTCGGCGACGTAGGTGGGAATGTTCAAGCGCTTGAGTTGTTCACGCTGCGCCGGGCCGACGCTGCCAGGCCAGAGCAACAGCAAATCAGGTTTGAGGCTGAGCAGCCGCTCCATGTCCAACTGGCCATAGCGGCCCACTGAAGGCAGATCTTTAATCGCCACAGGACGTTCGCCGGCATCCAGCACCCCGACCAGCAAGTCCGCTGAATCCAGCTCGACGACGATTTCCGTCAGGGACGGCGCGAGGCTGACGACACGCTCCACGGCCAATGAAGAGCCGCTGACGGCCAGCAGCAAAACCGCCAGCCAGACGCGAAGCATCAGCCGAGTTGACGCGGGATACGGTAGAGGTAAAACAGCACGGCGGTGGACAGCGCCAGCAACATCAGCGGCACCGCTTCGAGGCCGACGAACACTGCCAATGCGCCGATCCACGCCGGCAGGCTGGCCGCCAGAAACGCCGTGCGGCGCTTGGCCGCGAGGGCAATCCACGCGGCCGGCTCTTCAGGTGTGTCGAGGGCTTTTTGGGTGGCGATCAGCGCATGTTTGTAGCCGCCGAAAAACTTCAGGCTGACAAACATCGAGGCCACGCCGGCAATGAACAACGGCATCGCCAACACCGGCAGAATCGCCTCGGTCTGGCCAAACACGCCGTTGATCACGAACAACGGCACCAACGCCAGCGCCAGGTATTGCCACCAGTTAAAGGACAGTCGCCGCCGCACCTGACCGCGCGTCACGCCCGGTCTGCCTCGCCCTGATGCTCGTTGCCCATCATGTGGTCGAGCTTGCTGGCCTTGGTCGCCAGATACAGTTTGTTATGCGGGTTATGCCCGGTGTGCAGCGGCACGCGCTCGGCGACGACGATGCCCATGTCGGTCATGGCTTTGACCTTGCGCGGGTTGTTGGTCATCAAGCGCAGTGACTTCACGCCCAGATGCTCAAGCATCGGCAGGCACATGGCGTAATCGCGCTGATCGGCGGCGAAGCCCAGACGCTCGTTGGCTTCAACGGTGTCGGCGCCGCCGTCCTGCAATTCATAAGCGCGGATCTTGTTCAACAGGCCAATGCCGCGACCTTCCTGACGCAAGTACAGCAACACGCCGCGACCTTCGCGGGCGATGGCTTGCAGCGCCGCTTCCAGTTGCGAACCGCAGTCGCAACGCTGGCTGAACAAGGCATCGCCGGTCAGGCATTCGGAGTGCAACCGACCGAGTACCGGGGCACCGTCGGCGAACTCACCCAGGCTCAGTACGACGTGCTCGCGCCCGTTCTCTTCATCGAGAAAGCCGTGCATGGTGAATTGCGCAAAAGGCGTTGGCAGCTTCGAAGCGGCAACAAAAACGACAGGCACCGTTGTGCTCCTGATCAATAAGTACTGGAGATTCGCAGAGGCGGCATTGTAACAGCAGGTTCCAACGGGCGCTTAGGCTGAATTATGGGGCATAACAATCAAAATGTTTGATCAACCAGACGCCTCATAGTCCCTGTAGGAGTGAGCCTGCTCGCGATAGCGTTGGCACATTCGACATAAGTGTGACTGACCCACCGCCATCGCGAGCAGGCCCACTCCTACAAGACTTGGTGTCGGCAGGGTGATCGGCGTCAATCCGGGTCAAACGGGTACGGTTGTTTCCACTTGGCGAAGATCGGCTTCAGCTCGCCGCTTTTCACCAGCACTGCCATGCGCTGATCGAACAACGCCATCAACGTGCGCGCCTTGGGGTTGTCGGCGAAGCACAGGTACAGCGGCAATTCGGCAATGTGCGTGCGGCGAAACTGCGCAGGATCCCTGGCGCGGGCGACCAGGTAATCGATTTCGGTCAGGGCATCGATGTAATAGTCGGCGCGGTTGTGGGTCAGCATCGAGAGGATTCCAGTGCGCCGCACCACTTCATTGAAGCGCTGCACGTTGGGCAGGTAATCCTGATATTTATAGCCCCGCACCCAAGCCAGTCGATAGCTGCCGAGAGTGTCCAGGGTCGGTGGCGGATTGCTCGCCAGGCCCAAGGCGTAGATGTGATCGGTGTCGAAGTTCCAGTGCGGGTACAGCAGGTCGCTGGTTTCATCGCGATAAGCGCCGACACACGCGTCCACTTCGCCACGCTGGGCCAGGCCGACGGCGCGGGTATAGGGCTCGGTGCGAATATCCAGTTTGACCCCGGCCGGTTCGAACACGGCGCGCAGCACGTCCCAACCGAGGCCGTGGCCGTCAGCGGCGGTGTATTCTTCCCAGTCTTCGCTGGCCAGATGAATCACCGACGGCGTCGGCAGCGCATCCACCGCTTGTGCAAGCGAGCAGCACAGCGCGAAACCGATGGTTAACCAGCGCCTCAACCAGCGTCGAGCCATCCCTTGTCCCCTGTTTCACTCAGGCGAAAATTCGCAGAAGCCCCAACATCCCCGACCGGGCAACGTCTGCCGCAACGAATAAAGGGTAGCGCAACTATCCAGCCGCAGTTGCCGCCAGCCTTGGGCAACGCACCGAAACAGCCGCCAGATGTGCTGAATCGCCAGCAATTACGCCAGATCACAGCGGTGACAAAGTCTGCCGAAACCCGTTTGAGCAGAGCGCTCACCGGGTTTCCCGAAAATGTTGATAGCCCCGGGTTTGCGGGGTGATGTCCTGTCCATCGGCGTCGAGCAACACCACGCCCTGCCCGCTCACAACGTGACCAACCACATGGACCGGCCAGCCATCGGCGAGCAGTTGCGCCAATTCCACGGGAGGCAAAGTGAACGCCAGGACGTAATCGTCGCCACCGCTGAGGGCCGCGTCCTGCGCGCCTTTTTCACCGAGAAAAGCCACCAGCGCCTCGGACAACGGCAAGCGGTTCAGCTCGATCCGAAGGCCAACCTTCGACGCCAGCGCGATGTGCCCACAATCGGCGAGCAGCCCATCAGAGATATCCAGCGCCGACGTGGCTTTGCCGCGCAACGCCTGACCGAGGGCCAGTTGCGGTTGCGGCGACCAGTAATGTCGCAGCAATGGATCGGCGATCGCCTCGTCGGCGCTGCGCTGGCCAAGCACCAGCGGCAAGGCGCCGACGGCATTGCCCAACTCGCCGCCGACACACAACAAGTCGCCGGGCAACGCGCCGCTGCGGGTCAGCGCCAGCGCGGCGGGCACGCGGCCGAATACGGTCAGGGTCAGGCTCAACGGGCCACGGGTGGTGTCGCCGCCGACCAACGCCACGCCACAGCTCTGCGCCATGACGTTCAAGCCACGGGCGAAAGCGTCCAGCCAATCGGCGGTCACCGTCGGCAAGGTCAGGGCAAGGGTAAAGGCAACGGGGGTTGCGCCCATGGCGGCCAAGTCGCTGACCGCTACAGCCAGCGAGCGCTGACCGAGCAAAAACGGGTCGCAGGGATCTGCGAAATGCACGCCGGCAACCAGCGTGTCGGTGGAAACAGCCAACTGTTCCCCGAGAGGAACAGCGAGCAAGGCGCAATCGTCGCCGATCCCCAGTGCAACGCCCTCGCCGCCCTGCGCACAAGGCGCGGCGGCGAAGAAGTGGCGGATCAGCTCAAACTCGCCCATCACAGTTTCAAGCGCTGGTTAGCGCTTGAACGCCTTCACTTCAGCTTCACGCAGACGCGGGGCGAGCTTGTCGAGGACACCGTTGACGAACTTGTGGCCGTCGGTGGAACCGAAGACCTTCGCCAGCTCGATACCTTCGTTGATCACCACGCGGTACGGCACATCGACGCGTTCCAGCAGTTCCCAGGTCGACAGACGCAGGACGGCCAGTTCAACCGGGTCCAGCTCTTCGATGGTGATGTCCAGGCATGGCGCCAGCGCAGCATCGATCTTGTCAACGCCTGCCGGAACCCCGTGAAGGATTTCGCGGAAGTAGGCGCTGTCGACATCGCTGAAATCGTTATCGACGCGAAACTGCGCTTCGATCTCGTTCAACGATTGCTTGGCCATGTGCCATTGGTACAGCGCCTGAGTCGCGAGCTGACGGGCTTCGCGACGCTTGACGCTTTTCGATGGCTTGCCGGCATCCGCAGGCTTTGGATCGCGCGGGTTGAACTGATCGCTGTCGTCGCTAATCACTTGGCCTCCAACTGTGCCAGCAGGCTGACCATTTCCAGAGCGGACAGGGCAGCTTCGGCACCTTTGTTACCGGCCTTGGTGCCGGAACGTTCGATGGCTTGCTCGATGGAATCAACGGTCAGCACGCCGAAAGCGACTGGCACGCCGAACTCCATGGACACCTGGGCCAGGCCCTTGGTGCATTCGCCGGCGACGTATTCGAAGTGCGGAGTACCGCCACGAATGACCGCGCCCAGGGCGATGATTGCCGCGTATTCGCCCTTCTGGGCTACTTTTTGCGCAACCAGCGGGATTTCGAAGGCGCCAGGCGCGCGGATGATGGTGATGTCGCTTTCGCTCACGCCGTGGCGAACCAGGGCATCAACTGCACCGCTGACCAGACTTTCAACAACGAAGCTGTTGAAACGGCCCACTACCAAAGCGTAGCGGCCTTTAGGGGCGATGAAGGTACCTTCGATGGTCTTCAGGGTCATTCGTTAGATCTCTTAAAGAGCCGGGACGCGTTTTCTACGCATCCCTCAGTGATGTGTTAACCGCGAATCAAGGACTGGAAACAACCGGTCATTATTCGGAGGGCACGTATTCTACAACTTCCAGATCGAAACCGGATATCGCATTAAATTTCATTGGCGCACTCATCAGGCGCATTTTGCGCACACCGAGGTCGCGCAGGATCTGCGAACCGGCACCGACGATGCTGTAGGTGGTCGGTTTTTTCGCCGGAACGTGCTCGGCGGTTTCGCGGATATGCGCCAGCAAAACGTCGCCATCGAGCGGGTGACCGAGCAACAGCACCACGCCGCTACCAGCCTCGGCGACCGCAGACATGGCGGCGCGCAGGCTCCAGCGGCCGGGCTGCTTGACCATCAGCAAGTCGCGCAGCGGGTCCATGTTGTGCACGCGCACCAGCGTCGGTTCGTCGGCGCACACGGTGCCCAAGGTCAGCGCCATGTGCACGTCGCCTTCCACCGAATCACGATAGGTCACCAGGTTGAATTGGCCCAGTTCGCTGTCCAGCGGCTGCTCGGCAATCCGCTGAACGGTACGTTCGTGGATCATCCGGTAGTGGATCAGGTCGGCGATGGTGCCGATCTTGATGTTGTGTTCGGCGGCGAAGGTTTCCAGTTCGGCGCGACGCGACATGGTGCCGTCGTCGTTCATCACTTCGCAGATCACCCCGCTCGGCTCGAAACCGGCCATGCGCGCCAGGTCGCAAGCGGCTTCGGTGTGGCCGGCGCGAGCGAGGGTGCCGCCCGGTTGTGCCATCAGCGGGAAGATGTGGCCGGGGCTGACGATGTCTTCAGCCTTGGCGTCCTTGGCGGCAGCAGCCTGCACGGTGCGCGCGCGGTCGGCGGCGGAGATGCCGGTGGTGACGCCGGTGGTGGCTTCGATCGAGACGGTGAACTTGGTGCCGAACCCGGAACCGTTGCGCGGCGCCATCAGTGGCAGCTTCAACAGTTCGCAGCGTTCGCGGCTCATCGGCATGCAAATCAGGCCACGGGCGTGCTTGGCCATGAAGTTGATGTGTTCAGGCTGGCAGCACTCGGCGGCCATGATCAGGTCGCCTTCGTTCTCGCGGTCTTCGTCATCCATGAGGATGACCATCTTGCCTTGGCGGATGTCTTCAACCAGTTCTTCGATGCTATTGAGCGCCACAAGGCACCCCCTTTTTCGCAATTAAAAGCTTCAGGATTTGAGGTAGCCGTTGGCGGCCAGAAAGCTTTCGGTGATGTTTCCAGAAGTTGGCTCTGCAGCCTTGTCGCCCAACAGCAGGCGCTCCAGATAACGCGCCAGCAAGTCCACTTCCAGATTCACCCGGCGACCTGGCTGGTACGACGCCATGATGGTTTCGCTCAGGGTGTGGGGAATGATCGTCAGCAAGAATTCGGCGCCATCAACGGCGTTCACGGTCAGGCTGGTGCCGTCGACGGTGATCGAGCCTTTATGGGCGATGTATTTGGCGAGGTCTTTCGGCGCGCGGATGCGGAACTCCACGGCGCGCGCATTCTCGGTGCGGCTGACGACTTCGCCGACGCCATCGACGTGACCGCTGACCAAGTGCCCGCCAAGGCGAGTGGTCGGCGTCAGGGCTTTTTCGAGGTTGACCGGGCTGCCGCTTTTCAGGTCATTCATCGCGGTGCAGTCGAGGGTTTCGCGGCTGACGTCGGCGGCAAAGCCGTTGCCTGGCAGTTCAACCGCGGTCAGGCAGACGCCGTTGACCGCAATGCTGTCGCCGAGTTTGACGTCGCTCAGGTCGAGCTTGCCGGTTTCTACGTGAACCCGCACATCGCCGCCCTTTGGGGTCAATGCACGAATACTGCCGATGGATTCGATGATGCCGGTAAACATGGAGTCCTCCTCGAGAACAGGGCCGTCGCTGGGCTGCGGCCGGGAATTATACGCTCGCCGCTGGAGAAGGAATGGCAGTGACTCGCCAGTCATCGCCAACCGCGCGGATTTCGGTGATTTTCAGCTCGGGCGCGTCTTTCATCAGCGCCAGTGGCCAGTCGAGCAATGGTCGGGCGGAGGAACCGAGGAACTTGCCGGCAATGAAGATCGTGAACTCGTCGACCAGTCCCTGTTGGGCAAATGCCCCGGCGAGACGCGGACCGGCCTCGACCAACACCTCGTTGACCCCGCGATTGGCCAGTTCGACCAGCAACTTGCGCAGGTCCACCAAACCATCGTCGCCCGCGACAATGAGGCATTCCGGGCCGTTGGCGTATTGTTCTTCAATCGCCATGCAGGTCGCGACCAGCGCCGGGCCAGCCTTGAAAAACGATGCATCCAGCGGCACACGCAGGCGGCCGTCGATCAGCACGCGCAGCGGCGGCCGGCTCATGGCCAGCGCAGTCTGCTCGGCGTCGAGGCCCAATTCTTCGGCGCGTACGGTCAGCCGTGCGTTGTCTGCCAGCACGGTGTCGGCGCCGGTCAGCACCACGCTGGCCTGGGCGCGCAGGCGTTGCACCGCCGAACGCGCAGCCGGGCCGGTGATCCATTGGCTTTCGCCGCTTTCCATCGCCGTGCGCCCGTCGAGGCTCATGGCCAACTTCACCCGCACGAACGGCAAGCCGTGTTCCATGCGTTTGAGGAAACCTTCATTAAGCTTGCGCGCCTCGCCTTCGAGCACGCCGCTTGCAATGGCAATCCCGGCTTGCGCCAGGCGCTGCATGCCGCGACCGGCCACCGACGGGTTCGGGTCCTGCATCGCCGCGACTACCCGCGCGAGGCCGGCGTTCACCAGCGCATCGGCGCACGGCGGCGTGCGGCCATGGTGGCTGCACGGTTCGAGGGTCACGTAAGCGGTAGCGCCACGAGCCTTGTCGCCGGCGGCGCGCAAGGCGTGCACCTCGGCATGCGGTTCGCCGGTGCGTACGTGCCAGCCTTCGCCGACAATCTGCCCGTCCCGCACGATCACACAACCAACGCGCGGATTCGGGTGCGTCGTGTAGTGACCTTTGCGCGCCAGTTCCAGCGCGCGCGCCATGTAATGGGCGTCGAGTACGGCTTGTTCTGCGGAGGTGGTCATTCTTTCACCGGCTCACGGGCCAGGCGATCGATCTCTTCGCGGAACTCGTTGAGGTCCTGGAAGCGCCGATACACGGAGGCGAAACGAATGTAGGCGACTTCGTCGAGCTTTTGCAGCTCGGCCATCACCAGTTCACCGACCACGAGGGATTTGACCTCGCGCTCGCCGGTGGCGCGCAGTTTGTGTTTGATGTGCACCAGCGACGATTCAAGACGCTCGACACTCACCGGGCGCTTCTCGAGCGCACGCTGCATGCCGGCGCGCAGTTTTTCTTCGTCGAACGGCTGACGGCTGCCGTCGGTTTTGATCAGGCGCGGCAACACCAGTTCGGCGGTCTCGAACGTCGTGAAACGTTCGCCGCAGGCCAGGCATTCACGCCGGCGGCGCACCTGTTCGCCCTCGGCGACCAGACGCGAGTCGATGACCTTGGTGTCGTTGGCACCGCAGAAGGGACAGTGCATGGTGGCAGGCAACAAAAAAAGGGAGGGCCATGGTAGCGCATCCCCGTGGCAAGACAAGCCATGGGGTTTGCGGTATACAGACGAGCTATAAGCTTGATCCATGGATTTGACCCCTGCCGGAGCCCCAAATGTCGCTACGACCGCTCGTCCTGCTCAGTATTTTCAGCCTGCTGGTGGCCTGCAGCAGCGATGCGCCCAAACCCCAGCCGCCGAAACCCGGCCCGGCGCCGCAACAAGCGCAGAAAAAAGCCAAGGAAGCCGCCAACCTCGGCCCGCTGCCGGCGTATCAACGGGAATTGAGCGGCACGTTGCAAGGCGTACCGGCCGGCGCCGAGGTTGAACTGGCGTTGCTGGTGATCGATGCCCAGGACCGCCCGCAACAATTGCTCGCCAGTTCGAGCCTGATCGGCACCAATCAGATCCTGCCGTTCCATCTGCGCTTCAACCCGGAATCGTTCCCGGTCGGCGCACGCGTTGAACTGCGTGGCCGCGCCAGCCAGTCCGGCCAGTTGATCTTGCATCTGCCGTCGCAAGTCATCAGCCAGCCGACCACCCAGGCGATGGGCCAGCTGCAATTCGTCAAAGCCCCATGATTGCACCGCTCGACCTGCAACAGGCGTTGAGTGAACTGCTCGGTGATGCGCAACTGGTGCCGGTGCCGCTGCCCGATACCGAGCTGAAACTTTGGCTGATCGACGGCGACAACATGGACCGCGCCTTCAGCCCGGAAGAAACCCGGCGGATTCTCCACGAACCGCCGTACTGGAGTTTTTGCTGGGCCAGCGGTTTGGCAGTGGCGCGGTATCTCGCGCAGTTTCCCGAGTGGGTCAAAGGCAAACGGGTATTGGATTTTGGCGCGGGCTCGGGTGTGGCGGGGATTGCTGCGGTCAAGGCTGGCGCGCTGGAAGTGGTGGCGTGTGATCTGGACCCGCTGGCAACTGCGGCGTGTCGGGCGAACGCTCAGCTTAATGACGTAGAACTCAATTATTCGACGGATTTCTTTGCCGAGGCGGACCGCTTTGATCTGATCCTGGTCGCCGACGTGTTGTATGACCGGGCGAATCTGCCGCTGCTCGATGAATTCCTCAGTCGCGGCCGGGAAGCGCTGGTGGCCGATTCGCGCGTGAGGGATTTTCGCCATCCGCTGTATCAGCGCATTGAAATGCTGGAAGCGATGACGTTGCCGGATCTGGCCGAGCCTGAAGAGTTTCGGCATGTGAGCCTTTACCATGCTCGGCGCGGCTAAAAGCTTCGCGAGCAAGCCTCGCTCCTACAGGTCCGGCGTCGGTCTTCAAATCGGCGCGGACCTGTAGGAGCTAGGCTTGCCCGCGAAGGCGACCTGTCAGACTGCCCACACTTTCAGCGACACCCTGCCAAGCCGTATAGTTGACCCATTCACGCTTTTACGAGATCCCCCATGAGTCAGGAAACGCCGTACATCTTCGACGCCACGACTGCTGATTTCGACCAGTCGGTGATCGAGAACTCTTTCCACAAACCGGTGCTGGTGGATTTCTGGGCCGAATGGTGTGCGCCGTGCAAAGCCATGATGCCGATGCTGCAAACCGTCGCCGAGAGCTATCAGGGCGAGTTGCTGCTGGCCAAGGTCAATTGCGACGCCGAGCCGGACATCGTCGCGCGTTTCGGCATTCGCAGCCTGCCGACCGTGGTGCTGTTCAAGGACGGCCAACCGGTCGACGGTTTTGCCGGCGCGCAACCGGAATCCGCCGTGCGCACGATGCTCGAACCGCATGTGCAAATGCCGCCGCCGGCCGCTGCCGATCCGTTCGAACAGGCCCAGGCGCTGTTCGACGAAGGCCGATTTGCTGACGCCGAAGCCGTGCTCGCAGTGCTGCTGGGCGAAGACAATACCAACGCCAAAGCTCTGATCCTCTACGCCCGCTGCCTCACCGAACGCGGCGAACTGGGCGAGGCGCAAACCGTGCTCGACGCGGTCAAGACCGATGAACACAAAGCCGCCCTCGCCGGCGCCAAGGCGCAAATTCAGTTTCTCGGCCAGGCCAAGGACTTGCCCGACGCCGCAGATTTGAAAGCACGCCTGGCGAAAAACCCGCAGGACGATGAAGCGGTGTATCAACTGGCGATCCAGCAACTCGCGCGCCAGCAATACGAACCGGCGCTCGACTCGCTGCTGAAACTGTTCATCCGCAACCGCAGCTACAGCGAAGGCCTGCCGCACAAAACGCTGCTGCAAGTGTTCGAACTGCTCGGCAACGATCATCCGCTGGTGACCACATACCGCCGCAAACTGTTCGCCGCGCTGTACTGATCGCCGAAACACGCCTGCTCGGCCGCCGTAGGAGCAGAGCTTGCTCGCGATGGCTTTGCTGCTGATCTTGTGGGAGCAGAGCTTGCTCGCGATAGCTGTGCTGCTGATCTTGTGGGAGCAGAGCTTGCTCGCGATGGCGATCTCAAGGACGCCATCGCAAGCAAGCTTTGCTCCCACAGGTTCCAGTGCTACTTGCCGGGCCCGACCCAACTGTAAATCGGCGTATCCGCCCCGCTCACCACCTTCACTTCCGCGCAATGGCGCAAGCGCACCAGCAGGCGTTTGCCCGACCCGGCATTACCCGTCAGCCCTTCCAGTTGCTCAAGCAAATCCGGCCCACTCAACTGCCCGGCGTTGCGCAGCAAATCCTTGGCGATCTGCCAGGACGTATCGTCCTGACTCGACGCCTTGGCCACCGGCGCACTGACCTCCTCGGTTTTACTCACCTGCAACTGCGCGCCAAGCCTGGCCCAATCGCCGTCATCCATCTCCAGCGTCAAATCCACCGGCCAGTCGCCGATGCTTCCGCGTATACGCAACATGAGTCCGCTCCTGCACATTTCTGACGTGCATGCTCCCATGGCTCTTGTGCAACGCCAAGCAGCCGGGCAAACTCTGCGCACTTTCGTTATAAGATTACATAACAGATTTTTCCCCACTTCCCCGGAGACTCGCCATGCGTCGTCTGCTTATTGCTTTGCCGTTTGCCCTGTTGCCGCTGGCCGCCGCCCATGCTGTGGATGAACATGATCACGACCATGAGCATGGCAGCCTCAGCGCTCACGAACATGGGGTCGGTCGCTTGAACGCGGCGCTGGATGGCCAGACGCTGGAGTTGGAGCTGGAAAGCCCGGCGATGAACCTGGTGGGTTTCGAACACGCGGCTACCACTGATGCCGACAAGGCCAAAGTCGCCGCCGCGCGCGCGAAACTGGAAAATCCGTTGGCGCTGTTCAATCTGCCGAAAGCCGCCGGTTGCAAAGTCGCGACGCAGGAACTGGAAAGTCCGCTGTTCGGCGACAAGCCGGATGCCGATGATGACCACGACGAGGCGGACAAGGACGGTCACGAGCATCATCACGAGCACAGCGAAATCCACGCGCATTACCAATTCAGTTGCTCGGCGCCGGGTGCGCTGAAAACCCTGGATCTGGCGAACATTTTTAACACCTTCCCGGCAACGCAGAAGATTCAGGTACAACTGATCAGCCCGAGCGGCCAGCAAGGCGTTGAAGTGACGGCCAAGGCTGCTGCGCTGAAATTCTGAACCACCACAAATCCCTAGTAGGAGCGAGGCTTACCCGCGAAGGCGTCGTCACATTCAACATCTGTGGCGACTGACACACCGTCTTCGCGGGCAAGCCTCTCTCCTACAAAGGCTAACCATCAACCTGACCGGTTTCACATGACCCAAGCACTCATCGAACTGTCCGACCTGGGCTTCAGTTGGCCCGGTCACCCGCCGCTGCTGGACATCCCGGCGTTTCGCCTCGAACCCGGTGAAACCCTGTTCCTCAAAGGCCCCAGCGGCAGCGGCAAAACCACCTTGCTGGGCTTGCTCGGCGGCGTGCAGAAGCCTGATCGCGGGAGCATTCGTCTGCTCGGCCAGGAACTCACCGAACTCGGTGCCGGTGCGCGCGATCGCTTTCGCGTCGATCACACCGGCTACATTTTTCAGCAGTTCAACTTGCTGCCCTTTCTGTCGGTGCGCGAGAACGTCGAGCTGCCCTGCCACTTCTCCAAATTGCGCGCCAAACGGGCGAAACAGCGCCACGGCAGCGTCGATCAAGCCGCCGCGACGCTGCTCGCGCATTTGGGTTTGAAGGATCAAAGCATCCTCGGCCGCCGCGCCGATTCGTTGTCCATCGGCCAGCAACAACGGGTCGCCGCCGCGCGCGCGCTGATCGGTCAGCCGGAACTGGTGATCGCCGACGAACCGACCTCCGCGCTGGATTACGACGCACGGGAAAACTTCATTCGCCTGTTGTTCGCCGAATGCCGCGAGGCGGGTTCGAGCCTGTTGTTCGTCAGCCATGACCAGAGCCTCGCGCCGCTGTTCGACCGCAACCTGTCGCTGGCCGAGCTCAATCGCGCCGCCACCCCGTTCGAGGTCTGAGATGTATTTGTTTCGTCTAGCGCTGGCCAGCCTGGCTAACCGCCGCTTTACCGCGATTCTCACCGCGTTCGCCATCGCGTTGTCGGTGTGCCTGTTGCTGGCCGTGGAGCGCGTGCGCACCGAGGCCAAAGCCAGTTTTGCCAGCACCATCAGCGGCACCGACCTGATCGTCGGCGCCCGTTCCGGTTCAGTGAATCTGTTGCTGTACTCGGTGTTCCGCATCGGCAACGCCACCAACAACATTCGCTGGGACAGCTTCGAACACTTCGCCAACAACCCCAAAGTGAAGTGGGCGATCCCGATGTCGCTCGGCGATTCACATCGCGGATATCGAGTGATGGGCACCACCGAGGCCTACTTCGAGCATTACCAGTACGGCCGTCAACAACACTTGGCGATCGCCGATGGCCGCGCGTTTGCCAGCGATCCGTTTGAAGTGGTGCTCGGCGCCGAAGTCGCCGATGCGCTGCATTACAAACTCGGCGACAAACTGGTGCTGGCCCACGGCGTGGCGGTGATCAGCCTGGTCAAGCACGATGACAAACCGTTCACCGTGGTCGGCATTCTCAAGCGCACCGGCACCCCGGTGGACCGCACGTTGCACATCAGCCTCGGCGGCATGGAAGCGATTCACGTCGACTGGCACAACGGTGTGCCCGCGCAGGGCAAGGGCCGGATCAGCGCCGATCAGGCGCGCAACATGGACCTCACGCCGCAAGCGATTACTGCGTTCATGCTCGGGCTCAACAGCAAGATTTCGACCTTCGCGCTGCAACGCGAGATCAACGAATTCCGTGGCGAACCGATGTTGGCGATCCTGCCGGGCGTGGCGTTGCAAGAGCTGTGGAGTTTGATGAGCACGGCGGAAAAAGCCTTGTTCGTGGTCTCGTTGTTTGTGGTGTTGACCGGGTTGATCGGCATGCTCACGGCGATTCTCACCAGCCTCAATGAGCGTCGTCGCGAGATGGCGATCCTGCGTTCGGTGGGCGCGCGACCGTGGCACATCGCAACGTTGCTGGTGCTGGAAGCCTTTGCCCTGGCGCTGTCCGGGGTGATTGCCGGCGTTGCGTTGCTGTACGTCGGCATCGCCGCCGCGCAAGGTTACGTGCAAGCCAATTACGGTTTGTATCTGCCGCTGGCGTGGCCGAGCGAATATGAATGGACGCTGCTGGGTGGCATCCTGCTCGCTGCGCTGCTGATGGGCAGCGTGCCGGCCTGGCGCGCGTATCGCCAATCGTTGGCCGATGGCCTGTCGATCCGACTTTAGATGAGGACGTTGAACATGCCCCGCGCTCTACTCGCGCTGTTGTTGCTGGTCGCCCTGCCGCTGTGGGCGGCCGAGCCGAAGGATTTGACCTGGTCGGAAATGATCCCGCCGGACGCGCCACCGGAAGTGCCGAACATGACCCCGCTGCATGACTTGTCGCAGATGAGCAGCACGCTGGAATCGGCGCCCGCCGCCAAGCAGGATTTGCCGAATGCGCCGGTGGTGAAGGGCCTCGACGGCCAGAATATTCGCCTGCCGGGTTACATCGTGCCGCTGGAAGTGGGCGAGGACGGGCGCACCACCGAGTTTTTGCTGGTGCCGTATTTCGGTGCCTGCATCCACGTGCCGCCACCGCCGTCGAACCAGATTGTGCATGTGAAAAGCGAAGTCGGCGTGAAGCTCGATGAGCTGTATCAGCCGTACTGGATCGAAGGCGCGTTGCAGGTGAAAGCGTCGAGCAGCGAGTTGGCGGATGCCGGGTATCAGATGGAGGCGGACAAGATTTATGTGTATGAGCTGCAGGAGTGAATCCGCAGTTCTGTGCTGTTTGTGAAGACGCCTTCGCGGGCAAGCCTCGCTCCTACAAGGGAATGCGTTCACCTGTAGGAGCGAGGCTTGCCCGCGAAGAGGCCATCAAAGGTTCCACTAAAACAGGCCCGATCACTGTTTCATTGAGCTGAGTCAAAAGACCGGATCAGAGCGCTCCGTACCATTGGACATCAAACATTTTTAACGTCCTTTGGAGCCCCCATGAACAAGTCCTTGCTCAGCGCTTCGCTGTTTGCTCTCGCGCTCGCAGCCCCGCTCGCCCACGCCCACGATGCTGGCGACATTATCGTTCGGGCCGGTGCAATCACCGTCAACCCGAAAGCCGACAGCTCCAGCGTCAAGGTCGATCAGGGGCCGTTGTCGGGTGCCGATCTGGGTGGCAAGGCGACCATGAGCAGCGACACGCAGCTGGGTTTGAACTTCGCTTACATGATCGACAGCCACTGGGGGATCGAGCTGCTCGCCGCCTCGCCGTTCGAGCATGACGTGAAAATCAAAGGCACCGCACTCGGCGCCGCCAACGGCAAACTCGGCACCCTGAAACACCTGCCGCCGACCCTCAGCGTTGTCTACTACCCACTGGACGGCAAATCGGCGTTCCAGCCGTATGTCGGCGCTGGCATCAACTACACCTGGATCTATGACGAGCACGTCGGCAGCCAGGCTGAAGCCAACGGTTTCAGCAACTTCAAGGCAAAAAACTCCTGGGGCATGGCGTTCCAGGTCGGCGCGGATTACATGATCACCGACAACATCATGCTCAACGCCCAAGTGCGCTACATCGACATCGACACCCAGGCCACCGTCGAAAACAACGCCGTGGCACCGGGCACCCGGGCCAAGGTCAATGTCGATGTCGACCCGTTCATCTACATGGTCGGGCTGGGTTACAAGTTCTAAACACGTGATTCAGGAATGCAACGAACCCACACGTTCATCACTTGCCATAACGGTGATGTCCGAGCAATAAAAAAGGCGCCCCGAAAGGCGCCTTTTTCATGACTGAGAAAAACTCAGCGACCCAGCAACCGGGCGAGGCCGACGTTCATGGGCGTTTGCTCAGGGTAGGTAAACCGCTCGAGCAGGCGCCGGTTGTTGGCGCGCGAATGGCGGATGTCGCCGGAGCGCGCCGGGCCGTAGGTTATCGGAGGCAATTCACCGACCACCTGCGCCAGCGCTTCGAGCATTTGCTTGAGCGTAGTCGCCTGGTTCCAGCCGACATTCACCGCGCCCACTTCAACCTGCGGCTGCTCGATTGCCTGCACCAGCAAATCCACCAGATCTTCAACATAGACAAAATCGCGGGTCTGCTCGCCGTCACCAAACACGGTGATCGGCAGGCCTTTCTGCGCGCGTTCGCTGAAAATGCTGATCACTCCGGAGTACGGCGAGGACGGATCCTGGCGCGGGCCGAAGATGTTGAAGAAGCGGAACACCACCGGCTCCAGTCCATGCTGGCGACGGTAGAAATCCAAGTAATACTCGCCCGCCAGTTTGTCCGACGCGTAGGGCGTCAGCGGTGCCTTGGCGGTTTCTTCGTCGATCGATTCGCCTTCGCCATTGTTGCCATACACCGCCGCGCTGGAAGCGAACAACACGCGTTTGACTCCGGCCTGGCGCATCGCCTCGCAGACATTCAGCGTGCCGATGAAATTGCTCTGGTGGGTTTTCACCGGGTCGTCCACCGAGGCCTGCACCGACGCCACCGCTGCCAGATGCGCGACGGCGCTGCAACCGAGCATCGAACGCGCAACCAGCGCGGCATCGGCAACGTCGCCGACAATCAGCTCGACCTTGGGATTGTCCATCGGCAGGTTGCTGCGTTTGCCGGTCGACAAGTCATCGAGGATGCGCACCAAATGGCCTTTGGCGAGCAAGGCGTCGGTCAGGTGCGAGCCGATGAAACCGGCGCCGCCGGTGATGAAAACAGGGCCGTCAGCCATGGCGATAGAACCTATCCAGTAAGCCCGGGAGTGCCGCGCGCCAGGCGCGTGGCTTGATCCCGAAGGTGTGCAGAATTTTCTTGCAGGCGAGCACCGCGTGTTGCGGCTCTTCGGCGGCGTCGGGCCGTGCGGCGTGTGCCTGGGCGGTCGGCGCTTCGATGGCCAGTGCGTGCAGGTTGCGTGCTTCGGTGATGATCGCCTGACCCAATGCCAGCGGCGTGGTCGCCTCATGTCCGGCGTAATGATAGGTGCCCCACAGCGGCGCCGCACAATCGAGTTGCTTGAGCACCGAAATGATCACCCGCGCCGCGTCGTCGACCGGCGTCGGATTGCCCCGACGGTCGTCGGCCAGAAGCAATTCTTCCGGGGTTTCGGCGCGTGCGAGGAAACGCCCGAGCGTGCCATCGGCGCTGTCATCGAGCAGCCAGCCGAAACGCAACAACACATGTTGCGGGCACGTGGCGCGCACGCTTTGTTCGATTCGCCACAAGGCTTGCCCGCGCAGACCCAGCGGCACCGGTTCGTCTTTTTCGCTGTAGGCGGTGGCGCGCGAGCCATCGAACACGCGATAGCTCGACGGTTGCAGCAGGACGATGTTGTGGTGCTGGCATAATTCGGCCAGGCGTTCGATGGCGCGTTCCTGGCTGGCGAGACGCTGTTCGCTGACCGTCTCTGCCTGAAACCAGTCGAAGTAATAGGCGAGGTTGATCAGCGCGTCCGGGCGCGTGTCGTCGAGCAGTTGCGTGAGGCTTGCGGCGTCCCAGCCGTCTTGGGGTGGGCGGGGGGCGAGGAAACCGATGTCTTCCTCCGCACCGAGGCGAATCAGCGCCTGCCCAAGGGCATTTCCGCCGCCCAGTAACATAAGGCGCATTCGCATAAAGTCAGCAGGCCCAGTCTGATTGAATCAATGGCTTTATCGACAGCGCACACAGGCGTTGTCGTCGATAGATGCCGGAATCGTTGCATTTTGCGGGTTTAGTGCGCAACCGTCATCCGTAAAGTGTAGATAGCTTGGATCTGCGCTGCCTGTTCTGGCCTCTTCGCGGGCAAGCCTCGCTCCGACAAGGGGAATGCGATCAACTGTGGGAGCGAGGCTTGCTCGCGATGAGGCCTTGGAGATCGACACAGATCCCAAGCGGTACTTGCAACTTCCCCACCCCGCCCGCATAAATTAGCCCATGAACCTGCCCATCCCCGCCGACACTGCGCTGGCCGGCTTTCATCCGGCTGTCAGTGCCTGGTTCCGCAACACCTTCCCGACGGTCACCGCCGCCCAGGCGCAGGCGTGGCCGTTGATTCGCCAGCACCGCAGCGTGTTGATCGCCGCGCCCACCGGCTCCGGCAAAACCCTCACCGCGTTCCTCGCCGTGCTGGATGATCTGGTCCACCGAGGCCTGGAACACGGCGGGCAATTGCCCGACGAAACCCTGGTGGTCTACGTTTCGCCGCTCAAGGCGTTGTCCAACGACATCCAGATCAACCTGCAAAACCCGCTGGCCGGGATCACCGAACAATTGCGGCGCATGGGCCTGCCCGAACTGCAGATCAGCACCGCCGTGCGCACCGGCGACACGCCGCAAAAAGATCGCTCGGCGATGCGCCGCAAGCCGCCGCACATTCTCGTCACCACCCCGGAATCGCTCTACGTGCTGCTCGGCTCCGACTCCGGGCGAACAATGCTCGGCAACACGCGCACGGTGATCGTCGATGAAATCCACGCCATCGCCGCCAGCAAACGCGGCAGCCATCTGGCGTTGAGCCTGGAACGCTTGCAGGCGCTCTGCCCGCAAACGCTGATGCGCATCGGTTTGTCGGCCACGCAGAAACCCATCGAAGCCGTCTCACGCTTCCTCGTCGGCCGCGACCGCGACTGCGACATCATCGACATCGGTCACGCGCGGCCACGGGATCTGGGCATCGAAGTGCCGCCAGTGCCGCTGACCGCAGTGATGGCCAACGACGTCTGGCAACTGGTCTACGACCGCCTCGCCGCCCTCGCCCGCGAACACCGCACCACGCTGATTTTCGTCAACACCCGACGCCTCGCCGAGCGCTTGAGCCGACATTTGAGCGACCGTCTCGGCAAAGACGCGGTCGCCGCGCACCACGGCAGCCTGGCCAAGGAGTTTCGCCTCGACGCCGAGCAACGGCTCAAGCGCGGCGAGCTGCAAGTGCTGATCGCAACAGCATCGCTGGAATTGGGCATCGACATCGGCGACGTCGACCTCGTGTGCCAGATCTCCTCGCCGCGCTCGATTGCAGGATTTCTGCAACGGGTCGGCCGCTCGGGGCACCAGGTCGGCGGCACGCCCAAGGGCCGTTTGTTCGCCACCACCCGCGACGACTTGATCGAATGCACCGCGCTGCTCGATTGCGTGCGCCGTGGCGAACTCGACACCTTATTGATCCCCGAAGCGCCGCTGGATGTGCTCGCCCAGCAAATCATCGCCGAAGTCAGTTGCCAGGAATGGCACGAAGACGCGCTGCTGGCGCTGTTCCGTCAAGCGTCGCCATACGCCAGCCTCGACGAAAAACACTATCAGTCCCTGCTGCACATGCTCGCCGAAGGCTACAACGGGCGCCAAGGCATGCGCAGCGCTTACCTGCATCGCGACGCCGTGACCCGCACCTTGCGCGGGCGCCGTGGCGCCAAACTGACCGCCGTCACCAGCGGTGGGACGATCCCGGATAACGCCGATTACAGCGTGCTGCTCGAACCGCAAGGGCTGAACATCGGCAGCGTCAACGAAGACTTCGCGGTGGAAAGCATTGCCGGCGATATCTTCCAGTTGGGCAATACCTCGTATCGAATCCTGCGCCTCGATGCCGGCAAGGTCCGGGTCGAGGACGCGCAAGGGCAGCCGCCGACCATTCCGTTCTGGCTCGGCGAGGCGCCGGGGCGCAGCGCCGAACTGTCGTTCGCGGTCGCGCGCCTGCAAGCGCAACTCGATGAACTGCTCGGCGCCACGCCGGGCAACCTGCAACCGGCGCTCGACTGGCTGACCGAAACCCTCGGCCTCAACCTCGCCAGCGCCGAACAACTGGTCGATTACCTCGCCCGCGCGCGCCTGACACTCGGCGCCCTGCCGTCGCAGGACACGCTGCTGATGGAGCGTTTTTTCGACGAGTCCGGCGGCACCCAACTGATCATCCACACACCGTTCGGCAGCCGCATCAACCGCGCCTGGGGCCTGGCGTTGCGCAAGCGCTTCTGCCGCACGTTCAACTTCGAATTGCAGGCCGCCGCCAGCGAGGACGCGATTGTCTTGTCGCTGTCCACCGCGCACAGTTTTGAACTGGATGACGTCTGGCGTTATTTGCACAGCAGCAGCGCCGAACATTTGCTGATTCAAGCGGTGCTCGAAGCGCCGCTGTTTGGCGTGCGCTGGCGCTGGAATGCCGGGGTCGCGCTGGCATTGCCGCGTTACACCGGCGGGCGCAAAGTCGCGCCGCAGATCCAGCGAATGAAAAGCGAAGACCTGATCGCCAATGTGTTCCCCGATCAGATCGCCTGCGTGGAAAACCTCGCCGGCGAGCGCGAAGTGCCGGAGCATCCGCTGGTCGAGCAAACCCTCGACGATTGCCTGCACGAAGCGATGGACGCCGAAGGTTGGCTGACGTTGCTGCGGCGCATGGAGCGCGGCGAAGTGCGCTTGATCAGCCGCGACTTGCCGGCGCCCTCACCGCTCGCCGCCGAAATTCTCAGCGCGCGACCCTACACTTTTCTCGACGACGCGCCGCTGGAAGAACGCCGCACGCAAGCGGTGCTCAACCGGCGCTGGACCGATCCGCAGTCCACCGATGACCTCGGCGCACTCGATGGCGAAGCGATTCAAGCGGTGCGCGACGAGGCCTGGCCGGCGCCGACCCGCGTCGATGAAATGCACGAGGCGTTGATGAGCCTCGCGTGCATCACCGAGGCCGAAGCGCAGGTCAATCCACAGTGGCGCGAATGGCTCGATGCCTTGGCCGCGAGTGGCCGCGCCAGCCGTTTGCAGATCAATCAGGAACAATCCGTTTGGCTGGCGCTGGAACGCCTGACGCTGCTGCAGGCGGTTTATCCACAGGCAAAACTGTCGCCGCCGCTGCAAGCGCTGCACGGTTTTGATGAAGTGTGGGAGGCCGATGAAGCGTTGTTGGAAGTGATCCGCGCGCGCCTCAGTGCCTTCGGTCCGCTGCCGCTGCCGGCGATTGCCGAACCGTTGGGGCTGGCGAGCAACGACGTCAGCCAGGCCCTCGCGCGCCTGGAAAGTGAAGGCTATGTGCTGCGCGGGAATTTCACCCCCGGCGCCGAGCAAGACGAATGGTGCGAGCGGCATTTGCTCGCGCGCATTCATCGCTACACGGTCAAGCGTCTGCGCCGGGAAATCGAGCCGGTGGCGTTGCAGGATTTCATGCGGTTTCTGTTCGACTGGCAGCATCTGTCGAGCACCACGCAGGGCCAGGGCAGCGCGGTGTTGCCGTCGATCATCAGCCAATTTGAAGGCTACCCCGCTGCCGCTTCGGCGTGGGACAGCGACATTCTGCCGGCGCGGCTCAAGGACTATTCCGCGAGTTGGCTGGATGACTTGTGCCGCAGCGGCAAACTGGTGTGGACGCGCCTGACCACGCGCAACAAAAGCACGAGCACGGCATTGCGCAGCACGCCGATTCTGTTGTTGCCGCGCAGTCAGGTCGGCTTGTGGAGTGGTTTGACTGACCAGACGCCGGTCAGCGAACTGTCGCCGAAAACCCGGAAAGTCTTCGAGGCGCTGAGCCAACATGGCGCGTTGTTTTTCGACGAGTTGATTCACGAAGCGCACTTGTTGCGCGCGGAACTGGAAATCGCCTTGCAGGAACTGGTCGGCGCCGGGCTGGTGAACGCCGACAGTTTTGCCGGCCTGCGCGCACTGATTACTCCGGCGAGCAAACGCCAGCAGCGCAGCAGTCGTCGCGGGCGCGGCGCGTTTGTCGGCGGCATGGACGACGCCGGGCGCTGGGCCTTGCTGCGCCGTGGCGCGCCGGCGCCGATCGTCGAGAACAAGCGCCCGGCGCCGACGCCGAACGAGACGCTGGAACACATCGCCATGACATTGCTGCGCCGCTATGGCGTGGTGTTCTGGCGTTTGCTCGAGCGAGAAGCGGATTGGCTGCCGAGTTGGCGGGAGTTGCTGCGTACTTTTCATCGACTGGAGGCGCGCGGCGAGATTCGTGGCGGGCGTTTTGTCAGTGGTTTGGCCGGCGAACAATTTGCGCTGCCGGAAGCCATTCCGCTGCTGCGCGAAGTGCGCCGCCGTCCGCATGACGGTAGTTTGGTCGCGGTGTGCGGGGTCGATCCGCTGAACCTCGCCGGCACGTTATTGCCCGGCGCAAAAGTCCCGGCGCTGGCGAGCAATCGGCTGGTGTACCGCGACGGCTTGCCAGCGGCGGCGGTGATTGCCGGCAAGCAAATCAATTGGCTGGAACTGGACTTGCTGGCCTCCGAGGAAATACACCGCAAACTCACCCGACACTGATGTTGGCGGGGCTGGCCCTATCGCGAGCAAGCTCGCTCCCACAGGTTTCGTGATCGCCATCGAGTCAATGTGGGAGCGAGCTTGCTCGCGATGAGGCCGGCAGCGTCAACGCAACTCATTGCGGGCGCGGTTGCTCTGGCAGCAGCACCGGGGAGTTTTCCGTGGCCGGCTCGACCTGTTCGCCAGTCGGCCGATGCGGAATGAACACCTGCTGTGGATAAGTCTGCGCAAAGAACACCGTCGGGCAGTTATCCACAAGCTTTTTCAGCCGCTGGTTAAACGCGCGGCTCACCGCATATTGGCCACCCGACACCGTCCGGAATTGCGCCGTCAGCACCACGCCATTCAGGTCCATCTTGTCGACGCCAAACACATCAAGCGGCCCTTGCAGGTTGTACTTGAGGAACGTGTCGTCGCGGATCGAATCACCAGCCTCGCGGATCAGCTCGATGGCCTTGTCGACGTCAGTGTCATACGTGAACTGCACCGAGAAAAACGCATAGGCAAACTGCCGCGATTGGTTGGTTACAGCCTTGATCTGGCCGAACGGCACCGAATGCACAAAACCCTTGCCGTCGCGCAGGCGCAGGGTGCGAATGGTCAGCCCTTCCACGGTGCCGGCGTGGCCGGAATCAAGCACCACCCAATCGCCAATCGACAGCGTGTCTTCGATGATGATGAACAGGCCAGTGATCACGTCCTGAACCAACTGCTGCGAACCGAAACCGATCGCCAGACCCACCACCCCGGCACCGGCCAGCAGCGGCGCGACGTTGATCCCCAGATTGGCCATGGTGGTGATCGCGCAAATCACCACGAGGATGATTTTGATCGCGTTGCGCAGCAGCGGCAGGATGGTTTTGACCCGCGTACTCGGCTGACGCGCCGAGCGTTTGTTGACCGGCGGTTTCAGCGCTTCCTGGATCGCGGTGTCGAGCACCACCCAGAACAGCCACGTCACCAACAGGATCAAACCGATGCTGCTCAGCGAATTGCTGATCGCCCGGCCAATCGAATTCTGCTCGGCGAATTCAAACAGCGACACGCCCCAGATGCGCCCGAGAATCTCGATAAACGCCACGGCCATGACGATGCGCAGCAAGGCGTGCAGCAAACTGAGAAAACGTTCCTTATAGGCACTGCTGCGCTGCAGCCGTTCGGCTTTTCGCGACTTGAACAGGTGCTGGAAAATCGTGCTGAGGAACACCGTGGCAATCAGCAAAATGGTGGTGAACAACGCGCAGCGCAGGGCTTTCTGGTTGTCTTCGCCGACGCCGATCAGGTTGATCGCCGAGACCATCACCATCAGCAGGATCGGCCAATACCAGAGCCCGGAAAAGATTCGCAGCGATTCCTGCAATGACGGCTGTTTCAGGCGTTGGCTCAACGGGCGGTTGCGGATCAGGTGCGCGACCGGGCGGCGCAGGCGAATCACCAGCAACCCGAAGATGATCGAGGCGAACAGCCCGGTGAACACCGCGACGCTGCTGGTGATGTTGCCGCCCAGTTGCCGGGCGATTTGTGGACTGGTCAAGGCGTCGCTGAGCGCGGCGAGGAAGCCGATCAGGAACAGCGGTTTCGGGCAATAGTCGCGGATGATTCGTACCGCCGGGCGTTTGTGGCCGGTGTTGAACATGACGATGACGCACAACAATATCGACGTCGAAAAGATGCCGCTGCTGGTCGCGTAGGCAAAACACAGCGCCAGCGCGCGGCCTACTGAAGCTGGGAGAAAGTGGCTGACGTACAGCGTCAGCGGCAGGCAGGCGATGGCCGGCAAGGTGTACGGCATCAAGTAGCTGAGCAGATCCTGGCTGCGTTGTCGGGTGCGCAGCCATTTACCCTGGCTCAAGCGGCTGGCCGCGAGCCCGCCGAGTACGGTGAGCAAGGCAAACGTGCCGAGCCAGACACCGGACAACATCATGAAATCGCCAGCCACGCTCCAGCCGGAACGCGCCGAATGCTGGTTGACCAGTTTGTCGACTTCATCGGCAGCGCGATCGGCGCGCAGGCGCCAGGCATCGACCAGACTTTCGTTGAGATCGAGTTTGTCCTGCACGTCATCGATGCTCGAACTGATGGCGCCGAGCAATCCACCCTGCACCAGCGGCTCAGGTTTTTCGGCCTCTTCTGTCGCGGCGGGCACACCCGGCAACGCGGCGGCTTGCAACGCGTTGCTGCCCAGAATCAGCAACGCCCCCAATAAAATCGCAGTCTTGAACTTGAACAAAACACCGAACTCCTCGAAAAGGGTCTGTAAGGAACTGATCGGCAAATGCCCGGCAAGTTCGGTTTGCGCCCGGATATAACCCCCACAGATTCCCCCGTAGGAGCGAGGCTTGCCCGCGAAGGCGTCGGCACACCCAGCATCGCGGTGCCTCACCCACCGCCATCGCGAGCAGGCTCACTCCTACATTTGTCCAAGGTTGAATCGGATAAAAATCAATCACCGCCAACCCCTGTAGGAGCGAGGCTTGCCCGCGAAGGCGTCGGCACACCCAGCATCGCGGAGCCTGACCCGCCGCCATCGCGAGCAAGCTCGGCTCCCACAGGGGCCGGGGTGATTCATTGCTATCTGATTCAACCCTGAGCAAATGTGGGAGCCGAGCTTGCTCGCGATGGCGGTGGGTCAGTCGCATAAATGCTGAATGTGCCGACGCCTTCGCGGGCAAGCCTCGCTCCTACATTTGACGCTTTCGCGGGCAAGTCTTGCTCCTGCAAGGCGATGCGGGTTGTCGCTGACCGTCCGTAGCCCCGTCGAAACTTCTGGTTTGCCCGGCAGTCAGCAAAAGACGGAGGGCACTCGACGGGAGCACACATGGCGGCGATTCATATTGGTATTTCAGGCTGGCGCTACACACCGTGGCGCGGGGGCTTCTACCCGAAGGGGTTGACCCAGAAGCGCGAACTGCAATTCGCTTCACGGGCCGTCAACAGCATCGAAATCAATGGATCGTTCTACGCCCTGCAACGGCCCGAGCGCTATGTGCAGTGGTACAACGAAACCCCGCCGGGCTTCGTTTTCAGCGTCAAGGCGCCGCGCTTCATCACCCACATCAAGCGTCTGCGCGACGTGCACATTCCCATGGCGAATTTCTTTGCCTCCGGCGTGCTGGAACTCAAGGAAAAACTCGGCCCAATCCTCTGGCAGTTCCCGCCGAGTTTCAAATTCGACGCCGAGCTGTTTGAACATTTCCTCGAACAATTGCCCCACACCACTGCCCAGGCCGCCGCCCTCGCCCGCCAACACGATTCACACTTGCACGGCCCCGCCAGCCTCAAGGCCCACGGCAAACGTGCATTGCGCCACGCCGTGGAAATCCGTCACGAAAGCTTCGTCGATCCAGCCTTCGTGCGCCTGCTCAAGCGCCATAACGTTGCACTGGTAATCGCCGACACCGGCGGCAAATGGCCGTATCGCGAAGACGTCACCAGCGATTTCGTTTACCTGCGCCTGCACGGCGCCGAAGAGCTCTACGCCAGCGGCTACACGCCACAAGCGCTGAAACGCTGGGGCGACCGCATCGAGGCGTGGAACCACGGCAGCCAACCCGGCGACCCGCAGCTGATTGCGCCCAAGCAAAAACCCAAGGCGCGCAAGTCTCGCGAAGTGTTCTGCTATTTCGACAACGACATCAAAGTCCGCGCGCCTTTCGACGCGCGCAGCCTGCTGGAACGCTTCGACCTCGATCAGACACTTGCCACCCGCCCCGGCGAACCCGTTGCCGAAGGAGTCCTGGCATGAGCATTACCGAACCGCTCGGCAGCACCGATGAGCAGCAAACAGTGCTCACCGCTGTGCGCCGCTTTACCGTGCTGACCGTCAATACCCACAAAGGCTTCACCGCGCTCAACCGGCGTTTCATCCTCCCGGAATTGCGTGACGCAGTGCGCAGCGTATCGGCCGACGTGGTGTTTTTGCAGGAAGTGCACGGCACTCACGAGCAACATCCGCAGCGCTACAGCAACTGGCCGACGATGCCGCAATACGAATTCCTCGCCGACACCTTGTGGCCGCAGTTCGCCTACGGGCGCAATGCGGTGTACCCGGACGGCGATCATGGCAACGCGTTGCTGTCGAAATTCCAGATCATTCGTCACGACAACCTCGACGTCTCGATCAGCGGCCACGAAAACCGCGGCATCTTGCATTGCGTGCTGCGCCTGCCGGGCGATGGCCTGGAAGTGCACGCGATTTGCGTGCATCTCGGGTTGCACGAAGCCCACCGCACCGAGCAATTACGGCTGTTGGCCGAACGCTTGAAAGAGCTGCCCAGCGATGCCCCGGTGATTATCGCCGGCGACTTCAATGACTGGCGCCAGCGCGCTGATGCTTTGCTCAAACCCTGCGGTTTGCGCGAAGTGTTCGCCGAGCATCATGGCAAACCGGCGCGCAGTTTTCCCGCGCGTTTACCGCTGTTACGCCTGGACAGAATTTACGTACGCAACCTCAAGGCCAGCCGTCCGCAAGTATTGGCGGCACGGCCCTGGTCACACCTTTCCGACCACGCACCGCTTTCGGTGGAGATCGAGTTATGAGCAGTCCATCGATGGAAAAAACCAGCGTGGAGCCCTTATCCACTGCAACAACAGCCACTGCACCAATCGCTACCCCGCCAACCGTGCGCGAGCCCGGCGTGGTGGACGTTGATTACGGCTGGCAGGGCAATAACCTGGTGAAAATGCTCGAGAACGGCGAGGCGTATTTCCCTCGGGTGTTCGAGGCGATGCGCGAAGCCAAGACTGAAATCCTCCTGGAAACCTTTATCGTTTTCGAGGACAAAGTCGGCCACGAGCTGCAACAAGTGCTGATCGAAGCCGCCCAACGCGGCGTGCGCGTCACCGCCAGCCTCGACGGTTTTGGTTGTGGCGAGCTGAGCACCGGTTACCTCACGGCGTTGAGCGAGGCCGGCGTGCGCATCCAAATGTTCGACCCGGCGCCGAAGCATCTGGGTTTTCGCACCAACTGGTTCCGGCGCTTGCACCGCAAGATCGTGGTGGTCGACGGCACCATCGCGTTTATCGGCGGGATCAATTTTTCCGGCGACCATCTGGCCGACTTCGGCCCCGAGGCGAAACAGGATTACTCGGTGGAAATCCAGGGCCCGGCCGTCGCGGACATTCATCACTTCGCGCTGCTGCAAGCCGGTCGTCCGGCGCGCGCCAAATACTGGTGGCAGCGGCGCCGGCAGCGGCGTTCGGAACTGGCGTTCAGCGAACATGACGGCCAGGTGCGGCTGGTCTATCGCGACAACGGCGACCATCGCACCGACATCGAAGAGGTTTATCGCCAGGTGCTGCGCAGCGCCCAGCGCCGCGTGATCATCGCCAATGCCTACTTTTTCCCCGGCTATCGGCTGCTGCGCGAGATCCGCAATTGCGCGCGCCGTGGCGTCGATGTGCGGCTGATTCTGCAAGGTCAACCGGACATGCTGGTGGCGAAACTCGCCGCGCGCATGACCTATGACTATCTGCTCAAGGCTGGCGTGCAGATCTACGAATATTGCGACCGCCCGCTGCACGGCAAAGTCGCGTTGGTCGACGAGGACTGGAGCACTGTCGGTTCGAGCAATCTCGACCCGTTGAGCCTGTCGATGAATCTGGAAGCCAACGTGCTGATCCGTGACCGTGAGTTCAACCGCGACCTGTTCGAGCGTCTCGAAGAACTGAGCAATCACCATTGCAAAGCCATGTCCCCGGAGAAAGCCCCGCGCGGACGGGTCTGGCACATGACCGTGGGTTTTCTGGTGTTCCACTTCCTGCGGCATTTCCCGGCGTGGGCCGGTTGGCTGCCGGCGCACAAACCGCGACTCAAACCTTTCATTCATAAAACCGGGAGCGATCACCCATGAGCCAGTCTGACGCCCCGGCAGCGCATGCCGAAAGCCCTGAAAAGTCGCGTTGGAGCCGCTGGAAAAAACCGCTGACCATGCTGTTTTTCCTCGCGTTGATCGTCTTGTTGACCATGCTCGCGCAACGGCTGGAATGGAACGAAGTGTTCGACACCTTGGCCGATTTCAAGGTGCGCACGCTGATCATTGCCTCGGGCATCACCTTGGTGAGTTTTCTGGTGTACGCCTCGTTTGACCTGATCGGCCGCACCTATATTCGCCAGGACCTGACATGGAAGCAGATCCTCCCGGTGGGCATCATCAGCTACGCGTTCAACCTCAATTTGAGTGCGTGGGTCGGCGGCATTGCCATGCGTTATCGCTTGTATTCGCGACTTGGCGTGAGCAAGGGCAACATCGCGAAAATCCTCGGGTTGAGCCTGGCGACCAACTGGTTTGGCTACATGACGATTTCCGGAGCGGTGTTCGCCAGCGGACTGGTGCGCATGCCGCCGGGCTGGAAGTTGAGCAGCGATGCCTTGCAAATTGTCGGCGTCGTGTTGCTGCTGGTGAGCACCGGTTACCTGTTGGCGTGCCGGTTTGCCAAGCGCCGCGAGTGGTCGATACGCGGCGTCGAAATCGACCTGCCATCGCTGCGCATGGCCGTGCTGCAACTGGCGCTCGGCGCCTTGAACTGGTCGCTGATGGCGGCGGTGATTTTCACTTTATTGCCGAGCAAACTCGACTATCCGCTGGTGCTCGGCGTGCTGTTGATCAGCGCGATTGCCGGGGTCATCACGCACATTCCGGCGGGGCTTGGGGTGTTGGAAGCGGTGTTTGTCGCGCTGCTGCAACACGAGACCTCGCGCGGCAGCCTGGTCGCGGGTTTGCTGGCGTATCGGGCGATTTATTTCATCTTGCCGTTGCTGATTGCGCTGGTGATGTATCTGGCGGTCGAGGCTAAAGCCAAGTCGTTGCGGATCAAGAAGAAACCGGCTGAATAAGGTGCTGGGCCTCTGACGTCTTCGCGGGCAAGCCTCGCTCCTACAGGGATTGCGCAAAACCTGTAGGAGCGAGGCTTGCCCGCGAATCGCCGAAGCACCGCAGATTCAGCTCGACTGAATAATGCTCAACCGCTCGCCCACGACCATTTCGGTAATCCAGTCCACCAGGATCGAGGTGTAGGCCTGCTGCGAAACCGGATCACTCAGCGAATGGTCGGCGCCATCGATGATCCGGTGCGTCAGCGAGTGGGTTTTCTGGCACGCCGCGCGGTAACTCATGATCGTTGCGTGCGGCACGTGATCGTCAGTTTCCGATTCCACCAGCAACACATCGCCAGTGAATTCCGAGCAGGCATGCAGCGCGCGGTTGTTTGCCGAGTGCACCAGCGTGCTGCGGTAATCAAGCAGATCGACCTTGTCCAACTGGCGTTTTGGCGTGTGCCACTGTTCGTCGCGGTACAGCGCCGGTACGCGCAGCGCCAACCAGCGCACCGGGCGCAACGAGGTCAGAATCGCTGCCAGGTAACCGCCATAACTGGTGCCGACCACGGCAATCGCCGAGGTGTCGAGCGCCGGGTGCGCGAGCAGGCGGTCGTACGCCGCCAGCAGGTCGCGCAGGTTGTCTTCACGGGTGACCTGCGACAACGAAATCCCCTTGCCGCCCGTGTGCCCGCGCAGGTCGAAGGTCAGGCAGACACAACCCAGACCGGCGATGCCTTTGGCGCGTTCCAGATCGCGTTCCTGACTGCCGCCCCAGCCGTGCACAAACAGCACGCCCGGGACTTTCGATTTGGGGCTGAGGAAATGCCCGGTCATCTGCTCGCCGTCGATGTCGATTTCAATGGTTTCGCTTCTAGCCGTCATAAGATTTGACCGTTACGTACTTGAGAAGAAAATCACCGTTTTCCGCCGGCCCGCGATACACCTCGATGGCGTCCGCCGGCAGCGCTTGTTCGGTGTAGGTTTCCACCGACGACACGCGAATCGCGCGCATCGCCGGGTCGTTGACGAAGCTCTGCAACGCTGCCACTTCGGCGCTGCTGGCGCCGCCCATGCGCCACGACTGTTCGAGCACGCCGCTGCGTTGCTGGCCGTTGCTGTCGAGCCCTTGGGCGATGTCGTAGTTGCGCCGCGACGCGTAGAAACCCGGATAGGCTTCGTCGGCGGCGCTGTCGAAAACCTGCGCTTGCTGGATTGCCAGACGTACTTCGTCGGGCAGATCGAGTTCGAGCAAGTCCTCGTAATAACCGCGCACCACCAACAGGTTCGAACCGCCGTAGACTTCCTCGCCGTGGCTGTCTTCGGTCAAATATTGATCACCGCAGTAGCTCAAGACGTGGTCGCCGATAAACGCCTGGCCGACGCTGTGGGTCACGACGTTTTCCAGATGTTGCTCCAGCACCACGCCTTCCGCGAACAGTTGTGCGGCGTCGGGGCGCGCGAGGATGGCGCCGAACTGGTTGGGACTTTTGATCAGTTCCTGACCGCGCCCGGCGCAGGCGTGGATCGGCTTGAGGCGAATCGGCCCGTTTTCCAGCAAGCGCTCCGCCGCCTCGCGCGCATCGTCGATGGAAAACACGCTGAAACCGTCGAGCACGACTTTGCTGACGCGTTCGGAAAACAGCGTTGACCAGCCTTCCGGCGCTTGTGCGTAAGGGCCGAGCAAGCCGTGGCTGATGGCTTTGGTGCAGATAAAGTCGTGGTCGACATAGCCGCCCCACAGATCTTCCGGACCTTTGACGCCCAGTTGCCGAGCGGCTGCGACGCCGACCAGAGTTTGAGTCGGCAGCACGTAAAGTTCTCGGCCACTGTGCTGCTCGGCGTCGTAACTGCCGCCAAATTTGAAACCGAGAATCTGCGCCAGCCACCGGGCCAGTGCGCGATTGGTTTCAACTTCGTGCAGCGGCGCTGCGGGCCGCACGGAGTGGGCGACGACCAGTTTCTTGCGGCCTGTTGGGGTCATGCATCCCCCTTCAAATTGCGCTGATGGTTTTAGCCTGAAGTGCAGGGATCAGGCCAATCGTCCATGGAAAACAAATGACTTGCAGATCAGGCATTTGCCAAAACCGTAATGGCGTTGCGCCTGTTTTATTCTGCACGACGTGTTTCATGACTCTAGCACTTTGCACGAAACCGGCTGCTCGCAGGGCGGATGAGGCAACGCGTACCTGTAGGAGCGAGGCTTGCCCGCGAAAGCGGCGGGTCAATAGACGTTGATGTTGGATGTGCCGGCCTCTTCGCGGGCAAGCCTCGCTCCTACATTAATTACGGTCGGACGCCAACGGTGCATCCAGCAAATATCCCCTGTGGGAGCTGAGCTTGCTCGCGATAGCGGTCGGTCAGTTGGCATATTCATCGACTGGACAACCACCATCGCGAACGCCATCAATGGCGAGGCGGCGTCACGCCGAAGCGCGTGCGGTAATCACTTGGCGCCAGCCCGGTGATTTTCTTGAACGTGGCGCGAAATGCGCTGGCGTCGGCATAGCCCACCGTCCAGGCAATGTGGTCGATGGTGCCGTTGGTGAACTCAAGCATTTCCCGCGCCTTGCCAACCCGCAGATGCTGGCAATACTCGGTCGGTTTGAGCCCGGTCGCCGCGCGAAAACGCCGCAGCAATGTGCGTTCTTCCAGGCCGGCGCGCTCGGCCATCGCGTTCAGCGACACATCGGTAGCGCCGGTGCTTTGCAGCCAGTGCTGGACCTTGAGAATCGACGCATCGCCATGGCTGAGGATCGGCGCAAAGTTGCTGCCGCACTGGCTGGCGCTGTCGCTGTGCTCGATCACCAGAAACCGCGCAGTGCTGGCGGCGATGCTCGGGCCGAGCAAGCGATCGACCATGCGCAAACCCAGCTCGGACCACGCCATCAACCCCGCCGTGGTGATCAGGTCGCCGTCATCGACGATCGGCGTATCCGCCAACAGCTTGATCGCCGGGTAGCGTTCGGCAAAGGATTTTGCCGAAGTCCAATGCGTGGTCGCGCTGCGGCCGTCTAGCAAACCACTTTCGGCCAGCAGAATCGAACCGACGCAAACCCCGCCCAGCGTCGCGCCTTGCGCATGTTGCTGACGCAGCCAGCGGATCAGCCCCGACGGCGACTGGCCTTCGGTAAATCCGCCAATCGACGGCGGGATCAGCACCGCAACCAACGCGCGATCCGCGCCGGGGTGGCTGTCGTAGCAGCGTGCGGGCGCCTGAGCATTGTCGACCTGCCAGTGACTGACCCGCAGCAACGGCAATTGCGCCGTTTGATGTTCGGCGGCAATCCGGTTGGCCACGCCGAACAGGTCGGTCAAACCATGCACCGCGGCCATTTGCGCGCCGGGATAGATCAACACACCGAGTTCGGCGACTGCCCTTTCTACCGCCATTGTCAGTTTTCCCCCTTCAATTGTCGGTGCGGCCAATCCCCGAAACGTCGACCAGCGCCAATACTTCACGCCACACCAACCCCAACTCAAGGACACCACCATGGCCAAGCAAGCGCTCATCGTAGTCGATATCCAGAACGACTACTTCCCCCAGGGCAAATGGCCCCTGGTCGGGGCGGAGGCGGCAGCGGACAACGCGGTTCGGCTGCTCGACGCCTTCCGCAAGGCCGGTGATCCGGTCATCCACATCCGCCACGAATTCACCTCCGACGATGCACCGTTCTTCACGCCGAATTCCGAAGGCGCCAAGCTGCATCCCAAAGTGACGAATCGCGCCGACGAGCCGGTGGTGCTCAAACACTTCGTCAACTCGTTTCGCGAAACCGAGCTCAAAGCCATTCTCGATGAGCAAGGCATCAAGAACCTGGTGGTGGTCGGCAGCATGAGCCACATGTGCATCGACGGCATCACCCGCGCCGCCGCCGATTTTGGCTACACGGTCACGGTCATCCACGACGCCTGCGCCACCCGTGACTTGGAATTCAACGGCGTCAGCGTGCCAGCCGCGCATGTTCACGCGGCGTTCATGGCGGCGCTGGGTTTTGCTTACGCGAGTGTGGTTTCTGCTGACGAATTCCTCGCCGGCAAGCGCTGAGCGGGTGCAGCGTTGAACAAACAAAGCCCGGTGCCGTGCATCGGGCTTTTGCACGAAACGGCTTTCATTCAGGCTCAGAACCAGACAACGACAAGACATACGATTGAAAAGCCGGATAATGACGGCCATTTCGTCTATCCCGTTATTCTGGTAATCCCCCATGGAAATCAAGGTCAACTTTCTCGACAACCTTCGACTTGAAGCAAAGTTCGATGACTTCACGGTGGTGGCCGATCAACCAATCCGCTACAAGGGCGATGGCTCGGCGCCGGGCCCGTTCGATTATTTCCTGGCTTCATCGGCGCTGTGCGCGGCGTATTTCGTCAAGCTGTACTGCGACACTCGCAGCATCCCCACCGACAACATTCGCCTGTCGCAGAACAACATCGTTGACCCGGAAAACCGCTACAACCAGATTTTCAAGATTCAGGTCGAGTTGCCTGCGGACATTTCCGACAAGGATCGCCAAGGCATCCTGCGTTCGATCGATCGCTGCACCGTAAAGAAAGTGGTGCAAGCCGGGCCTGAGTTTGTCATCGAAGAAGTCGACAACCTCGACGCCGATGCCCAAGCGTTGTTGATGCCGGCGTCCAGTTCAGCGGCGAGCACTTTCATTGCTGGCAAGGACCTGCCGCTGGAGCAGACCATCGCCAACATGTCGGCGATTCTGGCGGACCTGGGGATGAAGATCGAAATCGCCTCGTGGCGCAATATCGTGCCCAACGTCTGGTCGCTGCACATCCGCGACGCGCACTCGCCGATGTGTTTCACCAACGGCAAAGGCGCGACCAAGGAAGGCGCGCTGGCCTCGGCGCTGGGCGAGTTTATCGAGCGCCTGAACTGCAACTTCTTCTATAACGATCAGTTCTGGGGCGAAGACATCGCCAATGCGCCGTTCGTGCATTACCCGGATGAACGCTGGTTCAAGCCCGGCCGTAAAGACGCACTGCCAACGGAAATTCTCGACGCGTACTGCCTGAAGATTTACAACCGCGACGGCGAACTGCGTGGTTCGCACCTGATCGATACCAACTCGGGCAATGAAGAACGCGGCATCTGCTCGCTGCCGTTTGTGCGCCAGTCGGACGGCGAAGTGGTGTATTTCCCGTCCAACCTGATCGAAAACCTGTTCCTCAGCAATGGCATGAGCGCCGGCAACACCCTGGAAGAAGCTCAGGTGCAATGCCTGTCGGAGATTTTCGAGCGCGCGGTCAAACGCGAAATCATCGAAGGCGAATTTGCCCTGCCGGACGTCCCGGCCGAGGTGCTGGCCAAATACCCAGGGATTCTTGCCGGGATTGAAGCACTGGAAGCACAAGGCTTCCCGGTACTGGTCAAGGATGCGTCGCTGGGCGGCGAATTCCCGGTGATGTGCGTGACGCTGATGAACCCGCGCACCGGCGGCGTGTTCGCCTCGTTCGGCGCGCACCCGAGCCTGGAAGTGGCGCTGGAACGCAGCCTCACCGAACTGCTCCAGGGCCGCAGTTTCGAAGGCCTTAACGACTTGCCGCAGCCGACCTTTGAAGGCCACGCGGTGACCGAGCCCAACAACTTTGTCGAGCACTTCATCGACTCGAGCGGCGTGGTCTCGTGGCGCTTCTTCAGTTCCAAGTCGGATTACGAATTCGTCGAGTGGGATTTCTCCGGCCAAGGTGAAAACTCGAATGCCGAAGAAGCCGCAACCTTGTTCGGCATCCTCAAAGACATGGGCAAAGAAGTGTACATGGCGGTTTACGAGCACATCGGCGCCAAGGCCTGCCGCATCCTCGTGCCGGACTATTCGGAAATCTATCCCGCCGACGATCTGATCTGGGATAACACCAACAAGGCGTTGTTCTTCCGCGCCGACATTCTCAACTTGCATCGTCTCGACGAAGAAGAATTGCAATCGCTGGTCGAGCGCCTGGTCGAAAGTGAACTGGACGATTACACCGACATCACTTCGCTGATTGGCATCGAATTCGACGACAACACGGCGTGGGGTCAGTTGACCATTCTGGAATTGAAACTGCTGATCTACCTCGCCCTGCAGCGATATGAAGAAGCGAAGGAAGCGGTGGAAATGTTCCTGCAGTACAACGACAACACGGTTGAGCGCGGCTTGTTCTACCAGGCGGTCAACGTGGTGCTGGAAATGAAACTGGACGAAGACCTGGAGCTGGAAGACTACGAAGCCAACTTCCGCCGGATGTTCGGCAACGAGCGCACCGATGCCGCCATCGGCTCGGTGGACGGTAGCGTGCGTTTCCACGGCTTGACGCCGACCAGCATGAAACTCGAAGGACTTGACCGGCATCTGCGGCTGATCGACAGCTACAAGAAATTGCACTCGGCACGGGACAATGTGACCGCTTCATAAAGCTGAATAGCGCCCATAAAAAAAGCGAAGCCAGATGGCTTCGCTTTTTTTTGTCTTGCGGGTCTGAACAGAGTTGCAGATCAAAATGGTTATGCCTACCTTAAAACAGTAAGCATTGCGATTTATCCTTAAAAAACATAGTGATTTGCTGAAAAATCAGCACTTCTGGTCAGTTTTTTGTTAACAAATCGGATCATTCACGCGTATTTGTTTACATCTCATCTTGCTTGATTGAGATGTCGCGATCATGGGGTCAGCTTGGATGGATCTATGAAGCGGCTCTCATTAAGAGGAACCGCCCCCATGGGACTGAGCCGATGGGTGCTTTGCGATGGGGTAAAGCGAGGGTTAGTGGCTGTTTATTTCAGTAGACCAGCATTCTACCGTGTCAGCTGATCTCAAGATCGGCTAGCAAGCGGTCATATTTTTAGCAGAGGAAGCACGATCTTACAAGGGACTCGAAAATGAAAAGGGAGCCGACCTCGTAACACTGCCCACCATCCGCAACTGCCCGAACAGAACCCTTGAGTTGATAGGCAATGACGGCCAATAGCTGCCCTTCTTGACAGGCAACTATTTGGATGCCGATTGGGAGATCAGGAGATTTATTTCTTCAACTGTCAAATGCCATCATTTGGCCGCTGTGCGCAAGAAGTTGCGCAGTAGGTCGTAATATTTCAGCGGTCAGATGCTCTGCAGGCCAAGCCAATCATGGCCTGCAGCTAAGTGCTGCAAGAAGTTGCGCAGTGCTTCGCGCAATTGCGCAACTTCTTGCGCACTTTGCGCCTGACCGCTAATCAAAAACGATCAAAATCCTGCACCTCTGCCACGAAGTCCCCGTTTGACAGGCACTTCACAAAAGCTGGCACGCTCCTTGATAACAGTCAGGCACCCACCGGGCGATATCGCCTCCCGGGCACCCTAAATTTTCAGCAAGGAGCACCTCCATGGCTACACCAGCGTACATGTCCGTCACTGGCGAAAAACAAGGCCTGATCACTGCCGGCGCTTTCACTGCCGACTCGGTTGGCAACACCTACCAGGAAGGTCACGAAGACCAGGTCATGGTTCAGGGTTTCCAGCACGAAGTGATCATCCCGCGTGACCCGCAGTCCGGCCAACCTACTGGTCAGCGCGTTCACAAGCCAGTTGTCATCACTAAAGTGTTCGACAAGGCTTCCCCACTGTTGCTGGCTGCCCTGACTTCGGGCGAGCGCATGACCACTATCGAAATCAAGTGGTACCGCACCTCCGCTCAAGGCACCCAAGAGCACTACTACACCACCAAACTTGAAGACGCGATCATCGTTGACATCAAGGACTACATGCACAACTGCCAAGACCCGGCGAACTCGCACTTCACCCACCTGGAAGACGTGCATTTCACCTACCGCAAAATCACCTGGACCCACGAAGTATCCGGTACTTCGGGTTCCGATGACTGGCGTTCCCCGGTCGCTGGCTAAGTCCGGCTGACCGCTTCAAGCATCGGCCAGCTCTGCTGGTCGATGTTGTTTACGCCCCTCCAGAATTTCGCGTCCGTTGACCCGGTTTCCGGGTGTCGACGAGCGCAGTAAGCACTGCACAAGGAACAAGGGATGTTCGCGCCGGCCAATCAGACTCACTTTGCCCTGACTATCGAAGGTCTTTCCAACGATCTGCAGGTTCTTGCCCTGCAAGGCCGGGAAGCCATCAGCCAGCCGTTTGTGTTTGAGGTGGATCTGGTCAGTGAGCAGCCGTCGCTGGACCTCGAAACCCTGCTGCACAAACCTGCATTCCTGCAGCTATCGCCCGATGGCAGCGGTATCCACGGCCAGATCTATCGCGCCGCCCAGGGTGATTCCGGCAAACGCCTGACCCGCTACGCGGTGACCCTGCGCCCGCAACTGTCCTACCTGGCGCACCGCATCAACCAGCGCATCTTCCAGAACATGACCGTGGCAAAAATCATCGCCACGGTCCTCGAAGAGCATGGCCTGAAGGGCAACGCCTACGAGTTCACCCTCGGCGCGACTTATCCGGAACGCATCTACTGCGTTCAATACGATGAGTCGGACCTGCAATTCGTCCAGCGCCTGTGCGAGGAAGAAGGTATCCACTACCACTTTGAGCACAGCACCACCGCGCACAAACTGGTGTTCGGCGATGACCAGACGGTGTTCCCGAAGCTTGCGCCAGTGGCCTACCTGCAAGACTCCGGCATGGTCGCCAAAGACCCGGTGATCAAGCGCTTCGACCTGCGCCTGGAAACCCGCACCAGCCGCACCACCCGCCGCGACTATGACTTCGAAAAACCACGCCTGACCCTCGAAGCGGAAAACCGTGGCGACGCCCTGCCCGACCTCGAAGACTACGACTATCCCGGTCGCTTCATCGACCGCGAGCGCGGCAAACACTTGGCCAAACGCGCCCTCGAACGCCACCGCAGCGACTTCCAGCTCGCCGAAGGCAAAAGCGATCAACCGTTGCTCGTCAGCGGCCACTTCCTGGCCCTGACCGAGCACCCGAAAGCCAAATGGAACGACTTGTGGCTGCTCACCGAAATCTTCCACGAAGGCAAACAGCCACAAGTGCTGGAAGAGTCAGTCACCAGCGACACCACCACGCTCAAAGATGACTTCCACCAGGGTTATCGCAACCGCTTCCAGGCCACCCCGTGGGACGTGCCGAACCGCCCGCCGCTGAACCACCCGAAACCGCGCATCCTTGGCAGCCAAAGCGCCGTGGTCACTGGGCCAAAAGGTGAAGAGATCCACTGCGACCAGTACGGCCGCGTCAAAGTCCAGTTCCGCTGGGACCGCGAAGGCCAGGCCGACGACAAAACCAGCTGCTGGCTGCGCGTCTCCTCCGCCTGGGCGGGCGCCCACTACGGCGGCATCGCCATCCCGCGCATCGGCATGGAAGTGCTCGTCACCTTCCTCGAAGGCGACCCCGACCAACCGCTGATCAGCGGCTGCCTGTACCACAAGGAAAATCTCGTCCCCTATCCCCTGCCGGCGAACAAAACCCGCAGCACCTTCAAAACCCTGAGCTCCATGGGTGGCGGCGGCTACAACGAACTGCGCATCGAGGATAAGAAGGGTCAGGAACAGATCTTTCTGCATGCTCAACGCGACTGGGATGAGAACGTCGAGCACGACCAGAAGATTCGCGTCGGCAATGAACGGCACGATACGGTTAAGCAGAACAGCTACACGGAATTCAAGGCTGAAGAGCATCACACGGTTTATGCGGATCGCAAGGTCGAGGCGCGGGCGAATGATCACCTCACTGTAGGTGTGAATCAGCACATCAAGGTCGGCACCGGCCAGTTCCTCGATGCTGGTCAGGAGATCCACCTGAGCAGCGGCATGAAAGTGGTGATGGAAGCCGGCGCCGAGTTGACCCTGGTCGGCGGCGGCAGCTTCATCAAAATCGATGCCGGCGGCGTGACCATGAGCGGCCCGGTGATCAACATGAACTCCGGCGGCAGCCCCGGCAGCGGCACGGGCGCCGCCCCGCTGATGCCCGGCCTGCTGAAACAGGCCGACGCCGACAAGGCCGGCCAGGTCCTGACCCCGGCCCAGATCAACACCCTCAAACGCAACGCGCCGTTCTGCGAAGAATGCGAAAAATGCAAGGCAGGTGCCTGTGCCATCTGATCGAATTACTCCCAAGGATTGGCTGGCACAACAGCCGTTGCAGACTGGCGAGCGTTTGTATCTGGTTATCAGCGCCGCGAGTGATTCCGACGCGCTGAAAAACCTGTATCTCACCGAACCCACCGCCCAACTCATCCCAATCTGGGGCGGCACGCCCTACTCCACTTGGCAACCGGTGATGCCCTACGTCACCGAACTAAAAGCCAATTCCGCGTTCCTGCCGTGGATCGCTGAAACCGATGCCATCGATTGGGGATGGCTGGCGGTGTCGTGCTCCGAGCCGAACGAAGTGTTCGAACATCTGCGCAGTCTGACGCAGGTGAAAATGCCGGACGGGACCGAGGTGTTTTTCCGGTTTTGGGATGGGCGGCATATCTACCCGATTCTGCATGGGCTTGGGGAGAAGGCCGGGGACGTACTGCCGATGTTTGAGCGGTATCTGATTAACGGGCAGTCGTTGGAGGTTGGGACGCGGGTTGTGCCGAAGGTGAAAGATTGGCCGTGGTGGGAGGTGCCGAAGGAGCTGTTGGATGGGTTGAATAAGGAGAATCCATCCACCGTAATTGACAACCTGATGCAGTGGCTGCGTGAAGATTGCCCCGAGCTTTATTTTGCCTTTCCTGAAAACAACCTGCACCACAAAGTCGAACGCTTCGTCCGACATCAACCGAATACAGAAGATATGGCAGAGCGCCTCGCCGCCCAGCTGACAAAGGAAGTCAACGCATGATTAGCAGCCCACTGGGAACCTTGGTTCTTCAGGTACTGGACGCCAAAGCACCCGACGTCAACCTGATCCTCAAAGACTTCAATAATTGCCTGAGTGACTACAAAAATTGGGCGGATGGCTTCTGGACACGCTGGGTTATGGACGTTGACCAAAAATTCAAGGTCGGCAACGAAGTAAGCGTTACTCAGCGCAGGACCAGGACAGGGGCCGTCGAGACCTTTGCCGTGTGTCCTAAGGATGGCAAATTTACGCTAATCCATGCATTCGAGACTGCACGCTACGTGCCCATCGGTAATACCCCGGTGCGCGTCGAACAGGTCGAAAAAGCACTGATTGGCTACTCCGTGGTGGGAGCACCGATCAATAAAGTGATTGGCCCCAGCGGTATAGAAACCATCGAAAACTGCATGCCTGGAAAACAATATCGCATCACCTTTTTTCCAGATGTCTCTGAAACAGATGTCAAAGCGCTTTATGGTTCCTATAAAGGCGTGATCAGCGATCTCGACGGCTGGCTGAAAAACGAGTGGGCGAGCAAATTCCAAGCACCATGGAGCGCCTACTCCGCGGCAGATAGGTCGCGTCGCGTGATGATTTTGCTTCAAGAGGCCCTCGATAGCTTCGAACAGGCGTTGCTCAGTTTATGGGATGACTTGAAAGACCTTGTAGGTCTTCTAGCCGACCCGATAGGCAACGCCAAAAAGCTTCGTGACTACTTGTCAGAACTTGAACTCGAAAAGCTCTATTCCACTTCCAAAGAAGCCATTGCCTCAGCCTTGTTGATACTCAACGATGAACCACTAATGTTCATCTACATCTCGGCGATTGTCGCCTGGGTAGGCATGCTGCCGCCGCAAGTAATCGTCAACGTGATCGCAAGTATCGGCGTCGAATTCCTGATCAACGTGGTCATCGGCATTTGCCTAACCGGCGGCGCCGGCCTGGCCGTACGCCTGGGCACAAAGGCCCTTAGTAAAATGAAGCCTGGGGGAGCCACCAAATACCTTGCGGATCTGGCTGAGCAACTGATGACGGCCAGTACCAAGCACAGTCTTCCGGCCCATACACAGCTATCCAAACCTGTGATGCTCAAGGCTAAAGATGCTCCGCTGAACGCGAGCAAGAAGGCCCCCCTCTCCATCAGCCCCTTGGATGCTGGCGGTGGCCCTGTGCCTCTGCCCAAGACTGTCGACACTCCCACACTGAAGGAGCCGAACGCCTCGGTGTTTGCCCGAAAGAAAACAAAACCTCAAAGCCTACTGGTCAAAGAAGAGCCGATAAAGGATGTGCCCAAGCAGTCCGAGAATCCGGCAGGGCAAGCAACACAATGCACGAAGAACACTCGCTGTGAGGGCGACCCCATCTCGATGGTCACCGGCGAGGAACTGCTGACTATCGCCGATGGCAAACTGGACGGTCTGCTACCGTTGGAATGGACACGCCTTTACCGCACCAGCGCGGCGGAGATCGATAGCCGTTTGGGCTTCGGCTGGAGTCATTCACTATCGCATAGTCTACAAATCAACGATGAAGGCGTGCTGTGGACTGATAACGAAAACCGCCAGACCCAGTTTCCGCTGCCGAACGAACAGCGTCCGGCTATCATCAATAGCCTCGCCGAGGCGGCGATTTTCTTGGGAGATGCGCCAAACGAACTGATATTGGCTCAGGCCGGACAGAACGTATGCTTTTATCATTTCCGCTCCGAGCGCCTGACCACCATCAGCGATGCCTACGACAATCAACTGCACATTAGTTATGACTTGGTTGATCGCATACAGCGCATTGATAACGGCGCCGGGCGTTCATTGTTTTTACGCTATGAAGATCGGCATATTGTTGCTCTGGACTATCAGCAACGACGCGCCGAGTACGACGAACGAGGTACCCGTCAAGACCCGTGGCAGACGGTTAAGACACTGGTCAACTACGAGTATAACGAGCATAACCAACTGGTCAGTGCTACCAACTCGGCAGGCGAAATCGAGCGCTATCGCTATGACGATCAGCATGTTATCCAGCAACGTCAACTGGCCGGTGGCGCAATCTTTCACTGGGAGTGGGAGCGCGAAGGCAAGGCGGCCCGATGCATTCGTCAGTGGTCTAATATTACGCAAATCGATACGCGTTTTGTGTGGGACGACGAAGGCACCGTCACCGCCATCAACTCCGATGGTGGTGAGCAGATATACGTACACGACAAAAACGCCCGACTAGTTAGCCAGACCGGGCCGGACGGCGCGCAAACGCAAAAAGTCTACGATGAAAAAGGCCGATTGACCGCTGAAAAAGACCCGCTTGGTGCCGTCACCGAATATCAATACGACGAAGCCGGACGCCTGGTCGCAATCATTCCCCCCGAAGATCAACCGACTACTTACCAGTATCACAACGGTCTAATAAGAGTAGTTCGTCGAGGCGAAGCCACTTGGAAATACCAGCGTAACCTCCAGGGTGACATCACCCAACAGACTGACCCCGACGGCAACGAGACTCAATACCGCTATGACCGCCAGGGCCGCTTACTGGAGATCACACATCCCGACGGTAGCCGCCATCAACTTGCCTGGAACGGACTCGGGCAATTGCTTGAAGACCGCCTGCCCGATGGTAGTCAGCGCAAGTACCGCTACGATGCCTTAGGACGACAGGTCATTCAGCAGGACGAAAGCGGTGCCATCACCGAGTACCAATGGGACGCCGCCGACCGCTTGGCGCAGATCAATCTTCCCGGCGGTGCGACCCGCGCCTTCAGTTACAACGCCTACGGCAAAGTAACCGCCGAACGCGACGAGATGGGGCGCATCACCCGTTACGAATACGCCGACAACCTGCACTTGGTCAGCCGTTGCATCAACCCGGACGGCAGTCAACTGCGTTATCGCTACGACAACGCCCGTCTGTTGCTCTCCGACATCGAAAACGAACGAGGCGAACACTATCAGCTGGATTACTACTCGAACGGGCTGATCCAGCAGGAAACCGGTTTCGACGGTCGTCGTACTGCCTATGAGTACGACCTCAACGGCCAACTGCTGAAGAAAACCGAGTTCGGCGACGACGGCAGCGAACTGGTCACTGAATATCAGCGTGACGCTGCTGGCCGACTATTGGTAAAAACCCTGGCCGATAGCGAGGAAATCCACTACAGCTACGACGCCCTTGGGCGACTCGTAAACATCGACGACGGCCATTGGCCGCTCGCATACAAGTACGACCTCCAAGACCGCCTCATCGAAGAACACCAAGGCTGGGGTACCCTGCGCTACGAATACGACAGCGTCGGCCAGCTCAAACACTGCCGCCTGCCTGACGGCAGCAAACTCGATTATCGTCGCCAACCCGGCGGGCAACTCAGCAGCATCGACCTTAACGGCTCACGCCTGACCTCCCACCAGTTCAGCGCCGGTCGCGAACAACAGCGCCAACAAGGCTTGCTGCTCAGTCAGTACCAGTACGACGAACAGGGGCGCCTGCAAGCGCACAGCGTCAGCCAGCGAGACCAAAATCTGTTTCAGCGTCGCTATGCCTACGACGCCAACGGCAACCTTGCCGGGATAGATGACAGTCGCAAAGGTAGCCGCAGGTATCACTATGATCCGCTCGATCGCCTCATCAGCGTCCGTGGCGCGATGCCGGAAAGCTTTGTACATGATCCGGCAGGCAACCTCCTCGGTCAGAACGATCTGCCCGCGGCCAACCTCGCCAATGTCAAAGGCAACCGCCTGCTGATGCAGGGTGATCGTCACTACGAGTACGACGCCTACGGCAACCTGAGCCGTGAAGGCCGTGGTACCGGGCAAAAACTGGTTACCGAGTATCGTTACGACTGCCAACACCGCTTGATCGGTGTAAGCCTACCGGGTGGTAGCATCGCGACGTACAAGTACGACGCCTTCGGTCGTCGTATTGAGAAAACCGTCGAAGGCCACACCACCGAGTTCCTGTGGCAAGGCGAACGCCTCATCGCGGAGAGCGCCAAAAACCGCTATCGCAGCTACATCTACGAACCGGGCACCTTCCGCCCATTGGCGATGCTCGACGGCGAAGGCCCGCTCAGGGCTACACCGTTCTATTACCAACTCGACCATCTCGGTACCCCGCAGGAACTCACCGATTACAGCGGCGAAATCATGTGGTCGGCCAAGTTCCGAGCTTACGGCAACCTCGCAGCATTGGAAGTCAGTGAAATCGATAACCCTTTACGGTTCCAGGGTCAGTATTTCGATGCCGAGACAGGTCTACATTACAATCGCCATCGTTACTACAATCCGAACACTGGGCGTTTTTTGACCCCGGATCCGATCAAGTTGGCGGGGGGGCTGAACAATTATAAATATGTCCATAACCCAACAGGCTGGGTAGACCCGTTAGGTTTAGACGAGTGCCCAGGAGCATCGGAAGGAAAATCTTCACGCACCCGACTCCCAAGGAACCAAGGTCGCTGGGGGCCTGACGGAAAGGGAAAGCCGGGAGAAAGCCCTTGGTACTCTGACATTCCTGAGGTCAACGAAGTAACCAAAGGAGAGCCTATTCCCTTCGTAAATGGTCGTCCCGACTTTTCACAGTGGTCCAAAGGTACTGTCAAATTCAAACCTGGTGTACTAGATGGAACAGATCAAGACTTCAAAAAAGTATATGAAAGGCTGAAAGAGGATCGGGGCCTGAAAAGTGCCAATGCTGCTAGACTACTTTTACGAAAAGCTGGCCTCACGCCGCATCATCTTGACAAAGAGACCATTCAGTTAATACCTACAGACCTGCATGGAAATATCCCCCATATCGGCTCTGCTTCAGACATGAGGAATTAGTTATGTTATATGACAAGATTTTAAACGAGCTCGGCGCGGAATCGATGTCTTTCGAGAAAAAACGGCTTCACAATAGTTTGCCAGACGATATTAAAATTTCAGAAAGCCTGAATAAGTTACTTGATAAATTCAATACAGCCATTGTCTTTTCCAATGGGGCAAAATTTAAAACCCCTAAAAAGATGCCTATCGGCGACAAAGATGGCTTCGTATTCTTAGATGTAATATACGGACTAGCCCCGGACTCAAACAACATTTACTACAAAAATGAAATGTATGCAAACCAAATACGCAGTGACCTCTACACTTTTGGCGAATCTGGTGGGGGAGATCAATTTTGCATTAACAAAAATACAGAAGAAGTATATTACTGGTATCACGAAGCAAAAGATGATGCATCTTCACTATTTCTAATTGCACCATCCTTTGCTCATTTTTTCGAGCACCTCATACCTGACAATGATGAAACCAATTCGAAAGATGACGATGGAATCGTCAGCGCCGAGTTTAATTTTTAAAAATCACAAAAAAGTACACATTCAGTTAGAGGGGGAATTCTCCACGCTTGGATTCGGGGTGCCCCCCCCTTGATTTCGTGGCCTCATGGCTCCTTTGATATTGACCGACGAAGATCTAGCCAATGCCGACTCTCTGACGGCATTACGCGCGATAACAGCCAAAATGAAATTCGCTCCTATCCCCGGAGATCCCGAATGCACCACTTTATGATCAGTCGGGGCGATTCACAGCAACTGCTTGGATTGATCAAACGCTCTTGGCTGGAAAGCGGTGGTGTTTATGGCTATCGCAAGATCCATGATGACCTGCGAGGGGTGGGTGGAGCTGTGGCCGTCACCGGGTAGCTAGGTTGATGCGCCTTGAAGGTTTACGTTCTCAGACTGGGTATCGACGGAGATCGGGGAAATATGGCGGTAAACCAGCCGTTGCCTCACCGAACTTACTGAAACGCCAATTCGATGTCAGAGAAACCTAGCTTCCTTTGGCAGTCTGCTGCTTATCTCGCAATTGGCTCATCCCCGGCGCCAGTCGATCAATACAGTTCTTGGTAACCGCCTCGTGCTCAGCGAGCATGGATTGAATTTCATAACCGATAGCGACGAATCGATCAGACGCGGTCTTATCCTCAGCTCGTTCAGCGATATGCGATGCCGCGACGCAATAAAACATGACGGAGTGAGTGGCTAAGTAAAAAGCGAAGGAGATCTTCTCTGCCTTCTGTTCCTCAAAGCATTCTGCCTTTTCTGCATCACTTAGCGGGGATTTCTCCACAACAAAGTGATTAAAGATATCATTGCTAAAGCTGTGGATGGAGTCTGACGCAGGAGTGAACAGCACGTGGTAAAAATGCTCATAGCCTGCATCCCGGAATCGCGCGGCAGCGTCCGGCCATCCCTTAACCCCTTTTGTGTCCAAGTCGCCGAACAACGCCCTGAAAACATCGAGCGATTCATCGAACTCCCTGGATCGTTCTATAGATTCGGCGTCACTGCTTTGCAAAGCGTACCGGAGCCAATTCCGAGCGCCCTTTTTAGCTCGCTCGAAGTAGTTGAGCAGGATCGATTTCGGACGATTCGAGGTACGGTCATTTTTGTAGAAAATCAGGTTTATCGCGTTTTCCAGCGACGTCCTGGACAACGACTCCGCAGCTGAGTAGCTACCAATTTTCAGACACTGCAGGATCGCATGGTTAACGTCCTCAATGATTTCAGCGGTGGTGTAGCAGCAAATCTTCGTGGCGAAAACAAAATCGCCTGGCCCATTCAGACTGACGCTGTGTAAAACGCTTTCGATTTCACGCTGTAGTTGCTCAAGTCTATGGAGGTGACGCATGTGTGCGAGGTGGGGCTTCAGCAGATGTTCTCTACGATCAAATTGCTCCACAGCTTTCAACTCCTAGTTTTCGTCAAGTGACCGGAGCTTACGCCTCTCTTATCAGAGATGGCTATTCTGAATAATCGATGCGCCCGGTAATTACATTGGATACCCTAAGATCCAGATAAAACCCAGGACAGTCGAAATACTCGCAATACGAAATCCATATGAGGAAGCAAAACTGCTCCAACAAATGCCGGGGTATTGGTTCACCGCCGAATTTGAGTAATCCTACGCAGGTCGACTCTTCCAACTAGCCTAATCAACAAACCCGCCAGGACGTTGTCTGCAGATAAGTCCGTCATGAATCAATTTTTTTACCGTTCACCTGCCCTTCCAGCCCTCTGCTAAGCGGCACGGCGACGCCATTCGATCCCCACGCATATAGCGTTTGATATGAGACCAAAATTGGCCGAGATGTGTCAGCCATTCCAAACCGAGCAGAACATTTTAAGGTTGCAAGCGAAAGCCTTTCAAGCCAGCCGATACTTATGCGGATTTAATAAAATAATGGAAACCATGGTGCCAGGCTTCAGGCGAGTAAAGGGCACCAAGATACCTACCAAAGGCATTAGCCCTGGCAAAGAAGTCACATGGCACCACATACCGGGAACGGATACACTCCAGTTGGTTTGGCGCTATCAACATGAACAGTCGAAAGACCCTCAGTGGAATGCTTTTTGGCAGAAAATGTTCCACCCTGGAAACAAAAAGGGGGCTTTGCAGATGAAAAGAAATAATTACGGAGGGCTGACATGAAGTTTGACTGGAGTTCTTTTGGGATCGAACAGGGTTCTTCAGTGGATACCAATACGATTTCCCAAGTAGAAAAACTTCTTAGCGTAAGTTTTCCAAAGTCATACTTGGACTTGGTCACATATTCCGATGAGGCCTCTCCAGAGATATCTTCATTTCCATATACCAACGAAGGGACTTGCATAAGTGAATTCTTTTCTTTCTCGCCTGATGTGGCCCCGCATACCATCTCATGGTACTCAGGGGCGGAAAAACCTCCAGGGCTTCCCAAAAAAATGATCCCGATAGCAAGGGATGCAAGTGGTTATCTAATTTGCCTAAACTTCAACACACCCTCCATCACCGTTGAGATATTTGATCCAAGCTCAAGCAAAACCGACTTCGTCGCAAACAATTTTGATGATTTTGTTAATTTGTGGAGTGAGTAAAAAAGCGAGTAAAAACAGTCTGATAAGGATCATTTTAACGACCAGTAGTAGTTGGTATGGAGGACTGTTTTTGAGGAAAGCCGCCTGTCGGCGAGATCAGCGCCTGTGAAAGTCGGCCAGTATTTGTGCCAACTTCTTCAGAAATCACCTACAAGCGCATACCTTCGATCAGCAACAGCATACCCATGAACTTACCAAACCCCGCATTCGATAACGGTAGCCCCTGCGAAACTCCCGACTTATGCGTTATAAAGAGATAGCCGTGTTTTTTGGCGCGAGGTATTTTATTTCTGAGTCTGATTACATAGTTATAAATCTGATTTGCAAGTTCAGGTATCAGCGGGAAGACCCGCTCCCGCGTCTTCACCACTGGCTGATAGGCCCGACGTCTTCGGTCGGTTGGCCTTGATCTGCGACACCATTCGCCCAATACCATCATGGCTCGGAACAGAGGTCGGTAGATTCTGGTCTGCGAGAAAGCCCAGGTAGTCCGCAATTACTGACATCCGCGTGTACTGATTGCCCTTGCTTACGGTTCGCACCGTGCGGGAAATTAAAATGCCACTCCCCCTATCCTCATCGGCCAAAGGCTTCTGCATGAAATCACGCAGCGAATGAATTTCGTGACTTAGCAGCAGCTCACCAGACGAAAAACGCGATTCGACATCAATGTTGTAATAACGCTGCCATGCATACATGGCTTTGAGGGCACTGAGTGCGCTTTGAATTGTATTCAGAGCTAATGAGCGTCCGCGCATGTGCACGGTTACGTAAAGCGCAGGGTAAAACAGAGGCATCCCAAGCTCATCGACGAGAACGATGAGCCGCTCACCATTTGAGGAATTAACCCTACGAAGAGAGAGGTTCATAGCAGCCAACTATTCTTTACATTTTTACAGGGTAGTACCTCACAGGAATTTGCTCAGAATATTTTTAACGCTCAGAAAAAACGAAGCCCCCGCATGGCGGGGGCTTCGTGGCTAAACTTTACAAAAAGCTCTAAGGTATGGCCTAGAACGGGATATCGTCATCAAAGCTGTCGAAATCCGGAGCCGGTTGCGGCGCGGCTTGCTGGGGAGCAGGTGCCTGGCGCTGTTGCGGAGCGGATTGCTGCTGCGGACGCGGAGCCTGTTGCTGGCGTGGTGCCGGCGCGGACTGCTGGTAGTTGTTGCCGCCGCCCTGCTGCTGGTCGCCCTGTTGTGGACGGCCGCCGAGCAGTTGCATGGTGCCTTGCATGTCGACCACGATTTCAGTGGTGTAACGCTTGATACCGTCTTTTTCCCACTCGCGGGTTTGCAGCTTGCCTTCGATGTACACCTGCGAACCTTTACGCAGGTATTCGCCGGCGATTTCCGCAACCTTGCCGAACATCGACACACGGTGCCATTCGGTCTTCTCGACCTTCTGACCGGTTTGCTTGTCGGTCCACTGTTCGCTGGTCGCCAGACTCAGGTTGGTCACGGCGTTACCGTTAGGCAAGTAGCGAACTTCGGGATCCTGGCCGCAAGTACCGACCAATATGACTTTGTTAACCCCACGGGCCATAACGTTCTCCTAGGCTACGCACGCTGCCTCGGCCGGGTTGTTCACCAGGCGCTCAAGGGTCGTGCGATCCAATAGTTCTGTGTCCAATTTGATGTAAATCGCCGCTTCGTCTGCGACGACCACTGCATCTGTTACCCCTACGACAGCCTTCAGGCGCTCGACCAGACCCGCTTCGCGGATTGCCTCGGGAGACAACGGCAAGCGCAGGCTCGTGACGTAAGGAGGTTCGCGCATGGTAACAGCAAAGACCAGCCAAAGTGCAGCCAGGCCGGCGCATCCAAGGAACACAACCGACAAACCGCCATGCTGGAAAAGCCAGCCGCCGAGGATGCCACCCAGCGCCGAACCGAGGAACTGGCTGGTGGAATAAACCCCCATTGCCGTGCCTTTGCCGCCTGCTGGTGAAACCTTGCTGATCAGTGATGGCAATGAAGCTTCGAGCAAGTTGAACGCGGTGAAGAACACCACCGTCCCGATCACCAGAGCCCGCAAGCTGTCACCGAACTGCCAGAAGAATAGCTCAGTGAGCATCAGCGTCGCGACGGCGCCCAATAAAACTCGTTTCATTTTGCGTTTCTTCTCGCCATAGATGATGAAAGGAATCATGGCGAAGAAAGAAATCAGCAGCGCGGTCAGGTACACCCACCAGTGCTGCTCCTTGGGCAGCCCGGCTTTTTCGACCAGGGCCAGGGGCAATGCGACAAAGCTCGACATCAACATCGCATGTAACACAAAAATGCCCAGGTCCAGGCGCAACAGGTCGGGATGCTTGAGTGTCGGAATCAGCGCCTGGCGCGCGACGCCGGACTCGCGATGCTGCAACGGCCCGGTCGCACGCGGCACCATGAACATCACGATGACGATACCGAGCAGCGCCATGCCACCCGTGGCGTAGAACAACCCGGACAAGCCGAACGCACTGGTCAGCAGCGGGCCGACGACCATAGCGACAGCGAACGACAGACCGATGGTCATGCCGATCATGGCCATGGCTTTGGTCCGATGCTGTTCGCGGGTCAGGTCTGACAGCAGCGCCATGACCGCCGCCGAAATCGCCCCGGCGCCCTGCAGGATTCGCCCGGCGATGACGCCCCAGATCGAATCGGCATTGGCCGCCAGCACACTGCCCAATGCAAAGACAATCAGCCCCAGATAAATCACCGGGCGCCGGCCAATGCGGTCGGAAATGAACCCGAACGGAATCTGAAACAGCGCCTGAGTCAGGCCGTAAGCGCCAATCGCCAGCCCGATAAGGGCCGGGGTCGCTCCCGCCAGATCCATCCCATAGGTCGCCAATACCGGCAACACCATGAACATGCCAAGCATACGGAAGGCGAACACCAGGGCCAGACCGCTGGCTGCGCGGGTCTCACTGCCACTCATGCGTTCGCTGTGGGGATCGTGCATGGAAAAACCTCATGTGAACCGGCGGCGATTCTACCAGTCCCATCGATTGACGGGGTATATCGCGACGCTATGACGCGCATAGATGACGCAGTCTTCATGTAAGCCTGCGCTGCCCCGATTTGATAGTGTGCATCCATCCAGTATTTGGCCGTATACTCCTACGTTTTCGACGCCCGCCAAGCGAGGCCACTTTGGACAAGATCCTGATTCGTGGGGCCCGAACCCACAACCTGAAGAACATCGACCTGACCCTGCCACGGGACAAACTGATCGTCATCACCGGCCTGTCCGGATCCGGCAAGTCGTCCCTGGCATTTGACACGTTGTACGCTGAAGGCCAGCGCCGCTACGTCGAATCGCTCTCGGCCTACGCCCGGCAGTTCCTGTCGATGATGGAAAAACCGGACGTCGACACTATTGAAGGTTTGTCGCCGGCGATTTCCATCGAACAGAAGTCGACCTCGCATAACCCGCGCTCGACGGTCGGCACCATTACCGAAATCTACGATTACCTGCGCTTGCTGTATGCCCGCGTCGGTATTCCGCGTTGCCCGGACCACGATATTCCGCTGGAAGCGCAGACCGTCAGCCAGATGGTCGACCTGGTCCTCGCGCAGCCCGAAGGCAGCAAATTGATGTTGCTGGCGCCGGTGATTCGCGAGCGTAAAGGCGAGCATCTGTCAGTCTTCGAAGAACTGCGCGCCCAGGGTTTTGTGCGCGCGCGGGTCAACGGCCGCCTGTGCGAGCTGGACGAGTTACCGAAGCTGGATAAACAGAAGAAGCATTCGATCGATGTCGTGGTCGACCGCTTCAAGGTCCGCGCCGATCTGCAGCAGCGCCTCGCCGAATCCTTCGAAACCGCACTGAAGCTGGCGGACGGCATCGCGCTGGTTGCGCCGATGGACGACGAACCCGGCGAAGAGATCATTTTCTCCGCGCGCTTCGCTTGCCCGATTTGCGGTCATGCGATCAGCGAACTGGAACCGAAGCTGTTTTCCTTCAACAACCCGGCCGGCGCCTGCCCGACGTGCGACGGCCTGGGCGTGAAGCAGTTCTTCGACATCAAGCGCCTGGTCAACGGTGAATTGACCCTGGCCGAGGGCGCGATACGCGGCTGGGACAGGCGTAACGTCTATTACTTCCAGATGCTCGGGTCATTGGCGTCCCACTATAAATTCAGCCTTGAAGTGCCGTTCAACGAACTGCCGGCCGACCAGCAGAAATTCATCCTGCACGGCAGCGGTTCGCAAAACGTCGACTTCAAATACCTGAACGACCGTGGCGATATCGTCAAACGCTCGCACCCGTTCGAAGGCATCGTGCCGAACCTGGAACGTCGTTATCGCGAAACCGAGTCCGCCTCGGTGCGTGAAGAGCTGGCCAAGTTCCTCAGCACCCAGCCTTGCCCGGATTGCCGTGGCACGCGTCTGCGCCGGGAAGCGCGGCACGTGTGGGTTGGCGAGAAGACCTTGCCGGCGGTGACCAATCTGCCGATCGGCGATGCCTGCGAGTACTTCGGTGTATTGAAGCTGACTGGCCGTCGCGGCGAAATTGCCGACAAGATTCTCAAGGAAATCCGCGAGCGTCTGCAGTTCCTGGTTAACGTCGGTCTGGATTATCTGTCGCTGGATCGCAGTGCGGACACGTTGTCCGGCGGTGAAGCGCAGCGCATTCGTCTGGCCAGCCAGATCGGCGCCGGTCTGGTTGGGGTTTTGTACATCCTCGACGAACCGTCGATTGGTCTGCATCAACGCGACAATGACCGGCTACTTGGCACGCTCAAGCATTTGCGCGACATCGGCAACACGGTGATCGTGGTCGAGCATGACGAAGACGCGATTCGCCTTGCCGATTATGTGGTGGACATCGGCCCGGGCGCAGGCGTCCACGGCGGCCACATCGTCGCCGAAGGCACACCGGCCGAGGTCATGGCGCATCCAGACTCGTTGACCGGCAAATATTTGTCGGGCCGCGTGAAGATTGCTGTCCCGGCCAAACGCACACCGCGCAACAAAAAGCTGTCGCTGTCGCTCAAGGGCGCTCGCGGCAACAACTTGCGCAATGTCGATCTGGATATTCCGATCGGCCTGCTGACCTGCGTGACCGGGGTTTCCGGTTCGGGTAAATCGACGCTGATCAACAACACCCTGTTCCCGCTGAGCGGGACCGCACTCAACGGTGCAACCACCCTCGAAGCTGCCGCACATGACAGCATCAAGGGCCTGGAGCATCTGGACAAGGTTGTCGACATCGACCAGAGCCCGATCGGCCGGACGCCGCGTTCCAACCCGGCGACCTACACCGGTTTGTTCACGCCGATCCGCGAACTGTTCGCCGGCGTGCCCGAGTCGCGCTCGCGCGGTTATGGCCCGGGGCGTTTCTCCTTCAACGTCAAGGGCGGACGCTGCGAAGCCTGCCAGGGCGATGGCCTGATCAAGGTTGAAATGCACTTTTTGCCGGACATCTATGTGCCGTGCGACGTGTGCAAGAGCAAGCGCTACAACCGCGAAACGCTCGAGATCAAGTACAAGGGCAAGAGCATCCACGAAACCCTAGAGATGACTATCGAGGAAGCACGGGTGTTCTTCGATGCGGTCCCGGCACTGGCGCGCAAGCTACAGACGCTGATGGACGTCGGCCTGTCGTACATCAAACTCGGGCAATCGGCGACTACCTTGTCCGGCGGCGAGGCGCAACGGGTGAAACTGTCCCGTGAGCTGTCCAAGCGCGATACCGGCAAGACGCTGTACATCCTCGATGAGCCAACCACTGGTTTGCACTTCGCCGATATTCAGCAATTGCTCGACGTCCTGCATCGACTGCGCGACCACGGCAACACTGTGGTGGTGATCGAGCACAATCTGGACGTGATCAAGACCGCCGACTGGTTGGTGGACCTTGGCCCGGAAGGTGGTTCGAAAGGCGGGCAGATCATTGCGGTCGGTACGCCGGAAGAAGTCTCGGAGATGAAGCAGTCTCACACCGGCTTCTACCTCAAGCCGCTGCTGGCTCGCGACAAGGCCTGAATCAGGCCCACGAAAAAGCCCCTGTCACTTCATCAGTGACAGGGGCTTTTTTGTAGACGGGTATTTCATTTCCGTTGTTGTATCTGGAGATCAGAACTGCGATTGCAGGTAATTCTCCAGACCGATCAGCTTGATCAGGCCCAACTGCTTCTCCAGCCAGTAGGTGTGATCTTCTTCGGTGTCGTTCAGCTGAACGCGCAGGATCTCGCGGCTGACGTAGTCTTTGTGCAACTCGCAAAGCTCGATGCCTTTGCAGAGTGCGGCGCGGACTTTGTATTCCAGTCGCAGGTCGGCAGCCAGCATTTCCGGCACCGTGGTGCCGACATCGAGATCGTCGGGACGCATGCGCGGCGTGCCTTCGAGCATCAGGATGCGGCGCATCAAGGCGTCAGCGTGCTGCGCCTCTTCTTCCATCTCGTGGTTGATACGTACGTAGAGCTCGGTGAAACCCCAGTCCTCATACATCCGCGAGTGAACGAAATATTGGTCACGCGCGGCCAGTTCGCCGGTCAGCAACGTGTTGAGGTAATCGATTACGTCTGGGTGGCCTTGCATCGCCCTACATCTCCCTGCTTGAAAGTCTGTAGTTTGAACCAAGCGGACTGATTGGTCACCCTGCACGCGCGATAAAAGCGAAGATATTCAGAGAAAAGTGGCTTAAAAAACGCAAAAACCGCCCAAATGAGGGCGGTTCTGCTTCTCGTTTAGACTTCGTTAAGCTGTACGCCCAACGCCTTTGCGATTGCTTCTCCATACGCCGGGTCAGCTTTGTAGAAGTGCTGCAACTGACGGTCTACTACATCGCCGGAGACCCCGGCCATCGCACCGGCAATGTTGCTGATCAGCAGGTGTTTTTGCTGATCACTCATCAAGCGGAACAGCGCACCGGCGTGGCTGTAGTAATCGGTATCTTCGCGGTGATCGTAGCGATCAGCCGCACCACTCAAGGCCAACGCCGGTTCGGCGTAACGCGTCGCTTGTTTTGGCGATTCGATGTAGCTGTTCGGCTCGTAATTTGGCGCTGCACCACCGTTGCTGCCGAACGCCATCGAACCATCGCGCTGATAGGTGTTGACCGGGTTGCGCGGCGCATTCACCGGCAGTTGCTGGTGATTGGTGCCAACGCGATAGCGGTGCGCATCGGCGTACGCAAATACGCGTCCCTGCAACATGCGATCCGGCGACAGGCCAACACCTGGGACCATGTTGCTCGGGCCGAACGCGGCTTGCTCGACTTCGGCAAAGTAGTTCTGCGGATTACGGTTGAGTTCCAGTTCACCCACTTCAATCAGCGGGAATTCCTTCTGCGACCAAGTCTTGGTCACATCGAACGGATTCTCGTAATGCGCTGCAGCCTGAGCCTCGGTCATGATCTGGATGCAGACCCGCCATTTCGGGAAATCACCGCGCTCGATCGCACCGAACAGGTCGCGCTGTGCGTAGTCCGGATCGGTCCCGGCCAAGCGAGCAGCTTCTGCCGGCGCCAGGTTCTTGATCCCTTGCTGGGTCTTGTAGTGCCATTTCACCCAGTGACGCTCGCCCGTCGCGCTGATCAGGCTGTAGGTGTGGCTGCCGAAGCCGTGCATGTGCCGGTAGCCGTCAGGGATGCCGCGATCCGAAAACAGGATCGTGACCTGGTGCAGCGCCTCGGGAGAATGCGACCAGAAGTCCCACATCATCTGCGCACTCTTCAGGTTGCTTTGCGGCAGACGTTTTTGCGTGTGAATAAAGTCGGGGAATTTCAGCGGATCGCGAATGAAGAATACCGGCGTGTTGTTACCAACGATGTCCCAGTTGCCTTCTTCGGTGTAGAACTTCAGGGCGAAACCACGTGGATCGCGCTCGGTATCAGCCGAACCGCGCTCGCCACCAACGGTGGAAAAACGCAGGAAGGTCGGGGTTTGCTTGCCAACGGATTCGAACAACTTGGCGCTGGTGTACTGAGTAATGTCGCGCGTTACGGTGAAAGTACCGTAAGCGCCCGAACCCTTGGCGTGGACGCGGCGTTCTGGAATGTTTTCACGATTGAAGTGAGCCAGCTTCTCGAGCAGGTGGAAATCGTCGAGGAGCAGCGGGCCACGCGGGCCGGCGGAACGGGAATTCTGGTTATCGGCGACGGGCGCGCCACTGGCGGTGGTCAGCGTTTTATTTTGGCTCATGCGATCTCTTCCTCAGTCAGTCTTGAACTGCCGGCTAATCGGCGTGGGAGGAGTATTGACCATTGATCGGCTTGCTTACAAATTCATTAATTTGTGCCGATCAATAGAAAATTACTAACAACAATCCCGCGCACATAGTGATGGCATCTACCGCAAGGAAGCTTGTACGAACCGCGCATTTCTTACAGGCACAAAAAACCGGGCACTAGGCCCGGTTCTTCGTTTCAGACTGATGTCTTACTCAGCGGATACAGCTTCACCGCCAACAGGACGATCAACCAACTCGACGTACGCCATAGGCGCGTTGTCGCCAGTGCGGAAACCGCACTTGAGGATGCGCAGGTAGCCACCCTCACGGGTAGCGTAACGCTTGCCCAGGTCGTTGAAGAGCTTGCCAACGATAGCTTTCGAACGAGTACGGTCGAAAGCCAGACGGCGGTTAGCCAGGCTGTCTGTCTTGGCCAAAGTGATCAGCGGCTCAGCAACGCGACGCAGTTCTTTAGCTTTCGGCAGTGTAGTTTTGATCAGCTCGTGCTCGAACAGCGACACTGCCATGTTTTGAAACATGGCCTTGCGGTGCGAGCTAGTGCGGCTCAGGTGACGACCACTTTTACGATGACGCATGGTTCATTCCTTACCAAACACAACGTTCGGTGATTACGACGATCAGGCAGTCGCCTTGTCGTCCTTCTTAAGACTTGCAGGCGGCCAGTTGTCGAGGCGCATGCCGAGGGACAGACCGCGGGAGGCCAGAACGTCCTTGATTTCAGTCAAGGATTTCTTGCCAAGGTTCGGAGTCTTCAACAGCTCTACTTCGGTACGCTGAATCAGGTCACCGATGTAGTAGATGTTTTCCGCCTTAAGGCAGTTAGCCGAACGTACAGTCAGTTCCAGATCGTCAACCGGGCGAAGCAGGATCGGATCGATCTCGTCTTCCTGCTCGACAACCACTGGCTCACTGTCACCTTTGAGATCGACGAACGCAGCCAACTGCTGTTGCAGGATGGTTGCAGCACGGCGGATAGCCTCTTCAGGATCCAGGGTACCGTTGGTTTCCAGATCAATAACCAGCTTGTCCAGGTTAGTACGCTGTTCGACACGGGCGTTTTCCACCACGTATGCGATACGGCGAACCGGGCTGAACGAAGAGTCAAGCTGCAAGCGACCAATGCTGCGGCTTTCGTCTTCATCGCTCTGACGCGAGTCTGCCGGTTCATAACCACGACCACGAGCTACGGTGAGCTTCATGTTCAGGGCGCCGTTAGACGCCAGGTTAGCGATTACGTGATCGGGATTAACGATCTCGACATCATGATCCAGCTGAATATCGGCAGCGGTAACCACCCCCGAACCCTTCTTCGACAAGGTCAGCGTAACTTCGTCACGGCCGTGCAGCTTGATAGCCAGACCTTTAAGGTTCAACAGGATTTCAATTACGTCTTCCTGTACACCTTCGATGGCGCTGTACTCATGGAGCACACCGTCAATCTCGGCCTCGACTACTGCGCAGCCGGGCATTGAGGACAACAGGATGCGTCGCAGCGCGTTGCCCAGGGTGTGGCCGAAACCACGCTCGAGAGGCTCGAGAGTGATCTTGGCGCGGGTTGGACTGACAACCTGCACATCAATATGGCGGGGTGTCAGGAACTCATTTACCGAAATCTGCATGGATGCACCTATTTTCTAGCCCTTACTTGGAGTAGAGCTCGACAATCAGGCTTTCGTTGATGTCGGCGGACAGATCACTGCGAGCAGGAACGTTCTTGAAAACGCCCGACTTCTTCTCAGTGTCTACTTCTACCCATTCTACGCGGCCACGTTGGGCACACAGATCGAGAGCTTGGACAATGCGAAGTTGGTTCTTTGCTTTCTCGCGAATCGCGACCACGTCACCAGCACGAACCTGGTACGACGGCACGTTTACGGTCTGACCGTTAACGCTTACGGATTTGTGCGATACCAGCTGACGGGATTCGGCACGAGTAGAGCCAAAACCCATACGGTATACAACGTTGTCCAGACGGCATTCGAGCAGTTGCAACAGGTTTTCGCCAGTTGCACCTTTCTTGCCAGCAGCTTCTTTGTAGTAGCCGCTGAATTGACGCTCGAGAACGCCGTAGATACGACGGACCTTCTGCTTTTCACGCAGTTGGGTGCCGTAATCGGACTGGCGACCGCGGCGTTGGCCGTGGATACCAGGTGCTGCTTCGATGTTGCACTTCGATTCGATCGCGCGCACGCCGCTCTTCAGGAAGAGATCGGTGCCTTCGCGACGAGCGAGTTTGCATTTTGGACCAATGTAACGAGCCATTCTTTACAATCTCCTGGATTACACGCGGCGCTTCTTCGGCGGACGGCACCCGTTGTGCGGGATTGGCGTCACGTCGGTGATGCTGGCGATCTTATAGCCACAGCCGTTCAAAGCACGGACAGCAGACTCACGACCTGGACCTGGACCTTTGACGTTAACGTCGAGGTTTTTCAGGCCGTATTCCAGCGCAGCTTGACCAGCACGTTCAGCAGCTACTTGAGCAGCAAACGGGGTGGACTTGCGGGAACCGCGGAAACCCGAACCACCGGAGGTAGCCCAAGAAAGCGCGTTACCTTGACGGTCGGTGATGGTCACGATTGTGTTGTTAAAAGAAGCATGGATGTGGGCGATGCCATCAACCACTGTCTTTTTAACTTTTTTACGAGGACGAGCAGCAGGTTTTGCCATGATAATTTTCCTGTCGATTCGCTGGGGCGATTACTTGCGGATCGGCTTACGCGGACCTTTACGGGTACGCGCGTTAGTCTTGGTACGCTGACCGCGTACTGGAAGACCACGACGATGACGCAGACCGCGATAGCAACCGAGGTCCATCAAACGCTTGATTTTCATGTTGATTTCGCGACGCAGGTCACCTTCAGTGGTGAACTTCGCCACTTCGCCACGCAGCTGTTCAATCTGCTCGTCGCTCAGATCTTTGATCTTTGCTGCTGGGTTTACCCCAGTCACCGCACAGATCTTCTGTGCAGTAGTGCGACCAACACCATAGATGTAGGTCAGCGAGATAACAGTATGCTTGTTATCTGGAATGTTAACGCCTGCAATACGGGCCATTCAGTGGGACTCCAATTGACAGCTACCTACGCCCCGGAAGCCAAGAAATAGGGCGCGAGATAATATCGCTGTAATAACAAATAATCAACCCGGTAGCGCACTAGCTACCGGGCTTGAAGCACAATCACACTCAGCCTTGGCGCTGTTTGTGACGCGGTTCCGCGCTGCAAATTACTCGAACAACACCTTCGCGGCGAATAATCTTGCAGTTACGGCACAGCTTTTTCACCGATGCACGAACTTTCATCACCAACTCCTCGAACCTTATGGGTACTCAGCGCAACATGCCGCTGCCGTAACCCTTCAGGTTGGCTTTCTTCATCAGGGATTCGTACTGGTGCGAAACGAGGTGCGATTGTACTTGGGACATGAAGTCCATCACAACCACGACGACGATCAGCAACGAGGTCCCGCCAAGGTAGAACGGTACGTTTGCCGCAACCACCAGGAACTGGGGCAGCAGGCACACGGCCGTCATGTAAAGAGCACCGAACATGGTCAAACGAGTCAAAACGCCATCAATGTAGCGCGCAGACTGCTCGCCTGGACGGATGCCCGGAATAAAGGCACCGGACTTCTTCAGGTTTTCCGCTACGTCTTTCGGATTGAACATCAACGCCGTATAGAAGAAGCAGAAGAAAATAATCCCTGCACTAAACAGCAGAATATTCAACGGCTGACCAGGAGCGATCGACTGCGAGATGTCCTGCAACCAGCCCATACCTTCAGACTGACCAAACCAGGCACCCAACGAAGCCGGGAACAGCAAAATGCTGCTCGCGAAAATAGCCGGAATAACACCGGCCATGTTCACCTTCAGCGGCAAGTGGCTAGTCTGCGCAGCAAAAACCTTGCGGCCCTGCTGACGCTTGGCGTAGTGAACAGCAATACGACGCTGACCACGCTCAATGAACACCACGAAACCGATAATCGCTACTGCCAGCAAACCGATGGCTACCAAAGCGAAGATGTTGATATCGCCCTGACGTGCAGACTCGAAAGACTGCCCGATCGCTCTCGGAAGACCGGCGACGATACCCGAAAAAATCAACATCGAGATACCGTTGCCAACACCACGCTCAGTAATCTGCTCACCCAGCCACATCATGAACATCGCACCAGCCACAAAAGTGGATACCGCGACGAAATGGAAGCCAAAGTCACCATTGAACGCAACACCCTGCCCCGCCAGACCAATGGACATGCCAATAGCCTGAACGAGAGCGAGGATGACAGTGCCGTAGCGGGTGTACTGGCTTATCTTGCGACGGCCAGCTTCACCTTCCTTCTTCAACTGTTCCAGCTGCGGGCTGACGGCGGTCATCAGTTGCATGATGATCGATGCCGAAATGTACGGCATGATCCCCAGTGCAAAGATGCTCATCCGTTCCAGCGCGCCGCCGGAAAACATGTTGAACAAGCTAAGAATGGTCCCCTCATTCTGTCGAAACAGGTCCGCGAGTCGGTCCGGGTTAATACCTGGAACCGGGATGTGTGCGCCTATTCGGTAGACGATAATCGCCAGGAACAGAAAACGCAGACGAGCCCAGAGTTCAGACATACCGCCTTTGCCGAGCGCAGAGAGAGCACCTTGCTTAGCCATTTATTCCTCGAACTTGCCGCCAGCTGCTTCGATAGCCGAACGCGCACCTTTGGTGGCGCCGATTCCCTTTCCGATGGTGACAGCGCGAGTAACTTCGCCGGACAGCATGATTTTCACACGCTGTACGTTGACGTTAATTACGTTGGCATCTTTCAGGGACTGCACGGTAACGATGTCGCCTTCCACTTTGGCCAGCTCGGACAAACGCACTTCTGCGCGATCCATGGCTTTCAGGGAAACGAAACCGAACTTCGGCAGACGACGATGCAGCGGCTGTTGACCGCCTTCAAAGCCTGGTGCAATGGTGCCACCGGAGCGGGAGGACTGACCTTTGTGGCCACGGCCACCGGTCTTGCCCAAACCACTACCGATACCACGGCCCGGACGATGCTTTTCGCGACGGGAACCCGGCGCTGGACTCAGATCATTGAGTTTCATCGATTAACCCTCGACACGCAGCATGTAGTAAGCCTTGTTGATCATCCCGCGATTCTCGGGAGTATCAAGTACTTCTACAGTGTGACCGATGCGACGCAGACCCAAACCCTTAACGCACAATTTGTGGTTAGGGATGCGGCCGGTCATGCTTTTGATCAGCGTAACTTTTACGGTAGCCATGATCAGAAGATCTCCTTGACGCTTTTGCCACGCTTGGCGGCAATGGATTCAGGAGATTGCATAGCTTTCAAACCTTTGAAAGTGGCGTGAACCACGTTTACCGGGTTAGTCGAGCCGTAGCACTTGGCCAGAACGTTCTGAACGCCAGCAACTTCGAGGACAGCACGCATAGCGCCGCCAGCGATGATACCGGTACCTTCAGAAGCAGGCTGCATGTACACCTTCGAAGCGCCGTGACCGGACTTCATTGCGTACTGCAGAGTTGTGCCGTTCAGATCAACTTGGATCATGTTGCGACGAGCAGCTTCCATTGCCTTCTGGATCGCAGCAGGCACTTCACGTGACTTGCCGCGGCCGAAGCCAACACGCCCTTTACCATCACCAACCACGGTCAACGCGGTGAAAGTGAAGATACGGCCGCCTTTAACGGTTTTGGCTACGCGGTTAACTTGAACCAGCTTCTCAATGTAGCCTTCGTCGCGCTTTTGGTCGTTATTTGACATAACTTAGAACTCCAGCCCAGCTTCACGAGCAGCATCAGCCAGCGCCTTGACGCGGCCATGGTACTTGAAGCCAGAGCGGTCGAAAGCCACCTGCGAGACGCCAGCGGCTTTTGCACGCGTAGCGACCAGCTGGCCAACCTTAGTGGCCGCGTCGATGTTGCCAGTGGCGCCATCACGCAGTTCTTTATCCAAAGTCGAGGCAGATGCCAGGACTTTGTTGCCGTCGGCCGAAATGACCTGGGCGTAGATGTGCTGCGACGAGCGGAACACGCAGAGACGCACGACTTCGAGTTCGTGCATTTTCAGGCGTGCTTTGCGAGCGCGACGCAGTCGAGTAACTTTTTTGTCGGTCATTTGCTATGCCCTACTTCTTCTTGGCTTCTTTACGACGGACGACTTCGTCCGCGTAGCGCACACCTTTGCCTTTGTACGGCTCTGGTGGACGGAAGTCGCGGATCTCGGCGGCCACTTGACCTACCAGCTGCTTATCGATGCCCTTGATCAGGATATCGGTCTGGCTAGGAGTCTCAGCGGTGATGCCTTCCGGCAGTTCATAATCCACTGGGTGCGAGAAGCCAAGAGCCAGGTTCAGCACTGTGCCTTTTGCTTGCGCTTTGTAACCAACACCGACCAGCTGGAGCTTGCGCTCGAAGCCTTGGCTTACGCCTTGGACCATGTTGTTTACCAACGCACGAGTGGTACCAGCCATTGCGCGAGTTTGTTGATCGCCATTGCGAGCAGCGAAACGCAGCTCACCAGCTTCTTCAACAATCTCAACGGACGAATGGATGTTCAGTTCGAGAGTGCCCTTGGCACCCTTCACCGAAAGCTGTTGGCCTGCGAATTTTACTTCGACACCGGCCGGCAGCTTAACGGGGTTCTTAGCGACGCGTGACATGCTTATCCCCCCTTAGAACACAGTGCAAAGAACTTCGCCGCCGACACCGGCAGCGCGCGCAGCACGATCCGTCATCACACCTTTGTTGGTGGAGACGATAGACACACCGAGACCGCCACGAACTTTTGGCAGATCATCGACGGACTTGTACTGACGCAGGCCTGGACGGCTAACGCGCTTCACTTCTTCGATAACCGGACGGCCTTCGAAGTATTTCAGCTCGATAGACAGCAGTGGTTTTGTTTCGCTGCTGATCTGATAACCCGCAATGTAACCTTCGTCCTTCAGGACTTTGGCAACAGCTACCTTCAACGTAGAAGATGGCATGCTTACGACGGACTTTTCAGCCATCTGGGCATTACGGATTCGAGTTAGCATGTCCGCTAACGGGTCCTGCATACTCATGGGCTAGACGCTCCTAATACAAAAAAATAAGCCTTGCGGCTACTACCTTCGCCGAGAACCTCCGCGCGAAAAAAGCACGGGCTCAGGCGAGCCGGGTATTCTAGACACACCCCACAAATGAATCAAGCCCCAAAAGGGGCTTGATTCAAGTTCAAGGTCACCGGCGGTCAGTATCTTGCGAAACCGAACGCCGAGACTTTGACAGTGCTTACCAGCTGGCTTTAACCAGACCAGGTACGTCACCACGCATTGCAGCTTCACGCAATTTGTTACGGCCGAGGCCGAACTTGCGGTAAACGCCGTGTGGACGACCGGTCAGGCGGCAGCGGTTACGCATGCGCGAGGCGCTTGCGTCACGTGGCTGCTTCTGCAGAGCTACTGTAGCTTCCCAACGCGCTTCTGGACTTGCGTTCAGATCAACGATGATAGCTTTCAGTGCTGCACGCTTTTTGGCGTACTTGGCAACCGTGAGCTGACGCTTCAGCTCGCGGTTTTTCATGCTCATCTTGGCCATTTTCCTACTCCAATCAGTTGCGGAACGGGAATTTGAAAGCACGCAACAGGGCGCGACCTTCATCATCGTTCTTGGCAGTGGTGGTCAGGGTAATGTCCAGACCGCGGAGAGCATCGATCTTGTCGTAGTCGATTTCCGGGAAGATGATCTGCTCTTTAACGCCCATGCTGTAGTTACCACGACCATCGAAGGACTTGGCATTCAGGCCGCGGAAGTCGCGAACCCGAGGCAGGGAGATCGACAGCAGACGATCCAGGAATTCATACATACGCTCACGGCGCAGGGTCACTTTGACGCCGATCGGCCAACCTTCACGGACTTTAAAGCCAGCGATGGATTTCCGAGCGTAAGTCACAACGACTTTCTGACCGGTGATCTTTTCCAGGTCGGCAACAGCGTGCTCGATGACTTTTTTGTCACCGACCGCTTCGCCCAGACCCATGTTCAGGGTGATTTTGGTAACGCGTGGAACTTCCATCACGTTCGAAAGCTTAAGTTCTTCCTTAAGTTTCGGTGCGATTTCCTTCCAGTAAATCTCTTTTAGTCGTGCCATGGTCTTCTACCTAGCAGTGTTCAAGCATCAACCGCTTTTTGGGTCGACTTGAAGACACGAATTTTCTTGCCGTCTTCTACTTTGAAACCAACGCGATCAGCCTTGTTGGTTTCGCCGTTGAAAATGGCGACGTTAGAAGCGTCCAGTGGAGCTTCTTTTTCGACGATACCGCCTTGTACGCCCGACATCGGGTTAGGCTTGGTATGACGCTTGACCAGGTTCAGACCGCCGATAACCAGACGGTTATTAGCGAGAACCTTAAGCACCTTACCGCGCTTACCTTTGTCTTTGCCGGCGATCACGATGATCTCGTCGTCACGACGAATCTTTTGCATGTCGGATCTCCTTACAGCACTTCTGGGGCGAGCGAGACGATCTTCATGAACTTCTCAGTACGAAGTTCACGGGTCACTGGCCCAAAGATACGGGTGCCGATCGGCTCTTGCTTGTTGTTCAGAAGAACAGCAGCGTTGCCATCAAAGCGGATAATGGAGCCATCAGCACGACGTACGCCGTGACGAGTGCGGACTACAACAGCAGTCATCACTTGGCCTTTTTTCACTTTACCGCGAGGAATTGCTTCCTTGACGGTAACTTTGATGATGTCACCGATACCAGCGTAACGACGATGGGAGCCACCCAGCACCTTGATGCACATAACGCGGCGTGCGCCGCTGTTATCGGCCACATCGAGCATGGATTGAGTCTGAATCATATAATTTCTCCGACCCCTAGTCCTTAGACTTCCACAGCGCGTTCGAGAACATCAACCAGCGCCCAAGACTTAGTCTTGGCCAAAGGACGAGTTTCACGAATAGTGACTTTGTCGCCGATGTGGCACTGATTGGTTTCGTCGTGCGCGTGCAGCTTAGTCGAACGCTTAACGTATTTACCGTAGATCGGGTGCTTAACGCGACGCTCGATCAGAACGGTGATGGTCTTGTCCATTTTGTCGCTGACAACACGGCCAGTCAGCGTACGGACGGTTTTTTCGGCTTCAGCCATGATTACTTACCTGCCTGCTGTTTGAGCACAGTCTTCACGCGAGCGATGTCACGCTTAACTTGCCGGAGCAGGTGAGACTGCCCCAACTGGCCAGTTGCTTTCTGCATGCGCAGATTGAACTGGTCGCGCAGCAGGCCGAGCAGTTGCTCGTTAAGCTGCGGCGCGTCTTTTTCACGAAGTTCGTTCGCTTTCATCACATCACCGTCCGTTTAACAAAGGCGGTGGCGAGCGGCAGCTTTGCAGCAGCCAGGGCAAAAGCCTCACGCGCCAGCTCTTCAGAAACGCCCTCGATTTCATACAGGACTTTGCCTGGCTGAATCTGGGCAACCCAGTACTCCACACTACCCTTACCTTTACCCATCCGAACTTCGAGTGGCTTCTTGGAAATAGGCTTGTCCGGGAATACACGGATCCAGATCTTGCCGCCACGTTTAACGTGACGGGTCAGTGCACGACGCGCTGACTCGATCTGACGAGCGGTGAGACGACCACGAGCTACAGACTTCAGCGCGAACTCGCCGAAGCTGACTTTGCTACCGCGCTGTGCCAGACCACGGTTGTGGCCTGTCATCTGCTTGCGGAACTTCGTACGCTTTGGTTGCAACATTTGGCGTACCCCTTACTTAGCAGCTTTTTTACGAGGCGCTGGTGCTTGTGGTTTCAGTTCTTCTTGGCGACCACCAATTACTTCGCCCTTGAAGATCCAAACCTTTACACCGATCACACCATAAGTGGTGTGAGCTTCGTAGTTGGCATAGTCGATGTCGGCACGCAGGGTGTGCAGTGGCACACGACCTTCGCGATACCATTCAGTACGTGCGATTTCAGCACCGCCGAGACGACCGCTCACTTGGATTTTGATGCCTTTGGCACCAATGCGCATGGCGTTCTGTACAGCGCGCTTCATAGCGCGACGGAACATTACGCGGCGCTCCAGCTGCTGAGCTACGCTCTGCGCAACCAACATACCGTCGAGTTCCGGCTTGCGGATTTCTTCGATATTGATGTGCACAGGCACACCCATTTGCTTGGTCAGGTCCTGACGCAGTTTCTCAACATCTTCACCTTTCTTCCCGATAACGATACCTGGACGAGCGGTGTGGATGGTGATACGTGCAGTTTGAGCCGGACGATGGATATCGATACGGCTTACGGACGCGCTTTTTAGTTTGTCTTGGAGATACTCACGCACCTTCAGATCAGCGAACAAATAGTCCGCATAAGTCCGACCGTCTGCGTACCAGACGGAGGTGTGCTCCTTGACGATTCCCAGGCGAATGCCAATGGGATGTACTTTCTGACCCATCTCTTCGACTCCGTTACTTGTCAGCAACCTTGACAGTGATATGGCAAGACCGCTTGACGATGCGATCAGCACGGCCTTTGGCACGTGGCATGATTCGCTTCAGCGAACGCCCTTCGTTGACGAAAACGGTGCTGACTTTAAGGTCATCAACGTCTGCGCCTTCGTTATGCTCGGCGTTGGCTACGGCCGACTCCAGCACTTTCTTCATGATCTCGGCGGCTTTCTTACTGCTGAAAGCCAACAGGTTGAGCGCTTCGCCCACCTTCTTCCCGCGGATCTGGTCGGCGACCAAGCGGGCTTTCTGGGCGGAGATTCGAGCGCCCGACAACTTAGCGGCTACTTCCATCGTTCCTTACCCCTTAACGCTTGGCTTTCTTGTCTGCCACGTGCCCACGATATGTGCGGGTACCGGCAAACTCGCCTAGTTTGTGGCCGACCATGTCTTCGTTCACGAGAACTGGAACATGTTGACGACCGTTATGCACTGCAATGGTCAAACCGACCATTTGTGGCAGGATCATCGAACGACGCGACCAGGTTTTCACCGGTTTGCGATCGTTCTTTTCCGCCGCCACTTCGATCTTCTTCAGTAGGTGAAGATCAATAAAAGGACCTTTTTTCAGAGAACGTGGCACTGTCGTATCCCTCTATTTACTTGCGACGACGGACGATCATTTTGTCGGTACGCTTATTACCACGAGTCTTCGCGCCCTTAGTCGGGAAGCCCCATGGCGATACCGGATGACGACCACCAGAGGTACGACCTTCACCACCACCATGTGGGTGGTCAACCGGGTTCATGGCAACACCACGAACGGTTGGGCGAACGCCACGCCAGCGTTTGGCACCAGCTTTACCCAGCGAACGCAGGCTGTGCTCGGAGTTCGAGACTTCACCCAAGGTCGCGCGGCATTCAGCCAGCACTTTACGCATCTCACCAGAACGCAGACGCAGGGTCACGTAGACACCTTCACGAGCGATCAGCTGAGCCGAAGCACCAGCGGAACGAGCGATTTGCGCGCCTTTACCTGGCTTCAATTCGATGCCGTGTACGGTGCTACCAACTGGAATGTTACGCAGTTGAAGAGCGTTGCCCGGCTTGATCGGTGCCAAAGCACCTGCGATCAGCTGGTCGCCAGCACTCACGCCTTTAGGGGCGATGATGTAGCGGCGTTCGCCATCTGCGTACAGCAGCAGAGCAATGTGAGCAGTACGGTTTGGATCGTATTCAATACGCTCGACAGTGGCAGAGATGCCATCTTTGTCGTTGCGACGGAAATCGACCAGACGATAATGCTGCTTATGGCCACCACCGATGTGACGAGTGGTAATGCGACCATTGTTGTTACGACCACCAGTCTTCGATTTTTTCTCGAGCAGCGGTGCGTGAGGAGCGCCTTTATGCAGCTCCTGGTTGACCACCTTGACCACAAAACGGCGGCCAGGGGAAGTCGGTTTGCATTTAACGATTGCCATGATGCACCCCTTCCTTACTCAGCACTGCTGCTGAAATCGAGATCTTGGCCTGGCTGAAGGGAGATAACTGCCTTCTTCCAGTCATTACGCTTGCCCAGACCGCGAGCAGTGCGCTTGCTTTTACCCAAAACATTCAGGGTAGTAACACGCTCTACTTTCACGCTGAACAGGCTTTCGACGGCCTTCTTGATTTCCAGCTTGGTTGCGTCAGTTGCAACCTTGAAAACGAACTGGCCTTTCTTGTCAGCCAGAACCGTAGCCTTTTCGGAAACGTGCGGGCCAAGCAGAACTTTAAATACGCGTTCCTGGTTCATCCCAGCAGCTCCTCGAATTTCTTCACGGCCGACACGGTGATCAACACCTTGTCGTATGCGATCAGACTAACTGGATCGGAACCTTGCACGTCACGTACATCAACGTGTGGCAGGTTACGAGCAGCCAGGTACAGGTTCTGATCAACAACTTCGGACACGATCAAGACGTCAGTCAGGCCCATGCCGGTCAGTTTGTTCAGCAGATCTTTGGTCTTCGGTGCATCAACAGCGAAGTCCTGAACCACAACCAGACGATCAGTACGCACCAGCTCAGCAAGGATGGAACGCATTGCTGCGCGATACATCTTCTTGTTCAGCTTCTGGGTGTGATCCTGAGGACGAGCTGCGAAAGTGGTACCGCCGCCACGCCAGATTGGGCTACGGATAGTACCGGCACGAGCACGGCCAGTACCTTTCTGACGCCAAGGGCGCTTACCGCCACCACGAACGTCGGAACGGGTCTTTTGCTGCTTGCTACCTTGACGGCCGCCGGCCATGTAGGCCACGACTGCTTGGTGAACGAGCGTCTCGTTGAATTCGCCGCCAAATGTCAGTTCGGAAACTTCGATCGCTTGAGCGTCATTTACATTTAATTGCATGTCAGCTTCCCCTTAACCGCGAGCCTTGGCTGCTGGACGTACAACCAAGTTGCCGCCAGTAGCGCCAGGAACAGCGCCCTTGACCAACAACAGATTGCGTTCAGCGTCCACGCGCACTACTTCGAGGGACTGCACGGTCACGCGCTCAGCGCCCATATGACCGGACATTTTTTTGCCCTTGAATACACGACCAGGAGTCTGGCACTGGCCGATAGAGCCTGGAACGCGGTGGGACACGGAGTTACCGTGCGTATTATCTTGCCCGCGGAAGTTCCAACGCTTGATCGTACCCTGGAAGCCTTTACCCTTGGACTGACCGGTTACATCAACCAGTTGACCAGCGGCGAAGATTTCAGCGTTGATCAGATCGCCGGCCTGGTACTCGCCTTCTTCAAGACGGAATTCCATTACGGTACGACCAGCGGCAACGTTCGCTTTAGCGAAGTGGCCAGCTTGAGCAGCTGTAACACGCGAAGCACGACGCTCACCTACAGTGACTTGCACTGCACGATAGCCATCGGTCTCTTCAGTTTTGAACTGGGTGACGCGATTCGGCTCGATCTCAATGACCGTGACCGGAATGGAGACACCTTCTTCGGTGAAAATACGGGTCATACCGCATTTACGACCGACTACACCAATAGTCATGTTGTAAACCTCATGAGTGTACGGGGCTTTCACCCGCTATGGCCGCCCATTTCAGAGCGTTACACGACTAAGACCGAGTCTTAGCCGAGGCTGATCTGTACTTCCACACCGGCCGCAAGGTCGAGCTTCATAAGAGCGTCAACGGTTTTATCCGTTGGCTGGACGATGTCCAGAACGCGCTTGTGAGTACGGATCTCGTACTGGTCACGCGCGTCTTTGTTGACGTGCGGGGAGACCAGAACGGTGAACCGCTCTTTGCGGGTAGGCAGTGGAATAGGACCACGCACTTGAGCACCAGTACGTTTCGCGGTTTCCACGATTTCCTGGGTGGATTGGTCGATCAGGCGATGGTCAAAAGCCTTCAACCTGATACGGATTTGCTGATTTTGCATTGGATTTCAGACTCCGGCTGCTATTCCCAGCGAGCGCAATACGCCCGTTAAAAGGAGGCGCAATTCTATAGACGGGCTACTACAGTGTCAACCCAATAAAAAAGCCCCCGCTAGGCGGGGGCTTTTTCAAGTCATCACTTATTAAGCGATGATTTTGGCTACGACGCCAGCGCCGACGGTACGACCGCCTTCACGAATAGCGAAACGCAGACCATCTTCCATTGCGATGGTTTTGATCAGGGTGACAACCATTTTGATGTTGTCGCCTGGCATTACCATTTCAACGCCTTCCGGCAGTTCGCAGTTACCGGTCACGTCAGTGGTCCGGAAGTAGAACTGTGGACGGTAGCCTTTGAAGAACGGAGTGTGACGACCGCCTTCTTCTTTGCTCAACACGTACACTTCGGCTTCGAAGGTAGTGTGCGGCTTAACCGAACCTGGCTTGACCAGAACCTGGCCACGCTCAACGTCGTCACGCTTGGTGCCGCGCAGCAGCACGCCGCAGTTCTCGCCAGCACGACCTTCGTCGAGCAGCTTACGGAACATTTCAACACCGGTGCAGGTGGTGACGGTAGTGTCACGCAGACCAACGATTTCCAGTGGATCCTGAACCTTGACGATACCGCGCTCGATACGGCCAGTTACAACAGTACCGCGACCGGAGATCGAGAATACGTCTTCGATTGGCATCAGGAACGGCTTGTCGATAACACGGACTGGATCTGGGATGTAGCTGTCCAGAGTCTCAACCAGTTTACGAACGGCAGTGGTGCCCATTTCGTTGTCGTCTTGGCCGTTCAGAGCCATCAGAGCCGAACCGATGATGATCGGAGTGTCGTCACCTGGGAAGTCGTAAGTGCTCAGCAGATCGCGCACTTCCATCTCAACCAGTTCCAGCAGCTCAGCGTCGTCAACCATGTCAGCCTTGTTCAGGAAGACAACGATGTACGGAACGCCAACCTGACGGGACAGCAGGATGTGCTCACGGGTTTGTGGCATCGGACCATCAGCGGCCGAACAAACCAGGATAGCGCCGTCCATTTGAGCAGCACCGGTGATCATGTTCTTCACATAGTCAGCGTGACCTGGGCAGTCAACGTGAGCGTAGTGACGGATCAGCGAGTTGTATTCAACGTGTGCGGTGTTGATGGTGATACCACGAGCCTTTTCTTCTGGAGCGCTGTCGATTTTATCGAAAGCAACAACAGCCGAACCGAAAACTTCGGAGCAGACGCGAGTCAGAGCAGCGGTCAGCGTGGTTTTACCGTGGTCAACGTGACCAATGGTGCCAACGTTGACGTGCGGGAGGGTACGGTCAAATTTTTCTTTAGCCACGACAATTAACTCCTAGCCTAAAGGGGCTGAATCAGCCTTGTTTTTTGGTAACGGTTTCGACGATGTGCGACGGAGCCGTATTGTATTTTTTGAATTCCATAGAGTAGCTTGCGCGACCTTGGGACATGGAACGGACGTCGGTCGCATAACCGAACATCTCACCCAGCGGAACCTCGGCACGAATTACTTTGCCGGAAACCGTGTCTTCCATACCCAGGATCATGCCGCGACGACGGTTAAGGTCGCCCATCACGTCACCCATATAGTCTTCAGGTGTAACAACCTCTACAGCCATGATCGGCTCAAGCAACTCACCACCGCCCTTCTGGGCCAGTTGCTTGGTCGCCATGGAAGCAGCCACCTTAAACGCCATCTCGTTGGAGTCGACGTCGTGGTAGGAACCATCAAACACAGTTGCCTTCAGGCCGATCAGCGGATAGCCGGCAACAACGCCGTTCTTCATCTGCTCTTCGATACCCTTCTGGATAGCCGGGATGTATTCCTTAGGAACCACACCACCCACTACTTCGTTCACGAATTGCAGACCTTCCTGACCTTCGTCAGCAGGAGCAAAACGGATCCAGCAGTGGCCGAACTGACCACGACCGCCGGACTGGCGAACGAACTTGCCTTCGATTTCACAGTTCTTCGTGATGCGCTCACGATACGAAACCTGAGGCTTGCCGATGTTGGCTTCGACGTTGAACTCACGGCGCATCCGGTCAACCAGGATGTCCAGGTGAAGCTCGCCCATGCCGGAGATGATCGTTTGACCAGTCTCTTCATCAGTCTTAACGCGGAAAGATGGATCTTCCTGAGCAAGTTTGCCCAGTGCGATACCCATTTTTTCCTGGTCATCCTTGGTCTTAGGCTCAACGGCAACCGAAATAACCGGCTCCGGGAAGTCCATACGAACCAGGATGATTGGCTTGTCAGCGCTGCACAAGGTTTCGCCAGTGGTGACGTCCTTCATGCCGATCAAGGCCGCGATGTCACCAGCGCGTACTTCCTTGATTTCTTCACGGGCGTTTGCGTGCATTTGCACCATACGACCCACGCGCTCTTTCTTGCCTTTAACCGAGTTGATCACGCCGTCGCCGGAGTTCAACACGCCCGAGTAAACGCGGACGAAGGTCAAGGTACCCACGAATGGGTCGGTAGCGATCTTGAACGCCAAAGCCGAGAACGGCTCGTCATCGTTTGCATGACGTTCCATCTGCTTTTCCTCGTCATCCGGGTCAGTACCCTTGATGGCAGGAATGTCAGTTGGAGCAGGCAGGTAATCGATAACGGCGTCGAGAACCAGGGGAACGCCCTTGTTCTTGAAGGAAGAACCGCAAACTGCCAGGACGATTTCGCCAGCGATAGTACGCTGACGCAGAGCGGCCTTGACTTCCGCGTTGGTGAGTTCTTCACCTTCGAGGTACTTGTTCATCAGCTCTTCGCTGGCTTCGGCCGCAGCCTCAACCATGTTGCCGCGCCACTCGTCAGCCAGTTCCTGCAGTTCAGCAGGGATAGGCTTACGAACTGGAACCATACCTTTGTCAGAATCGTTCCAGTAAACAGCTTCCATGGACATCAGATCGATCTGACCCTGGAAGTTGTCTTCGGAACCGATAGCCAACTGGATAGGCACTGGAGTGTGACCCAGACGCTGTTTGATCTGACCGATCACGCGCAGGAAGTTCGCACCAGCACGGTCCATCTTGTTTACGTAAACAAGACGCGGAACGCCGTATTTGTTGGCTTGACGCCATACGGTTTCCGACTGAGGCTCAACGCCCGAAGTACCGCAGAACACAACGACCGCGCCGTCGAGTACACGCAGGGAACGTTCAACTTCAATAGTGAAGTCTACGTGGCCCGGGGTATCGATTACGTTGAAACGATATTGGTCTTTGTGCTGCTTCTCGGAACCCTGCCAGAAGGCGGTAATAGCAGCAGAAGTAATGGTAATACCACGCTCCTGCTCCTGAACCATCCAGTCTGTGGTCGCGGCGCCGTCATGCACCTCGCCCATCTTGTGACTTTTGCCAGTGTAAAAAAGGACGCGCTCGGTGGTGGTGGTTTTACCAGCATCCACGTGAGCGACGATACCGATGTTACGGTAGCGACTAATCGGAGTAGTACGAGCCATAAAGCCCTCGCAAAATTAGTGAAGCTGAAATTAGAAGCGGTAGTGCGAGAAAGCTTTGTTGGCTTCGGCCATACGGTGCACGTCTTCACGCTTCTTAACAGCAGCACCTTTACCTTCAGCAGCGTCCAACAGTTCGCCAGCCAAACGCAGAGCCATAGACTTCTCGCCGCGCTTGCGGGCGAAGTCTACCAACCAGCGCATTGCCAGGGCGTTACGACGGGACGGACGAACTTCGACCGGAACCTGGTAAGTAGCACCGCCTACACGGCGCGACTTTACTTCGACCAGCGGAGCGATGGCGTCGAGAGCTTTCTCGAAGATTTCCAGGGGGTCGCTGTTCTTGCGTTCTTTAACCTTTTCCAGCGCGCCATAAACGATACGCTCGGCAACGGCTTTCTTGCCGCTTTCCATAACGTGGTTCATGAACTTGGCCAGGATTTGGCTTCCGTATTTTGGATCGTCAAGCACTTCGCGCTTGGCTGCTACGCGTCTTCTTGGCATGGATAAGCCCTCAAACGGTCTTCAGGTTCGCTCGGAATCGGTGCCCTTTCGGGACGCCTCCGACCTTACTCTTATCGACTCAGAAAAATAGAAAATCAGTTCTTACAAAAAGCCGCTACTACTTAGGCTTCTTGGTACCGTACTTCGAACGACCCTGGTTACGACCTTTAACGCCGGAAGTATCCAAAGAACCGCGTACGGTGTGGTAACGAACACCTGGCAAGTCTTTTACACGACCGCCGCGGATCAATACCACGCTGTGCTCTTGCAGGTTGTGGCCTTCACCGCCGATGTACGAGGAAACCTCGAAACCGTTGGTCAGACGCACACGGCATACTTTACGCAGTGCCGAGTTAGGTTTTTTCGGCGTGGTGGTATACACACGGGTGCATACGCCACGACGTTGCGGGCAGTTCTGCAGCGCAGGTACGTCGGATTTCTCGACGATACGCTTACGCGGCTGACGTACCAGCTGGTTGATAGTTGCCATCTACTAGCTCCACTGTTGTCTTGCGACGCTATTGTCTTGCAAGAAAAGCAAAATGGCAGGAACGAATTCCCGCCAAATTTAGGGGTACAAGAGTCTAAAGAGGATCTTGTCCCCAGTCAAGGCAAGGCCCCGACCTCCCCGCTCATCCAACCTCGACAAATTGTCTCGATTCGATGAACGGTTAGACCGGGGCCCCACGCTCATTTACCGCAGAACTCAGTTACCGCTTGAGTTCAGTGCTTCGGTCAGTGCAGCTTCCACTTCACTGGCGCTGACGCGCAACGGTTTGTCAGCATCACGGCGGCGCTTGCGCTCGCTGTGGTAAGCCAGACCGGTACCGGCCGGGATCAGACGACCCACGACTACGTTTTCTTTCAGGCCGCGCAAGTAATCGCGCTTGCCGGTTACCGCCGCTTCGGTCAGTACACGGGTGGTTTCCTGGAAGGAAGCCGCCGAGATGAACGATTCGGTGGACAACGACGCCTTGGTGATACCCAACAGCACGCGAGTGAACTTGGAAACGAATTTCTCGTCGCCGGCCAGACGCTCGTTCTCTACCAGAACGTGAGTCAATTCCATCTGGTCGCCCTTGATGAAACTGGAATCGCCGGATTCAGCGATTTCAACTTTACGCAGCATCTGACGCAGGATGGTCTCGATGTGCTTGTCGTTGATCTTCACGCCTTGCAGACGATAAACGTCCTGGATCTCGTTCACGATGTACTTGGCCAGCGCACTCACACCCAGCAGACGCAGGATGTCGTGTGGATCGCTCGGGCCGTCGGAGATAACTTCGCCGCGGTTTACCTGTTCGCCTTCGAAGACGTTCAGGTGACGCCACTTCGGAATCAGCTCTTCGTACGGATCGCTACCGTCGTTCGGGGTAATGACCAGACGGCGCTTGCCTTTGGTCTCTTTACCGAACGCGATGGTGCCGCTGACTTCAGCCAGAATCGAGGCTTCTTTCGGACGACGCGCTTCGAACAAGTCTGCAACACGCGGCAGACCACCGGTGATGTCACGGGTCTTCGAAGTTTCTTGCGGGATACGGGCGATAACATCACCGATCGCAACCTGCACACCATCCGCTACACCGACCAGGGCGTTAGCCGGCAGGAAGTACTGAGCCGGTACGTCGGTACCTGGCAGCAGCAGATCCTTGCCATCGACACCAACCATCTTCACGGCAGGACGAATGTCTTTACCGGCAGCTGGACGGTCTTTCGCGTCGAGTACTTCAATGTTGGTCATACCGGTCAATTCGTCAGTCTGACGCTTGATCGTGATGCCTTCTTCCATGCCCACGTAGGTCACGGTACCTTTCATTTCGGTAACGATTGGGTGAGTGTGCGGATCCCACTTGGCCACGATTGCGCCAGCGTCGACCTTGTCACCTTCTTTAACCGAAATCACAGCACCGTACGGCAGCTTGTAACGCTCGCGCTCACGACCGAAGTCATCAGCGATTGCCAGCTCACCGGAACGGGACACAGCAACCAGGCATCCATCCACTCGCTCAACGTGTTTCAGGTTGTGCAGACGGACAGTACCGCCATTCTTCACCTGAACGCTGTCAGCTGCGGAGGTCCGGCTTGCCGCACCACCGATGTGGAACGTACGCATGGTCAGCTGGGTACCCGGCTCACCGATGGACTGGGCAGCGATAACGCCGACCGCTTCACCGATGTTCACCTGGTGACCACGAGCCAAGTCACGGCCGTAGCACTTGGCGCAGATGCCGTAGCGGGTTTCGCAGCTGATCGGCGAACGCACGATCACTTCGTCGATGCTGTTCAGCTCGATGAACTCGACCCACTTCTCGTCTACCAATGTGCCGGCAGGAACGATGATTTCTTCGGTACCTGGCTTGAACACGTCACGGGCGATAACTCGACCCAGTACGCGCTCGCCCAATGGCTCGACAACGTCACCGCCTTCAATGTGCGGAGTCATTACCAGGCCATGTTCGGTGCCGCAATCGATCTCGGTCACAACCAGATCCTGCGCCACGTCTACCAGACGACGAGTCAGGTAACCGGAGTTCGCAGTTTTCAACGCGGTATCCGCCAAACCTTTACGAGCACCGTGAGTAGAGATGAAGTACTGAAGTACGCTCAAACCTTCACGGAAGTTCGCAGTAATCGGCGTTTCGATGATGGAACCGTCCGGCTTGGCCATCAGGCCACGCATACCGGCGAGCTGACGGATCTGCGCAGCAGAACCCCGTGCGCCCGAGTCAGCCATCATGTACATCGAGTTGAAAGATTCCTGGTCGACTTCGACGCCATGACGGTCGATGACTTTCTCTTTCGAGAGGTTGGCCATCATCGCCTTGGAAACTTCGTCGTTCGCCTTGGACCAAAGGTCGATCACTTTGTTGTACTTCTCGCCCTGGGTTACCAGGCCGGAGGCGTACTGACTTTCGATCTCTTTCACTTCGTCGGTAGCAGCACCGATGATGCGGGCTTTTTCATCCGGTATAACGAAGTCGTTAACACCGATGGAAACGCCGGAAATGGTCGAATAGGCAAAACCGGTGTACATCAACTGGTCAGCGAAGATCACGGTCTCTTTCAAACCAACCACGCGGTAGCACTGGTTGATCAGCTTGGAGATCGCCTTTTTCTTCATTGGCTGGTTGACTACGTCGTACGACAGGCCAGGTGGAACAACCTGGAACAACAGCGCACGGCCGACAGTGGTGTCGACGATACGGGTGTTCTTGACGCTGCCACCATCACGATCGTTGACGGTTTCGTGAATCCGCACTTTAACCTTGGCGTGCAGCGCGGCTTCGCCGGCACGGAACACACGGTCAACTTCTTGCAGATCCGCGAACACACGACCTTCGCCCTTGGCGTTGATCGCTTCACGAGTCATGTAGTACAGACCCAATACAACGTCCTGCGACGGAACGATGATTGGCTCACCGTTGGCTGGCGACAGAATGTTGTTGGTCGACATCATCAACGCGCGCGCTTCCAACTGGGCTTCCAGTGTCAGCGGTACGTGCACGGCCATTTGGTCGCCGTCGAAGTCGGCGTTGTACGCAGCACAGACCAGAGGGTGCAGCTGGATAGCCTTACCTTCGATCAGTACCGGCTCAAACGCCTGGATGCCCAGACGGTGAAGGGTCGGTGCACGGTTGAGGAGAACCGGGTGTTCACGGATCACTTCAGCGAGAACGTCCCATACCTCTGGCAGTTCGCGCTCGACCATTTTCTTGGCAGCTTTGATGGTGGTCGCGAGACCACGCATTTCCAGCTTGCCGAAAATGAACGGCTTGAACAGCTCGAGAGCCATCTTCTTCGGCAGACCGCACTGGTGCAGACGCAGGGTCGGACCTACGGTAATTACCGAACGACCGGAGTAGTCAACACGCTTACCGAGCAAGTTCTGACGGAAACGACCTTGTTTACCCTTGATCATGTCAGCCAGGGATTTCAGAGGACGCTTGTTCGAACCGGTGATAGCGCGGCCACGACGACCGTTGTCGAGCAGTGCATCGACAGCTTCCTGCAACATACGCTTTTCGTTGCGCACGATGATGTCCGGAGCGGACAGATCAAGCAGGCGCTTCAAGCGGTTGTTACGGTTGATCACTCGACGATACAGATCATTGAGGTCGGAAGTCGCGAAGCGACCGCCATCCAGCGGGACCAGTGGACGCAGATCTGGCGGCAGAACCGGCAGAACGGTCAGCACCATCCATTCTGGAAGGTTGCCGGAACCCTGGAAGGCTTCCATCAACTTCAGACGCTTGGACAGCTTCTTGATTTTGGTTTCGGAGTTGGTTTGCGGAATTTCTTCACGCAGACGGCCAATCTCGTGCTCCAGATCGATAGCGTGCAGCAGTTCGCGGACAGCTTCGGCACCCATGCGGGCATCGAAATCGTCGCCAAACTCTTCCAGCGCTTCGAAGTACTGCTCGTCGTTCAGCAGCTGACCTTTTTCAAGGGTGGTCATGCCTGGGTCGATAACGACGTAGCTCTCGAAGTAGAGAACGCGTTCGATATCACGCAGGGTCATGTCCATCAGCAAACCGATACGCGACGGCAGCGATTTCAGGAACCAGATGTGAGCAACCGGCGAAGCCAGTTCGATGTGCGCCATGCGCTCACGACGAACTTTGGCCAGTGCGACTTCAACGCCACACTTCTCGCAGATCACACCACGGTGCTTCAAGCGCTTGTACTTACCGCACAGGCACTCGTAATCCTTTACCGGGCCAAAGATCTTGGCGCAGAACAGGCCGTCACGTTCTGGTTTGAACGTACGGTAGTTGATCGTTTCCGGCTTTTTAACTTCACCGAACGACCACGAACGGATCATCTCAGGCGATGCCAATCCAATACGGATGGCGTCGAACTCTTCGACTTGACCCTGGTTTTTCAGCAAATTCAGTAGGTCTTTCAAGGCCTTTCCTCCTGGCGGAGCAGAGAGCGGGCAATCCTGCCCCGCTCTCGATTCGCGTCACGTGTTATTCGGTTTCCAGATCGATATCGATGCCGAGGGAACGAATTTCCTTGATCAACACGTTGAAAGACTCGGGCATGCCCGGCTCCATACGGTGATCGCCGTCCACGATGTTTTTGTACATCTTGGTCCGGCCGTTCACATCGTCCGACTTCACTGTGAGCATTTCTTGCAGAGTGTAAGCAGCACCGTATGCTTCCAGTGCCCAGACCTCCATCTCCCCGAAACGCTGACCACCGAACTGTGCCTTACCACCCAGCGGCTGCTGGGTAACCAGGCTGTACGAACCGGTAGAACGAGCGTGCATCTTGTCGTCTACCAAGTGGTTCAGCTTCAGCATGTACATGTAGCCAACAGTAACCGGGCGCTCGAACTTGTTGCCGGTACGGCCGTCGGTCAGCTGCATCTGGCCGCTTTCTGGCAGGTCAGCCAGTTTCAGCATGGCCTTGATTTCGCTTTCCTTGGCACCGTCGAACACTGGAGTGGCCATTGGAACGCCGCCACGCAGGTTCTTCGCCAGATCCAGGATTTCCTGGTCGGAGAAGCTATCCAGATCTTCGTTACGACCGCCGATCTGGTTGTAGATCTCGTCGAGGAATTTACGAAGTTCGGCGACTTTGCGCTGCTCTTCGATCATCCGGTTGATCTTCTCGCCCAGACCTTTGGCCGCGAGGCCGAGGTGGGTTTCGAGGATCTGACCAACGTTCATACGCGAAGGTACGCCCAACGGGTTGAGGACGACGTCGACCGGGGTGCCATTGGCATCGTGCGGCATGTCTTCAACCGGCATGATCACGGAGACCACACCTTTGTTACCGTGACGACCGGCCATCTTGTCGCCCGGCTGGATGCGGCGACGGATTGCCAGGTAAACCTTGACGATTTTCAGCACGCCTGGAGCCAGGTCATCGCCCTGCTGCAGTTTGCGCTTCTTGTCTTCGAACTTGTCGTCCAGCAGACGGCGGCGATCAACGATGTAGGCCTGAGCCTTCTCGAGCTGCTCGTTCAGAGCATCTTCAGCCATGCGCAGTTTGAACCACTGACCATGCTCAAGACCGTCGAGAACTTCGTCGGTGATGTCCTGACCTTTCTTCAGACCAGCGCCGCCTTCAGCCTTGTGGCCTACCAGAGCGGAACGCAGACGTTCGAAAGTTGCGCCTTCAACGATACGGAACTCTTCGTTCAGGTCCTTGCGGATCTCGTCGAGTTGAGTCTTCTCGATCGACAGTGCACGAGCATCACGCTCAACGCCGTCGCGGGTGAAGACCTGTACGTCGATGACGGTACCCTTGGTGCCGGTAGGCACGCGCAGGGAGGTGTCTTTAACGTCGCTGGCTTTTTCACCGAAGATGGCACGCAACAGCTTCTCTTCTGGAGTCAGCTGGGTCTCGCCTTTCGGAGTGACCTTACCAACCAGAATGTCGCCTGCGCCAACTTCAGCACCTACGTAAACGATACCGGCTTCGTCCAGCTTGTTCAGTGCAGCCTCACCCACGTTCGGGATGTCTGCAGTGATTTCCTCTGGCCCAAGCTTGGTGTCACGTGCCACACAGGTCAGTTCCTGAATGTGGATCGTGGTAAAGCGATCTTCTTGAACAACTCGTTCCGACAGGCAGATGGAGTCTTCGAAGTTGTAACCGTTCCAGGCCATGAACGCGATGCGCATGTTCTGACCCAGCGCGAGTTCACCCATGTCGGTGGACGGGCCGTCAGCCATGATGTCGCTACGCTGAACCCGATCACCTTTACGCACCAGCGGACGCTGGTTGATGCAGGTGTTCTGGTTGGAGCGGGTGTATTTGGTCAGGTTGTAGATGTCGACACCAGCTTCACCGGTCTCAACTTCATCATCAGCAACACGAACCACGATACGGCTGGCGTCGACGGAATCGATAACGCCGCCACGACGAGCCACGACGCAAACGCCGGAGTCACGAGCTACGTTACGCTCCATGCCGGTACCGACCAGCGGCTTGTCAGCGCGCAGGGTTGGTACAGCTTGACGCTGCATGTTCGAACCCATCAACGCACGGTTGGCGTCATCGTGCTCGAGGAACGGGATCAGCGACGCTGCAACAGAAACAACCTGTTTCGGCGAAACGTCCATCAGGGTGACGTCTTCCGGCGCCTTGACGGTGAACTCGTTCAAGTGACGAACAGCTACCAGTTCGTCGACCAGCATTTTCTTGTCGTTCATCGTGGCCGAAGCCTGAGCGATCACGTGATCAGCTTCTTCGATGGCGGACAGGAACACGATCTCGTCGGTGACCAGAGCGTCTTTCACCACACGGTACGGGCTCTCGAGGAAGCCGTACTGGTTGGTGCGCGCATAAGCGGCCAGGGAGTTGATCAGGCCGATGTTCGGACCTTCCGGCGTTTCAATCGGGCATACACGACCGTAGTGAGTCGGGTGTACGTCACGAACTTCAAAGCCAGCACGCTCACGAGTCAAACCGCCAGGGCCGAGTGCAGACACACGACGCTTGTGGGTGATCTCGGACAGCGGGTTGTTCTGGTCCATGAACTGGGAAAGCTGGCTGGAACCGAAGAACTCTTTCACCGCCGCAGCCACTGGCTTGGCGTTGATCAGGTCTTGCGGCATCAGGCCTTCGCTTTCAGCCATCGACAGACGCTCTTTGACCGCACGCTCAACACGTACCAGGCCAACGCGGAACTGGTTCTCGGCCATTTCGCCTACGCAGCGAACACGACGGTTACCCAGGTGGTCGATGTCATCGACGATGCCTTTACCGTTACGGATGTCGACCAGAGTCTTCAGTACCGCGACGATGTCTTCCTTGCACAACACGCCCGAACCTTCGATCTCGGTACGACCGATACGACGGTTGAACTTCATCCGGCCGACCGCAGACAGGTCATAGCGCTCAGGGCTGAAGAACAGGTTGTTGAACAGAGTCTCGGCAGCGTCTTTGGTTGGCGGCTCGCCTGGACGCATCATGCGATAGATCTCGACCAGCGCTTCCAATTGGTTGCTGGTGGAGTCGATCTTCAGCGTGTCGGAGACGAACGGACCGCAGTCGATATCGTTGGTGTACAGAGTTTCGATGCGAACAACCTGGGCCTTGGCGATTTTTGCCAGGATCTCGGTGTTCAGCTCGGTGTTGCACTCTGCCAGGATTTCGCCGGTTGCCGGATGCACGATGGCCTTGGCGGTAGTGCGACCCAGGACGTAGTCCAGAGGCACTTCCAGGGTCTTGAGCCCGGCTTTTTCGATCTGGTTGATGTGGCGCGCAGTAATACGACGACCCGCCTCAACGATGACCTTGCCTTTCTCGTCCTGAATATCAAGAACAGCGATTTCACCACGCAGACGCGAAGCAATCAGTTCCAGGCTGAGGGTTTCGCCGCTCAGGTGGAAAACGTTGGTGGTGTAGAACGCGTCCAGCACTTCTTCGGTGGTATAGCCGAGTGCGCGCAGCAGCACGGATGCCGGCAGCTTGCGACGACGGTCGATACGCACGAACACGCAGTCTTTCGGGTCGAACTCGAAGTCCAACCACGAACCGCGGTAAGGAATGATGCGCGCGGAGTACAGCAGTTTACCGGAGCTGTGCGTCTTGCCACGGTCGTGGTCGAAGAACACGCCCGGGGAACGGTGCAGCTGGGAAACGATTACACGCTCGGTACCGTTGATTACGAAGGTACCGTTCTCAGTCATCAGGGGGATTTCACCCATGTAGACTTCTTGCTCTTTGATGTCCTTGATCGCTTTGTTCGACGATTCTTTGTCGAAAATGATCAGGCGCACTTTTACCCGCAAAGGTACGGCGTAAGTTACACCGCGCAATACGCATTCTTTGACATCAAATGCCGGTTCGCCCAGACGATAACCGACGTACTCCAGCGCAGCATTGCCGGAGTAGCTGATGATCGGGAAAACGGATTTGAAGGCCGCATGCAGGCCCACGTCGCGGAACTGATCTTTAGTCGCTCCCGCTTGCAAGAATTCACGATACGAATCCAGCTGGATGGCCAGGAGGTACGGCACATCCATGACGTCCGGCAACTTGCTAAAGTCCTTGCGGATACGTTTTTTCTCAGTATATGAGTAAGCCATCAGCGTTCCCCAGCTTGGTCACCTGCTTGTTTGGCCCCTCCCGACGGGAGCAGCCAGAAAATCGTGCAAACCCCATGGTTTGCTCCACCGCATCGGGTGGTTACAGCTCGTTATCAGCACCGACCCAGTCGGCTGCCAATAACGGAAAAAGGCCGGTGGCAAGAGCCACCAGCCATCAGCCTTTCGCTTAACGCTCGGGCTGGAGACGCAAAGTCGATGCTTACTTCAGCTCGACTTTAGCGCCTGCTTCTTCCAGAGTGGCTTTGGCTTTGTCAGCTGCGTCTTTCGCTACAGCTTCCAGAACCATGGCAGGAGCGCCGTCAACTACAGCCTTGGCTTCTTTCAGGCCCAGACCGGTCAGTTCACGTACTGCCTTGATCACGTTAACTTTCTTCTCGCCAGCTTCCAGCAGCATGACGTTGAATTCAGTTTGCTCTTCAGCAACGGCAGCAACAGCAGCTGGACCAGCGGAAGCAGCGGCAGCGGAAACGCCGAACTTCTCTTCCATGGCCTTGATCAGCTCAACGATTTCCAGAACGGATTTTTCGCCGATTGCTTCGATGATTTGGTCGTTAGTCAGAGACATGACTATAAATTCCTGTATTGGGGTGACAGCCTACGCGGCCATCGAAATAAACAATAAACGCTGAAAGGAGTTGCTCAGCCTTAGGCTGCGGCAGCTTCTTTCTGGTCGCGAAGGGCCGCCAGAGTACGAGCCAATTTGCTGGTTGCGCCTTGAATCACGCTCATCAGCTGAGAAATTGCTTCGTCACGGGTCGGCAGACTTGCCAGTACGTCGATCTGATTAGCTGCGAGGAACTTGCCCTCGAACGCAGCTGCCTTGATCTCGAACTTATCCTGACCTTTTGCGAACTCTTTGAAGATACGAGCAGCAGCGCCCGGATGTTCTTTGGAGAATGCAATCAAGGTCGGGCCGGTGAACACGTCGTTGAGCACGTCATATTGAGTGCCAGCAACGGCGCGCTTGAGCAGGGTGTTACGTACAACACGTACGTAAACGCCAGCTTCACGAGCCTCTTTACGGAGTCCGGTCATAGCGCCAACTGTCACGCCGCGGGCATCAGCCACAACAGCAGACAGGGCAACATTGGCAGCCTCGTTGACTTCAGCGACGATGGCCTTCTTGTCTTCGAGTTTAATTGCCACGGGTTTAACTCCTGCTTGTTACCGTTTCATCCAACCGAAGCCGGATGTCGTTTTGGTGTCTGATTCGGTAAGGAACCGGGAGCACCATCTGCGTAGGCTTGAGGTTTAAGACTTGCGTCGCCTACGGTCTTGGATAGCCCCCGCCAGGCAGGGACCCCAATCTTTCAATTGGCGCAATCACTTGCGCCAACCTTTGTCTTACGCGTCGAGCGAGCCTTGGTCGATGACCAGACCTGGACCCATGGTGGTGCTCAGGGTAACGCGCTTGACGTAAATGCCTTTCGAGGAAGCTGGCTTGATACGCTTCAGATCAGCGATCAGGGCTTCAACGTTTTCCTTCAGCTTGACAGCGTCGAAACCGACTTTGCCAACGGAAGTGTGGATGATGCCGTTTTTGTCGGTGCGATAACGAACCTGACCAGCCTTGGCGTTTTTAACCGCGGTAGCTACGTCTGGAGTTACGGTGCCGACTTTAGGGTTAGGCATCAGACCACGTGGACCGAGGATCTGACCCAACTGACCAACAACGCGCATTGCATCCGGGGATGCGATAACTACGTCATAGTTCAGGTCGCCGCCTTTCATTTCGGCAGCCAGATCGTCCATACCTACACGGTCAGCGCCGGCAGCCAGAGCGGCCTCAGCAGCTGGACCCTGGGTGAACACTGCAACGCGAACAGTCTTGCCAGTGCCGTGTGGCAGCACGGTAGCGCTACGAACGACCTGATCAGATTTACGCGGGTCAACGCCCAGGTTTACAGCAACGTCGAAGGACTCGCTGAACTTGACAGTCGACAGCTCAGCCAACAAAGCAGCAGCGTCTACAAAGTTGTAGGACTTGCCAGCTTCGATTTTGTCGGCGATAGCCTTTTGACGTTTGGTCAACTTAGCCATTACACACCCTCCACGTTAAGGCCCATGCTACGAGCAGAACCGGCGATAGTACGCACGGCTGCGTCCATATCAGCTGCAGTCAGATCCGCGTTTTTGGTTTTCGCGATTTCTTCCAGCTGAGCACGGGTCACGGTGCCAACCTTAACGGTGTTCGGACGAGCGGAACCGCTAGTCAGACCAGCAGCTTTCTTCAGCAGAACCGAAGCAGGTGTGGATTTTGTTTCGAAAGTGAAGCTACGGTCGCTGTAGACAGTGATGATCACTGGAGTCGGCAGACCTGGCTCAATACCCTGAGTACGGGCGTTGAAAGCCTTGCAGAATTCCATGATGTTCACGCCGTGCTGACCCAAAGCAGGACCAACAGGTGGGCTTGGGTTAGCCTGAGCGGCCTTCACTTGCAGCTTGATGTAAGCGGTAATCTTCTTGGCCATGAGGCACTCCAATTACGGGTTCGAACGCCTCGAAAGGCTCCCCGGTTACTTGCGCGTTTATCCCAGTGACGACAAAACCCCACAGCCTAGGGCTGCGGGGTTGGGATGCTTGCTCAGCTAGACCTTTTCGACCTGGCTGAACTCTAGCTCTACCGGAGTAGAGCGACCGAAAATGAGCACCGCCACTTGGATCCGGCTCTTTTCGTAGTTAACTTCTTCAACCGTGCCAGTGAAATCAGCAAACGGCCCATCGTTGACACGTACCGACTCGCCTGGCTCGAAGAGTGTCTTCGGCTTCGGCTTGTCACTACCATCAGCGACACGACGCAGAATCGCTTCTGCCTCTTTATCTGTGATCGGTGCAGGCTTATCAGCGGTACCGCCGATGAAGCCCATCACCCGAGGAGTATCCTTGACCAAGTGCCAAGTACCCTCGTTCATGTCCATCTGAACCAGCACATAACCTGGGAAGAACTTGCGCTCGCTTTTGCGTTTCTGGCCATTACGCATTTCAACCACTTCTTCAGTGGGAACCAGAATTTCGCCGAAGCCATCTTCCATGCCAGCCAGCTTTACGCGCTCTAACAACGAGCGCATGACATGCTTCTCGTAACCGGAGTAAGCATGCACAACGTACCAACGCTTAGCCACGGGACACCCTTAGCCGACAATCAAGGAAACAAGCCAGCCGAGCAGGGAATCAAGCCCCCACAACAGCAACGCCATAACCAGTACAACAGCCACAACGATCAACGTGGTCTGCGTGGTTTCTTGGCGAGTTGGCCATACGACTTTACGAATCTCGGTGCGAGCTTCCTTTACCAGTACAAAGAAAGACTTGCCCTTGACTGTTTGCAGGCCTACAAAGGCAGCTGCAGCAGCAAGAGCGAGCAATGCTAGTACGCGGTACAGGATCGGCGAAGCAGAGTAATACTGATTGCCAACAACGCCAACAACCACCAAAGCGACTACTACTAGCCACTTGAGCAGATCGAAGCGAGAGCCTTGAGCTTCAGCTTTAGGAGTCATCTATGAAGATCCTGTGAAAAGAAAGCCAGACACACCAAGTGAATCTGGCAGGTCAGGAGGGAATCGAACCCCCAACCTACGGTTTTGGAGACCGTCGCTCTGCCAATTGAGCTACTGACCTAAAACAAAATCAGGCCGACCATTATGCCGGCCCGAAAAAGACATTACAACAACTTACTCGATGACTTTAGCCACGACACCTGCGCCGACGGTACGACCGCCTTCACGGATAGCGAAACGAAGCCCATCTTCCATCGCGATGGTTTTGATCAGAGTGACAGTCATCTGGATGTTGTCACCTGGCATTACCATTTCGACGCCTTCTGGCAATTCGCAGTTACCGGTCACATCCGTAGTACGGAAGTAGAACTGTGGACGGTAGCCCTTGAAGAATGGCGTATGACGACCACCCTCCTCCTTGCTCAGAACGTAAACCTCTGCAGTGAACTTGGTATGCGGCTTGACGGTGCCTGGCTTGACCAATACCTGGCCACGCTCAACATCATCACGCTTGGTACCGCGCAGCAATACGCCGCAGTTCTCGCCAGCACGACCTTCGTCGAGCAGCTTGCGAAACATCTCAACACCAGTGCAAGTAGTTTTGACAGTGTCACGAAGACCAACAATCTCAACTTCTTCCTGAATGCGGACAATGCCACGCTCAACACGACCAGTCACAACAGTACCGCGACCGGAGATCGAGAATACGTCCTCGATCGGCATCAGGAACGGCTTATCAATAGCGCGCTCAGGCTGCGGAATGTAGGTATCCAGGGTCTCGACCAACTTCTTAACGGCAGTGGTGCCCATCTCGTTGTCGTCTTGACCATTCAACGCCATCAGCGCTGAACCAATGATGATCGGAGTGTCATCACCTGGGAAATCGTAAGTGCTCAGCAGATCGCGCACTTCCATCTCAACCAACTCGAGCAGTTCAGCATCATCAACCATGTCAGCCTTGTTCAGGAAGACAACGATGTACGGAACGCCAACCTGGCGAGAGAGCAGAATGTGCTCGCGGGTTTGCGGCATCGGACCATCAGCGGCCGAGCAAACCAGGATCGCGCCATCCATCTGAGCAGCACCGGTAATCATGTTTTTTACGTAGTCAGCGTGACCTGGACAGTCAACGTGTGCGTAGTGACGCACTGCCGAATCGTACTCAACGTGAGCGGTGTTGATGGTGATGCCACGTGCTTTTTCTTCTGGGGCGCTATCGATTTTGTCGAAGTCGACCTTCGCGGAACCGAAAACTTCGGAGCAAACGCGGGTCAGGGCTGCGGTCAAAGTAGTTTTACCGTGGTCTACGTGACCGATAGTGCCTACGTTAACGTGCGGCTTATTACGTTCGAACTTTTCCTTAGCCATCGAAACAACCCCCAGCAGAAGAATTGAGCAAGTAACATCAGCCATTAAAACAAAGGCAGATATTTTCATATCTGCCTTGTTATATGGAGCTCTTGAGCGGATTTGAACCGCTGACCTCACCCTTACCAAGGGTGTGCTCTACCAACTGAGCTACAAGAGCAAAACACTTTGCAGGACCTGCAAACTTGGAGCGGGTAGCGGGAATCGAACCCGCATCATCAGCTTGGAAGGCTGAGGTTCTACCACTAAACTATACCCGCGGAGCTTGCAGCTCTCGCTAAAAATGGTGGAGGGGGAAGGATTCGAACCTTCGAAGTCGTAGACGTCAGATTTACAGTCTGATCCCTTTGGCCGCTCGGGAACCCCTCCTAAGCGAGCCGGCATTCTATATCATGCCAGCCTTCTGTCAAGCATTTTCTCATTAAAAACCTGAGGTTAGCTGCGTTGACCTCGCTTCTCACTGCTGACCGCTAAAGGTCTTCACTGCGAAGCGGGCGCCATTCTATGCAAACTATTCGGCGGGTGCAACCCCCTCACACGGCATTATTTTATGTTTTAACTCATTGAATTCTTTGGAAAGGTTTTGCAGCTTCGAGTCGTCCAGCAAACGTCGGCTTTCAGGGACCACTCGAACCCAGAATCCAGCGGAATCGAACGAATCCCGCGGCAATGACTGAACAGGGATCTGTAAGCCGCTCAAGCGACGCTCTACGGCTTGCATGGTTTCCTGGCGAGAAAAACCACCTACATATAGACACTCACTTTCCTGCCGAGGCTTTTCTTTGTCTCGAACGGGTTCATTGGTTTCACTCAACAAGCGAATATCCTGCTGAGAACCTCGATACAAACTTAAAGGGGTGACGTCTTTCGCACGAAGCGGTGCCTCTTGTTGATGCCAGATGTAATAAAACACATTGAGAACAAGCAACAGCAGAAACAACCAACGCATAAAAACCTCAAGGCAAAGGACAAGCCATGGCCAAACCTACAAACACCAGGTCTGGAACGACTCTGGCGGCAGGCACCACTCCGCGGACCAAGTCTGCATCTCCACCAGTGAGGAAGACCGTGAAACCATCCCCCCAATAGCTGTGCGCCAACTGAAGCTGGGTGAGGACGAATCCTTGAAGCATCAAAGAACATCCTCGCTCGACCGCCTCAACGGTTGTGCGACCCGGCACAAGACTTTCCAAAGCGCGCTCGGCGGCAACATCGCCGTAGCGAATGCGACGAGTGTGAGTGCGCAGCTGGTTGCGCATCAGAGGCATTCCAGGGCAAATGAATCCGCCAATGTGCTCTCCATCAGCCGCAATGAAGTCAGCCGTGACAGCCGTGCCGAAATCCAGCACCAGGCACGGACCGCCGGCCAGGTGGAAACCGCCCAGCATCGCCAGCCAGCGATCAAGACCAAGCTTTTCATAATCCTCGTAGCCGTTGCGAACGCCGGACATTTCACGAGCAGGAGCAGCACAGGTTACCGATACTCCAAAAGCATCAGTCAGAAGCGTAATCAACGCACTCGTTTCATCCCCCGTTCTGACACTGACCAGTCGACACCGCTTCAGAGCCAGGCCATCGAGCTGCTTCAGACCCTGCAGTAGAGCAAGATCCGAATCGACAACGCCTTCAGCGACCACGACCCGAACATCAGCACCCAGCACTCGCCATTTGATAAAACTGTTTCCGCAGTCAAGCTCAAGAATCATCACGCAACCTCAGGCTGAGCTCACCACCACTAAAGACTTTTTCCACACCGTCCACCTGTAGGCGCAGAGCACCCTGACTGTCGATACCTGCAACAACCCCATCAATCCGATTGACGCCAGCAATCAATGAAACCGCCCTTCCCTGCCACACATGGTTTTGCTCCCACTCAGCATGGATAGCCGCAAATCCTTCGCTTTGATGGCGATTCAAGTAAGCCTGCAGTACCACCCCAAGCTCTGCGACCAGAAGGTTGCGATCAAACACCTTGCCGGACTCAAGCCGCATGGACGTCCATTGCTGATCCACCTCATCGGCGGCCTGCATGTTCACATTGATCCCAAGACCTAACACCACATGACACACATCCGCCGGATCGCCGACTAGCTCCAGCAATATGCCTGCGATCTTCTTTTGTCCAACAAGCAAATCGTTAGGCCATTTGAGCCCCACGCCTGAAACACCTTGGTTGCGCAACGCTTGCATTACCGCTAGCCCGACAACCAGGCTCAGACCTTCCAACTGGCGCATCCCACCTTCAATGCGTAGCACCAGACTGTAATAAAGGTTTTCTGCAAACGGGCTGACCCATTTGCGACCTCGCCTGCCACGACCAGCAGTTTGTCTTTCAGCAAGTATGAGAAATGGCGCAGCCTGGCCTCGCTCGATTGCGCGCAAGGCTTCGGCATTGGTGGAGTCGATGGAATCAAAGACCTGCGCAGGCCAACTATTGGCAGACGACTTGGCCTCGATTTCTGCAGGATCCAACAGTGTCAGCGGCGCAGCCAACTGGTATCCGCGACCACGCACCTTATGAATTGATAGGCCCAACTCTGCTTCCAGGTGCTGGAGCTGTTTCCATACAGCAGTGCGACTGATGCCAAGAGCTGCGCCCAAGGCCTGACCGGAATGGAATCGCCCATCCTTCAGAAGTTTTAACAACGTCAGCATGCAAGTCTCGCCTCACAATGAGGCCCGAATGATAGCCATGCCCCGAGCCGTTGCATAGAAACCCTGATGGTCGGATTTTTCTTTGGGCAAAACAAAACCCCTACCTGCATACGCAGATAGGGGTTTCGGAATTTAATCTTGACGATGACCTACTCTCACATGGGGAAACCCCACACTACCATC
>NZ_VIVC01000006.1:0-446135 GCF_007828705.1 Pseudomonas sp. SJZ131 | reverse complement strand
GTGTGGGGTTTCCCCATGTGAGAGTAGGTCATCGTCAAGATTAAATTCCGAAACCCCTATCTGCGTATGCAGGTAGGGGTTTTGTTTGTCCGCTACAAACACAAAACGCGCCTACAAAAAAGCCCCACTCAGACAACGTCTGGTGGGGCTTTCTTACATCTACCGAAAATCAAACCACAGAACCAACCCAACCCACTAAATACCATTGTCGCCTTCAACTTTCCCAACCGAAGTCGTCACCCCCGTCATACTCCGTCGCCCATTAACCTGATAACCACGCCCGCCATCTACGGTCTCTGGCTTACGCATCAAAAGTTGCGCATACAGCCCGTCCTTGGCGTTATAACCTCCGAACCAATCCATCAATCGCCCGATATAACAATCGCTGCCCAGCGTGATCGACATATCACCGACAATTTCAAACGTGTAATGCCCGGTGCCATAAGAGGAATAAGCGCCGTCACCCTCACCTGTCGGTGGAATAGGGCACAACGGACGGCTCTGATCGCCCACATCTTTCGCTTCAGTCTTGCTGACTTCACTTAATGCTTGAGTCAGCGCTGTATGCAGCGCCGCGTCCAGCGTCGTTACCACTCCTGTTTCTTCATCTTTCTGAGTCTTGGGTACAGACAGCTCGTAGCGATAGTTGACACTTACCGTCGGGACATCGCCGTTCAGCTTCAATGGATTGAGCAGGTAAACATGATCAACCCCGTAATAACTATTCTGATAAGCCGCATAAATGCGTCCACGAATCTTCACCCACGTCACGGTTTGATTCGCCCCGCGACCACTCAGAGAAAAAAGAAAGCTTTCAGAACTCGTTTCAGAATCAGGCGCGGCGACTCTCTTTACAAAAACATCGCCACTGCGCCGAAACGTCTCAATGTACTCAAACAACCCAGTGCCGCCGGTATAGGTATCGACCACCAAATCCCGAAGTCCATCGCCGTCCAGGTCCATCAACGTGTATGACCGGGTTCCGTAGTCCCCGGGAATCTCAGAAGCAGCCAAAGCCTTCCATTCATCCTTTGTCACCCCCGCCGGGGCAGTCGTGGGCAGATGAGGCTCGTCATCAGCGCCCTCGCTTGAAAAATCGGTCGTTCCAACCTTGACCGCCAGCGAGCCTAACACCCGCTCCAAAGGAAACTCAGGGTCGGACTTTTCTATCGCTTGCCGTAAATCTTCAGATGCCAACTTGTCGACATCATCCGGCCTGTAAGCAACTGCATCACTCCAATGCGCCCTCAACTCCTGCAAGCGTTCGCGATAGCGCTGATCAAGACACGCAACATCTTCTACGCAACGATCACGACTCTTCAGCCACGCACGCTGCGCCGTTCGCAATTCAACCTGTTGTTCGGAACTGGCCTTGACCAGCGCCCGATAAGCCGCGCCCATCTGCGTATCCAACGCGTATAGCGCGGCATTCGCGCAGATGGATTTCTCGACGGTGCTCACCGCTTTCGTGCAATCCATTCCAGTCGCCAGCGCATGCTCAGTAGAGAGCAATGCACAGGCAGACAAAATCCAGCGTCCTTTGGTGTACACGTAATAAGACCTTGAGTTCGTAGAGTAAGTAAGTCCCGGCAAAGTGTGCATCAACCAGGCCTCTCAATACATGATTCTGCGCAGAACTCTTCAAGAGAACGCCACTGCTGGCCGATAACCCGAACGGCCGTTGTTTACTTTATCTGCAGCCGTTCGCCAGTCCCTCACGGGCGCGCGAAATCGTATGTTTGCCTTTGGGTTGTTCTTCTTAAATTGCCTGGAAATCTTCGATGCTGTCGTATCACCAAAAGAGTTTTCTGATCGTCGATGATTTCTCGGATTTCCGCAGCTCCGTCAGGTCCATGCTGCGTGAACTGGGCGTCAAGGATGTCGACACCGCTGATACCGGTGAGCAGGCGCTGCGCATGTGTGGGCAGAAGTCGTATGACTTCATCCTCCAGGACTTTCACCTCGGCGATGGCAAGAAGAACGGTCAACAGGTGCTCGAAGACCTGATGATCGAGAAACTGATCAGCCATGAAAGCGTGTTCGTCATGGTCACCGCCGAAACCAGCCAAGCCATGGTACTCAGCGCCCTCGAGCATGAGCCCGACGCGTACCTGACCAAACCGTTCAACCGCTCCGGCCTCGCTCAGCGGCTTGAGCGACTGGTGCAGCGCAAGACCTTGCTCAAGCCGATCCTGCAAGCGCTTGATCGCAACAAACCGGTGGAAGTGCTCAATGCCTGCATCGCCCTGTGCAAGCAGGACGTGCGTTATGCGCCGCTGTGCCTGCGTTATCGCGCCGATGCCTTGCGCGACCTGAATCAGAACGACGCGCTGGAACGCCTCTACGACAGCATCATTGCTGATCGGCCACTGCCGTGGGCATTCGCCGGGTTGGGCAAGTTGCTGTTCAAGCGCGGACAGGTCACTCAGGCCAAAGAAGTGTATGAAAAAGCCCTGAAAGTGTTTCCGATGATGCCGGCACTGTATGACGGCATGGCCGACGTGTTGATTGCTCAGGGTGATACCAAAGGTGCCCAGCGCATTCTGGAAGAAGCCATTCGCCTGTCGCCACTGGCGGTGCGGCGTCAGGCGTTGCTGGGTAAGTTGGCCATGACCAACGAAGATTTCGAAACGGCCTCCAAAGCCTATCGCCAAGCCGTGTCGCAAGGTGCGCAGTCGCGTTTCAAGGATGCCGAAAGCAACCTCGGCCTCGCGCATGCCTTGATTAGCAAGGGCAGCGACAAGGGCCTCGACACGCGCACACGACTGGAAATCAACACCACACTCAGCGCGGTGGCCAAGGAGAATCCTTCCGACCCCGGCCTGCAGGTGCGTGCGCGGCTGATGAAAGCCACCAGCCTGCTGCTCAACGATGCCGAGACCGCGGAAAAGCTCACCGAGCAAGCGATGATGCGCATCGAAGGCATGGAGCAATTCATGAGCGCCGACGCCGCGCTACTCGTCGCCAAGCAACTGCAAATGCTCGGTCAGGCGGACGCCGGTGCGTCGATGCTGAAAAACTGCGCGGAGATTTACGGTGACGACCCATCGGTGATGCAAGGCATCGCCAAGCTGACCGACGACCCGACTATCCTCAATGCCGGCAATGCCGCCGCCGACCTCAACCGCCAAGGCGTGCGCGTGTACAAGGCCGGCAACCTGGTGGAAGCGCGGGACGTGTTCCGCAAAGCTCTGGCGCTGCAACCGAAGAACATCAGTATCGCGTTGAACATGGCGCAATCGTTGCTGCACGGCACGGACACCAGCGTGCCGTCGGCGGAACTTGAGGCGTGTCGCGCCTGCCTGAAAACGGTCGGCATGATGCCCGATACTGATCCGCGTTTTCCCCGTTATCAGAAGCTGCGAAGCAAGGCGTTTGGCGAATGAACGACACTCAACAGGCTCTCGATTTTTCCACGGTGATTGCCTCCACCGTGCACGACATGAAGAACTCCCTGGCGATGTTGATGCAGGCCCACAGCCAATGGCTCGCGCGCTCGCCGGATCAGCAGCAGAGCAAGGAGCAAGGCGTTATCGAGTTCGAATTCGCCCACCTTAATGGCATGCTTGTGCAGTTGCTCGGGCTGTACAAGCTTGGCGTCAATCAGATGCCGTTGCAGCCGGCTTACCACGAGCTCGACGACTTCATCGAAGCGCAACTGGCCGCGCATCAGGACGTGTTCGCCAGTCGCGGCATCATGGCCACCTACGAGGTCGATCCGCTGAGTCCGTTGGGTTTCTTCGACCGCGAACTGATTGCGACGGTGCTCGGCAACAGCATCAACAACGCGATCCGTTTTGCCCGCGATTCGTTGTTGATTACGGTCAGCGACGAGGCCGGTCAGTTGGTTATCACGGTCAACGACGATGGCGAAGGCTACCCGGCGCAGATGATCGAGCGCCAGGCCGATTACGTGCAGGGCATCAACCACAGCAGCGGCAGCACCGGCCTGGGTTTGTATTTCGCCGGACGGATTGCCGCGTTGCATCAGCGCAATGGCGTCGGCGGTTTCACCCGCATCAGCAATGGCGGCCCGCTTGGCGGCGGCGTGTTCAGTGTTTATTTACCCTGAAACGATGCAGCAGGCCTTTTTGTTCGCCGGTGCTTGATATTCCGAACGGGCGGAGCCTATTTTGTTCGGGTCGCCGTTCGCGGCTCGCACAACAACAAGGATTGCGTCATGACAACCGATGGCCAGCGCTCACTCGCTCAGCGATTGACCGGCATTGATGAGATTGAATGTGTCACGCCGGATTTGAACGGCGTACCACGGGGCAAAGTGATGACCGCCGAGGGATTCCTCGAAGGGCGACGGTTGCAGATGGCGCGGGGCGTGCTGCTGCAATGCATCATGGGCGGATATCCGCCAGCGCGGTTTTATGGCAGCGATGACGGCGACCTCGCGTTGGTGCCGGACCCCGCGCAGATTCACCGCTTGCCCTGGAGCCGCCAGCCGCGCGCGTTGGCCATTTGCGACGCCGACGAATTGAGCGGCGAGAGCTCGGCGCTGTCGACGCGCGGCCAGCTCAAAGCGGTCATTGCCCGTTACGCCGCGCGCGGTTTGGCGCCGGTGGTGGCGACTGAACTTGAGTTCTTCGTGTTCGCGCCCAATCCCGATCCGACCCAACCGTTCCAGCCGCCGCTGGGCCTGGACGGTCGTCGCGAGGACGGGCATTCGGCATTCAGCGTCAGCTCCAACAACGGCCTGCGCCCGTTCTTCAGCGAAGTCTACGAATGCATGGCCGCGCTGGGCTTGCCGCGCGACACCTTCATGCACGAGATGGGCGTCAGTCAGTTCGAGATCAATTTGCTTCATGGCGATCCGTTGCTGCTGGCCGATCAGACATTCCTGTTCAAGCACCTGTTGAAAGAAGTCGCGCTCAAGCACGGTTTGACCGTGGTGTGCATGGCCAAACCTTTGGCGCACACGCCAGGCAGTTCGATGCATATTCACCAGAGCATCGTCGAAATCGGCAGCGGGCGTAATGTGTTCAGCGACCAGCGTGGCGAACCGACCGCGACGTTCCGGCATTTCATTGGTGGGCAGCAGGCTGGCATGGCGGACTTCACCGCGCTGTTCGCGCCCAACGTCAATTCGTACCAGCGCTTGTGCCATCCGTTCGCCTCGCCGAACAACGCTTGCTGGTCCGAAGATAACCGGGCGGCCGGTTTGCGCATTCCGGCGAGTTCGCCGGTGGCCCGGCGCGTGGAAAATCGCCTGCCTGGCGCCGATGCCAATCCGTACCTGGCGATCGCCGCGAGCCTGGCTGCCGGGCTGCACGGCATCGAAAACGAGCTCGAACCGAGCGCGGCAATTCAGGGCGAATTTGTCGTGCCGGATAATCTTTCGTTGCCATGTACCTTGCATGCCGCTCTTGAGCGTCTGAAGCGTAGTCAATTGGCGATGGAACTGTTTGGCAAGGAGTTCATCGAAGGCTACGTCGCTTCGAAGACCATGGAATTGACCAGCTTCTTTGATGAAATTACTCCCTGGGAACGGCGTGTTTTAGCAGCCCAGGCCTGACGATCCGTCGTCTTCGGGCTATCGATTACCGATAGCCCGATCCACTGCAAGGAGCCGCTCGGAACGCCGATGCGCCAAATCTGGAAATCCTTTCGAGCGCTGTATTTTGCCTCGCTGATGATGTTGATCGGCTCAGGCCTTTTAAGCACCTATCTGGCCTTGCGCCTGGCCGCTGACAACGTCGACAGTTTGTGGGTCGGTGCGTTGATGGCGGCGAACTATTTCGGCCTGGTATTGGGCGGCAAGATTGGTCACCGGCTGATTGCCCGGGTCGGCCACATTCGTGCCTATGCCGCGTGCGCCGGGATCGTCGGCGCCGCCGTGTTGGGCCACGGGTTGATTGACTGGCTGCCGGCGTGGCTGTTTTTGCGGGTGATCGTCGGTCTCGGCATGATGTGCCAGTACATGGTCATCGAGAGCTGGCTCAACGAGCAGGCTGAGGCCAAGCAACGCGGTCTGGTATTCAGCGGTTACATGATCGCTTCGTACCTGGGGCTGGTGTTGGGCCAACTGATCCTGGTTCTGCATCCGGGATTGGGCCTGGAACTGCTGATGCTGGTCGCGCTGTGTTTCGCCTTGTGTCTGGTGCCGGTGGCCCTGACCCGACGCATTCACCCGGCGGCGCTGCACCCGGCGCCGATGGAGCCGCGCTTCTTTATCAAACGTGTGCCGCAGTCATTGAGCACGGTGCTCGGTGCCGGTTTGATCGTCGGTTCGTTCTACGGTCTCGCGCCGCTGTATGCCTCCCAGCAAGGGCTATCGACGGAGCAGGTTGGTCTGTTCATGGGTAGCTGCATTTTTGCCGGTCTGGTGGTGCAGTGGCCGTTGGGCTGGTTGTCCGATCGTTATGATCGGGCGCTGCTGATCCGCTGCTTTGCGCTTTGCCTGGCGGTGGCGGCGTTGCCACTGGCGATCATGACCGAAGTGCCGCTTGAGGTGCTGTTCATCGCCGGTTTCCTCTGTTCGCTGGTGCAGTTCTGTTTGTATCCGCTGGCCGTGGCGTTCTCCAATGACCACGTCGAGGGTGATCGCCGAGTGTCGCTGACGGCGATGTTGCTGGTGACTTACGGCGTCGGTGCGAGCATCGGGCCATTAGCCGCCGGCGTGCTGATGAAGCTGTTCGGCAGTCAAATGCTCTATGCCTTTTTCAGTTTCTTCGCGTTGGTGCTGGTGTGGCGGATTCGCCCGAAAGCGGTGACCAATCTGCACGTGGTCGACGATGCGCCGCTGCATCACGTCGCCATGCCGGACAGCATGTCGAGCTCGCCGCTGGTTGCGGCGCTCGATCCGCGTGTCGACGAGCAAGTAGTGCAGGAGCAGATGCACAATCCGGTCGAGCCTGAACCAGAGCCTGAGCCGGAACAGCAACCAGAATCCGACCCCGCCACCGACGAGCCGGAAGACCCGGACGCCGGACGCGAACAAAGCTTTACCGAAGCCAGGCCTTGAAATAGGCGCAAAAAAACGGGCAGTCACCGCAAGGGACTGCCCGTTTTTATTGGCGCGGGATAATTCTACATGTCGTCTTTATCAAAGCGCCGCGCTTCGCGTTGCAGCTGATAGACGAAGCGTTCGACCTGCCGTTGCACCAGCCCGCTCATATTGTGAAAGCGCACGCCAGCGAACGTTGTGGAGATTCTTTCTTCGAAGTGCAGGTAACGCAATTCAACCGGCGCGGTCATGCTGCCGAAGGGCAGGGCGGCGATGAAACGGTCGTAGACCTGGCCCAGTTGCAGGCTGGAGGTGATATCGCCCTCGAAGCGCAACTTGCAGCCGGTCGCGGAGATATCCAGCAACTTGCCGCTGATGGGCGACTTGAGTTTGTCGCCGCCCAGTTCGACGCTGACCAGTTGGGCCAGTTTCAACGCGGCGCGGAAGGCGTTGCGGCGCTGGTGATAAACCACTTCGGCCGGCAGCGCGCCACGGTAGCAGCGCGCGCCATCGGTTTCGCTGATGGTCAGCGGGCCATTGCTGTCCCAGGCGATGCGCACACCGTCGTGGAAGCCTTCGACGCGATAGGGTTCGCCGGCCAGCAGAAAACGTTCACCGTCGCGCGGGATCATCTCGTCCAGCGCCATTGTGTTGCTGTCGCGATCGATGTCCACCAGATAGCTCTGGAAACGCTGGCTACGTTCGTGGAACGTGATGATCAGCGGATCATGGCTGTCTTGCAGCTGGCGCAGGTTGCCGGAGATTTCCAGGGCAGTGGTGAGCACCTTGGGTGGCTGCGGAGCATCATCCGCGCTTGAGGCATTGAACACGGTTCATCAATCTCCAGACAAAATATGACTACTAGCAGCATTGGCTAGCATTCTGCCAGCATGTTTCGTGTCTTGATAGGGCGTGCTGATTTGCGCGCTCACGCCTGGCTGAGCGGGCGGGGCTTGGCAAGCTTGGCGGTGGAGCCGCGGGCGTCATATAGCGCTGGAGGTTCACCGCCGGTGAGAATCTTCAATTGATTGGCGGTGGCGGCCTGCTGCATCAGGATCGACTGGCCATTTTTGACGTTGGCCGCTTGGCATTGAGCCAGCAGATCGGTCAGCACGTCGCTCTGCGCCAGCAACTGGTCGCCGATGCTTGAATGGCTGGCGAGTTGCTCAAGACCCTCGCGGGTCATGGGCAGGTTGAGGCTGACGAGGATTTCGCTGCGCTTGCGGCCATGCTGTTCGAGCAGAATGATCAGTGCCTGTTTCTGCGCCAGAATTTCTTCGAGCAGTGGCATGTCACGACCGTGCAAAGCGAGGGACTCGGTTTGCAACAACTCCAGCAAACGTTGAGCTGGAGCAAAGTCATCGGTGATCAATTGCAATAAATTAGTGTCGTGCATGGCTGGCCTTGGGTTTTAAGCGTCCAAAAGCCGGCGCAGGCGAAGGCCTAGCGCTGGGCTTCGAAGTTGAGCAGTTTGCTGGCTACACGGCTGCTGTCGACTTTATAGCTGCCATCGGCGATTGCTGCTTTCAACTCGGCCACACGGGCGTTGTCGACGGCAGGTTGATCGCGCAGCTTGTCAGTGACCTTCTGCAACTGTTGAGCCTCATTGCTGAGGTGTACCGATTCCCCGCTTTTAACGGTAGCGGCCTGTTCGGCCGGAGTATTCAGCGCTGCGGATTTGCCGGCGTCGGCGTTTTCCTTGGCGGCGCTGGTACGTGTACTGCCCGAAAGTGACGAGGAGTTATTTAGACGGCTGAAATCGATGACCATGACAAAAAACCTCTGGGTATTTGGACGCTTGCCATGTTTTCGGCACTCCCTGCGAAAACTTTAGGCTCATTTAAACAATGAGCTGCAACGCGCCACCACTTGAGTTGCATGGGCACAGTTTAGGCATGCGCCAAGCGGCGCGCCATAGGTTCGCTACATCCCTGACCTCACATGGACACTTCCACCTGACCCGGCGCGGTGACTTGCGCCTTGATCACGCGCATCGAATTAAGGTTTTTCACCCGTATTTGCTGGGCCATGCCGCCATTGGACAACGCTTCGCCGGGCATGCGCACGCTGAGCGTACCGCTGCGGGCGGTGATCACCACTTGATCGCCCTTGCGCACCACTTCTGCCTGTTCGAGGTGAACCAGGGTCATCACCTGATCGGCAACCGTTGGTCGGGTAAGTTTCTGCCCAATCGCTTGGTCAACCGAGGTGAAGTAACCCTGATTGATCAGGCTGATGTCGCGCTCACGCAAAGCAACATCGCCAGGTTCGATAATGCCGCTACGCTTGAGAGGCCGAGTGGTGGTGACGACTTCCCGAAACAGGCGTACTTGAGCGGGTACGAACACCGTCCACGGTGAATTGCCTTCACACCGCAGCTTGACCGTAACCCGGCCAATCGGCGTTGCCGGACTCTCCAGCGTGGCTGTCAATTCCTTGTCGCACATGGGCATGCGCATACGCGGATCGAGCTGTTTGACTTCGATCTCGTAGCGGCCCTCGGTTTGACTGGTCGCCAAATAGTCTTCAACAGTGAACTCAAGAAACCCCTGAGTCACGCCGATAAGCATATCAGGCAAGGTAACCGCGTCAGCAACGGCAGGGCTGCCAAGGGGCAAAAGGCAAACGGCCGACATCACGCAAAGCAATTTGCGGTAGTTTGATGTCAGGCGTCGGAAAAATGTCGTTTGTTCGTTCATACGGGTTAAAAAGCAAGCGCCGTGCCGTTTAGTGATGAATGTGCGTCGCAACACAACTTAGCGTTGGTGGGTGTGGGGAGTCTGGGCATGGCTGGTGTAATGGATTCGGTAAACCAGCGCACGCAACTGGTAGGGCAGAATCGCCTGGAGCTGTTGTTGTTCCGTCTCGACGGCAAACAGCTTTATGGGATCAACGTATTCAAGGTTCGTGAGGTGCTGCAATGCCCCAAGCTGACCGTGATGCCCAAGTCCAGTCCCGTCGTGTGCGGTGTGGCAAATATTCGCGGGGCAACGATTCCGATTCTGGATCTGGCGATGGCCACAGGTTCCGGAGCGTTGAAAGACAAGAACAGTCCTTTCGTGATCATCACGGAGTACAACACCAAGACTCAGGGTTTCCTGGTTCGGTCGGTGGAGCGCATCGTCAACATGAACTGGGAGGAGATTCATCCGCCACCCAAGGGCACTGGACGCGATCATTACCTGACGGCTGTGACTCGGGTCGACAATCAGTTAGTCGAAATCATCGACGTCGAGAAGATCCTCGCTGAAGTCGCGCCGACCCCGGAAGCGATTTCCGCCGGTGTGGTCGATGTCGAAACCCAGCACAAGGCGTTGTCCTTGCGCGTTTTGACGGTTGATGACTCGTCGGTGGCACGCAAGCAGGTCTCGCGTTGTCTGCAGACGGTTGGCGTCGAAGTGGTGGCGCTGAACGATGGTCGGCAAGCGCTGGATTACCTGCGCAAACTGGTCGACGAGGGGAAGAAACCGGAAGAAGAATTCTTGATGATGATTTCCGACATCGAGATGCCGGAGATGGACGGGTATACGCTGACGGCCGAAATCCGCAGCGACCCGCGCATGCAAAAGCTCCATATCATCCTGCATACTTCGTTGTCGGGTGTATTCAATCAGGCGATGGTCAAGAAAGTCGGTGCCGATGACTTCCTGGCCAAATTCCGTCCTGATGACCTGGCATCCCGGGTAGTCGACCGGATCAAAGCAGCAGACATCAGCTAGGGGCCTTTTGCCCCTGGCAGTTCACACGATTTAAGAGGCGGTATCTTTGTCTACGGGTAATTTGGATTTCGAACAGTTCCGGGTATTCCTGGAAAAAGCCTGTGGCATTTTGCTTGGTGAAAACAAGCAATACCTGGTGTCGAGCCGTCTCAACAAACTGATGGAACAGCAGGGCATCAAGTCCCTGGGTGAGTTGGTGCAGCGCATCCAGACCCAGCCGCGCAGTGGTTTGCGTGAAATGGTGGTGGATGCCATGACCACCAACGAAACCCTGTGGTTTCGTGACACCTATCCGTTTGAAGTCTTGAAGAACAAGGTCTTGCCTGCGGCGATCAAGGCAGCTCCCGGCCAGCGTCTGCGGATCTGGTCGGCGGCGTGCTCGTCGGGTCAGGAACCGTATTCGCTGTCGATGTCGATCGACGAGTTCGAGCGCGTCAACATGGGCCAGTTGAAGATGGGCGTGCAGATTGTTGCCACTGACCTGTCCGGCACCATGTTGACCAACTGCAAGACCGGCGAATACGACAGCCTGGCGATCGGTCGCGGTTTGTCGCCCGAGCGCCTGCAGCGTTACTTCGACCCGAAAGGGCCGGGCCGCTGGGCGATCAAGGCACCGATCAAGAGTCGCGTCGAGTTTCGCTCTTTCAACTTGCTCGACAGCTACGCGGCGCTGGGCAAGTTCGACATCGTGTTCTGCCGCAACGTGTTGATTTACTTCTCCGCCGAGGTGAAGAAAGACATTCTGTTGCGCATCCACAGCACGCTGAAGCCGGGCGGTTACCTGTTCCTTGGCGCATCGGAAGCGCTGAACGGTTTGCCCGATCATTACCAGATGGTCCAGTGCAGCCCGGGGATTATTTACCAGGCGAAGTGATGCAAAAAGCAGCGCGCTTAAAAAGGGAGTCCTCATGGACTCCTTTTTTATGCGCGCTGCTTTTGCATCCCTACAGGTGATTGATGTTGTCCGTGGCAAAGCGGCAGAAAAGCGGCAGCCAGCGGAAACCGGTTGCCGCTTTTCTGGCATTGCCGCGTTGCCGCTGCCCGCAAACCCCCGGTTTACGGGGTTTTTTGAATTGGCACGCTGCTTGCTATGGTCCAGTTAACGAAAAATCCGGTCACCCGAAGGTTCCCGCCATGAGCATCAGCTTCGATAACGCGCTCGGTATCCACGAGAAAGCCCTGGGCTTCCGCGCCCAGCGTGCAGAAGTCCTGGCCAACAACATCGCCAACGCCGACACCCCGAACTACAAGGCTCGGGATCTGGACTTCTCCGCCGTGCTTGCCGCGCAAAGCGAGAAAACCAAGAACGGCGCATTCGCCTTGAACATGACCAACAACCGTCATATCGAAGCCGAAGGCCTGAGCAATGGCGACGAGTCGCTGCTGTATCGCACGCCGATGCAGCCGTCGCTCGACCAGAACACCGTGGACGCGCAACTGGAACAGTCGAGCTACGCGGAAAACGCGGTCAACTTCCAGGCCAGCTTCACCCTGCTCAACAGCAAATTCAAAGGGCTGGTTGCAGCCCTGCGCGGAGAGTAAGTCATGTCCCTAGCCAGTGTTTTCAACATTGCCGGTAGCGGCATGAGTGCCCAGACCACACGTTTGAACACCGTCGCCTCGAACATCGCCAACGCCGAAACCGTCTCGTCGAGCATCGACCAGACCTATCGCGCGCGCCACCCGGTATTCGCCACCATGTTCCAGGGCGGCCAGGCTGGCGGCAGCGATTCGCTGTTCCAGAACCAGGACGCTGCCGGTCAAGGCGTGCAAGTACTGGGCGTGGTCGAGGACCAGGCCGAACTCGAAGCGCGTTACGAGCCGGGCCATCCGGCGGCGGACGCCAAGGGTTACGTCTACTACCCGAACGTCAACGTCGTTGAAGAAATGGCCGACATGATTTCCGCGAGCCGTTCGTTCCAGACCAACGCCGAGATGATGAACACCGCCAAAACAATGATGCAGAAGGTGCTGACCCTCGGTCAGTAACAAGGGGCGACTCAGATGAGTGTTACCGATTCCACCGCTGGCCTGAGCATGAACGACATTCTGGCGAACTCGTCAGTCAAGTCGAGCAGCTCCACGGGTGACGGCATTGCCTCCGCGACCAACAGCGCCACTGGCAGCCAGAAGCTGGGCAAAGATGCCTTCCTGCAACTGCTGGTTACCCAACTGAAAAACCAGAACCCGCTGGACCCGCAAGACAACAGTGCGTTCGTCGCGCAGTTGGCGCAGTTCAGCAGCCTGGAAGGCATCACCACGTTGAACGACACGGTGACCTCGATTGCCGGCAACTACAGCTCTTCGCAAGCGTTGCAGGCGTCGTCGCTGGTCGGCCGTTCGGTGATCGTGCAGACCGGTTCGGTGCAGGTCGATGATCCGACCAAACCGGTGACCGGCTCGGTCAACCTGTCGACGTCGATCGCCGGCGGCACCGTGACCATTACCGACAAGGATGGCAAAGCGATCCGCACCATCGACCTTGGCGCACGCGCGGCCGGCAGTGCCAGCTTCACGTGGGATGGCAAGGATTCGAGCGGCGCCGTGGTGCCGGTCGGCACCTATAACGTCAAGGCCAGTGCGCCAATCGACGGCAAGGCCACGGACCTGGCGGTGTATCTGCCGGCCACGGTCAACAGCGTGACCCTCAGCCAGACCGGCGGCGAGCTGATGCTCAACCTCGCAGGCCTGGGCCCGGTCGCCCTGTCCAAAGTTCAAACCATTGGTATATAGAGCCGACTAACCCGGCACAAAGGAGTGGAATATGTCTTTCAATATCGGCCTTAGCGGTCTCTATGCAGCCAACAAACAACTGGACGTGACCGGCAACAACATCGCCAACGTCGCGACCACCGGTTTCAAATCGTCCCGTGCAGAATTCGAAGACGTGTACTCGGCGACCAAGCTGGGTTCGGGCAGCAAAACCGTCGGTAACGGTGTGCGCCTGGCCAACGTTTCCCAGCAGTTCACCCAGGGCGACATCAGCAACACCGGCAACGTACTGGACATGGGCATCAACGGTTCGGGTTTCTTTACCCTGAGCAACAATGGCTCGCTGTCCTACACCCGTGCCGGTACGTTCAAAGTCGACAAGGAAGGTTTTGTTACCAACTCCGACGGCACTGCAAAACTGCAGGGCTACGGCGTCGATGCCAGCGGCAAGATCGCCAACGGCGTTCTCAGTGACCTGCGCATCGACACCTCGAACCTGGCGCCGAAAACCACCACCAGCATTGCTTCGACGATCAACCTGAACTCCACTGCAACGGATATCGATCAGGTTGCCAACCCGTTCGACCCGAGCAAATCGGCGTCCTTCACCAAGCAGTTCACCACGCCGGTCTACGATACCCAGGGCAACAAGCACGACATGGACCAGTACATGGTCAAGACGGGCGCTAACACCTGGAAAACCTACACGCTGATCGATGGCCGTAACCCGGATGGCAGCGATCCGACCAACGCAGCGACCCCGCCGGTTGCTTCGACCATGTCGTTCAACAGCTCGGGCAAACTGGTCTCGGTGACCACGCCGGCCACGCCGACGCCAATCGTCAGCCCTGATCTGAAAGTCACCGGTTGGGTGCCAGGCACCGTGACCAATGGTGTGTGGGCGCCGAACGGCGCTTCCGCCGATCCGGCCGGCATGAGCATTTCCATGGCCGACACCACGCAGTACAACGCTGACACCGCACGTTCGATTCCAACGCAGAACGGTTACGCAACTGGCCAGATCACCAACCTGACCATCGACGGCAGCGGTGTGTTGCTGGCCAACTTCAGCAACAACCAGACCAAGCCGATCGGGCAGATCGCGCTCGCCAGCTTCACCAACGAGCAGGGCCTGCAACCGGTGGGTGGCACTAGCTGGAAAGAAACCTACGCGTCGGGCATCCCGGGCTACGATTCGCCGGAAACCGGCACCTTGGGTTCGATCCAGTCCAACGCGCTGGAAGAGTCCAACGTCAACCTGACCAACGAACTGGTTGATTTGATCAAGGGCCAGAGCAACTACCAGGCGAACGCCAAAACCATCTCGACCCAGAGCACCATCATGCAGACCATCATTCAGATGGCTTGATGTTGGTTGGGTTGTAGCGCTGCACAAGGAGCCCCTCGGAAGAGGGGCTTTTTTGTGGCCGGGGTTTGGTGGCTGGCAATGGGATTTGTGTTGGCGGGGAGGGCGCCTTCGCGAGCAAGCATCGCTCCCACAGTTGGCCGTGCTTGATGGCCTCTTCGCGGGCAAGCCTCGACCCTACAGGTGGCAATGATTGCGCCGAGGTATGCGAAACCTGTAGGAGCGAGGCTTGCCCGCGAAGGCGTCAGCTCGGCCAACCCTTTCCTGCGGGCAAAAGAAAACCCCCGGTCCGCCAGAGGCAGATCGGGGGTTTCAGACAAGCGCCTCGCAGCGCTTATCGATTCAACGTACCGCTCGGCTTATTGGCAAGCTTCGCAATCCGGCTCGTCGATGGCGCAAGCCTTCGGCACTGGAGCAGGCCCGGCAGGCGCAGCCAATACTGAATCGTCACCGTGGTTGCCGCCGCTGGAAACCGCGTTCAGCTTGCCGGTGTTGATGGTCGACTTCTCGGTGCTGGTCGCGGCCAGGGCACGGAGGTAGTAAGTGGTTTTCAGACCACGGTACCAAGCCATGCGGTAGGTCACGTCGAGCTTCTTGCCCGAAGCGCCGGCGATGTACAGGTTCAGCGACTGAGCCTGGTCGATCCACTTCTGACGACGGCTGGCCGCGTCAACGATCCACTTGGTGTCCACTTCGAAGGCAGTCGCGTAGAGCTCTTTGAGTTCTTGCGGGATGCGCTCGATCTGCTGCACCGAACCGTCGTAGTACTTCAGGTCGTTGATCATGACCGAGTCCCACAGACCGCGAGCCTTGAGGTCGCGAACCAAGTACGGGTTGATCACGGTGAATTCGCCCGACAGGTTCGATTTCACATAAAGGTTCTGATAAGTCGGTTCGATCGACTGCGAAACGCCAGTGATGTTGGCGATGGTCGCGGTCGGCGCGATGGCCATGATGTTGGAGTTACGAATGCCTTTCTGTACACGGGCGCGAACCGGTGCCCAGTCCAGGGATTCGTTCAGGTCAACGTCGATGTACTTCTGGCCACGTTGCTCGATCAGGATCTGTTGCGAATCCAGCGGCAGAATGCCTTTGGACCACAGCGAACCCTTGAACGTCTCGTAAGCGCCGCGCTCGTCAGCCAGGTCGCAGGAAGCCTGGATCGCGTAGTAGCTGACCGCTTCCATCGACTTGTCGGCGAACTCGACGGCAGCGTCGGAACCGTAAGGAATGTGCTGCAGGTACAGCGCGTCCTGGAAGCCCATGATGCCGAGGCCGACCGGACGGTGCTTGAAGTTGGAGTTCTTCGCTTGCGGCACCGAGTAGTAGTTGATGTCGATAACGTTATCGAGCATGCGCACGGCGGTGTTCACGGTACGTTCCAGCTTGGCGGTGTCGAGCTTGCCGTTGGTGATGTGGTTCGGCAGGTTGATCGAGCCCAGGTTGCAAACGGCGATTTCGTCCTTGTTGGTGTTCAAGGTGATTTCGGTGCACAGGTTCGAGCTATGGACCACGCCCACGTGCTGCTGCGGGCTGCGCAGGTTGCACGGGTCTTTGAAGGTCAGCCAAGGGTGGCCGGTTTCAAACAGCATGGAGAGCATTTTGCGCCACAGGTCTTTGGCCTGAATGGTCTTGAACAGCTTGATCTTGCCCGGGTATTGCGACAGCGCTTCGTAGTACTCGTAACGCTCTTCGAACGCCTTGCCGGTCAGGTCGTGCAGGTCCGGCACTTCGGATGGCGAGAACAGGGTCCACTGGCCATCATCGAAGACGCGCTTCATGAACAGGTCAGGGATCCAGTTGGCAGTGTTCATGTCGTGGGTACGACGACGATCATCACCGGTGTTCTTGCGCAGCTCGATGAACTCTTCGATGTCCATGTGCCAGGTTTCCAGGTAGGCACAGACCGCGCCTTTGCGCTTGCCGCCCTGGTTGACCGCTACGGCGGTGTCGTTGACCACTTTCAGGAACGGTACAACGCCCTGGGATTTGCCGTTGGTGCCCTTGATGTACGAACCGAGCGCACGAACCGGCGTCCAGTCGTTGCCCAGGCCGCCAGCGAATTTCGACAACATGGCGTTGTCGTGGATCGCGTGGTAAATGCCCGACAGGTCATCCGGCACGGTGGTCAGGTAGCAGCTGGAAAGCTGTGGACGCAGGGTGCCGGCGTTGAACAGCGTCGGGGTCGAGGACATGTAGTCGAAGGACGACAGCAGGTTGTAGAACTCGATTGCACGGTCTTCTTTGTGCTTCTCTTCAATCGCCAGGCCCATGGCCACGCGCATGAAGAAGATCTGCGGCAGTTCGAAGCGGATACCGTCCTTGTGGATGAAGTAACGGTCGTACAGGGTTTGCAGGCCCAGGTAGGTGAACTGCTGATCGCGCTCGTGGTTGATAGCCTTGCCGAGTTTTTCCAGGTCAAACGTGGCCAGGATCGGGTTGAGCAATTCGAATTCGATACCCTTGGCGATGTAGGCCGGCAGCGCTTTGGCGTACAGGTCGACCATCTCGTGGTGGGTCGCGCTTTCGGCCACTTCGAGGAAGCTCAGGCCTTCGGCACGCAGGGTGTCCATCAGCAGGCGGGCGGTCACGAACGAGTAGTTCGGCTCACGCTCGACCAGCGTACGGGCGGTCATCACCAGTGCGGTGTTGACGTCGGTCAGGGCCACGCCGTCGTACAGGTTTTTCAGGGTTTCGCGCTGGATCAGGTCGCCGTCGACTTCTTCCAGGCCTTCGCACGCTTCAGTGACGATGGTGTTCAAGCGACCCATGTCCAGCGGGGCAAACGTGCCGTCGGCGCGGGTGATGCGGATCGATGGGTGTGCGTTGACCGCTTCCTCGACCGGCGCGTGGGCAGCGCGTTCTTTCGAACGACCGTCACGGTAGATCACGTAGTCGCGCGCCACTTTCTGCTCGCCGGCACGCATCAGGGCCAGTTCAACCTGGTCCTGGATTTCTTCGATGTGGATAGTGCCGCCCGAAGGCATGCGACGCTTGAAGGTTGCGGTGACTTGTTCGGTCAGGCGGGCAACGGTGTCATGGATTCGCGACGAGGCGGCAGCGGTGCCGCCCTCAACTGCGAGAAACGCTTTGGTGATAGCGACGGTGATTTTGTCATCGGTATAAGGGACGACAGTGCCGTTACGCTTGATCACGCGCAATTGACCAGGCGCGGTGGCGGACAGATCCGAAGTCGAATCAGCGGCCTGCGGCAAGGTGCCCTGCGGGTTCTCGCGAGTTGTGTCGGTTTGCATGGGGGGTTGTCTCCGCATTCTCTATGTTTGTTTGAGCACCGTCATGGTGCTCACCGTTCTGTCCTGAAGCACTACAACCGACGGGCGCCGGCATAACGACTTCTGGACAGTAGGAAAAAGGCTAATGACGCCGCATCCTTGCCGAAGTCTTTGGCAGCGAGCTGGGCTCGACACCGGATTCCTTTCAGGGGTGCAGAAATGACTGCAACACCCGTACCGTTCCGACCGTTTCGGTCTTAAAAAACGGTGCCATCCGCAAGTGCGGTTTGGGCTTTGAAAAACACGCTTGGTTCAACCGTAAACAGGCAATAAAGCACTTGAGTTTCAGGTCTGAAATGTGGTTGGGCTTTTAAGCAAAAACCCTACATGTAGGGTTTGGTTTCGCGCCGGGCTACAAGATAAAGCGTTTTGGGGCCCGATTGCAACGGACAACCTGTGGATAAGACGTGGGTAAATCGTGTGGGAATCGTGGAACAGGCGTGTAGGCCGCGACGCTGCTGCATCGCGCGCATTTTCACTGTTTTTCAATCATTGAAAACAGTCGTTCGGATTTTTAAGGGCGCGAACCCTACCACAAAAAAGCGGCTTGTCCGAACGCATTTGCCGACTTGTTTTCTCGCCGGGCGACGTTTATACAATCGGCCGGTGCACACGCATTCTTGTCCTCCCCAATCATTACAAAAAGACGGGCGGATCCTTCCTTATAAGTGTTGTTGGCAAGCAGAGGTCACCCGTGGAGCAAGAAGCCTGGCAGGTATTGATTGTCGAAGACGACCAGCGACTGGCCGAGCTGACCCGCGATTACCTCGAAGCCAACGGCCTGCGCGTGTCGATCGAGGGCAACGGTGCGCTGGCGGCCGCGCGGATCATCAAGGAACAACCGGATCTGGTGATCCTCGACTTGATGTTGCCCGGTGAAGATGGCCTGAGCATTTGCCGCAAGGTTCGCGACAAGTTCGACGGGCCGATTCTGATGCTCACCGCGCGCACCGACGACACCGATCAGATTCTCGGCCTCGACCTCGGCGCCGACGATTACGTGTGCAAACCGGTGCGCCCGCGCTTGCTGCTGGCACGTATCCAGGCCTTGTTGCGCCGCAGCGAAGCGCCGGAAGTCGCCCCGGAAAAACTCCGGCGCTTGCAGTTCGGGCCGCTGATCGTCGACAACGCGCTGCGTGAAGCCTGGCTCAACGACAACGGCATCGAACTGACCAGCGCCGAATTCGACCTGCTGTGGCTGCTGGTGGCCAACGCCGGGCGCATCCTCTCCCGCGAAGAAATCTTCACCGCCCTGCGCGGCATCGGTTACGACGGCCAGGACCGCTCCATCGACGTGCGCATCTCGCGCATCCGTCCAAAAATCGGCGACGACCCGGACCATCCACGCCTGATCAAAACCGTACGCAGCAAAGGTTACCTGTTCGTGCCGGAAGCCTGCGCAGACCTACCGCTGTGAACTCGATTTTCCTGCGCATCTACGGCGGCATGTGCGCAGCGCTGATCCTCGTGGCGGTGCTCGGCGTGCTGGCGCTGCACCTGCTTAATCAGGTGCGCAGCGAGCAATACCGCGAGCGCCTGGCCCACGGCACGTTCTCGTTGATGGCCGACAACCTGCAACCGATGAACCAGACCGAGCGCCACCGCGCGCTGCTGGTGTGGGAACGCTTGCTGGGCATTCCGCTGGCGCTGCAAACCTTCGCCCAGACCGACCTCGACCTGACCCAGCGCACCCGGGTGCTGCGCGGGCAGGCGCTGGTCGAACAGACCGGGCCGCACGCGGCGAAGGTTTATCGCTTGGTCAGCGACAAGGAGCAACTGGTGCTGACCGGCGAAGTGCAGCAGATCAGCGAGCAACTGGCCCGCGCGACTATTTATCTGTTGGCCGACGAACTGGTGCGCTACCCGGTCGCCGAGCAGCCGCAGCGCCTGGCGCAATTGAAGGAAGACAAGGGTTTTGGTTTCGACCTGCGGCTGGTCAAAGTCGAACAGGCTGACATGGATGAAGACCAGAGCCGGCGCGTGTCCGAGGGCGATACGGTGATGGCGCTGGGCAAGGGCGGCGATTCGATCCGCGTGTTTGCCGGCATGGTCGGCACGCCGTGGGTGCTGGAAATCGGTCCGTTGTTCCAGATGAATCCGTATCCGCCGGAATGGCTGGTGTTGATTGCGGCGTTGGGCCTGAGCTTGATCGGGTTGATCGTTTATTTGCTGGTTCGGCAACTGGAGCGGCGTTTGCGTGGCCTCGAAGCCGCCGCCACGCGCATCGCCAAGGGCAGCCTGGAAACCCGCGTGCCGGCGCGCGGCGCGGATTCGGTCGGGCGGCTGGCGGCGGCTTTTAACGGCATGGCCGAGCATTTACAGCAATTGTTGGCGATTCAGCGCGAACTGGTGCGCGCGGTTTCCCACGAACTGCGCACACCGGTCGCGCGCCTGCGTTTTGGCCTGGAGATGATCGGCTCGGCGACCACGCCGCAAGCGTTGGAGAAGTACCGCGAAGGCATGGACCACGACATCGAAGACCTCGACAAACTGGTCGACGAGATGCTGACGTATGCGCGTCTGGAGCAGGGTTCGCCGGCGCTGAATTTCCAGCGCGTCGATCTCGATGCGCTGGTCAATCAAGTCATCGAGGAACTGGCGCCGTTGCGCGCGGAGGTCACGGTGCAGCGCGGTTTGTGTCTGTCCGCCGCCGATTGCGACGACGCCTGGGTTGAAGCCGAACCGCGTTATCTGCACCGCGCGCTGCAAAATCTGGTCGGCAACGCCATGCGCCACGCGCAATCGCGGGTCACGGTGAGTTATCAGGTCGGGCAATTGCGCTGTCGGGTCGATGTCGAGGACGACGGGCCGGGCGTGCCGGAAGCGGCGTGGGAGAAAATCTTCACGCCGTTCCTGCGCCTCGACGACAGCCGCACTCGCGCGTCCGGTGGGCATGGGCTGGGCTTGTCGATTGTGCGGCGCATCGTCCATTGGCACGGCGGCCGGGCGCTGATCAGCAAAAGCAAAAGCCTCGGCGGCGCGTGTTTCAGTTTGAGCTGGCCGAGAAATCAGGAGAAGCGTTGAGGCTTGACGAGCACCTGTAGCAGCTGGCGAAGCCTGCGTTCGGCTGCGAAGCAGTCGTAAATCCTGCGCACGCGGTTTACCTGAAACACTGCGGTGTCTGGTTTGGCGACTGCTGCGCAGCCGAACGCAGGCTTCGCCAGCTGCTACAAGGGGTGAGGCTCAAGCCTTGATACTGACCAGACTCAACAACTGCCCATCCTTCACCGCGAACTGCGCATCCAGCTCGGTGCCATGGCGCCACTCGCTGGACAAATCCGTGAGCAAACGCAGGCGCAGCTGACCGTCCGCCGACCATTCCAGCACTTCAGCGTGTTCAAAATAGAAGCGCTGCTGGACGATCGGGTACAGCGCTTTGAACAGACTTTCCTTCACCGAAAACGTCAGCGTCACCAGCAGCGCCAGATGCTCACTGCCAGCAGCGGCCATGCGCTGCAGCTCCGGCGCTGTGAGGATTTCCCCGGCCAGGCGCTCGGCGCGTTCGAAGTTCAGCAGGTTTTCCAGGTCCATGCCCAAACCGCGCCAGTGCGCCTTGTTTGCGACAATCGCGGCGGCGCGGCCGGTGCTGTGGGTGATCGAGCCTGCAATGTGCGCCGGCCAGACCGGCGCGCGATCCTCGCCGATGGCCGGCACACAATCCAAGCCTTCAAGCTGTTGCAACGCGGCGCGCGCGCACACCCGTCCGGCAAGAAACTCGGCTTGGCGCTTGGCTACCGAACGCTGAATGCTCGCCGGCGGCGCGATGACGCTGCGCTGGAAATCATCGGCGGCCAGTTGCGCAGGGTCGAAGTGCGTGCTGAGCAACACCGTTTCCGCCAGCCGCAATGGCAGCGGCCAATGGGCATCGAGCGGGGTGCAGCAGGCGGGCAGGGCAGGGGTTGAATTCATGGTGGGCATTTTGCCGGGTTGCTCTCAGACTGGGTAGTAGCAACAGCTTTTGTGGCGAGGGGGCTTGGCCCCGTTGAGGCGCGAAGCGGCTCCCGGCATTCGTCCATGCCAGCCGGTTTTGCGACTGCTTCGCAGCCAAACGGGGGCAAGCCCCCTCGCCACAGGGTTCACTGATCAGCCAAAGATTTTCTTGAAGAACGCCTGCATGTCCGCCCACGAACGCTCGTCCGCCGCTTTGTTGTAGCCGATATCCGGCCCGCCATGCTCGCCATGCCCGAGCCGGTCGGCGTCAGGGTTGCTGAACCCGTGCTTGGCGTCCGCAAGGCTGACGAATTGATAATCGGCGCCAGCCTTGTCCATTTCCGACTTGAACGCGGCGACGTTATCCGGGGTGATCATGCTGTCTTTCGCGCCATGCTCGACGAGGATTTTCGCCTTCACGCTGCCCGGTGCCGCGGGCGTCTTGGTCGCTAGCGCGCCGTGGAAACTCACCACACCCTTGAGCGGCAGGCCCTGACGCGCCGCATTCAGCACCACCGCTCCGCCGAAGCAATAACCGATCGCCGCGAGATTCTGCGGATCGGTCTGCGGTTGTTTCTTCAGCAGATCGAGCCCGGCCTGAAAGCGTGCGCTCGCCACCGCGCTGTCCTTCAGCGCCTCTTGCATGAACGCCATCGCGTCCTTCGGGTGTTCGGTGTTCTTGCCGCCGCCGTACATGTCGATGGCCAGCGCGCTGTAACCGAGACCGGCGAGATCGCGGGCGCGGCGCTTGGCGTAATCGTTGAGACCCCAGAACTCATGCACCACCACCACGCCGGGGCGCGGGCCTTTGATCGCGTCGTCATAGGCGTAATAACCAATCATCTGCGTGCCGTCGCTGCTCTGGTAAGGCATTTCCTGGGTCTTGATCGCAGCGTTGGCCAGCGTGCTGGCGGCTAGTAATACGAGGGCGAGAAACAGGCGCATGGTCGGGTCTCCTGAAAAGAAAGTGGTCAAATCAGCCTAGTCGATTTGATTCAGCTCAGGTTCAGAGAGCGTTCAGGGGCAGTTCAGGGGCCGGTGAGTAACCTTGCCCCGTACCCAAAAAACGCCAGTGCATAAGGAAACTTCCTATGACTTCTCTGAAAAAACTGCTGTTGGCTTTCACCGTGTTGAGCGCCAGTGCTGCGGCGCACGCGACCGACGATACGTTCGCCGGCCTGACGCTGGGGCAAACCAGCGACAAGGTGAAAAAATCCCACGCGCTCAACGACAACCTCGATCACCCGAACGCCGACGGCGTCATCGGCAAAGACACCACGTGGGGTGTGCGTCTGGGCCAGCAAAACAACCAGGGCCGCTACTACGCCACTTACGACAACGTGTCCGGCTCGCACAATGGCATTAAACTGCGCCAGGAAAACCTGCTCGGCAGCTACGATCTGTTCTACCCGGTGGGCGGCAGCACTAAATTGTTCGGCGGCGCCACGGCCGGTTTCACCAAGCTGACTCAGGAATCCCCAGGCTTCAGCCGCGACAGCGACATCGGTTACGCCCTCGGCGGCCAGGTCGGCGTGTTGCAGCAAGTTTCGCAAAACACCTCGGTCGAGCTGGGTTACCGTTACCTGCGCAGCAATGCCAGCACCGAAATGAGCGAACGCGGTGGCAGCAAACAAGGCTCGCTGGCACTTAACAGCAGCGCCCAGACCTACCTGTCCGCCAACTACGCTTTTTAAAAGCAGTTCGCGACAGACCTGCGCCGGGTCACCCAAAAAGGGTGATCCGGCGTTGCCATGTTGACCATTGAGGCATCTGCGCGTGCCTCTGGAGATGTTGTTTTGCCCGGGAGAGCGATATGAAATTGCTGGTCGTCGAAGATGAAGCGCTGCTGCGCCATCACCTGCAAACCCGCCTGACGGACAGCGGCCACGTGGTCGAATCCGTGGCCAACGCCGAAGAGGCGCTGTACCAGACCGAGCAATTCAACCATGACCTGGCGGTGATCGACCTCGGCCTGCCGGGCATGGGCGGCCTCGACCTGATCCGCCAATTGCGCTCGAGCGGCAAGACCTTCCCGATCCTGATCCTCACCGCGCGCGGCAACTGGCAGGATAAGGTTGAAGGCCTCGCCGCCGGCGCCGACGACTACGTGGTCAAGCCGTTCCAGTTCGAAGAACTCGACGCGCGGCTGAATGCGCTGCTGCGCCGTTCCAGCGGTTTCACCCAGTCGACGGTCACCGCCGGGCCGCTGCTGCTCGACCTCAACCGCAAGCAGGCGACCCTCGATGAACAGCCGCTGGCGCTGACCGCCTACGAGTACCGGATTCTCGAATACCTGATGCGCCATCACCAGCAAGTGGTGGCCAAGGATCGTTTGATGGAACAGCTCTACCCGGATGACGACGAGCGCGATCCGAATGTCATCGAAGTGTTGGTCGGGCGCTTGCGGCGCAAACTCGAAGGCCCGGCCGGGTTCAAGCCGATCGATACCGTGCGCGGCCTCGGCTACCTGTTCAACGAGCGCTGCACTTGATTCGCTCGCTCCGCGTTCGCCTGATGCTCGCCGCCACGCTGTTGGCGGTGTTGTTCATGCTCGCGTTGCTGCCGGCGATGCAAGGCGCGTTCAGCCTCGCGTTGCAGGATTCGATCGAGCAACGCCTGGCCTCGGACGTGACCACGCTGATTTCCGCCGCGCGGGTCGAAGACAATCGCTTGCAGATGCCGGCGCAGTTGCCGGATGAGCGCTACAACCTCACCGACAGCCGTTTGCTCGGCTACATCTATGACCGCGAAGGACGGCTGGTCTGGCGCTCGAAAGGCACCCGCGAAGAGAACATCAACTACAAACCGCGTTACGACGGACGCGGTAACGAATTCGCCAGAATCAAGGAAACCGACGGCCAGGAATTTTTCGTTTATGACGTCGAGGTCAAACTGCTCGGCGGCAAAAGCGCGGCATTCAGCATCGTCGCGCTGCAACCGGTGCGCGAATACGAAATCACCCTCGAAGGCCTGCGCGAAAACCTCTACCTCGGTTTCGGCGCGGCGTTGCTGGTGTTGCTGGCGCTGCTGTGGATTGGCCTGACCTGGGGTCTGAAAGCCCTGCGCCGCTTGAGCCAGGAACTCGATGAAATCGAAAGCGGCGACCGCCAAAGCCTCACCGAGCAACACCCGCGCGAACTGCTGCGCCTGACCGGCTCGCTGAACCGCTTGCTGCACAGCGAACGCGAGCAACGCAGCCGTTACCGCGATTCGCTTGACGACCTTGCGCACAGTTTGAAAACCCCGCTGACCGTGTTGCAAGGCGTCAGCGAAGACATGGCGCAGCGCCCCGAAAATCGCGATCAGGCGTGGGTGCTGCAATCGCAGATCGAGCGCATGAGCCAGCAGATCGGCTATCAATTGCAGCGCGCCAGCCTGCGCAAAAGCGGCCTGGTGCGCCATCAGGTGCGCCTGCGCCCAGTGCTGCAAAGCCTCTGCGACACGCTGGACAAGGTCTATCGCGACAAACGCGTGCGCGTCGCTTTCGATTTGCCGGAGCACTGTTACGTGCCGATCGAGCAGGGCGCGTTGCTGGAAATGCTCGGCAATCTGCTGGAAAACGCCTATCGGCTGTGTTTGAGCGAAGTGCGCGTCAGCGTTCGCGACACCCAGAGCGGCATTGAGCTGTGCGTCGAGGACGACGGGCCGGGCGTGCCGCCAGACCAGCGCGCGCGGATTCTGCAAAGGGGCGAACGGCTGGATCGCCAGCATCCGGGGCAGGGGATTGGTTTGGCGGTGGTCAAGGACATCATCGAAAGCTACAGCGCCAAATTGACCCTGGGCGACTCGGCGCTGGGTGGCGCGGCGTTTCGGATTCATTTCCCGGCGCTTTGATCTGAACCTGAGGTGTGCCGGCGAACGGCATCGCGAGCAAGCTCGCTCCCAGTGGGGACTGTGGTGAACACACTGTGGGTGAACGCCGCGAACCAAATGTGGGAGCCAGCTTGCTCGCGATGAGGCCGGAGAAAACACTCGAAAATCTGATGCCGAGATTCAGTTTTCCTGCGCGCGATAAGCCCCTGGTGTCAGCCCGGTCCATTTCTTGAACGCCCGATGAAACGCCGACGGCTCGGAAAATCCCAGCTGTTCGGCGATCTGTTGCAACGACAGGTCGGCGCGCCCGAGGTGATAAATCGCAATGTCGCGGCGTAACTGATCCTTCAATTCCTGAAAACTGCTGCCTTCTTCACGCAAATGCCGACGCAGGGTTTGCGGGCTGATGTGCAGGTGCGCGGCCACTGCTTCCAAGTCCGGCCAACGGGAACTGTCGCGGCTGAGCAAACGACGCAACTGGCTGCTCAAACTGTCGCCGTCATCGGGGCGCGACAGCAGGTCGGCGGGGGAGCGTTCGAGAAAATGCTTGAGCGTGCGTTCGTCCTGCAACAACGGCATCGCCAGATAACGGCTGTGAAACAGCAGACTGCTCTGCGGCTTCGAGAACTCCAGCGCACAAGGAAACAGCAAATCGTATTCGGCGCCGTGCTCGGGCCGCGCATAGCTGAACGTCGCTTGCTCCAGCCGAATCCGTTGGCCGATCAGCCAACTGCCGAGGCGATGCCAGATCACCAGCAGGCATTCCGTCAGAAAATGATCCGGGTCCCACAGCTGCGCATCGTCGAGGCTCAGGCGAATCATTTCGTCCTCGCGGCTCAGGGTCAGACGCGGAGCGTCGGGGAATAGGCTATAAAACAATAAGCCGCGATGCAGCGCCTTATCCAGATTGCGACAGTGGATCAGCGCGTGGCACATCATCGCGAAACTGCCGGGTTTGCTCGGCGCCGGGCCGAAACCCAGGTATTCGTCGTCGAGCGCCAGCCACAGGCTCTGGATCAACCGCGTGAATTGTTCCGGGGCGATCCGCGCACGCGGCTCGTCGAGCAATTCAGGGCTGATCCCCAGTTGTAACAAGAGCGCGGAATAATCCAGGCCACGACGGCGCGCACCGCCAAGGGCGGCGCGGGCGAAATGACTGGCGATTGTGCGTTCACGCATGGCTGGCAGGTCCGTCCGATAAGCCGCGAATGTTAGCCGCACGGCTCGGCGCTGAACAAGGCGGATATCCGCCATATTGTAGGACGAGGTTGGGTGATCAGGCGGGAATCCGCCACATTGCGCTGCCCGTTTGCAGCGCGGCAAAAACCTGCAGCCCTTGATGTCAAAAGGCTAACGGGGATTCAGGTGAAGGTGGCACGGGCTTTGCGATACAAGCGGTAGATGCCTGCCGCTGCGCAGCTCGACAAAACAAATCCCTCCAGTGCAGGAGGGTTCGCAATTGAAGTGTCTTGGGCAACAGATGGATGTTGTCATCGGGCACTCTTGAGGAACTTTGCAATGACGACTCGTCAGCCACTGTACAAATCCCTGTATTTCCAGGTGATCGTTGCCATCATCATCGGCATTCTGATCGGTCACTTCTATCCGCAGACCGGTGTGGCCCTCAAGCCATTGGGTGACGGGTTCATCAAGCTGATCAAAATGATCATCGCGCCGATTATCTTCTGCACCGTCGTCAGCGGTATCGCTGGCATGCAGAGCATGAAATCGGTCGGCAAAACCGGCGGCTACGCGCTGCTGTATTTCGAAATCGTTTCGACCATCGCCCTGCTGGTCGGCCTGATTGTGGTCAACATCGTGCAGCCGGGTGCCGGCATGCACATTGACGTGACCACCCTGGATGCCTCCAAAGTCGCGCAGTACGTAGCGGCCGGTGCTGATCAAAGCGTCGTTGGCTTCCTGCTCAACGTGATCCCGAACACCATCGTCGGCGCGTTCGCCACTGGCGACATCCTGCAAGTGCTGATGTTCTCGGTGATCTTCGGTTTCGCCCTGCATCGCCTCGGTTCGTTCGGTCGGCCGTTGCTGGACCTGATCGATCGCTTCGCCCACGTGATGTTCAACATCATCAACATGATCATGAAACTCGCGCCGATCGGTGCCTTCGGTGCCATGGCGTTCACCATCGGTGCCTACGGTGTCGGTTCGCTGGTGCAACTGGGTCAGTTGATGGCGTGCTTCTACATCACTTGCGTGCTGTTCATCCTGATCGTGCTGGGCGGTATCGCTCGCGCTCACGGCTTCAGCGTGCTGAAAGTGATTCGCTACATCCGTGAAGAACTGCTGATCGTGTTGGGTACTTCTTCTTCGGAATCGGTACTGCCGCGCATGCTGATCAAAATGGAGCGTCTGGGCGCACAGAAATCCGTGGTTGGCCTGGTCATCCCGACCGGTTACTCGTTCAACCTCGACGGCACCGCGATCTACCTGACCATGGCCGCAGTGTTCATTGCCCAGGCAACTGACACGCACATGGACATCACGCACCAGATCACCCTGTTGGTGGTGTTGCTGCTGTCCTCCAAAGGCGCGGCTGGCGTGACCGGTTCGGGCTTCATCGTCCTCGCCGCCACCCTGTCGGCAGTGGGCCACTTGCCGGTGGCCGGTCTGGCGCTGATCCTCGGCATCGACCGCTTCATGTCCGAAGCCCGCGCGCTGACCAACCTGGTCGGTAACGCCGTAGCGACGCTGGTGGTGGCCAAGTGGGTCAAGGAACTCGACGTCGACACCATGAATGCCGAGCTGGCTTCGGGTGGTCGTGGGATCTCCGACGAGCGCGTTGAAGACGACCTGGGCGTGGCTGAAGGCCCAACCCCAAGCAACGTCAAGTAATCTCAGCTGCACCTGATCTAACCTGAGCTGCATTGAAAAACCCGCTTCGGCGGGTTTTTTCATGCCTGCGATTTGAGCGTAACGGTCACAGTTGCTGACACATCAAGTGATTGCCGCAATGCGATTGCCTGCCTAGGCTCAAGCCATTGCATACAAGCCTTCGCAAACGGGGAACATTCATGCTCGGTCCACTGGCATCACTCAAGGTTCTGGATTTCTCGACACTGCTGCCGGGGCCGTTCGCCTCTTTGTTGCTGGCGGACATGGGCGCCGAAGTGCTGCGCATCGAATCGCCGACCCGCGCCGACCTGCTGCGCGTGTTGCCGCCGCACGATCAAGGTGTGTCGGCCAGCCACGCCTACCTCAACCGCAACAAGCGCAGCCTGGCGCTGGACCTCAAGCAACCGCAAGCGCTGGAACTGATCAAGCAATTGCTGCAGGACCACGACATTTTGCTGGAACAGTTTCGACCCGGCGTGATGGAGCGGCTGGGCCTGGGTTATGCAGCGCTGAAGGCGATCAACCCGAAGCTGATTTACGTATCGATCAGCGGCTACGGCCAGACCGGCCCGTACAAGGATCGCGCCGGTCACGACATCAACTATCTGGCGCTGGCGGGATTGTCGAGCTACACCGGCCGCGCCGACAGCGGCCCACTGCCGTTGGGCATGCAAGTGGCGGACATTGCCGGTGGCTCGCTGCACGGCGTGATCGGCCTGCTCGCGGCAGTGATCGCGCGCCAGCACAGCGGGCAGGGGCAACATCTGGACGTGAGCATGACCGACTGCGCGTTCAGCCTCAACGCCATGGCTGGCGCCGGTTACCTGGCTTGCGGCGTCGAGCCCGGGTGCGAAGAGCAGATGCTCAATGGCGGCAGCTTCTACGACTATTACCGCTCGCGCGATGGCCGCTGGATGTCGGTGGGCAGCCTCGAACCTGCGTTCATGCAGCAATTGTGTTCGGCGCTGGGCCGCCCGGAGCTGGCGGCCCAGGGTTTATCGACTAAACCGGAGCAGCAACAGGCGTTGAAAAATGAGCTGAAAATGGAATTCGAGAAGCATGACTTTGCCGAGTTGTGTGCGTTGTTCGGCGCGGTGGATGCGTGCGTCGAACCGGTGTTGAGCGTCGGCGAAGCGCTGCAGCATCCGCAGTTGCAGGCGCGGGCACTGGTGACGCAAGTGCCGCGCGCGGATGGCTCGACGCAGGCGCAGATGGCGTGTCCGCTGAAATTTTCCGAAGGCTTGCCGGCACCGCGATTTGTCGGCGCAGCGCTGGGCGAGCATACGGATCAGGTGTTGGCGGAGTTGGGATTGAGTGCGCAGCGGATTGAGCAATTGCGGCGTGCCAAGGTGATCGTGTAGCGCCTGCCAAGACGCTATCGCGAGCAAGCTCGCTCCCACATAGGGCCGTGTCGCGCCGAATATCCCCTGTGGGAGCGAGCTTGCTCGCGATCAGGCCGGCAGGCACACAAAAATCTGACTTACTCGACGCGCATCTCGCCGCTGAACACCAATGTGCTGCGGCAGCGCCGGCACAGATACCGCCGACCCTGGCGCACCAGGCTATGGCGCTGCGCTGAGAACGGGAAATCGCTGTCGGCGCACGGGCACTTGTAGATGTAGCGCGTCACGCTGCGGCGTTTCACGTCATAGGTGTGGCAACGGTTCGGCGGCAGTTCGTAAACGCCGCGCATGATCAGTTGCCATTCTTCGCCATGCGGCTGAATGCGATCGCCAAACAATTGATGCGCGATCAGGTGCGCGACCTCGTGGGCCACGGTTTGCTTGAGGAAATCTTCGCTGTTTTCCCGGTACAACTGCGGATTGAAACGTAGCAGGTTCTCGTGCAAATGCGCGACACCGGCCTTTTGCCCGCGCAGCTTGAGGCTCACCACGGGGCGTTTGAAAGTTCGTTTGAAAAAGGATTCGGCTTGTTGGTAACAGTCTTCGACGCGGGTATTGAGTTGCTCGGGCATGCTTGATGGGTCTCCAGAGACGTCGAGTATGCCGCAACCCTCGGGGCTTGCGAATCGGTCAGGCGCCGAATGGTCGTTGTCCCGGATGTTTTGCGCCAGCCATTAAAAGGCCGCCCGGTGGCGGCCTGTGTTGGCAGATCTTGTTCTGTTGGTCCAGTGCCGTGGCCATTCCTGGCTGATGGCTAATTGGTATAGACCGGCCCCACGCCGAGTCCCCAGACGATCACGGTAAACGCCATGATGGCCACCAGCACCACCAGGCCGACGGCGAGCACTGAACTGGAAAACAGAAAACCCTCGTCCGATGGAATGTTCATGAATGTCGGCAACCCCACGTATAGCAGGTACACCGTGTAGCAAATGGCAGCCGTGCCGACGACCATTCCCAGCCACATATGCGGATACAACGCCGCCAATCCGCCGATGAACAGCGGTGTCGCCGTGTAAGTGGCGAAGGCAACGCAACGCGCCAGGCTCGGATTGGCGTCATACGTGCGGGCCATCCAGTGCACAAATGCGCCCATGACCGCCACGCCGCCGAGCATCGCCAGGTACGACATGATCGTCATCCACAGCGCGCTTTCCTGAGTCAGCATCACTGGCGGACGGTTGCCGATGACCCAGCCGACCTGCGTGGTGCCGATAAACGCCGAGACGGCGGGGATCGCTGCCAGGATCAGCGTGTGGGTGAGGTACATGTGGCTGATGCTTTCCTCGTGGTCGCCACGGATTTCTTTCCATTCCTGGTCGGGGTGGGTGAAGAGCCCCACTACGTGATGGATCATGCCAGTCACTCCTCTTGTTATTACCATCGCCCCCCAGCGGAGCGCCTACGGGCCAAAGTGGCCAAGTAAGGAAAGGTCTGAATACGTGTGCGACCTTATGTCGCAGTATAGAAAGGTCTGCACGGCACGGGTTGCGGGGCTTTAGAGCAAATCGCGCTGTAAAGATCGCTGTTAATCGCCGGCAGGTCTGTGCATTGCACCGCAAACCTGTAGCAGCTGGCGAAGCCTGCGTTCGGCGACGAAGTCGTCGCTGATTCGGTACACGCGATACGCCTGATACACCGAGGCGGCTGGTTTTACGACGACTGCGTCGCCGAACGCAGGCTTCGCCAGCTGCTACAGGGGGAGTGGAGGGCTGAGGGAATCGGCGGCCCTTCGCCCATGCGGGATTTTTGCGTAAAATGCCGGCCTTTCGTCACACCTCACGGATTCGTTGCATGGGCACTCTCACGGTCAACCAGAACAAATTGCAAAAGCGCCTTCGCCGCCAGGCCGGTGAGGCTGTTGCCGATTTCAACATGATTGAAGACGGCGACAAGGTCATGGTCTGCCTGTCCGGTGGCAAGGACAGTTACACCATGCTCGACGTGCTGCTGCACTTGCAGAAGGTCGCGCCGATCATGTTCGATATCGTCGCCGTGAACATGGACCAGAAGCAGCCAGGTTTCCCCGAGCACGTGCTGCCGGCGTATCTGCAAGAACTGGGCGTGGAATATCACATCGTCGAGAAAGACACGTACTCGGTGGTCAAGGAATTGATCCCGGAAGGCAAAACCACGTGTTCGCTGTGTTCACGCCTGCGTCGCGGCACGCTGTACACCTTCGCCGACGAAATCGGCGCAACCAAAATGGCCCTCGGTCACCATCGCGACGACATCGTCGAAACTTTTTTCCTCAATATGTTTTTCAACGGTTCGCTCAAAGCCATGCCGCCGAAACTGCGCGCCGACGATGGCCGCAACGTGGTGATCCGGCCGCTGGCTTACTGCAACGAAAAAGACATCCAGGCCTACTCGGACTTCAAGCAATTCCCGATCATCCCGTGCAACCTCTGCGGCTCGCAGGAAAACCTGCAGCGCCAGGTGGTCAAGGACATGTTGCAAGAATGGGAACGCAAGACCCCGGGCCGCGTCGAAAGCATATTCCGCAGTTTGCAGAATGTGCAGCCGTCGCAATTGGCGGACCGCAACCTGTTCGACTTCGCCAGTTTGAAGATCGACGAAAGCGCCGCGCCGCGCTTCGTCAACGTCGTCAACCTCTAAGCAGAACTGCTGCAGGTTTTATCTTTTCAATCCTCAGGAGAGGGCATGCGCGATTACAAGTGGCTACACGAGTACTGTCTGAACCGTTTTGGTTCAGCGGCTGAACTGGAAGCCCATCTGCCGGTACCCAAGACCCCGGCACAATTGCGCAAGATCAGCGACGACCGTTACCTCTCGACCATGGCGCTGCGCGTTTTCCGCGCCGGGCTCAAGCACAGCCTGGTGGACGCCAAGTGGCCGTCCTTCGAAGAAGTGTTTTTCAGGTTCGACCCGGAAAAGGTTGTGCTGATGAGCGCCGAACACCTCGAGCGCCTGATGCAGGACGCGCGGATCATCCGCCACTTGGGCAAGCTCAAAAGCGTGCCGCGCAATGCGCAGTTCATTCTCGATGTGACGCACGAAAAGGGCAGTTTCGGCGAACTGATCGCTGAGTGGCCGGTGACCGATATCGTCGGTTTGTGGACCTTCCTGAAAAAGCGCGGCCATCAACTCGGCGGGCTGTCGGCGCCGCGGTTTTTACGGATGGTCGGCAAGGACACGTTTGTGCCGAGCTACGACGTGGTCGCGGGACTGAATGCGCAGAAGATCGTCGACAAAGTGCCGACCAGCCAGCGTGATCTGGCGTTGGTGCAAGACGTGTTCAACCAGTGGCATGAACAGAGCGGCGGGCGGCCGATGAGCCAGATATCGATGATGCTGGCGTATACGGTCAATCACTAAGACCGAGTTGCCTGCATCGCGAGCAAGCTTCGCTCCCACATTGGATCTGTGTCGTTCACAAATCCCCTGTAGGAGCGAGGCTTGCCCGCGAAGGCGTCAGATCAGGCAACCGAGATCTCACCCTCGCCAGCAAGTTTGCGATTCAACTGAAACCGCCACCGCACGTACAGCAACGCCGAACAAAACACTGCCAGGCTCGCCGCCATTTCCAGCAGGCCGAACAACTGCCGGTTTGGGTCATACGCGGCCAATGCGCCTTTGATGAAATACAGATTCACCACAAAACACATCCACGAATGCCCACGCGTGCTGCCGCTGATCATCCCCGGCGCCAGCAACAGCAGCGGCACCAGCTCGATCAGCAGAATCACCCACGGTCGCGCGCCGTGCAGATCGGCGACCAGCAAGTAATAACCGCAGAGCAAACCCACCAAGGCAAAAAAGCACAGCAGGCTGATCACACGCATCGCCCGTACGCGCGGTTCGAGCCATGCAATCGACGGCAGAATTTTCGGCTTTTTGGCCATCTCAGCGCTCCAGTTTCTGCGCGGTTTTGGCCAGGCGCAGGCCCAGTGCCCGGCACAGCGACACTTCATGCTCGTTCAAACCGAGTTTGCCATCCGCGCCAGCGTGGTGACTGGCGCCATAGGGCGTGCCGCCACCACGGGTTTCCAGCAACGCCGACTCGCTGTAGGGCAGGCCGGTGATCAGCATGCCGTGGTGCAACAACGGCAACATCATCGACAGCAGGGTGGTTTCCTGGCCGCCGTGCAGGCTCGCGGTGGAGGTGAACACGCCGGCCGGTTTGCCGACGAGGGCGCCGGTCAGCCACAGGTTGCTGGTGCCGTCGAGAAAGTATTTCAGCGGCGCCGCCATGTTGCCGAAACGCGTCGGGCTGCCGAGGGCGAGGCCGGCGCAGTTTTTCAAATCGTCGAGGCTGGCGTACAACGCGCCTGCGTCCGGGATGTCCGGCGACACTGCTTCGCACTCGGTGGAAATCGCCGGCACCGTGCGCAGGCGCGCTTCCATGCCCGACTGCTCGACGCCACGGGCAATCTGCCGGGCCATTTCATTGGTCGAGCCGCTGCGGCTGTAATACAAAACCAGAATGTACGGCGCGCTCACGGCAGCAACTCCAGGACATTCTCCGGCGGACGGCCGATGACGGCTTTGTCGCCCACTTCAAGAATCGGTCGTTCCATGAGTTTCGGGTGCGCGGCGATGGCGGCAATCAATTGCGCCTCGGTCAGCGTCGCATCGGCCAGGTTGAGGGTTTTGTATTCGTCCTCACCGGTGCGCAGCAGTTCGCGTGCGGTGATCCCGAGCTTGTTCAGCAAGCCCTGCAATTGCGCGGCATCCAGCGGGGTTTCGAGGTAGCGGACCACGTTCGGGGTCAGGCCACGGGCTTCGAGCAGTTCCAGCGCACCGCGGGATTTCGAGCAGCGCGGGTTGTGATAGAGCGTCAGATCGGTCATGTGCGGGTCGCATCTTGCGTAAGGTGGCGGCTATTCTAACTGTGCAGCGCGCAATCCAGAACCTCGGGAGGCGATGGGTCGCAGGCGCATTCAATTTTCAACAAGGAAAACCACATGACCAGGCGATTGGCAGCGGTATTGGCGATCATCGGCGCGTTGATGCTGGGGGGCTGCGGTAACGACTACGGGATTGACCAGGACGGTCAGAAAGTCGCGTCCGGGCGACTCGATAAACAATGGCTGGTGGTCAATTACTGGGCCGAATGGTGCGGCCCGTGCCGTACCGAGATCCCGGAATTGAACACGTTGGCTGAAGAATTGAAGGGCAAGAAGATCGGCGTGTTCGGGGTTAATTTCGACAACGTGCAGGGCGAAGAGCTGAAGAGCGCCAGCGAAAAACTCGGGATCAGGTTCACCGTGCTGGCGCAGGACCCGGCGGAGATTTTTGATCTGCCACGCAGCGAAGCGCTGCCGGTGACGTACATCATCGACAACCAGGGCAAAGTGCGCGAACAGCTGATGGGCGAGCAGACAGCGGCGGGGGTGATGGCAAAACTTGAAGAGTTGAAAGCGACGAATTGAGCAGGACTGAAATGGGAGTTGATGCTTGGATCCAGCCCCTCACCCCAGCCCTCTCCCCACAGGGGAGAGGGGGAAAGGGAGCAGACCGCATGCTTTTCAAATCCTGAGTTTGACTTGGTTTTTTAGGTCGATGCAGCGCCGAGAGCAACTCGGTCAGCCCCCTCTACCCACAGGGGAAAGGGAGCAGACCGCATGCTTTTCAAATCCTGAGTTTGACTCGGTTTTTCAGGTCGATGCAGCGCCGAGAGCAACTCGGTCAGCCCCCTCTAACCACAGGGGAAAGGGAGCAGACCGCATGCTTTTCAGATCCTGAGTTCGACTCGGTGTTTCAGGTCGATGCAGCGCCAAGAGCAACTCAGTCAGTCCCCTCTACCCACAGGGGGAAGGGAGCTGACTGCATGCTTTTCAGATCCTGAGTTCGACTCGATGTTTCAGGTCGATGCAGCGCCAAGAGCAACTCGGTCAATCCCCTCTACCCTCTGGGGAGAGGGTTAGGGTGAGGGGTGGATCTGCCTGACGGAACACACTCGAACAGCCAATCAACCCTCTTCAAGCCACCAGCGCAGCGGCTTGCCTTCGGCGGGCCAGAAGCGCATCTGGTCGATCGGCGAGATGTCCCAGCGCTGCACGTTTTCCAACGCTTGCAGGAAGCGTTTTTCCTGCTCCATCAGCGCTGGAGCGCAGAGTTTGCGGGTGCTGCCGATTTTGCCGAAGCTCAGCTTGTCGCCGTCCTGCGTGTACGGCGCGAACCAATGGTTGCAGCCGCCGTTACCGTAGGCGCGACCGTCGTCACCCAGGGTAATGGTCAAGTGGCTGTAATCCATCAATGGCCGTTCGCCGATCCATTCCAGAATGTAGCTGCGGTTGTGTTGCAGTTGAACCGGTTCGGCGGCGCAGCCCATCAGGCTGGCGCCGACCATCGCCGCCAGAGCCAAACGTTTCATCACGCGGGCTCCTGACATTTCGGACACAGGTGTTTGTCGCCAACGGTGGACCAGCCCAACTCGGCAATCCGCGCGGTGGCGGCAGGCTTTTCGGCCTTGTTGCCAAGCTTGGCGTCGACCGCGAATTCGAAGCTCAGTTCTTTCGCACAGCTGTCGCAGTTGACCTTCCACGTATGGATCGCCAGTTCGCCGAACACCGGACCACTGGCCACCGCGACCCATTGGCCGGGCGGGTTGATCAAGTGGCGAACGGTTTCGACGGTCAGGCGCATGGACAAGTCCTTGGCACCTTTGAGGGTGACGACCAGCACGTCATTGTTGCGAATCGAGCCGCCATTGCCGGTGACTTGATAACGCCCCGGCACCAGGGCGCGGCATTCGGTCAGGGTGTGCTGCGGGTTCATCAGGTTGTAGCGGAAATCGTGTTCGACCATGGGTCCTCCAAATATGCGCGGTATGCTAGCACGGGCATCGGCGCAGCATGGCGCGGGCGTGTGACCTTCGATCAGGTTCAGCCCTCGACCAGATTCTGCGGCGTCCCGGCCGCCCACGCCGCGATGTTGTGCAAGGTCGTGGCGGCAATCGAGCCCAGCGCTTCGCGCGTGAGAAAGGCCTGATGCGCGGTGATGATCACATTGGGAAACGTCAGCAAGCGCGCCAGCACATCGTCTTGCAGCGGCAAGTCCGAGCGATCCTCGAAAAACAGTTGCGCCTCTTCTTCATACACGTCGAGTCCCAAATAACCGAGTTGACCGTCTTTCAGCGCGTCGATCAGCGCCGGTGTATCCACCAAACCGCCGCGCCCGGTATTGATCAGCATCGCCCCCGGTTGCAGGTGCGCCAGCGACTCGCGGTTGATCAAGTGTTTACTTTGCTCGTTGAGCGGGCAATGCAGGCTGATGATCTGCGACTCGGCCAGCAGCTCGGGCAGGCTCAGGTAACGTGCGCCGAGGGCTTCGACTTGCGGATTGGGGAAAGGATCGTAGGCCAGCAATTGGCAGCCAAAACCGTTCATGATTTTTGCGAACGTCGCGCCGATCTGCCCGGTGCCGACCACGCCGACGGTCTTGCCGAAAAGGTCAAAACCGGTCAGTCCATGCAGGCTGAAATCGCCTTCGCGGGTGCGATTGTAGGCGCGGTGCAAACGTCGATTGAGCGCGAGGATCAGCGCCACCGCATGTTCGGCCACCGCGTGCGGCGAGTAGGCCGGAACCCGCACAATCGCCAGCCCCAGGCGTTTCGCCGCCAGCAGATCGACATGGTTGTAACCCGCCGAGCGCAGGGCGATCAGGCGCGTGCCGCCGGCCGCCAAATGTTCAAGTACTGGCGCGCTGAGGTCGTCATTGATGAACGCGCACACCACTTCGTGATGTTCGGCCAGCGCCACTGTATCGAGGCTCAGGCGCGCCGGTTGAAACTGCAACGCAATGCCGGCGGGCAAGTCGGCGCCGAGAAAACTCTCGCGATCGTAAGTCTGGCTGCTGAAAAGAATAGTGCGCATGTCGTCCTCCTGGAAAAAACCACTGTAGCGGCCAAGTCGCGCCCTGTAGCAGCTGCCGAGCCTGCGAGGCTGCGTTCGGCGGCGCAGCCGTCGTCAAATCAGCCGCCGCGGTCTATCAGGTAAACCGCATATAGCGGATTGACGACTGCTGCGCAGCCGAACGCAGCCTCGCAGGCTCGGCAGCTGCTACAAAAAACTGATCGTAGCGTTTTGGGGATTTAAGGATCCTGGCATTTTGCGGATTCTGCCGTGTTGCCCTGGATCACGCGCTGATGCGTGCCTGCATCGCCAGCCGGTTGATCGAGCGCTCCAGTTCTTCGAGGGCAGCGGTGGCTTTCGGGTCCTGTTGCTTGAGCAAGGTCTCGCTACGCTGACACGCCGCCCGCAGTTGCGGAACGCCGCAATAACGCGTGGCGCCGTGCAGGCGATGCACGCGTTCGATCAACGCATTCTGGTCGTTCGCCTCGCGGGCCACGCGAATTGCCTCGCGATCAGCTTCCAGCGAGGCCAGCAGCATCGCCAACATGTCCGCCGCCAGATCAGCCTTGCCCGCAGCCAGACGCAAACCTTCTTCGTGATCGAGCACCAGCAATTCGCTGCCGCCATGGCTGTCGCTGGAGCGCTCCGGCCCCTGATTGCGCAGGGCCAGCCCGGTCCATTTCAACACCACTTGCGCCAGTTGCCGCTCGCTGATCGGTTTGGTCAGGTAGTCGTCCATGCCGCTTTGCAGCAGCGCGCGTTTTTCGTTGGCCATCGCATGAGCGGTGAGGGCGACGATTGGCAGCGGCGTGCAATGCCGCTCACTTTCCCACTGGCGAATCGCTTCGGTGCTCTGGCGCCCATCCATGCCGGGCATTTGCACGTCCATCAGCACCAGATCGAAGGTTTCGCTCTGCACCGCTTTCACTGCGGCGTAACCGCTCTCGACCGCGAGCACTTTCGCGCCCATGTCTTCGAGCAGGGTTTGCACCAGCAACAAATTCGCCGGATTGTCGTCGACGCACAGCACTTTCGGGGCGCGGCTGGACACCGGTTCGCCGGGCTCGCTGCGCTGCTGGCGCGGGTTGACCAGATCGGCCAGCGCCCGACGCAACTTGCGCGTGCACGCCGGTTTCGCCTGCAACTGACTGTGCGGGTTGGGCACCGAGAGATGGAACAGCGTCTGCTCGGTGGTCGGGCACAGCACCAGCACTTTGCAGCCGAGGTGTTCGAGGTCCCAGATGTGCTGGTTGAGGCGCTCCGGCGGCATGTCGTTGCTGGTGATGCCGAGCACCGCCAGATCGATCGCCTGATCGGTTTGATGCGCGCCAGTGACGCCATTGGTCAAACTTTCCAGAGTATTGAACGGCGTGACTTCGAGGCCGCAATCTTCCAATTGATGCTGCAACGCCTGGCGCGCCAGTTCGTGATTTTCCAGCACCGCCACGCGGCGCCCGAGCAAGGGCGGGCCGGGCAGATCTTCGGCATCGTCGCGGGTTTTTGGCAGGCTCAGGCTGATCCAGAACTCCGAGCCTTCGCCCGGCGTGCTTTCGACGCCGATTTCGCCGCCCATCTGTTCGATCAAACGCTTGGAAATCACCAGCCCCAGCCCGGTGCCACCCGGTTGCCGCGAGAGTGAATTGTCAGCCTGACTGAACGCCTGGAACAGCGCGCGCACGTCCTGATTCGACAGGCCAATGCCGGTGTCCTGAATACTGATGCGCAGTTGCACGCTGTCGTCGTGTTCTTCTTCGAGCATGGCGCGGGCGACGATCGTGCCTTCGCGGGTGAACTTGATCGCGTTGCTCACCAGGTTAGTCAGAATCTGCTTGAGCCGCAGCGGGTCGCCGATCAGCGACAGCGGCGTGTCGCGATACACCAGACTGACCAATTCCAGCTGTTTGGCGTGGGCGGCGGGGGCAAGGATGGTCAACGTGTCCTGCAGCAGATCGCGCAGGTTGAACGGAATATTGTCGAGCACCAGTTTGCCGGCCTCGATTTTCGAGAAGTCGAGAATCTCGTTGATGATCCCCAGCAGGCTGTCGGCGGATTTTTCGATAGTGCCCAGATAATCGAGCTGGCGCGGGGTCAGTTCACTTTTTTGCAGCAGATGAGTGAAGCCGAGAATGCCGTTCAGTGGCGTGCGGATTTCATGGCTCATGTTGGCGAGGAACTCGGATTTGATCCGGCTCGCTTCCAGTGCTTCCTTGCGCGCCAGATCCAGCTCGATGTTCTGGATTTCGATGGTTTCCAGATTCTGCCGCACGTCTTCGGTGGCCTGATCGACGCTGTGTTGCAATTCTTCCTGCGCGTTTTGCAGGGTGCCGGCCATGCGGTTGATGCCGGACGCCAGCTCATCCAGTTCCTGGCTGCCGAGCGGCGGCAAGCGCGTTTCCAGGTGACCGTCCTTGAGTTGCGCCACCGCCAGTTTGATCTGGCTGATCGGCCGGTTGATCGTGCGGCCCATGCGCAACGCCAGCAGCGCCGCGCCGGCCAGCCCGGCGCCGATCAACAGCAGGCTGGCGAACAGGCTGCGGTAACCGCGCAGCAGCATGCCGTTGTGCGTGAGTTCAAGTTCGACCCAGCCGAGCAGGCGTTCCGACTCGTCGGGAATCAGCTCGCCGGCGAAATTACGGTGCTTGCCGAACACCGGCAGCAAGTAGCGGGTGGCGTCATTGCCGCTGCGCCGGAGCATGTGCGCACCGTTGCCGATCGGCGCGGCGTTGAGCATGGTCGGCCCGGCGTGGGCCAGCGGCGTGCGGTCGGGCGCGAGGAAAGTCACGGCGCGCACGTCGGTCTGTTCCAGCGACAGGGTGGCGATGCGCTCAAGCAATTCGGTGTTCTGGTGGCCCATGGCCGGGGCTACCAGCGGCGCCAGTTGCTCGGCGATCATCTCGCCGCGCTGCATCAATTGGGTTTGCAGGTCCGATTGCTGCGTCCAGGTGAAATAGCCGCCCAGAACCAATGCCATCAGGCTGGTCGGCAGCAAGGTCAGCAACAGCACGCGGCCTTTAATTCCCAGTTTCTTGAGCACGCATTTCTCCTGCATCCCGCTATTTATTGGACCCGCGCGTGCATCCGGCACGCACCACTTGCGCAGTGTAGCGATTTGCTTGCGGGCAATCTTCGTAAATTGATGTCGTCATTCGTCGGTTGGATCGGCGCTTTCGCCCGCCCGGCAAACCTTGGGTTGCCCCTGACGAGGCAATCTTGAATAATCGCCAACTGAGAATTATTTGCAGATACTCATGAATCCCATCAATGCCGTTCTCCCTCGCATCCTCTCTATAGAAGACGACCTCGTGCTCGGCGCGTACGTCCACGAACACTTGGGCCGTTGCGGTTTTCAGGTGACCTGGTGCCAGAACGGTCAGGAAGGTCTGGCGATTGCGCGCGGTCAGCCGTTTGATGTGGTGTTGATGGACATTCTGCTGCCGGGCCTCGATGGCTTGAACGTGCTGACACAGTTTCGCCAGAGCCATTCGACGCCGGTGGTGCTGATGTCGGCATTGGGCGCCGAGGCCGATCGCATCAGCGGTTTTCGCCTCGGCGCCGACGATTACCTGCCCAAACCGTTCAGCATGGCCGAGCTGCGCGTGCGCATCGAAGCCATCCTGCGCCGCGTGGCGCTCGACCGTCGGCCCGAGCCGCCAGCGCCGGTCAGTCCCGTGCACAGTTTGTTGTTCGACGACGATCAGTGCGAAGTCTTCTACCGTGAGCAGCCCGCCAGCCTGACGCGCAGCGAATACCGACTGCTGGAAACGCTCAATCGCAACAACGATGAAGTGCTGAGCAAAGCCTTCCTTTATCAGCACGTGCTGCAACGCGGTTATGCCGCCCACGACCGCAGCCTCGATATGCACATCAGCCAGATCCGCCGCAAACTCAAGGCGATCGGCTACACCGAGCGCGAAGTGCGTACCGTCTGGGGCAAAGGTTATGTGTTGAGCGCCATCGATGAAATGGTCTGACCTGCCGGGCCGGCACTCGCTGTTCTGGAAACTCGCCTGTCTGCTAGTGGCGTTTTGTCTGCTGATGATCTGGCTGAGCTGGTCCTGGGGCCGCTACATGGAGGAGCGCAACCAGTTTCTCTCCGATGACGCCCGAGGCACGTTGACCCGCTATGCCGCCGAAGCCGAACGGGCGTGGCATCAGGGCCAGCGCAGCGGAGTCGATGTCTGGCTGCAAGGCATGCGCCAACGCGAAAAAGGCTGGGTCGGGGTGATTGGCGGCGACTTGCAATCGCTGAGCACGCAGCCGCTGACCGACAAGGACATCGAGCGCCTGACCTTCCTGCGCGGCCTCGATTGGCCGATCCACAAGAAAAACCTGCCGTGGCTGCGCGTGCCGTTTCCCGGTGACCCGCACGCCGGCAATCTGGTGATCGAATTGCCACAGCGTTTCATGCCGGGGCGTTATCAGGTGTTTTGGCGCGTCATCACCAATGGAGTGATTCCCGGGCTGTTTACGTTGCTGCTGTGCGTCGGTTTGTATCGGTTGCTGGTGGTGCCGCTCAACAGCCTGCGCGAACAGGCCAACGCCTGGCGCGCCGACCAGTTGAACGTGCGCTTGTCGAGGCACACCACCAATCGTTCGGATGAGCTGGGCGAACTCGGCCGCGCCTTCGATCACATGGCCGAGCGCCTGCAAAGCACCGTGGCCCTGCAACAACAATTACTGCGCGACCTGTCCCACGAACTGCGCACGCCATTAAGCCGTCTGCGTGTCGCCAGCGAAAGCGCGCAGGGCGTGGCGCAACTGCGCGAACGCATCAGCCGCGAAGTCGATGGCATGCAGCGTCTGGTCGAAGACACCTTGCAACTGGCCTGGCTCGACACCGAACGCTCGCGCCTGCCCGACGAAGCGATTCAGATTCAAGCGCTGTGGGACATGCTCACGGAAAACGCCTGTTACGAAACGGCGTGGCCGGCGCGCCAGTTGCACTGCGCCGTCGACTCCACCTGCTGGGTGCGTGGCCATCTCAACACCTTGGCTCAGGCGCTGGAAAACATCCTGCGCAACGCCATTCGGCACTCGCCGAGCGACGGCGTGATCACCCTCGGTGCACAGCGCGATGGCGACTTTTGGCTGGTGTGGCTGGAAGATCAGGGCGGCGGCGTGGCTGAAGCCGATCTGGAACGCATCTTCTCACCCTTCATCCGCCTCGACGGCTCGCGCCCGGGCGACGGCGGTTTTGGCTTGGGGCTGAGCATCGCGAGGAATGCGGTGCAACGCCAGGGCGGGTCGCTTTGGGCGGAGAATGCCGGCGCGGGGTTGCGTCTGAATATGCGCCTGGTGGCGGATATCGGCGCTGCTGCTGAGGACGTCATCGCGAGCAAGCTAGCTCCCACCGTGGAATTGCGTCGCCCACATATCCTGTAATAACGACGACCCCCTGTAGGAGTGAGCCTGCTCGCGATGAGGCCCTCAAATTCACCGCGCCGCTGAGGTTGCCGGACCATTCCCGTATTCCCGTACGACATTTCCTAAAGGCGTTTACCGGTCCCTTTGCCCTTCCTGGACGGTCTAAGCTCGGGTTCACTTGCCTTCAAGGAATCTGGCATGACCGCGCTCAGCACCGCTGACAACCGTTTCAACGAAGTGCTCGCACTGATTCAGAGTGCCAAACAGCAAGCCGTCCAGGCAGTAAATACTCAACTGATCGAATTGTATTGGCAGGTAGGGGCTTACATCAGTCGCAAGCTGGAAGACGCTGAATGGGGGGATTCGGTGGTCAGTCAGTTGGCTGAACACTTGGCTCGGACTCAGCCAGGATTGCGTGGGTTTACTCGGTCAAACTTGTTTCGGATGTGTCAGTTCTATGAGACTTACCGGGCCGAGGAGAAAGTCGCACCACTGGTGCGACAATTGTCCTGGTCACACAACCTGATTATTTTCAGCCAGAGTAAACGCCCGGAAGAGCGGGAGTTCTACGTACGCATGGCGATCAAGGAGAGGTGGTCAAGGCGTGAGCTTGAACGTCAATTCAAAGCTGCACTATTCGAACGCAGCATCACCCAACCGGTGAAAGTCTCAACGGCATTGAGACAAACTCATCCTTCGGCGCTGGAGATTTTTCGCGATGCGTACATGGTCGAATTTCTCGGCCTCCCCGGCGGTCATGCCGAGACCGACCTCATCAGGGATTGCTCACACGTCTCAAGGAGTTCCTGAGCGAGTTGGGGCGTGACTTCTGTTTGCGGGAAGGGCTGATCCACCCCCTTATTCCCATAAGCCATAAGCACCGCACTTTGCGTGATATGGCCTGCCAACGTTTGCCGGTATGATAGGCGCCCCCGCAGTCTGGATTGCGAATACGCCATGACCTTGCAGTACCCAACCATCGCCGATTGCGTCGGCAACACTCCGCTGGTCCGCTTGCAGCGCCTGTCTGGCGCCACCAGCAATACCCTTTTGCTCAAGCTTGAGGGGAATAACCCGGCGGGTTCGGTCAAGGACCGGCCGGCGCTGTCGATGATTACCCGTGCCGAGTTGCGCGGGCAGATCCATGCCGGCGATACGCTGATTGAAGCGACCTCGGGTAACACCGGGATTGCGCTGGCCATGGCCGCCGCGATCAAGGGTTACAAGATGATCCTGATCATGCCGGACAACTCCAGCGCCGAACGTAAAGCCGCGATGACGGCGTATGGCGCCGAGCTGATTCTGGTGACCCAGGAAGAGGGCATGGAAGGCGCTCGCGACCTCGCCCAGCGGATGGAAGCCGAGGGCCGCGGCAAAGTCCTGGATCAGTTCGCCAACGGCGATAACCCCGAGGCGCACTACACCAGCACCGGCCCGGAAATCTGGCGTCAGACCCAAGGCTCGATCACCCATTTCGTCAGCTCGATGGGCACCACCGGGACGATCATGGGTGTGTCGCGCTACTTGAAAGAGCAAAATCCTGAAGTGCAGATCGTTGGTCTGCAACCGATGGAAGGCTCGGCGATCCCGGGTATTCGTCGCTGGCCGCAGGAATACCTGCCGAAGATCTATCAAGCTGATCGTGTCGACCGCATCGTCGACATGGCGCAAAGCGAGGCCGAGGACGTAACCCGTCGTCTGGCCCGCGAAGAAGGGATCTTCTGCGGCGTGTCCTCGGGCGGCGCCGTGGCAGGGATGTTGCGCCTGTCGAAGGAAGTGGAAAACGCGGTGATCGTTGCGATCATCTGCGACCGTGGCGACCGTTACTTGTCGACCGGCATTTTCGACGCGCCCAACTGATGGCCAAGCAAGAGAGAGGCCTGCGCTTCCAACCCACGGGCGGCAGCAAGGCCCCACAAATCCCGACCGGCAAAAAGCAGCGCTTGAGCATCGAGCGCCTGGCCAATGACGGTCGCGGCATCGCGTTTTTCGAAGGTCGCACCTGGTTCGTCATCGGCGCGTTGGCTGGTGAGGAGGTTGAGGCGCGCGTGCTCAATGCCCACGGCAAAGTGGTCGAGGCACGCACCGAGCGGGTATTCCAGGCCAGCGAACTGCGTCGCCCGGCACCGTGCCCGCACGCCGGTCGTTGCGGTGGTTGCAGCGTGCAACATCTGCCGCACAGCGAGCAGCTTGCGCTGAAACAGCGCATGCTCGCCGAGCAATTGTCCAAGGTCGCCGGGGTCGAACCGCAAGAGTGGGCGGCGCCGCTGAGCGGTCCGGAATTCGCCTACCGTCGTCGCGCCCGCGTGGCGGTGCGCTGGGACATGAAGGCGAAAAAGCTCGAGGTCGGGTTCCGTGCTGCCGGCAGTCAGGACATCGTCGCCATCAGCGAATGTCCGGTGCTGGTACAGCCCTTGCAAACGATCATGACGCGCTTGCCGGAAATGCTTCGGCGCCTGAGCAAACCTCAAGCGCTGGGGCATGTGGAATTGTTCAGTGGTTCTTCGCTGGCGGTGTTGTTGCGGCATATGTCGCCGTTGTCCGACGCCGACCTGACGATTCTCAAGGATTTCTGCGCGTTTCATGAAGCGCAATTGTGGCTGCATGGCGATGGCGAACCGTACCCGGTCGAGGCTGGCCAGACGTTGGGTTATCGCTTGGAGCAGTGGGATTTGGACCTCGCGTATCGGCCAGGGGATTTCATTCAGGTCAACGCCGGGGTCAACGAAGCCATGGTCGCGCAGGCGCTGGAATGGCTGAAGCCGGCGGCGGATGAGCGGGTGCTGGATCTGTTCTGCGGTCTCGGCAATTTTGCCTTGCCGCTGGCCAAAGTCGTCCGTGAAGTGGTCGCGGTCGAAGGTGTGCAGACCATGGTCGAGCGCGCCGCTGCCAACGCTGCCAGTAACAATTTGCATAACACCAAATTTTTTCAGGCCGATTTATCCCAGCCTTTGGCCGATGCCGAATGGGCGCGCGAAGGCTTTTCTGCGGTACTCTTGGACCCACCACGCGACGGTGCTTTCGAGGTGGTGCGCAAGCTCGCATCCCTGGGCGCCAAACGGTTGGTGTACGTGTCGTGCAACCCGGCAACGCTGGCGCGCGACACGGTCGAATTGGTCAAGCAGGGCTACCGGTTAAAACGTGCCGGGATTCTCGATATGTTTCCTCAGACGGCACATGTCGAGGCCATGGCGTTATTTGAAGCGAGCTAGGACGGCTCGTCTGGTCCGACTGGCCGCCCGTGCAGCCGCCGCGCAACCGCCCGGCGCGGGCGCATGGGCAGTGAAGGTCAGCGATTTGACGCATTGAACTGCGTCGTAGGGAAGGTAAGCAAGATGGTACAGGTGAGAGCACACCAGCCGATCAACACCGACGGCAGTATCAATCTCGAGGCTTGGCTCGATCATGCGGTCAGTGTCGATCTGGCACTGGATCGCGAAGCCTTGAAGGAAGCGTGCGAGTTCGCGCGCATGTCCGAACAACAGGCCAATGCGGCAAAAAACCTCTGGTCCGAGGGGACCTCAAGTTTTCGCACCGGTCTTGAGATCGCCGAGATTCTCGCCGACCTCAAACTCGATCAGGATTCGTTGGTGGCGGCGGTCCTGTACCGCGGCGTGCGCGAAGGCCAGATCGAACTGCCGGCAGTCAGCCAGCGCTTCGGCCCGGTGGTCGCCAAGCTGATTGACGGCGTGTTGCGCATGGCGGCCATCAGCGCCAGCCTGAGCCCGCGTCAATCGCTGGTGCTGGGCACCCAGGGCCAAGTCGAAAACCTGCGCAAAATGCTCGTGGCGATGGTCGATGACGTGCGCGTTGCGCTGATCAAACTGGCCGAACGCACCTGCGCGATTCGTGCGGTGAAAACCGCCGACGACGAAAAGCGCAATCGCGTTGCCCGTGAAGTCTTCGACATCTATGCACCGCTGGCCCACCGTCTCGGCATCGGCCACATCAAATGGGAACTGGAGGATTTGTCCTTCCGTTACCTCGAGCCCGACCAATACAAACAGATTGCCAAGTTGCTGCACGAGCGGCGGCTGGATCGCGAGCGCTTTATCGGCGACGTGATGAACCAGCTGCGCAACGAATTGACCGCCACCGGCGTCGATGCCGACATCAGTGGCCGGGCGAAACACATTTATTCGATCTGGCGCAAAATGCAGCGCAAAGGTCTGGAATTCAGCCAAATCTACGACGTGCGGGCCGTGCGCGTGCTGGTCCCGGAAATGCGCGACTGCTACACCGCGCTCGGCATCGTCCACACCTTGTGGCGACACATCCCGAAAGAATTCGACGACTACATCGCCAACCCGAAAGAGAACGGCTACCGCTCGCTGCACACGGCGGTCATCGGCCCGGAAGGCAAGGTGCTGGAAGTGCAGATCCGCACGCACTCCATGCACGAGGAAGCCGAACTCGGGGTTTGCGCGCACTGGCGCTATAAAGGCACCGACGTCAAATCCGGCTCCAACCACTACGAAGAGAAGATTTCCTGGCTGCGTCAGGTCCTCGAGTGGCACGAAGAGCTGGGCGATATCGGCGGTCTGGCCGATCAATTGCGCGTCGATATCGAGCCGGATCGGGTGTACATCTTTACCCCCGACGGCCACGCCATCGACTTGCCGAAAGGCTCGACGCCGCTGGACTTTGCCTACCGCGTGCACACCGAAATCGGTCACAACTGCCGTGGCGCCAAGATCAACGGGCGCATTGTGCCGCTCAACTACAGCCTGCAAACCGGTGAGCAGGTCGAGATCATCACCAGCAAGCACGGGACGCCGAGTCGCGACTGGCTGAACTCGAACCTTGGTTACGTCACCACCTCGCGAGCGCGGGCAAAGATCGTTCACTGGTTCAAATTGCAGGCCCGTGACCAGAACGTCGCGGCCGGCAAAACCTTGCTCGAACGCGAACTGACGCGTCTCGGCTTGCCTGCGGTGGATTTCGACAAGTTGGCCGAAAAAGCCAACATGAAAACCGCCGAAGACATGTTCGCCGCCCTCGGAGCCGGCGATTTGCGCCTGGCGCAACTGGTGAATCTGGCGCAGCAACTGGTCGAGCCGGAACGCGGCAACGAACAGTTGGAGCTGATCCCGCGCAAAGCCACCGGTTACAAACCGGGCAAGCGTGGCGACATCCAGATTCAGGGCGTCGGCAACCTGATGACGCAAATGGCCGGCTGCTGCCAGCCGTTGCCGGGCGACGCGATTGTCGGTTACATCACCCAGGGCCGTGGCGTGAGCATTCACCGCCAGGATTGCGCCTCGGTGCTGCAACTCGGCGGGCGCGAGCCGGAGCGGATCATCCAGGTCAGCTGGGGCCCGGTGCCGGTGCTCACCTATCCGGTGGACATCATCATCCGCGCCTACGACCGTTCCGGCCTGCTGCGTGACGTTTCGCAAGTGCTGCTCAACGAGCGGATCAACGTGCTGGCGGTCAACACCCGCTCGAACAAAGAGGACAACACTGCGTTGATGTCCCTGACCATCGAGATTCCGGGGCTGGACGCGTTGGGCCGATTGCTCGGGCGGATTTCGCAGTTGCCGAACATCATCGAAACCCGGCGTAACCGCACCCCGTGAAGCGGTCCCTTGTAGGAGCGAGGCTTGCCCGCGAAGGCGCCATACCTGACACACCGCCTTCGCGGGCAAGCCTCGCTCCTACAGGTTTCCGGTTGCCCGATACACCGCGTTGCCGCAGAGATTGATTGATGTATTCACTTGAAGATTTACTGCACCTGATGAACCGCCTGCGCGACCCGCAGTTCGGCTGCCCGTGGGACATCAAGCAGACTTACGCGAGCATCGTCCCGCACACCCTGGAAGAAGCCTACGAAGTCGCCGACGCCATCGAGCGTGGCGACTTTGATCACTTGCAAGGTGAACTGGGCGATTTGTTGTTTCAGGTGGTCTATTACAGCCAACTGGCCCGGGAAGAAGGGCGCTTCGAATTCGCCGGCGTGGTCGACAGCATCACCCGCAAGCTGATTCGCCGACATCCCCACGTGTTCCCGACCGGCGATCTGTATGCGCCGCTGGACGTGCCGCGCCTGAACGAAGAACAGGTCAAACAGCGCTGGGAACAGATCAAGGCTGAGGAGCGCGCCGAGAAATCGTCGGCGCCGGAGCAATTGTCCTTGCTCGATGACGTGCCCGCCGCGCTGCCAGCCTTGTCCCGATCCGCCAAATTGCAGAAGCGCGCCGGGCAGGTCGGTTTCGACTGGCCGCACGCCTTGCCGGTGCTGGACAAGGTCCGCGAAGAGCTCGATGAAGTGCTCGAAGCGATGGCCGACAACGACTCGGCAGCGATTGCCGATGAAGTCGGGGACTTGCTGTTTTCAGTGGTCAATCTGGCGCGGCACCTCAAGGTCGATCCGGAAACCGCGCTGCGCGGCGCCAATGGCAAATTCGAAAGGCGCTTCCGTTTTATCGAACAGGCATTGCGCGACACCCACCGTCCCATAGAAGATTGCACCCTCGAAGAGTTGGACGCCCTGTGGGGCGAAGCCAAACGTCAGGAAAAGAATTTGCCCAGCTGCGGTTGAGCAGTTGCCTAAGTGAGAAATAAGCACCATGAGCATTTCCCTTCGCGACCAGTTGCTCAAAGCAGGGCTGGTCAACCAAAAGCAGGCCAAACAGGTCGGCAAAGACAAGCAGAAACAGCAACGCCTGGCCCACAAAGGGCAGATTGAACTCGATGATTCGCAGCAGCGCGCGGCTCAGGAAGCGAAGGCCGAAAAGGTCAAGCGCGATCAGGAGCTGAACCGCCAGCAACAGGAAAAGGTCGAGGCCAAGGCCCGCGCCGCGCAGGTCAAGCAACTGATCGAGGCGTCGCGCCTGCCGAAGCTGACCACCGAGGATTACTACAACTTCGTCGACGACAAGAAGGTCAAGCGCCTGTGCGTCAACACGCTGATGCGCAACAAGCTCAGCAACGGTTCGCTGGCGATCGTGCATCACGCCGGCGGCTACGAAGTGATTCCGCGTGAGGCGGCGCTGAAGATCCAGGAGCGCGATCCGCAGCGCATCGTGCAGATGAACGTCAAGACTGAAGAAGTCGCGGCTGAGGATGATCCGTACGCGGCTTATCAGATTCCTGATGATCTGATGTGGTAAGGCTTGCTGTGTCGAGTCGATAAAAGGCTCGCGACAACGACGAACCCCGCCAATGGCGGGGTTCGTCGTTTTCAATGCTGTGATTGCCAAATGCTTCGCGGTGTCAGGCGGAACGTAACTCGCGTTGTTGTTCCAGGGTTTCCAGTTCGGCCTTGTAGTTGTGCGCGTCGGTCTCGGAATGAAACATCCCGACCAGCAAGTCTTGTTGATGCACGTCCCAGATTCGGATACCGGCGGCCACGCCTTCGTGGGACATATGTGAATCGTCGCGTTCAGTTACTTTTACAGTCATCTGCTAGCTCCAATTTCAGTTATCTGCAGCAAAGCGTGTGCAGGCCTCTGTTATATGTTTGGTTAGCTCCCTAAGTAAACGCTTTCGTTTCGCAAAGAATAATTGCGAAAACTGCAAATTCGCTGCAGCCCGCCAAAACCGCGACATTCGGTCGCAGGCGCTTGGGTTTCATGACAAATGTTTCATCTTCGCTCAAGTAAAACCGCCATGCAGGACCTGACGAAAGACCCCTGTGGGAGCGAGCTTGCTCGCGATGAGGGAGTGTCAGTCGTCATCATTGTTGTTTGATACACCGCTATCGCGAGCAAGCTCGCTCCCACAGGTTTTGTGTTGGTAGAGGGGCGGTGTTTTTCCAGGCATAAAAAAACGCCCCGAACCAGTCGGGGCGTTTTTATCTGAAGCGAGCGGCGGCGAGTATTACTTGCCGGCCCAGCGCTTCAATACCAGCGTGGCGTTAGTACCGCCGAAGCCGAAGCTGTTGCTCATCACGGTGTTGATGGTGGCGTCTTCGCGCGTCTTGGTCAGGATCGGCATGTCTGCCACTTCCGGGTCCAGTTCGTCGATGTTGGCGGAGCCCGCCATGAAGTTGCCTTCCATCATCAGCATGCAGTAGATCGCTTCGTGAACGCCGGCGGCGCCCAGGGAGTGACCCGACAGGCTCTTGGTCGAGCTGATGGCCGGAGCCTTCGCGCCGAACACTTCACGCACACCTTTCATTTCCGCGACGTCGCCGACCGGAGTCGAAGTGCCGTGGGTGTTCAGGTAATCGATTGGCGTATCAACGGTGGACATCGCCATCTGCATGCAGCGGATCGCGCCTTCGCCGCTTGGGGCGACCATGTCGTAGCCGTCGGACGTGGCGCCGTAGCCAACGATTTCCGCGTAGATCTTCGCGCCGCGAGCCAAAGCGTGTTCCAGCTCTTCAACCACGACCATGCCGCCACCGCCGGCAATGACAAAACCGTCACGGTCAGCGTCGTAGGCACGGGAAGCTTGTTCCGGGGTGTCGTTACGCTTGCTGGACAGAGCGCCCATGGCGTCGAACAGGAACGATTGGCTCCAATGCTCTTCTTCACCGCCGCCAGCGAACACGATGTCCTGTTTGCCCATCTGGATCTGTTCCATGGCGGTACCGATGCAGTGAGCACTGGTGGCGCAGGCAGAAGCGATGGAGTAGTTCAGGCCCTTGATCTTGAACGGCGTTGCCAGGCAAGCGGAAACGGTGCTGCTCATGGTCCGCGTGACACGGTATGGGCCGACGCGCTTCACGCCTTTCTCGCGCAGGATGTCCAGCGCTTCCATCTGGTTCAGCGTGGAGGCGCCACCGGAACCGGCGATCAGGCCGGTGCGCGGGTTGGAGACTTGCTCATCGGTCAGACCGGAGTCAGTGATGGCGTCTTTCATGGCCAGGTAGGCGTAAGCCGCCGCGTGGCCAACGAAGCGATAAATCTTGCGATCGATCAACTCTTCGAGGGGCAGGTCAATGGAGCCGGAAACCTGGCTACGCAGACCCATTTCGGCATATTCCGGGTTGAACCGGATGCCCGGGCGACTTGCACGCAGGTTAGCGGAGACGGTCTCTTTGTCATTGCCCAGGCACGAAACGATGCCCAGACCAGTGATAACGACGCGGCGCATGCGGATAACCCTTAGAAGTTTTCAGTGGAGGTAAACACGCCGACCCGGAGGCCTTCGGCGGTGTAGATTTCGCGGCCATCGACACTGACCGAACCGTCGGCGATTGCGAGGTTCAGTTTGCCTTTGAGGACGCGCTTGATCTGAATGTTATACGTAACTTTCTTGGCGGTCGGCAGGACCTGACCAAAGAACTTCACTTCGCCCGAACCGAGGGCGCGACCGCGGCCCGGCAGACCTTGCCAGCCGAGGAAGAAACCGACCAGTTGCCACATGGCATCGAGGCCCAGGCAGCCCGGCATCACCGGATCACCTTCGAAGTGACAGGCGAAAAACCACAGGTCTGGAGTGATATCCAGCTCGGCGACCAATTCACCTTTGCCGTACTTGCCACCTTCTTCGCTGATATGGGTGATGCGATCCACCATCAGCATGTTCGGCGCGGGCAGTTGCGCGTTACCTGGGCCGAACAGCTCACCGCGACTGCAGCGCAGCAGGTCTTCCCGAGTAAAGGCGTTTTGTTTGGTCATGCGAGCTCCTCAATAGTCCCGTGCGGCAGGGTGGGGCAAATCTTCCCGACCGATCGAAGCGTTCATGCCTCGAGTCGACAGCCTACTCATAGACTATTGCGTTGTGGTGAAAGTCACAGCGCCAAGGACATGAATGTACACTTGTGCACTGAAATTATTATTCAAGCCCCTTTTCGGGCCTGTTCGGGTGCCTAAGACTGCCGCACTTTCGCCTTTCACGCCAGTCGCAGATAGCCAAAAGGACAGCACTACAGCACCCAACGCTGCAGAATTTGCTGCAGATCAGTGCGTTTGAACGGCTTCGCCAGGTAATCGTTCATACCCGCCGCCAAACAAGTTTCGCGGTCACCCTGCAAGGCGTTGGCGGTGAGCGCGATGATCGGCACGTCGAGGCAGCCGGGCAACTGGCGAATCTGCCGGGTTGCTTCGTAGCCATCGATAATCGGCAGTCGACACTCCATCAGGATCGCTTCGAAAATCAGACTCTCGGCACTGCGCACCGCTTGCTCGCCGTCAGTGGCGACGCTGACGGTGAAACCGAGACTGCGCAACATCGCTTCGATAACCGTCTGGTTCACCGGGTTGTCCTCGACCAGCAGCACATTGCGGCCCTCGCCATGACCATTGCCCGACGGTGCGCGCGGGCTCGGCAACGGCGGCAATGCCTGCTTATAAAGAGCCAGCGGTATTTCCAGGGTAAACACCGAACCGCGGCCTTCCTTGCTCTGCGCGCGCAACGTGCCGCCCATGCGTTCGGCCAGCGTGCGGGCAATCGGCAAGCCCAGCCCGGTGCCGCCGTAACGTCTGGAAATCGAACTGTCGGCCTGCTGGAAAGCGTTGAACATCAACTCCAGGCTCGCCGCCGGAATACCGATGCCGCTGTCGCGCACGGTGCAGGTGAACCACAACAATTCGTGATCCAGCGATTGCCATTGCGCCTCGATGGACACGCGACCGTGCTCGGTAAACTTCAGCGCATTGCCGACCAGGTTGACCAGAATCTGCCGGATCCGCGTCGGATCGCCCTGTACCTGCAACGCGCGCAGGTCTGCGGGGATGGTCAGGTCCAATTCCAGTTTGCGTTGCGCCGCGCTGTGCTGGAACGCCTGCGCGCAACTGCCGATCAGGTCCGCGAGGTTGAACGGGATGTGCTCCAGTTCCAGCTCCGAGCGCTCGATGCGCGAGAAGTCGAGAATATCGTTGATCACTTTCAGCAAATGCTCGGTCGACTCCGAGGCCAGCGCCGCGTATTCGACTTGCTCCTCGGTCATGTCGGTGGTTTCAAGCAACTGCAACATGCCCAGCACGCCGTTCATGGGCGTGCGCAATTCGTGGCTCATCATCGCCAGGAAGTCGGATTTCGCATTGTTGGCTTTCTCCGCTTCTTCACGCGTCTGGATCAACTGCGACATGGCTTGCTGCTGTTCGCGGCTGGCCTGTTCGAGGCCGTCGGCGAGGTTGTTGATGTGTTGCGACAGGGCGCCCAACTCGGTGTCATCGACGATCGGCAGCGGCGTGCTGTAGTCGCCTTGCTGGATCGCCTTGACTGCGTTGCCGATGTCGCGGATCGGTTGCGACAGACTGCCGGCCAAGCGTCGCGCCAGCAGGAAAGTGAAGAGCAAGGCAAACAACGCCAGAATCGCTGCTTTGAACAGAATCTCTTGCTGGCGCTGGCTGAAGGCATCGTTGGACAGACCGACGATCACCCGGCCCAGATAGTCCTCGCTCGGCGCACTGACCGAGGTGCGGGTGTTCTCGAAGAAGTCGTTGTTCAGCGCAATCCGTTGCAGGCGTACCGGCGCCTGAAACACCTCGACCTGCTGCGAACGGTTGTGCGATTCCGACGGTTGCTCGACGTACACCAGAATACGGTCGGCGCTGTCCTGCACTTCGAGGAAGCGCACATTGGGCGTGGCGAGCGTGGCTTTAAGCAGGCTTTCGAGCACATCGTTGTTGCCGGAAATCACCCCGTATTCGGTGGCCGGCGCCAGTTGGTTGGCGATCAGTTGCCCGGTGTGATTGAGTTCCTGGCGCAGGTCCTGAATGCGCACAAACGTGAAGAAACTGATCAGCAGCAAGGTCAGCAAAAGGGCAGGGCCGAGGCTGATGATCTGGGTGCGGGTGTTGATGTCCCAACGGCGTCGGAAGGTCATGGGTGGCGTTCTCCTTCGGCCAACTGGGTTGCGACAGACGCTTCATTCATCTGTTCAATACCTAATGAACGAGCCACTTGCGCATTGCTTAACACTTTGAAGTGCCGGGGGTAGAGCGTGCGTGGCCAACTGGCGGTCGGGCGGTCGAGCAGATCGTCGAGAATCGCCAGCCAGTCATTCTGGTCGCTGTAGCTGCTGGCGAGGCTGCCAGCCTTGACGAAAGCGGCGTTGGGCCCGATCAGCGCCATTTGCCGCGCGTAGCTGCTGAGCAGCAGGTTTTTCGCGGTTTTCGGGTTGTACACATCGGGGTCGTCGAGGCCGAGCAATACGTCGCTGTTTTTCAGCAGGTCCTGCAAAGGGCGGCTGTCGCTGGTGTCGTCCCAGCGTTCGGCGACGATCTCCAGGCCCAGCGGCAGGGCGGCGTGGCGCAGTTCCTTGAGGAGGAATTCGCTGTGGCGGTCATACAAAACGCCGACCCGGCGCGCTTGCGGCAGGATCATCCGGGTCAGGCGCAATTGCCGTTCCAGCGGCGGATCGCTCCATAGCAGACTCAAGTGACTGGGCTGCAGATTGCTCAAGCGTTGCCGCGCTTGCAGGCGGCTGATGCGCAGCACCAGCGTGGCCGGGCCCTGACTTTCCTGCAGACGCCAGTCGAGGCTCGGCGGGTCGAGCAGAATCAAGCGTGTGCCGCTGGGCAAGTTGCCCGGCGCCGGCAGGCTGTCGAGTGCTTGAAAACGCACGTTGTCACTGGGGCGCAAGGCGCTCAGGGCCTGGACGAAAGATTGCACGCCGGGGCTTTCCTCAGCGCCGGTCAGCAGAATTTCCACGGCACTCGCCGACAGGCTGGCAAACAGACCACTGACGACCACGCACAGCACGCCGAGCAGTTGGCCAAAGGTTGGCGTCTTCCGTGACTGAACCCGCATTTAGAACGCCAGCTCCGCGCTGAAATAAAGCACTCGGCGCTCGTCGTAATGGTTGTCGGCGAAGGTCGTCGGCTGATTGTCGAGGCGCTGCTGCAGCACGCCGGCCAGTTCCACGTTGGCCTTGCCCAGGCCGATACGTTTGGCCAGGCGCGCGTCGATCCGTTCGAAGCGGTAGCCGTTCAGCGCGTCGTCACCATAGTAGAAGAGCGCGCTGTTCCAGCCGTGGCCCCAATCGCGCAACCAACCGGCAGAACCGCTGTTGCGCGCGGTTTGCTGTTGGTCCAGCGGGTTGCTCGCCTTGGCATCGACGTAGGCGTAGGTCAGGCGCAGGCGGTCGGCACTGCCGAGGCGCCAGTCGAGTTGCGTTTCGGCGCCGGAGAATCGCGAGGTGTTGGCGTTGCTGGCGATGTATTGGTTGTTGCGCAACGGCTCGCTGATCATCCCGGTGATTTCGTCGTAGAACAGCTTCACATCGATTGCCAACCCCAGCTCGGCGAAGAAGCCGTTGTAGCCCAGTTCCCGCGAGCGCATGCGTTCCTTGTCGAGGTCGCCGGGGCCGCGGGTCTTGACGAAGTAGCGAGCGCTGGACTGGCCGTAGGCGCTGGGCCGCAGGTTGGTCACCTGATAGCTCCAGTTCACGTTGTTTTCGAACATGTTCGGCGAGCGGATTGCTTCCGAATACACCGCGCGCACGCCGTGGCGCGGGTTGATCAGGTAATTCACCGCAACCCGTGGGGTCAGCGAGCTGCCGGTCAATTGCGTGTCTTCAAACATCGCGCCGCCCTGCAGCAGCCAGTGTTCGCTGGCGCGCCACTCGAGTTGGCCGAACGTGCGCCACGTGGTGTCGTCGAGCGTGCCATTGAAGTAGGTCTCGGAATCTGCCCGGTCGTAACGATAGTTCATGCCGCTGACCAGTCGCAGACTATCGGACAGGCTCAAGGTGTCCTGCAATTCGAGGTCGTAACGCGACTCGCGGGTGCTCTGGTCGATGTCGCCGCAGAGGGTTCGGCGGGCGCCGTTTTTCCATTGGTCGAGCACTTGATTGGCCAGCGCCTGCTCGGTGGCGGTGCCGGCCGGTGCGCCGGGGCCGGTGAACATCAGCATGTTGCGCGCGAGACGTTCGGTGTAGTTCGGGTTGATCTGCCACAAGTCGCTCAGCTCAGGACTGAACGACACTTCGGCATCACAGGCGCGCCAGGTCTGCTGACGGTCCCAGTGTTGCGCCGAGCCCTGAACGTACAGGCTGTGATCGGGATTGATGTCGAGGTTCCAGCGCAGCGAGCCGGCGTAATCCTTGGCAATCACGTCGGAATTGTTACCCGCAGCGGTAATCCCCGAGAACACTGGCCGGTAGGTGTAAGGTCGCTGGTTGGCGCCGTCCTTGGCATTCAACTGCACGTCGATGCTCTGGCTGTCGTTGAGCGCCTGGCTGACTGCAAGATTGAAGCGGTCGAGGCGTCGACTGTCGCGGTAGTCGGCGCCATTGCGGTCGCTGTCAAAGCCGTCGTCCTGCTGGCCGGAAAGCGACAGGCGCATATCGCCGCCATCCCAACCGGTGCCTTGGCTGGCGTAGAAATCATTGATGCCGCGCTGGCCTCGGGTGATTTTCAGGCGTGTGCCGTGGCTGTCCGCCGGGTTGCGCGTGATGATGTTGACCACCGCCATCAGCGCGTTGGCGCCGTAGCTGACGGTGTTCGGGCCGCGAAACACTTCGATGCGCTCGATGTCTTCCATGGCCACCGGAATATCGCTCCAGTCCACCGTCGCCAGGCCCGCGCGGTACACCGAGCGGCCATCGATCAACACCTGCATGCGCCGCGCTTCGCTGGCGTTGGTGCCGTGGTAGTTCACCGCCGGCTGATTGCCGTTGATGTTGCCGACCATCATCCCCGGCACCAGCCGCAGCAACTCGCTGATGTCGCGGGCACCGCTGGCGTCGATCAGTTGGCTGTCGATCACCGTCATGCTTCCCGGCACGGCCGCTGGCGACTGCTTGAGCCGCGTGGCGGTGAGCACTTGCGGCAGCGCTTCGCTGTCGAGAAACAGGTCGTCGGCGAGCAAAACCGGGCTGAAGATCAGCGCCAGCAGCAATGACGAGCGAGGTGCAGGAGGACCGAAAAACACGACACAGCCTTGGTAGCGATTAAGTGGCGCGCATGTTAACCGAGGTCGTCGAGTTTTCCAGTCACGATCTGGGCATTTTCCTCGGTTTTATTGGTCTTCTTCCTACAACTGCCGGTAATTGTCGCAGGGGCTGGCCGCCACTGGGCCGCTCCGTATAATGCCGGCATCGCCACTGGTATGGATTAACGGATTGCATATGACTGAACAGCGCCCGATTGCGGTCCTGGGAGGCGGAAGTTTTGGTACCGCCGTGGCTAATTTACTGGCCGAGAATGGCCATCAGGTTTTGCAGTGGATGCGTGATCCCGAGCAAGCCGAGGCCATTCGGGTCAATCGCGAAAACCCGCGTTACCTCAAAGGCATCAAGATTCTGCCCGGCGTCGAAGCCGTCACCGACTTGCAAGCGACGTTGCAGGCGTGTGATTTGTGCTTCGTCGCGCTGCCGTCCAGCGCGTTGCGCGCCGTGTTGGTCCCGCACGCCGAACGCTTGAGCGGCAAATTGCTGGTCAGCCTGACCAAAGGCATCGAAGCCCAGACCTTCAAATTGATGAGCGAGATCCTCGAAGAAATCGCGCCGCAAGCACGCATCGGCGTCTTGTCCGGGCCGAACCTGGCCCGTGAAATCGCCGAGCATGCGTTGACCGCCACGGTGGTCGCCAGCGAAGACGAAGAGTTGTGCCAGCGCGTTCAGGAAGCGTTGCACGGGCGCACTTTTCGCGTGTACGCCAGCGCCGATCGTTTCGGCGTGGAGCTGGGCGGCGCGCTGAAAAACGTCTACGCGATCATTGCCGGCATGGCGGTGGCGCTGGGCATGGGCGAAAACACCAAGAGCATGCTGATCACCCGCGCACTGGCGGAAATGACCCGTTTCGCGGTGAACCAGGGCGCCAACCCGATGACCTTCCTGGGTCTGGCGGGCGTTGGCGACTTGATCGTCACTTGCTCATCGCCGAAAAGCCGCAACTATCAGGTTGGCTTTGCCCTCGGCCAAGGCTTGAGCCTGGAAGATGCAGTGACGCGCCTCGGCGAAGTGGCCGAAGGGGTCAACACGCTGAAAGTGCTCAAAGCCAAATCGCAGGAAGCCGGGGTGTACATGCCGCTGGTCGCCGGGCTGCACGCCATTCTGTTCGAAGGTCGCACGCTTGATCAGGTGATCGGTCTATTGATGCGGGGCGAGCCGAAAACCGACGTCGACTTCATTTCCACCAGCGGTTTCAACTGAACACGTTTTGCCAATGGAGCAGGGACGAGATATGAACGATCCGAAAACCGAAGCCAAGTACGAATCCATCCTCCTGCGGGTGTTGTGGATGATCGTCTACTTGCTGGTCTGGCAAGTGGCGCAATTTATCCTCGGCGCCGTGGTGCTGGTGCAACTGATCTACCGTTTGATCTATAGCGCGCCGAGCGGCAGCCTGATGAATTTTGGCGACAGCCTCAGCCAGTTCCTCGCGCAGATCGGTCGTTTCGGCACTTTCCACACTGATCAGAAACCCTGGCCGTTCGCCGATTGGCCAACCCCGCGCGCACCCGAAGGTGAAGCGCCGCACGCGGTCGCGCCTGCGCCACATCCGGCGCGAGATGAGGAGCCGAAGCTATGAAAATCTGGGTATTGCGCCACGGTGAAGCCGAGCCACACGGCTCACGTCCGGACTCCGAGCGCGCCTTGACCGATCACGGTCGCGAAGAAGTGCTGCGTACCGCCGCCGATTTGATCGGCCATCCGATCACCGCCATTTATGCCAGCCCTTATTTGCGCGCGCAGCAGACCGCCGAGCTGGTGCGCGATGCCTTGGGTTTCCTGCCGGAGATTCGCACCGTCGAATGGCTGACCCCGGACAACCGCCCGCAAGCGGTGGCCGAGCAGTTGGTGTCGGTGGATAACGCCTTGCTGGTCAGCCATAACCCGCTGGTCGGCAACTTGCTCGGGTTTCTCCAGCACGGCCACGTGCAAGACCCGGAAGCGGTGAAAACCGCAGGCCTGGCTGAACTCGAAGGCGACCTGCCACTGGCCGGCGCGATGAAACTCATGTCGCTGAAACACCCCTGATACCCTGTGGCCCTCGTAGGAGCGAGGCTTGCCCGCGAAAGCGGCGTCTCAGGCAATAAATTTGCCGAATGATGCGCCCTCATCGCCAACAACCGCGCTCCTACCATTCCACGGGTCATCGCAAAAATTTGTATCAAATAAGCAACCAAGCACTTGCTTGGTTGACTACGCTTGCTCCAGACCAAAAAAACAGGAGCGAGTCGCATGTCTGCTGCTTTCCGTTTGCCGCTGGACGTGTTCTACGAGCGTGAAGCCCGTCATCCCGAGCAGCGATTTCTGGTTCAGCCCAGCGGCGGCGGTCGCGTCGAAACCCTCACCTGGGCCGACGTCGGTCATCAGGCTCGCTGCGCCGCGCACTGGTTGCGCGCGCGGCAATTGCCACCAGGCAGCCACATTGCCCTGATCTCGAAAAACTGCGCGCACTGGATCGTCGCCGACTTGGCGATCTGGATGGCCGGCCATGTGTCGGTGCCGCTGTATCCCAACCTCACCGCCGAATCCGTGGCTCAGGTGCTGGAGCATTCCGAAGCAGCGCTGGCCTTTATCGGCAAACTCGATGACTGGCCCGGCATGTCGCGCGGCGTCAGTGCTGATTTGCCGACCATCAGCCTGCCACTGCATCCGCCCGGCACGTTTACCTTCAGTTGGGCCGACCTGCAAAACAGCTCGCCGATCCAGGACAACCCGACGCCGGCCGCCGATCAATTGGCGACGATCATCTACACCTCGGGCACCACCGGCCTGCCCAAAGGCGTGATGCACACCTTCGGCAATCTCGGTTTCGCCACCACGCGCGGCACGCAATTGTTCGGGCTCAACGAGTCGGATCGGCTGCTGTCGTACTTGCCGCTGTGCCACGTGGCCGAGCGCATGTTCGTCGAACTGGCGTCGATTTATACCGGGCAAACCGTGTTCTTCGCCGAGAGCCTCGACACTTTCCTCACCGATTTGCAGCGCGCGCGACCGACCGCGTTGTTCGGCGTGCCGCGCATCTGGACCAAATTCCAGATGGGCGTGTACAGCAAGATCCCGGCGAAACGCCTCGATTGGCTGCTCAGCCTGCCGTTCATTGGCAGGCGAGTCGGGCACAAAGTGCTCGCCGGGCTCGGCCTCGACGCGTTGCGCATTGCTTTGTCGGGTGCCGCGCCGGTGCCACAAACCCTGCTGCTGTGGTACCGCAAATTGGGGCTCGACGTGCTCGAGGTATATGGCATGACCGAAAGTTGCGGTTACTCGCACATCGGGCGGCCCGGCGACAACAAACCGGGCTGGATCGGCCGGCCATGTCCGGACGTCGAAGTGCGGATCGACGAGACCGGCGAGGTGCTGGTGCGCAGCGGCGCGACCATGCTCGGCTATTTCAAGGAACCGCAGAAAACCGCCGACACCATCACTGCCGACGGCTTTCTGCGCACCGGCGACAAAGGCGAGCAGGACGCTCAGGGCAACTTGCGCCTGACCGGGCGCCTCAAGGAAATCTTCAAGACCAGCAAAGGCAAATACGTCGCCCCGGCGCCGATCGAGAATCGGCTGGCGGTGCATTCGCGGATTGAACAAGTGTGCGTGGTCGGCGATGGCTTGAGTGCGCCGCTGGGTTTGTGCGTGCTCTCGGCGGTCGGCCAGCAAGACGCGACGGGCGCCGCGCGGGCGGGGTTGCAAAGCAGCCTGGAAAACCTCCTCGAAGAGGTCAACGGCGCGCTCGACAAACATGAGCGCTTGCGCCAATTGGTGGTGGTCAAGGACAGCTGGGCAGTGGAAAACGGCTTTCTGACGCCGACGCTGAAGATCAAGCGCAACGTTATCGAGGCCGCGTATGGGTCGCGCTTCGAAGAATGGAGCGAGCGAAATGAAGTGGTGCTGTGGCAGGATTGAGCGACCAACAATACCTATACCTGTAAAAGGAACCTGCGATGAGTCTCTGGCGTACCGCTCCCAACCTTGAACAACTGAACACATTCCAGAAAAACACCATCGGCGAAGTGCTGGATATTCGCTTCGACGCCTTCGACGACGAATCCCTGACCGCCAGCATGGTCGTCGACCATCGCACCCATCAGCCGTTCGGCCTGCTGCACGGCGGCGCCTCGGTGGTGCTGGCCGAAACCGTCGGGTCGATGGCCAGTTACCTGTGCATCGATGCCAGCAAATTCTATTGCGTGGGCCTTGAGGTCAACGCCAACCATCTGCGCGGTTTGCGCAGCGGCCGGGTGACGGCGGTGGCCAAAGCCATTCACATCGGCCGCACCACGCACGTCTGGGACATTCGCCTGAGCAGCGACGAAGGCAAAGCCAGTTGCGTGTCGCGCCTGACCATGGCGGTTGTGCCGTTGGGTGAGAATCCTCCGACGCGTTGAGGTTGAGTTTCTTCAGATGAAACCACCCCTCATCCCAACCCTCTCCCTAGAGGGGAGAGGGGAGAGGTGAGAGGTGAGAGGTGAGAGGGGGCCGACCGGGTTGTTTAGTCGAAGTACATCGACCTGAAAGTCCGAGTCGAACGCCGGTTCTGAAAAGTCCTCGATCGGCTCCCTTTCCCCCTCTCCCCTTGGGGAGAGGGCTGGGGTGAGGGGTGGATTTAACTGACACCCCCCATAGCCATGGCCGGACTGTCATCATTCCTGTCAGTTACAGTCATTGCCGCCGCTCATGCCGTTGCGGACAATCACCCTCACGTTTCTCGCCCATGGATTGACCGGTATGCCGCAGCAGATCTTTTTCGCCCACGCCAATGGCTTCCCGTCGGGGACCTACGGCAAGTTGTTCGCGGCGTTGGCGCCGGAGTACCAGGTGACGCATCTGGAGCAGCACGCCCACGACCCGCGTTTCCCGGCGGATGACAACTGGCACAACCTGGTGGACGAGTTGATCCATCACCTCAACCAACAGCCTGAGCCGGTCTGGGGTGTCGGTCATTCCTTCGGTGGCGTCCTGCATTTGCACGCCGCGCTGCGGTGCCCCGAACTCTATCGCGGCGTGGTCATGCTTGATTCGCCAGTGCTGACCCGCGCCGATCAATGGGTAATCCGCGCTGCCAAGCGGTTTGGCTTCATCGACAAATTGACCCCCGCCGGGCGTACCTTGGGTCGTCGCGAAGAATTCGCCGACCTCGAAAGCGCGCGCAGTTACTTCGCCGGCAAAACCCTGTTTCGCGGCTTCGACCCGGAATGCTTCGACGCCTACCTGCAGCACGGTTTGCACAAGGTCGGCGACAAGCTGCGGCTGCGCTTCGACCCGGCCACCGAAATCAGCATTTACCGTGGCGTGCCGCACACCAGCCCCGGCCGCGCCCGGCAATTGAAAGTGCCATTGGCGGTGGTGCGCGGGCACAAAAGCCGCGTGGTCATGCGCCATCACGCCAGCTCCGTCGGGCGCATGCCGTTGGGCGAATCCCTGAGCATGCCCGGCGGCCACATGTTTCCCCTCGAACGCCCGCAAGACACCGCCACGCTGCTGAAAAACCTGTTCAGCCGCTGGGAAGGTCGCCGCCAGCAGGATTGCGCATGAGCAGCGTCGTCGAAGAAGTCCGCCTGAGCCTGCCGCACATCGAATTGGCCGCGCACCTGTTCGGCCCCGAAGACGGTTTGCCGGTGATCGCCCTGCATGGCTGGCTGGACAACGCCAACAGCTTTGCGCGGTTGGCGCCGAAGCTCACCGGTTTGCGGATTATCGCGCTGGACATGGCCGGCCACGGGCATTCCGGACACCGCCCGACGGGCGCTGGTTACGCGATGTGGGATTACGCGCACGACGTGCTGCAAGTCGCCGAGCAATTAGGGCTGAAGCGTTTTGCGTTGATCGGCCATTCAATGGGCGCGATTGCTGCGTTGATCATTGCCGGCTCAATGCCGGAACGCGTCACGCATCTGGCGTTGATCGATGGCGTGATTCCTCCTACAGACAAAGGCGAAAATGCGGCGGAACGCATGGGCATGGCCCTGCAAGCGCAACTCGACCTGCGGGAAAAACGCAAACCGGTCTACAACACCCTCGACCGCGCCATCGAAGCGCGGATGAAAGGCCTGGTGGCGGTGAGTCGCGAGGCCGCGGAGTTGTTGGCGCAACGCGGTTTGATGCCGGTGCCGGGCGGCTACACATGGCGCACCGACAGTCGCCTGACGTTGCCATCGCCGTTGCGTCTGACAGAAGAACAGGCAATGGCCTTCGTCGCGCGTATCACTTGTCCTACGCAATTAGTCGTCGCAGCTGACGGCATGCTCGCCAAACACCCCGAGTTGCTGGAGCGTCTACCCTTTGCCCGGGAACAGCTGCCGGGCGGCCATCATTTGCACTTGAATGACGAACTCGGTGCCGGCCTTGTCGCAGACTGTTTCAATCGGTTCTTCGCCGTTCCTTGACTTGCGCCGGGCAACTGTCGAGGCTGGGCGGGTTGAAATGGGAGACAACCATGATAGATCTCTACACCGCTGCGACCCCGGAAGGCCACAAGGTCTCTATCGTGTTCGAGAAACTCCGCTTGTCCTGCACGATGCAGGCACTGAGTTTCGACCAAAAGGAACAGGGCGTGCCAATCCGATGAGCAGGCCCATGCGTACACTCAGTCTGCTGGCCCTCAGTTGTTTCAGTCCGTTGCTGTTGGCGGCGGACATAGCGGGCAGCCAGGACTTGCCGATTGTGCCGCGCCTGGCCGACGCGCAAATCGTCGACTATCGCGCGCCGGTCGAGCTTGAGCGGATCTATCCGCTGGGCTCGATCCGCAAGATCAGCGGCCAATTGCGTTTCGACGGCCAGGTCAGCGCCCGTGGCCAGACCACCTCGGTGACCTACGAACTGCCCGCCGAGCATTCCTCCACCGAAGCCTTCACCGCAGCGCGCGAAGCCTTGCAAAAGCAGGGCGCCGAGTTGCTGTTCTGGTGCCAGGCCCGCGATTGCGGCGAAAGCAGCCTGTGGGCCAATGAAGTCTTCGGCAACTCCAAACTGTACGGCGCCGACGAGCAGCAGGCGTACTTGCTGCTGCGGCTGGCGGCGCCCAACGATGACTCGCTGGTGGCGCTTTACAGCATCACTCGCGGCAATCGCAAAGCCTATCTGCACGTCGAGCAATTTGCCGCCGCCGCCCCGCTGGGCGACCTGCTGCCGACCTCCGCGACCCTGCTGCGCCAGCTCAAGAGCACCGGCAAGCTGGATTTCCCCAAACTCGACGCTGAACCTGACGCCACCTGGCTGCGCCTGATTTCCCGTGGACTGAACCTCGACACGACGCTGCGGGTCAGTGTTTCCGGGGCCAACGCTGAAGCCTGGCGACAATCGCTGATCAGCCAGGGTGTGCGCGCGGCGCGCATGGAAACTGGCAATGTCGAAGGCTCTGGCCTGCACTTCGAACTGTTGCGCTAAGCTGCACCCGGCGAGCGCGCCCGACGCGTTCGCCTACTCTTTGTTTCAGTGACCTTGGCTCTACTGACTTTTTTCGAGACTTGAATGATCAATAACGATCGGCTGTTGGTGCAGATTCTGCTCCTGGTGCTGTTTGGCGCGAGCCTCTGGGTGATGGCGCCGTTCTGGTCGGCATTGTTCTGGGGCGCGGTGCTGGCGTTTGCCAGTTGGCCGCTGATGCGTTTGCTGACCCGTTGGCTGAATGGCCGCGAATCGCTGGCGGCGGCTTTGCTGACCCTCGGCTGGATGTTGCTGGTGGCGGTGCCGCTGGTGTGGCTGGGGTTCAATCTGGCGGATCATGTGCGCGACGCCACGGCGTTCATCAAGGATGTGCAGGTCGACGGCCTGCCCGAAGCGCCGACCTGGCTTGGCAGCATTCCCCTGATTGGCGAACGGCTGGTGGGTTTGTGGAACAGCATCGACGAGCAGGGCGCGGCGCTGATGGTCACCGTCAAACCTTATCTGGGACAGGTTGGTAACTGGTTGCTGGCGCGCAGCGCGCAGATCGGTGGCGGCATTCTTGAGCTGACCTTGAGCATCGTTTTCGTGTTCTTCTTCTACCGCGACGGCCCGCGTCTGGCCGCGTTTGTCCATGGTTTACTCGAGCGGTTGATCGGTGATCGCGCCGGTTACTACATCGAACTGGTCGCCGGCACCGTGCAACGGGTGGTCAACGGCGTGATCGGTACTGCGGCGGCGCAAGCGGTGCTGGCGTTGATCGGTTTCCTGATTGCTGGCGTTCCGGGCGCGCTGGTGCTGGGGATCGTCACGTTCATGTTGAGCCTGATCCCGATGGGCCCGCCGCTGATCTGGATTCCGGCGACAGCTTGGCTGGCGTGGAAAGGCGAGTATGGGATGGCGGTGTTCCTCGGCATCTGGGGCACGTTCATCATCAGCGGCGTCGACAACGTGCTGAAGCCATACCTGATCAGCCGTGGCGGCAATCTGCCGCTGGTGATCGTATTGCTCGGGGTGTTTGGCGGGCTGATCGCGTTCGGGTTTATCGGTCTGTTTATCGGCCCGACGTTATTGGCGGTGGCGTACAGCTTGCTGACGGACTGGAGCAAGAGCCATGCGCGGATAGAAGATCGGCGCTGATTTGTGGCGGGCTTGCGGCCACCCTAAATCCCCCTGTAGGAGTGAGCCTGCTCGCGATGGCGGTGTATCAGCCAATCTTCATGTCGGCTTATAGGCCCTCATCGCGAGCAGGCTCACTCCTACAATTGATTTGTGTTGAACAGGAAAGATTTATTTCTAACCGGGATTCAATTGCGCGGCAGGTTGATCACGGCGGTCAGGCCGCCGCCCGGAGTTTCTTCCAGGCTGAGCTGCCCGCCCAGGCGTTCCGCCGCTTCCCGGGCGATGGTCATGCCCAATCCAACCCCGCCGGAATTACGGTTGCGCGAACCTTCCAGGCGAAAGAACGGTTCGAACACCGCTTCGCGTTTATCCGCAGCAATCCCCGGACCGTGATCGATCACCCGGATCACCAGATGTTCGCGGCTGTCCTCCAGCGTAATCAGCGCCTGCCCGGCATAGCGCAGCGCGTTGTCCATCAGGTTATTGATGCACGAACGCAGCGCCATCGGCTGCACTTGCAACGGCACGCAATGCCCGCTGGCCTGCACATCGGCGCCCTGATCCTGAGCGTTTTCACTGAGTGATTCGACCAGCGCCTGCACGTCCATCCACTGCCTTGCTTCGCTGGTGCGTTGCTCGTGCAAATAGGTCAGGGTTGCGTCGAGCATGCCGATCATGTCGTCCAGATCCTGGCGCATCTGGCCTTGCAGTTTGCTGTCGTCGATTTGCTCCAGCCGCAGCTTCAACCGCGACAACGGCGTGCGCAAGTCGTGGGACACCGCGCCGAGCATCCGCGAACGCTGCTGCACTTGTTCGATGATTCGCCGCTGCATCTTGTTGAACGTGTGAGCCGCCTGCCGCGCTTCCCGTGGGCCGGACTCGTCGAGCGGCGGGCTGTCGAGGTTTTCGCTCAAACGCTCGGCGGCATCGCTGAGGCGCTGGATCGGCCGACTGAGCAGTTTGGCGCCGTACCACGCGGCGATGATCAGCGAGACAAACTGAAAGGTCAGCGGCACCAGCGGTCCGCCAAACCACGGGCGTGGCGGCCGCTGCTGGTCGGAGAAACCCGGCGGTGGCGGCGGTGGCGGCGGGCCGTAATGGTGAAACCAGAAAAACGCCAACACGTGCGCGAGGATAATCGCGATCAGCAGCACACCAAACAGGCGGCCGAACAGCGTATCGAAGCGCGCCCGCATTAGCCGATGTCTCGAGCGTCGAACAGGTAACCCTCACCGCGAACGGTTTTGATCAACTGCGGATTTTTCGGGTCATCGCCGAGTTTCTGCCGCAACCGCGACACCAGCAGATCAATGCTGCGATCGAACGCTTCAATCGACCGCCCGCGCGCGGCATCGAGCAATTGTTCGCGACTGAGCACGCGCCGCGGACGTTCGATAAATACCCACAACAGGCGGAATTCGGCGTTGGACAGCGGCACCACCAAACCATCAGCGGCGATCAACTGGCGCAGCACACTGTTCAGGCGCCAATTGTCGAAGCGAATATTCGCACGCTGCTCGGTGCGATCGTCGCGCACCCGCCGCAGAATCGTCTGAATCCGCGCGACCAACTCACGCGGCTCGAACGGCTTGGCCATGTAATCGTCGGCGCCCAGTTCCAGGCCGATGATCCGGTCGGTGGGTTCGCAACGCGCGGTGAGCATCAGGATCGGAATATCCGATTCGGCGCGCAACCAGCGGCACAACGACAAACCGTCTTCGCCGGGCAGCATCAGGTCCAGCACCACCACATCGAAATGTTCCGCTTGCAGCGCCAGGCGCATGGCCGCGCCGTCGGTGACGCCGCTGGCGTGGATATTGAAGCGCGCCAAGTAGTCGATCATCAGTTCGCGGATCGGGATGTCATCGTCGACGATCAAGGCGCGAATGCTCCAGCGCTTGTCGTCGCCGGGCGTCTTTTGATCGTCGTTCACAGGAACAGGGGTGTTGTGCATGCGTGGGTTCATCTGCCAGAGAGGCTGCCAACCACAAAGTGGGCTGCGAGGTTGTGGCTTCAGCATAGGCGTCCGGCCCGGAGGCGGGAAGTGCTGTAAGGACATGTTGCGGTGGACGAGGGTAGCGCCGGCAGTTGTTGTGGGCGTGTCGTGAATGTATCGGCCTCGACACAATTGGCGCAGCGGCTAGGCTTGGCAGAGTCTGCGGGACGAATTACCGATCATCGGGTCCCGCAGTGGCGCTGGTTCCGCTACAATGCGCGCCGATTTCGTCCTGCCTGAGAGCCCGCACATGTCCGTCTGCCAGACTCCTATCATCGTCGCCCTGGATTTCCCCACCCGTGACGCCGCACTGAAGCTGGCCGACCAGTTGGACCCGAAACTGTGCCGGGTCAAAGTCGGCAAGGAACTGTTCACCAGTTGCGCCGCAGAAATCGTCGGCACCCTGCGCGACAAGGGTTTCGAAGTTTTTCTCGACCTCAAATTCCACGACATCCCGAACACCACCGCGATGGCGGTGAAAGCAGCGGCGGAAATGGGCGTGTGGATGGTCAACGTGCATTGCTCCGGCGGCCTGCGCATGATGGCCGCGTGCCGCGAAGTGCTCGACCAGCGCACCGGCCCCAAGCCGCTGTTGATTGGCGTGACCGTGCTGACCAGCATGGAACGTGAAGATCTGGCGGGGATTGGTCTGGACATCGAGCCGCAGGAGCAAGTCTTGCGCCTCGCCGCGTTGGCGGAAAAAGCCGGGATGGACGGTCTGGTGTGTTCGGCGCTGGAAGCGCAGGCGTTGAAATCGGCACATCCGTCGCTGCAATTGGTGACGCCGGGGATTCGTCCGGCGGGCAGCGCGCAGGATGACCAGCGACGCATTTTGACCCCGCGTCAGGCGCTGGATGCTGGCTCGGATTACCTGGTGATTGGTCGCCCGATCAGCCAGGCAGCGGATCCGGCGAAAGCGTTGGCCGATGTCGTCGCCGAAATCGCCTGAACATCGCTAAACCTGTAGGAGTGAGCCTGCTCGCGATTGCGCAGTATCAGCCGACATGAATGTTGACTGATACACCGCTATCGCGAGCAGGCTCACTCCTACATTGGTTTTAGTGGTGTATTAAAAAATCCGTTAAACCTTCAACACCAACTTGCCGAAATTCTCGCCGCTGAACAGTTTCATCAGCGTCTCCGGGAATGTCTCCAGTCCCTCGACAATATCTTCGCGACTCTGCAATTGCCCCTTGGCCATCCAGCCGGCCATTTCCTGCCCGGCGGCGGCGAATTGCGCGGCGTAGTCCATCACTACAAAACCTTCCATGCGCGCGCGATTGACCAGCAATGACAGGTAGTTGGCCGGGCCCTTGACCGCTTCCTTGTTGTTGTACTGGCTGATCGCGCCGCAAATCACCACCCGCGCTTTCAGCGCCAGACGGCTCAACACCGCGTCGAGAATGTCGCCGCCGACGTTATCGAAATACACGTCCACGCCTTTCGGGCATTCGCGCTTGAGCCCGGCGTGGACGTCTTCGTTCTTGTAATCGATGACGCCATCGAAGCCCAACTCATCGATCAAAAACTTGCACTTGTCTGCGCCGCCGGCGATGCCGATCACCCGGCAACCTTTGATTTTGGCGATCTGCCCGGCAATGCTGCCCACCGCACCTGCCGCGCCGGACAGCACCACGGTGTCGCCGGCCTTCGGTGCGCCAACGTCGAGCAGCGCGAAATAAGCGGTCATGCCGGTCATGCCCAGCGCCGACAAGTAGCGCGGCAGCGGTGCCAGTTTCGGGTCGACCTTGTAGAAGCCGCGCGGCTCGCCGAGGTAATAATCCTGCACGCCGAGGGCGCCGTTGACGTAGTCACCGACGGCAAACCCCGGATTGTTCGACGCGACGACTTTGCCTACGCCCAACGCGCGCATTACCTCGCCGATACCGACCGGCGGGATGTAGGACTTGCCCTCGTTCATCCAGCCACGCATGGCCGGGTCCAGTGACAGGTATTCGTTTTTGACCAGGATCTGACCCGCCGCCGGCTCGCCGACCGGTACTTCCTGATAGGTAAACGTTTCGCGGGTCGCCGCGCCGACCGGGCGTTTGGCGAGCAGGAATTGGCGATTGGTCTGGGTAGTCATGACGGGCACTCAAGCTGAATGAAGCTTTGTTGATAGCTGTTCATGGCGGATGTCGCAAGGTTGGCTGACGCGGCGAATGCACTTCGATCCAGTGCAGTGATAGTCGGCCGGGCGCTTTTATCACTGCAACGCATGGCCACTCAACCGGGCTTCTGATAGTGCTGCCGCGCGATGCGTCGCTGTGGCTAGACTGCGCAACACGCGATCCCCCGCATCTTCTCGAGGACATAACAATGAGCATGACGTTTTCCGGCCAGGTCGTCGTAGTCACCGGCGCTGCCAACGGCATCGGCCGCGCCACCGCCCAGGCATTCGCTGCCGAGGGCTTGAAAGTGGTGGTTGCCGATTTCGACACGGCGGGGGGCGAGGGCACGGTGGCGCTGATTCGTACAGCGGGCGGCGAAGCGTCCTTCGTGCGCTGCGACGTAACGGTGGAGAGCGAGGTAAAAAATCTGATGGACGAGGTGATCAATACCTACGGCCGTCTCGACTATGCCTTCAACAATGCCGGGATCGAGATCGAAAAAGGCAAACTGGCTGACGGCACGCTCGACGAGTTCGACGCGATCATGGGCGTCAACGTCAAAGGCGTGTGGTTGTGCATGAAGTATCAATTGCCGCTGTTGCTGGCGCAGGGCGGTGGCGCGATCGTCAACACTGCGTCGGTGGCCGGCCTCGGCGCGGCGCCAAAAATGAGCATCTACGCGGCCTCCAAGCATGCGGTGATCGGCCTGACCAAATCGGCGGCGATTGAATACGCGAAGAAGAAAATCCGCGTCAACGCGGTGTGCCCGGCGGTTATCGACACCGACATGTTCCGCCGCGCCTACGAGGCCGATCCGAAAAAAGGCGAGTTCGCCAACGCGATGCACCCGGTCGGGCGAATCGGCAAAGTCGAGGAAATCGCCAGCGCAGTTTTGTACCTGTGCAGCGACGGCGCAGCGTTCACCACCGGGCATTCGCTGGCGGTGGATGGCGGCGTTACCGCGTTCTGAACCTGCCAACCCGAATCCCCTGTGGGATTGTGGTCGGCATTGAGGAATGTGTTTCAAATAGTTAGAACCGCTGTTTTTGACGGCGTTGTCGCACAGCCCTGTCCGCACTCCTGTGATTAACTGCGCGCAGCAAAACGGACAGGAGTTTGCGTGCTCATGGAATTGAGAATTGACCGACAGGCAATGGTGCCGGTCGTACAGCAAATCGTCGACGGATTGGCGAGCTGGATCGCTCAAAGCGAAGTCCCGCCCGAGACTCGCTTGCCCTCCGTGCGACAGATCGCGCGGCTCAATCTGCTCAGTCAATCGAGTGTCGTCGAAGCGTGTGAACGGCTGGTGGTGCAGGGCGTTCTGGCCTCGCGTCCGGGTTGCGGCTTCCAGGTCGCAACGTCGCTGGCGGTGGCGCCGCAAACCTTGGACCTGCCGCGATTCGAAGGCCTGCACAGCCTTTGCAGCGCCAGCCTGTCGGGCGAGTTGCTGCTGGGCTGCGGCGGATTGCCCGAGAGTTGGCGCGAGACTGATGACCTCAGCTACGCGATCCGCGAGGTCACGCGAACCGACATGGCCGGCCTGTTCAATTACAGTACGCCGCTGGGGTTGCTGTCGTTGCGCCAGCAGATTCTCCAACGCCTGAAACCGCTGAATATCGTCGCCACTGAATCGTCTGTCCTGACCACCGCCGGGGCCAGCCAGGCGCTCGACCTGATCGTGCGCACGTTGCTCAAACCCGGCGATTGTGTGGTGGTGGAAAGTCCGGGTTTTGCACATTTGTTCGATTTGCTCAGGTTGCACGGCGTGCGCATGCTTGCAGTGCCGCGCACGCCGACTGGCCCGGATACTCGAGTGCTTGAGCGTTTATGCCGCGAGCACAGCCCGCGCGCGATGTTCATCAATAGCTTCCACCACAACCCGACAGGCAGTTGCCTGACCGCCGTGGTCGCGCAAAAAATTCTGCAGTTGAGCGGGGCGCACGGCGTGCTGGTGATCGAGGACGATGTCTACGCGGACATGCACCACGCGCCCGGCACACGCCTCGCGGCGCTGGATGACGAGGCGCGGGTGATTTACGTCGGCAGTTTCTCGAAAACCCTCAGCAGTTCGTTGCGCGTGGGTTTTGTGCTGGCGGGGGAAGGGCGGATTGCGCAGCTGGCCGAGGTCAAAATGGTCAGCAGCATGGGCGGCTCACGGTTTTGCGAGTCGGTGCTGGCCAATCTGCTGAGCACGGGCGCCTATCGCAAATTGATTCAACGCCAGCGTCAGCGCTTGAGCATGGACCGTGCCGCCGCGCTGCAATTGCTCGAAGATGCCGAGTGGGAAGTGTTCGGCAAGCCGGTCGGTGGCCTGTTCATCTGGGCGCGGCCGACCCGATGCGACTACGCTCAGCTACGCACACTGGCGCGGCGATTTGGTGTGCTGTTGTCGTCCGCCACAGCGTTCAGCCCGGGTGGCGAGGCCAGTTCGTGGCAGCGGATCAATGTGGCGTATGCCTGTGATCCACGGGCGCGAAGGTTTTTCCAGGCCAGCGCTGGGGATCGACCTAAAACGTTCTGAAAACGACGCGGGCGTAGCTTTTTGCCATTATTTCGACGCCAGAGACTTGTGCTGGCACAGGCCCGTTGCGAATCTCCATCTACAGACTATGGCAGGGGACTACGCGCAATGATTTCGGCCGTGCAAGGACGTTTTGCCAACCTCGGTATGGCGAAAAAACTGGGCATCGGGTTTGTCCTGGTGCTTTTGTTGACCGCCGTGGTGGCAGCCATTGGCGTATGGTCCCTGCAAACCATCAGTCAGCGTTTCGATGGGCTCAAGCAGATGTCCTCGCTCAACAGCGAGTTGCTCAAAGTGCGTTTGCTGGAACAGGACTACGCGCTGCACAACAACCCGAAAACTGCGGACGCGTTGCGTCAGGGAGTCGATGAGTTGGTCGCTCTCGCCAACCAATTGAAAGCGCAAACGGCGGCCAATGTGCCGGTCATGAACGATGTCGAGCAGTCGCTTGGCGCCTATCGCAAGGCGTTCGACGAGTTCGTCTCGTTGACCCAGGCCAAGGACCTCGCTCTGGAAATGGCCAGTTGGTCGGTGTCGAGCGTGGCCAATAATCTCGACGTGTTGCAGGCCGGGCTGGCTGACGATGGCGCTTATACCTTGAAGGAATCCGAGGGCAAGGACGGCGCCCAGTTCATCGAGCAGGCCAGCCAGGTCAGCCAGGTTTCGCAGTTGATGTTGCAAGCGATGAACGAGGCCCGAGTGCGCCTCGACCAGAGCCGCAAGGGCGATGACGACAGCGCCGGCAAAGGCAAGATCGAGCAGGCCGATCAGGCGCTGGCGCAAGCCGAACAGTTGAAAACGTCGGTCAAGGATGAGGGTTATCAAACGGTGCTCAACGAAGTGGCCGGGCATATCGCCGGTTTCAGCGAGAAACTGGCCGAGTACACCGGGCTTTTGGCTCAGGAAAAAACCGTCTACGAACAATTGCATCAGCGCGCCGCGCAGGTGGTCGCGCGGGTCGATCAGGCGTATGTCGCCGAAGATGCGGCGATGCAGGCTGAATTGAAGAAAAACTCATTGTTGATCATTGCTTCTTCGGCGCTGGCGCTGTTGGTCGGGTTGATCGCGGCGTGGGTGATTACCCGGTTGATCGTCGCGCCGTTGCGCAGCGTTATTCGGGTCGCGCAGCAGATTGCGGCGGGGGATTTGAGTGCGACGGTGGAGGTGACCCGGCGTGATGAGATCGGCCAATTGATGCTGGCGATGCAGCAGATGGGCGCGGGGCTGAGCAGTATTGTCAGCGGCTTGCAGGCGGGGATCGAGCAGTTGGCCAGTTCGGCGCAATCGCTGTCGGCGGTGACTGAGCAGACCAACCTGGAGGTCAGCAGCCAGAAGGAAGAAACCGAGCAGGTGGCGACCGCGATGAATCAGATGACCGCCACGGTGCATGACGTGGCGCGCAATGCCGAAGAGGCCGCGACCGCAGCGCAAACCGCCGATGACAAGGTTGAGAGCGGGCAGCAGGTGGTGCGCCAGAGTATGGCGCGGATCGAGCAGTTGGCGGATTCGGCGACCTCGGCGAGTTCGAGTATCGAGAGTTTGAGCGCCGAGATTCAGAATATCGGCACGGTGTTGGGAGTGATCAAGAGTGTTGCCGAGCAGACTAATCTGTTGGCGCTGAATGCTGCGATTGAGGCGGCGCGGGCGGGTGAGCAGGGCCGGGGTTTTGCGGTGGTGGCGGATGAGGTGCGGGCGTTGGCCAAGCGTACTCAGCAGTCGACGGAGGAGATTGAGCGGTTGGTGTCGGCGTTGCGTTCGGCGGCGCAGTCGTCGGTGCAGCAAATTCGCAGCAGCGGTGAGTTGGTGAAGTTGGCGGTGAGTGATGCGTTGCAGACGGAGAGTGCGTTGGGGAGTATCGCGGCGGCGGTGTCGTTGATTCAGCAGATGAATCAGCAGATTGCGGCGGCGGCGGAGGAGCAGAGTTCGGTGGCGGAGGAGATTAATCGGAGTGTCACGAGTATTCGGGCGAGTGCGGATCATTCTTCGCTGGCGATGCGCGGGAATGCGGCTTCGAGCGTTGAGTTGGCGCAGTTGGGAGTTGAGTTGAAGGGCATGGTCGGGCATTTTCGGCTCTGATTATTTGGTCTCGCGGCCTCCGGGCCAACCAACCCACCCCAGATTCACCCGGTCCCCTGTGGGAGCGAGCTTGCTCGCGATGAAGCCCTCCCAGCCAACCATTCTCCCCAGAATGTACCCAACCCAACTGTAGGAGCGAGCCTGCTCGCGAAGACGTCCTTAACTCAACCACCCCCTCCCGAATGTACTCATATCCCCACATACCAACTTCTCGCCAGAAAGTGAGAGGCGCAATGCCTCTCACCGTTTCGCCCGGCCGTCACCCAGGCGGGTGGTAGTTGTCCAGTACCCGATTGACTGCCAATTCTCCCATCATGATCACTTGCTGCAGCGCCACGATCGAATCGCGATGCCGCGCATCTATCGAGTTCGCGATGTCGTTGGCCATGGCGCTGGCCGAGGCAAACGAGGTGCAGGCTTGTACCAGCAATGTCTCGTCGTCGACCAAGGGGCCGATGACGAAAATGCCGTACGGTTTGCGGGATGATATCTGCGTTTTCTGTGTCCCGCTGTCCATGTAAAAGCTCAGCGCCCGGTCTGCTGCGGCTTGCAGTTTTTTGGGGTCGAGGCAGGCGTCGTAGGGTAATGGATCGGTGTGCGGCGGATTGGGCGTTACTTTGAACATATTTGCTTTCCTGTTTTGGGGCAGCAACCGTTCTCGACTAAAAGAAGGGAGGCGGCTGTACGCAGGTTAGTCGACCGGGAGGAATAGCAAAAACCGGCGCGCCCTAGGGCGCCCTGCGCACAACCACCATCAAGTGCAGGATTGAAATACCTGGCTGGATGGAGCTCATGCGTTCACTAGACCTCTGGGCGACTAAACCCGACCACTGATGAGCAGCGGCAGGGAAACAATAGGGCTCAAGGGCAGGGCGCACAAGCCGGCGGATTCTGTCTTAGTCGTAGGCAAAGGCACAAGGTTTTGTAGCCTTCAGGACGTTTCTGCGCGTGTCGTTAAACGGATCTTGTTAAACGTGTTTACCGATTCCCCTGCATCGGTGACAGGCATCGCCAGGCGCCGAAACGCAAAACGCCCGATGCAATGCACCGGGCGTCAAGGTGTTTCAGAAAACCAAGGATGATCAGTCGTAAATCGCTTTCTTCTTCCAGTCCGCATCAGCCTCAACGTCTTTCAGGCCTGAAGTCAGTTGATTGACTTCGTCTTCGGCCGGGGCGTTTTGGTCCATGACTTGGGCGTTGACGCGGGCCAGGAGTTTTTCCAGGTATTCGAGTTGTTCGGCGTAAATCTGCGGTTCCTGCTGTTTGCGCAGGTATTGCACGCCGCGTTCGAAGGCGAGGCGGGCCTGGCCGGGTTGGCCCTGTTGCAGGGAGTGCTGGCCAAGGTTGTTGAAGAATTCGATGTGCAGCAACACGAGGATGTGGCGGACTTCGCGGATCCAGCGTTTGGCTTCGTTGGTCGGCAAAAAACCGTCTTGCGCGGCGCGGGTGATTTGGCCGTGCAGGGCTTCGAGCAGGAAGCGCACGTCTTTGGCTTTCGCTTCAGTCTGGATCGGTGCCGGCGGATTGTTGACCGGGAGCGATTCGCCTTGGGCGACCAGAGCGTTGAGTTCGATGATGCGGGCCTTGAGCGCGGCGTTGTTTTTTTCCAGATTTTGCAGGCGCTGGCAGACGTTCAGCTCCAGACGGGTCAACAGCAGCTTGAGCGCAGGGTTCATCAACTGACCGGGGAAGGTCTCGGTAATTTCGCCGCAGCGACGCAGACGGTCGTTGAGTTCAACCTTGGTACGGGCCTTTTCCAGCTTATTGTTTTCCACCACATGGTTCATGTAGCCAATGGCGATCAATAGTGCGATCCCGGCTACAACTAGCAGGGTGATCATGAGTGGTGTCACCGGTAAGACCTCTTTATTGGGTTCGCGTGCGAGTGTAGTGGCTTGGCGTGGGGGCGCATAGCGCCGCTCGACCAGTTGGAGCAGCCGGACTCTACTGTTTATCGGCCGTCATCGCGCTTATATAAGCAGCGGCGTGCACGTTGCACATGGCCATCATTGTTGCAGGCGGACTATAACGTCTTGCCGGGCGCCAGAATATAGGCGCCAAACACCGAGCGACGGAAAACCCGGATTCGCTGCTCGAAGCAGGGCGAAGTCATTGATTTAAATAAATTTATATCAAGGGGTTGACGACCCCTCAATCCATCCATAGAATGCGCGCCACTTACAGCGTAAAGCACACAGCGAAACGCGGTAGGGAGTGAATGTTGTACGTGTGTCCCCTTCGTCTAGTGGCCTAGGACACCGCCCTTTCACGGCGGTAACAGGGGTTCGAGTCCCCTAGGGGACGCCATATGCGGGAATAGCTCAGTTGGTAGAGCACGACCTTGCCAAGGTCGGGGTCGCGAGTTCGAGTCTCGTTTCCCGCTCCAATTTTAAACAGCGTTGCTTTCGGGCAGCGCTGAGTGAAACCAGAAACGACATCTTCGGATGCGGATTTGGGCACTGAAATACACACCATGTGTTTCAGTTAGCGTGTCCCCTTCGTCTAGTGGCCTAGGACACCGCCCTTTCACGGCGGTAACAGGGGTTCGAGTCCCCTAGGGGACGCCATTTGCGGGAATAGCTCAGTTGGTAGAGCACGACCTTGCCAAGGTCGGGGTCGCGAGTTCGAGTCTCGTTTCCCGCTCCATATTCAACAAAAACGCCGCTCACTGAGCGGCGTTTTTGTGTGCGCTCGATTTATCCCAAGCCTGCAAAAAAAGGCCCGCCAGTCTGAATAGGCGAGCCTTTTGCGTGGTGCATGTTTCGTTGTGAATGAGTTTTACATCGACAAAATCAGGCGCCCGGCGAACAGGATCAGAATCACTCCCATGCTGCGTTCGAACCAATGCCCCATACGCAAGAACAACAGGCGCACCCGGTTACTGGAAAAAAACAGCGCCACAATCACGAACCACAGCGCGTTAACAAAACACATCCACACGCCGTACAGCGCTTGAATGTTCAGCGGCGTCGTGGCGCTGATTATGGTGGTGAAGATCGCCAGAAAGAATAGCGTGGCTTTCGGGTTGGTCGCGTTGGTCAGGAAACCCGTGGTAAACGCTTTCAACAGCGTCTGCTCGACCACTGGTTCGTCCGTGACTTTTTCCCCTTCAAGCACGGTTTTCGGCTTACTGCGCAACAGGCTGACGCCGAGGTACAGAATGTAGGCGCCGCCCACGACCTTGGCCACGGTCAGCAGCCACGGCGTGGTGTGCATCAGCGCGCCGACGCCGAGCAGGGTGTAAAGCACGTGCACGGAAATCCCCGCGCCGATGCCCAGCGCAGTGCAGATGCCGACCAGCCGGCCGAAACGCACGCTCTGGCGGATGGTGACGGCAAAGTCCGGTCCGGGGGCGACGACGGCCAGAAAGTGAATGGTCGCCAGTGCCAGAAACTCGCCCAGGTAATTCGAAAGCATCTCAACTCCAGAAAGTAAGGGGTGCAGCGTTGCCGCGATAACCGACAAAAAAGGACAGGCTCAAACGCGGATCTGCCACGCCCGGCGTCACCGAGTGCATGCAGCGCGAGTTGAACATGATGAAATCGCCCGGATCGGGGCGTACCTCCAGGGTCGGAGGGCCGAGCAGTGCCGGGTCGATGCCGTAGCTGTCGCCACGCATTTCATCGAACTGGTCGGGGGTGATGGGGTGGTTCCACATCTGCAACGCGCCGCCCTCGGTCGGCATGTTCAGGTAGACGTTGCAGGCAAACTGCGCGTCGAGGCTGCGCGCCTGAAAACTGTCCGGGGCGTCCTTGGCGAAGATGTCGTGATGGGCGAGGAAACACACGCCGGGTTTCACCACGCGGGACAGGCCGACGTACATTTTGCGTCCGTAGAGGTTTTCCAGATGCGCGCCTGCCGGCCAGGTCTCGTCGAGCATGCAGCGCAGCGTGTCGACGGGGGAGGCGTAGGGTGCGCAGCGGTTGCGCAGTTCTTCGATGTTGCTGGCGGCGCGGGCAAAATAATCTTCGATCAGCAGTGGCTGGTTTTCCGCTTCATAAAACGCCATGCCAATGCGACCGATGCTCGGTGCGTTGATGTAGCCCTCGAAACCCGGCGCAAGAATCTTGTCGCCAATCTGCACCGCCAGCGGCTGAGGCAAAAAGCCTTTGACGCGAACGGCGAGCACTTCTTCGTTGGCGAGTTTTTTTATGCACGTCTCATCGAGACGCTCGACGTCAAGCATCATGTTTTCAGGTCCATCTATCGAGTAGTCAACGGAGCTCGCTCGTGCGTGCCCCTCCGGCGTTGAGCGTTGAGCGTTGAGCGATGACGGTGGCGCCATCGCGGCAAAGCTCAGTCCGCGCGTCAGTCCACGTGGTAATGGACGGACAAGGTGCCCTTTTTCTGTGCGAGGGAGTCGATCGTTACCGTGCCCAAATCCTTCAGGCTCCGTACATGTGTGCCGCCACAACCGTAGGCCGGCAGGTCGCCGAAACTGATTTCCCGGGCGCCTTCGCGCAATGACGTCAGGCGCGGCAGGTCGGCGGCAATCCACTGTTCGATGCCGCGCTGGACGGTTTCCACATCCACTTCTTCGGCCGATTCGGCCGGTTTGAATTGCACCCGGCTTTCGCCCGGCCAGTGGTGCGCCTTGATCGGCATCCAGCCGCGCGCCTGAATGAAATGCCCGATCAGGTGACCGGCCGAGTGCAGGCGGGCGTTGAGTTGGCGGCGTTGTTCGTCGACGCGGATCTGGATCATCCCGAGTTGTACCGGGTGGTCGACGTAATGGACGATCCGCTCGGGATCCTGAACCACGCGCAGCACTTGGCTTTCACCGATCCAGCCAATGTCCGACGGCTGCCCGCCGCCCTGTGGGTGAAACAGTGTGGCGCGTAGAACCACCGCGAATTCATTCTCGTGGGGCGTGCAGTCGAGGACTTCCACATTGGCCTTGAGGTCATCACTATGGAAAAAGAGGCGAAGCGTCATATTCCATGCCCTTATTAAAGTTTCTGTTTTTATTATATGAATCGTGGTTTTCCGTGATAATCCGTTCAAACATCAAAGGGCTGTTGCGCTGTGAGCATAAATCTACCGCTGCCGTTGTTGGGTGAGATGGCGATTTTCGTCAAAGTTGTCGAGACCGGCAGCTTCTCCGAAGCCTCTCGCCAATTAGGCTCGTCGCCCTCGGCGGTCAGCCGCAGCATTTCGCGTTTGGAGAAAGCCTTGAACACGCGTTTGCTGCAGCGCACCACGCGCAAATTGCGCTTGAGTGATGGCGGCGAAGAAGTGTTCAAGCGTTGCCAGGAAATGGTCAGCGCGGCGAAGTCAGTGATGGAAATCAGCGGCCAGTTCAACCATGAGGCGGAAGGTCTGGTGCGGGTCAGCGTGCCGAAAGCGGTGGGGCGTTTTGTGATTCACCCGCATATGCCGGAATTTCTGCGGCGTTATCCCAAAGTCGATGTGGAGTTGTTGCTGGAAGATCGGCAAGTGGATTTGATCGATGACAATGTCGACCTGGCGATCCGTATCACCGATCGCCCGCCGGCCGGATTGGTCGGGCGGCAGTTGCTGACCATCGACCATTTGCTGTGCGCCACCCCGCAATACCTCGCCGAACATGGCACGCCGACCCATCCTCACGACTTGCTCAATCACAGCTGCATCTACCTGGGCGAAACCCCGAGCGATGCACGCTGGAAATTCAAGAAGGGCGGCAAAGCGGTGACCGTCGGCGTGCGTGGACGTTATGCGGCCAACCACACAGGCGTGCGGCTCGGCGCGGTGTTGCAGCACATTGGCATTGGCAGCTTGCCGTATTTCACTGCGCGTTATGCGCTGGAGCAGGGATTGATTGTGCAGGTGCTGCCGGACTGGACGTTCCTCGCGTCCTATCATGGCGGTGCCTGGTTGCTGCATTCACCGACGCGTTATCTGCCGCCCAAGCTTCGGGTGTTGATTGATTATCTGGTGGAGTGCCTGGAGAAAGAGCCGACGCTGAGCAAGCCGGGGAAGCCGAGTGCCTTGGGCAAGGTTGCGGCTGAGTATGAGTTGCCGGAGAGTGACGGATTGCTTTGACTGACGCCTTCGCGGGCAAGCCTCGCTCCTACAGGGATCGCGCATAACCTGTAGGAGCGAGGCTTGCCCGCGAAGGCGCCCTCATTAACGCCACAAAAAAAGGCCCGCATGTTGTCCATGCGGGCCTTTTGCATTGCTGATCCGGGATCAGTGCTTGCTGTCGTCGTTCGACATCGCCAGCAGCTGTTTTTCCTGATTCCAGTCAAACGGTTCATCGTTCTGCTCAGCTTCGAAACGACGTTCTTCCAGAGCCTGATACAGATTGATTTCATCGTCAGGCATGTAATGCAAGCAATCGCCGGCGAAGTACCAGAGCAGGTCGCGCGGTACCAGGTGGGCGATTTGCGGATAACGGGTGATTACCTGGCAGAGAATGTCCTGACCCAGATATTGGCTTTCGATCGGATCGACCGGCAGCGACTCACGCAATTCGTCGAAACGCTCCATGAACAGGGCGTGGCTTTCATCAGGAACCTGTTCGGCCTCACCGACGGCGACCAGGATGCTGCGCAAGTGGTCAAGCAAGACGAGATGGTCGGCAACGACATTGGACACGAGATAAGTCCTCAAGAGCAAAACGGGCGCGGGAGTATAAAGCTCCCGCACCGGTTTTTACAGGATCAGCGGACCTTTCCGTCGGCCAGCGCCAGTTCTTCCTTGTCGAAGTCATCGACATCAATGACTTTGCGGCGCGCCAGTTCGGCATCACGCAGGGTCTGCGCCTCTGCCGGTTGCAACACGCCGACCTCCAGTGCGGCATCAATCGCGTGTTCGCCGGCAGTCGGTTTGACCTGACCGCTCTTGAGCGCGACGTGCAGCTTTTTGTGCAACGGCTGCGCGCTGTTCAGCAGATTGCACGCATGTTGCAGCGCGCCAACCGCGTCATCAGCCGACTGCGGACGGTAGCAACCGCCGAGCAACTCTTCGAGGGTTGGATCGCCCTTGGCCCGGCCAATCACCGCAGCCACTTCGGCACCGAGTTTGTCCGATGGACCTTTGTGGCGACGGCCGAACGGGAACACGATGACCCGCAGCAGGCAACCCAGGATCTTGTTCGGGAAGTTGCTCAACAGTTCGTCCAACGCCCGCTCGGACTGACCGAGGCTTTCTTCCATCGCCCAGTTGAACAATGGCGCCATGTGGTCCGGCGAGTCCAGATCGTGATAACGCTTGAGGGCGGCGGAGGCGAGGTACATGTTGCTGAGCACATCGCCCAGACGCGCCGACAGACGTTCGCGACGTTTCAGTTCGCCGCCCAGCAGCATCATGCTGAGGTCGGCGAGCATGGCGAATGCGGCAGCCTGACGGTTGAGCGCGCGGAAGTAACCCTGGCTCAGCTTGTTGCCCGGCGCGTGTTCGAAGTGGCCGAAACCGAGGTTCAACACCAGCGTGCTGGCAGCGTTGCTGACCGCAAAACCGATGTGCTGGAGCAGCAGACCGTCGAATTCCTTGAGTGCCTGATCCTTGTCTTCACGACCGGCCAGCGCCATTTCCTTGAGTACGAATGGATGGCAGCGAATCGCGCCTTGGCCGAAGATCATCAGGTTGCGCGAAAGGATGTTCGCGCCTTCCACGGTGATGAAGATCGGCGCGCCATTCCAGCTGCGGCCCAGATAGTTGTTCGGCCCCATGATGATTGCTTTGCCGCCGTGCACGTCCATCGCGTGGCTGATGCACTCGCGGCCGCGTTCGGTCAGGTGATATTTGAGGATCGCCGACAACACCGATGGTTTCTCGCCCAAATCCACAGCGTTGGCGGTCAGCATGCGCGCGGCGTCCATCATCCAGGCGTTGCCGCCGATGCGCGCCATGGCTTCCTGGATACCTTCGAATGCCGACAGCGGCACGTTGAACTGTTCACGTACTTGCGCGTATTGGCCAGTGACCAGACTGGTGAACTTGGCGGCGCCAGTGCCCACGGCCGGCAGGGAAATGGAACGCCCGACCGACAGGCAGTTCATCAGCATCATCCAGCCTTTGCCGAGCATTTCCTGGCCGCCGATGAGGAATTCCAGCGGAATGAACACGTCTTTGCCGGAGTTCGGGCCGTTCATGAACGCCGCGCCGAGCGGCAGGTGACGACGGCCGATTTCGACGCCAGGGGTTTCGGTGGGGATCAGCGCGAGGCTGATGCCGAGGTCTTCCTTGTCACCCAGCAAGTGATCCGGGTCATAAGCCTTGAACGCCAGACCAAGCAGGGTGGCGACAGGGCCGAGGGTGATGTAGCGTTTTTCCCAGTTCAGGCGCAGGCCCAGGGTTTCCTGACCTTCCCATTCACCTTTGCAGATGATCCCGGTGTCGGGCATCGCGCCCGCGTCGGAGCCGGCCAGCGGCCCGGTCAGTGCGAAACATGGGATGTCATCGCCACGCGCCAGACGTGGCAGGTAATGGTTGCGTTGTTCGTCGGTGCCGTAATGCAGCAGCAGTTCGGCAGGGCCCAGCGAGTTCGGGACCATGACGGTGGAGGCGAGGTCGCCGCTGCGGGTCGCCAGTTTCATTGCGACCTGAGAGTGGGCGTACGCGGAGAAGCCTTTGCCGCCGAATTCCTTGGGAATGATCAGCGCAAAGAAGCCGTTTTCCTTGATGTGCGTCCAGGCTTCGAGCGGCAGGTCCATGTCCTGGCCGATCTGCCAATCGCTGACCATCGCGCAGAGTTCTTCGGTCGGGCCATCAATGAAGGCCTGTTCTTCTTCGGTCAGTTGGACTTTTGGATAGGCCAGCAACTTGTCCCAGTCCGGACGACCGCTGAACAGTTCGCCGTCCCACCACACGGTGCCGGCATCGATGGCGTCGCGTTCGGTTTGCGACATCGGCGGCAGGGTTTTCTGAAACCAGCTGAACAGCGGCGCGCTGAAGTATTTGCGGCGCAGGTCGGGCAGCAACAGAGGCGCCGCCACCGCAGCGATCAGCACCCAGAGAATCAGCAACAGCCAACCCGGTGCATGGCTGAAGGCGCCCATCGCCAACACGTAAACAGCCACAATGCCCAACGCCGGCAGCGGGGCGACGCGGCGGTGAGCCAAATAGGCGACTCCGACGATCAGAACCAGTATCCACAACAACAGCATATTTAATCCTCCGTGACACCAGGGCAAAACCAACCTTCAGAGCTTAGACGGCATCCGCAAAACAGTGTGGTCAGACCGATGTGATTGATATCGTGGGAAACCTTGGACGGGTTTTGTAAGAACTGTGGGCAACAGCCCTGGGAAAACGTTCGCGGGGGTAGCGGCAAAGCGCCCATGTTTGGCCGAAACGTCGTTATCTCTGTGCTGAAGGTGTCGCTAGACTCGAGGCTCCCCCAGGAGATCGCCCTCATGCACGAGTATTTGAATCCCGGCCGCTTCATCGATAGTGACCACCGCGCAGTGGTGGAGTTCGCCGAAAAGCATCGTGGGGTCAGTCGCGATCCCGTGCAGCAGGCGATCAATCTGTATTACGCGGTGCGTGAGGCCGTGCGCTACAACCCCTACACCTTCAGCCGCGACCCAGACACCTTGCGTGGCAGTTACGCACTCGCGGCCGGCGAAAGTTACTGCGTGCCCAAAGCGACTTTGTTGGCGGCATGTGCCCGGCATTGTGGGATCGCCGCGCGTATTGGACTGGCGGACGTGCGCAATCACCTGTCGACGCCGCGTTTGCTGGAATTGCTCAAGAGCGATGTGTTCGCCATGCACGGTTACACCGAGTTGTTTTTGAACGGGCGCTGGGTCAAAGCGACGCCGGCGTTCAATCAGGGTTTGTGCGAATTGTTCAATGTCGCGCCGCTGGAATTCGACGGCGAGCACGACAGCGTTTTCCATCCGTTCAACCGCGACGGCGAGCTGTTGATGGAGTACCTGGTGGACCACGGCCAGTTCGCTGACGTGCCTGAGACATTCTTTTTCCAACACCTGAAAAAGTGCTATCCGCACCTCTTCGGCGACCATCTGCCCGCGCTTTTGGGTGACATGCGTGGCGACATGCAGGGTGATTTGAGTCGGGCCTGATCCGGCGTATGCTGCCTGCGCATTCATCCATAAAGAGGCGGTCATGCTGAAGATCTGGGGTCGGAAAAACTCGTCGAATGTGCGCAAACCACTGTGGGCCGCCGAAGAACTCGGCCTCGCCTACGAAGCCATCGATGCCGGTGGTGCGTTCGGGGTCGTCGACACGCCGCAGTACCGGGCGATGAATCCGAATGGGCGGGTGCCGGTGATTGAGGACGACGGTTTTGTCCTGTGGGAATCCAATGCCATCGTGCGTTACCTGATGGCCAAACACGCCAGCAACACGACGTGGTATCCGCAGGATGTTCAGGCGCGCGCGACCGCTGACAAATGGATGGACTGGACCACTTCAAGTTTCGCCGGCCCGTTCCGCACAGTGTTCTGGGGTGTGTTGCGCACGCCGAAAGATCAGCAGGACTGGCCCGCCATCCATGCGGCGATCAAGGAATGCGAAGGCTTGCTGTCGATGGCCGATCAGGCATTGACGAACCAACCGTACCTGTCCGGCGCCGAAATCGGCATGGGCGACATTCCGCTGGGCAGTTTCATTTATGCCTGGTTCGAGATGCCCATCGAGCGCGCGCCGCAGCCGCATCTCGAAGGCTGGTATGCGCGGTTGAAACAGCGTCCGGCGTATCAGAAGGCGGTCATGACCGCGTTGACTTAATACTCACTATCGACACACTTGACTGTACTTGTGCGACGGCGACACGCACCATTGCGCTCCTGCGCCGCGGTTGTTTTCGTCGCCGCCCGCCCTTATTTATTCCTTTCTTCCCTTCTTGGTGCGTAATCAGATATGAGTTCCGCTCTGTCCATCCGGCAGCTAACCAAAACCTACGGCAACGGTTTCCAGGCCTTGAGTGGTATCGATCTGGACGTCGCCGAAGGTGACTTTTTTGCTTTGCTCGGCCCTAACGGCGCTGGCAAATCCACCACCATTGGCATTCTCTCGACCCTGGTCAACAAAACCAGCGGCACGGTGAATATCTTCGGCCACGACCTGGACAAGAACCCTGCGCAACTCAAGCGCTCGATTGGCGTGGTGCCGCAGGAATTCAACTTCAATCAGTTCGAAAAGACCTTCGATATTGTCGTGACCCAGGCCGGTTATTACGGCATCCCATCGAAAATCGCCAAGGAACGCGCCGAGCAATACCTGACTCAGCTCGGTCTCTGGGACAAACGTGATACGCCATCGCGCTCGCTGTCGGGCGGGATGAAACGGCGTTTGATGATTGCGCGCGCGCTGGTTCACGAACCGCGTCTGCTGATCCTCGACGAACCGACGGCGGGCGTGGACATCGAACTGCGTCGTTCGATGTGGACCTTCCTCACCGAACTGAATCAAAAAGGCATCACCATCATCCTCACCACGCATTACCTGGAAGAGGCTGAGCAGTTGTGCCGCAACATCGGGATCATCGACCACGGCACTATCGTCGAAAACACCAGCATGAAAACGCTGCTCGGCCAGTTGCACGTGGAAACCTTCCTGCTCGACATCAAGAACACCTTGACCACACCGCCGCAGTTGCTCGGTTACCCGACCAAGCTGATCGATGGCCATACGCTTGAAGTGCAGGTCGACAAAGCCATGGGCATCACCGCGCTGTTCACCCAGTTGGCGCATCAGAGCATCGAAGTGCTGAGCTTGCGCAACAAAACCAATCGCCTCGAGGAGTTGTTCGTGTCCCTGGTGGAGAAAAATCTGTCGAAGGTGGCGGTATGAGTTCCGAGCTGCAGCCCAACCTCGTTGCCCTCAATACCATCGTTTACCGTGAGGTCCGGCGCTTTACCCGGATCTGGCCGCAGACGCTGCTGCCGCCGGCGATCACCATGGTTCTGTACTTTGTGATCTTCGGTAACCTGATCGGCAAGCAGATCGGGGGCATGGGTGGCTTCACTTACATGGAGTACATCGTGCCGGGGCTGATCATGATGTCGGTGATCACCAACTCCTACGGCAACGTGGTGTCGAGTTTCTTCGGCAGCAAGTTCCAGCGTTCCATCGAGGAATTGATGGTCTCGCCGGTGTCGCCGCACACGATTCTGATCGGCTACACCTTGGGCGGCGTGCTGCGCGGTTTGATGGTCGGGGTCATCGTGACGCTGCTGTCATTGTTCTTCACCGATTTGCAGGTGCATCACCTCGGCGTGACCATTCTGGTGGTGGTGCTGACCGCGACGATTTTCTCGTTGCTGGGCTTCATCAACGCTGTGTTTGCGCGCAACTTCGATGATATTTCGATCATCCCGACGTTCGTGCTGACGCCTCTGACTTATCTGGGCGGGGTGTTCTACTCGATTTCGCTGCTGCCGCCGTTCTGGCAAACCGTGTCACTGGCCAACCCGGTGCTGCACATGGTCAACGCCTTCCGTTACGGCATCCTTGGCGTGTCGGACATCAAGATCAGCGTGGCGATTACCTTCATGATCGTGGCGACCGTGGTGCTGTACGTCGCTTGCGCGCGGTTGCTGGTGAGTGGGCGCGGCATGCGCACCTGATCTGCGACCGAGTCGTCTGCTTCGCGGGCAAGCCTCGCTCCTACAGGGGGGCAAACGCTGAACCTGTGGGAGCCGAGCTTGCTCGCGATGGCGTCAGCGCAAACACCGCATAAAAAAACGGCCTCCCATTAAAAGGAGGCCGTTTTGCATTCAACCCATTCTCTTCTTCTTGCGCCGCCGCCACTGCCGCGCCACCCACCAACGCCAATACATCATGGTCAGGCAATAGGCGAGGGCGCCAAGCACCAATCCCACCACCACCGAACCCAGCAAAAACGGCTGCCACAACGTCGAGAGTTGGCCGCTGATCCATTCCCAGGTCAGCTCATCCGGCAGATGTCGGGCCGGCACATCCATCAGCCAAGCGCCGGTCTGATAGGTGCAAAAGAACACCGCTGGCATGGTGATCGGATTGGTCAGCCAAACCAGGCTCACCGCAATCGGCATGTTGCCGCGCACCATGATCGCCAGCACCGCAGCGACAATCATTTGCAGGGGAACCGGCAGGAACGCGGCAAACAGACCTACCGCCATCGCCCGGGCCACCGAGTGTCGATTGAGGTGCCAGAGGTTGGGGTCATGCAGCAGAGTGCCGAGAAAGCGTAAGGATTTGTGTTCCCTGATGCTGGTCGGGTCTGGCATGTAGCGTTTGAATAAGCGCCGGGGCATAAGGCTTCTCGGTCGGTTCAGGCCGCAAGTATGTCTGGATTCTATAAGTGGCCCATTCAGACTTTGTGACAATTAATAACCATGCACCTGCATAAAGCCGACTAAGCCTAGGGAGGAACCTCTCAAGGACGGGCTTATGCGCACATGGATAGTGGCGCTGGCGCTCGGATTATTAGCGTTGCGTTTTTTACCGGAATTACCGCCGGTCTGGTTGTGGCTGTTGTTGCCGGTGGTGGCGTTGATGCTGCTGCCGTTTCGCACGTATCCGTTGGCATTCTTGCTGTTTGGTTTTAGCTGGGCCTGTGGTTTTGCGCAAACGGCGCTGGATGATCGGCTGCCCGCGAAGCTGGATGGCGAAACGCGCTGGGTCGGAGGGCGAATCACAGGGTTGCCGCAAAACAGCGAAACGGTGGTGCGTTTCGAACTGGCCGACGCGCGCTCGCGCCACGCCGCAGTGCCGTCGCTGATGCGCCTGGCGTGGTACGGCGGGCCACCGGTCAACAGCGGCGAACGCTGGCGGCTGGCGGTGAAAATGAAGCGCCCGGTGGGTCTGCTCAATCCGCACGCGTTCGATTACGACGCCTGGTTACTGGCCCAAGGCATCGGCGCGACGGGCAGCGTCAAGGACGGCCAACGCTTGGCGCCCGCGCGTTGGGCGTGGCGCGACGGCATCCGCCAGCGCTTGCTCAACGTCGATGCGCAGGGCCGCGCCGGGGCGCTGGCGGCACTGGTACTGGGCGATGGCGCCGGTTTGAGCCGCGAAGACTGGCAAGTGTTGCAGGACACCGGCACCGTCCACCTGTTGGTGATTTCCGGGCAACACATCGGGTTACTGGCGGGCACGGTGTACTTGTTGATCGCTTTGCTCGCCCGTTACGGCATGTGGCCGGGGCGAATCCCGTGGTTGCCGTGGGCGTGTGGCTTGGCGTTCGCCGCCGCGCTCGGTTACGGACTGCTGGCCGGTTTCGACGTGCCGGTGCGCCGCGCCTGCGTGATGATTGGCCTGGTGCTGTTGTGGCGATTGCGCTTTCGTCATCTCGGCGCGTGGTGGCCGCTGTCGCTGGCGCTCGGTGGAGTGTTATTGCTCAACCCGCTGGCGAGCCTGCAACCAGGTTTCTGGTTGTCGTTCACGGCGGTCGCGGTGTTGATCTTCACTTTCGGCGGGCGACTGGGCCCGTGGCGTTGGTGGCAAACCTGGACTCGCGCGCAATGGTTGATCGCGATTGGCCTGTGCCCGGTGCTGCTGTTATTGGGATTGCCCATCAGTGTCAGCGGGCCGCTGGTCAATCTGCTCGCGGTGCCGTGGATCAGTCTGGTGGTATTGCCGCCAGCCTTGTTGGGGACGTTACTGCTGCCAGTGCCGGTGGTCGGTGAAGGCTTGCTGTGGCTGGCCGGCGGGCTGATCGACCTGATGTTCAAAGGCCTCGGATTGGTCGCCAATCAACTGCCCGCGTGGGTGCCGGTGGCGGTGCCGTTATGGATTGGTGTGCTCGGTGGGTTGGGCGCGTTCCTGCTCTTGATGCCGCGTGGCGTGCCGATGCGCGCGCTAGGCTGGCCGCTGCTGCTGTTGCTGGTGTTTCCGCCGCGCGATGAAGTGCCCGAGGGCCGTGCCGACGTCTGGCAATTCGATGTCGGCCAGGGTCTGGCGATTCTGGTGCGCACCCGGCATCACGCGTTGCTCTACGACGCCGGCCCGCGCGTCGGCGATTTCGACCTCGGCGAGCGCGTGGTGCTGCCGGCATTGCGCAAACTCGGGGTGAAGCAACTCGATGTGATGTTGCTCAGCCATGCCGACGCCGATCATGCCGGCGGCGCGCGCTCGGTCGCCAACGGGCTGGCGGTGGCGCGCGTGCTCAGCGGCGATCCTCAAGGCTTGCCCGGCGAATTGCTGGCCGAGGATTGCGAAAGTGGCCGGCAATGGACGTGGGACGGCGTGACATTCCAGCTCTGGCAATGGTCAGCGGCGAGCGAAAGCAATCAAAAATCCTGCGTGCTGCAGATTGAGGCCAACGGCGAACGTTTGCTGCTGACCGGCGATATTGACCGCCACGCCGAGCGCGCGCTGCTCGACAGCCCGTTGGCAGTCAGCACCGATTGGCTGGCGGCGCCGCACCACGGCAGTCGCAGTTCTTCGTCGATGGCGCTGCTCAGCGCGCTGCAACCCAAAGCCGTGCTGATCTCGCGCGGGCATGGCAATTCCTTTGGTCATCCGCATCCCACGGTGCTGGCGCGCTATCGCAAACGCGGCTTGCGCATCTATGACAGTGCCGAGCACGGCGCCATCCGTCTGCAACTCTGCAGCTACGAAGCACCGCAGACGATGCGTCAACAACGGCGCTTCTGGCGTGATTCGCCAACGGTTGACCACGGGGGCAATAAATAGCCATGAGCTATCACGGCCAGACGGGATGCGACATGACAGTCTTCGGTGCGCCGAACCCCTATGTTAGAGTGGCGCACTTTTTCGAGGGGACTGTCACTGTGTGGGAATTGGTTAAATCCGGCGGCTGGATGATGATTCCGATCATTCTGAGTTCCATCGCGGCAATGGCAATCGTTGCTGAACGTCTGTGGACCCTGCGCGCCAGTCGCGTGACCCCGGAGCACTTGCTCGGGCAGGTCTGGGTCTGGATCAAGGACAAACAGCTCAATAAAGAGAAACTCAAGGAACTGCGCGCCAACTCGCCGTTGGGCGAAATCCTCGCGGCCGGCCTGGCCAACTCCAAGCATGGTCGCGAGATCATGAAAGAGTGCATCGAAGAAGCCGCCGCTCGGGTGATTCACGAGCTGGAGCGCTACATCAATGCGCTCGGCACAATCGCCGCCATGGCCCCGCTGCTCGGGTTGCTCGGGACGGTGCTGGGCATGATCGATATTTTCAGCGCGTTCATGGGCACGGGCATGACCACCAACGCTGCGGTGCTCGCCGGGGGGATCTCGAAAGCGTTGATCACCACGGCGGCGGGCCTGATGGTCGGTATTCCGTCGGTGTTCTTCCACCGTTTCCTGCAACGGCGCATCGATGAACTGGTGGTCGGCATGGAGCAGGAAGCGATCAAGCTGGTCGAGGTGGTGCAGGGCGACCGTGACGTCGATCTGGCTGAGGGCAAAGCGTGAAATTCCGCCGCAAGCAACGGGAGAATGTCGACATCAACCTCGCGTCGCTGATCGACGTGGTGTTCATTTTGCTGCTGTTTTTTGTCGTGACCACCACGTTTACCCGCGAGACCCAGTTGCGCGTCGAACTGCCGGAAGCGGTCAGCGGCTCCCCGGCCGAAGATCAGCAGCTCAAGCAACTCGACGTGGCGATCAGCGCCGAAGGCGTGTTTTCGGTAAACAACCAATTGCTGCCGAAAAATGATCTGGCGACGTTGATGGACGCCTTGCGCAAGGAATCCAATGGCGACACCAACTTGCCGTTGTCCATCAGCGCCGACGGCAAGGCCCAGCATCAGTCCGTCATCATCGCCATGGACGCCGCCGGGAAGCTCGGTTTCAGCCATTTGCGCATGACCACCGTCGAGGCGGCGCCGCCCGCACCCTGATGGCCATGTCTGATCGTTTGCTCGCCGCGTGGTATGCCGGTCATCCGGCGCTGAAGCTGCTGCAGCCGCTGGAATGGCTGTACCGGCGCATTGTGGTCGGCAAGCGCCAGCGGTTCCTGGCCGGCGAGGGCGAAATCTACCAACCGCCGGTGCCGTTGATTGTCGTCGGCAACATCACAGTCGGTGGCACCGGCAAGACACCGTTGATTCTGTGGATGATCGAGCATTGCCAACGCAGCGGTTTGCGCGTCGGCGTGGTCAGTCGCGGTTATGGCGCCAAGCCGCCGCAACTGCCGTGGCGTGTCGAAGCGGAGCAGAGCGCGGCGATTGCCGGTGATGAGCCGTTGCTGATCGTCCAGCGCACCGGCGTGCCGTTGATGATCGACCCCAACCGCAGCAACGCGGTCAAGGCATTGCTGGCCAGCGAAGCGCTGGACCTGATTCTGTCCGACGACGGCATGCAGCATTACCGCTTGGCCCGCGACCTTGAACTGGTGCTGATCGACGCCGCGCGCGGCTTGGGCAATCAGCGTTGCCTGCCCGCCGGGCCGTTGCGCGAGCCGGTCGAGCGCTTGCAAAGCGTCGATGCCGTGCTGTTCAACGGCGCCGCCGAAGACCGCGACGACGGTTTTGCCTTTCAGTTGCAACCGACCGCGCTGGTCAACCTGCACAGCGGCGAACGCCGGCCGCTCGATCACTTTCCTGCCGGTCAGGCGCTGCACGCAGTGGCCGGGATCGGCAATCCGCAGCGTTTCTTCAATACCCTCGAAACGCTACACTGGCGGCCACTGCCGCATGCCTTTGCCGACCACGCCGAGTACAGCGTGCAGGCGTTGAATTTCATCCCGTCATTGCCGTTGGTGATGACCGAAAAGGACGCGGTGAAGTGCCGCGCCTTTGCTGCCGCCGACTGGTGGTACCTGGCGGTCGATGCTGCGCCGTCGCCGGCCTTTGTGGCCTGGTTTGATACGCAGCTGATGCGTCTGTTGCCGAATCGTCTTTTGCCTTAATTACGTCTTTATCCAGGGAACGCTCATGGACACCAAATTGCTCGATATCCTCGCTTGCCCGGTCTGCAAAGGCCCACTCAAGCTCAGCGCCGACAAGACCGAGCTGATCAGCAAAGGCGCAGGCCTGGCGTACCCGATCCGCGACGGCATTCCGGTGATGCTCGAAACCGAAGCCCGCACCCTGACCACCGACGAGCGCCTGGATAAATGACCACAGCCTTTACCGTTGTCATTCCATCGCGCTACGCCTCGACCCGCCTGCCGGGCAAACCGCTGCTGCTGATCGCCGGCAAACCGATGATCCAGCACGTCTGGGAACAGGCGAGCAAAAGCAGCGCCCAGCGCGTGGTGGTTGCCACTGACGATGCGCGGATTGTCGAGGCCTGCAAAGGCTTCGGCGCTGAGGTGGTGCTGACCCGCGAAGATCACAATTCCGGCACCGACCGTCTGGCCGAAGTTGCGACGAAGCTGGGCTTGGCCGCAGACGCGATCGTGGTCAACGTGCAGGGCGACGAGCCGCTGATTCCGCCGAGCGTGATCGACCAGGTGGCCGCCAACCTCGCCGCCTACACCGAAGCGCGCATGGCCACGTTGGCCGAGCCGATCGAAGACGTCGAAACCCTGTTCAACCCCAACGTGGTCAAGGTCGTCAGCGACCTGAATGGTCTGGCGCTGACCTTCAGCCGTGCCACGTTGCCGTGGGCGCGCGACGCGTTCGCCAAAACCCGCGAGCAGATGCCGGAAGGTGTGCCGTATCGCCGTCACATCGGCATCTACGCCTATCGCGCCGGTTTCCTGCATGACTTCGTCAGCTGGGGCCCGTGCTGGCTGGAAAACACCGAATCTCTGGAGCAACTGCGCGCCTTGTGGCACGGCGTGCGCATCCACGTTGCCGATGCGTTGATCGCGCCGCCGACCGGCGTCGATACCGTCGAAGACCTTGAGCGCGTTCGTCGCTTGCTGGAGGCCTGATGCGGGTTCTGTTTGTCTGCCTCGGCAACATTTGCCGCTCGCCCACCGCTGAGGGCGTGCTGCGCCACAAACTGCGCGAAGCGGGGCTGGCCGGGCAGATCGAAGTGGCTTCGGCCGGCACCGGTGACTGGCATGTCGGCAACGCGCCGGACAAGCGCAGTCAAGCGGCGGCCAAGTTGCGCGGTTACGACTTGTCGGCGCAACGCGCGCAGCAAGTCAGCCGCGCCGATTTCTCCAGTTACGATTTGATCCTGGCGATGGACAACAGCAACCTGCGCAACCTCAAGGCCTTGCAACCGGCCAAGGGCAAAGCCGAGCTGGACCTGTTCCTGCGCCGTTATGAATCCGAAATCGATGAAGTGCCGGATCCGTATTACGACGGCGACCAAGGCTTCGAGTACGTGCTGGATCTGATCGAACGTGCCAGTGATCGGCTGGTGATCGAGTTAAAAGGACGGTTATGAGTTTGCAGGTACAACCCCGGGTTTCGCTCAAGCCGTTCAACAGTTTTGGCGTCGACGTTGAGGCGCAGCTGTTTGCCGAAGCGCACAGCGACGCCGATGTTCGTGACGCGCTGGCCTATGCCGCCACGCACGCAGTGCCGCTGTTGGTGATCGGTGGCGGCAGCAATTTGCTCCTGACCGCCGATATTCAGGCGCTGGTGCTGCGCATGGCCACGCGCGGCATTCGTGTGTTGAGCGATGACGGCAGCCAAGTGGTGATCGAGGCCGAGGCCGGTGAGCCTTGGCATCCGTTTGTGCAACACACGCTGGCGGCGGGGTTGTCCGGGCTGGAGAATCTCAGCCTGATCCCCGGCACTGTCGGCGCCGCGCCGATGCAAAACATTGGCGCTTACGGCGTCGAGATCAAAGACGTGTTCGCCGGCCTCACTGCGCTGGATCGGCAGACCGGCGAGCTGCGCGATTTCACCCTGCAGGACTGCAATTTCGCTTACCGCGACAGCGTGTTCAAACAGCAGCCGGGCCGCTGGTTGATTCTGCGGGTGCGCTTTACTTTGAGCCGCGCTGCGCACTTGCATCTGGAATACGGCCCGGTGCGTCAACGCCTGACCGAGCAGGGCATCGATCAGCCGACGCCGACTGATGTCAGCCAGGCGATTTGCAGCATCCGCAGCGAAAAACTCCCGGACCCGGCGGTGCTCGGCAATGCCGGCAGTTTCTTCAAAAACCCGTTGGTGCCGGCGTCGCTGGTTGCGCAACTGAAGGTCGAATACCCGGATTTGGTGGCGTACGCGCAAGCCGACGGGCAGATGAAACTGGCCGCCGGTTGGCTGATCGAGAAGGCTGGCTGGAAAGGTTTCCGCGACGCTGATGCCGGCGTGCACAAATTGCAGGCGCTGGTGCTGGTCAACTACGGCAGCGCGACCGGGCTGCAACTGCTGGAACTGGCGCAACGCATCCAGCAAGACATTTCGCAGCGATTCGGTGTGGAGCTGGAAATGGAGCCTAATCGTTATTGAGGCTACGCTTTCAAGATCGAATTCGAAGCCCTGCACACTTCAAATGTGCAGGGCTTTTTTGTTAACGCTGGGTTAACTTAGCCACCTAACGATGCAACCATTTGTTTCACCCATTTATTTAACGACAGGCCCGACGCAGACGCATCCGTCCACGTAAGAGAGCCGATTAGCCTGAGCCGATCTGTTGCACCCACCGCCATCCCCCGGCGGCAGATTGCTCGACCCCATGACCAAACCAACTATGCGGGCGTGCCCATGATTACCCTGAAACTCAATGGCGAAGACCATCAACTCGACGTCACCGAAGACATGCCGCTGCTCTGGGCGATTCGCGATGTCGCCGGTTACAACGGCACCAAGTTCGGCTGCGGCATGGGCCTGTGCGGCGCCTGCACCATCCACATTGACGGGCTGCCGGCGCGCAGCTGCATCACGCCGATTGGCTCGGTGATCGGCCAGGACGTGCGCACCATCGATAACCTGCACGCCGATCCGGTCGGGCAAGTCGTCCAGCAAGCCTGGCTCGACACCGCCGTGGCCCAGTGCGGTTTCTGCCAGGGCGGGCAAATCATGTCCGCCACCGCGCTGCTCAAGACCAACCCGAATCCCAGCGACGAGCAGATTGAAGAAGCAATGGTCGGCAACATTTGCCGTTGCGGCACTTACAACCGGATCAAGACTGCGATCCGCCAGGCCTCGACTCATCTGAAGGAGGCCAAGGCATGAGCCAGCTGCCGAAAGATTTTGCCCTGAGCAATCTGAGCAATCTGAGCCGTCGCGGCTTTCTCAAAGGCGTCGGCGCCACCAGTGCGCTGGTGGTCGCGGCGAGTTGGGGGTTGCCCGATGCTTTCGCTGAGGAGAAAGACAAGAAGTTCGGCGCCGAAGGCATGCCCAACGGCTGGATCGACGATCCGAAGGTCTACGTCAGCATCGCCACTGACGGCACGGTCACCGTGGTCTGCAACCGCTCGGAAATGGGCCAGGGCGTGCGCACCAGTCTGAGCATGGTTGTCGCCGATGAACTCGACGCCGATTGGGCGCGCGTTAAAGTGCAACAGGCGCCGGGCGACGAAGTGCGTTTCGGCAACCAGGACACCGACGGCTCGCGCAGCATGCGTCACTGGTACGAACCGATGCGTCGCTGCGGTGCCGCCGCGCGAGCCATGCTCGAACAAGCCGCCGCTGATCAGTGGAAAGTCCCGGTCGGCGAATGCCGCGCGCAATTGCACAAAGTCGTGCACCAACCGAGCAAACGTGAACTCGGTTACGGCGAATTGGCCGCTGCCGCAGGTGCGCTGGCCGTACCGGCGCGCGACAGCCTGCGGCTCAAACAGCCGTCAGAGTTTCGCTATATCGGCAAGGAAGGTGTGCGCGCCATCGACGGCGACGACATCGTCAACGGCCGCGCAATCTACGGCGCCGACGTGCATTTCGAGGGCATGCTTTACGCCACGATTGCTCGGCCGGCCGTGTACGGCGGCAAGGTCAAATCGGTGGATGACAGCGCCGCGCTGAAAGTCCCCGGCGTGATAAAAGTCTTGCAGATCGAAGGTCGTCCGTTGCCATCGGAATTTCAGCCATTGGGCGGCGTGGCCGTGGTGGCGAGCAACACCTGGGCGGCGATCAAGGGCCGCGAGGCGCTGAAAATCGAGTGGGACGACGGCCCGAATGCCAGTTACGACTCGATTGCCTATCGCAAGGAACTGGAAGCCGCTTCGCTGAAACCCGGCAAAGTGGTGCGCAATACCGGCGACATCGACAAAGCCTTGAGCGGCGCCAATACGTTGGAAGCGTCCTACTATTTGCCGCATCTGGCGCAGGCGCCGATGGAGCCGATGGTCGCCATCGCCCGCTTCAAGGACGGCGTGATCGAAGCCTGGGCGCCAAGCCAGGCACCGCAAGTCACCCGCGAGCGGATCGGCGAACGCCTTGGTGTGCCGTTCGATAACGTCACGTTCAACGTGACATTGCTCGGTGGTGGTTTCGGGCGTAAGTCGAAACCGGATTTTGTGGTTGAAGCGGCGATTCTGGCCAAGGAATTCCCCGGTAAAGCAGTGCGCGTGCAATGGACGCGTGAAGACGATATCCATTGTTCGTACTTCCACACCGTGTCGGCTGAATACCTGAAAGCCAGTCTGGACAAGGACGGCATGCCGTCGGGTTGGTTGCACCGCACCGTGGCGCCGAGTATTACCGCGCTGTTTGCGCCGGGCATGAACCACGAAGCAGCGTTCGAATTGGGCATGGGTTTCACCAACATGGCGTACGCGATTCCCAACGTGCGCCTGGAAAACCCGGAAGCGACCGTGCGCACGCGGGTCGGCTGGTATCGCTCGGTGTCGAACATTCCTCACGGTTTCGCGATTCAGACCTTTGTTGATGAATTGGCCCACAAGGCTGGGCAGGATCCGCTGAAGTATCAGCTGAAGTTGCTCGGCCCGGATCGCAAGATTGATCCGCGCACCTTGAGTGAAGAGTGGAATTACGGCGAATCCCCGGAGCGTTATCCAATCGATACCGCGCGCATGCGCACCGTGCTGGAAACCGCAGCCAAGGCTGCCGGTTGGGGTCGGCAATTGCCCAAGGGCCGAGGCTTGGGGCTGGCGGTGCATTACAGCTTCGTCACCTACGTGGCGGCGGTGATTGAAGTCGAGGTCAAGGACGATGGCACGTTGATCGTGCACAAGGCTGACATTGCGGTGGATTGCGGTCCGCAGATCAACCCCGAGCGCATCCGTTCGCAGTTCGAAGGCGCTTGCGTGATGGGCCTCGGCAACGCGGTGCTCGGCGAGATCAGCTTCAAGGACGGCAAGGTCCAGCAGGACAACTTCCACATGTATGAAGTGGCGCGCATGTCGCTCGCACCGAAGGAAGTCGCGATACATCTGGTTACGCCACCGGGTGAGGTGCCATTGGGCGGCGTCGGCGAACCGGGCGTGCCGCCGATTGCCCCGGCATTGTGTAACGCGATCTTTGCCGCGACCGGCAAACGCATTCGTGACTTGCCGGTGCGTTATCAGTTGCAGGGCTGGCAGAAGGCTGAAGCCTGATGGACAGCGTCGATCTGAACGTCTTGCGCAGCGTCCTCGAATGGCGCCGCGCCGGTCAGCGCGTGATGTTGTACAGCGTGGTCCAGACCTGGGGCACCGCGCCCCGGGCACCTGGCGCGATGCTGGCGTTGCGCGAGGACGGCGTGGTGATCGGCTCAGTGTCCGGCGGTTGCGTCGAGGACGACCTGATTGCGCGGTTGCACGACGGGCGGATCCCGCCTGACGGGCCGCCGGTGCAGTTGATCACCTACGGCGTTACCCGCGAGGAGGCCGCGCGGTTCGGGTTGCCTTGCGGCGGCACGTTGCGCCTGACCGAGGAACGCGTCGGCGATCCGGCGTGGGTCGCCGAATTGCTGGCGCGTTGTGAAGACCATGAAATCGTCGCGCGTCTGCTGGATATTTCCAGCGGCGCAGTGCTGCTGGAGCCCGCGAGCAAGACCGATGCGCTGAGTTTCGACGGCAATACGTTGCGCGCGATCTACGGGCCACGCTGGCGTCTGCTGCTGATCGGTGCGGGGCAGTTGTCGCGTTATGTTGCGGAGATGGCGCGGCTGCTGGATTTCGAAGTGCTGATCTGCGATCCGCGCACCGAGTTCGTCTACGGCTGGGAAGAACAGCACGGCCGATTTGTCACGGGCATGCCCGACGAAGCGGTGCTGAACATTCAGACCGACGAGCGCACGGCCATTGTCGCGCTGACCCACGATCCACGTCTGGATGACATGGCGCTGCTGACGGCGCTCGATTCGAAGGCGTTTTACGTGGGGGCGCTGGGTTCGCGGGTCAACAGTCAGAAACGCCGCGACAACCTGGCTCAGCTGGGCTTGTCAGCACAGGCCATCGAGCGGCTGCACGGCCCGATCGGCCTGCACATCGGCAGCCACACTCCGGCGGAAATCGCTTTGTCGCTGCTGGCCGAAATTGTCGCGATCAAAAACGGCGTCGAGCTGAAACAGAAGAAGCCGTTGCGGGAGGACGTATGAGTGAGCCGATTGGCGTGATCGTGCTGGCGGCGGGGCAGGGCAGTCGGTTTCGCCAGGTTGCCGGTGCTGATAAAGACAAATTGCTCGCTGATTGCACCGGTCGCGATGGCGCCGTGCGTTCGGTGATCGAGCAAGTGCTGGTGAGTTTGCCGGCATCGCTGCACAAGCGTGTGCTGGTGACCACCGAGGATCGCCCGCAGGTGATTCGCATGGCGCAGGCTTACGGCTTCGACATTGTGCTGATCGAATCGACCGGCATGGGCGACAGCATCGCTGCCGGCGTGGCGGCGTGTGCCGAACTTGATGGTTGGTTGATCGTGCTCGGGGATATGCCGTTTATCTTGCCTTCGAGTGTTGAGCGGGTGGTGACGGGGATGGCCGAGGATTGCATCAGCGTCGCGGTGCATGAGGGCGACCCTGGACACCCGGTGGGATTTGGGCGGCGCTTCGGTCCCGAGTTGATGAAGTTGTCAGGGGATCGCGGGGCCAAGCCGTTGTTCGCGCAGGCGCGGGTGGTGGAAGTGGCGGTGGATGATCCCGGTGTGTTGTGGGATGTGGATGTGCCGCAGAGGTTGGTCTTCCAGTAGTTCTGCCGCACCTCCATTGTGGGAGCGAGCTTGCTCGCGATAGCGGTTAAATATTCAACATTGATGCAAGCTGACTCACCGCCATCGCGAGCAAGCTTGCTCCCACAGAGATTGTGGTGAACATAAAAAAAGCCCCGCCTGGATCACCAGGCGGGGCTTTTTAATGGCCGATGGAATCAGACGAGGGGTTTAGGCTCGTGTTCTTTTTCCAGGGCTTGCTCGTGTTGCTGTACCGCGTCTTGAACGGAGCGTGGCGCTTCGTCGATAGCGGCTTCAACTGTGCCAGCAGCAGGCGCTTCAGCAGTCGGGGTAGGGGCTGCCTCGGCAACTTCAGCAGCGGCCGGAGCAGCAGAAGCAGCCTGTTCGGCTTCTTTCTGCAGACGCTCGGCTTCACGCTTGCGGCGACGCACTTCACGTGGGTCGTTCGGCGCGCGGCCGTTTTCAGTCAGGGCGCTGACCGGAGCAGCTTCGACAACCGGTGCAGCCACTTCGGCAACAACCGGTGCTTCAACCACTGGAGCAGGCCCGGCGGCAGCAACCACTGGCTCGGCGACTGGCGCTTCAAACGACGGCGCTTTGAATGCCGGAGCTTGAATTACTGGAGCTTCGTTTACTGGGGCTTCGTTTACCGGAGCTTCAACCGACGGAGCTTCAATCGACGGAGCTTCAACCGACGAAGCTTCCACTGCCGCAGCTTCAGCGACTGGCGCTGGGGCTTCGACGGTTGGCTCAGCGGCTACTGGCTCGGAGACCCAGTTGAACGCGGTTTGCTCTTCACGCACTTCGCGAACGGCTTCGGTGACTGTTTCGGTCGATGTTTCCGGAGTTGCCTGATGGGCAGCTTCGGCGACAAAAGCAGGCTCGGCAGCAGCTTGAACTTCAGGCTGTGCCTGACGAACCGGCGCGACTTCGATTTCCGGCGATGCCGTGGCTTCTACCGGAGTAGTCGCTTCAACAACCGGCGCTTCTACCGGAGCAGTTTCCTGCACGGCGGCGGTGGCGCGTTCGGCTTGCTCGTTGGCCTGAGCTTCGGCCGGAGCGCTGATCACGCTGCTGGCGACGGCTGCAGTAACGGCCAGGCCGGCGGCCAGATCACCAGCGCTTGGTGCCTGGTTGTTGTCGTTGCCTTCGCTGCCTTCGGCGGACTCGGATTCTTCCGAACCTTCGATCACGTTGCCGTTGGCATCGCGTTGACGCTCGCGACGGTTGCTGCGACGACGCTGGCCACGGGAGCGGCGGCGTGGACGATCGCCTTCGGCGTTGTCCTGACCGTCTTCCTGCAGTTGCTCTTCGTTGGTCAGCTCTTCTTCAGCAACGGCGGCGACAGCTTGCTCGGCACGGGGTTGACGCTCTTCACGCGGTTGGCGTGGCGCGCGTTCTTCACGTGGCTGGCGCGCTGGACGCTCTTCCGCTGTGGTCGCGGTGGCAACAGTGCCAGTAGCGGCTGCGGCAGCAGTCGGAGCGGCGTCGAGTGGTTCACGCAGTTCACGGACGCGTTCTTCACGATCACCGCCGCGAGGCTTGCGGTCTTCGCGAGGTGCGCGCGGTGCACGTTCTTCACGAGGGGCGCGCGGTGCGCGTTCTTCGCGAGCAACGGCCGGAGTTGCAGTTTCTTCACGGGCTTCGCGTGGTTGACGCTCTTCGCGTGGCTCACGTGGTGCGCGTTCTTCACGCGGTGCACGGTCCTCGCGAGGTTTGCGTTCTTCATCGCGGCGACCGTTACGGTTGCGGCTCTGCTGACGACCGTTGCGGCGCTCTTCGTTACGCGCTGGACGCTCGGTGGTCGCTGGTTTTTCAACAACTACCGGAGCGGCTGGCTCTTCTTTGGTCGCGAACAGGCTGACCAGCGATTTCACCAGGCCTTTGAACAGGCTTGGTTCTGGCACGGCAACCGGTGCTGCGACAGGCGCAGGGGCGGCGACTTCAGTCGGCACTGGCGCGTTGGCGCGGGCCGGCGCAGTTTTCACCGCGGCTTCCTGGCGAACCAGAGTGCGGGTCGCAGCGGCTGGCTGGACTTCTTCGACTTCGGCAGCGGCAGCAGCGATTTCGTAGCTGGACTGATTGATGTGCGCTTCCGGGCTGTCATCACGCAGACGCTGAACTTCGAAGTGCGGCGTTTCGAGGTGATCATTCGGCAGAATGACGATGCGGGCACGGGTGCGCAGTTCGATCTTGGTGATCGAGTTGCGTTTTTCGTTGAGCAGGAACGCGGCCACCGGGATCGGCACTTGTGCGCGAACTTCGGCGGTGCGGTCTTTCAGGGCTTCTTCTTCGATCAGGCGCAGGATCGCCAGCGACAGCGATTCAACGTCACGGATGATGCCGGTGCCGTTGCAACGCGGGCAGACGATGCCGCTGCTTTCGCCGAGCGATGGACGCAGGCGTTGGCGGGACATTTCCAGCAGGCCGAAGCGCGAGATGCGACCGACTTGCACGCGAGCGCGGTCGGCTTCCAGGCATTCGCGGACTTTCTCTTCCACGGCGCGCTGGTTCTTGGCAGGGGTCATGTCGATGAAGTCGATGACGATCAGGCCGCCAATGTCGCGCAAGCGCAACTGACGGGCGATTTCTTCGGCGGCTTCAAGGTTGGTCTGCAGGGCGGTTTCTTCGATGTCGCTGCCTTTGGTGGCGCGCGCCGAGTTGATGTCGATGGACACCAGGGCTTCGGTCGGATCGATAACGATGGAGCCGCCGGAAGGCAGTTCGACAACGCGCTGGAAGGCGGTTTCGATCTGGCTTTCGATCTGGAAACGGTTGAACAGCGGAACGCTGTCTTCGTACAGCTTGATCTTGCTCGCGTACTGCGGCATCACCTGGCGGATGAAGGTCAGGGCTTCGTCCTGGGCTTCAACGCTGTCGATCAGCACTTCGCCGATGTCCTGGCGCAGGTAATCGCGGATGGCGCGGATGATCACGTTGCTTTCCTGATAGATCAGGAATGGCGCGGAGCGATCCAGCGAGGCTTCTTTGATGGCGGTCCAGAGTTGCAGCAGGTAATCGAGGTCCCACTGCATTTCTTCGCTGCTGCGGCCCAGGCCGGCAGTGCGCACGATCAGACCCATGTCGGCTGGAGCAACCAGGCCGTTCAGGGCTTCACGCAGTTCGTTGCGCTCTTCACCTTCGATGCGACGGGAGATACCGCCGGCACGCGGGTTGTTCGGCATCAGCACGAGATAACGACCGGCCAGGCTGATGAACGTGGTCAGGGCTGCGCCCTTGTTGCCGCGTTCTTCTTTTTCGACCTGAACGATGACTTCCTGGCCTTCGGTCAGGACGTCCTTAATGTTGACGCGGCCTTCGGGGGCTTTCTTGAAGTATTCGCGGGAGATTTCTTTGAGGGGCAGGAAGCCGTGGCGCTCAGAGCCGAAATCGACAAAGGCAGCCTCAAGGCTTGGTTCGATGCGAGTAATCCGGCCTTTATAGATGTTGGCCTTCTTCTGCTCGCGTGCACCGGATTCGATGTCCAGGTCGTAGAGGCGTTGGCCATCTACCAGTGCAACACGCAACTCTTCGGGTTGAGTTGCGTTAATCAGCATTCTTTTCATGTAGTACCGTCGGTTTCCGGGCTGCCGGAAACGGCGTTCGGCACACACGACTTCTCACGGTCGGTGTCAGGTGCGTCGGGAGTGGTTGGCCATTCCCGTGTCCAGCGACTGCGGCCAATTGGGCCGTTATCGCGACGTACGCGTCCTGCTTGCTGTGGCTACTTAAGCACTCAGTCAGGAGGAGGAATCAACCGGCGGCTGTGGACGAGATGAAGCGTCTTGATAAAGCCTATTGCTACACAGTCCAGCGGTTGTGCATCTCCACCCTACACGTATCCCTGATAATTCGGGTGCTGCCGCGCGCAGAATCCGCAGCGGGTTGGCATTTACCGTGAGCTCCGAAAGGGGAGGTCACGCATCATGGCTAATTTAGGCGTTGTTTCCGAAGCATTCGCTCGGGGTCATTCGCAGCTGACTGCACTTTGTGAACTGGCCATGAATATTGGCGAGCAAAACGAGTGAAAACTCTGCTTTGCGGCTTGATTCAGGCCTCATGTCACCTGCGCTCGTTACACCTGCAAACTCCACCGTTACGTAGCGAAAGCCCCGTAGGACGGCCTCGCGTCCTGGTGAATTGCGTTGGTCAGGGCCGGTTTTTGACCGTTAGTCCGCTGTCCAGGCCGCTTTTGGCGGCGTTCGCGACTATAGCAGCAATGATTAAGTGCTTCAATTCCATAAAAAATTGTTATCATCCGCGCCATGACGACTACTGCCCCTTCGACCCCAGCCGTACAACTGCTGGAGGTCTCGCCGGAATATGCCGGCCAACGCATTGATAACTTCCTTCTCGCTCGGCTCAAAGGCGTGCCCAAGACCTTGATTTATCGCATTTTGCGCAAGGGCGAAGTGCGGGTGAACAAAGGTCGGATCAAGCCCGAATACAAGCTGCAGGCGGGCGATATCGTGCGCGTGCCGCCAGTGCGCGTGCCCGAGCGCGACGAACCGGTGCCGCTGGCACAAGGCCTGCTGCAACGCCTCGAAGCGTCAATCATCTTCGAAGACAAAGCCCTGATCGTGATCAACAAGCCGTGCGGCATTGCCGTTCACGGTGGCAGCGGCCTGACCTACGGCGTGATCGAAGCTTTCCGTCAGTTGCGTCCCGACTGCAAGGAGCTGGAGCTGGTTCACCGTCTCGACCGTGACACCTCCGGCCTGCTGATGATCGCGAAAAAGCGCAGCATGTTGCGCCACTTGCACTCGGCACTGCGCGGCGATGGCGTCGACAAGCGCTACATGGCGCTGGTTCGCGGCAATTGGGCGGCGTCGATCAAGCAAGTCCGCGCGTCGCTGGGCAAGAGCAATCTGCGCTCCGGCGAGCGAATGGTCGAGGTCGACGAGGAGGAGGGCAAGGAGTCGGTGACCGTGTTCAAGGTCCTGCGCCGTTTCGGCGACTTTGCCACGCTGATCGAAGCCAAGCCGATTACCGGCCGCACCCACCAGATTCGCGTTCACACCTTGCACGCCGGGCATTGCATTGCCGGCGACAGCAAGTACGGCGATGACGATTTCAGCAAGGAAATCCGTGATCTGGGCGGCAAGCGCCTGTTCCTCCACGCCTACATGCTGACCGTGCCGCTGCCGGATGGCGGCGAGCTGAAGTTGCAGGCGCCGGTCGACGAGATGTGGGCCAAGACTGTGGAGCGCCTGAGTGCACCCATCTGATTACAAACTGCTGATTTTCGATTGGGACGGCACGCTGGCTGATTCCATTGGTCGGATTGTCGAAGCGATGCACGTCGCCTCTGAACGCTCCGGGTTCCCGTTGCGCGACGACTTTGCGGTCAAAGGCATCATCGGCCTGGGCTTGCCCGAAGCGATTCGCATGTTGTATCCAGAAATTGCCGATGACCAGTTGATTGCGTTTCGTCAGCACTACGCCGATCACTACATCGCTGCTGAGGCCGTGCCTTCGCCGTTGTTCGAAGGCGTGGTCGAGTCGATGGCAGCGTTTCGCGAGGCTGGTTATCACTTGGCGGTGGCGACCGGCAAGGCGCGTCGCGGGCTCGACCGGGTGCTGAAGGCGCATGGTTGGGAAGAATATTTCGATATCACCCGTGCCGCCGATGAAACCGCCAGCAAACCGCACCCTCTGATGCTGGAAGAGATTCTCGCGCATTGCCGGGTTTCGCCGCAGCAGGCGCTGATGGTCGGGGATTCGTCCTTCGATCTGCAGATGGCGCGCAACGCTGGCATGGATAGCGTGGCGGTCAGTTACGGCGCGCAATCCATCGAGGCGCTCAAGCTGTTCGAGCCGCGGCTGGCGATCGATCATTTTTCCGAATTGCATGCCTGGCTTCGTCAGGCTTAATACGTTTTTGCTGGGGTGGATGGCATGACCGACGAATGGAAAGCGCCCGAGCGGGCGAGCACTGAAGGTGACGCCAAGAGCTGGCAGTTGCTGGAAAAGACTTTGCTGGCCAGTGTCCAGGAGCAGCGTCGCTCGCGGCGCTGGGGGATTTTCTTCAAGCTGCTGACGTTCGTTTATCTGATCGCGGCGTTGTTGCTGTTTACGCCGCTGATGGACATGGAAAAGAGCGCGGCGCGCAGTTCCAATTACACCGCGCTGATCGAAGTCACGGGCGTGATCGCCGACAAGGAATCCGCCAGCGCCGACAATATCGTCACCAGCCTGCGTGCAGCGTTTGAGGACGGCAAGGTCAAAGGCGTGATCCTGCGCATCAACAGCCCGGGCGGCAGTCCGGTGCAGTCGGGTTACGTTTATGACGAAATCAAGCGCCTGCGCGGTTTGCATCCGGACACCAAGGTCTACGCGGTAATTTCCGATCTGGGCGCTTCCGGTGCTTATTACATCGCCAGCGCGGCGGACCAGATCTATGCGGACAAGGCCAGTCTGGTCGGTTCGATTGGCGTGACGGCGGCCGGTTACGGTTTTGTCGGCACCATGGAAAAGCTTGGCGTTGAGCGCCGCACCTATACGTCGGGCGAGCACAAGTCGTTCCTTGATCCGTTCCAGCCGCAGAAACCTGAAGAAACGCAGTTCTGGCAGGGCGTGCTCGACACCACGCATCAGCAGTTCATCAACAGCGTAAAGAAGGGCCGTGGTGATCGACTCAAGGACAAAGAGCATCCTGAATTGTTCTCCGGGTTGGTCTGGTCGGGCGAGCAAGCGCTGCCGCTGGGTCTGATCGATGGTCTGGGCAGTGCCAGTTCGGTGGCCCGTGACGTGATTGGCGAGAAAGAACTGGTGGACTTCACCGTTCAGGAATCAACGTTCGACCGCTTCTCGAAAAAGCTCGGCGCCAGCGTGGCTGAGCACTTGGCGATGTGGATGGGTTTTAACGGTCCGTCGCTGCGCTGATTCTGTTTGCTGCATAAAAAAAACCGGCCGAGATGGCCGGTTTTTTTGTGAGCACAATCTCTGTAACAACTGTGGCGAGCGAGCTTGCTCGCGCTTGGGTGCGTAGCGCCCATAAAATTCTTGGGGCTGCTGCGCATCCCAGCGCGAGCAAGCTCGCTCGCCACAAAATCGGGGTAATTTTCACATCAGGGGATTTGCACGCCTTCGGCCAGCAGCATGTCGATCAAGCGGATCAGCGGCAAGCCGATCAGGCTGGTCGCATCAGGGCCTTCGGTGCTTTGAAACAGGCTAACCCCCAAGCCTTCAGCCTTGAAGCTGCCAGCGCAGTCGTAGGGCTGCTCGGCGCGCAGGTAGCGTTCGATGCGTTGCTGATCGAGCACGCGCATGTGCACGGTGAACGGCACGCAGTCGACCTGGCAACCCCCGGTCTGGCTGTTGAGCAGCGCGAGGCCGGTGAGGAAGGTTACGCTGGCGCCGCTGGAGGCGAGCAATTGTTCGCGGGCCTTTTCGAATGTGTGGGGTTTGCCGATAATGCGCTCGCCGAGCACGGCGACCTGATCGGAGCCGATGATCAGGTGCGCGGGATGGCTGCCCGCCAGTGCGCGTGCTTTCTGTTCGGCGAGGCGTTTTACCAGATTGATTGCCGATTCATTTTCACCATGGCTTTCGTCGATGTCCGGTGAGCTGCAGGTGAACTCGAGCTGCAGGCGGGCCAGCAATTCCCGGCGATAAACCGAGCTTGAAGCGAGTAATAAAGGCAGCATGCGCATCTCCAAAAAGCAGTGCCGAATTCTAGCGAGGCTTGCAAGTGACGGACAGGGCTGAATTTCCTTTGACATGGCTGGGTGCATCCCTATAATGCTGCGCCTATGTTGAATGACCCGATTCCACCTCACGTTGACCCGCGCAAATTGGCTGATCGTGGCACCACCCTTCAAGGTGAACTGCTGCTGGCCGATTTGGAGAGACTCTGCGACCCGCTTTCCGACACTGTCGGTACGGTGCAGGCTAAATTCGTTTTTGAACGAGATGAACGTAAATCTGTGGTCATCCACAGCTTTATCGACACCGAAGTCAAAATGGTTTGCCAGCGTTGTCTTGAGCTGGTCACCCTGCCGATCCACAGCGAATGCAGTTACGTTGTGGTGAAGGAGGGTGCGAATACCCAGTCGTTACCGAAAGGTTATGACGTGCTGGAACTGGGCGAAGATCCATTGGATCTGCAGTCACTGGTCGAGGAGGAGCTTTTGCTCGCCCTGCCCATTGTGCCTGCTCATCATCCGGAAGAATGCCAGCAGCCGGCGGGTCTCGATGAGCCCGAACCGAGCGAGGACGAGGTAACGCGGTCCAACCCGTTCAGTGTATTGGCGCAGTTAAAGCGTGACCCAAACGTTTAGGAGTTAATCAATTATGGCTGTTCAGCAGAACAAAAAATCCCGCTCTGCCCGTGACATGCGTCGTTCGCACGACGCCCTGACGGCAAGCACTCTGTCTGTAGAAAAAACCACTGGTGAAATTCACCTGCGTCACCACGTATCGCCAGAAGGCGTATACCGTGGCCGTAAAGTGATCGACAAGGGCGCTGACGAGTAATCACTTGTCTGCTCAAGTCATCGCGATTGACGCAATGGGCGGGGACTTCGGTCCCCGCAGCATTGTTCAGGCCAGCCTCGCTTGCCTGTCTGCTACACCCTCGCTGCACCTGACCCTCGTCGGTCAAACCACCCTTTTGGAAGAACTGCTCTCCAGTCACTCGGCTGTGGATCGCGCGCGCCTGTCGATTACCCCCGCGTCCGAAATCATCACCATGGACGAAAAGCCTGCGCAGGCCTTGCGTGGCAAGCCTGACTCGTCGATGCGCGTGGCGCTTGAATTGTTGCGTGATGGCAAAGTCCAGGCGTGTGTCAGCGCCGGCAATACCGGCGCGCTGATGGCGTTGTCGCGATTTGTGCTGAAGACGCTGCCCGGCATTGATCGGCCGGCGATGGTCGCGGCGATTCCGACGCAGAAGGGTTATTGCCAGTTGCTGGATCTGGGCGCCAACGTCGATTGCAGTGCCGAGCACCTGTTGCAGTTCGCGATCATGGGCTCGGTGGCGGCGGAGACGCTGGGCGTGGTGCGCCCGCGCGTGGCGCTGCTGAACATCGGCACCGAAGACATCAAGGGCAATCAGCAGGTCAAGCTCGCTGCGACCTTGCTGCAGAACGCGCGCGGCATCAATTACATCGGTTTTGTCGAAGGTGACGGTTTGTATCGCGGCGAGGCGGATGTGGTGGTGTGTGACGGCTTTGTCGGCAATATCCTGCTCAAATCCAGCGAAGGCCTGGCGACCATGATTGCCGGGCGTATCGAAGCCTTGTTCAAGCAGAACCTGGCCTCGCGCGTGGTCGGCGCATTGGCATTGCCGCTGATGAAGCGCTTGCAAGCGGACCTGGCCCCGGCGCGACACAACGGCGCGAGTTTTCTCGGTTTGCAGGGGATCGTCGTGAAAAGCCACGGCTCGGCGGGTGTGCAGGGCTTTCAGAGCGCCATTCAGCGCGCCCTGATCGAGATTCAGGAAAACCTCCCACGACGTCTGCACGGTCGTCTGGAGGATTTGTTGCCTTAGGCGTTTTCGTCGGACAATGCTTAAATGTGACCGCTCAGTTCAATTGGCCATCCAACTGTCAGTTTCTTGCGTCCCCGAAGCGGGACGTCAATTCTCCGACGACAAGATCATTAGGGGCTTGTTACATGTCTGCTTCCCTCGCATTCGTCTTTCCAGGACAGGGTTCGCAGTCCCTCGGCATGCTGGCCGAGTTGGGCGCGCAACATCCGATCGTCCTCGAAACATTCAAAGAAGCTTCCGATGCTCTCGGTTACGACCTGTGGGCGCTGACCCAGCAAGGGCCGGAAGAGCAACTCAATCAAACCGATAAAACCCAACCGGCGATCCTCACCGCTTCGATCGCCTTGTGGCGTTTGTGGCTGGCTGAAGGCGGCGCGCGTCCGGCTTATGTGGCCGGTCACAGCCTGGGCGAATACAGCGCCTTGGTCGCTGCGGGCAGCCTGAGCCTGGGCGACGCGGTGAAACTGGTCGAGCGTCGTGGCCAACTGATGCAGGAAGCCGTGCCGGCCGGGCAGGGCGGCATGGCCGCTATCCTCGGTCTGGAAGATGCCGACGTGCTGGCAGCGTGCGCCGAAGCGGCGCAGGGCGAAGTGGTCAGTGCGGTCAACTTCAACTCGCCGGGCCAAGTGGTTATCGCCGGTGCCAAGGCCGCCGTCGAGCGCGCCATCGAAGGCTGCAAGGCGCGTGGTGCCAAGCGCGCCATGCCGTTGCCGGTCAGCGTGCCGTCGCACTGTGAGCTGATGCGTCCGGCCGCCGAGCGTTTTGCCGAATCCATCGCCGCCATTGACTGGCAGGCGCCGCAGATCCCGGTGGTGCAGAACGTCAGCGCCAGCGTGCCGGCCGATCTCGAGACCCTCAAGCGCGATTTGCTTGAGCAGCTCTACAAGCCAGTGCGCTGGGTTGAGTCGGTCCAGGCGCTGGCCGCCAAAGGCGCGACCCAATTGGTCGAATGCGGCCCGGGCAAAGTGCTCGCCGGCCTGAACAAACGCTGCGCCGAAGGCGTGTCGACTTCCAACCTCAATACCCCAGACGCTTTTGCTGCCGCTCGCGCAGCGCTGGTCTGAATCAGGAGAAACTTGCATGAGTCTGCAAGGTAAAGTTGCACTGGTCACTGGCGCAAGCCGTGGTATCGGCCAGGCCATCGCCCTGGAACTGGGTCGTCAGGGCGCCATCGTGATTGGCACCGCGACCTCCGCAGCGGGTGCCGAGCGCATCGCTGCAACCCTGAAAGAAAACGCAATTCAGGGCACCGGCCTGGAACTCAATGTGACCAGCGACGCCTCCGTCGCCGCCGTGCTGGCGAGCATCACCGAGCAGTTCGGCGCGCCGGCAATTCTGGTCAACAATGCCGGCATCACCCGCGATAATCTGATGATGCGCATGAAAGACGACGAATGGAACGACGTCATCGATACCAACCTGAACAGTCTGTTCCGCCTGTCCAAGGGCGTTTTGCGTGGCATGACGAAGGCGCGTTGGGGACGAATTATCAGTATTGGTTCGGTTGTGGGTGCCATGGGCAACGCAGGCCAAGTAAACTACGCAGCCGCCAAGGCAGGTCTGGAAGGTTTCAGCCGCGCATTGGCGCGTGAAGTCGGTTCGCGTTCGATTACGGTAAACTCGGTGGCCCCAGGGTTCATCGACACCGATATGACCCGTGAACTGCCTGAAGCGCAGCGTGAATCCTTGGCGACACAGATTCCGCTGGGCCGTTTGGGGCAAGCTCAAGAGATCGCGTCTGTGGTCGCTTTTCTTGCATCCGACGGTGCGGCTTACGTTACTGGGGCTACAATCCCGGTGAACGGCGGGATGTACATGAGTTAAATGTGACGGGTTGCTTCAAAAAAATGTCATACGAGCTGTCTAAAATCCGTTATAAAGCTGCAATCTATTTATAGGCAGAGGGCTGCAGGGTTTGAGGAGTGAAGCTTTCAGTTGAAAAACCGAAAAGTCTTTCTATACACTTACCCACTGGCCAGCTGCCTGAATTTGTCCATTAGGAGTGAAAACAAGGTATGAGCACCATCGAAGAGCGCGTCAAGAAAATCGTTGCTGAGCAACTGGGCGTTAAACAAGAAGAAGTGGTCAACACTGCTTCCTTCGTTGAAGACCTGGGTGCCGACTCCCTTGACACCGTTGAGCTGGTGATGGCTCTGGAAGAGGAATTCGAGACCGAAATCCCTGACGAAGAAGCTGAGAAGATCACTACTGTACAAGCCGCAATCGATTACGTTACTAACCACCAGGCTTAATAGCTTGTAATCGTTGCTTGCTGTCATGGAAAAACCGCACTGCCATCACGGCGTGCGGTTTTTTCTTTAGGCCTCATGCAAAGTCGTCATCAGAAAAAGGAGAGTGCTGTGTCGCGTAGACGCGTCGTAGTCACCGGTATGGGTATGTTGTCGCCACTGGGCACGGATGTGCCGAGCAGCTGGCAGGGCATTCTGGCTGGCCGCAGTGGCATTGGTCTGATCGAACACACCGACCTTTCTGCCTATTCCACCCGTTTTGGCGGCTCGGTAAAGGGCTTCAATGTCGAGGAATACCTCTCGGTCAAGGAAGCGCGCAAGCTCGACCTGTTCATTCAATACGGTCTGGCCGCAGGGTTTCAGGCTGTGCGTAACGCCGGTCTGGAAGTCACTGACGCCAACCGCGAGCGCATCGGCGTGGCCATGGGTTCGGGTATTGGCGGTTTGACCAATATCGAAGAAACCAGCCGCACGCTGCATGAATCCGGCCCGCGTCGAATTTCACCATTCTTCGTGCCTGGCTCGATCATCAATATGATTTCCGGTTTCCTGTCCATCCATTTGGGTGCACAGGGGCCTAACTACGCCATCGCCACCGCATGTACCACCGGTACGCACTGCATCGGCATGGCGGCGCGCAACATCATGTACGACGAAGCCGACGTGATGATTGCCGGCGGCGCCGAGATGGCCGCGTGCGGTCTGGGCATGGGCGGCTTCGGTGCCTCCCGCGCACTGTCGACCCGCAACGACGAGCCGACCCGTGCCAGCCGTCCGTGGGACAAGGGCCGTGATGGCTTCGTGCTGTCCGACGGCGCCGGGGCACTGGTGCTCGAAGAACTGGAGCACGCCAAGGCGCGTGGCGCGACCATCTACGCCGAGCTGATCGGCTTTGGCACCAGTGGCGATGCGTACCACATGACCTCGCCACCGGCCGACGGCGCAGGCGCTGCGCGTTGCATCACCAATGCCCTGCGCGATGCCAAGATCAACAGCGATCAAGTCCAGTACATCAACGCCCACGGCACCTCGACCTCGGCCGGCGACCTCGCTGAAGCCTGTGCGATCAAGACCGTGTTCGGCGATCACGCCTACAACCTGGCGGTCAGTTCGACCAAGTCCATGACCGGTCACCTGTTGGGTGCGGCGGGCGCGGTCGAGGCGATCTTCAGTGTGCTGGCGATCAACAGCCAAGTGGCGCCGCCGACCATCAACCTCGATGAGCCGGACGAAGGCTGCGACCTCGATTTTGTGCCGCACACCGCGCGCAACATGGACATCGATGTGGTGCTGTCCAACTCCTTCGGGTTTGGCGGGACCAACGGCTCGCTGGTGTTCCGCCGGTTCGCTGGCTGATGGACTGCTGGGTCGACGGTCAACCGGCTGACGCTCTGTCGCTGAAGGATCGCGGCCTGGCTTACGGTGATGGTCTGTTCGAGACCATTGCCGTGCGCGGTGGCCAGCCGTTGCTGCTGGAGCGCCATTTGGCGCGTCTGGCCGAGGGCTGCGCTCGCCTGGCGATCAATGCCGATCAGGCGTTGATCCGCAACGAACTACTGACGTATGCCGGCGCCATGAACGAAGGCGCGGGTGTGCTCAAGCTCATCCTCACCCGTGGCGACGGTTTGCGCGGCTACGCCCCGGACCCATCCGCGCAGGCCCGACGCATTCTGCAAGGCAACCCTCCCGCAACTTACCCGGCAGTGCATGCCGAGCAGGGCGTTCGCCTGTTTCCCTGCACCACACGACTTTCCCAACAACCTTTGCTCGCCGGGCTCAAACATTTGAATCGCCTGGAGCAAGTCATCGCCCGTGCCGAATGGCAAGATGCCGAACACGCCGAAGGCTTGATGCTCGACCAAGCCGGGCGGGTCATCGAAGGCGTCTTCAGCAATCTGTTCCTGGTGCGCGACGGTGTGCTGGTGACCGCCGATCTCAAGCGTTGTGGCGTGGCCGGGGTGATGCGCGCCGAATTATTGTTTCAGGCTGAGTCATTGGCGATCCCCACGCAAATCACCGACATCAGCCTCGATCAGCTGCAATGGGCCGATGAAGTGTTCGTCTGCAACAGCGTGTATGGCATTTGGCCGGTGCGCGCCTATGCAGCACTGAGCTGGCCGGTTGGCCCGCTCACCCGTAAACTCCAAACCATTGCCCGCGCGCTACTGGATGTTTGATACGTGAGACGTAAATTTCTGCTGCTGCTGGAAACCGGACTGGTTCTGGCAGGGCTGCTGGCTGGCGCTTCGGCCTGGAAAATCAATTCGGCGCTGCACCAGCCGCTGAACATTACCCAGGAAGAACTGCTGGAAGTGCCCAAAGGCACGACACCGACCCGCACCTTCTATCGACTCGAAGCCGATGGCGTCATCAAGGACGCTTTCTGGTTGCGCGTCTATTGGCGCTTCAATCTGGCCGCAACGCCGATCCACAGTGGCGAATACCGCATGCTGCCGGGGATGACTGTCGATGGCCTGATCGATCTGTGGAAGCGCGGCGAAGTCGTGCAGTACAGCGTGACACTGGTTGAGGGCTGGAACTTCCATCAGGTCCGCGCCGCCCTGGCCAAGGACGACAAACTCAAGCAAACCCTCAATGGCCTGAACGATACGCAAGTGATGGACAAGCTCGGTCACAGCGGGATTTTCCCCGAGGGCCGCTTCTTCCCCGACACTTACAGTTTTGTGCGCGGCATGACCGACGCCGAGCTGCTGAACAAAGCCTATGAGCGCCTCGACGAAGTGCTCGCCAAGGAATGGGAAAAACGCGCCGCCGACGTGCCGTACACCGAGCCGTATCAAGCGCTGATCATGGCGTCGCTGGTCGAGAAGGAAACCGGCGTGCCGCAAGAACGCGGGCAGATTGCCGGGGTGTTCGTGCGACGGATGGCCATGGGCATGTTGCTGCAGACCGATCCGACGGTGATCTACGGCCTTGGCGACCGCTACAACGGCAAGCTGACCCGCGCCCATCTCAAGGAAGCGACGCCGTACAACACCTACATGATTTCCGGTTTGCCGCCGACACCGATTGCGATGGTTGGCCGCGAGGCGATTCATGCTGCACTGAACCCGGTGGCCGGCAACAGCTTGTATTTTGTCGCGCGCGGTGACGGCAGCCACGTGTTCTCCGATGATCTGGACGCGCACAACTCGGCGGTCCGCGAGTTTCAAATCAAGCGCCGCGCCGATTACCGCTCCAGCCCGGCCCCGGCGAGCGCGCCCGTGACGCCGGATGCCGAGACGCCGATTCCTGCAGCGTCGCCCAACACCGCGCCGGAAAGTGCGCCGCAGGTTCCGGCGCAGGAACCGGCGCCTGAGCCCGCGACCCCGCCCGCAATGAATTCGGCAGAGCCCGCGCAAGAATCTGCGCCGGAACCGGACGCCGCGGCGCCGCAAAGCACGCAATGACTCTGACTAAGGACTGCCTGTGACTGGCTTGTTTATTACCCTTGAAGGCCCGGAAGGCGCCTTATATCTCTTGGTGAGTCAACGTAAACCGGTGTTGTTATAGTCTCCTCTCGAAAAATGTAAACTACCCACATAGGGTAATTATTCTGCTGATACGGCTTACAGCCCCTTTTACACCTGCGTTTTAGTCCTTGACGCCTATCTGACTCGTCTCCATTATGTAAACCACTTAAGTCTTTCTGCAGTGGTGAATCTCAATGTCAAATGGATGCCTGATCGTCTGCGACGGTAATAACGGAGCTGGTAAATCGTCGGTGATCAAGCATCTCAGCGGGTGGTTGAGCGAGGCCGGTCATCACGTTTTAGTGACGCGTGAGCCTGGTGGAACTCCGATTGGAGAAAAGATCAGAGAGGTGGTACTTGATCCATCTACCCCTGAGCTTTGCGATACGACTGAACTACTTCTGTTTGCCGCTGCTAGGGCTCAGCACCTTCAAGAGAAAATCATTCCAGCCATTGAGGGTGGGGCGATTGTGATCTGTGACCGCTTCACACCCGCCACCATCGCATTTCAGCACTTTGGTCGAGGCCTGCCATTGGATCGCGTACTGGCGATCAATGAGATCGCTCTGGGGGGCTTCAAGCCTGACTTGAATATCATTTTAGATATCGATCCTGCGGTAGGCATGCAGCGTGTTGCCGGCCGGGGAGAGGTCTTGGACAGGATGGAGTTGCAGAAGGCTGAATTCCTATCGCGTGCTCGCCATGGCTTTCTAGTCCAAGCCCAGCAAAATCCAGACACCTTTGCGGTTGTGGACGCCTCTCAAAGCTTTGAGGCTGTTGCTGCAGACATAAGAGCTGTAGTAGAGGAGTTGCTGGCTCGCTTGGCATAACAAAGAGCCACATATGCGATACCTCTCCATGTATCACGCTGAGCTATCAGCGACGTCCGCAGATGCAAAGGTCATCCTCGCAAATTATATAGAGCATCCGCTGTTCAGTTTTACGGATGCTTTGTGCTGCGGTTTTCACTACGTGTTTATAAAATATGTACCAGATGTCAGTTATTCGAAAGGGTATGCTCTGCGTTCGGCGATAAAGGATTTTCTAGATTTCAGGCAAGACCACAATAATAAGCTCCACCCTGACCTTCATCTAAAAGGGGTTGGGGATATCGGTGTTGAACAGTTTAAGCTTTTTATGGATAGGTTGCGGCGCAATGGCCAAACTCTCTATCCTGCGAGAAGCATAAGATCCGCAGTTTTAAAAGTGGCAAACCACAACGATGATGGCCTTCCACTTTTAACGTTGCCTAGCGTACTGATTAAAACTCAAGTGAGAGAACCACTCGACGAGGCGGCCGATGCCAGTTTTTATGAATCAATGCGGTCGGAAGTTGATGATATGCGACTCATGCTTGAGTTTCGCAAGCAGGTTAAACTCGCTGAACCATATCGCTTGGAAGAAATCCGTCCTTTGATCTCAGAGCTCTTGTTGATCAGTAAAAAATCAGAATGGGTTATTGATCCTGTTCGAGCATTGAAGACTCTTATGTTGGATGGTTACCCATTTAGGGTGACTAAATCCGACTCTACAGCATTGCGCAAAAAAATCCGAAAAATACCATATGTACAATCAATTACCTGTCCTAGTGAGTTTGTACTAAGTTGCTGCCTACCTTATAGTTATTCGGTGCTCAGGAGGCAAACTCCAGATTCAATTGCTTATGATGATCTGGTGCGAATGTATTATCCTACTGCACAAAATCAAGCAACTCTGGGGCTTTTCATTCAGCGACAGTCGAGTTGGAACAAAGAGACAGTTATAGCCATCGATAAAAATCACTTTCTGCACCCTATGTCTGAGGTTGCGCATTCTGATGTGGTTCTTGTTGTGTCTGAAAAAGAAAAATCCCAATCTGCTAACAAAAACTATGCGTCTCCAAAACTCGCAAAAGCAATGTCAACCAGATCGGATAGGTACTCCATTTTTAACTTGATGGAGCTTGCTAAGACTTTGTCAGAGCCTCTCGCTGAAGTTGTGAATAGCTCGGACAGTTTCGCCCTGGATGATCCGCTGAGACGGTCGATATTCCTATGTCTATCTGAGCATGAGTCTGACTGGCAAATCAAAGAGTCCGGCCCTGATATCAGAGTAAGCTCGCTGAAAAATCAGAAATATTGGAACATTGGTGTCGCTGAGTTTTTGGGCAAACACCAACTGGTTGACGCCGGTGTGCCACTTAAAAGCGCGATTGACCTGGAGGGGCGGCTTAGGGTGACGTGGGAATACTATAACGCCAAAAAGACCAAGCACCCCTTATCGCTAACCGCCCTGCAACTCGGCCATTCCAGCCTTGAAACCACGAGTGCTCATTACGACAGTTCTGCCATGGCTATCAAGGATAGAAAGGTGCGTTATCGGAGCATTCAGGAAGAGTTGATGGAAAAATTCCGAAGTAATAAGTTTCACGGAATTGTCGGTAGCACTGTGCGGGCGAAGTCGGCTGATCCCACCTTTCGTATCTTTACGATCATGGGGCATGAGCGTGCACTGTGGGCTTGTATAGATTCCAGTAAGCCAGACTATCCAGAGGCGGTTGAGCTATTTAAGAATGAGCGTTGTACTCGCTTAGATAAGTGCTTGTTTTGCAGCCGAATCTACGTACTTGGCGACTCATTACCTTTCCTAATGGAGCGGTTATCAACGCTTCAGCGAGCTGTTGAGGCGGACGAAGGACGCCTTGAGGCGCACAAAGATGAAATTGAAATTTTGGAGTATCTCCTTAGCATTTGGGGCAACCAATCTGCAATTGCTGAAGCGCTTGTTTACATGAGGGAATACGAGGCATTACTGCCGTTCGATATGCTCTCGCTCATCGCCTACATTGAGGATTAACTTGTGTCTAAAAATAATGCTCAAGATGACGATGATTCTTTTCAGTCCATTTTGGATGAGATTGAGCGCGAAGCGTCTGATGCAGCCGATGCCTACTTTTCGGAGTTGTATGAGGCATCTCATGGAGGAGCCGAAGGAGTTTGCAAGCAGCAGCTGAGCGGGTTGGTGACGAAGCTAGCTGTGTCCCCTAATGGATGTTTCCCTGTTTCAGAGTATTCCAATTATAGCGAAATGCGATGGGTGTTGTTGCGCTCCGAAGGCTTTAAGGATATTGAGGTTTATATCGATCGTGCTCGGAGTGATTTGCAAGAGTTGAAGCGAGCTATATGTTACCACTTTATACCCCACCTACATCCGATCGGTACGATTCGAAGTTTTCGTTCAACTGAAACTTATAGTGATGGGTTTCGTTACGTACAGCGGCATATTTTTGAAGCGAATTTTTTAGACGCTTCTCCTGAACATATCGGTGTCATCACTGCAGGAGTTTTGAATGCTGCATTAGATGATGCGCGGGACTCCGGAGTGATGCGTGCTTATTGGTTGTTATTTTTTCATATCAATTTCTGGATTTTTTTGTCCGTCGAAAAGTTGATTCCTGAAGAATTTCGCTTACAGGTAGATTTGAACGATGTTGATACCATAACGCGTCGAAAAGATATCCAGGAGATTATTCGTGTATCGCTTGTAGGCTGGAAGCCTTTTTCCGAAGATGAATTGCGTGACCTGCTAACCTATTCTTTCTTTTGGATTGACAAAGCGATTCCGGTAATTAATCAGGTGTTGGAGTATTGTAAGTTTCGGCCTGAGATTGATAAAAAACATTATAGTTATGGTAAGCGCGATCTTGAATTTGAGGCAGTGATTGGTAAAGAAGTAGACGGCGTTGTGATCGTTGGGTTTTCGCACACTCCTAAAAAAATAAAACACACGGGTATTGGTGGTAAAACTCTGTCCTATGATACGAACTTGTACACATGGCGTAAGGGATATATGTACGCTGTAGATAGGGTGCGAAACGCAATCTTCATTCTCTTCGGTCTAATGACAGGGCTGCGCAGGCGTGAGCTGGCTCCGCTCCAGTTCGACGACGTTTACAAGAAGGAAAGTGACGGTCTCTGGTATGTTTCTTTTGTCAGGTATAAAACCAGCGACGATCCCAATTATTTTGGGGAGGCTGATGAGATTCCTCTCCCGGACTACTTAGGAGATGCGATAGCTTCTTACAAGAAACTTAGAGAGTTTGATAAGTACATGCTGAAGGGTTACTTATTCCAGCCTGTGATTCCGACCCATGAGATGAATCAAGTTGACAGGATGATCACTAAGGTTGCGGTTAATCTCTCTGCGGAAGTTGGTGTTGACGGCCTCCATATTCATCGCTTTCGGAAAACGATTGCTGAAATATTGATTAATAAGTCCGAACGTAATATTGATATTATTCGGATGCTTTTTGGTCATTCAAGTTATGTCATGGGGCTACGGTATATTGCGAGGAACCCCTTCTTGGTTTCATCTGTTGTCGAGACCTTGAGAGAACACTTCGCCAAAGATTTTGTCGATATTCTCCAATCTATCAATTCCGGTGTTTATGCTGGAGAGGCTGCCAATGGTCTTGCTGGTCGCATGGCTGGTAGGCCGGACATTTTTGTCGGGAAACTTTTGAAGCTTACGGTTCTCGAGTATGTCTCTCACATGTTTCAAGGCGGTGAGGCTGTCTTGGTTCAACGTACGACGCTTAGTACATTTTGTATGAGCGGCCTTATTCACGCTGGGGAGTCTCTACCTCCGTGCATCGCTGATCGGGCAAATCTAATTTATCCAGTAAGCCCGGACGTATCGAGCTGTCATATTCATTGTTCTCGCAATTTAGTGCTAGGTTCTGCTCAACGTTCTATCGAACAGAATTTAAAGTTTTATAAGACGATCAGGTCATCCTCTAGAAAACTCAGTTACGCCGCCCATTTTGAGCTGGATCAAAAGATCAGCATTAATGAGAAACTGCTTGAAGAGTTGTTGCACCCTAAACCACCTGTTATCGAGCGTGAGGTTTCGCAATCATGATCAGCCGTTCTCGTAAACGACCGAAGAGCAGGGGAAAACGATAATGACTGCAGTTAATACTGAACAGCGCCTAAAAAAAATCATCTGCGATCATTACCTTAGCGGCGCTTCAGAACGTCTTACTATGATCGAGGTTTGCGCGCGCGCGGAAATCTCTCGACAGTCTTTTCATAAATTTTATAGCCATCTCAAGCCGTATTTGACCGGGGCCAGGAATGTTGATGAGTTGCTAGTCGGAGACCAAGCTGATGCCAGCAAAACAATCATCCAGTGTCAGAAATTGGTTAGAGAGGCGCAAGCCGAGCTGCGTTATGTGAAGGAAAACCAGCAGAAGGAGCACCAGAAGCTTGAGGGGAATCTTTTAACGACCCTCATGAATGGTGACGTGTTAATCCATCACTCCCGAGAGCTTACTAACGAACTAAAGAAGAAAGCGCTCCATAACGAAATTCTCAAGCGAAATCTCTTAGAGAAGGAACTTGAGTTATCAGAAAGCCGTGGTTTGAGCAACGCTGTAAAGCAGCACGGTAAGCCTGAGTCCATGATTATGAAGTTTCAGTTAGATACTCGGGATGCTGTGGCAAGATATTCAGAGACTCAAGATCTGGCTGGTTATTACGGGGATAAAGCGCTCGCAGTTAGTAAGCTCAAGGAAAAGCTACAAAAATTCCTGAAGAAAGGTGCTGTCAGGGTTGTAATTTTTCAGAATCGTTTCATTTCCTCATTCGATAAGTTTCTCGAGAAGAACTTTCATCCAGCGGACGCTGTTGTAGTGATTGATTTGCCTCTTGCATCCAGATCCGAAATTCGGGACTTCGTCCGTGGTTTGGTCGATGCAAGGCCACTCGAGATATTCGTTCCGTATTGTGACAGCGAGGCAACGATCAAAGCCCAGCGCGGATTTTTGTATGGCCAAATTCCCGCTCCTGAATTTCGTAGTTTCGATAAAGAGCCGCTGCCTAGTATTCAGGATGGTTTTGATCGTGTAGTGGTGTCTAAAATTGCTCAAGGAGATTGAGATGCTCGAGATCTCCAGAAAGCTAATTACCTATGCGTGCCCACTGTCGGGTAAGGAAACTACTCACTACATACTGATTGCGGAAAGCGGTCAAAAGCGTGTGCTTCTAAGCCATGCTAACCTTTACCTTCGCGCTGTCACAGCACAGTCCGAGGATACATCTAATAGATACTCCCATTTAATTGCTAAGTTCTATCGATATTTGTCTACCACTGCTAAGTATGAAGAGGTAGAAATTTATCAATATCATGCGCTCGTAGATAACGATGATTTGAAAAATTGGCAGGTTCATCGAGCGATTAAGCGTCAGGCAAAACAGTCCTTGAAGCCTAGTACAGCTACGATCATTGATGAGGGTAAACTCGTCTACGGATTCTTTTACTGGTTGGATTCGGAAGGCTATTCTAGTTGCTTAAATTTCAAGCTAAAAACCTGGCAGCCTAATTTTAAGAACAATGATTTGCTCAGCTATATCAAACGTGAGGCGCGCGTTGCATTGGATGGTAAAGGCATTAAATCATTGGATCGTGAGTGGCGACAGAAGCAAAGCTATTCACTGATCACTAACCAGGAGATCAGGGATTTCGTTGGTGGGTTCCATGATCCCGTCTACGTAGCGATGTTCATGCTTGCGTTGGGCACCGCGATGCGCCCGATGGATCTATGTGATTTCCCGTATGCGGGCAATGGTTTTAATCGGCATATCCAACCACACGAAAACATGACGTTCGATGACGAAACCGTTGAATATCGAATCTATTTTAGTAAAGGCAAAAAGCACCGTACCATCAGGATTCATCAAGGGGATCTTAAAGCTTTAGCCGATAACTATACGAATACGCTTTACCCGCCCAGGGCAAAGTTATACGCCAAAAAGTATGGTAAGCCTTGCCCACCTTCTATTTTGTTTTTGAATGCCGCTGGGGAGCCTGTGACACCTAGGATGGTCGCCACTCGCTCCACTGCTGCGAAAGTGCGGGCTATAAGCAATGGTTCGAAAATGCGCTCTGATGTTTGCTTCTATGACAGCAGACATTGGTGGCCAACCATGTTTTTGATCAAGCGATTTGGGCCGGGATTGCTGGGGGAACTCAGTGAAGTAAAAGACATCGCTGCGATGCAGGTGCTGAAGGCGCAGATGGGCCACGCTCACTTGCATACTACCTACGATCACTATGTTGATGTGGCCCGTGTTCTGTTGCTAGCGCACGAAGGTTATGTGAACGAGCTTTATATCAACGCGGATCAGACAGTCAGTGAGTTTCTCAGCGCGCCAGTATTCAAAAATTAATTTCGGGAACTTGGTGCTGTGATTTGGCGACCACCTTTCCCTGGATGGTATCGCCAAGTGGCCGAAGCCGTTTTCAAGAAAAAGTGGCCTGTGGCTTCGATCCAGATTGTGTGTTGTCGACCTGCAGATCTGTTGACCACAGCCTATTGATAGTCGTCCATGTGTATCCGAGTTCGCGCGCAGCTTCAGGACGGCTGTAGCCCTATGCCTTCAATAGCTGAATCTGTTTCTTCCCGCCCGGGCTTCAGCCATTACTTGTGCTGCCTCAGTAATGAAGCAAAGCCTGCTTCGCGAGACCTTCGGCGACTTTCCTGACTCGTAGTTTGAGGATGGTTAACATTGTTTCTGCTTAAGGCTTGCCACCTTCGGGGGTACTGCTGGTGTGAACCAAACCCTGACTGCGTCAGGTTTTGCCCCTCCGGGCGTTCATCCTCAAGCCTTTAGCCCAGAGGGTCGGCGCGCTCCGCTTGCGCTACAGCTTACCTTGCAACAAATCACGAGCGGCGTGAAGCTGTGCGGTGCAGAAATGCCCGCGCTTTGGATACGGTGGAACTGTCGTTCACCTCAATCCCGTGCGCTCCGATATCTGCAGTCTGGAGCACTTTCTCGAAGGCAAATATCACGCGGAATCACCTTGATCGGACGTGGTTGTTTTCAGATATCTGCGGACAGTGGATTTCGACAGCCCCAGTCTCTCTGCAATCTCGGACACCGGTACTCCGGCACCACTCAGGCGATCCGCTTCAGCCGCTTTTTGCGCTGCATCCGATCGGACGGGTCGACCAGGCGGTAGTTTTCCGGCTCGTGCCATTGACTCCATTTCCTCTTCAACACTCTCTTTTCTGATTCTGTTCATCTGTTTGGAGACGCGTTTAAGACCCTCCCCGAACGGCTCATTAGATTGCAGGGACGTCGCCATGAGAACGAGTGAGGCCGGCTCAACTTCCATTAGCGCTGCAAGACGAATGAGCACATCAATCGTGATGTTAACTTCACCACGCTCTATCCGGCCCCAGTAGGAACGGTCAATTGTGATCAGGTTTTCCTGCGTAAAGCCCTTTCTTCGACGCAGTGCTCGTACTACTACGGCAAGGGCTTCTGCGGCCTCCATGATATTTCCCCAAGCAAATCGAGGATGAGGCCATATTGCGCCGCACCATAACACGGACTATCATCCGTATTATGGTGCGATCAGCACTTTTAGGCTGGCTTCCCGTGATCCGATCGATGTCTCCAAGCCAACGTAACTGGCGTGCGGAGAGACTCTTTGGGAGGGGCGAGCGCAAACAAGCGGGATTGAATTGTCAATTTCTGGGTTATTAATTGAGGTAAATCGTATGGCTAGCGTCCAAGAGCCCGACTTTATGAAAGGGCCGAGAACGGGCCTTGAAGGCTTGGCGGGCACTTCTGAGGCTCGAGCATTAGCGGTGGAGCGCTTTCCTAAAAAACCTTACTGCCTAGTTCGAGATTGGACAATATTTCGCATTGAGGTCACACGCGACGAACTCTTCAAATGTCATGCATCGGGACAGCTACCGATGATCTTGTTTGCTCACAACGTGGCCGAAGACAGTCAAGGTCGTTTCGAACGGGGTGATTGGGTTCGTTCAAGCATGTGCACTGGTATGCACGACGGTGTTGTGTTCGAAACTAGAAACACAATTTACGTGTTGATCGGCCCTGGCCATGAACAGCCCGCAAGTCTGAATGACGTTTTTTCCCTCTTTTAACTGCGCTCTCTATCGAGGCTTAGGACTTACGATGTTTAGAACACACGACGCCGACATGCTAGGTCTACCCGGTATGTTCGGTGAGGGTCAGTGCCAATGGCATCAAGTATCAAAAGTGCTTCGTAATCACTGGTATCACATAACTGTTCAGGCCAAGACCAAGGGACAGGTATCAGAAGCGGTTCTGATGGTCGACAGCGAACCTCGACTTCAGCAAATCCTCATTTCCCAAGACGCTGAAATGGTCATCACAGAAGTGCAGGTAGTCACTCCGGGTCACATGAATGGCACGTCAGGTTGGCGCATGGAGGCGCTGAGGAAAGTGACGCTTGGAGAGGACGAAAATGAGTGCCTTGTTTGCCTTCTAGAGATCGAAACGGGTTCCAAATATCACACATCTCACCAGCCAGGTTTCAGAAGCGATGCGCTGAATAACCTTCGCCCAATCTTTCTCTCAAGCATGATTCGATCAGCCTGAAATTCGCCAAGAATCCCCCACGATACCAGCGCCTCTGGTTGCGTGTGAAATTCCTGATAACGCATATGGACTGCCCATTGGAGCGCAAAGATGCTCGACACAATTGATGTCAATTTTCACGGAAAGCGCCATACAGATTTCGATCTCAAACGAATCATTAAAGCTCAGGAGCAAGGCTTTGATGTGCCGGTGACGGCTTACCTTTGCGGTGTTTCCATCAGGTCGCGCGCAGGCATCGGGGTTGTTTTTGGCCACAAGCGTAAAGACCAGTATGGGCGGTTTGGCGATGGCCACCTGATCAGGACTTCTGACGTGTTGAAGGTCGAACGTGAGGGGCGATTCTGGGTAATGACGACCGAGAATTCTCGCTATGTACTTGCCACGTTTCAGCGAGGTAATGGTCGTTCGAGCCTGCGAGAGTTCTTGCGCCTCTCTCGAACGCTCCATCCAACACCTCGGGTTCTGCAGTGATTTTCCGTCGGTCTATCGGCAATACATTTTCCTACCCAACCTGATTTTCGGGAATGTAAACACCACCTCAAATTCGTAGCCGTTAGATCTATGAATTATACCCTACGGAGCCTTTCTACAGGGCTCGTTTGCCAGCAATGTCAGGGGCTGAGAATTATCCCGCGAGGTATTTTCTTTGCCATATAGCGAGCATCTATATTGTTAGGCGCCGGCGCTCGTTGCCGTTGATTACATGGCACGGTTTGCACAACGCTTGGAGAGTTGCGGTCTGGTGAGCGTCATTGAGGAGCTGTAAAGCAGAGTGTCCTGTCGGCAATGAGAACGGCTCTTTGTCCAGCCAGTCAAAGCGGGAAAATATTTCCTCAATCTGGGAAGTGCTGAGCGTCTGAATGATCTGGGCGACCATAACTTTGAACTCGGGGGCCACATGGTCAACTTCGGTCGTCGGACTGTTCTTGCATCGTTCGCATAAAGGATGCATCGCTTTGTAGCTAGAAATTATAGGATGCGCAGCATCCCGGAGTGCGCGATCCAGCCAAGCCATTTCGTCTCGAGGGTTGATGCATTGCGTCCATGAGACTCCGTGCCAGCCATGACCCGGAAAGTAGCCTTGGAAATCGTAAACTGCTCCTGGGCGGGGTAGCTTTCGAAAGCGGGTAGGGCGCAGATCTTGCGCTGCACAGTGGTAATGTTTCTGATGAATTAGGTCGGCGATGATGGAGGACTCAAACTCTTGTCCGAAATTGACCTCCGCGATCCTCCCCTGGATCATCTCTTTCAGTTGCGTCTTCGTCATTCCCTGGAAGAACTCTTTGCCTCGACTCATTGTAATTCCTTGAGTACGGTGTATTCGAGCAGTGCAGCGAGTAGCCAGTCACCGGGATAAGGGGCTTGCAATGGAGGTCGGCTCAGAGCGCGAACGGTAGTTGTGAGGCTCGTTGGCCACCCGCCAAGGCAAGGTTCGATCAACCACCTGCGTGAGCAGGGCACAATTGGTCTGATAGCGAGTCATCGTCTCTACACGCAAGCCTCACTGCCTCGGCGACACTGAGAGCGCGGGTAGGTATCCAAAGATTATCCATGACCAGATACCTCTGTTGTGTGACTTGATTGCGCAGCTTGAGGGCTTTCAAAATGTCATCAATGACTTTCAACGTAGCGTTTGCAGGCTCTGTCTCGAACGTGATGTCGAACACCGCCGCATCCAACTGCAGGTAGTTTTTGCTGTTCGTCGGAGGCATTATAAACGGGGTGACTTTATCAGCAGGTAAAATCCACCCGTTCAGTTCGTCGAACTCAGTCACTGGAATCCAGCCTCTGTTGCCACCTGGAAGCTCGTACCCCCCTGAGCCGGAAGCTTTAGCGACAACTGTGCGAGTGGCATGGGCAATGGGCTTCTGCGGTGGGTAATCTACTTTGAAACGCTTAACGATTTGGTCTGCTGGACTATCGTTTCTTAGGTCGAAGTCGTAATAGCGGCCATGGGGTTTAACGAACGATAGCGTTACGTCTCCTACCAAAAAATTGTAGGCTGTTGTCATCAGTAAACTGAAAAGTCCAAGCGATGCCAGAGCAGCGAAAGCTTTGGTAAACCATCGTTTTGGGCGACCATAAGGCGCTGGTCGTTTGAACGATTTTGGTGTTTTTGCCGTGCGTCGATTTGCCAAGATTTCGAATCCATTACTGGGTGAGTTTCATCCCTGTTGCCTCAAGCGCCAGGCGCGCTCGCGGTATTGAAATGAAAGTCTATCAGCTGGGTCGCGAGAAGCTAGGTTGCCGGCTTTCACGGCACGTGGAGTCAACGAGCTGCTTTCCTTTTTGTCATGAAATCTATCAGATCTTTCACAACGACATTAGCGGCGTTGTCGCTTGATAGCTCGGAGGCTCGAATCCTTCTGCCTCTACGCCTTCCCACGTCAAAGGAACCAAGCGCTTATCAGCATCGGCAGGTGATTCGCGATGATAGGTATCTCCGTCGACCTCAATAATGAAAGTCAGACCTTTGAACACCACTACGAAATCGGGCTCGAGACGATTGTAGGCTTTGCCTATCCGTACGAAGACTGGAAGCGGAGCGACTGCGAGCTGTGCTCGTGTCATTGCCGTGAATAGAGTGACCTCAGCCTGAGAGCGAAATAGAAGCCCCTGATGTTCCCTCGAGGCAATATTGTCGCTTCGCACTCGTCCCTGGTTGGTGACACCTTCACCTTTCACTTATCGGATAGCTTCTTCTCGCCAATTTTCGGAGGCTTCCCCAATACGTGGGGCAATGGTCACCCCGTTTAGGGCCTCGTCATGGAGGGTTGAGTAGAACGGGGTCACTACGTCATAAATCGCTTTACCGGTAGCTTCGCGTTCTACATCTGTCATGGCGTAGTACAGGGGGATTGGAAGTGCCACCATGAGCTGCCAATAATTGACACCGAAATCGGTGTTGATCAACTCAGCTGTGCATTCGCCTGATACCAAAACGGCAATTGCACGAGCATCTCCAAGCAGTTTGAATGCCTCGACCGCCCCTGCTGCCAGATCTTCCATGTTGAACGGTGAAAACATCAAGTGCCTCCTAGCCTATGACGAAAAGGTGAGCATCTCGCCCGCAGAACTTTAAGTTGATTCATTACGGTATAGCTCCCCCAAGGGTTTTAGCCTTTCCACGCATGCAGCGAGCAGGTTTGATGCCTAGCAACGTGGCTGACGAACTCGCCGTGCTGAGTTCTTCGCTCGTCCCATCGGTTCTTTGAGCTCTTGGGTCGAGGGCGTAGCTCAGAGGTAGTCAGCACGAGCCTCTGCTTCGCCCTAGAAACGCCTACGAAGAAAACGCATCGCTCTTCTGCAAGCTTGCCCCAGAAAGCCTGTGTTTCAACTCCAAGGAGGATTGCCTATGCTACCGAGTGTTGCAGGCTCGTTATGTTCAGATCTTTTTCTAGATATCAGTCATCCGCAAATGCCTCAAGCGCGGCAAGCAGCCTGGCTAGCTCAGTAAGGTTGGCAGAGACGATGTCATATTCTCCTCGACTGCTCAGCCGATACACATCGCGCGCTTTTTTAACGCGTTCGAGAAGAGGAACGACGATGCCGGATGCCCGCTCTAAGAAGTCGTTGATGTCTGCACGCGTCTGGGGAATTTTGTAGCCCTTCGCCGCACTTGTGATGATGACGTCCGCATCGCGTAGTTTGGCAATGCCGCTGGAACGGATTCTCTGGCCGTTGACCTCTCCCAGTCCGCTGTCTTTTAGATGGGCCATGATCTCCGTAGTCAGTACGTAGTCCTTGGTGACAAATTCGCTCTGGAATCTCAAGAACCGCAAGATGCTTAGCTGCAGTCGCTCATCTTCATCGGGGTGGTCACCAACCCGCTCGCTAAAACGGTCGGCCTGGCGGAGAGCCTCCTGGTGTACCTGGTAGTCAGCATATCCAGACTCATTCGTAGGCGGTGGCAGAAGAGACTGGTACTTGGATGGCCACTCAAGCATTCCAAGAGTCAGGCTGCGTAGGATCTTTTTGTAGGCAAGAACTGCTTCTTCCGATGCTTTCTCTTCGTAGATCTGAGCGACTGAGCCAGCAAAAAAATCTGCAACCTGAACCAAAACGTTGTCCTTACTGGCCATCGTCTGGAAGGCATCCTTATCGCCAAATAGGTCGTCTACGAATCGTTCTGCAACGTAGCTTTTGAGGCTCTCCTGAAATTCCTGGCCACCATGCTCGTCTACGATCATCTGGAGGTCAGGGTAGGCGCAGAACAAACGTTCATAGAGCAACCCGTTCACGTATTTTGTGAACGAGGTCTTGATGCGGAGGCCGCCGTCTTTGTGAATTCGGGACTTATCAACGACGGTGAAATAGAGCTTGAATGGCAGCTCGGATAGCTCATTTAGGATCCGGGCGCGACGATCTGAATCCTTGGGCTTCAGATTGCTGGATTTGATCTCGCCCGTTTGAAAATGGCGCATGCGGAGTGCTTCAGCTTGGGCATAAGCAGCTTTCAGGTCTTTCTCTGCCACCAGAATGGAGCACACGATGAAGAAGCCTGAGCTTCCTCCCTTTGACGTATCAAGGTCGGAATTCCCGGACTCATCCACGAAGGCATATGTTCTGTCCATGAGCTTACTCCATCAACAACGTACTCAGCGCGGTGGGTCGTCCAATGGCAAGGTGCGAACTTAGTTCGTCGCAGTGGTAGTGCCTGGAGCGGGGCCTTCGCTGAACGTGTAGTTGATGACCACGTCATTTCGGATCAAGACGTCGAGGGTCTTCTGAGTGCCCGTAGTCGTCACCTTCATGGTGACCACGTAGCTCTGGGCATGGGCTGAGCCATTGGTGTAGGTGTAGATCCACTTTTCGTCAGTCTCGCTGACTGCGCTCTTGGCGTAGGGCTCACCAAACAGCGACTTCAACTCAGAGGTGGTGGTTTTGCCTTTGGTGATGCTGGCGACACTGGCCGAAGGAAAGTCTCGTCCTGCGGTGTAGTGGGACGTAGCGCAACCGCCAAGTGCGACACAGATTCCTATTACTGCGATGAGCTTTTTCATACCCTTCCTTGATCGTAGAAAGCTCCAAATCTAGCTTGCATCGAGGCTAAAAGCCATCGTCTCCTTGATCACCTGTGCTCGCTCTCGCCGACAGGGCACCACACACATAAATAAATGCACTCGAGGCCGGGCAGACCATAAAAACTCCGAACCATTGAGCTCTAAATCGTGGGAGCAAGGGTGCCTTCATGTAAGAGCGGTACTTTCGGTTAGCAACCGGCTGGTTTTCGTTTATGAGCATGTCTGCTACGGCTATATACGGCCAAAAGCGGTCATTTAGCTTCTTCGCGAAACAGGAGCAGTTCAACCGTATTGAAAAATACTGTACGCACTCAACCAGGAGGGTATCTTGATGAGTCAGTGTAATTCAACTCTCAGGCAGTGCCGCAATGATGCTATTCAATATGTCGTTGTAGCGATCATAGAAAGGGCACTGATCGTCAGATAAAGCGAAATTACAGACTATGCATTCACACCCAATAAGCTTCAATGACAAAAGCTACCATTAAAGTAGCTTCTGCCAGCGACAAGCTATTTTTTTGTAGACTTGCTAGGCTTCAAGTCAGGATTGTTACTTGGCGTGTCTTTATTGTCACGACGACGCTTATCAACTTCGCCGGTTGATTTGGCAATCGGTTTGGGGCCTGGTTTAAGCGCCATAAAATCTCTCCTTGATGTTGGTTTTATTTTAGTTGCTGCGGGATCATCCTATTGGTACGGACGGATACTTTCAATAGGCAAGAGATACTTGATTTTAGGTATGTGAAAACTCGAATTTAGCTTTGGCTCATCTACTGGAAATCTAACGACAGGTAACGTGTTGATTTTACGTTCATTGATTACATCTTGCAGGTAGCACTGCACCTCCAGAATCATTCGAGCATCGCCAGACCGCACCTGTCTGCTACCTAGCCTTTACCGTCCACAACTGATCTACCTTCGTCGTATAGCTCTGACTCATCAACTCCCGGCGCATTGCCCAATCGGGCGCCGCCGGCACGCTGGCTAGCCGGATAACTCCCTTTCCCCAACGGCCATTGATTTCATCCAGAACGCTCATCACCTTGTCGGCCGTCATTGGCTGCGAATGCGCGAACAAATCGTCAGTGAACTCGCCAGGTTGTCGGAGATCCATCAGCAGAACCTCCGCTTTGCTGTACTTGAAGCCCGGTCTATACAGACGATTGACGGCTTCGGTCGCAGCCTTGGTCATGAGTCGAACGTCGTTTGTCGGGTAGGGTAGTTCGAGGAGTGCGCCGTTCGCGTACTTCGCTTCTTCGGGATTGAACATGCCTGTCCTAATGCTCACGCGGATCTTCTTGCACAGCGAGTTTTGCGCTCGGAGCTTTTCCGTCGCGCGTTGGGTGTATGTAGCGACAGCTTCCTTGATCGGCTCGATCTGGGTGAGTCGCGTGCCGAACATCCTGCTACAGCAAATCTCCTGCTTGGGTGGGTCAGCCTCACCTAATTCCAAACATGAGGTGCCGGCAAGCTCGCGAGCAGTCTTCTCGATCACCACACTGAATTTCTGGCGAAGCATCCACGGATCGGCTTTCGCTAAATCCATGGCCGACTTGATGCCCATCACTTCCAGGTGAGCTTTCATGCGCCTGCCGATGCCCCAGACTTCTCCAACATCGGTATTGCGCAGCGTCCAGTCCCGCTTGAACGGATCGCACAGATCGACCACGCCGCCGGTGATATCCAGCAGACGTTTGGCGGTGTGGTTGGCGAGTTTGGCCAGTGTCTTGGTGCGGGCAATACCAACCCCGACAGGGATGCCCGTACGCTTGAGAAGGGTAGAGCGCATTTGCCGACCAAACGCAGATAGATCTCCAGGGAGACCAGTGAGATCGGCGAACGCCTCATCAATACTGTAGACCTCGAGTGCCGGCACCAACGATTCGATGATCGTCATGACGCGTTCGCTCATGTCGCCGTAAAGCGCGTAATTACTGCTGAACGCTACGATCCCGTTCCTACGCAGGTGGTCTTTGATTTGGAAGTACGGCTGGCCCATTTTCACGAAAGGCTTGGCGTCGTAGCTGCGCGCGATCACACAACCGTCGTTGTTGGACAGCACCACGATAGGTGTCTTTGCCAGGTCGGGTCTGAACACTCGCTCGCAGCTCGCATAGAAGCTGTTGCAATCAATCAGGGCAAAGACTGGCTCAAGTGTTTTCATGATCGCGCACGCTGTATTTCACCACCCCCCAGATCACCAGCTCATCGCCCTCCATCACATGCCTTGCCGGATATTTTGGATTCTCTGACAAAAGCATCACGGCGTTCTCCCGCAAAAGCAGGCGTTTGCAGAATGGCTCGGAATTGAGCGCTGCGATGACGATATCGCCACTGACCGCATCGATGCTCCGATCAACGACCACCAGATCCCCTGAATAGATGCCGGCGCCCTGCATGCTGTCTCCATCAATTCTCACCAAGTACACGTGCGGCGCGCGGATATCGAACAGCTCATCGAGGGAAATGTGTTTTTCGATGTGATCAGCCGCAGGGGAGGGGAAGCCCGCCGGCACCCTGGATGAATATAAGGGCAGCCTCCTGCCGCCAGATGCGAGAGGGCCGAGGATGGTGATGCTCATGATGCAAGCCTTTTTGAGGTTAACTGTACATGCATACAGTTAACGATTTGGTTCGCTTGTGGTCAATCTCATAGGCACGACAATTCGACGGGTGACACCATGTGCGGACGCTACTCGATCTACGAATCGATGGATTACTACCTCAAGGAGCTTGCGCCAAAGCAGTTGGTGATCAACGGCTATGACCTTTGGCCCGTCGAGCGGTACAACGTCGCACCGTCTACGCGGGTGGAAATTATCCGGCCAGAGGGAGAGGGGTTGAGTGTCGATAAGGTGAAATGGGGATGGGCGCCGTTTTGGGCGAAGGGAAAGCGGCCTGACCCAATAAACGCTAGGGTCGAGACCGTCATGACCGGGAAATTTTTCAATCAGCTCTGGCCAAATGGGCGTGTACTCGCGCCGGCGAACGGTTGGTTTGAATGGGTTAAAGACCCCGATGATGCAAAGAAAAAGCAGCCCTATTTCATCACGTTGAAAGAGCAGATTCCGATGTTCTTTGCCGGCTTGGCTGAGGTGCACGGGGGTTTGGAACCAGATGATCGCGACGGTTTCGTCATCATCACCGCTGCGAGTGACCAAGGCATGGTCGATATCCATGACCGCAAACCTCTGGTTCTGGCACCTGAGCACGCCCGGGAATGGATTGATCCTGAGACTTCAGTTGAACGAGCGAAAGAAATCGCGATGGAACATTGCCGACCAGTTACCGATTTTCATTGGTACACGGTTCGCAAGGATGTGGGTAACGTTCGTAATCAAGGCCCGCATCTGATTCAGCCCCTCTCACTGGTCGAAGACGTGGATGACTGACTTCAGCCGCAGTCTGAGAGTCGGCGTATCGGCAGCTGCACGCCAGCGAACAGAAGTATTGGCATGAGGAGGGAAGTAGGGCTTTTCCATGCGCGGCCCATCTGCATGTAAAAGCAGTCGGATTAGTCATGGAATTCCCGTCGCCTATTCGTACTTGCCGGCATCAATCGTTGAGTGTCCGACATCAATTCGGGAGGTATTTCATCACCATCTAGCCGGGTCACCTGCCGGCAGTTGGAACAACCCCCTGTGCCCGGAAGTCTACCTGTAACTGCTTATTGGTAAGGTACAGAGCAATGGATAAGACAATCACCGTCGATCAACTGGCCACCACCGACTTAAGATCAATCAACGAGATATGGCTCGGCGAGACTCATACCCAACTATGCCTATGGCGTGGCGAACAAGTCTACACCCACGAGATGATGAGCGAGGGCACTCACGATCAAAATGTCCGACGCCTGTGCTTGCAATTGGTCAACCCTGACGATCAAGCCGCAGTTGTCAGCGTTGAGTTGATCGTGCGCGAACAGCTAAAAAGAATGGGGAAGGAGGGGGAGTTTTACCCGGCTGAGGAGGCGGATACTCATCTATAAGAAAAGGAGTATCGGCCATTCTCAAGGAATCAATCCTAGACCTACTGTCGCTTGGAAACAGATATTAATATCGGCTGGCCGGGTATAAGGCTTCAGGCGCGACTTCTTGTAAGTGCGGGCCGTGATTTATGGTGTAACCTTCAGGTATTACTCACATCGAGAATTTTTTATGTCTAAACTTGCCGAATTCCGCCAGCTTGAAAAACACCTCGCCGAACAGCTCCAGGCTCTCGAAGCCCTCAAGGGCGATGCTGGTCTCAAGAAAGAAATCGAGTTCGAATCGAAGCTGCGCGATTTGCTCGCAAAATACGGCTACAGCCTTAAGGACGTGATCAACCTGCTTGATCCGCAAGCAGGTCGTCGCGTACCAGCAGGCGAACGTAAAGCTGGAGCCCGAAAGCCTCGCGAAGTGAAGGTTTATAAGAACCCTAATACTGGTGAGACGATTGAGACCAAGGGTGGAAACCATAAGGGTCTCAAAGAGTGGAAAGCGAAACATGGCTCCGACACGGTCGAATCCTGGCTGACCAAGTGATATTGATTTGAATACAAAAGGGGCCTGATACGGCCCTTTTTTGTTATCGATTTTAGCAACTTGAGGTTGATTCCAAAGCTCTAATCAGTTTGTGGGGGCGCCACTTTCTACTCGTCACTTTGGCAAGATATGTGAACTTTAGTGAGACGCGAATTTCCATTTGCTTGGGAGTAAAGCAGCCTAGCTCCCAGCCCGGTAATCGGCTCTCGCAACCTCAAGCCAGGAAGTTGAACGTGAAGACCTCGCCCCCGAAGACCTCGTTGCGCCGCGCCGTTACCGGCCCGATGCTTTTTCTGTTTATTCTCGGAGATGTTCTCGGGGCGGGCGTTTATGCTCTTGCCGGGACAATTGCGGGGGAGGTAGGTGGCGCGATATGGGTGCCTCTGCTTATCGCTCTGTTTTTCGCGATGCTGACTGCCGGTTCTTATGCAGAGTTGGTGACAAAATATCCCCACGCGGGCGCCGCATCGGTTTTCGCAGAGAAGGCGTTCCGGTCTCCGCTCATTTCTTTTCTCGTTGGGTTTTGCATGCTATCCGCAGCTGTCACAAGCGCGGCGGGTTTATCGCTGGCGTTTGCGGGTGATTACCTGGCGGCGTTCATCCATGTGCCGCCTCACATTGCGGCGCTGCTGTTCCTTATCGTTATCGCGCTCCTGAATGCAAGGGGGATTAAAGAGTCCTTGGGAGCCAACCTCGTGATGACAGTCATTGAGCTGTCAGGTCTTCTAGTGGTCGTTGTTGCCGCTGCTTGGTATTTCAGTACAGGCGAAGCGGATTTAGGTCGCAGCCTGGAATTCAAGCCGGGGATCAGCCCGATGTTTGCGGTTTTGGGTGCTGCGTTGATCGCGTTCTATTCCTTCGTAGGATTCGAAACATCCGCCAATCTCGCGGAAGAAATTCGAGACGTTCGAAAAGTTTACCCCCGCGCATTGTTTGCCGCATTGCTAACCGCCGGAGTCGTCTACATGGCTGTCGGCGTCGCGGCATCTTCCGTACTGCCCATGGAAAAACTTGTGGCGACCTCGGCTCCTCTTCTTGAAGTGGTTCGGGCGTCAGGTTTAAACATTCCGCCTCGCGTCTTCGCCTTCATTGCACTGATCGCGGTAGCCAACGGCGCGCTGTTAACCATGATAATGGCGAGTCGCCTTACTTATGGCATGGCCTGTATAGGACTGTTGCCGACCGCCTTGAGCAAGGTGCTGCCTCGGCGACGCACCCCTTGGATCGCGGTCATCGCTACCACCCTGGTAGCAATCGCACTCACGCTGACGGGAACGCTAGCTACATTGGCCGAAACCGTCGTCCTGCTCCTGCTGTTTGTATTTCTCAGCACTAATTTGTCCGTGTTAATCCTGCGCCGTGACGAGGTCGCGGAAAATCACTTGCGGGTGCCGACGTGGGTTCCGGTACTTGCTATCGTCTCGTGCCTGATACTGCTCAGCCAGCAAAGTCTGGAAACATGGATGCGGGGAGGGGGCTTGATCCTGATAGGCATGTTGCTTTTTGTCTGTTCAAGAGTGGCAGTGCCGGCGCCAGTGGAGCCGGGCTGATATTGTAAGCGCTTCGCCTACTATCGCAGCGTAAAACTTGGTGAAGTTATACGAGTGCCTTGTAGGGCGCGCAGTTTTATCGGGGTGCGTCCAATGCCTCGGATCGTCGATTCTGAGGAGCACTGGAACATAACCCGATCAATCGTCTCGCATGGCTGGATGCGTGAACGTCACCGCGAGCGGGGAGCACAGCATCTCAATCCGCGTGCCTACAACTGTTTCACGGACGGGAAGCAACCTCGTCCAGGTGCCGCAGCAGTGCCAGAGGATCCTCGTAGACGCGGAGTGCACCTGCACGTTCAAGCTCTCCTGTGTCGTAACCACCAGAAAGCAGCCCTATACCGGTGGCCTTACAGCGGCGTGCGGCTAGCATGTCCCAGATGGCGTCGCCGATCACCAAGCAATCTTCGATGGGTACATTGAGTTTGCTTGCAGCGGCGAGGAAAAGGTCTGGATCGGGCTTGCCATACTTCACGTCATCACGGGTGATGAGATTGACCTTCGAGATATCCAAGCCCAATGCCTTCAGATTTATTGCTGCAGTATCCATGCCACCGCTGGTCGCAATACACCACTTGAGCTGCTCGCGGTTCAAGGTATCGAGAAGCTCGACAGCGCCAGGGAGAGCGGTTATCTGGCCCTGCAGATCCTTGTAGGCTTTATCATGTTTATCGCTGAGCCTTTTGGCCTGGTCTGGTTTGATTTCCAAGCCGGTCTCACGGGCTAACATCTTGAGCATCAGCCCGCCGCTCATACCGATTTTTCTGTGAATTCGCCACATGGCCAACGGTATGTCTTCAGAATCGAGCGCGGTTTTCCACGCAAAAACATTCTGGTAAACGCTATCAGTCAACGTGCCATCCAGATCAAATATGAATGAGGTTTGCTGGCGCATACGTGACACCTCCATTAGGCAAAGTTCAAGTAGTAGACGTCGCGTATTGAGAATATTGGTCGCATCGAAAACGAAGCGGAGCTGGTTTTAATCCTTAAGTCTTTCCAAGTCGGCTGGGCCAGGTTCTACACGTGGTTCGTCGCCAAGGAACTCATCTTCCCTAACAACTCGTTCGTCATCTGTTAAACCTGTTTCAGACACGTCTGAGACGAGAACAGAATCCTCCAGTGCTTTGCTCTTTTTTGATGAAGTGGAGCTTTTTTCAGTCATGAGATTTCTCCTCGACCCTCAAAATTCAAAGTGCTCAATTTTTCGAAAGCACATGGTCTGAGTCGTTCCGTCTTTTCCAGATATCGAAGCGGAGAAACCGCAGCGCATGAGTGCCACTGCGGTTTCCATCGCATTACTTCCGCTTTTTCATCGAGGTTGTTTAACACGTACAGGTTGTGGTTTAAGTGCAAAAAGCACCCTTGAAGGTCTTTTTTATTAGCCGGCAAGGCATATTGAATATGCACCTTGAGCCAAGGGTTAATCAGACTCATAAAGCGAGCTGAACCATTCGGCATACGGGGAATTGATGACCAGCCGCCGGTTGAAGTCCGGGCTTCCATCTGTCCACCAAACAGGGCCCCGCTCACCAAGCGCTACTTTGGCCACTCGTACCTTTTCCCGAGCGCGCTTTAGCTGCGATGCGTCTTCCGATTCTTTTGCTTTCTTCACCTCGCGTCGCGCTGCCATGAGGGCATCGACAAGACGCTGGCGCACGTCCTCTTCTAATGACGGGTTTGAACAGCGCCACAGCTGCCCTTTGACAACGAAGTAACGACCGTCAGGGGTCACTGGATGCATTTCTCACTCCCATCTTTCAAAGGGCGCTTCTCCAGAATTCACGAAGGACGACTACCTTAGCTTTCGGACAGGAAGGCGTTTGGCTTGTTTGACCCCAAACAGTATTCCCAGTAATAGCGCTGCGCCCGCCGCAAGGAGTATGGGATAGGGATGTTTACCTGACATCCATACGCCCTCTACTCCGTGCTTATCGCTTGGTGAAGTAGGGCGATGCCCCGATGTCGATGGATTACGACTGATCGGAATGTCAGAGGGATCGATCTCTGCTTCGTAGGGCATTTCGTTCAAAGGTAAACGCGCACCGTCTGCAAGAATGAGGGTAAGGTCTTCTACAGTGCCGGCGAGTCGATTGGGGAATACTGGCTCACCAGTGGGGTCAAGCTCATCGTAATAAAACTGCTGACCTTCCAACCAACCTATGGCCGTCATCAATTCGGGGCCAAGGTAATATTTCCCGTCGAGGAAGAAGCCTGGGAAATGTCGTGTGCGTTCCAGACTTTCTACGATGTAACGCTCACCCGCCTTCATACCGGTTGCTGGGTCAATCATGATGATGTCCTCAGATTTGCTCATCTTGCGATAGAGGACGGGGTCTGGAGCAACGTTCCATCGAAATGACTGAAAGGGTGAATGGAAGGATGGCGACGGTCGGTAAGCCAATTAATCGAACACTCGAAAAGCGAACCCTCTCCAAGCTACATGCCCCCACCATTGAGGATACTGAGAGGTGTGTATGAATCACGATACCAAGCTTCAAGGCGGTATGGGTGAGGATGACCCAATGCCTACGTCACCCGATCCGTTGAGCCCTGGGCGCACTGAAGTTGACCCAATGAAGGAGGAGGGGATTGACGAACTGCCGGATAATGAAGGTGAGCGTCCGCTTGATGATGACGATGTCGGGCTAGACCCTGAGCGTGTGCGGGAGGAGACGGATAATGCGGTGATGGACAATCAGCAGGATCCGCGCTAACCCTCCGACACCCCTTTCCTCAATCATCGAGTGAGTTGGTCAGGGTCGGACAGCTCGAACGGCGAGCGTGTAGGCCTTTACAAGTGATTCCATATTTGGCGCAAAAAAAAGCCCGCGATGGGGGGCGGGCTGGGAATCACTAAAGGAGCTGTTACAACCGTATACCTGCAAATGTGAAATTATCGTGATAGGCGTAGCACGGTTGGTTCGGTGGAAAAGTCAGGTTGCGTTGCCGGAGCTATCGTCTGCATGTGACCCAGAAGTTGGTCTTCGAGCTTTGGGAGGGCTACCTCTGTGGTGGGCCAATCGGTTGCGCGATTAGGATCTTCCGCCGGTGGGGAGCTTTTGATGCAGATATGCGATTTGCTCCCCCACAAAATGAGCCGAGTAAGCAGCAGTTGAGATAATTACCGCAAGCCCGACACTGGCAATCTTCTTGAAAGCAGACATGGCACTTCCTTACCTGGCTACGTGCGTCAATTGGAAGCGACGAGCAAGATCCATGATGCGAATTAGGGGATCGCTCAGAAAGGATGTGCAGGATGCGTGGATGCCTATGAATCACGTAATCGCATGATGGCATCCGTGATGCCTTGGGCATTTGTGTCGAGCGTCTCCATAGCCGCGATTGCGTTGGCGACCGCATTTCCCGCTCCGTTTTCAGATAACCACTGAGTCACCTCTTCAATCGCTGCGCAAATTGCATGTTGGTTGTGAAGTAGCAGTGTGAGAGCGTCTGCTGCTGCTATGTTCGCTTCAGAGCTATCTGGCATGGGGATCTTCCTTGAGCTTTCGGTGCGGGGAGCCTAGCTGAACCGTCGTCTTTCAGTGAACTCTTCGTGCAATCCGCAGGCGTAGTCATGGACATTCGTGTCGGAGCTAACGGCGCGCTGGCGCGGATGGTGGCGGTGTTCATAGTGGCTAGGCCGTACTGTGCTCATCTAATCACCGACCGTCGGGCGAATGGTATGAAAATGCTGCTGCATAACTGGCAGCCACCTGGACTTGATCAACTCACTTACCGAAGGACATAGAATGCTTATAGTCTTCAGCGGCCTCCCAGGTACTGGAAAAACGACCATCGCAACTGACCTTGCCACCAGAAGAAGTGCCGTGTTTTTGCGGGTCGATACGATTGAGCAGGCTATCCGAAATTCCGGTGTTCTGGCACAGGACGTGGGGCGAAGTGGTTACATGGTCGCTTGTGAGCTTGCGCTGAGTAATCTCCGTCTGGGGCACACGGTCATCGTTGACTGCGTAAATCCAGTGCTCGAGAGCCGAATGGCGTGGAACGACGTCGTGTTAGAGGCTGGTGTTCGATTAGTGAATATTGAGGTGATTTGCTCGGATAAGAATGAACATCGGCGTCGGGTAGAAACGAGGCTTGGTGATATTCCGGGGCTTACCCCGCCAACATGGCAGTCTGTGTTGAATCACGAGTATCAAGCGTGGGCCGAAGCTCCGTTTCGCATAGACACCGCGCTAACTTCGCCGGTGCAGGCAGTATCGATGGTCACCGAACGCTTGCTGTCCAATGAGTACCCTCGGCTAAGCCCAACCTGACAAGATGTGGTACTGGAGACTCACTGCTAACCATCCGCTCGAATGAATTCATAGGCATATTGTTTGTCTGAAGCTTACCTCTGCTTCGTTGGCCCCCCTTACCTGTAAGCATTCAATGAACGTCGTCCTTCACTAGGTAGCCAGCGATCAACGCAATCCGTGTCGGCGTCAGCTTTGCGACGTAGACTCCTAAAACCCGCTTGAACCAATCTATTGCACATCGACGCAGGATCAAACATGTCTGTACAAATTCGCAACAACGTTCGCGTTCGAGGTTCGGGCCCTGCCACTTTGGTTTTTGCGCACGGTTTTGGTTGCGATCAGAATATGTGGAGACTGGTTGAGCCTGCTTTTTCAGAAAGTTATCAAACGATTCTTTTCGACGTTGTGGGGTGTGGTAAGTCTGACCTTTCGGCTTATGAGGTTGCGAGATATTCAACCTTGAAAGGTTACGCACAGGACATCGTCGAAATCATTAATGAGTTTGCCAGCGGGCCGGTCATATTCGTGGGACATTCAGTCAGTGCTATGGCTGGAGTAATCGCTGCCAATATGCGTCCGGGCCTTATCGGAGCGCATGTGATGGTTGGGCCTTCTCCCTCCTACATCAACGATGGGGATTACTTTGGCGGATTCAGCCGGGAAGACATCGACTCTCTCTTGGAGACTCTGGAAAGCAATTACCTTGGCTGGTCGAGTTCCATGGCTCCCGCCATCATGGGCGCGCCTGGCCAACCACACCTTGGCGTCGAGTTGACTAACAGTTTCTGTCAGACAGATCCCGACATTGCAAAGCGATTCGCGAGGGTGACCTTCCTTTCGGACAATCGTAGTGATGTTGCTAGGTTGCAGGCGCCGGCGCTGATTATTCAGTCGTCCGAGGACATCATCGCGCCTGTAGAGGTTGGTCAATACCTTCATAAGGTGATCCCAGATAATCGACTTGAGGTGATTGAAAACATGGGTCACTGTCCGCACCTCAGTGCACCGGATCTCTGCATCAGTGCGATTCAAAGCTTTATTGGAAGCATTCAGAGTCGAATTGCTGATGCAGGCTGATGCCGACTCGCTTCCTGGTACTGACTCACTTTATGAGTACGCTCCCTGTGCCCTTATTGTCACGAGTAAGGCCGGAGTAATCCTCCGGGTGAACAGCACTTTTTGCGAATGGCTGGGATTCCCGAAAGACCAGTTAATTGGTCATCGTAAATTACAAGAATTGCTTACCATCGGGGGGCGAATTTTTCATCAGACTCATTGGATTCCTTTATTGGAAATGCAAGGTTCCATTTCCGAGGTAAAGCTTGAGTTTGCAACGTCTGAAGGAAAAAAAGTGCCGATGATTCTCAACGTGAGAAGACGAGAGCACTCGGGCGGCATTTTCGATGAGGTTTCGGCATTTGTGGTGATCGAGAGGCACCGATTCGAGCAAGAAGTATTGATTTCCAAGCGGCAGGCGGAGGATTCACTCGAAGCGCACTTAGCGCTCCAGCGAGATCTTTCGGTAGCCGATGCCAGGCTTCGGATTGCGTTAGAGTCTGCCCAGATGCATGTCTGGGATGTCGACCCAGTGACACGCGAGCGCCGTTACGATGAGAGCGTCGCGCGCCTACTTGGTTACTCATCGAGCCAGTTTATTTCCGCAGCCGCTTACTCAAGCTTCATTGAGCCCCAAGACCAGCACCGGGAAGCCGAACTCTTTTCGGCGGCTCTTGAGTCGGAAAATCAGGAGTATCGCTGCATCTACCGATTGAACGGAGCTGACGGCGTTCAGCGAACCGTGCTCTCGACTGGTCGCGCCGCGTTCGATCCCGATAATAAGCTTGTTCAGTTTGTTGGCATCCTTCATGACATTACCGACGTAAAACGTGAGCAAGCAGCGGCTGAAGACCGCGCCCTTTTTTCCGAGCAAATGATTGGGATCGTAAGTCACGACCTACGTAATCCTCTCTCGGTGATATCAATAGCCATGGAAATGCTTGAACGCCAGGGGTTGACGCCGAAGCAGCAAAAATTCGTTCGTCACGCTCAGGACGCGGCGCTAAGAGCGCGCAGGCTCATCAACGATTTGTTGGACTTCACGCAGGCGCGAATAGGGCGTGGTATCGGAATTACGAAAACGACCACCGATCTTCATCTGCTCATTGCAGGAACCGTAGAGCAACTCCGAATCGTTTATTCCAAACGAGAACTTGTCCATTCAACACATGGCAATGGTTTATGTATCGCGGATGGCGATAGGCTTGCGCAATTGACAGGTAACTTAATTTCTAACGCAATCACTTACGGTGCGGAAGACCGTCCCGTGACGGTTACATCCTCCATTACGGCGCTGGGCTTTGAGTTGATGGTGCACAACTGGGGTTCACCGATTCCTCCAGACTTCCTTGCCACTGTCTTCAGTCCGATGACTCGTGGTGTCAACCTCCCTCAAGACACCCGCAGCGTAGGTCTAGGGCTTTTCATCGTTAGCGAAATAGTGAAGGCACATAGCGGCACGGTTTCAGTCACCTCTAATACTGATACCGGGACAACATTCAAGGCTATGTTCCCGATATAGACGCGGAAACTCACAGACCTCCTTGATCAAATTCCAGCGGCCACAATCAACGGATGGTGATGTGCCTTAACTATTTGCCTTTCCTACGTCTATTGGGCTGCTTTGAACGTTGATGAGTCAGAAACGCGCGCCCGCTCCGCAACGGCATATCGCACCTGGCCTTCTCAGGACGAAGCAGGGGGGATGGGCAAATGACTGGGCCGGGGGCTGAACTGCCCGAGACAGTCTGCACCACACCGCCGACCCGATGAAGGCCGGATATTAATCTTTGATACGCAAGGCTGGCCGGCTTGGCGAAAATGCATGCGACACCAGCGAAAACCTCAGCCATGCCATGCGCGATGCAGGCGACCGGTTGAATCCCAGCACTACGTATTGGGTCAGCAGCTTAATCAAGTGCTCAGAGAGCAGCCGTCAACTGTCGCAGCGGAAGATATCGCACTGGGTGCAGTCAGTGACGCGGCATTGCCCACAACATCGACTGAGCAACGCTACATGGGTCGTACCAATATGGGAGCAAAGGCCGAGGTGCCGAAGCACTCTGCGACCACCCCAAGTGCCGATCTCTTTCGCGGATTAGGGACTTCTTGATGTCGGGCAAACGGGAGGCCTGCTACAAGGCCTGATTTCTATTTTGAATGATCGGGTTCGGTAGGACGGTTTTTCGTCAGACCTTTTGAACCTAATTCGAAATCGATTGCTCAACCGGGAAATGTTCGGGGTGAGTGAAGTGAATGCTTTCAAGGATCACCTGACGCCCGAGAAAAAATCGAGACTACAAGCCTTGGATGCTTGGCATCGTGCGTTGGAAAATTGAGAACTGCATGAACTGCCCAGATGCTATTCACGACCAACTATCGCGCCTGTCTGGTGAGATGGATCATTCGGTTAGGTTTACTCTGACCGAACGGCGCGACCTGCGGACAGATGCTAACGAAGGGTATCGGCGTGCAGTCGCCGGTACGGATTATCACTGAGGTTATTCAGCTCATGTCTATCGCCGACGACACTGTTCAATTCCTGCGCGCCAACGATTTGGTGCTGACCACAGCGGAGTCCTGTACTGCCGGTAAAATTGTGACGCTGTTATCCGAGGTCGAAGGCAGCGGCAACTTCATCGAGTGCGGGTACGTAGTGTATTCGCCCCAGGCAAAACAGCGACTGCTACATGTCAACCCGCAGACCATCGAAACGTTCAATCTCACCAGCGTGGAGGTGGCGCGGGAGATGGCGACAGGCGCTTTGCGCGACAGCACCGCCAATGTTGCTGTTGCTACATCGGGGATTCTCGGCCCGGACGATGTAGACGGTATCCCTGCTGGCACGATCTGCTTTGCCTGGGCCTTTCAAACGGCTGATGAGTGTCACGTGTTCAGCCACCAACATAGGTTTCGCGGCGGACGCTGTGAAGTGCAAAAGCAGGCCACTGAGTATGCGTTGCAGTGGTTGCCACATTTCCATAGGCGTTTCCTGCAGGATGAGAAGGTGAGCTCTGATGAGTGATGACCTCGACCATCCGGAATTGCGCAGCCGGAAATATCCTATACGCGAGGACATGGCTTATCAGTTGAAGGTTTGGCGCTTCGAGCGCGTCGGCTGGTACGTGTTGATGTCACTCGTGGTGCTGGGACTGGTGGGGTATTTTCCAAAGGTGTGTTCAGCTCCCGAGATGTACGCAGCGACGATGGCAAGGTCAGGGTGGAATACGAAATGTTTCATCGCAATGTATCGGCCAATTCCATGAAAATCGCTGTGAACGCAACGCCCGACTCGACAGTGGAAGTGGAGTTAGCAGGTCAGTTGCTGGAGGGATTCAGTATCGAGGCGCTGCAACCTGCACCTCTGCGCTCAAGAAGCTCTTCAGGGGGCATCAGACTCTGGCTACAGACTGACCACGATGGTCAAGCGATGCTGTACATCACGCTGCGCGGGGATGGCCTTGGCTTTTTCCGGAGTCAAATCTTTCCACCAGGCGCCAACGGCGTAAAGCTTGTTCAGTTCATTTTTCCTTAGGTGATTTATGGATTCGGTTTTACGAGCAGGTGCCATGTACCTAACGCTCTTGGTGCTATTTAAGGTCGCTGGCCGGAGCTCTTTGGCAGAGCTAACTACATTCGATTTTGTGCTGCTGATGATGATGGGTGAGGCGACTCAGCAAGCTCTGCTGGGCGATGATTTTTCAATCACCAATTCAATCCTTGTCATCGTTACTCTGATTGCCATCGATGTTGGCCTGTCCCTACTCAAACAGCGGTCTGTCTGGATTTCAAGGCTGATTGATGGTGAGCCAACGATCATCGTCGAGAACGGGAAACTTCTCCATAAGCGCCTTTGTCGTGCTCGATTGTTAGAAATGGATGTCATGGAAGCTGCGCGTTCCAGCCAGGGCATCGAGAAACTGGAAGAGATCAAGTTCGCAATCCTAGAGCGCAACGGCAAGATCTCCGTCATTGCCCGAGATGACTAAATCGCGTGAGTCAATATGCACTTGCGGAATTATTTGAACACCTCTGGATTCCGGGGGCCTAAGCGTTATCAATCTTAGGAGGGCTTAACCATGTCGGAAGCTACCAGCTATTTTGCAATTGCCGTCGCGGTGATCATTTTGCTCGTTGATCTGTGGGCTATCGTAAGCGTGTTTCGTAGCGACAAGACGGTGGGAGTCAAAGCCGGTTGGGCTATCGGGCTCATCATCTTCCCTGTCATTGGTTTAATCGTTTGGGGTGTTGCGGGGCCTCGTGGGATCAAGGAAGGCCCTTCGTCGCCAGAACACAGTAAGGGGTAGTCAGCATCCGTCTGTCGTTAGCGCAGAAGGTTTTTGAAATTTACCCAGATGCATTTGCTTCAGATGATTGTGGGTTGTCATTCGGTCTCTTACCGAGTGAATCGCAACCCGTATTCGCCTGAGGAGAATGTCATGTTTCTACATAACAAACGACTTCAATACACCGTGCGGGTTGCCCAGCCAAATCCTGGGTTAGCAAATTTATTACTGGAGCAGTTTGGGGGAGCTCAGGGCGAGCTTGCAGCCGCCTCACGCTACTTCACCCAAGCCTTGGCAGAAGATGATCCAGGCAGAAAAGATCTGCTTATGGATATCGCCACCGAGGAGCTCAGTCACCTTGAGATCGTCGGTTCGATCATCGTGATGTTAAACAAGGGTGCCAAAGGACAAATGGCTGAAGGTGTGGAGGAAGAAGGAGAGCTGTATCGCGCCATTAATGGTGCCGGCAACGACTCTCACATCACCAGTTTGTTGTACGGCGCGGGTGCTCCGTTGACTAACTCAGCGGGCGTACCTTGGTCGGCAGCTTACGTCGACACCATCGGCGAACCCACAGCAGACATGCGCTCAAATATCGCCGCTGAGGCGAGAGCGAAAATTGTCTATGAACGGTTGATGAATGTTACCGATGATCCGGGTGTGAAAGACGCCCTAGGATTTCTGATGACGCGTGAAATAGCCCACCAGTTATCTTTCGAAAAAGCGCTGCACGCCATCCAACCAAATTTCCCTCAGGGCAAACTGCCGGGCATGCCGGAGTTCACCAACGTCTACTTCAACATGTCACAGGGCGAAGGCAGCACTCGCGGCCCTTGGAACGAAGGGGACGATTGGGACTTCGTGGAAGATCCGGTGCCTGCAGTGGATGGTGGGGACGGCACCGCCTCTGTGCAATTGAGCGCTGAGGACGAGGCGCTGCTCATGGATATGAAAGCAAGGACGATGTCCGACCCAGACAGCAATCCGATCACAGGGGCGGACTTAGGGGCGGGGGTACAAGGCGAACCTCAACCTTGAAGAGCAGCCGCACGTCCTCTGGCGTGCGGTCTTCCATCTATTCAGAGGGGAATCACACCATGGTTAACAAAAAATCAGCGCGTCGGAATTTAACTGGCCCTGAGATGCTCTTTGCCACCAGCGTCGCTTTTGAACGTGACGCGCAACGGGTATCCAGGCAATTCCTACGGTCGCTTTCCGTATCTACTGAAAAGTACGATTCAAAAAAATAGGAGGTATCCGTGCCCGATCCGTTGACCTCATCAAGCGCACCGCCTCGCTCCTGGTTCGCCCGGTTCTCCGGAACTGGGTGGGGCGGGCGCGCGTTCTGGTCAATTTTGATTTGCGTAACAATGTTCTTAATCATATGCGGGTATGGCGGCTTTGTCGGCGCCAACAAACAAAATCTGCACTTCGCTTTTCTCGGTGGCATGTCAGGTTTCGCCGCAACGGCCATGGGAGCTGTTTTAGCGATTGCGTTACGAGACATCGCCGCCCGTACTCAAGACATCATGCTGGTCTTCGCCGCCGGCATGATGCTGGCCGCCAGTTCTTTCTCGCTCATTCTCCCTGGTATCGAAGCAGCTCAGGCCCTTTTCGGAAACCAGTTGCTCGCAGCGTGCGTAGTTGTTGCGGGATTGGGATTGGGCGTAACGCTGATGGTTGGCCTAGATCGTTTCGTCCCTCATGAACACGAGAAAAGCGGGACGCCGGGGGCCAGACGCGCAGCGTATCAACCGTGTTTGGTTGTTCGTCTTGGCAATCACTCTGCATAACCTGCCCGAAGGCATGGCTATTGGAGTGAGCTTCGCCAATGGCGATATGAAGGTCGGACTGCCACTAACCACTGCCATTGCCATTCAAGACATTCCGAAGGTCTAGCCGTCGCCTTGGCGTTGCGGGTGACGGGCATCTCCGCACTGCGCGCGGCACTGATTGCAGTGGGTTCGGGGTTGATGGAGCCGATTGGCGCCATCGTCGGCTTGGGTATTTCCAGCAGCTTCGCATTGGGCTACCCCATTGCCCTCGGCTTAGCAGCGGGTGCCATGATTTTTGTGGTGTCTCACGAGGTCATTCCGGAGACTCATCGCAACGGTCATGAAACTCCCGCGACCTTGGGACTGATGCTCGGTTTCGGTGTGATGATGTTTCTCGACCCTGCTTTGGGTTAGCTTCCAGCCTTTTGTCTGTCCCCCAAAAAAAATTCGGAACACGTCTCAAACGAGGTTGGTCAATCTTCATGTAATGCAAGTTTTGCAATGCATGTTGATCCCATTCGGACGCCCATCGGGGCGACGCCAATACTGACCAGAAGGAAGTTTGGAAATGGCTAGAAAAACTGTCGAAGACTTGTTTATCCATGAACTCTCTGACGTTTACAGTGCGGAAAAACAAATCACCAAAGCATTGCCGCGCTTGGCGAAAGCAGCGACTAATCCACTCCTGGCAGACGCGTTTACGTCCCACTTGGAGGAGACTCATGGGCAAATTGAACGCATTGATCAGTTGGTAGAACTCACCGGTATCAAACTGAAACGTATGAAGTGCGTGGCCATGGAGGGACTTGTCGAAGAGTCGAAAGAGCTGTTGGAAGAGATCGATAAGGGAGCTGTTCTCGACGCAGCATTGATTGGTGCAGCGCAAAAGGTGGAGCACTACGAAATTGCTGCCTACGGCACCCTGATAGCAATGGCAAAGCATCTAAAGCTCGACGACGCGGCAGCTTTATTAGCAGCAACGCTTGCCGAAGAAAAAGGTGCGGACGAAAAGCTGACTAAGATTGCGGAGCAAGGTGGTAATCAAGCAGCGACCATGGATCCTAAATAAAAACGGTATCAGCAAACGTCCTGGTCGACGGAGGCATGGTTCCGTCGACCAGCTTCGATAGGAAAATTATGACTCATCCGAGCTCTATCCAGTTCTAGCGAACTAAGGAGCTGAATTTTCCTGACGAGCCCCAGGATAGCCAAGCAGGAGAAAAAGATGATTGATGAATCGGTTATTCGCGAAAGAGCGTATGCACTTTGGGTAAAAGATGCTTGCCCAGAGGGCGCTGACTTTTTTTATTGGTTTCTTGCTCAAGAGCAGCTTGAGACGGCGCTCAAGCGAACTTCCGTCCAGAGTGATGAAAACGATAAATTTTTTAATAAAGTTGGTAAGACAAAATATGAAGTAAATTTACGTTCCAGGAAGCGAGAGTCGGCGTGAGAACGATTTCCCCTACTTTTTTTGACCGCCAATTAGTCAGGAAGAGCCGACGGGCAATATTTTCGGACAAGTGCTACGCCTGTATCCACGCATCCATTTGGCTCTTCGCGCAGCTAAGCTACGAGCTTGCGTTGCGAAAATTTCCGTAAATGCAGGCCAATCATTAGAGGGCTGTATGGATGCGATTGATTCGGCGCTTATGGCAGCGCGTGCCCAGTTCGCGATTGCCATAAGCTTTCATATCGTGCTGGCAGCCTTCACCATTGGCTTGGCCAATTTTCTCATGGTGCTGGAGGCACTGTGGCTGTGGCGCAGGCGTAGGATCTACTTGGATGTCTACCTTTACTGGCTAAAGGTGTTTGCGCTCAACGTTGCGGTAGGCACAGCGTCGGGTGTGATTTTGGAGTACCAATTCGGATTGAATTGGTCACGCCTCTCGGCCCAAGCGGGAGACATTCTAGGGCCGTTGATGTTCTACGAGGTACTGGCGGCATTTTTCCTGGAAGCGGGTTTTCTCGGTATCATGTTGTTCGGGTTGAAGAGGGTGGGCCCTAGGCTGCATTTTTTCGCCACCTGCGCCGTCGCAATTGGATCTTTGATCAGCGCCTTTTGGATCCTGTCAGCCAACTCCTGGATGCAAACACCCGCCGGCTATTCAATTGGAGTCGATGGACGTTTTATTGCCGAAAACTGGTGGGCGATCATCTTCAATCCTTCGTTCCCTTACCGGCTTGTGCATATGACATTGGCCGCGATTATAGGCAGCGCCTCGCTGGTAGCCGGTGTTAGCGCTTGGCAGTTGTTGCGTGTGCCACAGAACCCGCGAGCCCGGCTTGCCTACTCTATGGCGTTGTGGGTGGTTGCGTTGCTGACGCCTGTGCAACTACTGGTGGGCGATCTGCATGGTGAGCACAGCCTTAAAGTTCAGCCGCAAAAGGTTGCCGCCATCGAAGGTTCCTGGACACGACCAGCGAAAGGAGAGGGGGAACCATTACGTTTATTCGCCATTCCAGATATGGCTGAGCGACGCAACCATTGGGAAGTAGCGATTCCGCGCGTAGCGTCTTTGTACTTGCGACATGACCTGACCGGCACTATTAAAGCGCTTGATGAATTCCCGCCTGAGGACATACCACCTGTGCCGCCCGTGTTCTTCGCTTTCCGTGTCATGGTCGGATTGGGACTATTGATGCTGGGGCAGGGGTTAATCAGTCTGGTATTACGCTGGCGGCATCGCTTGTACTCAGCGCGTTGGATGTTCCGAGGGAGTGCGCTGATGGCGCCCGCTGGATTTCTGGCAATGCTGAGTGGTTGGGTTGTAACAGAGGTTGGCCGTCAGCCCTTTACTGTCTATGGGTTGATGCGAACTGCTGACAGTCTGTCTTCGGTATCTCGTCAGCAGGTGGTAGGGGCAACGTGGACAATCCTGTCGTTTTATCTGGTGATCTTCGGCGTGGGTTTCTGGGTACTGCTGCGACTTTTGCGGGAGCCACCTCTCGAAGACGAGCCTGGGCCTCAACCCTCTTTGGCGGACGAGACGGGTGATCCTGAGGGCGAACATCGATGATGGACAATGACTGGATAACACTACTGTCCGCTGCGGCGCTGGCGTTTTCGGTATTGAACTACGTGCTGTTGGATGGCACTGATCTTGGTGTGGGGGTGCTGCTGGGCCTTACTCGTTGCAGCAAGCACCGACGTGCCATGGCGGTGACTATCCTTCCGATTTGGGACGCTAACGAAACGTGGCTAGTGCTCGGTGGTGGCGGTCTGCTGGCGTTGTTTTCGCTGGCTTATGCCGTCCTGCTGCCGGCGCTTTATTGGCCGTTTATCACTATGTTTCTGGCGTTGATTCTTCGCGCGGTCGCGCTGGAATTTCGCGATTACTCGAAAAGCTATCGTATGAAGCGCATGGTCGATGGGTTGCTGCTGATCGGTTCACTGCTAGCTGGGGCAACTCAGGGAATTGTGTTGGGAACGCTAGTTCAAGGCGTACCTAATCAAGACGGGCAATACAGCGGTAACGGCTGGGAATGGTTGGGCTTGTTTCCGTTGTATTGTGGCGCGGTGCTCGTCGTGGCCTATACATGGTTAGGCGCGTGCTGGCTGTATTGGCGCACTGTAGAGGATCTGCAACATCGGTCAGGTCGGCAGGCAAAGGCGTTGGCCATCGTGACCATGATACTTTTGGCCGTATTGGTGATCTGGACAGCGACGCTGGATGCTCAATATGTGCATCGTCTTTCAAATAGGCTTGTCTGGTTGCCAGCGGCAATATTGCTCGCTGCATTGCTGATCAGCTTTACCTTGAGCTTTCGAAGCCGCCGGCAATATCTGCCGCTATTCGCCGCACTGGGAATTTTCATCTTGGCATTCGCGTTGATGGTCGCAGCGCTCTTTCCATTGATTGTCCCGCCTAACCTGACCTTGCAAGAAGCAGCCTCAAGTCCCACCAGTCAGATTTTTATGCTGGTCGGGTTCGCCATGCTGATCCCGGTGACGCTCCTCTACAACACCTACGGCTTCAGAGTCTTCAGCGGAAAGGTTCGCGCCATTCGTGATTGACTGCAATATCTCAACCTTGGCCAGCCCAATACCGGTGTACGGCGCCTTGCGAGCCTTGCACCGGATCCTGGTCGGGAAACGGCAGCGTGTCGATGCTCGCCAGTTGAGCATTGGTGGGGGCCTCTCGGCAGATATCTGCACGTTGCCCCGGCGGATGGGTACCGACTACCAGAAAATCTTCACTTGAATCTAAATTGCAATGGCCGGTGCCGGCAGGCAATAGCAATACGTCGCCTGCACTGACTTCAAGTACATGACCCTCCGAGCCGCCCAGCATCAGCCGAGCTCCACCGCTGGCGATGCCAAGCACTTCATGACCTTCGGTATGGTAGTGGTGGTAGCTGTAAATCCCATATCGCCATTGTGATGGCTAGCCATTGGCGATGAAGGTTTGCTCGAACCGCGCAGCTGGGTCGTCGCCCTGAATTGCAATCGCGTTGGGGTAAATGAGTACCGGTAAGCGCGGGTTGTTGGGAACCCATTGGTTGCGTTCAAACAGCAGGGTTTGAACGTTAGCTGTCTCAGCTCGCAGTTTGTTCATTCAAGGTTCTCCGAAACCCTGATGTGGCAAGGGAATTTCATACATCGATCTGCAACTCCAAATCAGCATTTTCCAGTCTGCGCGCGTGGGCCACCGTCCCGTTCAAGCGTTCTCCCGAAGAGAGAATCATGGTCAAGGAGTGAGCCTTGTGTAGATCATCAGGTACTGGGGATAGCACCTGCACTTGGAAGGCACCTGATGTGATGGGAGTGATGAGTACGTCGCAATCAATAGTTTTGGCGATAGGGCCGAAAAGTGTGTCGTTTAAGTAATTCAAACGTGCGCGCTTAGTCATGGATATGTCCTCTGACGCCAGGTTTTTAAAGCATCATTTTAGTGCTCCATTTGTATGCTAGACGACACCCACGACAGATGAGTTCAACCCCATGGAGTCATGGTTCCTTGCTGATGCCTTCATCCGTGCGCTCCGGGCGTCCCTGGACGCGACCTGCAATCGTGGCGGAGAGACCAAGATCGATGGAGACTGGCAGGACAACAAGCAGGAAAACGGCCTGCTTGGTGCCAGCGTCGGTTTCATGCTATCGCCTCAATTCGGTGGACTGATTGCGTATTCCGATACGGTTTCCGAAGCCTTGGTGGTAATAGCGGGCAGTGTTATGTGTACGTCAATGACCGAATGCGGTCGGTGTGTTCGCTGGATGCTTACCACCTATCCTCCTGATATCGTCGAGAAGAATGGTGACGATCAGTACGGTGATTGCAGTGGCGGGGTGCCTCGCTCACCAATGGGTTATTGGCGATTGTTATGCTACGGGCAGTCCCTTAAGAAACTCAGCCAAAACGGTTCAAGATTGGCGCTGCGGTTGAACCCGATATGCGTCAGGCGAGTTTCCAGCACGATCAAAAGGGCGCTTTTCGGTGAGACTTCTCTCTCCCATTGGACTCGATGACTTTTGATTGGGTGGTCTGAACGGTGGTAGCAAGAAAGATAAGCTTGAGGCGGACGAAGCCTCGAAAAATATGCGACGGGCCGACGGCAAGTGTAACGTTTCAGCAAAGTCATCGTGAAATGTCCTGTCGATTAATCCGTCGTGGAATCTTTGACTACCTCCCCATATGAACAATACTTAATGGAAACTGCTTCCAGGACGAATACCATGATCTCCGCCCTTGAGATCCGATATATGATTGAGTGTGGCTTTGTACCATTGTCCTGCACATGCACGACAAATGCGGATGGCTCGTTGATGATTAAGGTTATTGATCCTTCAACAGGCAGTGTGGAGCTTTTGGTGACGGGGGTTTCGACGCCAGCGCTCACGTCTAGCAGGGCGATTGCCAGTCTAATTGGCGAGCTACGCAGCGAGATGGCGGCACGCAAAACCAGGTTCGAATGGAGCGAGCGCAGAGCCCAAGAGCGTTGAGCAGATTCATGCACAAGGATAGCAGTCCAAAACTGCCTTTGATGTCAAACTGGTATCAGCCATACTAAGGCTTCATTTTCATGGAGCCCGTTCCGTGTCCTCCGATAGAACACAGCAACTTGAGCAAGCACTTCTAGCCGTCATCGCGGAGCCACAAAGATGGGTGTGAGCTGTGATGCACTATGTGCAGAAGCGGTTGGCGGCCTGATGGCAGATCGTTACTGGCAGTGGTCGCTCACGGAGCATGAAAACGGCGCTGCTGATGAGATAGAGGAGGCACTCACCAAGCTTCTGATGAGAGGAGTTACAAAGTCGAGCCCGACCTACCTCCGCATCTCCGATCCTGTAAGTCAGGCTTTGTGAATCGCGATACCAGGTTGTAATAACGTCGCCATAGCGATCACGAAATCATCCAGCGACCACGGCTTGTGCAGATAGATGCTAGAGGCTGGAACAGCTTCTGGATCTATCAAATATCCAGAGGTCAGGATTGCTGCAATTGATGGCCATCGACTACTTACCATCTCGATGAATTCGATCCCCTGGATCTGGCCGGGTACGCCATGGTCTGCGATCACCAAACGACACTGTTCATGAGTTTGAAGCAAATAGGTTAACGCATCATCTGCAGTCTCAAAGGAGATCGCCTTCCCGCCGACCTCCGATACGATTTCTTCCATCAGCGCTCGCAAGGTCGGATCGTCCTCGATGACGATCACCGATCCTTCAATAGGCAAAAAACCTTCCCACTGTACGATCAATCCGAGATCCCTTAGCCGAGCGCACCTGTCGGCGTTTGATGAGTCAGTTTGTGAGTGTATTCGCATTTCAGGATTTTGTGGCCCCTTGCGAATCTATTGATGACCCAGATCACAGATCGTCTCCAGTACCTGAACGAACTGGAGAGTCGAGGCCGACCAAGGTGGAAAACCGCTGCCTTTTTTTTGGATCGCTCCCCCAAATGAAAAAAGGACGAGAGTTTTCGGTATAAAACCGAACCATCTCGTCCTTTTCACTTACCGGTAGACTTAGGTAGTCAACAGTGTTGCGCTGCTATCGCTCTCCGGAATATCGATGTGGCTATCGCCGGGTGTCAGAATGACTTTTCGGCAGTCCTCTTCTTTTTTATCAAAGATTTTATATCCCTCAGCGGCCTGTTCCAGTGACATGCGATGGCTGATGATGACTTCCGGTGAAAGACGACCTGTTTCGATATGGTCGAGGAGCTCAGGTAGGAAGCGATGCACATGAGTCTGACCCATTTTGAAGGTCAGCCCCTTGTCAAATGCGTCTCCGAACAGGAAGCCATGGATGAACCCTGAATAAACGCCAGGAACACTTACGATGCCGCCGCGTCGAACGGCGGCGATGCACTGACGTAAAGCCTTGCCGCTGCTGCCCTCAAGCTTGAGTGTCGCGAGAACGGTTTCCGTCGTACTACCTTTTGCTTCAAACCCCACCGCATCCACGACGCCATCAACACCCCGCATTCCTTTGGTTTGTCGAATAATCGTATCTGCGGGATCGTCGTCTTCATCGAAGTTGATCGGAATTACACCGTATGTTTTCTGCGCGTATGCCAAGCGGTAAGGATGGTGATCGACCATGAAAATTTGGTCGGCACCGAGCATCCTTGCACAGGCCGCACTCAACAACCCTACGGGGCCTGCACCATAGATGGCGATGCTGGAGCCATTACCAATCCCCGCATTCGTTACGGCCTGATAAGCAGTTGGAAGGATGTCTGATAGGAAAAGAACCTTTTCATCCGAAAGCGTCCCCGGAACTTTAAACGGCCCGGTGTTGGCTTTTGGTACGCGCACGTATTCGGCTTGCCCGCCAGGCACCCCGCCGTACATGTGACTGAAGCCGAACAGCGCGGCTCCTGGTGGTATGGCCTTTTTATTTATGATCGCTCCGCGCCCCGTATTTGTTGTTTCGCAGGCCGCGAACAGATCCATTGCGCAGAAGAAACAGCTACCGCAGGCGATTACAAACGGAATTACCACACGGTCGCCGGGTTGCACGGCGGTCACAGCTGAGCCTGCCTCTTCAACGATTCCCATAAACTCATGGCCGAAGATATCGCCATGCTCGACAGTTGGAATCTTTCCCCGATAGAGGTGGAGGTCAGATCCGCATATCGCCGTTGCGGTAACCCGAAGAATGATGTCATCGCTTTCTTCAATAACCGGATCGGGAACCGTGTCGACTTTGACGCTGTGCGCGCCGTGATAGGTGAGTGCTCTCATGACGTCTTACCTACTTCAGCTGGATGGTAAGTGGGAGAGGAGGATCGGGGAAAGTAAGTTCAGAGCGATACAGACGCAAATGACTAGCGGTCGCCTATACACGCTCGCTTGTAATTTTTTAAACCTAATGGAGCGAAATTAGGTCGACTGCTGGAGTCTGTAACTCAGATAGTCGGAGGTGACGTTAATGATCGGTGTTGTCATACCTGGCCACAATGAAGAGCATCACATCTCTGCGTGTCTAACATCTGTTCTGTCCGCCGCTGCACATCCTGCATTGGCAGGCCAGCGAGTCTGTGTAGTCGTCGTTTTAGACGACTGTGCTGATCAGACCGGACAGATCGTTGCAACACACGGTGTTAGCGGGATCGAGGTTTGCTTTCAGAACGTGGGCAAGGCGAGAGCAACCGGTGCAGATCATCTTCTAGCCGCTGGCGCGGAGTGGCTTTCCTTCACCGATGCTGACACCGTAGTGCCACATGATTGGCTGGCGCGTCAGATTGAGCTTAAGGCTTATGCAGTTTGTGGGACAGTCGAGGTGGATAGCTGGAATATCCATGGAGATTTGGTTCGGTCAAAGTACATGAAGCTTTACCAGTTTATCGAGAATCACCGGCACATCCACGGCGCCAATCTTGGACTGAGTGCCGAGTCCTACCGGAACGCTGGCGGGTTCCAGCATCTCACTGCACACGAAGACGTCCATTTGGTTGCTGACCTGAAGCGGGTTGGTGCTCATATCGTTTGGACAGCCACGAATCCGGTAATAACCAGCGCCCGCAAGGATTACAAATGTCGCGGAGGGTTTGGAGAGTATCTAGTCAATCTGGGTGCCTCACTGGGATTGCCTGCGCTTGATCCACAGGTTAGCGCCAGCGTCTCTCTTTGAAAGTGCTGTCGGAAGGAGGTGGCTAGTTGGAGTACATCGATTACCTGCAATGGCCAGCCATGGTAGTGACGGTAGCCTCAGCGTGGTTTATCGGTTCGCAACGAGCGTATAGGCGCATGATCGCCTTTTGGGGATTTATCACCAGTAATGCGCATTGGGTGATCTGGGGGTTTCACGCCGACGCTTACGCGCTGATCCTGCTCGAATGCATACTTTTGGGGATGAATGCCCGAGGCTTCAGGAAGAACCTCAATGCTTCCGAGTCATCAACCTAAGACATATAGCTCGAATGACTTTGACCCTACGTAGCCCGAAGCGATTACGGATTAGTGTACTGAGAGATCATTGTTCACGCAGGAACTCGATTATTTCTCTCGCGAGCTCGTCGGGCACTTCCTCCGCCATGTGATGCCCACAGTCGAGCCCACGACCACGTTGTCGTGTTGTCCACGGTTCCCACATGCCTAAAACATCGCCGTACAGAAGCTCAAGATCATCACGTAGTGACCATAAAATCATAGTCGGGCACTCGACCCTGCGGCTCTCGCGGCGGTCGACTTCATCGTGAATACGGTCGATTCCAAGGCCTGCTCGATAATCTTCGACCATGCCATGAACGGTTGCTGGATCATGGATAGCTGCTTGATAGTCTCTGTAGGCGTCTGTACCCATCGCCTCGGCTGTGCCGCCGTACCATCGATCAGGGTCGGCCAGGATTGCCTGCTCCGGTTTTTCGAGTTGCCCGAAGAAGAACCAATGCCACCATTTCGTCGCAAACTGGGCGTTACAGCGCTCGAGAGCTTCAAGTATCGGTACGCCGTCCAATATGCCTAGATGTGTGACGGCCTCGGGATGATCCATAGCCGTGCGAAAGGCGGTGTAACTACCTCGATCATGGCCAATCACGGCGAACCGCTGATAACCCAGATGTCGCATTAGGGCGATGCAATCCCGGGCCTTGGCGCGCTTGGAGGAGCCTGCATGATCGGATGTATCCTCAGGCTTTGATGACTGGCCAAAGCCTCTTAGATCAGGGCAGACAACATAATGATTTTTTGCCAAGAGTGGAGCAACGCGATGCCAGGTCGCATGAGTCCTAGGATGCCCATGGAGTAATAAGACGGGAGAGCCGCTCCCACCATGCCTGACTCTGAGGGTTGCCTCTGGGAGTTTTACGATATCGAGCGAAAAGTTATCGAACATTCCAATGTCCTTGGCGGTGTCCACTGCTCTTCGATTAGCAATGACCCTGCTGGCTGACTATGTTTCATTGGGGCTTGAGTTTTTCTTGAGCCCTCGAAGGTTCATCAGGAAAAGACAAACCTGTAATACGATCAATGCATACGCGCCTGCGTAAAATCCCCAAATCACCCATAAAACGTTGCTCACACTGAAGCATACAAATCCGATCATCCGCCGTCCTGGCCGCTGCGACCCGATTAGCCATGCGGCGAGAACGGTAACAACCATCGCTGGCCATTGAATCCAGTCCAGATAAGCCAATTTGTCCCCCCGGTACAGTTCAGCGAAGTAAATCGCTAGGTCGATGCCACCTAGTCAATGGGCTTTTGATCGTTGGATGAGCTTTTCGATTTGCCGAGAATGTAGCAAGGATGAAGCTGACCATTTGGGTGGGTTGTGACGACCACAGATATCAATGACCAGCCTTCGCGAAGCTTAAGGTTTGCATCGTGGGCTGATAGCGATTCCATGACTTGAACTGTCTCGGATATGTGCATTTCGTCTATCTCAAATCCTAGGGGTCAAACATTAGGCGTCGCACAAGAGGAAGGGTTCCTTTATTGGTGCCTCGCTCAGTTGGATCATTCGCGCTAGCGCCGGGTCTACATTGAGACGTTGCTTGAAGGGTGATCAAGTGAGCAAAATCGTCAGCGCACATGACTTACAAATTGACCTTCAAAGTGCGAACGAACCCGGTTTGTTCAAATGGCTGATCGCCAGTTTGCTGATGGGCAAAAGAATCCAGGGGCCGATTGCCGCCAAGGCGTACCAGGTGATCGTCGTGAAACACCATCGGGATACGCCGCACAAGTTGGCGAGCTGCACTCACCGCCAGTTGGTCATGATGCTTGGTGAGGCTCACTACGTCCGTTACGACGAGACCACCGCGTCGCGGTTATTGGCATTGGCTAACAAGATGAATGCTGAATATCACGGCAAGGTCAGCAACATCGTCGCGGCAAGCGCAGATCGTAACGCCTTCGAAAAGCGGTTATCTGAATTTGAAGGGATTGGGCCGAAAACCATTGAGATTTTTATGAGGGAAGCAGCTGCATTGCTCTTCAGACCCTCCTGCTAACTCTCACCTACAATGACTCCCGGTTGCGTGCAGCATGGAGAAATCATGACAAACCACAGGCTAACCACGCTGGGCTTGCAGCTGAACGTTTCGATCTGCGGTCAAGGCTCGCCGGTGCTTTTGCTCAATGGTCTGGGGGGCTTGATTCGTACCTTCGATCCGCTGCGCGATGAACTGGACGACTTCATGACCATCACACTGGACGTGCCAGGGGTCGGCAAGTCGCAAATGCCCCGTTGGCCCATTCGCCTGCCACGCCATGCCGACGTGATTGCAGAGATGCTCCAGCAATTGGGAATCGACCAGGTCGATGTGTTCGGGGTGAGTTGGGGAGGTGCATTGGCTCAAGAATTCGCTCTTCGTTACCCGAGCATGGTACGCAGGCTGATCCTCGCGGCAACCTCTCCCGGCCCAGTGCTGTTGATGAAGCCTGCTCACGTTATGGATTTTTTCCGTACGAGTAAAAACGCCAAAATGCGCAAGCAAGATAGCTCCCGCAATTCAATTCACACATTGCTGCGGTTCGGTGTGATGAAAGGCATGCTCTCTGTTAATCCGCGAACCTACTATTTCCAGCTCGCAGCCTTGATTGGATGGACAAGCCTGCTCCGGTTGTCCCGGCTGCCTCAACGCACGCTGGTTCTTACCGGCGACCGCGATCCATTATTACAGCCGTACAACGCCCATATCCTGCGCCGCACAATTCGACGTTCAGAACTTCGCATTCTGAAGGGCGAGGGGCACTTCTTTGTGGTGACCAGCGCTAGACGAACTGCCGTCTTGATCCGCGAATTTCTTACCCGACAGTATGAGGATGAAGAGATGGCACCGAGGTTCGCAAACCGAAACGCCAAGGTTAGCCTGGAGCGCACCTAGGTCGGTTAATCCGCTCTTTGAAGTCGTTGTTAGGGGGGGCTCACACGAGTCGTAGGCAGCATTGGATTCTTCGCCAATCCTTTCAAACTCTCCAGATCGACGATGGTCAACCTTGTAGCTGTTGTTGATTAATCATGTCGAGGTGATCCATGGATAACTACCACATCACAAAAAAAGAAAACGCTTGGGAGCTTGTCAAAGAGGGCGCGCAACGTGCTTCCAAAACGGCATCTACGAAAGCGGAAATCACTGAAATAGCCAGCGAATTTCTGCAAGGTAAAACGGCCTCTCTGAAAATCCACAAAGAGGATGGGACGATTCAAGAGGAACGTACCTTTCCTCGTGCCGCCGACCCTAGGAAAACAAAAGGCTGAGTCGAATCCAAAAGAATGGGCGGCCGCGAAGAAGACTTTCGATCCTTATCAAGGAAGTCAGTTTTAGCAGCAGTTCGCTTTCCATCCACGCCTGCGCATGTCTAACCACAGGAACTCTTCAATGGTAATTGCATGTCTAGGATGGGGATCCCTGATTTGGAAACCTGGAGCATTACCGCTCGCAAGCAAATGGTTTTTGGATGGGCCCGATTTGCCCATCGAATTTGCGCGAGTCGGTGATGGGGGCGAGCTCGCAACGGCGATCTGCGCGAATGCGCATCCGTGCACCGTTCTCTGGGCAGTGTTGAATGTGAAAAACCTGGAAGAGGCATGCGAGGCCCTGCGTGTCCGAGAGCAAATTCCACAGGACAGGGAAGATGGAATCGGTATTTTTACCACCAGTAGCTCCCCAGTGGGAGTAATCGCCGAATGGGCACTCCTTCACCAATTGGACGCAGTTATCTGGACTTCGCTGCCGCCCAGATTCGAAGACATTGAAGGTTTGATCCCAACTGTTGATGACGCTGTTTCATATCTAGCTGGCTTGAGTGCAGATGCGCAGGAGCACGCGCGGGACTACGTTAGGCAGGTGCCGGCTCAGATCGATACCTCCTATCGAAGGGAAATCAATTCAAGGCTTGGGTGGCATCAATGAGTGCACAAAGCCAAGCTCAAATCGGCGCCATCTTTGATCAGCTGCTGGCTCTGCGAGAGAGCGTCAACCGTCTCCAGCACATGGAGGATGAAAGAGTAGGTACGCTTCGCGGCCACCAGACCGTGGATGTGGACGGCGCTTTCTTATTGGTTTTTCAGAAGCTTCAAGACAACATCGCCAATATGGAGGAGGCTTTAGCCACCATTGCGGAAGCCACAGGCGATGCACCGAAGTTCTAGCGGATCGTCATTGAGGCAAAATCACCTGCCATGACGCTTGTTCCCGCCAGCGCGTTTTCCACTACTTCGACCGAGGGTCACTTCTCACAGCCCTGCCAGATCTTTCTCAGGTGGAGCGTGCTCGTGAATGCCACCAACCTGCGCTGAACGAGCTGCCTCCTTGGCCTCTTTGAGCCTCTGCTCAGCATGCATAGGTGTATCGTCGTCCCATACCCGTGGATAGCCTAAAAGTGAGAGAGCCTCGGCTCGCTCTTCGATGAGCAAGCGCTCGGGATCACGAGTCACTTGGTAGGCTCTTCTTGGTGCGCATGGAATTTAAGTCATTGATGGTTCCGTAAGCATCGGCAGGCTTAGCCCTGCCGGAAGATAAATCTACCGCAATGCATTTAGCCTTATCTGTATATGTTGTAGATGTAGCTGTGGGGGCATTTGTCCAGCTCCTAGCTAGACGGTACAGCTGAAGCCTTAACAATGGATTCCTCCTTAGGAGCCATTGAAGTGGCTTGGTTGACGTGCGCAGTGTGATCAGTACCTCCACTGATATCCGTCATAAAACGTTGTGCATTTTCTACAGAGTAAAAAAGTCCAAATATCATGACAAAGTAAATTCCCATTATTAGTAAAAATGCTTCAGCCAGGGCTGATTTGCAGTTTTTTATGAGATAGATGCATTTCAGACGATTCTTGCGCTTTTGATTTTCTCCATCTAGGGTTTTAAGAAAGGGATCGAGCCCGTCGGCCGCCCCGTCTCTAAATTCTTTAAAGAATGTCTTTATATTTGCGTGTGCAGCAAGATAGAGGAGAAGGAACATGACAAAGCAGATCGCTCCCATAGGAATAGCATCCTTATAATTCTGCTTTAAAATGAGTATTTTGAATTTTCCTCCAGCTATCCAGACCAGTACCATCAGGAAAAACTGAATTGACGTATTACGAAGGAACTCTAGAAAATGCTTGCGCCCCGAGTTTAATATCCACATTTTCAGCTCCATGCTGGTAATTACGAAACTCGTGTATTGAGAGGTAAAGCTGAGGGCCTTGCTTGTTTTTTTTGGCCAAACTCACTCTCGTTTTCTCGGCCGTTGAGCATGTAATAGCACTCCCATAGCACTCGATAGTCAGAGAAAAAGGATTCGAGATCTTTGTGGATTTGCCGCGCCCAAGAGAGGCGGTCAGAGCTTGGCGAGAGAAATGCTATTGTATCGTTAATGGTAGTCCGCAGGTGAAATACGTTGTTTCGGAATTTACGCAAATCATCGTAGTTCTTATTTATGACGCTGTTTAGGGTGTTGCATTTTGAAATCAACTCTTGGTATTCATCAGGTCTTTCCTTATTTAGCAATCTGTGCATATTCAGTTTCTTGTAGCCCTCGCACGTCACGGCTAGGAATCCGAGCCAAGAGCTCATGTATATTCTGAAATTTATTTCATCAGTCCTGCTAAGCTTTTTATTTTTATTCCATTTTTTAATCAGCGCATCGTAGTGTTTTAGCATCAAATTAGCTGCGTAAAAATAGTGTATTTGGAGCGTCAGAACTTTATCCTGTTCTCTATGAGGGAGTAGATCTCCTTCCTCTCGACTGTCAATAATTGAAGTATATTCTAGGGGTTGACTTGCAAGGCGATACAGGGCGGAGTCCAGGGGGATTATTAATTTTTTTTTGATCGAGTCTTGAAAACACTCGTGGAACTCTTCATCTGTTGAGAATCCGTAGGTCTCCTGCCTTTCCTTGGCGAACCGTATAATACGCCAAGCGTCTAGCCCAGAAATTTCTCCATATCTGCCGAAATCGAAATCTACTGTGCCGTTTGGTAAATCCACGCTGCATCCGCATCCATGTTTAAAATAGTTGATGCCGCTATCTAAATTTGAGATGTGCGACAGATCAGTATCCATCCATTCTATTGAGGTACGGGGAAGGGGGATTCCCGATTTCTTAATTGACGTCAAAGCTGTTCGGACAGCTTCTAGGTAATCGCTAATCAAATTGGAAAGTCGTTCGTCCATGATGCCTCGAAATAAAAGTAACTAAGGAAGTAGTAACGCTTGAGAAAGTTTATCGTAGTGCAATAGCTGTCTTTAAGTGATCACAGATCTAATAAAGAATGAGCGAAAAATCTTAGGTGTTCCAGTATTTCTGGACGGTAGTTCGCGCAATTCCGAGCGTTTCCGCGATAGTCCTCTTGTCTAGACCCTGAGCTTTGAGATTTCTGATGGCATCCGCATTTAAGGGCTGCCTAGGCTTCCCTTGGGAGCGCTTGATGAGCTTTCCATCACAGAACTGCTCCTCCACCAACTCCCATCCTCCGGACATCTCGAATTCCCTAATTCGCAAGGCGGTACGCTGCAAAGCTTCCGAAGGGAGTTCGTCACCCTGAGCGGCAATGGCGAGAGTGACTACCGTCAAAAGGTCGAGGCCTAAGTATTCAGCTATCTCGTCCAGTTTCTCCAGTGTCGGCGTCGTCCTAGCCTGCTCAAGCTTTCCTACATTCGTTCTGTGTGTTGCGCCCGCCAGATCCTCGTAACTCAGCCCTTGGTGTGCGCGGGCTCCGCGTAATGCCCCCGCCAGCGCTTCCTTCAAATTCATGAGTTGGATCCCCAAAAGCGAGGATAGAGCCATGGAGAGGACGTTACGATAAACAGCCTATAGTGATATTATCGTGCCATTCGATCAGCTCAACCCGGCTGCGAAGTCAAAACGGTGCTGTGTCAGGAGTGGAGTTTGTCATGCATGAAGGGAGAACCGGCGCATGGCGCGGCAATGACGCGTTCGTTATGTAGGGCTTCATCCGCATGGGTTGCTCTGACCGTTGTTTGAGATTGGCGTTATTTTTAAAGTGAACCAGGGATAGTTGATAATGAAATTTGAGTGCGCAAAGTTTTCTGGAAAAGTTGATAGCATAGGTTTCGCCAGGCCCATGAGAGGTGGTTACAGACTGACGCTAAAAATAGACGGAGAAGTTATTCCAAATTTGGTTGTGCCTAGCAAGTTTTATGAAGAGCTGGAGGTTGGTCAGCAAGTAACTTTGTTCGGGATGTTCAGGAACAGCAAGAAGAAAGAAAAAAATGAAGGAGTGCTGTATGGAATGAAAGCTGAAGGTGGAAGAGCAAAGTTTGCCACTGACATGAGGTTTGGAGTTCCAGCGATACTTGCATTCTATGCATGTCTGGCGTTTTGTTTGATGTTCGTCGTCGGGTGGGCGGCGTCGCTTGCACTCGTAGCCGGGTTCAGCAGTGAATATAATCCTGGCGCAATGATGCATACCACTACGGTCTTCGCCTTCGTTGAGGCATCTTTGGCCGGCTTATTCTTTCTCTGGCGAGCCTGGGTGATTTTCAGTAAGACATCTAATCCTGAGGCTTGGGAAACTATTACGCCCGCCGTACTATCGAGTCGATTCAGTAAGTTTCACAAGTCGTGACGGTCTAGTTATGACGATAGGTGTGCCGCCTAACCTACAAGCTTTTGAAATCTCAGCGCAAGCGGAGCGCGCAGGCGTGCAGGATGAGCGCCCGAAGGGCCGAGACGCGGTTTGCCGTGTCTCGGTTCACGCCAGCCATCCGCCGAAGGCGGCACGCCACAACCACCGTCCAGACATGTCAAAAGGATGCTGAAATGACCTGCGATTTACTCAGCGAGCGTGAAAGAACTAGGAGAAGGGTTCTGTGGGCGCTTGCAAGCCTCCACCCCGGTGATTCAAATGCATCCGACCTCCTTGCCATCCTCAATGGTCTCGATGACCAAGAGCGAAACGACATCCCCTGTAGCGATAAGCCACTCGAACTCATTGAGGTTCGTAAATCTGTCTCGGTAAGGCGTCACAACTCCGGAATCGACATCATCTTGGAGCGCGATATCCCGCAGCCCTGGCGAGAACGCTTTCTGCAAGCGAACATCGGATCGACCAGGTTGATTGATGGGCCGTACGCTTCAGACTGGGATAAATTCCTGACTGAATGGGAGCGTGAGATGCAGCATCTGAAAAATCACCGAGCTGCACAGGCTCCTACCAGCTAGAGCGGCTGGTTCGAGCTATGGCGGCGCAAGCACACCAGTAGGTGATACCGCTGAAAATCGCAGGCCCAAACAGGAGCAGCAAGGTGGAACGGCCTTCTTTTTTCATTGATTTTGAAGCCTCTGGAATAGCGCCTGACAGCTATCCTGTCGAAGTCGCTGTCGTGTCGAGTGAGACCTCCTTCAGCTCGCTTATCAAGCCAGTCCGGTACTGGACGCACTGGTCATTCGATGCGCAAGACATGCATGGTCTCACTCAGGATCATTTGCTTAAGGAAGGTGATACCCCAGACGCTGTAGCGAGAAATATGAATCAGCTGTTTTCAGGCCAAGTGCTTTGCAGCGACTCACCTCAAGACTGTTTTTGGCTCGATATGCTTTTCGAGGCCGCAGATCTGATGCCCACCTTCGAGATGAAGCCTTTGGAGGTTTTTGTGGGCCGGGAGGCTGCCAGTGAAATCTACCGGCGACTGCCGACAGCCAGGCACCACCGAGCTCTAAATGACGCAACTGCTTTGATGAACACCTGCCGTGTTTTTTTCGAAGCTTGAACTATCAGAGGGGGGATACCCGCCCTCAGCTATGCGAAAGCGATGAGTACATTGAGCTTTGTTGAAGCTCAGCTTGTGCGACCGCTCGAACCGAAGGCAGGTGATCACGTGCCTAGTAGGCATGGCAAGCGGAGCGCGCAGGCGTGTGGGATGGATGCCCGAAGGGCCGAGATGCCGGCGTTTGCGTCAAGGCTCGGTTTACGACAGCCCATCCCCGAAGGGGCACGGCCTAACCCCAGTCGCGGGAACAGAGGCCAAGACCATACTGCGAGGATTTTCCGATGGGAATGACAGACGATGACGACACTGTCTACTGCGACGTCCAGATGTCTTTAGCGCAGGGCCGCGAGCTGCTCCAACTGGTTAGCGCATTGAGGGAGTCAAAAGCCCATTCGACTCTCGACAGGGTTTTCGAGCGCATGCAAGACGAGCTCAGCGCATCGATTGATATCGTCGAAAATCCACCGACCTGGGGCCCATGGGGCCGACGCACCATTTAGCACTTGCACCACACTCCATCCAGACTTGCGACAACCCTATCTGAAAGTTTGCGAACGCAGCCACGCTTCCACTTTTTGCCATCGGCCAACCCCGGAAAGCTTTGACCTTCCTGTATCTAGAATCTCAAGCAGTCGCTGTCTCTCCGCACGAGAGGGAAACCAATCATCAATCTCGACGCTGCAGTGGTTGGACTCGCTCAATGCCCATCTCACGATCATGTCCGCAGCGGCTCTGTAGTGATCTGCCATGAACAGACGATAGCCATCCACAGACCAGCCGCGCTCCGCCAGCTCATCGGTCACGTCGATAATGCCAAGGTCACCAAAGTAGGCTCTGGTGTCAGGATAATGGATACCTGCCAACGACACCTTAGCCACCCCCGATTCCCGATCAAAATACGAAAGGAAATGCCATCCCCCTGTGGTGCTTCCATGATGTGGAAAATTGATGGCGGCCTTGCCTGTTATGTAGTTTTCGCGGGATGCGCGTTTGAGGTCAAAGTCGAACAAAGGCTGCTTCATGTAAGTTTCCGTATGGCCGGCGATCACACTGAGTAACAACAGAGCCCATTTTCCGTATTCATTTGTCCAGATTTACTCATATTCCGGCAAAAGTTGTGTCAATGAGCTTTCATCAATGGCGGGTGGAGCTTCACTTGAGGTTCTGATCGGATATCGGGGAATGTGCAATGCCAGTTATTTTGCAGGGCTCAACATGGAAAAAATGGGATCTCCACGTCCACACCCCAGAGTCATTGGTTCATCACTACCCCGGTGAAAAGGAGGCTGCGTGGGAGGCTTTCCTATCTGATCTAGAGGCATTGCCACCCGAGTTCAAAGTCCTAGGAATCAATGACTATCTGTTCGTCGATGGTTACGCCCGCGTTTTGGATGAGCGGCGGAAGGGTCGTCTTGCGAATATTGAGCTTGTTCTTCCTGTCGTGGAGCTACGACTAGATAAGTTTGGCGGAGTTCTAGAGCAAAGCGAGGAGGGATATAGGCCCTCGAATTGGAGTCGTATTAACCTCCATGTCGTTTTCGATCAGGTCGAACCACAGCTCATTCGTGAGCAATTTATGCCTGCCATTTCTCAGGGGTACTCCCTCGTTCCTGGATCCCCTGGCGACCGTTGGGCTGGAGTCATTACTAGGGAAAATCTGATTGAGCTTGGGGAGCGTGTAGTTGCCTCAATGCCAGAGGCTATGCGGGGCAGGGCTCCCTCACCATTAAAGGTCGGCTTCAACAATCTCAATGTTAGCTTTGAAGCTGTTCGGGCAGCTCTCAAGACGCAGCACTTTGATGGCAAGCACATCATTGCGATGGGCAAGAGCGAGTGGGACAGTCTGCGCTGGAATGATCATACGATCGCGGACAAGAAAACGATCATTAACGAAGCAGATCTAGTTTTCACTGCTGCAGCCAATCCCGAGGCTTACGTGAGGGCTCATGATGGGTTAAAGGCTGCTCAGGTCAACGCGCGCCTCCTTGACTGCTCAGATGCGCACTCGCTTAGCACATCGGGTGACAAAGACCGTGTTGGAAACTGTTTCACTTGGATCAAGGCTGACTCCACATTCCAGGGGCTCGTTCAAGCGATCCATGAGTTCGATGATCGCGTGTACGTCGGTGATGCCCCGCCTAAGCGAATGAAGGTTGAACAGAATAGAACCAAATTCATAAGCTCAATAAAAGTGGGGAAGGTCACAGACTCGGGCCTTGCCGAACCATGGTTCGACTTGGACATCCCGCTCAACCCTGATTTGGTGGCAATCATCGGTAACAAGGGCAGTGGTAAAAGCGCTCTATCCGATGTCATCGCGTTGGTTGGCAACACAAAGCACTACGCGAAGTTTTCATTCCTAAAAAACACCCGGTTCCGTAGCCCAAAGCGCAGATTTTCGGAACATTTCTTGGGAACCTTGACTTGGCTAGATGGCTCCGTAATGGAGAAAACCTTGCAGGAAGATCCTGAGCAAAGCAGCGTCGAGCGGGTTAAGTATCTTCCGCAAAGCTACTTAGAAGACTTGTGCAATGAATTGGGTGAGGGTGGATCCACAACGTTTGATGCAGAGCTGCGAAAAATCATTTACTCCCACGTTCCCGAGGAGGAGCGGCTTGGCAAAGCGTCCATGGATGAGCTCTTAGATTTCAAGGTTGCAGAAATTGAGCAGGCTCGTAAAGGCGTTAAAGAAAGCATCAGCAAGATCAATGCAGAAATCATTGAGGCAGAACGCAGATCGACAAATGATTTCTTGAGGTCGCTGCATGAGTTAATGGTGGCCAAGCAGGGAGAAATCGCTGCGCTGGAGGAGGCCAAGCCCCAGCCGGTGCTCGACCCGAGTGCTTCACCTGAAGCTCTGGCTGAGTCGAAGCAAGCCGTTCAGCAAGTTGATGTTCTCGAAGATGAGGTTCGAAAGATTGAGGCTGAGGAGACGGCGCTCAAGAACACGAGAGCTACGGCACTTAAAAGAGAAGCGATCGCCAAGAGAGTCTCCACCGCTCTTACTAATTACCGTAAGCAGCATGCGACCTTCGTTGCTGAACTGAAAGACTTACTCGCCGATCTTGATGCAGAGTTGCCAATTGATTCCTTGGTGCAGTTAAAGGTCGATTCAGGGCCGATTGAAGCCATCGTTGTAGCGGCACAAACGCAGGTAGCTGCGATCGATGCCGATTTGAAAAATGAAGATCAAGGTAGTATTTCGCAGCGAAGATCTCTTACGACGGCCCAGTTGGTTGAGGCCAAGGGCATGCTTGGAGAGGCGCAGCGACTTTATGTTCTCTACAAAGAAAATCTAGCGAATTGGGAGCGCGCCAAGGCAGAACTGATTGGGTCACCTGATAAGTCAGGTAGCCTTTTGCAACTGCAGGCTGAAATAGCATCTTTGGCGCTCTTGCCAGAGCAGCAAGCGAGGCTTCGTGCCGAACGCTCAGAGAAGACTCGTGAGATGCATGGTTTGATTCAGGCAATGGTTGATGAATACGGCAGGCTTTATCTCCCTGTGCAACGATTCGTTAATTCGGATGAGCAGCGAGAGCTCAATTTACCTCTGGATTTTCAAGTTCGGATCGAAGAAAAAGGTTTTTCCGAGCAGCTATTAAGGCGCATCAACCAAAGGGTTAGAGGTTCTTTCATGGGCGTCGACGAGAGCTCCCAGAGGTTGCGTAATCTGCTGCTTGCTTCCAATTTCGAGACCCCGGATGAGGCAGTTGCCTTCGCAGACATGATTGATGATCTGCTTCATTTCGATCGTCGAGAAGGAATACCTGAGAGGGCAATTCTCCTGACCGACCAACTCGCACGAACCGTCACTGCGCAGGATCTTCTGGATTACCTGTACTGCCTGGACTATCTGGCTCCTCGATATTCTTTGACCTACGAAGGGCAGGAAATCGGTCAGCTTTCACCTGGCGAACGTGGGCTGCTGCTTCTGGTTTTTTACCTTTTGGTCGATGAGGATGACATACCGATTGTCATCGACCAGCCCGAAGAGAACCTGGATAACCAGACCATTTTTCGCGTTCTGGTTAAGTGCATCAAGCGAGCTAAAGAACGCCGGCAAGTAATCATGGTGACGCATAACCCTAACCTCGCAGTGGTGTGTGATGCTGAACAGATCATTTATGCGGCATGTGATAAGGCTGCGAGCCGGTTCGATTATGAAGCCGGTGCGATTGAGCACCCTGACATCAAAGCCCGAGTGGTCGAAATTCTTGAAGGTACGGAACCGGCTTTCAAGAACCGGCAGAGTAAGTATCGATTGCAATAGACCAATGGCTTTGCGGAGCATAGCAACGGATGTGCTTATGGTAATGGCCCGGCTTTGAGGGCTTAGCCATGGGTATGCTGATGATATGAGTAGGTATGTTAGGAGCCAAACCTGGCACTCATTACCTGCGACGGCCTATACGAGCTGGGTTTTTTCACTAATGGATTAGCTGATGAAAGCACTTCCTAACTCGATGTTTGAGCTACTCGCCCTGGCGCTGCCTTGGGGGCTTAGCTTCGTCGACCACTATCCCTATCAAGGCTGCGCCGAGGAGGAAGGATGGATTTCCGACGATGGCGCCACCTGGGGGGTGGTCTGCTACAGCCCAGAAGCAAACACTTATTCTAGCTTGGTGGCCAGGCGCAGAATCGATCTCGTTTGGACGGTCATATATGGCGTAGGTGGCTTTGCACTATTCGAGGAAGCTAAAGCTCAAATTACGAGTCGATTGGAAGAGGGAAGGGCTCTTGAACCGGTGCCTCCAAGCACGCCAAGGCGACAACATCTTTTCGCAGGTGCTTCAGAAGATGCTGGCTCACTCTTCCGGTTGCTAAGACGAAAATCAAAAGCTCAGACAGCTTGGGTTTTAGGCCATCTCTACCTTTCGATGCCTAAGCCCGATCAGAACTTCGTAACCGATTTTCGCTCGAGCAATTTCCACACGAGGCTATGGGAGCTTTTACTTCTGGCTTCCTTTCGTGAGCAGGGATGTTTTGTTAGTCAGGATCATCCCTCTCCGGATTTTCATATACGGCGCCGAAGCGGTGATGGAGCCTGGATCGAAGCTGTTACCGCCAACCCACCGGATGCGGATAGGTATGATCATGTTGATAGCCCGCTGGCACCTATTCCAAACGATCCTAGAGATCGGTGCATGGGAGGGGCGGCAGTCCGCTTCCATAAAACATTAAGAAGCAAGATCGATCGGCGATATGACCAGTATTCGCATGTTCAAGGTCAGCCTTTTGCGATAGCCCTGGCGGACTTCCATGCGCCGGGATCGATGATGTGGAGTCGAGAAGCGCTGATCACCTATCTGTACGGCGAATACGCAGAGGTACAAAATCTGGATGGTGTGCAAGCCGCAGTAAGCGTTGCCGTACAGGCGCTTTTGGATAATGAAGGCACCCCTGCGGGCCTATTTCGTTCCGGGGAAAATGACGGCCTCTCCGCAATTGTCTTTAGCAACGGATGTACCATCGCCAAGTTCGGGCGAGTTATGCAGACTATGAGTGGCATCGATTACGGTTTCTCGCGCACCCGCGTCGGCATGATCTTCGACCGGACACCTGGCGTGTTAGAGGGCATTCCATTCTGTCTTGACGTCAGCAGTCGAGAGTACCAGGAGCTTTGGCCCCAACGTTACGAGCCTTGGTCAGCTGAGCTCGAAGTCTTTCACAATCCCTTCGCTACGTACCCTTTCCCTAGAAACGTTTTACCGGAAGCGCAGCATTGGTTTCGAAGGGACGGATCAATTGTCTGTGAAGCTTTTTACGAGACGTCTGTTCTTTGGTCGGAAACTCATGTGACGAACAAAAAGTAAGCTGGCGGGCCAACAAAACGAGCTTGGTTCACCGCCAGATTTTGTCGATCAAATGTCGGTAAGCTTTCAAAACAGACGGAATGGATTGGTGTACTTACTGGCTTTGCGCAGATACCTGGAGGCTAAACGCATCCCTGCACCTAAAAATTTCACTTTTTGAAGCGTCCCCTGCCGATCGTGGAGAAAGTGGAACTGGGCATCCAGCTTTGAAAGTTCGACCAGAAGCAGCTGGCGGCCTTTTTCATCCAAATTGGGGTCAGAAAGCTCATCGTCGATTGCTTTTCGGTAACCACGGTACTCTCTCTTCATCGCCTCAGTTCTCCAAGCTGACGTCACCGGCATGATCAGGCAGAGTAAAGCCGTCCCGTCGAAGGCAGCGGCCACAGCTGTTGTGCTGAGCAAGCCATCGCGCCATAGACCTCCTATTATTAGAAAGGGAATGTTGACGACCAACGCCAGAAAAACTGGTTGGGTCGGGTAGGCTAGCAGTGGATGAAGGCGATACCGTATTTTTCGCATAGAGCTTCCAGGGCTTTGATAGGTGATGAGATATTGGCAGTTGTGACAATGCCTGTCTTGCCAAGTGGGTGCTCAAAAATTCAGAGTCAGGAGCGTAGGCATTGAGGGAGTTTTTACTTTTTATGATCCTGCACTCCTGAAAACATCAGGGTTTACCGAGCTCGCTCACTCAGGTCGCGGCATAGGTAAACATCTTCAAACTTGCGAGGGGCGAACATGACGATTCCGACGCCATGGGGTGCAATTTTCAAAGCGGGAGCATGGTGCTGGCGTCGCGTCACCAGGGCACTGTTTTATAAAACCTATTCCGAGGCCCATCAACGGTGGACGAAACGTAACGGTTTCGGCGCTCGGTGGGAAAAGCTTGGAAAATATGTCGAGTATTCTCTCTATCTAACAAAGCCGACCGACGCTGAACCTCGGGTTTCCAAAGTCGCTTTCCGTGCGGTCGATGCTACGGTAGTGAGATTCGATTGCGTATTTGAGGCTGAGGGCGCAGGACTTCGATATCAAGATGCGATAACCGTACATGAGCTAAATCGCTCGCCGGTCGTTTTCAACCTCACGCGCGTTCCTTCGCAAGATTTCCTATCGCACCTCAAGGGTGATATCCGATTTTCCGTGGAGAGCTACCAATTCCGCAAATGCTCGGTATCACTGGAAGGCAATCAGATACCCGAGTTCGGTTCGCTTACCTCGTATCTCAGTCATAACTGGTTGATAAGTGACACTTGGAATCGCCGGTGGGGCACTTTCTGGAATTGCAATTCGATCACTTACGCGAAGCGAGAAATTGAGATTTATTGGAAATGGGGTTTTGGCAATCGGGGCGGATCTGTTTACACGCCGCGATACAGCAGAACAAATTCAAAGGCACCTTTTTGGTCTTTTGGACGCAGAACGGTGGTTTGGGTAATGTCCAGACCTTGGATCCTAACGATGCAATTCTGGATAGCCATCTGGTCGCGTCAGTTTGTGTTGGATGAGAATGACCGATTGCGGCGTCGATAGTTTTCTGCGTTGGGGGGCGTTACCTTTTCACCAGACCTTTGTATCGTTCTCGAGACTCCAGGATCTGATCCCTGAGCTCTTCAGGATCAATCCTCATGCCACCGCGAGGCGTTACCTGGAGCGATTTCAGACTGTTCGCAGCCTTGATGAATTCCCGTTCCTCTGCCTGAACCCACTCGGGCCGCTTGTCTTTCCAAAATAGCCAACCCATTTGCCCGGCCTCATCTTTGATCGGATGCTCAGCAGTATGTGGGAGCGGTAGCCAATGTCCAAGCAAGAAGGTGAGTCGGATCGCTCTGCAAGCGGAGCGCGCAGACCATGATGGTCGAAGAGCGTAAGGATGGAAGCCCGGAGGGCCGAGACCCAGCGTAGCGGGGCTCGGTTTACGACAGCCGCTCCCGAAGGGATACGCCCGACCGCCTTGATTAAAAGGTTATCTAACAGCTCGTTGATCAAATGACCGAGGCACTAGCCCTGCGCGCAAAGATCGTATGTCCTGCGCAATGCCACCTCGTCGTCAGAAGACACCCGAGCATGGCTAAAGATCGTCGACAGAAACCGTCTCCTTTCGCTGTTGCCAAGCTCAGACCAGATCCTCGCTTGCCCTTGTGCATCAGGAATCGCCAACCGGTCGAGGAGATACTCTTCCAGGCTGTGCAGACGTTGCTGGCCATCAATCAAAATTTCACTGTTTTCGGCCAATGCCCTGCTACCGATCACTGGCTCGTACCAGTCATTCGTGAGGTAGCTCCCCAGATCCCCACCTGACCATACTGCAGAGATGAAGCGAGACTTCTGACCAAGGTTCCACTCCAGCCCGCGCGCCCAGGTTGGAACGGGTATGCCCATAACGAATCGCGCTGCCCACGGAAAATGCTCACGAGCGGAGGAGGGGTCTACGAGATACTTTTCCCAGTTGCCCACTAAGACCTCGAGGGGACAATGACTGACGGTCGTCGGCAGAAGACGCTGCGGCATATGGACGTGCCGGTCTGATGTACCGCCGTCAGAGTAGCGTTTAAAAAAGGAAGTCATGGTTTTCCTGGGTAGCTCAGGTTGGTCGAAGTATTCGGGTAGGTTCGGGCGCATCGCCATGCATCCACCGTTGCAATGATCAGCAGATCCCGGTCTGTGGAGATATCGATCTGGCCGCTGTCGGCCAAAGCCTGCGCATAGCCCTCGGCATAGGCTGCCGCTTTGTTGAATTCGGATGCGCAGGCTGAGGATTCGATGTAGCCGATCAGCCGCTCCCATGTGCGCCGCTGGCGGTTGCCGAAAATCGTGAAGGGGAACGATAAGGCCCGGTTCAGGCGCTGTGCGAAGTCATGTGTAGAGAGGGTCAAAGCCGTCGCTCAAAAAGGGTACTTACCCATCACAAACGGTTGGTTTCGGAAAACCTTGAGCCTGAAGCGATGTTTTTTGAAGAAATACATGTTTGCCCAAATGCTGCAGCTGGGACTGATGTGTTGGAGGACTATCACATCAGGCAAGCGGAGCGCGCAGGCACGAAGATGGATGCCGGGGGGGCAAGATAGCCATTGAAAATGGCTGGCTTGAATCACGACAGCTGGCCCGAAGGGCGTGCCAAACGCCGGTCTACAGCAATAAGCCGTCTGACTGAATTTTGCATGCAGTCAGCATTACTCAAACACCCTATTCCAGTCCCGTTTATTGAGCTCGCTGCATGCATCTGGTGCGCCACCGAATACACGTCCGGATACCTTCGCCATGGTAGCCTCAGTCGTGTATTGAATAGGTGTCCCATCCTCGCCAATCAGCACCCCCTTCGCACCTTTCAACAGCGCATGACCAGCCACGACATCATGAGCGCTAACAGGGTATAGCGAGATACCACAAACCCCGTCTCCTGCGGCAACTTTAGCGAGCCGATATGCAATGGATGGCATGGCGTAAAACTCTGCCGGCGCGCACAGCAGGTTATTGATATCGGGCTTGTCAGCAGCTGCAGCGCTAACCATCACGATGGACGTATCGGAAAGTTTTTGATCAGAGAGGTCGACGACGATGCGATTGTTATTTCTGAGCAGATGATCCATACCCTTTGCCCAGCCGATGCAGTCAGAAACTCCCGAAGGCGTAACAGGGGCGTGCACCACCCCAAGGATAGGCTTGCCGTCATGGAGCAAGCCGACGGATATGGCAGAGCCTGCGAGGCCCCTCAAAAAATCGCTGGTGCCATCGTTAGGGTCGACCACCCAACAGAATGGATATCCAGTAAGAATATGGCCTGTTTCCTCGCCCCACCAATCGCAATCCACGAGGGCCAGCAGTTCGGCCCGGAGCAGGATCTCAATCTCGACATCAATCTCTGCTTTATCTCCTGATCCTCTCCGTCCACCTGGACGTACACATTCCTGTGCCAATAAAACACCCGCTCGCTCTACGGATTCAATCACTTGGTGGAGAATGTGCTGCAGCCAATGATTAGTCATGGGGATCTTTCGAGTTAATTAACAGGGGGAGCTGAGACCTCTAGACGAGCGTACACCTACCTTCTAGCCGGAGCTGCGATTCAAGCCATAGATCGAGGTCGAAATTGCGCATTACTAGGCCTACTGGGGCTTTCCATAGGAGTGCTACAACACCTAGCCGTGTGTGCCGTCGGCTCACGACAATACGGCAAGGTGAGGCGTCTAGTCAGCGAAGCAGAATTCGACTTGCTGGGAGTTGGGCACTGAGCGATTACTTGATGGCTGAATTGAAGGACGTGGCATCGGAGACTTATCACCTGTCGAAATCATCAGCTTTTTGAGAACGCCCTCTTGGGCTAGATTTGCCAACTCCTCTTGGGTACGAAGGAGCAAATCGCCAACGGACTGTCCAGACTCGGCGCAAAGCGTAACTGCCACCAGTGTCAGAGGGTTCAACCTGAGTGGGCCACTCAAAGCCGTGATCATCTCCAACGTGGGGCTCGACTGGGCACGCTCCAATTTTGAGACGTATGTTCGACTGCTGACTTCGGCGAGATTTCTTTGAGTCAGTCCTTTGCCCGCGCGCATCGCTTTAAGCACGGCAGCAAACGCAATTTTGAGCGTCATAAACACGTTCCTGATGAGCCAGTCACATTTAGCGTGGTTACGCTGGTGAAGCCATTCTAGGCACCTGAAGACTAATACGGTATGTCTGCGTTCGATGGAGGTTAGCGATGATTTATGAGAGGGGAGCGGGCCTGCATACAATTATCCAGGCGGGCTACCCATTAGGACTTCAGCTCCCCGCTATGAAGCTGCGAAATGATCTTCTATCGTTTTTTAGGTGGCGGCGGCGGTGGAGGCGGGGCGGCAGGTCTTTGGCTGGTTGTCTGTTTGCTGATGCCGTCATTCACATGAACTCTGCCGCCAGATTGGTTTGTCATGAGATTACCTTTTGGTGGGCGGTGGTGGGGCCTTAGGTGGAGTTGCCGGGCGCTGAGCGAATGGCTTGGGTGGATTTGAATGTCCGCCACTCGGTTTGCGTGGTTGGGGCGATATACCTCTTTCCTCGTACATTTCGACCTCTATTTTTTCGGCGCTTTAGGGGGAGCAGGCGGTGGTGCTGAGGGACGGATGTTAGCTGGTGCAGGAGGATTAACATTCATCCCCTCATTACCAGTTCGTTGTTCAAGCACGTGATGCCTAGGTTTATTTTCGTTGTTCACTTCTGATCTCCTACTCTAGAAATTCGACTAGGTACACATCGCTGTTTGCAATCAAATAACTCTCGATGCCGGGCGTGTCGACCCACTCATTCTCTTCGTTCATCCAGCTCGGCTGTGTAATGAGGAAGTGCCCATCTTTAGGCTCGGTTGGCCATACTGCCGGGTACCCGAATAATCGCCGTCCATCAAGCAGGGTAAGCACTACGCTTTTGCCTTCGCGTTTGCGGAAGGCATAAATCCACTCGGGATACGACGAGCGAGACGTCAAGGTCAACCACCTGCCAAATCTGTACAGGTAGTCGTGGTTCGAAGCGAAGGCTAACAATAGGCCTAGAGATGTCGCCAAGCCTATTCCCCAAACGCCTTCTACTTGAACCGTCCACCGCCCCAGCTGAAAATGATGCTCGCCGATGTAAAACAGCACGGGCTTGATGCCTGACACCAGCATCGTTATCAGCCCAGTGCTGATCAGTGCTTGAACTGTGCGCTCAAACTGCCCGGGCTTTTTAACATCGGCCAACCAATAGAAGATCATGGTAGTCAGAAAGCCAGGAACAAGCGTCTGTACCAATGGGATGATTTTCGTTGCTAGATCTTCCATTGCCTGTCTCTCTTACTTGATTGGGCGGACGCCTGAATCATCCGTTGGCTCAAAGCCGGCGCTCACACCGCTATCGTTCTTAACCATGGCCGGGAGAGGAGGCATGTCATCTCTTATCAAGAGAAAAACTCATCCCCAGGTATCTTTGATAGAAAGAGACCCATCAGAGCATAAAATTTCGGACGCCTTCGACATTTGAGATATCGCATTTGCTTGGGGCCCTTCGGTGGAGGGGGGAGGAGCCACATCTTCATTGAGCCACCGCCTGACTCTGGTGTGCGCAGCACGATGTGGCGGTGATTATCGCGAATGTAGCCATTCGTTATAAATCCTAGATGTAAGCCTGGATAGGAGTAGACCGAGCCTTCGTGAAAGTAGGCGAGTGGACGGCCACAGTATGCATATAAGTGCTCGTCGTCATCTGTATACGCGATCGGCTTGTGTTGCATATCATAGAAATCTAGGCACATGAGGCTCTTCATTGCAGCGATGGGAGAACAGGGCACTTGTGTGCCCCGAGCTCTGTTAAGCAGCCAAATTACTTGGCTGCTTTAGGGCGAATGACGATACGAAACGGCTGACCGTTTGCACGTCGAATCACCTTCCCGGTTTTGGTGGTGATGGTCATGCGATAGATGACCTCACCCTCCTCGTCGGGCTTTTCGAACATCTCAATCTGGGACATAAAATGTCTCCTGCTGAGGTAGGCTCAAACACAGAACTCGCTCCCTTGCGAAAGGAGCCCACAGGGGCTACCATCGCAAAGCTTTCTTCAACGAAGCGCGAGAGACATCTGGAGTCTGTTCAGACGTCTTTTCCCAAAGGCCGGTCAAGGTGCGAACTTGATCGGCTTTTTTGTTTCTGGCTTTCCACCATCTAGTCCAATGCAGGCTCAGAAGCCTCCTCGAAGCGCTAGTGATGAATATGTATCGGTGCCATTTGCATAGCCTATCATCATCATTTTGATGACGTCAACTGCTCATGTGTTATGCTGTGTGAAAGGTGACGGGCTTGACCGACTTTTAGATTCGATGGAGATGACATGATTGATTTGAGCGAGTACAGCCAAGCGCAACGGGAGCGCCTGGTGTACATCGATTTCCGCCTCTACTTCACAGGCGCCGTCTCACGTGCGGATCTCATGGATAGGTTTGGCGTAGGCGCCGCTGCTGCCACCCGTGATTTCGCTCAGTACAAGGATGTTGCTCCACAGAACACGGAGCTCGACACGGTCACGAAGCAGTACGTGATACGCGAAAAATTCTCTCCTTTGATCGCGCACGCATCTGAGCGAGTTCTCACTGCGCTTTCGCAGGGATTTGGCTATGGTCTGGATTCGTATGAAAAGCCGCTGATCCCCCACGAGTCGGTTTCGCTGCTCAGCAAACCTAAGGTAGAAGTTTTAGCGCCCATCACCCGGGCAATACACCTTAAACGTGTCGTAAAAATCAGCTACACATCCGGTTCAGGTCAGTCAGAGCGAACCATCGTACCGTTCGCTATTGGTTGTGACGGTCTTCGCTGGCACGTCCGGGCGTTTGATCGGAAACGTAAAAAGTTTGCAGACTTCGTTCTAACTCGAGTGGGGCATGCTGAGCTTCAGATGGGGGAGAAAGCAGGAGACGAAGAAACGCCGAAACACGACGATCAGTGGAATCGGATGCTTGAGTTACCTATTGTCCCGCATCCCGATAAAGACTCTACAGAGATCGTGAAGCGTGACTACGACATGCTTGATGGCGTGCTCAAACTACGAGTTCGCGCCGCCATGGCTGGATATGTCCTGCAGCAATATCACGTCGATTGCTCCCCTGATCACAGCATCACGGACAAGGCTTACCGGCTATGGCTTAAAGATCCTTTAGCGCTCTATGGAGTTGAGAGCTCCATGTTCGCGCCTGGCTACCAAAGTCCTAATTGACCGATAACCAACGCACTGCTCTATAACTTGATTCCATCCTTAACCGTGCTAGTTGCAGGAGGGGGCTGTGAGTGACATGACTCGCCAGGTTCGTTAGGGCAATTTTCATCGCCGTGTTCAGCCCCTTTCCGTATAAGGCTTAACGGAACGGCAGCTGATAAATTCGCCCAGCCTGTGCCGGCGGCCGATAATCACTAGATTTCTTCATAGGCCTTGCTCTTGCATCTGCACTATCGCCGGCTTGGGCTCAGGGCTAATCATTAAGCGTGCGGAGCGCTCAGCACCAGCGGCTAGCAGTCGTCCAAGCGCCGACCTGATCAAGGAAGTGCAGCTACTTGAGTGGCAATGCGACATCGGTGTGGGTAGCCTAGTGCTATTACCGTCACCTATTGCCCATGTGGGGAAACACGATTGGATCAGGATACCTCCAACCAAGGAATCGAACGCGAAAGGCTTCGTCTCGAAGCTACAAGATTTAGGTCTGAAAGCAGTCACAATCGAACAGTTTTATGGGTAGGCGCTTTTGTTAGCGTGGTTGTAGTTATCATCCCCGCAACGTCTAGCTACCTCAATGAATCAGCTCGTCTGAAGCTTGAAGCTCACCGGCAGGAGGTAGAGCGACAGCAGAAGGCAGATGATCTCAAACTGAAGCAGAGCGAGATCGAGCGCTCTAGAGATGCTACCCGAGTCAAGTTCTTGCAGGATCACATAGACATGATCATGGCAGATGAGCCTGACGCTGAGTTGAGATTGACTGCTTTGGCAAGGCTTGCACTCCCAGCGGATGCGGATGCTTTGATCGCCCAGGTTCGTACGATTAGGCGTGAACTCGCATTACAACGCTCCAGTGCTCAAAAAGTCGATGGAGTTTCTACAACGCAACAGAATGCTGCTGAAGTGGAAAGCTCTGTACCACCATTGGTCGTCACTTCTCGAGCTGTAAGCGCCTCAGGAGATCAGGACTTAGCGCCTGGAATGGCCGAGGGGCGGTCGCATGCACGGAAAGGTGACTACGAGAGCGCATTGCGAAATTTCAACACTGCGGTTGACCGCAATCCTAACGATCCTTTGGCGTGGAATTTCAAAGCGTACTCAGAGTTTCGCACAAACCAGTTAACTACTGCGCTAGCCAGCATAAGCCGTGCTTGGAAGCTCAACCCAAGCGATAACAAAACTCGCCGATGGATCGCAATTAACGCTACAAAGATCCTGTGTGCTCAAGGTCGAGCAAGCGAAGCTGCGACCTTTTTCAATCAGAGTGCATCCGTAGTACCAGAAATCGTTACCGACGTTTATGGAGATGGTGAGTTTCAGTCCACTTGCCAGGCGATATGGCGAGGATAAGACGGAGCAGAAGCGTGCAAGCGCTTACTGTATGTCTGAGTTGAGCTACCGCAGGTAGCTCGAGCGGTATTTCAGTTAGGATGGCACAGCCTCGGCAGCCCATGTTGGGGCTGCACCTGAACTGCTTTGAGACTCTAAATGACCATGCACTCGGACGCCTTCATCGACCTTGATCGCACCTTCTCAAAAATTCCTCTAAATGCTGAGGTGTCCGATGATGTCGACCTGAGTGGTAGGCATCAGAGCCGGGGGGAGCTTCACTGGACAGACTTGCTCGACCATCACCGAGTGATACTGCTATCCGAGGCGGGTTCAGGAAAAACGGCTGAAATCCAAAATGTCACCCGACAGCTTCGGAGCGCAGGAAAAAACGCCTTTTTTCTCCGGATTGAAAATGTCTATCCAGATCTGGAGGACGCTATTGAAGAAGGCACTTTCGATGAGTTTAAGAGCTGGCTTGATTCTGGTACGGAAGGCTGGCTTTTTATGGACTCGGTGGATGAGGCTCGGCTAAAAGATCCTAGAGATTTCGAACGCGCAATCCGAAAACTAGGTCGTTTAACCAAGAGTATTGGAGCCCAAGCGCACATATTCATTACAGGTCGTAGCACAGCCTGGCGCCCTAGTACCGATTTAGCGATTTGCAAAACAGCTTTCGAGTTTGAGGCAAAAGCTCGTCGAGCTGTTCCCATACAAGCTGATGCTCTTGAAGGCGCCGTACAAACGACGGCAACGGAAGTCGAGCCAGATGCTTCGTTTCTCGTAGTAACTCTGGACGATATCCATGACGCCCAGATTGATCGCTTCCTAAACGCCACTGGCGTTCAAGACGTCAAGGCGTTTCTCACCGCAGTTGAGCGTAAAGAAGCCTGGTCGCTAACCACGCGTCCTCTGGATTTTATGGAGCTCGTGGGTTTTTGGCATAAGCACCAGAGAATAGGCACACGCTTAGAGTTGATGAAAAGCAGCATTGACCGCCGCCTTCAAGAGCGCGACCAGAATCGTGCCGAGTTCAGCCCCATTGCTCCAGAGAAACTGCGTGAGGGCGCCCGTCTCATCGCTGCCGCAGCAACGTTTGGTCAGATATCTGTAATCTCAGTTCCTGATGGCGATGCTAGTAAAAAGGGAATTCCTATTCGCGCAGTATTGAGAGATTGGAATGACGCCGACGCAGCCGCCTTGCTCACTCGCCCCATTTTCGAACCTGGCATTTATGGAACGGTTCGGTTCCATCATCGGACTGTCCGAGAGTACCTAACTGCAGAATGGCTCCACGAACTAATTCGAGGTGCAGGCTCGCGAGTCAAGATCGAGAATTTGTTCTTCCGTACACAGTATGGGCTGGAGGTCATCAATCCTTCGATGCGTCCAGTTTTACCTTGGCTAGCCCTGTTGGACGAGAGCATTTGTAGACGGCTAGAAAAGGTTGCTCCGGAGGTATTCTTTGAGGGCGGTGATCCTGGGCAGCTCCCGCTGAGCACACGCCGTAGCGTGTTGCGCAAGGCGTGTGAACATCTGGCGCAGCCGGCTCACAGTTGGACGATGACCGACTATTCAGCCGTACAGCGATTCGCGCACCATGATCTCACTGAAGACATCAAAGAATTGCTGACTCTTTACCGTACCAACGATGATATTGCCTGGTTTCTTTTGAGAATGGTATGGCAGGGAGAGGTAGTGGGGGCACTTACGGAGACTAAGCAATTTGCCCTCAATGCTCAGCACAAACACACTCGTTTGGCTGCAATCCGAGCTGTTACCGACTTGGGTACGGCCCAAGACGTAGCCGATGTGCGCATGGCGCTGCTGGTAGGAAAGTCAAAAGTTAACCGGGAATGGTTAGCTGAGCTGCTTGATGGATTTACGCTCGATACCCAATGGCTGCCTTGGCTGCTACAGGCGATCAAGAGAAGTGCGAAGAAGGAGCGTTATAGCGGTAGGGATACCCTAGCGTTGAAACTTTCCGCCCTTGCTACGGTTTGTTCGCTGGAAAACCTGCCCGCTCTCATTTGCGGGCTCAGAGTGCTTTTAGACAAGCCTCCAATGGAAGATCACGGTTTTAGCGCTATCTCTAAAAAGTACAGCTGGTTAGCTGAGATAGCTGGTACGGCGGTGCTCCGTTTGCTTCAGGTAAGAGACCCGTTTGTGCTTGAAGAGCCGGCCCTCGCGATCCTGAGCAAGCTGGCACAAGCGCATATTTATGACGAGCTCGATACTAGAGAACTCGGAGAAGAACTCCGGGAGATCGTACCTACTTGGCCTGAGCTCGATTACAAGCTTTTTTGGTATGACGTTGTATTAGCTCGTAATGGCCTAGTGCATCGCGGGGAACCTGTGGTTAACGTCTGGCAGCTACTTGGTTTCCGGCCATTCTGGTCGCTAAATCGACAAAACTTCAGCCTCGCCTGCGATGATATCGAAAGTCTCACAAATATGCATGACCGCCTGATGGCGCTCAGTATGGCTTTCAATATTTACACACAGCATGAGGAACCAACTTGTTGGGAGAGTCGGCTTAAGCAGGCAGCCGAGGCCCATGTCGAGCTTCGCGAGAAGCTTGAAATTTTGTTGAACCCACCGGATCGAGAAATTGATAAGTGGGAGGTCAAGCAGGCTCAGTGGAAAGAGGAAGCAGCCCAGCGAAAAGCCGAAGAGACAGAACGTCGTCGCTCTTGGCGAGAAGGTCTCGCAGCCGAAGTGGCCCTGATAAACAGCCCAAATCCAGGCGTGATGACTCGAAGCCAGTCTTACCTAATGGAACGGCTGCTTGACGGCTCATCTTCATCTAATACTTGGAGCAGTGGAAATTGGCAGTCGCTCATACCTGAGTTCGGCTTGCCAGTTGCTCAAATGTTTCGTTCCGGCGCTGTTAATTTCTGGCGTGGCTATTACCCAACTCTACCTTCCGAAGGGGGGGCTCCCAATTCTACCCCCTACCAAGTGATTTTTGGATTGACGGGGCTCGCTATCGAAGCCAGAGAGGAGTCATTGAGCTTCACGCAGATGTCTGCTGATAACGCTGAGTATGCAGCCCGCTATGCGCTGCTTGAGCTGAACGGTTTTCCTGGGTGGTTTCCCAATCTTTTCAGGCTATACCCGAGTGTTATCCGAGAAGTCGTAATGCGCGAAGTCAACTATGAGCTGAATCCGCTACGCTTGGGGTCAGGTGGCAATCGTATTTTACAGAGACTTCGCTGGAGCGGGGACTGGATGTACGCAGAGCTGGTTGCTCCACTCTTAATCCTTTTGGAACAGCAGATCAGCGATCTTGAGTCGCTTCAGCTCGTGCTAAGCATCGTGCAGAACTCATCAGTCCATGATGGCGTCCTGGCAGAGCTTTCCAGAACACGTGCTTTGGAAGAGGCTAATTTGGATATTGCGCCGACTTGGTACGCTGTGTGGATTGGAACAGAGCCGGCGCTTGCTATCCCGGCACTTGCATCTCGCATCGACTCACTGTCCCTAGATGAGGAAAAAGCCAAATTTGCCATGCTTTGCCTGATTGCGATTGTTGGAAATCGCACTTCCAGCCGTTGTAGGCCAAACTACAAAACAGTTGGGCATGCCAAGAGTCTGTATCTGCTTATGCACACTTATATACGTATTGCAGACGACATTGATCGCGCAGGCAAAGGAGTCTATTCCCCGGGGCTTAGGGACGATGCCCAAAGTGCTCGTGATGGCCTATTAGCTCTTATTCGAGAGACGCCAGGGAAGGAAGCATTCCTTGCATTGCAGGAAATCGCACAGGCGCACCCTGCCGAGCCATTACGTCCATGGAGCGCATTTTACGCTTATCAGAAAGCTACAGCCGATTCACAGACGTCACCTTGGGAGCCTGCGAAGGTCGTCGAATTCCATGAGTCGCTGGAAAGCACGCCGTCTACCCATCGTGAACTCTGGAACCTGGCAATCGATCGTCTTCTGGATTTAAAGCATGATTTAGAAGATGCCGACTCCAGCTATGCGGAGATTTTGCTCCTGACCAATCAGGAGACTTCCATTCGGAAGTTCATCGGAAAATGGTTGAGAGATCGCGCAGTAGGAAGGTACGTCGTTCCTCAGGAAGAGCAGCTTGCCGATGACAAGCGCCCGGATTATCGATTCCAGAACAGCCAGACCTACGCGCCCGTACCTGTCGAACTCAAGCTCTCTCAGAACTGGAGCGGCCCCGAGCATTTTGAACGGCTCGAGAACCAGCTCTGCGGCGATTACTTACGCGACGTAAGTTCAAGCTGCGGCATCTTTTTACTGGTGAACCATGGGGGGCAGGTTGCGTGGGACTCCCCCGACAAAGGACGGATTGGATTTGAGGATCTAGTTATCGCATTGCAGGAGCACTGGTTGGCCATTGCGTCGAAATTTCCTAATGTCGAAGACATCAAGGTCATCGGCATAGACCTTACTAAGCGAGGAGGAGTGACCGCGACCAAAGCCATCAAAGCTAATCAGGCGGAGGCTAGCCAGAGAGGCGATGGATGATATGCGGCGGCTGCGGTTCTTGAAATGGAATGTCAAAGGTAGCAGAGATTTTGTAATTTCTCGATTCTGTCGCCTGGAAATTCAGAAGCGATTGCTGGCCTCAGAGGGTAGTTTCGAATCTTTTGGCTCGCGATGGGTGTCGGAATAATCGGGTCAGATATTGATGTCGCCGGCGAAAGTGAGTGAGCTGGCAACGAATTTCTGAGTGCTCGAAAGCGAATCTGATCATCAACCAGGACGCGATCATTTTCCGTGATCATGTTACTCGGTCTGGGTTAACTGAGAGCTAGCCACAGTCTTCGGTAGGATTCTTGTGACCGTCGGTCGGCTGCTTTTTCTGTTGTGCGTCTCACTGATATTTTTCCCCGTGCTCACGGTCGCCACTAGCCAACCGCTTGTAGAGTTACCTAACCTATGGCGGGCTTTGCTGGCGGCCATCAACGAGTCGTGATGAACTGCTTAGCGCTGGCGCTTGACGTCCCCAGTCGGGAGTATGGGAGAGTAGTCGCAACTTTTTTTTGTTGCGTTCCAGTGCGCGCAGGTGCAAGAATCAACTGTAATTAAGGCCAGCTACGCTTAGCTGTCTGATCACTGAGTGAGGAAAATACGATGACTCTGAACCTTGAATTGATTGCCAAAGAGATTGATCTAGGCTTGGTATGATTTGACGCTTGCGTGACACGGCAACTAAGCGCCAACCCAATGGGTGGCGCTTTTTTTTTAAGGACGATAAATGCTTTTCAGATTTGTAAACGCCAACAAGCTCGCTTTGCCTCTGATTTATATTTTTTTCCTAGGATGCTTGGTTGCCGCGCTTGGCTATCTTTTTTATGCCCAAGTCACCTGCCAGGGCTGCTCGGTCTCTTCGATCAATCCGTCGTCCTTTCTGATGCCGATCATCGCGTACCTGAGTATCGGCCTGGTGGGCATCACTATTGGGTTCACTCGCAAAACGGCGAGTGAAAAAAACGCCCTGGAATTCGAAAAGGAAATGTCAGAACTTGGAGAGCACTTCCAGGTTCTATATACGGTTCGTCAGGGTATGCTTCTTCCTGACGGCAATCTTAATCGTCGGAAAGCCGTTGCTTACATGCACGAGCTTTATGCACCTGCGAGTTCCTCGACTGCCGCGCCAGGCGCGACCAAAGCAGAGCCTTCATTCGAAAGCGGGGACGATTCTGCGACACAATTCTTTTTTTACTCAAGTTCGACCACAGACGGTGCGGGCACCAAACGAGCTGAGCATGTCTTTTACACGGGCCGCTCTGCTGCAGCAGGTACGCCAAAATCGTCCAGTGCCGCTAAAAAACCGGCCACTTCCGAAGATGCAGTGAGGGCCTCAGCTTCGGTCATCCTCAACGCAATGGAAGGCTGTGCCAACGCTATCCGCTACGGCATCTATGATGAAGACTTCATTTACAACATCTACGGCAGCCAGTTTATCGACCTCTATGAGCTGACCTATGGTCTGATCAAAGCCCGGCAAATCAAGAAAGCTCGGCTCTGGGTGAATTTTGAGTGGCTCGCTGTGAAGTGGACTCTGCGTCGCAACATTACTGGTGTTATTTCCAAAGAGTCGGTGGAAACCTCTCATATCATCAACCAGTCGCTTGCCGCTCTGAAAGAACACAACAAAATCAGACCAATCACCAAAAAGCTGAAGCAGTTCGAAGCGAAGCTTGAGCGCAGGAAATTTCCAAGGTAAAGAGTGAGTTCAGTTTAGGAAAGGGCTGCGTCATAGTTTTAGAGGTGCCCGATTTCGAGGAGAAGGGCTACGTAAGTGCCTTTCGTCGACCTGCCTATCTTGCCGTCCTGGCAAAAATTTTTTCCCAAACGCGCCTAACGACAGGCTTGATCGGAGAGGGCAAACTCTCTCCATGCATTGGTAGCGCTAGCTCCAGCAATCCACTTTACTGGTATCAATCACTTGGCTGGACGAATCTACATCCCTTAGTGAGGGGCTATGGCCTGCAGGCGCGAGGATTTCGAATCCCCCAGATGAACTCATCGGTAGGGAATCCAAGTTGGTGTAACGGGAGGGCAGGGAGGGGCACTCTCCTTCCGAGGCTGCGCAAGTTCCAGCCAAGTGCTCGCACAGAGGAATTTGGGCTCAGTGGATACTTGAGCATTTTGCGGGCTCACCTCGATGGATTGGTGCTGAGCTTGCGCAGTGCTCGTATTAGCCACAGAAGTCGCGTTGGATGGGAATATCACCCAAATACAGGCTGCTGCGCCTGCAGCCATGAGTAGCCGCTCTACCGTTTTGACGAACCCTTCGTGTTTTTTCGTCCTAGCATCTTTGTAAATCAACCATAGCCGCCAGCCGTAGTCCATCACGCTCTGCTGGTGGTGAGCGCTAGTAATGGAGAGATACCTGAAGAACGCGGATAACAGCTCTCTTATCCGTTTATCGGTCAGCTTCTCAGGGCTCGAGTACATTCCCAGAATGATGTTCTCTTCGTTCATTTTCAGGACTGCTGAACTATATGGCGCCATGAAAACTGTGACAGCTCCCGAAGGAGATTGGTTGAGCCACAATGCTGCGTCTTTTTCGAGGAGAGTTTTGGCAACGCCATGAGGGTGGTCTTCGCTTTTTTCCAACGTATCGAGACCTAGCCGCCGGGTACCACAAGTCAACTGCAATTGGGCAAGATATTGGCCTTCAGGCAAATGCCGGTAAGCGTCTGGAACGACCGGATGCAAATACAAAGAGCCGAAATGACCAGCGAGCGGTGAGTGCTCTATCTCATCGAACACTGACTGGATCCGCTTTACCATTGCTGGCCACATCTGCCGGCGCGCCAAGGACTCGAGATCATCGAGCTTGATACGCTCAGCGTATTTCTCAAAAGCTTTCATGCCAGGATGCTGACGGCGATGAGTGGAAATCGGGCGCGAAGCGTTAGCTTGTGAGTTCATAGGTTCACGCGACCATTATTCAACTTCGACGGTGTAGGGATCGTAATGGCGATGTACGTACTCGCTTCCTTTTTTCCAAACGATTCGACCGATTGCGGCTTCGTTTGAAATCTGTGCGACATACTTAACCTGCTCAATTTTGCCGCCTGCTGCAGCCTTCTTCACCGCGCGAATAATGCGGTTACGAACGTCTTTGATCCCATCCTCGTCGTTAGCAATTTGGCTGAATCGGCCACACCACACAGTATCGACACCACCTAGTTTGACCCATCCCTGTTCCTTGAGGCTGGCGTCGAAGTCATTCCTCTGGGCCGTCGAGGCATTCTTTAAGTCGAGGGACATCATTGCTCTGATCACTGTGCAGACCTTGCGTAAACAGTTGGATTTACCAAGGAATGCCTCTTGCGATCCCTGTGGCGTAAGGCCATCTTCCATCGTTAAGGGTCTCTAAGTCCAGTGTTACAAGCTCATCAGCGACGGTGGTGTGGTATCTGATCCAATCGGCAAGAGTAGCGCGCAGGCATAGCCGTAAAGGCGAGGATGGAAACCCGCAGGGCCGAGACGCAGTCAGGCGGCGTGGTGCATGACAGCCGTACCTTGGGCGCCCCAGTCCCCACGAATACGACTTCCCATTACGGTGAGCTATCATCGGGAGCAAACAGGAGGCTCTATGACTCGAGACACCAAGGACACCGTCTACTGTAATGTCCAGATGCCTATGGCCACGGGGCGAGAGCTTTCTCGGTTGGTGGCTGAGCTACGAGCATCAGGCAGTCATCCTGGACTCGACTCAGTCTTCGAAGAGATACAGTACGAGCTGGATTCGTCGATCGAGTTCGTCGAAGAGCAGCTCCGTGGTGAAGGCGGATTCGGCCGGCGGCCACACTGAGCGGTCTAAGTCGAGACAGCTCACTTTCTACTCCCTAGGCCCAGAATAACCACCTGCATGGCGCCAGCAATGTCAGGTTTCGTACCCGACCCAGGCTAATCCAACCAGCATCAAGATGAAATTGGATGAGCCAAGGATGTCCGTAACATTCGAAATGGCGGACGAATGTGCAGATGGATACCCGCTTATTTTTTCTCTTCGAGGGGCTCTGGAGGGGCAACCATATTAGGGAAGCGCTCAGACATCACAACGTGTACAAAGCGCGGTGCCTCAGAAAAATCCTGATTCGAGAGAAAGGTACTGTCTACTGCCACCACCTTGAAATCCAGAAACTTATCCTCCTTAATCTTAGTGGCCCTTTCCGAGAGATCGTATTCCGCACGAATAAGATCTTTCTGACCCGCCCCTATGTTCCAAAGCTGCTGAAGAGATGTCACATGACTTCGGAACCAAAAACGCACCCAGCGTGATCTGAGAACTTTGCCATCACTATTCTTCGTGGGCTTGAAGTTCCTAGTGGCAAGCATGGCAATAATTACCTCGTGTTCCTGGATATTCTGGTATTTCCAAACCCCATTGTTATCGATATCCCGAAGAGCCGAAGTAAAATCCTTGATATCCGCCGTGCGGACGTATTTTTTGAACTGGTGCCAGTGGTACGTCCAGTTTTGTCAATTTGTAAAACTTTAATTGGGGAAAGCATCTTGGCAATCAGCGCTTCCTCGATAATGGTAATTACTTTTGAGTCGAATTCGCCATTCCAGAGAACTGCAAATCGTTTGTAGTCCGATCGATTTGCGAAAGCCGAGCGACGGGGTGTGTGACTGCGAAGTCGAAAATATCAAGTATTGTGTTTCATCTTGAGCGGAGGTAATTGAGCCTTGGAACTCCATATGCAAGAAGCGCGAGTAAATCATAGGTATTCCAAATCATTGAAAATGAAATCGCCAGCTTGCTTAGCGGGCTGGTGCATGCTCGTTGTATGTGGCGCTGTCTCGTTCTATTACTGAAGTACAGATGGGGTGTTTAGTAAAGTTTTTTTGTCTTGTTCCGGCTGCGTTAAGTTTGTTAACGGTATTCTTAAAGTATCCTGTGATGAGTGTTTTATAGTAGTGCTTTTCGTCAGATTTAAATGTCAGTTCATTGGTAATTAGTGGCTTGTGATATATGGGTGTTTTTTTGTTTTGGGGAGCCTTTCGTTTAAACGGAGGATTGCAGGTGTCGGTTGGAAATAGCTAATTAGGATGTCTGGGGGTATGACTGCTTATGAAGGGTATACATATTATCCTGGGGTGATTTAGCTTCGAAAAGACTGGGCGGTGTATTTGAGGGGGGCGCTTCTGTATCGCTTCGTCGATAGACGTGTCAGCTGCCTCATAGATGTGGTCGGCTTAGGCTAATTGACAGGGCAAAGGTGGTTTCACACGAAGCTTCTGCTAGTGATGTTGGGGCGGTTAATCGACTAAGTCGCGTAGCGCCCTCTGGTGCGTTCAAACGTGGTATCTGCTATGGCAGCTGTGACCTGCATAGCCCAGCGCAGGCTTCAGTCCTGGGCTTTGATGCCTCTGTCGCTCTAGGTGCTAGCTTAAATAGTGGTTTGCATCGAGCCAGACAGGCAGAGCTCAAAGATATAGAATCAAGCGCCTGCTCCTCGGGTTTACATTTTGACTCATTGAGGAGCCATCGAAATTCACTTTTTTGGGCAGCACTGAGAAACCAGGTTTACATTTTCACCTTGATCAAGCCCATTTTTTGGTGGGGTTGACCTGCATTTAAATAATTAAACGATTTTAGAAGCGTGGCATAAGGTTTTAGCCTTGAACTTATTAGGTTTTTTAAGATTTATGCTGGTGCAAATTCAAGTTTATTTTGGGTTTACATTGGTGTCGCGAGATATATTTGGCGGGGGCAAAAGCACCAACCGCGAATACCTCGCCGAGCGCCTGCGCGCCGCAGGTATCGAAGTGTTGCTGACCCGCGAGCCGGGCGGCACGCCGCTGGCCGAGCGCATTCGTGAAGTGCTGCTGGCGCCGGTCGACGAAGTGATGAACGCCGACACCGAACTGTTGCTGGTTTTTGCCGCCCGCGCCCAGCATCTGGCCGAGGTGATTCGCCCGGCGCTGGCACGCGGCGCGGTGGTGTTGTGCGATCGTTTCACCGACTCGACTTACGCCTATCAGGGCGGCGGTCGCGGATTGTCCCTGGAGCGCATCGCCACCCTCGAAACCTTCGTCCAGGGCGACTTGCGCCCGGACCTGACACTGATTTTCGATTTGCCGGTAGAAGTCGGCCTCGCCCGTGCCAGCGCACGCGGTCGGCTGGATCGCTTCGAACTCGAAGGTCGAGCGTTTTTCGATGCAGTGCGCAGTGCCTTTCTCAAGCGCGCTGAAGCCGATCCGGCACGTTATGTACTGGTCGATGCCGCGCAAGCGTTGCCGCAAGTCCAGCAGTCGCTGGATGCGCTGCTCCCACGTTTGCTGGAGCTGACCCGTGGCTGAGGCCTATCCGTGGCAGGACGAGCTCTGGCAGCAAATGGCCGGACGCAAGCAACACGCGCACGCTTATTTGCTGCACGGCCCGGCCGGGATCGGCAAACGCGCCTTGGCTGAGCGGCTGATGGCGCATTTGCTGTGTCAGCGTCCGAGCGCCGCGAATGCCTGCGGCGAGTGCAAATCTTGCCTGCTGCTCAAAGCCGGCAGTCACCCGGACAATTACATCCTCGAACCGGAAGAGGCGGACAAGGCGATCAAAGTCGACCAGGTCCGTGATCTGGTTGGTTTTGTAGTGCAGACCGCGCAGATGGGCGGGCGCAAAGTGGTGTTGATCGAGCCGGTCGAGTCGATGAACGTCAACGCCGCCAACGCCTTGCTGAAAAGTCTCGAAGAGCCGTCCGGCGATACCGTGTTGCTGCTGGTGAGTCACCAGACCAGCCGTCTGCTGCCGACGATCAAGAGTCGCTGTCAGCAGCAAGCCTGTCCGCTGCCGAGCGAGGCGATGAGCCTGGCATGGCTGGCCACCGCGCTGCCGGACTGCTCGCCGGAAGAACGCGTCGAGCTGCTGACCTTGGCCGCCGGTTCGCCGCTGGCCGCGCTGAAGCTGCAAAAACAAGGCGTGCGCGAACAGCGCGGGCTGGTGGTCGAAGGCGTGAAGCAGTTGCTCAAGCAGCAGAAATCGCCGAGCCAATTGGCCGAGGAATGGAAAAGCATTCCGCAATTGCTGTTGTTCGACTGGTTCTGCGATTGGTCGAGCCTGATTCTGCGTTATCAATTGACTCAGGATGAGCAGGGCCTCGGGCTGACCGATATGCGCAAGGTCATTCAATACCTGGCGCAGAAGTCCGGACAAAGCAAAGTGCTGGCGATTCAGGACTGGATTCTGGCCCAGCGGCAGAAAGTCATGAGCAAAGCCAACCTCAACCCGGCGTTGCTGCTGGAGGCGCTGTTGGTGCAATGGGTGTCTTTGCCCGGTCAGAAGTGATTGCAAGTGACTAGACTCTGAGAATCAGCAGTGGAGGTCAGCATGAATGAACCGCTCAATACCGGACCGCGCAACGGCATCCTGTCCCTGACCATCAAGGACAAATCGGTGCTGTACGCCGCCTACATGCCATTTATCAAGAACGGCGGCCTGTTCATCCCGACCAACAAAAGCTACAAGTTGGGCGACGAGGTGTTCATGTTGCTGAACCTGATGGACGAAGCGGAAAAGATTCCGGTCGCCGGTAAAGTCGCCTGGATCACCCCCAAAGGTGCCCAGGGCAACCGCGCTGCCGGGGTTGGCGTGCAGTTCAACGACGGTGACAACACCGCTCGCAGTCGAATCGAAACTCATCTGGCCGGAGCCCTCAAATCCGACCGTCCCACTCATACGATGTAAGTTGCTGCCCTTTATGCTCGTAGATTCCCATTGTCACCTTGATCGCCTCGACCTCGCCGCCCACGACGGTTCCCTTGATGCCGCGCTGGATGCGGCCCGTGAGCGCGGGGTAGGGCACTTTTTGTGCATCGGCGTCAGCGTCGACAACGCCGCCGACGTCAAAGCCCTGGCCGAACGTTATGACGACGTTGATTGCTCGGTCGGCGTGCATCCGCTGGACGTGCAGCCCGGCGCCGCGCCTGCGCTCGACTGGCTGCTGCAGGAACTCAACCACCCGCGCGTGGTAGCTATTGGCGAAACCGGTCTCGATTATCACTACGAGCCGGAAGCGGCGGAGTTGCAGCAGCAATCCTTTCGTCTGCACCTGCAAGCCGCGCAGCAGACCGGCAAACCGGTGATCATCCACACCCGTGGCGCCCGCGCCGATACCTTGAGCCTGCTGCGCGAAGCGGCTTTGCCGCAGGCCGGCGTGTTGCATTGCTTCACCGAAGACTGGGACATGGCCAAGGCTGCGCTGGACATGGGTTACTACATTTCCCTGTCCGGGATTGTCACCTTCCGCAATGCTGATGCTTTGCGCGACGTCGCCAGCAAAGTGCCGGCCGACCGTTTGCTGGTGGAAACCGACTCGCCGTACCTGGCGCCGATCCCGCATCGGGGTAAACCGAACCTGCCGCAATATGTGCGGGAAGTGGCAGAGTTTCTCGCAATGCTGCGCGGTGAGACTTACGAGCGATTTGCCGAACAGACCACTGAAAACTTCAAGCGGCTGTTTCCGTTGGCGCATGTGAAAAGCTGAATCGCAGGCAAAAAAAACCCGGGTTCTGGGGGGTGAATCCGGGTTAAGACCATTAGGAGTAAAACAAAGGTACGCGGTCCGTTGGTACCAATATCGGCGCTGCACTTGGGGGAGATGCCTCGCCGACAGTTCAAGTATTGATCAGTATTGCGCTGGCGCCAGTTTAGCCGCCGTGGTTTTTAAACAAATTTGGAATACGCGCGCTTCGGAAGCGTTCTCATCAACGGCCGGGCCTGCGCGAAATCATCAAGAAACGCAGATATGGTCGGATGATCCGTGCATTTTGGCGCAAGTTAGGCATAATACGCGGCTTCGAATTTTGACCCCTACAGACCTTTTTCTTATGCATAAAGAACCTCGTAAGGTCCGTGAGTTTCGTCGCCGCGAGCAAGAAATTCTCGATACCGCGCTCAAGCTGTTCCTCGACCAGGGTGAAGACAGCGTCACCGTCGAGATGATTGCTGATGCCGTCGGTATCGGCAAAGGCACGATCTACAAGCACTTCAAATCCAAGGCCGAAATCTATCTGCGCCTGATGCTCGATTACGAGCGCGATTTGAATGAGCTGCTGCATTCGGCCGATGTCGACAAGGACAAGGAAGCGCTGTCGCGGGCCTACTTCGAATTCCGCATGCGCGATCCGCAACGTTATCGCCTGTTCGATCGCCTTGAAGAAAAAGTGGTCAAGGGCAATCAGGTGCCGGAGATGGTCGAGGAGCTGCACAAGATCCGTGCCTCGAACTTCGAACGCCTGACCCTGCTGATCAAGGGGCGGATCAGCGAAGGCAAGCTTGAAGATGTGCCGCCGTATTTCCATTACTGCGCATCTTGGGCGCTGGTGCACGGCGCTGTTGCGCTGTATCACTCGCCGTTCTGGAGCAATGTGCTGGAAGATCAGGAAGGCTTCTTCCAGTTCCTGATGGACATCGGCGTGCGCATGGGCAACAAGCGCAAGCGTGACACCGACACGCCAAGCAGCTGAGCCATTCAGCCGGCTGATTGCGCCAATATTTCGTTACAAGGCGCCGTACCGCAGGAATATACTCAGGCTTGGGGATTGCTAAATCTTGATTTGTGAGTCAAGTTTTAGCGGTCCCGAATCTTCTATCGCCGGAGTGCTCATGATCGTTGACCGTCAAGGCAGGCGTTTTCGCAATTTGCGCATCAGCCTGACCTCAGCCTGCAATTACGCCTGTACCTACTGCGTGCCCAACGGCAAGCGGTTGGTGGCTGCGCAGGATGAGTTGTCGGCCGAGGCCATGGCGCGCGGCGTCGCGTATCTGATCGAAGCCGCCGGCATCGAGCGCTTGCGCATCACTGGCGGCGAGCCGCTGGTCAGTCCCAAACTCGAAGCGTTCATGACTGCCGTCGGCAAAATGGGCCTCGAGGACATCAGCCTGACCACCAATGGTCAGTTGTTGGCGAAGAAACTGCCGCTGCTGGTCGATGCCGGGATCCGCCGCATCAACGTTTCCCTCGATACCCTGGACGCCAACGCGTTTCGCAGCATTGCGCGCGGTGGCGATCTGGCGACGGTGCTCGATGGCATGTCGCAAGCTGCGGCCGCCGGGATGAAGATCAAGGTCAACATGGTGCCGTTGCGCGGGCAGAACCTCGATCAGGTGATGCCGTTGCTCGATTACTGCCTGGAACGTGGCTACGAGCTGCGTTTTATCGAGCTGATGCGCATGGGCCACTTGGCCACCGACAACAATGCTTTCCTGCAACAGTTCGTCAGCCTTCAACAATTGCTCAGCCTGATCGGCGAGCGGCATGAATACCTGCAAGCCAATGCGCCGGTCGATGCCACAGCGGTGCGCTACGAGATTCCGGGGCATGGTTTTTTCGGGGTGATTGCCAACGAAAGCGTGCCGTTCTGCCGCACCTGTTCGCGGTTGCGCTTGTCGTCCACCGGTTGGTTGCATGGTTGCCTGTCGTCGAGCAATCGCCACTACGTCGGCGATCTGCTGGACAAGCCGCGTCATCAAGCGTTGCCAGCATTGCAGCGCTTGCTGGTGAAAGCCTTGGGCGACAAGCAGGAAGTGGCGTTCTCCGGCGGCGCAACCATCATGAAAATCATCGGCGGCTGACAGGTCCACTCGCGGGCAAGCCTCGCTCCTACAGGTTGAACGCACACCCTGTAGGAGCGAGGCTTGCCCGCGAATGCGTTCCACAAACGACGACTTTCCCGAGCTGGCGCGGAAGCTGCATTCAACCGCCATTCGCCGGTTTTCCGTCACCGGCTTCTGGAGGATAGGATGCGTAGCCTGGTTTTGCTGCTGGCCGTTTTGGCGCTTGGTGGCTGCATGAATGTCAGCGACATGGGCGAAGGTGTTCGCTATCACATGAGCGACGCGGGGCTGCTGGACCACAGCAACAGCCAGCGCGCGAACAACTTCCGCATTCAGCCGGACTCGTTCATCTACATCGCCCAAGGTGCTTTCGCGCCGCCGGGCAGCGCCTACCCGCGACCTAACGTCGTCGCCGAAGAAGCCTTCAACGGTTTTATCGAATATTTCCCGATGGTCCGCCGCGCCCGCGCCCCCGAAGGCCTCGACGCCGCGATGGGCGAAGCTCGCGCAGTCGGCGCGCATTACCTGCTGTACACGCGCTTCGCCAAGGCTGACGACCGCATCGGCAACTCGGACGAATGGCTCGACCAGGAAGCCGTGGATCGCCTCGGCATCGACAGCGGGATCATTCAGATCATGTTGATCGAGACCAGCACCCAGTATTTGATTGATACTGCACGGATCAAAAGTCGTGGCGGTTTACTGACGTTCCACGACACCAAGCCAGAAGACCTGCTGGGCCCGCCGCTGGAGCAATACGCTCGCAGCCTGTTGGGGCTCAGCGATCACTAAAAGGAGTACGCCATGAGTGAACCGCAAAAAGCCAACGACCTGCTGGGGCAAATCCCCAAGACCAAAGGCCTGCCGCCGGTGCACTTGTGGAACCCCGACTTCTGCGGCGACATCGACATGCGCATCGCCCGCGACGGCACCTGGTATTACCTGGGCACGCCGATCGGGCGCAAGCCGATGGTCAAACTGTTCTCCACCATCATTCGCCGCGACGGCGATGATTATTTCCTGATCACCCCGGTCGAGAAAGTCGGGATCAAAGTCGACGACGCGCCGTTTGTGGCGATTGCCGTCGAGGTCGAAGGCGAGGGCGAAGCGCAGGTGTTGCGCTTCACCACCAACGTCGATGAAACCACCGAGGCGGGGGTTGAACACCCGATCCGCGTGGTGACTGATCCGCTGACCCAGGAGCCCGCGCCTTATGTGCACGTGCGCAGCAACCTCGAAGCGCTGATCCATCGCAACGTGTTTTACCAACTGGTCGAATTGGCGGTCAGCCGCGAAATCGACGGCCAGCGCTGGTTAGGCGTGTGGAGCGGCGGCGAGTTCTTCACCATCGGTCTCGAACCCTGAGCGAATCGAAAAAATGTGGGAGCGAGCTCCCACACTGTTTTTGCGTCGGGCTGAAAAATCAAATTGACACCCAATCGTATGATGATTAGCGTGGGCCACCACAGCGATAGGCTTTGAGGTGTCCATGTCCAGCAGCTTTCACGCGTCGACAGTCGATTGGCTGGGTTGCTGGATTGCTGCCGGCCAGGTGAAGCCCGGCGAAACCATCAAGGTTGAGGCCGACCTCGGCGAGCAGCTCGGGGTCAGCCGCACGGTCATTCGTGAAGCTATAAAAACCCTGGTCGCCAAAGGCCTGCTCGAAGTCGGGCCGAAGGTCGGCACGCGGGTGCTGCCGGTCAAGCGTTGGAATCTGTTTGATCCGCAAGTGGTTGGCTGGCTGTCGCGCAGCGGGCTGCCGGAAAACTTCGTCGACGACTTGCTCGACCTGCGCCGCACCATCGAGCCAATGGCAGTGCGCTGGGCCTGCGAGCGTGCCACGGTCGAACAAGTCCAAGCCATCCTTCAGGCCTACAACGCGCTCGAGCGCGCGGTCGACAGCGACGCCGATTACAACCGCGCCGACCAGCTCTTCCACGAGTGCATCCTCGCCGGCAGCCACAACCAATTCATCGAGCAAATGGTCCCGGCTCTCGGCGCGCTGCTGGCGGTGTCGTTTGAAGTTTCCGCCGCCGATCCGGATGAACTGCGTCGCACATTACCTATCCATAAAGACATGGCCGACGCCATTGCCGCCCGGGATGCCGCGCGGGGTGTGTGGGCCTGCATGACCCTGATCGACAACGCAGATTTGGCGATCAAACGTTTCTACCCGAAAGTCATGGCCGACAAAAAGGCCAGCTGACACCAAAGAACCTTGTGGGAGCCAACTTGCTCGCGATTGGGCCGTAACATTCAATATCAAAATTGCCTGCTAAACCGCCATCGCGAGCAAGCTCGCTCCCACATGCACAGCAAAGGAATTTCCATGAGTTGGACTGCCGTTACCGAACACCGCGCCCAGCTTGGCGAAGGCCCGTTCTGGGATGTGCCGACGCAGGCGCTGTACTGGGTCGACATCGCCGGCAAGCAAGCCTTGCGCCTGATCGGCGCCAACGTGCAGATCTGGCAAATGCCCGAGCACGTGTCCGCGTTCATCCCGTGCGAAAGCGGCGATGCGCTGGTGACCCTGAGCAGCGGCGTCTATCGCCTCGACCTTGATTCGCCCGGCCTCGAACCGCGCCTGACCTTGCTCTGCGTCGCCGACCCGCAACCGGGCAATCGCCCCAACGAAGCCCGTTGCGACGCACAAGGCCGGCTCTGGCTCGGGACCATGCAAAACAACATCGGCGAGAACGGTGAAGACTTGCCGATCGAACGCCGCTCCGGCGGCCTGTTCCGCATCGACCGCGATGCGCGGGTCACGCCGTTGCTGCGCGGCTTGGGCATTCCCAACACCTTGTTGTGGAGCGATGACGAAACCCGGCTGCACTTCGCCGACAGCCTCGACGCCACGCTGTATCAGCATTTCATTCGCAGCGACGGCAGCCTCGAACCCGGCCAGCACTGGTTCGGCCCGCATGAGCGCGGCGGCCCGGACGGTTCGGCGATGGACGCACAAGGCTACCTGTGGAATGCGCGATGGGACGGCAGTTGCCTGCTGAGGATCAGTCCGCAAGGGCAGGTCGACCGGGTGATCGAACTGCCGGTCAGCCGTCCGACCAGTTGCGTGTTCGGCGGCGAAGACCTGCAAACCCTGTACATCACCAGCGCCGCTAGCCCGCTCGATCATCCGCTGGATGGCGCGCTGTTAGCGCTGCGCGTCGATGTTGCGGGAAAAGTCTGTACGAGGTTTGCCGGTTAAATCCCAAAATATGGGATGTAAAATTATATATTGAGATTATTTGGCGGTCGGGTTTATAGTCGGCTCCATTGTTTATTAGCTCTGCTCCAAACCAGATACACGCACTCACACTTAAAAAAACAAAACAGGTGAAGTGATGCAGCGATTTTCAGAACAGGTTTGCGCCCGGACATCGTCAGATGTCCACGTTTTGTCGTGCCTGCAAAAGGCAGTCGTCAACTATGGCTGAGGCGCTCAGCTTGCCACCAGTGCCCGCGCCGCCACTGGGCGAACGGCTGAAAGACAAAGTCGTGCTGCTTACCGGCGCCGCCCAAGGCATCGGCGAAGCCATCGTCGGCGCCTTCGCGTCGCAGCAAGCCAGACTGATCATCAGCGACATTCAGGCCGACAAAGTCGAGCAGGTCGCCGCGCATTGGCGCCAGCAGGGTTTTGACGTGCAAGCGCTCAGCGCTGACGTCTCCAACCAGCAGGATTTGCACGCCATGGCCCGACTGGCGGTCGAGCGTCACGGGCGCATCGACGTGCTGGTCAACTGCGCCGGGGTCAACGTGTTCCGCGATCCGCTGCAAATGAGCGAAGAGGATTGGCGTCGCTGCTTCGCCATCGATCTCGACGGCGCCTGGTTTGGCTGCAAAGCCGTGCTGCCGCAAATGATCGAGCAGGGCGTCGGCAGCATTATCAATATTGCCTCGACCCATTCCAGCCACATCATTCCCGGCTGCTTCCCGTACCCCGTGGCCAAACACGGCTTGCTCGGCCTGACCCGCGCGCTCGGCATCGAATACGCGCCGCAGGGTATTCGCGTCAACGCCATCGCGCCGGGCTACATCGAAACCCAACTTAATGTCGATTACTGGAACGCTTTCGCCGACCCGCACGCCGAGCGTCAGCGCGCCTTTGATTTGCACCCGCCACGGCGCATCGGGCAACCGATGGAAGTGGCGATGACCGCGGTGTTCCTGGCCAGCGATGAAGCGCCGTTCATCAATGCCTCGTGCATCACCATCGATGGTGGTCGTTCGGTCATGTATCACGACTGAACAGGCAGGATCAGGCGGGAAGCTCCGTCCGAAATCCAATCATCATACGATATGACTATTTGCTGGATGTTTTGACCGCTGTACCGATTTTCAAATAACGCTCAAAAAAAATAACAAGGAGTCAGCTTATGAATCGTCGTCGTGGGATCCGTTCCCTGTGCCGTGCCGCTCTGGCGGTTACCGCGGTCAGCCTGAGCAGTACGCTGCTGGCGGCCGAAGAAGTGAAGATCGGGTTTCTGGTCAAACAGGCTGAAGAGCCCTGGTTCCAGACCGAATGGGCCTTCGCCGAAAAGGCCGGCAAGGACAAGGGCTTCACCGTGATCAAAATCGCCGTGCCTGACGGCGAAAAAACCCTCTCCGCCATCGACAGCCTCGCGGCCAACGGCGCCAAAGGCTTCGTCATCTGCCCGCCGGACGTCGGCCTCGGCCCGGCGATTGTTGCCAAAGCCAAAGCCAACGGCTTGAAAGTGATCGCCGTGGATGACCGCTTTGTCGATGCCAGCGGCAAATTCATGGAAGACGTGCCGTACCTCGGCATGGCCGCCTTCGAAGTCGGCCAGAAGCAGGGCGCGGCGATGGCTGCTGAAGCGAAAAAACGCAACTGGGACTGGAAAGAAACCTACGCCGTCATCAACACCTTCAACGAACTCGACACTGGCAAAAAACGCACCGACGGTTCGGTCAAAGCCCTCGAAGACGCAGGCTTCCCGAAAGACCACATTCTCTATGCCGCGCAGAAAACTCTCGACGTGCCGGGCAGCATGGACGCCACCAACTCGGCGTTGGTGAAACTGCCAGGCGCGGCGAAAAACCTGATCATCGGCGGCATGAACGACAACACCGTGCTGGGCGGCGTGCGCGCCACCGAAAGCGCCGGGTTCACTGCGGCCAACGTGATCGGCATCGGCATCAACGGCACTGACGCCATCGGCGAACTGAAAAAGCCTAACAGCGGCTTCTTCGGCTCGATGCTGCCGAGCCCGCACATCGAGGGCTACAACACCGCCGTGATGATGTACGAGTGGGTCACCACCGGCAAAGAGCCGCCGAAATACACCGCCATGGACGACGTGACGCTGATCACGCGCGACAACTTCAAGCAGGAACTGGAAAAAATCGGCCTGTGGAACTGAAGGCCGGTTGATTTCATCGGCGGCCCTGGCGACGGGGCTGCCTGATCTGTGTGATGAGGTGGTTATGCAAGCGCAAACACATCTACAAGAACAACAGGAACAAGAACAAGCACACATCGGCGGCAGCTTGCGCTTCAACGGGATCGGCAAGACTTTTCCCGGAGTGAAAGCGCTCGACGGCATCAGCTTCGTCGCGCATCCGGGGCAAGTGCACGCCTTGATGGGCGAGAACGGCGCCGGCAAATCGACGTTGTTGAAAATCCTCGGCGGTGCGTACATCCCGAGCAGCGGCAACCTGCAGATCGGCGAACAGACGATGGCCTTCAAGTCCACCGCCGACAGCATCGCAAGCGGCGTCGCGGTGATTCACCAGGAGCTGCATCTGGTGCCAGAAATGACCGTCGCCGAGAACCTGTTTCTCGGCCATCTGCCCGCCAGTTTCGGCCTGATCAATCGCAGCACGTTGCGCCAGCAAGCGTTGAATTGCCTGAAAGGTCTGGCTGACGAAATCGATCCGCAAGAGAAGGTCGGGCGCCTGTCGCTCGGCCAGCGCCAATTGGTCGAAATCGCCAAGGCGTTGTCGCGAGGCGCGCATGTAATCGCCTTCGACGAACCGACCAGCAGCCTCTCGGCGCGTGAGATCGATCGTTTGATGGCGATCATCGGGCGTCTGCGCGATGAGGGCAAAGTGGTGCTTTACGTCTCGCATCGCATGGAAGAAGTGTTCCGCATCTGCAACGCGGTGACGGTGTTCAAGGACGGCCGTTTCGTGCGCACGTTCGAGAATATGAGCGAGCTGACTCACGACCAGTTGGTCACCTGCATGGTCGGTCGCGACATTCAGGACATCTACGATTACCGCCCGCGCCAACGCGGCGCCGTGGCGCTGAAAGTCGACGGTCTGCTCGGCCCGGGCCTGCGCGAGCCGGTGAGTTTCGAGGTGCACAAAGGCGAGATTCTCGGGTTGTTCGGTTTGGTCGGGGCAGGGCGCACCGAGCTGTTTCGCATGCTCAGTGGCCTGACCCGCAACACTGGCGGACGCCTGGAATTGCGCGGCCACGAACTGAAGTTGCGCTCGCCTCGCGATGCGATTGCCGCGGGGATTCTGCTGTGCCCGGAAGATCGCAAGAAGGAGGGCATCATGCCGCTCTCCAGCGTCGCCGAGAACATCAACATCAGTGCGCGCGGCGCGCATTCGACCTTCGGTTGCCTGTTGCGCGGCTTGTGGGAGAAGGGCAACGCCGACAAGCAGATCGCCGCGCTGAAAGTGAAAACGCCGAGTGCGGCGCAGAAGATCATGTACCTGTCCGGCGGCAATCAGCAGAAGGCCATTCTCGGTCGCTGGTTGTCGATGCCGATGAAAGTCCTGCTGCTCGACGAACCCACGCGCGGCATCGATATCGGCGCCAAAGCCGAGATTTACCAGATCATCCACAACCTCGCCGCCAGCGGCATCGCGGTGATTGTGGTGTCCAGCGACTTGATGGAAGTCATGGGCATTTCCGACCGCATTCTGGTGCTGTGCGAAGGCGCGATGCGCGGCGAACTGTCCCGCGACGAGGCCAATGAATCCAACCTGCTGCAACTGGCTTTGCCGCGCCAACGCGCTGACGGCGTGGCGAACTGAGAGGTGACTATGATGACAACCCAAAACAACGCGCTGCCAACCGAGCGCAAACCCCTGGACATGCGCCGTTTCCTCGACGATTGGGTCATGCTGCTGGCGGCCATCGGCATCTTCGTTGCCTGTACGTTGCTGATCGATAACTTTCTGTCGCCGCTGAACATGCGCGGTCTGGGCCTGGCGATTTCCACCACCGGTATCGCCGCGTGCACCATGTTGTATTGCCTGGCGTCCGGGCACTTCGACTTGTCGGTGGGCTCGGTGATTGCCTGCGCCGGCGTGGTCGCGGCGGTGGTTATGCGCGACACCGACAGCGTGTTCCTTGGCGTCGGGGCCGCGCTGTTGATGGGCCTGATCGTCGGGCTGATCAACGGCATCGTCATCGCCAAGTTACGCGTGAATGCGCTGATCACCACGCTGGCGACGATGCAGATCGTCCGTGGCCTGGCCTATATTTTTGCCAACGGCAAAGCGGTCGGCGTTTCGCAGGAGCAGTTCTTCGTGTTCGGCAACGGCCAGTTGTTCGGCGTGCCGGTGCCGATCCTGATCACCATCGTCTGCTTTCTGTTTTTCGGCTGGCTGCTGAACTACACGACTTACGGGCGCAACACCATGGCCATCGGCGGCAATCAGGAAGCGGCGCTGCTGGCCGGGGTAAACGTCGACCGCACGAAGATCATCATCTTCGCCGTGCACGGTTTGATTGGTGCGCTGGCCGGGGTGATCCTCGCGTCGCGCATGACCTCCGGGCAGCCGATGATCGGCCAGGGTTTTGAGCTGACGGTAATCTCCGCGTGCGTGCTGGGCGGGGTGTCGCTGAGCGGCGGGATCGGAATGATTCGGCACGTGATTGCCGGGGTGCTGATTCTGGCGATCATCGAGAACGCGATGAACCTGAAGAACATCGATACGTTTTATCAGTACGTGATTCGCGGTTCGATTCTGTTATTGGCGGTGGTGATTGACCGACTGAAACAACGCTGAGATCAAGAGCCCCCTCACCCCAACCCTCTCCCCAAAGGGGAGAGGGGGAAAGGGAGCAGATCTTCAAGCCTTTCAAGCCTGAGCCCGACTCAGGCTTTTGCCATTCAAGTCTGGAGTTCAACTCGGACTTTCACGTCGCAGTAAATCCACCAATCACCACGGTCAGCCCCCTCTACCCCTTGGGGAGAGGGTTGGGGTGAGGGGCGGATTCACCTGACACCCCACCCAATCGAAAGTCACCTCCTGTCACCTCCCCGAAATATCCCTTGCTCGTCCGGCCCTGTTTCGGTTATCACTTTGTACATGATTAGACAGGTCCGATTTGACAAGAAACAACGGGTGGTCGACGAGCTTATCCGGCGCATCGAAAGCGGCCTCATGGAGGACGGTTTCCTGTTGCCCGGCGAGCACCAGTTGGCTCAAGAATTCCAGGTCAGCCGCGGCACGCTGCGTGAAGCGCTGGCCGAACTGAAGCGACGCAATTACATCGCCACGCAAAGCGGCGTCGGCTCCATCGTCACGTTTGACGGCGTCGTCCTCGACCAACGCAGCGGTTGGGCGCAAGCGCTGGCGGACAGCGGGGCGCTGGTCAACACCGAGGTGCTGCGGCTCGAAGCGGTCGATCGTCCTGACTTGCTGTCGCGCTTCGGCAGCGAAAAATTCATCACCCTCGACCGCCGTCGCCGCGCCAACGACGGCACACTGGTCTCGCTCGAACGCTCGCTGATGCCTGCCACCGGAGCGCTGGAAAGCCTGCCGCGCGTCGGTCTGATCGACAACTCGCTGACCATCACCCTGGCCGCCTACGGCTACATCGGCGAACGCGGCGATCAGTGGATCGGCGCCGAACCGCTGAGCGCCGACGACGCCGAACTGCTCGGTCGCGCGCCCGGCACGGTATTTCTCAAAGCCCTGCGCACCACATACGACCGCCAGGGCCGGTTCATGGAACAGGTCGAAAGCTTGCTCGACCCGGTGCACTTTCGTCTGCACCTGCAATTTGGAGAATCAAAATGACTGCGCTCAATCGTGCCTTGGGCGCGTTCTATGGTCTGGCGTTGGGCGACGCCCTGGGCATGCCCACGCAATCGCTGAGCCGCGCCGAGATCAAAGCGCGTTTCGGCGAGATCACCGACCTGGAAGATGCCGGCCCCGACCAACCGATTGCCGCCAATATGCCCAAAGGCTCGATCACCGATGACACCGAACAGGCGATTCTGGTCGGTCAGTTGCTGATCGAAGGCGAGGGCCGGATCGAACCGGCAGTGCTCGCGCAACGCCTGATCGAATGGGAAGCGGAGATGCAGGCCAAGGGCTCGCAGGATCTGCTCGGGCCTTCGACCAAACGCGCCATCGAGATGATTCTCGCCGGCCATTCGCCGGAAGAATCCGGGCGCTACGGCACCACCAACGGCGCGGCGATGCGCATTACCCCGGTCGGCATCGCGGCGGATGTCGCCGATCCGCAACGCTTTATTCAAGCCGTGGTGCAGGCCTGCCAGGTTACGCACAACACCACGCTGGGGATTTCCAGCGCGGCGGCGGTGGCGGCGGTGGTGTCGGCCGGTGTCAATGGCATGGACCTCGGCGAGGCGTTGAACCTGGGCATGCAAATCGCCCAACAAGCGGAAAGCCACGGCCACTGGGTCGCGGGCGGCAAAATTGCCTCGCGGATCAGTTGGGCGCGGACCATCAGCATCGACAGCGACAAAGCCTTGCTCGCCGATTTGCTCTACGACGTGATCGGCACTTCGGTGGCTTCGCAGGAGTCGGTGGTGGTCTCGTTTGCGCTGGCGCAGCAAGTGGCGATCGGAGAAATGAATGCCTTCGAAGCGCTGTGCATGGCCGCGAGCCTGGGCGGCGACACCGACACCATCGCCGCTATTCTCGGCGCCATGCTCGGGGCCTGCCTGGGTCTGGAGAGCTGGCCGGTGGCGTTGATCGACAAGGTCAAAAGCGTCAATGGCCTGGAGCTACAACCGTTGGTGCAGGGGCTGTTGGCCTTGCGTTGACTGGGCGGGCCTCATCGCGAGCAAGCTCGCTCCCACACTGGATCTGCAAACGACACAAATCCCCTGTAGGAGTGAGCCTGCTCGCGATAGCCGCACCGCCTACCTGAATTTTCACCCGCAACGGAACGCACCCATTCGGCCAGGACGGCCGGGATGTCATCGCGTCTTCGAAAATGCCTACAACCACAAAAATGGCAACAGGAGCATCCTTCATGAGTTCAACCAACGCCGGGCAAAGCGCCGGGCAACTGGAAACCCGCGGCATCGAACCGGTGCCCGAAAGTGAGTGCAACGGGCATCCGCTGCAACTGTTCTGGGTCTGGTTTGCCGCCAACATCTCGATTCTCGGTTTGCCGCTGGGCGCCACGCTGGTTGCGTTTCGCGGCTTGGCGATCTGGCAGGCGATCATCGTCGCGATCCTCGGCGCCGCCGGCTCGTTCGCCGTGGTCGGGATCATTTCCATCGCTGGCCGCCGTGGCCGCGCGCCGAGCCTGACCCTGTCGCGGGCAATCTTCGGCGTGCGCGGCAACATCGGCCCGACCGTGGTTTCGCTGATGTCGCGCCTCGGTTGGGAAACCGTCAACACCACCACCGCCGCGTTCGTGTTGCTGTCGTTGTGCTCGATCCTGTTCGGCTCGCCGGTTGAAGCGAAAAGCGCGCCGGTGCTGACGCTGATCTTCATCGCAATCTTTGTGTTGCTGACCTTGTCGGTTTCCGGCCTCGGCCACGCGACGCTGCTGGTGATCCAGAAGTGGGCGACTTACGTGTTCGGCGCGCTGAACATTCTGGTCGGTGGTTTTCTCTGCGCGACCATCGACTGGAGCGCAGTATTCAACGCCACCCCAGCGCCACTGAGCGCGATGATCATCGGCGTCGGCACCATGGCTGCCGGCACCGGCATCGGTTGGGCGAATGCTGGCGCGGACATGTCGCGTTACCAGCACAAGAGCGTCAAAGCCGTGCGCCTGGTTGCTTCGGCGGCGTTCGGCGCGGGGATTCCACTGGTGTTGCTGATCACCCTCGGCGGCTTGCTCTCGGTCGGCAACAACGACTTGGCGCAAGCCACTGACCCGATCATCGCGATCCGCGACATGCTGCCGACCTGGATGGCCGTGCCGTACCTGATCACCGCGTTCGGCGGGTTGCTGCTGTCGAACAACCTGTCGGTGTACTCGGCCGGCCTGACCACGCTGACCCTCGGTTTGAAGGTGCCGCGCGTGTACGCGGTGGTGGTCGACATCGTGGCGATTTTCGCCGGTTCGATCTACTTCATGCTGATCGCCGACAGCTTCTACGGCCCGTTCATTACCTTCATTTCGCTGCTGGCGGTGCCGATCACCGCGTGGGTCGGGATCTTCGTCGTCGACCTGATTCACCGTCATTACTACAGTCCGACCGACTTGCTGGACGTCAGTCCGAGCAGCGCTTATTGGTATCGCGGCGGCATCGAGTGGCGGGCGTTCGGCGCGTGGGCAGTGGCAATTGTGCTGGGTTTCAGTTTCACCACCATTGGCACCACCGCTGAAAACATCTGGTTTCGCGGCTTCCTGTCCGACTCATGGCTGGGGCATAACGGTCTCGGCTGGGTGGTGACGTTTTTGGTCGCCGGCGGGATCTATTTTGTACTCGGCGGGGCCAGGGATCGTCGCGCTGCATTGAACGAGAATGCTCATGCCTAAACTGTTGCACACCGGCCAGGTCATTATCGATCTGGTCATGGCCGTGGATAAATTGCCCCAGGCCGGCGGCGATGTGTTGGCGCAATCCGCCAGTTTCGAGGCCGGTGGCGGTTTTAATGTGATGGCCGCCGCACAGCGTAACGGCTTGCCGGTGGTTTACCTCGGCAGGCATGGCACCGGGCGTTTCGGCGATCTGGCGCGCGAGGCGATGCAGGTTGAAGGTATTCAGATCGGCATCGCCGAGAAAGCCGAGCGCGACACTGGTTTGTGTGTCGCGGTCACTGATGCTTCGGCGGAGCGCAGTTTCATTTCCTACATCGGCGCCGAGGGCGAGCTGAGCGCTGAGGATTTGGCCAATGTTGCCGCCGAGGCGGGCGATTACGTGTATGTCAGCGGCTACAGCTTGCTCCACGTCGGCAAAGCGCAGGCGTTGGTCGACTGGGTACTGAGCTTGCCGAAGGCGATCAAGGTGATTTTTGATCCGGGCCCGCTGGTGGCCTCGCCGGATGAGCCGCTGATGAATGCGCTGCTGCCGCGCATTGATCTGTGGACCAGCAACGCTGTCGAGGCGCTGCGTTTTACTGGCGCTGCGGACATCGCCGAAGCCTTGACGCGCTTGGCGCAGCATCTACCGGCCGAGGTGTTGATGGTGGTGCGCGATGGGCCGCAGGGTTGCTGGATCAGGCAAAGTGGCGAACCTCAGCATGTGCCGGGGTTCAAGGTTGAAGCGGTGGACAGCAATGGCGCCGGGGATGCGCACGCCGGGGTGTTTGTTGCCGGACTGGCGCTAGGCCTGCCGGCGCTCGAAGCGGCACGCCGGGCGAATGCGGCTGCGGCGCTGGCGGTGACGCGCTGGGGGCCGGCGACGGCGCCGGGGGCGGTTGAGGTGGATGCGCTGATCCGCGAGGCGGGCGCCGACTGAGCGGACGCCATCGCGGGCAAGCCTTGCTCCTACAGGGATTTGCGGTGCGCGCGCGGCAGATTTGGATTGAGGCCATTTGCTATCCCGTAGGAAAATTCGCACAATGCGCGCCCCCAGGATGGGGACGCATCTGAGCCTGTCAGGCCATTTCTTACACTCAAGGAGCGAGTTCCCGTTGCAAATCTCCCCTGTAAGTCCCCCCTGTAGCCCCTAAATACCCCCCGGCAAGCCATGCATGGCCCGCCGCGTTTTTTTATGGAAGAGAAGTTTTTATGGAACAGAAAGTGAATTTGCGGACGATGTTTGCCGCGACGCTGGTCGCCGCTTCGGTGTTGCTTGCCGGTTGCGGAGATAAAAAGCCTGAAGCAACCGCCAGTGCCGAGCCAAGCCAAAGTGCCGCCGAGCAGTTGCAAATCGAAAAGTACAATCTGTACGTCGAAGTGGCCAACAGCCTGACCACGTCGTTCTCCGAAGCGCAGGAAAACTACCTGACCGGGCAAATGCCGCTGCTGGAAGGCAAGGAAGCGCCGACGTCGATGCGAATCGAGAACGACATCTGGGTTGACCGCTCGGCGAAAAACCTCGACACCGCGCTGGCCATCGACACCCCGATTGTCGAAATCGATGCCGCTGCCAAAGACTTTTCCGCTGCGCTGAAAACTCTGTCGCCGTTGAGCCATGAGCTGAACAACTACGCCGACTCCAAAGGCTATCTGGCTGACAACGGCGACAAGGCGCGTGCGTTGAGCAAGGATTACCTGGCGGCGCTGACGTTGGTCGCGCAGAAGGAGCAGGCGTTCTACAAAGGTTTGGGCGATCGTGATCAGGCACTGACCAAGGAAGCGTTCGAAAAAGCGCCGAAGGACAGCGCTGAGTACTACCGCGCCGGGATGATCTATTACGGCAAGGTCAACAGCTCCGACGCCAGCGAGTTGTTTGCCACACCGAACGACGCCAAGGCTCTGGAAGCTTTCGAGAAGTCGCTGGCGCAAGTGGCTGAAACCGCTGACGGCTGGAACAAGAAAATCACTGAGCAGTCGGCCAAGTCCGGCAAGAGCTGCAGCGGCGGCATGCTGGAAATCAACGATTTCATCGGCCAGTCGCGTTCGCTGATCAAAGACGTCAAGGATGGCAAGTATCAGGGTGAAGAAACCCAGATGGCGCGCATGACGCACTCGACGATTCGCGATGCGGCGATGCGCTACAACAGTAAGTATTCGAAAGTGATCGACCGGTTTAATTACCCGTTGTGCTGAGGGTTAAACCTTTAGCTTCGAGGTGTCAGGGCTGACGCCTTCGCGGGCAAGCCTCGCTCCTACAGGGGTTATGCGTTATGCAATCCGCATGCGCACGATCTCTGTAGGAGCGAGGCTTGCCCGCGAAGGGGACATCAAAACCTACGAAAAAATCGCAGCCCCGCAGGGCTGCGATTCTCGATCAAGCGATTTAGCTGTCCAGCTTGCGCGCCGCTTCGACGCCCGCAGCACTCAATTTGATCGGCAGGTTCAGCGAATGCTCGCCGGCCTCATTGCACGTGACATGGCCGTGATGGATCAGCCCGCGATCCTGCAGCGCGGCGAGGGCGCTGGCCACGACTTTTTCCCCCCGGTAATTGTCCAGAACCTCCTTGCCCAAACCACTTGGGTGAGCGTGCAGCAGGCGGGTCAATACTTCTTTTTCCAGGTTTTTATCGACGTTCATGGATACCTCTTCATGGATGTGGATAGGGTGTGGCTTTGAAACAAGGTGTGGCTATAAAACAGGGTGTGGCTATAAAACAGGGTGTGGCTATGTATCAAGTGTTGCGGCGCTCGCGTCGGCGAACTATTTGCCGGCACCTTCCGAGCCCGAACCACCGGTAGTGGTTTTCGAACTGGTGCCAGTGCCGGCGTTATCGGATGCACCGGTCTCCGGCATGCCTGCTCCGCCCTGGCGGCCAGTGTCGCTGCCTTTCAGACGCGGGTCGGTGCCGGTGGCAGGTGGCATGCTGCTGTCAACGCCGGAGCCGTCAGTGTTCAAGCCTGGCGCAGTTTGCAGCGCAGGGGCCTTGGGTTTCTCGACCGGGTCGGTCGGGCCGGTGCCGGAAGTAGCGGTGGCGGCGAACGCGCCGGTGGACAGCAGGGTAGCGAGAGCGAGGGTAGTCAGCCTGGACATGATCATGGTGTCGTCTCCTGATTATTCGAGTCCTTACCTGATGTTGGTCCGCCCCGGTTTTCGATTGGTGCCTGATGAGCGACGAACGGTAGGTTGTGTGCGCGTTGAAAACAGCCTCAGCCAACGCCGATTTCTTCCTTGAATAACTCCATGAAACCCTTGAGTCGCTGGTGCCGAAGCTGCGCCAGATGTTGCCCGGTGGGCGTCTGGAACCCGTCCGCCAGGTGCAGCAGTTTTGTCTGGAAATGATCGAGGCAAAAGCGCTTGTCGTCGTAGTCCCGTGCCTTGGCCTCGGGGTCGACGGGGTCGTACAGCGCGCTGCCCATGCGCCCGGCGGTGTAGAACGTTCTGGCCACGCCAAGCATGCCGAGGGAGTCGAGGCGGTCGGCATCCTGGACGATTTTTGCTTCGAGGGTGGTCGGCGTGATGTTGGCGGAAAAGCTGTGCGCTTCGATGGCATGGTTGACTGCGCTGATTTCCGCGGCTGGCCAGTTCAGGGCGGTGAGCAGGGCGGTGGCTTTCTCCGCCGCCAGCCGGGACGCCCGCGAGCGCAGCGGCGAATTCTTCTCGACCGCCACGCAGTCATGCAGCAACGTCGCGGCCAGCATCACCGCCAAATCCCCACCTTCCTGCGCCTGAATGAGGCGCACGTTGTGCCACACGCGCTGCAAGTGCGACAGGTCATGCGCGCCGTCCTCGCCGGGTTCCAGCGCGTGGGGCAGCAGCGTGTCGGCAAGCGATTGCAGTGGGGCGAAAGCGGTGTCAGTCATGAAATCCTTTCCGGAATTGAAAGCGCAGTGACAGCGAGCGAGCTTGCTCGCGCAGCGTCGCACATGGCGACCGGTTTTATGCAACGTGGTATTTCAATTACCACCGCGTCGCCCATCATACGACTGCAGCGCCGTCGATCTGGAAAGCTCCCTCGCCACCGCTGAATGGGCGCCTTAATATGGCGTTTTCCTCTGCAGACAAGGCATGTCCATGACGATCGAAATCCGCCCGGCAACCCCCAGCGATGCACCGCAAATTCTCGGTTTCATCACTGAGCTGGCCGACTACGAACGTGCCCGCCACGAAGTCATCGCCAGCGTCGCCGACATCCAGCGCAGCCTGTTCGGCGAAGGCGCCACCGCTCACGGACTGATCTGCCTGCGCGATGGCTTGCCAATCGGTTTTGCGGTGTTTTTCTTCAGCTATTCAACCTGGCTCGGCAGCAATTGCCTGTACCTCGAAGATCTCTACATCACCCCGGAGCAACGTGGCGGCGGCGCCGGCAAAACCCTCCTGCGCCACCTCGCGAAAATCGCCTGCGCCAACGACTGCGGGCGTTTCGAGTGGAGCGTGCTGGACTGGAACAAACCGGCAATCGAATTCTACAAATCCCTCGGTGCGCAGCCTCAGGAAGAGTGGGTGCGCTATCGGATGGATGGGGCGGTACTGCGCGAGTTTGCCCAAGGTTGATCGGAAAACTGCCCTGATCCCGAAGCAAGCCATCCCACTATGTGGGAGTGTTAATTACATATTGAGATTTCTCCCGTAGAGGGTTTATAGTCCAGCGCACTCACTGCCAATAAACAGAACAGGTGAAGCGATGCTGGCGCAATTGATCGCGCTCGATTGGGGGACAACCTCATTACGTGCTTACAAACTCGGTGCGGGTGGCCAGGTGCTGGAACAGCGGTCGCTGTCGTCCGGGATCATGCAGTTGCCACGCAACCCGCGAATCATCAACGGTCGGCAATGCGCCGACGGTTTTGAACTGGCCTTCGACGAGGCTTGCGGTGATTGGCTCGACGCTCAAGCCGATTTGCCGGTGATTGCCTGTGGCATGGTCGGCAGCGCACAGGGTTGGCGTGAAGCGGCCTACAGCGACACGCCGGCAAACGTCGCCAATCTCGGAAATTCCCTACAAATCGTTCGCAGTCTTCGCGGTGTCGATGTGCACATCGTGCCGGGCGTGATTCAGCGTTCGCGGCTGCCGAATGTGATGCGTGGCGAAGAAACCCAGGTCCTCGGTGTGTTGCAGACTTTGCCGGGCGAGGCGGGCAACGACTTGTTGATCGGCCTGCCGGGCAGTCACTCGAAATGGGTGGAAGTCGCCGACGGTTGCATCGTGCATTTCGATACCTTCATGACCGGCGAAATCTTCGCCGTGCTCAGCGAACACAGCATTCTCGGGCGCACCCAGCAACAGGGCGCCTCGTTCGACGGCGTCGCGTTTGATCGCGGCGTGCAAACGGCGTTGTCGACGGACGGCGAGATCGGCCCGTTGTCGACGCTGTTCAGCGCACGCAGCCTGGGCCTGACCGGTGAACTCAGTGCCACCGCGCAAGCGGATTACCTGTCCGGGCTGTTGATCGGCCATGAACTCTCGGCGCTGGCCAATGTGCAACGGCGCCGGCGCAACAGCGTGCATCTGCCGTCGATCATCCTGATTGGCAACTCCCAACTCTGTGCCCGCTACAGCCGTGCCCTTGATGCCTGTGGTTTTGCCCGCGTGACGCTGGCCGAACAAGCCACCGAACGGGGTTTGTGGCAGTTGGCGGTCGCGGCCGGACTGATCAAAAACACCCCATCGCGTTAAACCTGACTGGAGGTCTGAGATGCTCAAGCAAGCCCTGGCGCAAAACGGCCTGATCGCAATTTTGCGCGGCCTGCGCCCTGAAGAGGCAGCCGCTATCGGCAACGTCCTTTATTCCGCCGGATTTCGCGTCATTGAGGTGCCGCTAAATTCCCCTGAGCCGTACGAAAGTATCCGCATCCTGCGCAGTACCTTGCCCGCCGATTGCCTGATCGGCGCGGGTACGGTGCTGACGCTGGAGCAAGTCGAGCAAGTGAAAGCGGCGGGCGGCCAAGTGATCGTCATGCCGCACAGCGATCCCAAGGTGTTGCGCGCGGCAAAAGCGGCGGGGCTGTTTCTGTCGCCGGGTGTGGCGACGCCGACCGAAGCCTTCGCCGCACTCGCCGAAGGCGCGGACGTGTTGAAGATGTTCCCCGCCGAGCAAATGGGCCCGGCCGTGGTGAAAGCCTGGCTCGCGGTGCTGCCGGCCGGGACCATTCTGGCGCCGGTTGGCGGCATCACGCCGGACAACATGCAGGTGTTTATCGACGCCGGGGTCAAAGGCTTCGGCCTCGGGTCAGGATTGTTCAAACCGGGCATGAGCGCCGAGCAAGTGGCGGCCAATGCCAAGGCCTACGTCGCGGCATGGAAAGCCCTGAGCTGAGAAGTTTTCGCGCCGAACGCGCTACCTCTAATAAAAGCTGCATTTACAAAAGAGAGCAGAGATGAAAATCACCAAACTCACGACCTTCATCGTCCCGCCGCGCTGGTGCTTCCTCAAGATCGAAACCGACGAGGGCGTGACCGGTTGGGGCGAGCCCGTGGTCGAGGGCCGCGCCCACACCGTCGCGGCTGCCGTCGAGGAATTGTCCGACTACCTGATCGGCAAAGACCCACGCAACATCGAAGACATCTGGACTGTGCTTTATCGCGGCGGTTTCTACCGTGGCGGCGCGATCCATATGAGCGCATTGGCCGGCATCGACCAGGCGTTGTGGGACATCAAGGGCAAGGCGTTGGGTGTGTCGGTCAGCGACTTGCTCGGTGGCCAGGTGCGCGACAAGATTCGCGTGTATTCATGGATCGGCGGCGACCGTCCGGCCGACACCGCGCGCGCAGCCAAGGAAGCGGTCGAGCGTGGTTTCACTGCGGTGAAAATGAACGGCACCGAAGAGCTGCAATTTCTCGATTCCTTCGAGAAAGTCTACCTCGCGCTGGCCAACGTAGCCGCCGTGCGTGATGCGGTCGGGCCGAACGTCGGCATCGGCGTCGACTTCCATGGCCGGGTGCACAAACCCATGGCCAAGGTGCTGATGAAGGAGCTCGACCCGTACAAACTGATGTTCATCGAAGAGCCGGTGCTCAGCGAAAACTACGAAGCGCTGAAAGAACTGGCGCCGCTGACCAGCACGCCGATTGCCTTGGGCGAGCGCTTGTTCTCGCGCTGGGATTTCAAGCGTGTGCTGAGCGAAGGTTACGTCGACATCATCCAGCCCGATGCGTCGCACGCTGGCGGCATCACCGAAACCCGCAAGATCGCCAACATGGCCGAAGCCTACGACGTGGCGCTGGCGCTGCACTGCCCGTTGGGCCCGATTGCGCTGGCGGCGTGCCTGCAACTGGACGCGGTTTGCTACAACGCGTTCATTCAGGAACAGAGCCTGGGCATTCACTACAACGAGAGCAATGACCTGCTCGATTACGTGAAAGATCCGCGGGTGTTCGATTACGACAAAGGCTTCGTGAAGATTCCGAACGGACCGGGGTTGGGCATCGAGATCAACGAGGAATACGTGATCGAACGCGCAGCCGTCGGCCACCGCTGGCGCAACCCGATCTGGCGCCATGCCGATGGCAGCTTTGCCGAATGGTGAGGTCTGTCTGACCCAACACCACCCCTGTAGGAGCGAGGCTTGCCCGCGAAGGTCACGCCTCGGTCTACCTGACTTTCCTCGGCGTTAGTGCTGACGCCTTCGCGGGCAAGCCTCGCTCCTACAGGAGGTATTGCGCCCCATTGACCTCAATAAACATAAGAAGAGGCATCCCTCATGCAACCGCAAACCCTCACCGGGCAGGCGTCGTTGGTGACGCCCAGCCGCAAGCGTTTTTTCATCATGGTGCTGCTGTTCATCACCGTGGTGATCAACTACCTCGACCGCAGCAACCTGTCGATTGCCGCCCCGGCGCTGACCAGCGAACTGGGCATCGACCCGATCCACGTCGGCCTGATCTTCTCCGCATTCGGCTGGACCTACGCCGCCATGCAAATCCCCGGCGGCTGGCTGGTGGATCGCGTGCCGCCGCGCATTCTCTACAGCGTCGCCTTGCTGCTCTGGTCGATTGCCACGGTGATGCTCGGTTTCGCCGGCAGTTTCATCGCGTTGTTCGTGCTGCGCATGGCGGTCGGCGCGCTGGAAGCCCCGGCGTATCCAATCAACAGCCGCGTAGTCACCACCTGGTTCCCCGAGCACGAGCGCGCCACGGCCATCGGCTTCTACACCTCCGGGCAGTTTGTCGGGCTGGCGTTCCTGACGCCGGTACTCGCCTGGCTGCAGCATGAATTCGGCTGGCACATGGTGTTCGTCAGCACCGGCGTAGTCGGCATTATCTGGGCGGTGATCTGGTACGCGGTGTATCGCGAACCGCGGGATTTCAAGGGCGCCAACGACGCCGAAATCGACTTGATCCGCGAGGGCGGCGGCTTGGTCGATATCCAGGCTGACACCGCAAAAGCCAAGGCAAAATTCAGCTGGATCGACCTCGGCATCGTCCTCAGCAAACGCAAACTGTGGGGTATTTACCTCGGCCAGTTCTGCCTCAACTCGACGTTGTGGTTCTTCCTCACATGGTTCCCGACCTACCTGGTGAAATACCGCGGCATGGACTTCATCAAGTCCGGCCTGCTGGCCTCGTTGCCGTTTCTCGCGGCGTTCGTCGGTGTGCTGTGTTCCGGGTTCTTTTCCGATTTCCTGATTCGTCGCGGTTATACGGTGGGCTTCGCGCGCAAGTTGCCGATCATTGGCGGTCTGTTGATTTCGACCTCGATCATCGGCGCCAACTTCGTCGAATCGACGCCGCTGGTGATTGCCTTCCTCGCGTTGGCGTTCTTCGGTAACGGCCTGGCTTCGATCACCTGGTCGCTGGTCTCGACATTGGCCCCGGCGCGCCTGCTCGGCTTGACCGGCGGGGTGTTCAACTTCATCGGCAACCTGTCGGCGATCACCACGCCGATTGTCATCGGGTTCCTTGCGACCGGCGATTCGTTTGCTCCGGCGATCACCTACATCGCGGTGCTCGCATTGATCGGTGCACTTTCCTACGTGCTGCTGGTGGGCAAGGTCGAGCGTATCGAGTTGTAGTCGCCGCCATCGGGCGACCATAATGCCGCCCGTTCACTCGCTCAACGGTAAAGGCTGGATATGCAGGAAGACGCCCCAAAAATCGCCAAGGACGCCGCGCCGACCGGCACCCAGACTCTGCTTCGTGGTTTGGGTGTGGTTCAGGCTGTGGCCAGTGGCGCGCGCGATCTCAAGGAAATTGCCCGGCTGATCGGCACCACGCGCAGTACCACGCATCGCCTCGCCAGTTGCCTGGTGGACGAACGTTACCTGCGGGTGGTGCCGCAAATCGGTTATCTGCTGGGGCCGAAGTTGATCGAACTGGGTTTCCAGGCGCGCGAGGAATTGCCGCTGGTGACGTTGGCCGGGCCGTATCTGGATGAGTTGTCGGCGTTGACTGGTGACACCGTGCACCTGGCGATTCGCGAGGGCGACGAGGTGCTGTATCTGCACAAGAATCCGGGGCGCAATGGCCCGGAAATGCGTTCGCGGGTTGGCCATCGCATGCCGTTGGCGCGCACCGGGATCGGCAAGGCGTTGATGCTCGATGATTCGCAGCAAGACTGGAAACGTCTGTACGAAGTGAGCCTGCCGGCGGGTGGGAAAAATCAGTTCTGGCCGCTGCACCCCGAGCAATCCTGGGAGCAGTTTCAGCAGCGCATGATTGAGTACGTGGCGGGCGGTTACGCCTTCGACCTGGAGGACAACGAGCCGTCGATCCGCTGTGTCGCGGCGCCGATTCGGGATGCCAGCAAACGCATTGTTGCCGGGATCAGCATCGCCAGCACCGTGCCGTACATGCCGCTGGAAAAAATGGCCGAGCTGATTCCCCTGATCAAAGGGGTCACAGCCCGGCTATCAGCGGAGCTTGGTTTGAAAGTCTGAGACGCTACAGTTTGATCAGACTTTGAGCGTCGCCATGTCGATCACGAATCGGTATTTCACATCACCGGCAATCATGCGGGTGAACGCTTCGTTGATCTGATGGATGTCGAGCATTTCGATGTCGCAGGTGATGTTGTGCTCGGCGCAGAAATCCAGCACTTCCTGGGTTTCGGCGACGCCACCGATCAGCGAACCGGCGAGCACGCGGCGGCTCATCACCAGTTTGCCGGCGTGGACCGGTGGATCAACCGGTTCGATCAAGCCAACCAGAATGTGCACACCGTCGAAACGCAGGGTATCGAGGTACGGATTGAGGTCGTGCTGCACCGGAATGGTGTCCAGCAGGAAGTCGAAATGCCCTGCGGCAGCCTTCATCTGTTCAGCATCGGTGGACACGATCACGTGGTCCGCGCCTTGGCGACGACCTTCCTCAGCCTTGCTCGCCGAACGGGTGAACAGGGTGACTTCGGCGCCCATCGCTTTGGCGAATTTGATGCCCATGTGGCCGAGGCCGCCCATGCCGAGAATCCCGACTTTGTCGCCAGCCTTGACGCCGTAGTGCTTGAGCGGCGAGTAGGTGGTGATGCCGGCGCAGAGGATCGGCGCGGCGCTGGCCAGGTCGAGTTTTTCCGGGATGCGCACCACGAAATGCTCGCTGACGACGATGCTGTCGGAGTAACCGCCCATGGTGTTGCTGCCATCGACGCGGTCCGGCGTGGCGTAAGTCATGGTCGGACCTTCGAGGCAATATTGCTCGAGATCAGCCTGGCAGGCTTCGCAGCTGCGGCAGGAATCGACCATGCAACCGACGCCAACCAGATCGCCGATTTTGTGTTTGGTCACGTTCGCACCGACGGCGGTAACTTTGCCTACGATCTCGTGGCCGGGCATCAGTGGGTAAACGGCAATGCCCCACTCGTTGCGCGCCTGGTGAATGTCGGAGTGGCAGACGCCGCAGTACAGAATGTCGATGGCAACGTCGTCGGCCCGAGGGCTGCGGCGTTCGAATTTGACCGGGGCGAGGGGAGTGGTAGCCGACTGGGCGGCGTATCCGATAGCGGTGTACATGCAAAACCTCGCAAAAGCAGTGACAGTTGAGGCGTGCCATTTTGCGGGGCGAGGCGGTTATCAGCCATGACGATTCCTCCGGGTGTCATGCCTAATCCTCCGGCATGCGCCTTTGATTGGTCGCATAACGCGACAGACCTGCGATGATGCTTTCATCCCGAAATCTGCAACTTTTGTGTGAAGACTTGCCCATGCTGTTGACCCGCCATCTCGACGCCAACGCCACGTTGGTATCACTTCTGCAGCCGCTCACCACCCGCGACGGCTTCGCGCCGACGTTATTGCCCGGCGTGCAGGTATTGCGCGCCAGTCGCGACGTCGCGCGTGGTCCGCAAATCTACGAGCCGAGCCTGGTGATCATCGTTCAGGGCAGCAAATTGGCCTACCTAGGCCCGCGCACCCTCGAATATGGCGCCGGGCATTACTTGATTCAGGCGTTGCCGGTGCCGTTCGAGTGCGAGACGTTTGCCGCCGCCGAAGGGCCGATGCTGGGCCTTTCAATCGCGATCGACCGCGTGTTGCTCGGCGAATTGGTGCTGGCGATGGGCTTGATGCCGGGGCGCAACATCGCGGTGCAGACGCTGGAGTCGATGACCTCGGCGGTGCTCGATGACGAGATGCGCGGTTGCGCGGAGCGGTTGTTGCGCTGCCTGCACGATCCTCTGGAATCCCGGATCATGGGCCAGGCGCGGCTGCGGGAATTGCTGTTCGTCGCGTTGCGCGGTCCGCAGGCCGATGTGCTGCGGGCGCTGGTGGAGCAGCAGGGGCAGTTCGCGCGGATCGCGGCGTCGCTCAACCATTTGCACGGGCATTTCACCGAGCCGTTGAATGTCGAGACGCTGGCCAGTTGCGCGAACATGAGTGCTTCGACGTTTCACGAGCATTTCAAGCGCAGCACGTTGTTGTCGCCGGTGCAGTACCTGAAGCGATTGCGCTTGCTCAAAGCGCAGCAGTTATTGCTCTCGGAGGGCTTGGGCGTGGCGCAAGTGGCGCATCGGGTCGGGTATCAGAGTACGTCGCAATTCAGTCGCGAATATAAGCGCTACTTCGAGCGCAGCCCCGGCGATGAGCGCGCTGCCTGATGAATCGTCAAACCCTGTAGGAGTGAGCCTGCTCGCGATCGCGGTGGGTCAGCCTGCATTGATATTTAGCGATGGATTGCTATCGCGAGCAGGCTCACTCCTACAGGGGGATTGCGGTGTGAAGTTAATCGCGCACAACAAAAAGGCCCCCATTCCGGGAGCCTTGATGTTCAGACGTCGCGCTTACATGTTCGGGTAAGTCGGGCCGCCGGAGCCTTCCGGTGCTACCCAGGTGATGTTCTGTGCAGGGTCCTTGATGTCGCAGGTCTTGCAGTGAACACAGTTCTGGGCGTTGATCTGGAAGCGCTTCTCGCCGTCTTCCTTGGTCACCACTTCGTACACGCCGGCCGGGCAGTAACGCTGGGCGGGCTCATCGTACAGCGGCAGGTTTTTGCTGATCGGGATGCTCGGGTCGGTCAGCTTCAAGTGGCAAGGTTGTTCTTCTTCATGGTTGGTACCGGAGATGAACACCGAGCTGAGTTTGTCGAAGCTGAGTTTGCCGTCCGGTTTCGGGTAGTCGATCTTCTTGCAGTCGGCGGCGAGCTTGAGGCATGCGTAATCCGGCTTGTTGTCGTGCAAGGTGAACGGCAGTTTGCCGCCGAAGATGTTCTGGTCGAGCCAGTTGAAACCACCGCCGACAATCGCGCCGAACTTGTGGATCGCCGGGCCGAAGTTGCGGCTGGCGAACAGTTCGTCGTAGAGCCAGCTCTTCTTGAACGCGTCGACGTAAGTAGTCAGCTCTTCGGTGCCATCCTTCTCGGCGAACAGCGCCTCGGCAACCGATTCAGCGGCGAGCATACCGGACTTCATCGCGGTGTGGCTGCCCTTGATCTTGGCAAAGTTCAGCGTGCCCAGATCGCAACCGATCAGCGCGCCGCCCTTGAAGATCATTTTCGGCAGCGAATTGAGGCCGCCCTTGCAGATTGCGCGAGCGCCGTAGCTGATGCGCTTGCCACCTTCCAGGTATTGCTTGAGCACCGGGTGATGCTTGAGGCGCTGGAATTCGTCGAACGGCGACAGGTACGTGTTGCTGTAGGACAGATCGACGATCAGGCCGACCACCACCTGATTGTTTTCCAGGTGATAAAGGAAGGAGCCACCGGTGTTCTCGGAACCCATGATGTCCAGCGGCCAACCGGCGGTGTGCACCACCAGGCCTGGCTGATGCTTGGCCGGATCGATTTCCCAGATTTCTTTCAGGCCGATGCCGTAGTGCTGGGCGTCGGCATCGCTGTCGAGGTTGAAGCGCTTGATCAGCTGCTTGCCGATGTGGCCACGGCAACCTTCGGCGAACAACGTGTACTTGCCACGCAATTCCATGCCCGGGGTGTACAGGCCTTCTTTCGGATGACCCTCACGGTCAACGCCGAGGTCGCCAGTGATGATCCCGCGAACCACGCCGTTCTCGTCGAACAGGGCTTCCTGCGCAGCGAAGCCCGGGTAAATTTCCACGCCGAGGTTCTCGGCCTGCTGAGCGAGCCAGCGGCACAGGTTGCCCAGGGAGATGATGTAGTTGCCTTCGTTGTGCATGGTCTTGGGCACAAAGAGGTCGGGGATTTTCTGCGCGCTGTCGGCGTTCTTCAGAACGAAAATGTCGTCGCGGGTGACTGGCGTGTTCAGCGGTGCGCCGAGTTCTTTCCAGTCCGGGAACAATTCGTTCAGGGCGCGCGGTTCGAACACCGCACCAGACAGGATGTGAGCACCGACTTCGGAGCCTTTTTCGACCACGCAGACGCTGATTTCCTTACCGGCTTCGGCGGCCTTCTGCTTCAAGCGGCAGGCGGCGGAAAGACCAGCGGGGCCGGCACCGACGATGACCACGTCGAATTCCATGTATTCGCGTTCCACAGGCTATCTCCTACTCAAGGCTCAACAGTTTTTTTTCTAATTGGAGGTTTGGCGTCGTATCCAGGAACTCCGGCGCAAGGCTGGAAAAGGACAATCGATGAACCACCTTTCTCTCTAGGTGGCGCATTATATCTACACCACTCCTAGCGTCCAATACAAACGTTTGTTTGAATCGGCTCGAAGCCAGAGAAATCAAAGTCACGCGGCTTATGACTGGCCATTTTGCCGTATTGACCGGAATAGGCGTTCCGGTCAAGATACGGGCGGTTTTGCGCTCGCCGTAGGCTGACTGTTGGTTTCAAGAGCACCTCTAAAGACAGGGCGATGGCAGTACAAGGTGATGCGCAACGATGATTTGGCGCGCAGTTTACACGCCGCGAGATTGTATGACTCGTCAGTCACCACTGACGAACGGTCATCAGCAAAGCGAGCCGTGTCACCCCGTTCGGATGCCAGCGTTTTTAGAGGTGCCCTTGCGCCCACGAGCATCAACCGCCAGGTTCGCCTAGGCGACTTTCTTTTCACCGGAGAGTAACGAGGAATCCATGAAGGTTCTTGTAGCTGTCAAACGCGTTGTTGATTACAACGTCAAGGTTCGCGTCAAGGCGGACAATTCCGGCGTCGACCTCGCCAACGTGAAGATGTCGATGAACCCGTTCTGCGAAATCGCAGTGGAAGAAGCCGTACGCCTGAAAGAGAAAGGTGTTGCGACTGAAATCGTCGTCGTCTCCATCGGCCCGTCCACCGCTCAAGAGCAACTGCGCACCGCGCTGGCTCTGGGTGCCGACCGCGCCATCCTCGTCGAATCCGCTGAAGATCTGACTTCCCTGGCCGTTGCCAAACTGTTGAAAGCCGTTGTCGACAAGGAACAGCCACAGCTGGTGATCCTTGGCAAACAAGCGATCGACAGCGACAACAACCAGACTGGCCAGATGCTCGCTGCATTGAGCGGCTACGGCCAAGGCACCTTCGCTTCGAAAGTCGAAGTGTCGGGCGACAGCGTTGCCGTAACTCGCGAAATCGACGGCGGCGCGCAGACAGTTTCCCTGAAACTGCCGGCCATCGTCACCACCGACCTGCGTTTGAACGAGCCGCGTTACGCGTCCCTGCCAAACATCATGAAAGCCAAGAAGAAGCCTCTCGAAGTGCTGACTCCGGACGCTTTGGGCGTTTCCACCGCCTCCACCAACAAGACCGTCAAAGTCGAAGCGCCTGCTGCACGCAGCGCGGGTATCAAGGTCAAGTCGGTGGCTGAACTGGTTGAAAAACTCAAGAACGAAGCGAAGGTAATCTAAATGACTATCTTGGTTATTGCTGAACACGACAACAAAGTGCTGGCCCCGGCCACGCTGAACACCGTCGCTGCTGCCGTCAAAATCGGTGGTGACATCCACGTGCTGGTCGCCGGTCAAGGCGCTGGCGCCGTGGCTGAAGCCGCTGCGAAAATCGCTGGCGTGAGCAAAGTCCTGAACGCTGACAACGCCGCTTACGCGCATCAGCTGCCGGAAAACGTTGCGCCGCTGGTTGCAGAGTTGGCATCCGGCTACAGCCACATCCTGGCTGCCGCGACCTCCAACGGCAAAAACATCCTGCCGCGCGTTGCCGCTCAGCTGGACGTTGACCAGATCTCCGAGATCATCTCGGTCGAAAGCGCTGACACCTTCAAGCGCCCGATCTACGCCGGTAACGCCATCGCTACCGTGCAATCGAACGCTGCGATCAAAGTGATCACCGTGCGCGCCACCGGTTTCGACCCGGTTGCCGCTGAAGGTGGTTCGGCGGCTGTTGAAGCCGTTGGCGCTGCTCACGATGCTGCGATCTCGAGCTTCGTTGGCGAAGAACTGGCCAAGTCCGATCGTCCGGAACTGACCGCTGCCAAAATCGTCGTTTCCGGCGGTCGCGGCATGCAGAACGGCGACAACTTCAAACACCTGTACGCGCTGGCCGACAAGCTGGGCGCTGCTGTTGGCGCTTCCCGCGCGGCAGTCGACGCAGGTTTTGTACCCAACGATATGCAGGTCGGCCAGACCGGCAAAATCGTTGCGCCACAGCTGTACATCGCGGTCGGTATCTCCGGCGCGATCCAGCACCTGGCCGGCATGAAAGACTCCAAAGTGATCGTTGCGATCAACAAAGACGAAGAAGCGCCGATCTTCCAGGTGGCCGATTACGGCCTGGTCGCTGACCTGTTCGAAGCAATCCCCGAGTTGGAGAAGCTGGTCTAATCCAGCGGCTTCACTTATAAAGAGCCCGACCTTATGGTCGGGCTTTTTTTTTGATTCGGATTTGAGTGGGAGAGCTTCGCCATGGATCTGCGCCGCCTGTATGGCTGGTCTTTATTGCTGGGCCTGACGCTGGCGCCAGCGTTCGCGAGCGCGGCCGGCAAGTGCGAGCGCCTCGTTGTCACCGGCAGCCCGGATGCGCCGCCGTACCTGTGGCAAGACCCGCAAAATCCGAAAAAACTGATCGGCGCCAATGCCGATCTGCTGCAGCAAGTGGCGGCGGAGCTGGGCATCAAGGTTGACCTGCTCTATGCCGGCAAACGCTCGCAGGCGTTGGACGAGGTGCGCAGTGGGCGCATGGACATGCTCATCGACGCACCGTTGACCCTCAGCGAACTGGAAAGCCTGGACTACATCCATCCGCCGCTGCTGGAAAACGACTACCTGGTGTGGACGCGCAAAGGCTCGACGCTGGTCTACAGCGAAGCCAAAGACCTGCAGGGACACCCCGGCGCGGTGTCGGAAAAGTCTCGAATGACCGGCGGATTCGGCACTTTCGCCGAGCAGCAATTGACCCTCACGCGTACTCCAAACCTGACCCAGGCCTTGCAGAAATTGCTCCTTGGCGAGGTGGAATATGTACTCGCCGGCCGTTACTCGGGTATGGCGGCCGCGCAGGCATTGGCCATGGGCAACGACTTGCTGGCGTTTGAGCAACCCGTCGACCGCCCGGGCCTGTACCTCGCGGTTTCGCATAACTCGGCTTGCAACGATCCGTGGTTGCGCGGACAGCTGGCGAAAAAGATGACAGAATTGCCCGCGTCCGGTCTGGCGGAGACCGCGCTGCAACGCAATATCGAGCGTTGGAAAGCGCAGCAACAGCAGCAACCCCCGAGCACCCCGCCAGTACCCCAAAAAAAGTAGGGATTTTTAGTGAGTATTCGACCTCTTTTCGCTGCCCTGGCCGTTCTGGCTCTGGCGGGTTGTGCAGCCGATCCGGCGCCGAATGAACAGATTCGCCTGACCGAGCAGGCACTGGTACAAGCCAAGGCCGTTGGCGCCACTGCCGATGAAGTGCCGGAGATGAAACTGGCCGAAGACAAATTTGCCCGCGCTCAAGGCGACATGACCGACCAGTCCTACAAGCACGCCCGCATGCGCGCCGAACAAGCCGAGCTGGATGCGCGCCTCGCCGAAGCCCGGGTCCTGACCCTCAAGAGCCAGGAGCAGTTGAACGTCCTCAATACCCGCATCACTCGCCTGCGCAAGCAACTGGGAGATGCCAAATGAGCCTCGCCATCGGAAAAACCGCCATCGGCGGCCTGATCATCGTCGGTTGCGTCAGCCTGTACGGCTGCGCCGGGCAACACAGCGAGTCGGCCATTCAAGAGGCCAGCGTCGATTTCCAGAAGGTCAAGGAAGACTCGAACGTGCTGCGCATCGCGCCGAAAGACGTGATCCGCGCCGGCGAATCCCTGGCCCGCGCCGATCGCCTGTCCAGCTATTGGGGCAGCGGTTCGGACGTGGTGCATTACGCCTACTTGAGTCGGCGCTACAGCGAAATCGCCCGAGAGCACACCAATCAGGTGCTCAACGAAGAACAAGCCGCCAAGCTCGAACTGGAACGCCAACGCCTGCAACTGGCGTTGCGCGAATCCAAACTGCTCAGTGTGCAGCAGCAGGGTAAATGGCTCGAAGAACAGATCGTCGCGCTGGCGACTACTCAAACCGAGCGCGGTTTGGTGATGACGCTGGGCGACGTGCTGTTCGATACCGGCGAAGCGGAGTTGAAGAGTTCGGCCAACCGCGTGGTGTTGAAGATTGTGCAGTTCCTCCAGCTCAACCCGAAACGCGTGGTGCGCATCGAGGGCTACACCGACAGCACCGGCGGCAAGCAGGAAAACCTCAAACTGTCGCGCGACCGTGCGCAGTCGGTGGCTGATGTGTTGATGGACCTGGGCATTGACGATAAACGCATTCAGGTCGAAGGTTACGGCGATGAATACCCGGTAGACGCCAACGCCTCCGAACGGGGTCGCGCGCAGAATCGTCGGGTGGAAATTGTTTTCTCCGACGAAAAAGGTCAGCTCGGCGCTGCCCGCTAAGGCAATCTCCAATGAAACCCGGCACCGCGCCGGGTTTTTTTATGCCTGTGAATCGCTTCGCAAAGCAGTACAGATTTTGCTGACACTGCACTGTACCGTCGTCTATTGTGGCAACTGTCCCCGTACACTTCTAAACTGTTCCGGTATTGTTTCGCACAAGAATAAAATGCCCGTGAAATCGAGTGCTGCGTCATGACCAATCTCTTGCTCTACCAACGTATTGCTCAGCAACTGGCCGAGGACATCCGCCGTGGTGTCTATCAACCGGGGGAGCGCGTGCCTTCGGTGCGCAAGATGAGTTCGCAGCTCAACGTCAGCCACGCGACGGTGTTGCAGGCGTACGCCAACCTCGAAGATCAGGGCCTGATCCGCGCCCGGCCGCAATCCGGTTACTACGTTCACCAGACGCCGGCCCTGACCGCGCCGACCCCGGACATCGCGCGGGTCGAACGCCCGGGGCTGGTCACGCGCAGCAGCATCATTCAACAAGTGCTGGTCGAATCTCGGCGCGAAGGCGTGTTTCCGCTGGGCGCGGCGGTGCCGAGTGTCGATTACCTGCCGGTCCGCGCGCTGCATCAGCAGTTGGCCAAAGTCACTCGATTCCATAGCCCGCGCGCCTTCAGTTACATGTTCAGTCCCGGTTTTGAGCCGCTGCGTCGGCAAGTGGCGATTCGCATGCGCGACGCTGGCGTGGTGGTCGATCCGTCGGAAGTGGTGATCACCCACGGCTGCGTCGATGCCTTGCAGATGTCATTGCGCGTGCTGACCCGCCCCGGAGATTTGATCGCTGCCGAGTCGCCGACTTATTACGGTTTGCTGCAACTGGCTGACCTGCTCGGCCTCAAAGTCATCGAAATCCCCAGCGATCCCGCCACCGGCATGAGCCTGGAAGCCTTGCAACTGGCGGCCAATCAGTGGTCGATCAAAGCGTTGGTGCTGACCACGCGCCTGAGCAATCCGCTGGGCGGAACCATGCCCGAGGAACGCCAGAAACAATTGCTGCGGCTGGCGTCGGACTTCGATATCCAGATCGTTGAAGACGATATCTACGGCGAACTGATGTTCGAGCAGGGCCGCACCAAAGCGCTCAAGGCTTACGACCGGCTGGATCGAGTGATCTATTGCTCAAGCTTCTCGAAAACCCTGTCGCCGGGCGTGCGCATCGGCTGGATGATTGCCGGCAAGTACCAGCAAGAGATCCAACGTTTGCAGACCTTCAGCACCCATTCGGCGTGCAGCGTCACGCAAATGGGCATCGCCGCGTACCTGGAGAACGGTGGATACGACCGGCATTTGCGCTACATCCGCCAGGAATACCGGAAAAACCTCAGCGCGTTCCAATTGGCGGTGCAGCAATACTTCCCTGAAGGCACGCAAATGAGCCGACCTACCGGTGGCTTTATTTTGTGGGTGAGCCTGCCGGGGCGGGTCAATACTCAGGAACTGCACGTGCGTGCGTTGCAACAAGGCATCAGCATTGCACCGGGGCTGATCTTCAGTAACACCGAGCAATTCAATCACTGCATCCGCCTCAATTGCGGCACCGCGTGGAACCGCGAGGCCGAGCGCGCATTGATGACGTTGGGCTTGCTCGCAACGCAACTGTGTCAGGAAACGGCCAGCAGTTTTTGATCAAACGGACAGTTGAATAGCTGTCCGCGCTTGTCATGTGGCGCTCAACGCGCGAGCATATGGCCCTCTGCCGTTAGTGCCGTTGGGTCCATGAAAACGATTTTTTCTGTTGCCTGGCTGTCGATTTTCCTCGTGACGACTGCGGTTCCGCTGGCTGCGACGGCGGCTGCCGTCCAGGATAAGCCCGCCGCCAGCAGTACTGAGCAAGCGCCAAAGAAACCTGCCGTGGCGAAAAAAGCCGCCCCAGCCAAGAAGAAAGCCGCGCCGGTGAAAAAGCGTGCGCCGATTGCTTCCAAGTCCAAATCGGCGCGTGAAGTGGTCAAGACCACCAAGTTGCCGCCCGCCGATCTCGACCTGAGCCTGCCGCAACACATGGTCGAAGACCTCAAGCCTGCCGGCACTGTGCCGTTGCCGAAACATGACGGTGTGTTGCCGCAAATGTTCGGCGACAAGACCAGTGACTTCCAGCTCAATGGCCGTTTGATCAGCAATGAAATGCAGCTGCAATTGCGCAACGAAGAGCGCCGGGACGTGGATGGCGCAGCACTCGAATTCGAGTTCAAGCGCTAATCAGCGCCATCTGTAAGCCGCAGGCCAGACACTTCGTCGGAGACTGCTCGGTCACGTTCGCTTGAGTGCACAAACGGCGCCCGTAGCAATTTGAAACAGTCGTTTTAGCGGTTACTCTGTGTCCCGTCCCTTTTACACATCACCCGTTGCGAGGTTGTTGTCGTCATGAAATGCCGCGAAGGCTGTGGCGCCTGTTGCATTGCCCCTTCCATCAGTTCACCGATTCCCGGAATGCCGCAAGGCAAACCTGCGGGAGAACGTTGCGTGCAACTGTCTGTCGAAAACCTGTGCAACATTTTCGGCCAGGCTGAACGCCCGGCGGTGTGCTCGGCTTTCTCGGCCGACGCCGAGGTTTGCGGCAGCAGCAGCGAAGAAGCGATCCGCCTGCTCGGCTGGTGGGAGCAAATGACCGCCGCGTGATGTGTTCAAGAATGGAACTTCAACAATAAGGAATAACACTATGGGTTCGCTGCATCGTATAGCTGTGCTGTGTGGTTTGACGGTAGCGCTGGCCACTTCGGCTGCGCAGGCTGAAGAATGGAAAGTCGCGAAAGACCAGGACGGCATCAAGGTTTCCCTGAGTGAAGTGGCGGGTTCCGATTTCAAGGCCTATCAGGGCGTGACGTTGATGAAGACCACCATCGCCAAGTTGCGCGCGTTGCAGGAAGACGTGGCGGGCGCCTGTTCGTGGATTCACGAGTGCAAGGCGCAGAAGTTGCTCAAGCACGAAGGTGATCAGAGCTGGACCTACACCCAATTCAATACGCCGTGGCCGGTCACCCCGCGTGATTCGGTATTGCACGTCACCACCGTCGAAGGCGCCGATGGCAGCCTGACGCGCAAACTTGAAGGCGCGCCGAAGTACATTCCTGAAGAAAAAGGTTTTGTCCGCGTTCAGGAAGTCGACGGCTTCTGGAAGTTCGTGCCAAAAGGCGATCAAGTCGAAGTGACGTATCAGGTGCACACGAATCCGGGCGGCAGCGTGCCGTCGATGGTTGCCAACAAGTTTGTGGTCGATGCTCCGTTCAATACCCTGAAAGCCTTGAAAGAACGCGCCGAGAAATAACCGCGCCGCGCTACAAAAAACGCCCCGACACAATCGGGGCGTTTTTATTACAACCGAACAACCCAAAACCCTGTAGGAGCGAGCCTGCTCGCGATCACGATTTATCACTCGATAAAAATGTTGGCTGACACACCGCTATCGCGAGCAAGCCCAACCTCAAAGGTATTGCCCATCAACAGACACCGCACCGCCCATTCTTTATTGTGTTTCCAGATATGCGTTGTACGAAATTTTCACAATGCCTCCAAGACAATTCGCCCGCGTCAATTTGCCGAACAGTAATCAATGGCAATGGCGTCAGTGATCGTGCAACATTTGCGCACCGCGCGAGCCCCGGGGCCAGGTAGTGGCCAACAGAGGGCAGGGCGCAGCTGTATTTTTTGCAACTTAAACTTCCAATGGGTCCTAAAACGACATGGCAAACCCGGACGCCCTGAATCAGCAGCGAGCTTCTAGTCGCCTGCTGCAACCGACCGTCAAATCGCATCTGGCCTACACGCTCCTGTGTGCCCTGGTCATGATGGTCATGTTCAGCCTGCTGCGCCTCGCGCTGCTGGTTTACAACCGCGCGATGATCCTCGACACACCCGCTTCGACCTTCGTCGAAGCCTTCGCCAACGGCCTGCGTTTCGACCTGCGCCTGGTGGTCTACCTGAGCATTCCGCTGCTGCTGGCCTTGTTCAGTGCCCGCGCAATGGCGGCTCGCGGGTTCTTCCGTTTCTGGCTGACCCTGGCGTCGAGCATCGCGCTGTTCCTCGGCCTGATGGAAATGGACTTCTACCGCGAGTTCCACCAGCGCCTCAACGGCCTGGTTTTCCAATACGTACGCGAAGACCCGAAAACCGTGGCGAGCATGCTCTGGTACGGTTTCCCGGTGGTTCGTTACCTGCTGGCGTGGGCCTTCGGCACGTTGCTGCTGACCCTCGCGTTCAAGGGCGCCGACCGCGCCACTCGGCCGCGCGGTCCGTTCAGCGGTGGCAGCGTCGGCACGCGGCAGATTGCGCCGTTGTACGCGCGCGTCGGGGTGTTCGTGGTTTGCCTGCTGATCTGCGTGGTCGCCGCGCGCGGCACGCTGCGTCAGGGCCCGCCAATGCGTTGGGGTGACGTTTACACCACCGATTCCAACTTCGCCAACCAACTGGGCCTCAACGGCACGTTGTCGCTGGTCGCGGCGGCGAAGTCGCGGATGTCCGAAGATCGCGACAACATCTGGAAAGCCACGCTGCCACAGCCACTGGCCCAGCAGACCGTGCGTGACATGTTGCTGACCCCGAGCGACAAATTGGTCGACGAAGACATTGCCGCCGTGCGCCGCAACTTCACGCCGAATGCCGACAAGACGTTGCCGATCAAAAACGTCGTAGTGATCCTGATGGAAAGCTTCGCCGGTCACTCGGTGGGCGCCTTGGGTCGTCCGGGCAATATCACCCCGGCGTTCGACAAGTTGAGCAAGGAAGGTCTGTTGTTCGACCGCTTCTTCTCCAACGGCACGCACACCCACCAGGGCATGTTTGCGACGATGGCCTGTTTCCCCAACTTGCCGGGTTTCGAATACCTGATGCAAACCCCGGAAGGCAGCCACAAGTTGTCGGGTCTGCCGCAACTGCTCAGTGCGCGTGATTATGACGACGTGTATGTCTATAACGGCGACTTTGCCTGGGACAACCAGTCGGGTTTCTTCAGCAACCAGGGCATGACCAACTTCATCGGCCGCAACGACTTTGTTGATCCGGTGTTCTCCGATCCGACGTGGGGCGTGTCCGACCAGGACATGTTCAACCGTGGCCTCGAAGAGTTGAAAGCACGCGACGGCAAGGACAAAAAACCGTTCTATGCCTTGCTGCAAACCCTGTCCAACCACACGCCATACGCCTTGCCGACGCCATTGCCGGTCGAGCGCGTAACCGATCGTGGCAGCATGAACGAACACTTGACCGCCATGCGTTACTCCGACTGGGCGCTGGGTCAGTTCTTCGAGAAGGCGCGTAAAGAGCCTTACTTCAACGAAACCCTGTTCGTGGTAGTTGGTGACCATGGCTTCGGCAACGAAGAGCAAATCACTGAAATGGACCTCGGCCGCTTCAACGTTCCGATGCTGTTGATCGGGCCGGGCGTGCAGCAGAAGTTCGGCGAGCGTGACCACACCGTGGGCACGCAGATCGACGTGGTGCCGACCATCATGGGTCGCATCGGCGGCGACGTGATCCATCAATGCTGGGGTCGTGACCTGCTGAACCTGCCGGAAGGCGACAAGGGTTTCGGCGTGATCAAGCCTTCGGGCAGTGATCAGACCGTGGCCTTGCTGACCGCAGATCGGGTGCTGGTATTGCCCAAGGAAATGCCGCCGAAGTTGTACAGCTACGAGTTGGGCGCCAACCCGAAAGGCACGGTGATTCCCGATGCGCCGGACGAAGCGGCACTCAAGCAGAAACTCGAGTCGTTCCTGCAAACCGCAACCAAGAGCCTGATCGACAACACCGCCGGTGTGGTTAACGGCAAACCGGACTAAACGCTGAGGCAATAAAAAAGAGGCCCTTTTTCAAGGGCCTCTTTTTTTGGGTCGGGGTTGACGCTTTATATCTTGCCAAGCAAGAGCAGGATCAACAGCACCACCAACACTACGCCGAGGATACCCGATGGACCGTAACCCCAACTTCTTGAGTGCGGGAACACTGGCAAACCACCGATCAGCAACAGGATCAGGATTACGATAAGAATTGTGCCCATGTCTATTTCCTTGTTCGAAGTGTTCTGGATTGACCTAACGTTGTAACGGTCAGCCGGAATGCAATTAATCCGAACTGCTTACAAACTCCGACTCGTGGGCCTGAAAGAAAATTCCATGTTTTTTAATCTTTTTTAGATTCATGGGTTATTTCTTTTGTGCAGCGCGCTAGTTGATTTAATGGGAGCAAGGCTTGCCCGCGAAGGCCGTTACGCAATCGCGATCCGTGCTGCGGTTTGCCAACACCATTCAGCAATCTGATGGAGCGTGGGTCGGCCACGGTCCTTCGCTACACTCGGCGCATCTTCCCCAGAACAACAAGGCTGTTTGCTATGCAAAATCGCATGATGATCACTGGCGCAGGCTCGGGCCTGGGTCGCGAAATCGCGCTGCGCTGGGCCCGCGAAGGCTGGCAACTGGCCTTGTCGGATGTCAGCGAACCGGGCCTTCAGGAAACCCTGAAACTGGTGCGCGAGGCCGGTGGTGACGGCTTTGTGCAACGTTGCGACGTGCGCGATTACAGCCAATTGACCGCATTCGCCCAGGCCTGCGAAGAAAAACTCGGCGGCATCGACATCATCGTCAACAATGCCGGCGTGGCGTCGGGCGGGTTCTTCAGCGAACTGTCGCTGGAAGACTGGGACTGGCAGATCGCGATCAACTTGATGGGCGTGGTCAAGGGCTGCAAAGCGTTCCTGCCGCTGCTGGAAAAAAGCAAAGGCAAGATCATCAACATCGCCTCGATGGCGGCGCTGATGCAAGGTCCGGCGATGAGCAACTACAACGTCGCCAAGGCGGGTGTAGTGGCGTTGTCCGAAAGCCTGCTGATCGAACTGGCGCAACAGGAAGTCGCGGTGCACGTAGTGTGCCCGTCGTTCTTCCAGACCAACTTGCTGGATTCTTTCCGTGGCCCGACCCCGGCGATGAAAGCCCAGGTAGGCAAGTTGCTGGAAAGTTCGCCAATCACCGCCACTGACATTGCCGACTACATCTACACCCAGGTCGCTGCCGGCGAGTTCATGATCCTGCCCCACGAACAAGGGCGCATGGCGTGGGCAATCAAGCAGAAGAATCCGCAATTGCTCTACAACGAAATGACCGTCATGGCCGATAAAATGCGCGCCAAGGCCCGGCAAACCGCAGGCTGACCTTGCCCGTCGGCAACAGCCTCGTTAGGGTGGCCGCCAACGGTCATCCTCACGAGACGCCTGCATGCTCAATTACCTGTGGTTTTTCCTCGCCGCGCTGTTCGAAATCGCCGGTTGCTTCGCGTTCTGGATGTGGCTGCGCCAAGGCAAAAGTGCCTGGTGGGTGATCCCGGCGCTGCTCAGCCTGACCCTGTTCGCGCTGCTGCTGACGCGCATCGAATCCACTTACGCCGGCCGCGCCTATGCGGCTTACGGCGGCATTTACATCATTGCTTCGATTGGCTGGCTGGCGGTGGTCGAGCGCGTGCGGCCGCTCGGCTCGGACTGGCTCGGCGTGGCGCTGTGCGTGATCGGCGCGAGCATCATTCTGTTTGGCCCGAAATTCTCGGCGTCCTGAGTGATCAGCGCTGCAATCCAGCATTTTGTAAGAGAAGTCTGTAGGCGCGTTCATTTCGCGCTGTAGGGCATGACTGATTATCTGGCGGCGCATTGAACCGCGAGCACGCGGCGGGCATCTTCAAAGTCCAGTAACCCTTAAAGGACGAAGGCCATGCTTGTTCTCAGTCGTGTTGTAGGTGAGTTGATTTCCATCGGTGACGATATTTCCGTGCGCATTCTCGCGGTCAATGGCGGCCATGTGCGCTTCGGTATCGAAGCGCCGCAGAACGTCAATGTGCATCGCGCGGAAGTGTACGAACGTATTCAGGCCAAATTGGCGAAAAACAAGGCGCGTTGATTGCTTCAGTCGAACAGGTGCTTGGGCACGTCGTGCTTGAGCATCAATTGGCATTGCTCGCTGTCGGGGTCGAAAACGATCAGTGCCTGGCCTTTGGTCAACGCCTGGCGCACACGTAATACGCGGGTTTCCAGCGGCGTGTCATCACCATTGTCGGTGCCGTCGCGGGTGACGAAGTCTTCGATCAGGCGGGTGAGGGTGTCGACTTCAAGTTGGTCGTAGGGGATCAGCATAGGCACCTCGGTAAAAACAATGTCGCGATGCTACGGCGAATGCGGTTTTGCGGCTAGTCAGTGGATGTTGTGTTGTCTGGTTTGACGCCTTCACGAGCAAGCCTCGCTCCTACAGGTTTGGCGTTCCATGCCCGCGAAGGCAATTTCACTGACAACACATCACTCAACTATCGTTGCGCTGCCCCACCAGACTGTCCACCGACGGCACGCGCGTATCGCTTTCCATCTGCGTGTCGTGTTCGATCTGGTGACTGAAGCGGTCCAGCGAACCCTTGGCCGGTTGCGCATCGCTGGCAAATACCGGCGGGCTCAAGATGTACGCGCCGAGCAAACGGCTGAGCGCCGCCAGACTGTCGATGTGCGTGCGCTCATAACCGTGAGTGGCGTCGCAGCCAAACGCCAGCAGCGCGGTGCGGATGTCATGTCCGGCCGTCACTGCCGAATGCGCATCGCTGAAGTAATAACGGAACAGGTCGCGGCGCACCGGCAGTTCGTTTTCACTGGCCAGACGCAGCAGATGCCGCGACAGGTGATAGTCATACGGTCCGCCGGAATCCTGCATCGCCACACTCACCGCGTGTTCGCTGGAATGTTGCCCCGGCGCCACTGGCGCAATGTCGATGCCGACAAATTCGCTGACGTCCCACGGCAGTGCCGCCGCCGCGCCGCTGCCGGTTTCCTCGGTGATGGTGAACAGCGGATGGCAGTCGATCATCAGCTCTTCGCCGCTGTCGATGATCGCTTTCATCGCCGCCAGCAGCGCCGCGACACCGGCCTTGTCGTCGAGGTGACGGGCGCTGATGTGGCCGCTTTCGGTGAACTCCGGCAGCGGATCGAACGCGACAAAATCGCCGACGCTGATCCCCAGCGAATCGCAATCGGCGCGGGTCGCGCAGTAGGCGTCGAGGCGCAACTCGACGTGGTCCCAACTGATCGGCATTTCATCCACGGCGGTATTGAACGCATGCCCGGACGCCATCAGTGGCAACACGCTGCCACGAATCACGCCGTTGTCGGTGAACAGGCTGACGCGGCTGCCCTCGGCAAAACGGCTAGACCAGCAACCGACCGGCGCCAGGGTCAGGCGCCCGTTGTCTTTGACCGCACGCACCGCTGCGCCGATGGTGTCCAAGTGCGCGGAAACGGCGCGGTCGGGGCTGCTTTTCTTGCCTTTGAGGGTGGCGCGGATCGTCCCGCGCCGCGTCATTTCGAACGGTACGCCGAGTTCTTCCAGACGCTCGGCGACGTAACGCACGATGGTGTCGGTAAACCCGGTCGGGCTGGGAATGGCGAGCATCTCCAGCAGGACTTTTTGCAGGTAGTTGAGATCCGGTTCGGGAATTTTGCTGGTCATGGAAACTCCTGATGAGTTACGAGCATCGATGGTTTCGATGAAGGGGAATGTGTCGCGCCAGTCAGGCCGCCATCGCGAGCAGGCTCGCTCCCACAGGTTGTACGCGTTGCAATGTGGGAGCGAGGCTTGCCCGCGAAGAGGCCCGCCCAAACGCCAAAGAACTACGAAACAGCCGGCTGACTGTGCGGAAACAGCAAGTCGACAAATTTCTCCGCCGTCGGTTGCGGTTCATGGTTGGCCAGCCCGGCGCGCTCATTGGCTTCAATAAACACGTATTCCGGCTGGTCCGCCGCCGGCACCATCAGGTCGAGCCCGACCATCGGGATATCCAGCGCCCGCGCCGCACGCACGGCAGCATCGACCAACGTCGGGTGCAGGATCGCGGTGACATCCTCCAGCACGCCGCCGGTATGAAGATTCGCCGTGCGCCGTACGAAAAGATGCTCGCCGGCCGGCAGAATACTGTCGTAGTCGTAGCCGGCAGCCTGCAAGGTGCGCTCGGTTTCGTGGTCCAGCGGAATCTTGCTTTCGCCGCTGGTGGCCGCCTGCCGTCGGCGACTTTGCGCTTCAATCAACGCGCGGACTGAATGCTGGCCGTCACCGACCACCTCGGCGGGACGGCGAATCGCTGCCGCAACCACTTCAAAACCAATCACCACGATGCGCAGATCGAGGCCTTCGTGGAAGCTTTCGAGCAACACCCGCGAGTCGAATTGGCGCGCGGTTTCGATGGCTTGCTGCACGTCATCGATAGTCCGCAAATCCACCGCCACGCCGTGACCCTGTTCGCCATCCAGCGGTTTCACCACAACACGTTCGTGTTCATCGAGAAACGCCAGATTGTCATCGCCATTGCCGGCCAATTGCTGCGACGGCAGGTTCAGTCCGGCGGCTTTCAGCACTTTGTGCGTCAGGCTTTTGTCCTGACACAAACTCATGCTGATGGCGCTGGTCAGGTCGCTCAACGATTCGCGGCAACGTACGCGGCGGCCACCGTGGCTGAGGGTGAACATCCCGGCGTCGGCGTCATCGACCTGCACGTCGATGCCGCGCCGATGCGCTTCCTCGACGATGATCCGCGCGTAAGGATTGAATTCCGCCTCCGGCCCCGGGCCAAGAAACAACGGCTGATTGATGCCGTTCTTGCGCTTGATCGCGAAGGTCGACAGGTTGCGAAAACCGAGCTTGGCGTAAAGGCTTTTCGCCTGACGGTTATCGTGCAACACCGACAGGTCGAGGTAACTCAAGCCACGGCTCATGAAGTGCTCGACCAAGTGCCGCACCAGCACTTCGCCGACACCCGGACGCGAACAATGCGGGTCCACCGCCAGGCACCAAAGGCTACTGCCGTTTTCCGGGTCGTTGTAGGCCTTGTGATGGTTAAGGCCCATGACGCTGCCGATAATCGCGCCGCTGTCCTCGTCTTCCGCCAGCCAATACACCGGGCCGCCCATGTGGCGCGGGGTCAGTAATGTCGGGTCGATCGGCAACATGCCGCGTGCCTGATACAGCAGGTTGATCGCCTGCCAATCCGCCTCGCTCTGCGCGCGACGAATGCGAAAACCGCGAAACACTCGGGTCGACTGGCGATAGTCGCTGAACCACAGGCGCAAGGTGTCCGAAGGATCAAGAAACAACTGCGCCGGTTCCAGCCCCAGCACTTGCTGGGGCGCCGCCACATAAAGAGCAATGTCGCGCTCGCCGGGCTGCTCATTGAGCAATTCCTGGGCAATGCTCGCCGGGTCAGGGAAAGTGTGCCCGATCAGCAATCGGCCCCAACCGCAATGCACCGCAATCGGTGCCGCGTTGAGTGCGCTGCCATCCTCGGCCAGGCGTGCCTGCAAGCGTTCGTAAGAAGGTGTCTGACCGCGCAACAAGCGTTGGCTGTAAGCCGTGGCGTGGGGTTTCATCGATCAGATTCCTTGTTCACTGAGCCACAGGTTCAGCGCAGCCAATTGCCACAGCTTGGAGCCGCGCAACGGCGTCAACTGACCTTGCGGATCGGTCAGCAGGCGATCGAGCATGGCCGGGTTGAACAAGCCGCGATCCTGACTTGGATCGAGCAGCAGTTCGCGTACCCAATTCAGCGTGTCACCCTGCAAATGCTTGAGGCCGGGCACCGGGAAGTAACCTTTTTTACGGTCGATCACTTCGCTTGGGATGACCAGTCGCGCGGCTTCCTTCAGCACTTGTTTGCCGCCGTCCGGCAGTTTGAATTTGCCCGGCACACGTGCCGACAATTCCACCAGTCGATAGTCCAGAAACGGCGTGCGTGCTTCCAAGCCCCAAGCCATGGTCATGTTGTCGACACGTTTGACCGGGTCATCGACCAGCATGATCGTGCTGTCCAGACGCAACGCTTTGTCCACCGCCGCATCGGCGCCGGGTTGGGCGAAGTGCTCCTTGACGAAGTCGCCCGCAGCGTCATTCGCGGTCAGCCATTTCGGCTGCACGGTGGCGGCGTAGTCTTCGTAGCTGCGGTCGAAAAACGCGTCGCGGTAGGCCGCGTACGGGTCGGCCGCGCCGTCCACTTGCGGATACCAGTGATAACCGGCGAACAGCTCGTCGGCGCCCTGGCCGCTCTGCACCACTTTGCAATGTTTGGCCACTTCGCGGGACAGCAGATAGAAGGCGATGCAGTCATGGCTGACCATCGGCTCGCTCATCGCCCGGAACGCTGCCGGCAGTTGTTCGATGATTTCTTTTTCGTCGATGCGCAACTGGTGATGCTGGGTGCCGTAATGCTTGGCGATCAGGTCCGAATACTGGAATTCGTCGCCGCGCTCGCCGCCGGCATCCTGGAAACCGATGGAAAACGTCGAGAGATTTTCCACGCCGACTTCACGCAGCAGACCGACCAACATGCTCGAATCGACGCCGCCGGACAGCAACACGCCGACATCGACTGCCGCGCGTTGACGAATTGCCACCGCGTCGCGGGTGCTGTCGAGCACACGGTCACGCCAGTCTTCGAGCGTCAGGTTCATCTCGTCGGCGTGAGGGCCGTAGGGCAGGGTCCACCAGGTTTTCTGTTCGGTAGTGCCATCAGCTTCGATACGCATCCAGGTCGCTGGCGGCAGTTTTTCAATGCCGGCGATCAAGGTGCGTGGCGCCGGGACCACCGCGTGGAAATTCAGGTAATGGTTGAGGGCCACCGGGTCGAGCATCGGGCTGATATCGCCACCCTTCAGCAACGCTGGCAGCGCCGAGGCGAAACGCAGGCGCTGGCCGGTGCGCGACAGGTACAACGGCTTGACGCCGAGACGGTCGCGGGCAATGAACAGGCGCTTGGCGTCGCGTTCCCAAATGGCAAACGCAAACATGCCGTTGAGCTTGGGCAGCATCGACTCGCCCCAGGCGTGGTAGCCCTTGAGCAGCACTTCGGTGTCGCCACCGGAATAGAACGCATAGCCGAGCGCTTCAAGTTCGGCGCGCAGCTCCGGGAAATTGTAGATCGCACCGTTGAACGCCAGGGACAGGCCCAATTGGTTGTCGATCATCGGCTGCGCCGAGCCGTCCGACAGGTCCATGATTTTCAAGCGACGATGGCCCAGGGCAATCGGCCCTTGGCTGTGGAAACCCCACGCATCCGGGCCGCGTGGGGCCAAGTGATGGGTGATTCGTTCTACGGCTGCAAGGTCCGCAGGTTGTTGATCAAAGCGTAACTCGCCAGCTAGTCCACACATAAAGTCCTTACCGGTTTTTCCGTTGGGGAGGGGTCGGTCAATTCCGCGTCAAAACAGCGGGTACTCAGAAACTGACCCGGCGGATTGGCGGGAGTTTTAGATCGATCGGTTATAAGTAGCGGGGCTGGGCTGTTGCGCGACGCATGCACAACGCTGCGCGGAAGGTGCGGTACGGGGTTATCGCATGGGTAGAAATTACTGCTTGAAACAGTGCCGGACCGCGCGACTATTCGTGTTTTTTTTCCAGCCGCAGACTCGCTAAGTTAACGGTCCACCACTCGCAATAAGGATATTGCCGATGCTGACCACCGAAAATCCGGCGCCAGTGCGCCAAGCCCCGACGCCGATGCAAACGCTGATGGCGCTGCTCGATGAAACCGGCGATTTGGACATTGCGCAGGCGCTTCAGGCGGGCATGCCTGACTGGCTGCGCAAAGCCTCACCGGCCTTGCTCGCGGCCCTTGAAACCGACGTGCAGGAACTGTTGGCCTACCAGCACAAAGTCGAGTTGCTGCTGCTCAAGTTGCAGCCGCTCGACAGTTTCTGCGCGGTGAACCTGTCGGCGGCGCTGAGCAGAAAATGGTCCGTCGCGTTCGACGTCAACAAAGACCTGCTGGTGCTGCCCGGCTTCGACTGTGGCTGCGACGGCACCCCGACCAAAGTCGAGGGCGAGGTCGAAATCCCCTCGATCAAGCGCAGCCTGCTGCAAGCGGCGATGCAGAATTTCACCGAAGAAGAAACCGCCAGTGAAGGGTTCCCCGATGGCAGTTCGCTGGATATCGCCGCCGCCCCCAAAGGGATCGTCGGGCTGACCCCACAAACTTTCGCCACGTTGTGCCGGGAACTCGATCTCGGCCGGCGCTACCAGCAACATCTCAGCGATGTGTTCAGTTTGCCGCTGACCTCGGATGGCCTGGTCAACGATCTCAAATGGCTCAAGGTCAAGAAGCTGCGGGTAGATGCGCACTTGGCGTTGATGAAAGGACACATCAGCCCCGCCGCGCATAAAACCTTGCTGACGCTGGGGCCGCACAGCGGCACGGTGGCGCAGACCGGCATCCAGAAAATCACCCACGATGGCCAGCCGCTGATCACTCAGGGCATGGAGTTGTTCGGTGCGTGCGTGTGGGGCGTCGTGGTGTTGTCGCGGCGCTCGGTCGAAACCTTCCCGACCGATTGGTGCCTCGTCTACATGCCCAACGAACCGGGGCGAGCGCTGTATGAGTACAGCTCGTTTGCTGAATACAAAGTCTATTTGGGCCTCAAACTCAAGGTCAAAAGTTACAACGAGTACTTTGCCCACGGGATCGAAGAAGATCGCAAACGCGAGTTCTTCGAGGCTGCGGCAGCGGCCGACAACCTCGATACGTTCAAAGCCCTGCCAATCGATGTGCCGCTGTTCCAGTTCATGATCCAGAGCGCGCTCGGCAAGATGCAAATCGATGCTCGCGAACTGGCCGTGCCGACCGCCGATGTCGATGAGCAAGTGCGCAAGAAACGCCTGGAAAACCTCCTCGAACTGGGCTTGACGATCAGCAACATCGCCGGGTTTTTTATCCCGGTCCTCGGCCAATTGATGATCGGTGTCACCGTCGGCCAATTGCTTGGTGAGGTCTATGACGGCGTTCAGGACTGGCACCACGGTGACAAGCAAGAGGCACTGTCGCACCTGCTCAGCGTGGCGGAAAACCTCGCGCTGATGGGCGCGATGGCGGTGGGTGGCAAAGTCGTGGGTTCGCTGATCAAGAAAACCGTGCGCGAACACGCCGAGTTCTTCAGCCAGTTCCAGTCGGTGACCAACAGCCAAGGCCAGCCGCGACTGTGGAAGCTCGACCTGCGGCCCTACAAGCGGCCGTTGAGCACGCTCAGTGGGCGCACGGCGGATGCGCAGGGGGTTTACCACGTTGCCGGGCAACCGCATATCCGCATCGACAACAGTGCTTACCGGATTCACTACGACCCGCTGATCAAAAAATGGCGAGTGCGGCATCCGCTGCGCCCGGAAGCGTTTTCGCCGACGCTGGAGTACAACGGCGAGCGCGGCTGGCGGCTCTCGTTCGAGCAACCGGACCAGTGGCGCGAAGGCAGCTATGCACTCAAACGCCTGGATTCACGGCTGGCGACCCTTGAAAACGCCAGAGTGGAAGAAATTCGCAACGCCACCGGCACGTCCATTTCCGATCTGCACTACCTCAATGACGAAGGCCTGGTGTTGAACGCCCGGTTGAAGGACACCATCGAGCGATTTCATCTGGACCAGCGCATCCGTGAGTGCATCAGCGTGCTGGAAACCGGAGATCCGCACGATGCCGTGCACCTGCCGGAACACTTGAACGCCTTGCCAGCGCTGCCCGGCTGGCCGTCCGGGCGCTACATCAAGGTGCTCGATAGCAAACAGCGAGTCAGCGCGATTTACCCCAAGGGCGCGCATGTCGCTGATGAAGACATGGCCATCGCGATCTCCGAGCTGGAGTTGGCGCAGGGCCATTTGTTCGAGCAAGTGCTGGACGGTTTGACCCGCAGGGAAATCGATGGCTTGCTCGGCGCCAAGGCCAGCGCTGAAAAAGAAACCGATGCGCTGGCGAAAAAAATCGCCGCCGCGCTGAAGCAGGATCGTTTGCCGCTGTTCAATCGCTTATATGAATTGCAGGACGTCAGCGCCGCTGCAGACGTGGAAATCGTCCGCAAGAAATTCGCCGGGTTGCCCGTCGACATGACGCAAGAGCTGATCGATCAGGCCAGCAGCGTCGAGCGTCTGCGTTTGCGCTCGACCAAACGTGTGCCGATGGGCATTGCCGAAAAGGCCCGCAAAGGTCTCGCCGAGGTGCGCCTGGACCGCGCCATCAGCGGCGTTTACCTGCCGGAAGTGGCCAGCGACGATTCCGCCCGGCTCGCCGTCGCGTTGCTCGAACATTTGCCCGGTTGGAACCGTGAACTGGCGCTCGAAGTGCGCGAGGGTGCCGTAACTGGCGAGGTCCTGCAACGCGTCGGCCATCCGGGTAACTCGTCAACAATCACTGTGGTCAAATCGCCGGCCGGATATCAGGCGTTTGCCAGCGACGGCGCATCGCTGACGGCCGTCAGCAAGGGGCCGGACGCCTTGTATAAAACCATCGTTCAGGCGATTGAACCGCCGACTCGCGCAGCGCTGGGGCTAGGCAATGATTTGCAGGATCAAGCCAGGCTGTTGCGTGGCAAGTTGCTGTCCCGAGCCTTGGAAGAACGTTCGGTGTGTTCGCGATTGCTCGCCGGTGAACCGCTGGAGGCAGCAATTGCGCCAGTTTCCTGTGTGCAGGCGCAACAGCCGGGCCGGTCATCGCGCTACCCTCGGGCGCTGGTGCGCAAAGTCAAAAAACTCTACCCGTTGATGACCGATAGCCAGATCAACACATTGCTGGACGGGCTGGGCACTGACCACCTGACCCGCTCGACCGCGATCAAACAGCGCCTGGCGCAACTCGAAACTTTGCGCACGTTGCTCAAGACCTGGCGCACCGATGACGCGCAGATGCGCAAGTTGCCAGGCGCGCTGAGTGAGTATCGGCAAAGCCGCAGGCAAGTTGCCGATGCCATCGAAAACAGTTGGCGGCGCCTGTCGTTGCTGCGTGACGAGCATGGCGTTGGTGTTCCGGGGTTGAGCCTGAATGGCATGCGGGTCGGCCAGTTGCCGACGTTGCCGGCGGCAATTGACTTCAGTCACGTGCAACGTCTGTCATTGAAAGACATGCAGCTGGGCGACGAAGTCAGTCAATTCCTCACCTCGTTCAAGTCCGTGGATTCGCTGGAGCTGGACACCAACAAAATCACGGCGCTGCCCGACGAGCTGGCGTCGATGCCCAAGCTGATCCACTTGAGCCTGGCCGATAACCAGCTGCGCCTGAGTGAAACAACCCTGGCCAGGCTGGCGGCGATGCGTTCGCTGGAATCGCTCAATCTGAGTAAAAACCGCCTTGGCGCCACGCCGGACATCAGCAACATGTTCGACCTGCGGGTGCTGTCGCTGCGAGAAACCGGCGCGACCGAACTGCCCAAAGGCCTGGTCCGTTTGCCTAACCTGAGCTTCGTCGACCTGCGTGAAAACAACATCAGGACGTTGCCGGACTGGTTGTTCAGCGTGTCGACGACTTTCAGCAAAGCGATCAATCTGCGCACCAATAACCTCGACGAGGCCAGTCGGCGCAAATTGCAGACCTACCTGGATAACACCGGGGTCGGCATGGGCGTGTTTGATGACGACATCGGGCGCATGACCGAGCGCAACGCCAAGGCCCTGTGGTTGCCCGAAGAAACTATCGTCACCTATAGCCGTCGCGGCGAAATCTGGAACGCTTTGCGCGATGAGCCGCAATCCGAGGGTCTGTTCCAGTTGCTCGCCGAACTGGGCAACACCGCCGACAGCGAACACGTGCATGAAGACATGAGCCGTAGAGTCTGGTCAGTGCTGGAGGCGGCCTACGACGATGCGGTGCTGCGTGACCAAGTGCTTAATCAGGCCGCCAACCCGATCAATTGCACGGACAGTGCGGCGATGAACTTCAGCAACCTGGAAGTGGCCGTGGCGGTCGACAAGGTGCTGCGGCAGTCGGGCAACAGTGCCACGGCAGCCCGGCCATTGTTGAAGTTGGGGCGCACTTTGTTTCGCATCGAGCAATTGAATGCGATTGCCGTCGAGCACCAAATCAAGTACCCGACGATGGACCCGCTGGAGATCAATCTGGCTTATCGCACTGGGCTGGCAGACGCACTGGAGTTACCCGGTCAGCCACGATTCATGCGTTACGCCGCGCTCGGCAATGTGCAGACTGCCGACCTCACGGCAGCCAAAACCCGAATCATCGCTGCCGAGCTTTCACCTGCGCTGCGTATGTCGCTGGTGAAACAAGGGTTCTGGGGCGATTACCTGAAACGTCATTCCCCACAGGAGTTCTCAGTGATGAATGCACCGTTTCAGACGCGCTTGAGTAAAGTTTTCGAGAAGGCCACCACGCTCAAGGGCGCTGACTATCTCAGCCAGATCGAAGCGATCAACAAGGAGCGCGCAGCGGCCGAGACTGCGATGATGGAGCGCTTGACCGGCGAGGCGATGAAACGCCTCGAGTTGGGTCTGTGCGCTATCGCCGAAATGTGAAGCGTCTGTCGACCTGCTCAGTTGCCGCGAATCAAGCGGCGCAAGGCAAAACGATTCGGGTGACAGGCTTCAGCGACGGCGCGCGGCAGCGGCAACGGTTCGTTGTCCAGCCACGCCGCGAGCAATTCGCCGGACAGCGGCGCGGTGATCAAACCGCGTGAGCCATGACCGCTGTTGACGTACAAACCGTCGAGCCATGGGCACGGGACGTCGGGCACTTGCCGGGCATCTTTGCTCAGGGCGGCGTAAGCCAGGTTGAACGCCTGACCGTCCGCCAATGGCCCGACAATTGGCAAGTAATCGGGACTGGTGCAACGAAACGCCGCGCGACCTTGCAGTTGCTCGGCGTCGAGTTCGCCTGCGTGCAGTCGGCTGACCAATTCGCTGGAGATTTCTTCGAGCAATTGCAGATTGCCGAGGTGTTCGGCGGTGGTCGGGCTCAGGTCATCGCTGGTGAAATCAAAACTGGCGCCGAGAGTGTGTTCGCCCAGTCGCGCCGGGGCGACATAACCTTCGGCGCAGACCACCGTGGCCAGGCTCTGGCTCTCGGCGGTTTGCGCCAGTCGGGTGATCTGCCCGCGAATGCGTTTGAGCGGCAGGTCGGCGCTTTGCTCGAATCGCTTGATTTCGGCGGCGCCGGCCAACACTACGGTCGCTGCGCTGGCGAGCAAAGTGTCGCCGTCCCACGCTTGCCACTGGTCATCGACTTTGCGTAAGGCCAGCACATCGTTATGCGGCAGCACGTGGACATTCGGTTGCGCCGCTTGCCACTGGCACAACGCCGGCGGATGCACCCAACCACCTTCCGGATAGAACAAGCCACCGTGGGCCAATGCAATTCCGGCCCGCGTTGCGGCTTGAGGCTGATCGAGCAGGTGCAGCAAGTCGGCAGGAAACGCCGCCGCCAGTTGCGCCTGACGCTCGGCTTCCTTGGCATTGAACGCCAGTTGCAACACCCCGCAACCGTCCCAATCGACACCGCGATGCAAATGCTCCAGCACCCGGCGCGTGTGGCCGAAACCGCTGACAATCAGTTGCGACAACGCGGTGCCGTGCGCCGACAGTTTCAGGTACAGCACGCCTTGCGGATTGCCTGAAGCTTCTTGCGCGATCGCCGCATGGCGCTCCAGCAAACTTACCTGCCAACCCCGCGCCGCAAGGCTGGCCGCCGTCGCGCAACCCGCCAGGCCGGCGCCGATCACCAATGCGCGACGCTCGCTGGTGGGCCGAGGAGGGCGGGCGAACCACGGTTTCGCCGCGAGCGGTGCGCCGACTTCGGCTGGCCAACCGAGAAACACCCCACGCAGAATCTCCCATTTGTGGCCGATGCCCGGCGTGCGTTTCATTTTGAAACCGGCGGCGTTGAGCAAGCGCCGCACCCATCCGGTGCTGGTGAAGGTGCTGATGGTCGAGTCGGGCGCGGCCAGGCGCGCCAGTTCGGCAAACAGCTCGGCGGTCCACATATCGGGGTTTTTCGCCGGGGCAAAACCGTCGAGAAACCACGCGTCAATTTGTGCGTCGAGTTGCGGCAACATTTCCAGCGCATCGCCGATCAACAGCGTCAGGGTCACGCGGCCGTTGTCCAGCACCAGCCGTTGAAAACCTTGATGGATCGCCACGTACTGCGCCAACAGTTGATCGGCGAACGGTTTCAGTTGCGGCCACAACGCCAAGGCCCGCTGCAGGTCTGCCGCAGTCAGCGGGTATTTTTCCACGCTGACGAAATGCAACCGCGCGCCAGCCACCGCGTGCTGGTCAAACAATTGCCAGGCACACAGAAAATTCAGCCCGGTGCCGAACCCCGTCTCGCCAATCACCAGACGCCCGTCGACGGGCAGCGCGGCGAAACGTTCCTGCAAACGGTTCTGTTCGATGAACACATAGCGAGTTTCTTCCAGACCCGACAGGTCGGAAAAATACACATCATCGAACACCCGCGAATACGGGCGTCCCTGGTCGTCCCAGTCGAGCTGGGCGTTGGGCAATTGAGGATTCATGACAGGCTCGGCAACGGCAAGGTCGGCATTCTAGCCGATCAGCGCGGCTGTGCTTGATCCATGGCAACTGCCGGAGACACTGCTTCAGGGAAAATCTGCCGCCAGGCCATTGTGGCAATGGAGCTGTGGCAAAAGAGCTTCCTCTGGCAAAAGAGCTTTTGTGGCGAGGAGGCAAGCCCCCTCGCCACAACAGCCCGTTAGCCACAACTGCCCGGCAGCCACAAGATCAAACCTGCAATCCCGGCACGACCCAGCACTAATGCGCACACCCCATGGAATTTCTACGCTGATCATCAGCCCAATCCGCTAGTCTTGCTCATTCCCGGAACGGAGCCGCCCATGTTCGAATCTGCCGAAATCGGTCACGCCATCGACAAAGAAACCTACGAAGCCGAATTGCCGGCCCTGCGCGAAGCCTTGCTTGAGGCGCAGTACGAACTGCTGCAGCAGCAACGCTTCCCGGTGATCATCCTGATCAATGGCATCGAGGGCGCCGGCAAGGGCGAAACGGTCAAACTGCTCAACGAATGGATGGACCCGCGCCTGATCGAGGTCCGCACGTTCGACCAGCAAACCGACGAAGAACTGGCGCGACCACCGGCCTGGCGTTACTGGCGCATGCTGCCGGCCAAGGGCCGCATGGGGATTTTTTTCGGCAACTGGTACAGCCAGATGCTTCAGGGCCGCGTCCATGGTTTGTTCAAGAACGCCGTGCTCGACCAAGCGATCAACCAGTCCGAGCGTTTCGAAAAAATGCTCTGCGACGAAGGCGCGTTGATCTTCAAGTTCTGGTTCCACCTCTCGAAAAAACAAATGAAGGCGCGACTCAAAGCCCTCGCCGACGACTCGCTGCACAGTTGGCGCATCAGCCCGCTGGACTGGCAGCAGTCGCAGACTTACGACAAATTCGTCAAATATGGCGAGCGCGTATTGCGCCGCACCAGTCGCGACTATGCTCCGTGGCATGTGATCGAAGGGGTAGATGCCAATTACCGCAGTCTGGTGGTCGGGCAGATTCTGCTCGAAGGCCTGCAAAACGCGCTCAAACGGGCCAAGGTTCACCCGGAAAAGGTCAATGCTGCGCCGTTGCCGATTCATGTCGATCAACTGAATCTGCTCGACAGCCTCGACATGACCCTGCGCCTGGACAAGGACGATTACGAAGAACAGCTGATTACCGAACAGGCGCGCTTCTCAGGATTGATGCGCGACAAGCGCATGCGCCAACACGCGCTGGTCGCGGTGTTTGAAGGCAATGATGCGGCGGGCAAGGGCGGGGCGATTCGGCGAGTCGCGGCGGCGCTCGATCCACGCCAATACAGCATCGTGCCGATTGCCGCGCCCACTGAAGAAGAACGCGCGCAACCGTATCTGTGGCGTTTCTGGCGACACATTCCGGCCAAGGGCAAATTCACCGTGTTCGACCGTTCGTGGTACGGCCGGGTGCTGGTTGAACGCGTCGAAGGTTTCTGCCCGCCGGCGGACTGGCTGCGCGCCTACAGCGAAATCAACGATTTTGAAGAGCAGATCGGCGATTCCAATGTGATCGTGGTCAAGTTCTGGTTGGCCATCGACAAGCAAACCCAACTCGAGCGTTTCCAGGCGCGCGAAGAAATCCCTTTCAAGCGCTTCAAGATCACCGAAGACGACTGGCGCAACCGCGACAAGTGGGACGCTTATCGCGCGGCGGTCGGCGACATGGTTGATCGCACCAGCACCGAAGTATCGCCATGGACCCTGATCGAAGCCAATGACAAGCGCTGGGCGCGGGTCAAAGTGTTGCGCACGATCAACCAGGCGCTGGAAGAGGCATTCGACAAGGCTGATAAAAAACGCAAGAAGCACAAGAAGTAAGTCGATGGTTACGCATACGCGGGGTGAATGATTGTCGCGGTGGGTCATGCGCTGGACTTATGCTCGGTCCACTCTCAACCGACAACAACAATCAACATCAATGAGGTATGCCATGCGTGAAGTGGTGATCGTCGACAGCGTGCGGACCGGCTTGGCCAAATCCTTTCGCGGCAAGTTCAACCAGACCCGTCCGGACGACATGGCGGCCCATTGCGTGAATGCGCTGCTGACGCGCAACGCCATCGACCCGGCGAGCGTCGAGGATTGCATCGTCGGCGCCGGCTCCAACGAAGGCGCGCAGGGCTACAACATCGGGCGCAACGTCGCGGTGCTCTCGCGTCTGGGCATCGGCACCGCCGGCATGACCCTCAACCGTTTCTGCTCCTCGGGCCTGCAAGCCATTGCCATTGCGGCGAACCAGATTGCCTCCGGTTGCAGCGACATCATCGTTGCCGGTGGCGTCGAGTCGATCAGCCTGACGATGAAAAGCGTCAACACCGATAACCTGATCAATCCGTTGCTCAAAGAGCAGGTGCCGGGCATCTACTTCCCGATGGGCCAGACCGCCGAAATCGTTGCCCGGCGTTACAACGTCAGCCGCGAAGAGCAAGACCTCTATGCGCTGCAGAGCCAGCAACGCACCGCGCAGGCGCAGGCCGACGGCTTGTTTGACGATGAAATTGTCTCGATGGCGGTCAAGTATCGGGTCGAAGACAAGGCGACTGGCCAGGTGCAGATCCTCGACGGTATCGTTGATCGCGACGACTGCAACCGCCCGGACACCACACTGCAAAGCCTCGCCGGGCTGAAACCGGTGTTCGCCGAAGACGGTTCTGTGACCGCTGGCAACTCGTCGCAACTGTCCGACGGCGCCTCGATGACGCTGGTGATGAGCCTGGAGAAAGCCCTGGAATTGGGTTTGAAACCAAAAGCATTCTTCCGCGGTTTCACCGTCGCCGGTTGCGCTCCGGACGAGATGGGCATCGGCCCGGTGTTCTCGGTGCCAAAACTGCTGAAGGCCAAAGGCTTGCAGGTGGCTGATATCGACTTGTGGGAACTCAACGAAGCGTTTGCGTCGCAGTGCCTGTACAGCCGCAATCGCCTGGAAATCGACAACGCCAAATACAACGTCAACGGTGGCTCGATTTCCATCGGCCACCCGTTCGGCATGACCGGGTCGCGGCAGGTCGGGCACTTGGTGCGTGAACTGCAACGGCGCAATCTGCGTTATGGCGTGGTGACCATGTGCGTGGGCGGCGGGATGGGGGCTACGGGGTTGTTTGAGGCGGTGCGCTGATCGGCAATTGTTGTGGTCCGGTAGGCCGCCATCGCGAGCAAGCTCCGCTGCCACATTGGATCTGTGTCGCACATCAGATCCCTGTGGCAGCGAGCTTGCTCGCGATGCAGTCGCCACGGTCTAGCGGTTGGCCGTTGATTCCTGCATCCGCTCGATATAAGCCTGAATCCCTTTCGCCGCCACTTCAGCATTCTCGAACGGCCCTTCAAGGGTGTTTTCCCGAGTACTGAAATACAACTCCCCGTTCACCCGACACAAACGGTCACTGCGAAAGTGCGTGGCGGGGGCCGGGTCCTGGGCGCGCATGCCGTACATGGCCATCTCCTGTGGGCGTTGGTTATGGGCGGATCCACTGAGCGTAGAACTTAAGGCCTGGTGCCGCCCGCCGACCTGATCGACGGCATCTGACCTTGCGACCTGCACAGTTTCATTTGCGTCAGCGCGTAACTGTGCCTGTGTTGTGCCAAAAGCTGCGCCTAGAATGGCGACTCTTGCCAATCGGCGTTGGAGTCAGCATGCACATTTCATCGGGTCGCTGGGTTTATGGATTGTTCCTCGCGTTACTGACGGCGCTGCTGTGGGGCATTTTGCCGATCAAGCTCAAGCAAGTGCTGCAAGTGATGGACCCGGTGACGGTGACCTGGTTTCGTTTAACTGTTTCTGGCGGTTGCCTGTTCCTGTACCTCGCCGCCACCAGGCGTTTGCCGAGCCGCAAAGTGCTCGGCCCCAAGGGTGGCTGGCTGGTGCTGATGGCGGTGCTCGGGCTGGTAGGCAATTACGTGTTGTACCTTATGGGCCTCAACCTGCTGAGCCCCGGCACGGCGCAACTGGTGGTGCAAATGGGCCCGATCATGTTGCTGATCGCCAGCCTGTTTGTGTTCAAGGAGCGTTTCAGCGTAGGACAGGGGATCGGCCTGCTGGTGCTGCTGATCGGTTTCGGGTTGTTCTTCAATCAGCGTCTCGCGGAATTGCTCACCTCCCTGACCGATTACACCGCTGGCGTGTTGCTGGTTTTGCTCGCGTCCACGGTTTGGACCTTCTACGCGTTGGGGCAGAAGCAATTGCTGACGGTGTGGAATTCGTTGCAGGTGATGATGGTGATTTACCTGTTCTGCGCACTGCTGCTGACGCCGTGGGTGCACCCGCTCGAAGCACTGAGCCTGAGCCCGTTGCAGGGTTGGTTGCTGCTGGCGTGCTGCATGAACACTTTGATCGCCTATGGCGCGTTCGCCGAAGCGCTGGCGCATTGGGAAGCGTCGCGGGTCAGTGCGACGTTGGCGATTACGCCGTTGGTGACGTTTGTCGCGGTGGCCATCGCGGCGTGGGCCTGGCCGGAATACGTGCATGCCGAGACCATCAATGGCCTGGGATATGGCGGGGCAGTGCTGGTGGTGCTCGGTTCGGCGCTGGTCGCGCTGGGGCCTTCACTAATTGCGGGGCTCAAGGCTCGGAAAGCCCGAGTTGTGGTCGGCTGAAGATGTTCAGTGTCGCCAATCGCGAGCAAGCTCGCGATTGGCGGCGTGACAGTCACCGTAAATCTCAGCCCTTGGCGCCCGCTTCGAGCATATTCTCCGGCCGCACCCACGCATCAAACTGCTCGTCAGTCAGATAACCCAACTGCAACGCTGCTTCACGCAAGGTCAGACCTTCGCTGTAAGCCTTCTTGGCGATTTCCGCCGACTTGTCATAGCCGATGTGCGGATTCAACGCCGTCACCAGCATCAAACCCTGCTCCAGGTGCTCAGCCATTTTCCCGGCATCCGGTTCCAGACCGGCGATGCAATGTTGTTGGAAGTTGCTGCAACCGTCGGCCAGCAGCCGAATCGACTGCAGCAGGTTGTGGATGATCACCGGTTTGAACACGTTCAATTGCAGATGACCCTGACTCGCGGCGAAACCGATTGTCACGTCATTGCCCAGCACCTGACACGCCAGCATCGACAGCGCTTCGCACTGCGTTGGGTTGACCTTGCCGGGCATGATCGAACTGCCCGGCTCATTCGCCGGCAGTTTCACCTCGGCAAAACCGGCGCGCGGCCCGGAACCGAGCAAGCGCAGGTCGTTGGCGATTTTCATCAGGGTCACGGCGAGGGTTTTCAGCGCGCCGGACAACGTCGTCAGCGGCTCGTGGCCGGCGAGGGCGGCGAACTTGTTCGGCGCGGTGACGAATGGCAGGCCCGACAACGCGGCCAGTTCGGCAGCAATAGCCTCGCCAAAACCGTGCGGCGAATTCAGCCCGGTGCCCACCGCAGTGCCGCCCTGAGCCAATTCACAGACTTGCGGCAAGGCGCTGCGGATCGCCCGTTCGGCGTAATCCAGCTGCGCAATAAATGCCGAAATCTCCTGGCCGAAGGTGATCGGCGTCGCGTCCATCATGTGCGTGCGCCCGGTTTTCACCAGTTTCATGTGGCGCGCCGACAGCTCGGCGAGGCCACCGGACAATTCGCTGATCGCCGGCAGCAAGCTGTGCTGCACCGCTTGCACGGTGGCGATGTGCATGGCGGTGGGGAAACAGTCGTTGGAGCTTTGCGAACGGTTGACGTGGTCGTTCGGGTGCACCGGCGACTTGCCGCCACGCGCATTGCCGGCCAGTTCGTTGGCACGACCGGCGATCACTTCATTGACGTTCATGTTGCTTTGCGTGCCGCTGCCGGTCTGCCAGACCACCAGCGGGAATTGGTCGTCGTGGCTGCCTGCGAGCACTTCGTCGGCGGCTTGTTCGATCAGCCGGGCGATGTCGGCGGGCAAGTCGCCATTGCGGTCGTTGACGCGCGCGGCGGCTTTCTTGATCAGGGCCAGAGCGTGCAGCACCGGCAGGGGCATGCGTTCCTCACCGATGGCGAAGTTGACCAGCGAACGTTGAGTCTGTGCGCCCCAGTAGGCCTCCTCGGGGACGTCAACTTCACCAAGGCTGTCGGTTTCGATACGGCTCATCGGTCACACTCCTGTAGGTCTGATTGCGCAGTTTAGGCCGTGTTCGGCGCTTGTGGTTCCATCAGTCTGTTTTCTGACCGCTGGGCCTTACAAATCAAGCCCTGTAAGGCTTGGGGGTTGAGCCATGGCGTTTTTTAGGCGCAGAATGGTCGCCCTTGGGGTTTTACCTCGCCTGCTAGAAAAGGAAACTCGATGACTCGTCTTCGTGCCATCTGTACCGCGGTTGCACTGGTTTGCGCCAGCGGCCAGGTTTTTGCCGATACCGCCAGCCACAACGCCAGTGCCGAAGCTTTCCTGACCCTGGCGCACGCTGACAAATTGGGCACTCCGGTGTACATGCAAGTGCAGCAAATGTTCGCTCAACGCTTTGAGCAGACCAAAGCTCCGGCGTCGAAAAAAGCCCTGCTGGAAACCTACCAGGCCAAGGCCAACGCCGCGCTGGACCAAGCCATTGGCTGGAACAAGCTGAAGCCGGACATGGTCAAGCTGTACACCACCAACTTCAGCGAGTCCGAGCTCAAGGACCTGGTGGCTTTCTACCAGTCGCCACTGGGCAAGAAAGTCCTCGAAAAAATGCCGCAGCTGACTCAGCAATCGGCGCAGATGACCCAGGCCAAGCTTGAAAGCGCGGTCCCTGTGGTCAACAAACTGCTGGCCGACATGACTGCCGAGCTGGAGCCTAAAGGCGCCGCCGCTCCAGCCAAGAAAAAGCCTTAAGCGGAGTTCGGTATGAGCATGCAACAACGCATCGAATCGACGCTCGGGCTGCTGCAGCCCGAGCACCTGCAAGTGCTCGATGAAAGCCACATGCACAGTCGCGGGTTGCAGACGCACTTCAAAGCGGTGGTCGTCAGCCAGCAGTTCGAAGGCCTCAATCGCGTCAAGCGCCACCAGAAAGTCTATGGAACGCTGGGCGAACTGATGGGCGAGTTTCATGCGTTGGCGCTGCATACCTACACGCCGGAAGAATGGGTACAGATCGAAACGGCCCCGGCCTCACCGACCTGTGCTGGCGGCAGCAAGCACTGATGATCTGCCCCTTGTAGGAGCGAGGCTTGCCCGCGAAGGCGTCCTCAAGATCGCCTTCGCGGGCAAGCCTCGCTCCTACAGAAGCGTTTATTTTTGTTAGACTGCCCGACGCGCCGCTTACCCGGCGCGTTTTTTTTCGCATCCGGTTCACCCCTTACGAGGGTAGCCACCTGGAGAATCACCCATGACACAACAGATTGTCGTGGCGGCACTGTATAAGTTCGTCACTTTGGAAAACTACGTCGAGATGCGCGAGCCATTGCTGCAAGCGATGGTCGACAACGGCATCAAAGGCACCTTGCTGATTGCCGAAGAAGGCATCAACGGCACCGTTTCCGGCAGCCGCGAAGGCATTGACGGGCTGATGGCCTGGCTCAAGAACGACCCGCGCATGGACGACATCGACCACAAAGAGTCGTACTGCGAAGACCAGCCGTTCTACCGCACCAAAGTCAAACTGAAGAAAGAAATCGTCACCCTCGGCGTCGAAGGCGTGGACCCGAACAAAACCGTCGGCACCTATGTCGATCCGCAAAACTGGAACGCCTTGATCAGCGATCCGGAAGTGCTGTTGATCGACACCCGCAACGACTACGAAGTGGCGATCGGCACCTTCGAAGGCGCCATCGATCCGAAAACCACCAGTTTTCGCGAATTCCCCGACTACATCAAAGAACACTTCGACCCGGCCGTGCACAAGAAAGTCGCGATGTTCTGCACCGGCGGCATTCGTTGCGAAAAGGCGTCGAGCTACATGCTCAGCCAGGGTTTCGACGAGGTCTATCACCTCAAGGGCGGCATTCTCAAGTACCTCGAAGAAGTGCCGCAGGAAGAAACCAAATGGCAGGGCGACTGCTTCGTGTTCGACAACCGCGTGACCGTGCGCCATGACTTGAGCGAAGGCGACTACGATCAATGTCATGCATGTCGTACGCCGATCAGCGCCGAAGACCGCGCATCCGAGCACTACGTGGCTGGCATCAGTTGCCCGCATTGCTGGGATAAGCTGAGCGAGAAAACCCGTCGCAGTGCCATCGACCGGCAGAAGCAGATCGAACTGGCCAAGGCGCGCAACCTGCCGCACCCGATTGGTTACAACTACAAGCAAACCCCTTCCGAGGCTTGAATCCATGTCTGCCCGCCGCCTGCTCTACGTGATGGACCCGATGTGTTCATGGTGCTGGGGCTTCGCGCCAGTGGCCGAAGCGCTGGTCGAACAGGCGCAGGCAGCGGGGGTGGAATTGCACTTGGTGGTCGGCGGCTTGCGCACCGGCAGCGGCTCGGCGCTGGAGCCGACCACTCGGCGCTACATTCTTGAGCACTGGCAAGCGGTCACCGAGGCCACCGGCCAGCCGTTCAAACGCGAGGGCGCATTGCCCGACGGTTTTGTCTACGACACCGAACCGGCGTGCCGCGCCGTGGTGACCGCGCGCAGTCTGGCGCCCGATTGCGCGTGGAAACTGCTCGGGCTGATCCAGCACGCTTTTTACGCCGAAGGTCGCGACGTCACCCACGCCAGTGTGTTGGTGGAACTGGCCGAGCAGGCTGGCGTGCCGCGCATCGAGTTCGCCGCCGCGTTCGACCGCGCCGACCAACACGCCGCCACCGCCGCCGATTTCACCTGGGTGCAGGACTTGGGCATCGCCGGTTTCCCGACCTTGCTCGCCGAGCGCGATGGCCAACTGGCATTGCTGACCAATGGCTACCAACCCTTGAGCGAACTGTCGCCGCTGCTCGGCCGCTGGCTGGAGCGCGCTGCCTGTGCCTGATGTGCCCGACGATGTGCCTAATGGCTTGCCCGATGATGCGGCGGCGCCCAAGCGTGTTGATCGACTGAGCTGGGCGGAAATCCGCCGACTGGCCTTGCAGCACAAAAAAGCCCTGTGGATCGCCAACGGGGTCGCCGTGCTGGCGACTTTGTGCAGCGTGCCGATCCCGCTATTGCTGCCGTTGCTGGTAGACGAAGTGCTGCTCGGTCACGGCGATTCGGCGCTGCAAGTCATGAACCACGCCTTGCCCGACGCCTGGCAGAAAGCCGCCGGTTACATCGGTTTGATGTTGCTGGTGACCTTCGTCCTGCGCTGCGGCGCGTTGCTGTTCAACGTGGTGCAGGCAAAACTGTTTGCCGGGCTGGCCAAGGACATCGTCTACCGCATCCGCATTCGCCTGATCGAGCGGCTCAAGCGGATTTCCCTCGGCGAATACGAAAGCCTCGGCAGCGGTACGGTGACCACCCATCTGGTTACCGACCTCGATACGCTGGACAAATTTGTCGGCGAAACCCTCAGTCGTTTCCTCGTGGCGATGCTGACGCTGGTCGGCACCGCGAGCATTCTGGTGTGGATGCACTGGAAACTGGCGCTGCTGATCATGCTGTTCAACCCGTTGGTGATCTACGCCACGGTGCAGTTGGGCAAACGCGTCAAACACCTGAAGAAACTCGAGAACGACAGCACCTCGCGTTTCACTCAGGCCCTCACCGAAACCCTCGATTCGATTCAGGAGGTACGCGCCGGTAACCGTCAGGGGTTTTTCCTCGGGCGCCTCGGCCAGCGTGCCCGCGAAGTGCGCGATTACGCGGTGACCTCGCAGTGGAAAACCGACGCATCGAACCGCGCCAGTGGCCTGCTGTTCCAGTTCGGTATCGATATCTTTCGCGCGGCAGCGATGCTCACCGTGCTGTTTTCCGACCTGTCGATCGGCCAAATGCTCGCGGTGTTCAGCTATCTGTGGTTCATGATCGGCCCGGTCGAGCAGTTGCTGAATCTGCAATACGCGTTTTATGCCGCTGGCGGCGCGCTGTCGCGGATCAACGAACTGCTCGCGCGTGCCGATGAGCCGCAATACCCCGGCGGCATTGACCCGTTTCAGGGACGCGAAACCGTCGGCATCGACATTCAGGGTTTGAGTTTCAGCTATGGCGACGATCTGGTTCTGGACCAGATGCACCTGAGCATTGCGCCCGGTGAAAAAGTCGCAATCGTCGGCGCCAGTGGCGGCGGCAAAAGTACCTTGGTGCAATTGCTCCTGGGCTTGTACACGCCGCTGGCCGGGACCATTCGTTTCGGCGGTTCGACCCAGGAAGAAATCGGTTTGGCCACGGTGCGCGAGAACGTTGCCGTGGTGTTGCAGCATCCGGCGCTGTTCAACGACACCGTGCGCGCCAACCTGACCATGGGCCGCGAACGCAGCGACGAAGCCTGTTGGCAGGCACTGGAAATCGCCCAGTTGGATGGCACCGTACGCGGCTTGCCGCAAGGGCTGGACAGTGTCGTCGGCCGTTCCGGCGTGCGCCTGTCCGGTGGCCAGCGTCAACGGCTGGCGATTGCGCGGATGGTGTTGGCCCAGCCGAAAGTGGTGATTCTCGACGAAGCCACCTCCGCGCTGGACGCCGCCACCGAGTACAACCTGCACCAGGCGCTGGCACGTTTTCTCCATGGCCGCACGACGTTGATCATTGCCCATCGCTTGTCGGCGGTTAAGCAGGCGGACCGGGTACTGGTGTTCGACGGCGGGCGCGTGGCCGAGGACGGCGATCACCAGCAATTGATCGCCGACGGTGGTTTGTACGCCAAGCTTTACGGGCATTTGCAGCGCCTGTAACTCAGCCTCACCGCCTCATCTGCGCCACAACACCTGCAGCGCATTCTGCCCGCCGTCGTAGCCAAACTCCTTGATCACCACCGAACAACTGCCACACGGCGGCATGGTCGTGGCGATGCTCACGGATTTGATCATGGCGCGCTCGGGGTATTTTTCGCGAATCGCGCTGATCAATTTGGCTTCGCTGTCCAGTGACGTCGGGCGCGCGGACATTTGCGGATGATAGGTTTCAATGTTCTTGATGGTCAGCGGCACCGCCAGCAGCTTGCCTTCGGCGGTCAGGTTCAGCGCGGTGCGGACCGGCGTCTGGCCGACATCGGTATTGAAATAAGTCGTGCCGTTGATAGTCATCTGGTCTGGGTGGAAGGGCGGTCGGAATACCGGCAGATAACCGGTCAAGCCCTGCGCGCCGGAGACGCTGACGTAGACCTCGCGGGCGCCGCTCGCCGTTTCCACTTCGGCGTAAGCAATGTTTCTCGCGCGTACACGACGCAGGCCATAAGGCAGGATTCTTTGAAAATCCTCCATCACCGCGTTGATTTTCAGGTTGCTGTCGGCTCTTACCTGCACGGTTTCCCTGACAAACAGCGTGTCGAAAATCTCTGCGGTGCGCTGGCGAAAAACTTCCGGCGCTTCCTTGCTGCGTGACCATGACGTCGCGCCTTCTGGCAAGGTGCTGACGATCATGCGCGTGGAATGGTCAAACAACACCGCTTCGCCCGGGCTGGTCTGCACCGAGAGCAATTTCAGCGTATCGGGCGGATTGGCATGACCGCCGATGGGAATCGCGATCTCTTCCATGGTTTTCAGCGCCCGGTCTACCGCGTCGACGCCATGGATGCGCGCGATGTTGTTGGCATTCAGCGAGCCGATGTACACCTGTTTCAGTTCATCAATCAGCTCGGCCGGCAATGTCTCGGCCCTCTTCAGGGTCAGCAGTTCATGGGCCATTTGTCCCTTGAGGCGCTCGGCAACATAAAAGTCGCCGGCATTCAGGCGAGTGAAAACGTAGTGCCGGGAGCCGTCGCTGGCCTCGACCACAATCGCCCCGACCCGCAGGTTATCCACCAGCGGCTGCCCCGGCACCGGCAAGCTGACCATCACCCGGCCAAACATGCCCTGATTGAATTCCAGCGACGCTTGCAGGGTCGCGTTCCTGGCAATGTGCGAGGCCTCCATGGGTGGGCGGTTAGTCGCCGGGGTGTAGAGGATGTCGCCAAACCACGGGGCCCAGGCGCGGGTTTCGTCGTAGTCGCCAACGGCCAGCGTCGGTGCCGGATCGCGTGTCACGTAACGTGTCTCGCAGACCCCGGATTGCGGCGCGCGGCGCAGGTGGCACGGCTGAGCCATCAAGCCATCGTGGTCAATCAGGTCCGCGCGGTGCAGGTGGTCGTCATCGAGACGATAAGGCGCGTTATCGATCAGCAAGGTGGTTCGGCCATCGACTTCGAGCAGTTCGCGAACTCGCGCGGTTTTCGGCACATCGAAGACAACGTGACGGTCAGTCTTTTGCAACGCTGTGTAACGCGAGCGGCCCGGCGACAGATCGCCGGATTGGGTCGGTAATGTCGGACCGTACAGCTTGGACGACAGCGGATCGATCAGGCGGAAGTCGGATTTGCCCGACGCGGCGAGATTGCGCACCGGCACGTCGTCGATGCCTTTTACGCGGGCCAGTTGATCGCCGGCCGTCTGCGGTTTCCAATGGCTGATGTCGGCCATCTGCGGGTGACTGTGCACCAGATCGTACTGGCTTGTGCGTCCCAATAACTGCATGAGTCGGGAGCGATTGGCACGGCTGGCTCTGTTCACGGCATTGCCCAAACCGGTCAGCAGCGACACCGGGCCGTCCAGCGGATTGACATTGCCCGCCAGCGAAACCAGCAACTCCATGGTCAGTAACTTGAACGACGGCAATGGTGCTCGCAGTGCCTGCTGGCCGGCGCGGGTAATCAGGCGTACCGAACCCGACGCGTATTTGCCGATCGGCAGCGCGAATGACAGTGAGTCGGCGAACAATCCGAAAGCGCCCTGAATCCAACGCGTCTTGTCGTTTGACGCGAGGTCGTCGAGGCTGCCCCAAAAAGGCACGAGCGACTTCGCCAGTTCGAGTGCTTTTTTATACCAGTCGGCCCGGCGCTCGGGTTCGGTCTGGCCGTAAGCGGCGTCGCGCAGGGTTTTCGGGTCGATGAATAACAGCTGGGAAGCAATCGCCTGGCCGATATCGACGATGCGTTGCGCGGTCAGCGTCTGGGCGACGCGCAGCGGGTTTTCTTCGGTGTCCGTGGTGGCGGCGAGCGTGTCGCCCAATTGTTCGATGATTGCCTGGCAACGCGCGTTGGCTGAGGGAGCGCTGCCGGTGGCGTGTGCTTGCCAGTCGAACGGCAAGTCGCTGTGACGGCGAACATCGACCGAAACATTCAGCGACTTTCTCAGCGACCAACGCTCAGTCGTGAGACCGCCAGTCAACCATTCAGGGTCCAGTTTGCCGAGGCAGCGAATCACCCCAGCCTTGGGCAACAATTCGTAGTGAGTGATCCGGCTCGCGTAGTCAGCCTCGAGGATCAGCCCGTAGCGAGCCCGCAGCGGCAAGATCTTTTCCGCCGTTTCGTGCTGGGCCTCGACGCCGCTGGTTTGTTTTCTGAGGCTGAAGATCCGCACGTCGCCCAGTTGCAGCGCGAGGCGATCTGAATTGGGCAAGGATGCAATCAGGCTGGTGATCAGGGTTTGGTAGGCGCCGGTGGTGCGCTGCAAATAATCGGCGAACTCGGTCTCGAACAGCGCCTTCACGTCCGGCATTTTCGCGCGTGGTGAGATAACCAGTGGATGGCCGCCGAAGGATTTTCCTGACGCGGGCCAAGCGGCTTCGGTTTTGATCGTGCGTTGTTGGTCAATCCGAATCCATTGTTTGCCCACGGTCGCGCCATCGCCGTCGGTGACGAACCAGGTGTCGTGGCGATCAAACAGACCAGACGCCAATACATCGAGAAAGGAATACACGTCGTAATCCTTGCCTTTGAGGTAGGGCACATCAAGCAGACGAGGAATGTGGCGGCCAATCTTCCTCGCAAGCTTGCGGCCGTCCGAAAGGAACGCCACTTTGCCGAAGATCTTTTCCATTTCTCTTTGTGCAATGTTCAAACGCTGCACGGGTGCTTCATTCAGTTGCTTGACGGCTTTGTCGATGTCAGCGGTATGTTTGTCCAACTGGGCCAGCGCTGTTTCAACGTTGTCATGCGAGAACTGTTCGCCAGGTTTGGCGGTAATCACCGCGTAGGTTTCGGCCCAGTCCAGGGTTGGTTGAAGTTTGGCCTGGGCGATGTCTGCTGTTCGGTCTTCGGTAGTACTTTCCGCCATTGCAATTGGCAGGTTGACGAGTTGCTGGAACGTCAGACTTTCGAGCAATCGATGATCAATGAATTTGATCAAGTTCACCCCTGTCACAAAGTTGACCCAAACGATCGAACTTCTGTAAGAAAGATCTTCAGGGATATCCCGCACACGAAATTCGGCAGGCCATTGCCGCAGGAATAACCGCGCAATCACCACAGCCTCTTTCTCGGTGGCGGCGCGGTGGGTGGTTATAAGGTGTTGTTCAAATTCGTGGCGAATAGTCTGATAACTTTTTCCCCAGTTTGTCTGCGCCTGCCAGGCATAGCCGGCAATCGTCGAGGAGTTTTCAGCACTGGGTTTACTGAGCCAAAGTTGCAACGCCTGGGCGACCAGTTGTGTGCGAACTATTGGTGAAGTCTCTTCGCCGGGCTCGGCCCCGTACCAACTCATGGTGGTTAACAGCAGTGCGCTCAAACGTTGCGCTTCGGCGCTGTGCAAAATCTTTTGCAGATAAACAGTGGGCGTGGCCCGAACTTGCTCCAGCGTTGCGTCGCCAAGCACCTCGCTGGCCAGCCAGGTCAGCGGCGAGGTATGGCTTGGCGGGATAAACGACGTCACGGTTTCGATTATTTCCTTGCGGACAATCTCGGCGTGCACCTGTTGTATATCGACTTTGCCCGGCTGCGCAGATTTTCGCCGACTGGCGCGAAACGCGGCGCGATCCTTGTCGGTGGGCCGCCGTCTGAGCGCGAGGATATCGAAGTCATCTTCAAGTCGCAGATCATGGCTGGCGATTCTTTCCTGCACATGCTGGATCGCGCCGCGGTGCTGTTGCGCGTGTCCGGGCGTCCAGGGCGCGAAGGCATAGAACCGGCACATTCTTTCCAGGCTGATCATCTGATTGGAATTGATCTGCCCGCCCAATAACAACGCGGCGCGTTCGATTCGTGGTTTCAGCGCTTGCCAACTCGCCTGCTCGGTCAATGGCAGGGCGACTTTGCTGCCATCCTCCGTCCAGCCTCGGTACACATAGGCGGCGTTTTCGAACGTAACGCTCAGGTCACCCTGTTTTATTTGCCGGCGGTGGCACATGTCGATGTAACGTCTGTCGCGCAGCAGGTTCCACAGCGCATTCAAGCCATCCTCGCTGACCCGACGTAACGGTGAGAATGGCCCGATGGTGATCAGGTTGGAGAGGTGCACCACGCCGGGCGGCTCGTTCATGGCCGCGAGCATCAATCGATAGTCTTGCAACTGGCCGGTATGCAGTTGCGCTTCGGTGGGGAAAGTGGGCGGGAACAGGCCACTGGGAGTGAGGGTTTGCATGAGCGTCCTTGTCTTGATCGGCGGTTGCGTAGTTGGCGAAGGGATTGGCGTCAATTACAAATGATCGGGCGCAGGCGCTGGCGTTACATAGTTATCGCTTCAAGGGATATCGAGTTGGAATTTTCACGCGGCGTTGTTGACCAAGTTTTGCCCCATCTGCGTTAAAAAACCGTCATTTATGGGGAACTGTCCACATCGCGAGACGGCACTTCCTTGCGGGGAATGCGAACGCCTCCTAGTCTTGCGACAGTGGTCGGATCTGGATGATGATCAGGCAGTACCTATGCAAGGGACCTCATGAAGCCAAACCGGACTCTCGGAACGCCGCGATTGTTGGGCATCGTCTGGCCGTTTATTGCCGTCGTGCTGTTCCAGGCGTTGCTGGGTGGCGTCAGCCTTTATGTGCTGTCGGCCGTTCGCGGCTATGTCGCCGGTGAAAGCCTGTGGTCCAAGGGCCAGAAAGACGCGATCTATTACCTCAACCTCTACGCCGACAGCCGCGACGAGGCGATCTACCTCAAATACCAGACTGCGCTGGCCGTGCCGCAGGGCGGGCATGAGTTGCGCCTGGCGCTGGACAAGCAACCGCCGGACCTGGAAGCCGCGCGGGTGGGCATTCTCAAGGGCGGCAATCATCCTGACGACGTCGCCAGCCTGATCTGGCTGTACCTCAACTTCCGGCATTTCAGTTATTTGGAGAAAGCCATCGACCGCTGGACGGTCGGCGATGCGTACTTGGTGCAACTGGACAACGTCGCGCAGCAAATGCACCAACGCGTCCTGAATGACCAGGCCAGCGCCGCCGATATCCAGCGCTGGAAAGCGCAGATTTTCGCCATCAATGACGCCGTCACCCCGGCCGCCCGGGCCTTCAGCGATGCGCTGGGCGAAGGGTCGCGGTTGATTCTGCGTTTGTTGCTGGTGACCAACCTGGCCACCGCGCTGGGGCTGATCGTGCTGGCGTTGCTGCGCACGCACAAATTGCTCGCGCAACGCCACGCCTTCGCCGACGCGCTGCAACTGGAAAAAGAACGCGCGCAAATTACCCTGCAATCCATCGGCGACGGCGTGATTACCACCGATGTCGACGGCGCGATTGCCTATATGAACCCGGCCGCCGAGGCGCTGACGCACTGGAAAGCCGAACAGGCGACCGGTCTGCCATTGGCGGCGCTGTTCAATCTGCTCGACGAGAATGCGCAGACTGACGGCTTTACGTTGATCGAGCGGATTTTGAGCGGCCAGCTCAGCGGCGGCAGCGAGCATTCAAAATTGCTCCAGCGCCTCGACGGCAGCACGGTTTCGGTGACCCTGGTGGGCGCGCCGATCAGCAACGCCGGCAAGGTCAGCGGCACGGTGCTGGTGCTGCACGACATGACGCAGGAGCGGCAATACATCGCCAATCTGTCGTGGCAAGCGACGCACGACGCTTTGACCGGGCTGGCCAACCGCCGCGAGTTCGAATATCGCCTGGAGCAGGCGCTGCACAATCTGACGCGCCAGAGCGGGCGCCACTCGTTGATGTTCCTCGACCTCGATCAGTTCAAGCTGGTCAACGACACCAGCGGCCATGCGGCGGGAGACGAGTTGTTGCGACATATCTGCGCGTTGCTGCAATCGGATCTGCGCGAAGGTGACACCCTGGCACGGCTGGGCGGCGACGAGTTCGGCATTTTGCTGGAGAATTGCGCGCCGGAAGCCGCAGAGAAAATCGCCGAAGTGCTGCGCCAGACCGTGCAAAACCTGCACTTTGTGTGGAAGGGCCGGCCATTCCTGACCACTGTGAGCATCGGCCTGGTGCATGTGGCGCAAACCCCGACCACCCTCGAAGCCTCGCTGCGCGCCGCCGATATGGCTTGTTACATGGCCAAGGAAAAGGGCCGCAACCGGGTTCAGGTCTACCACGCCGACGATTCGGAACTGTCGATGCGCTTCGGCGAAATGGCTTGGGTGCAGCGCTTGCACATGGCGCTGGAAGAGAACCGATTCTGTTTATACGCCCAGGAAATTGCCCCGTTGGGGCATACCGAGAAGGCTGGCGGACATATAGAAATACTCTTGCGCCTGCATGACGAAGCCGGGCGCATGATACTTCCCGACAGTTTTATTCCCGCCGCTGAACGTTATGGTTTGATGACATCGCTGGATCGTTGGGTTGTCGAGAATGTATTCAAGATCATCGCACAATGTATAGCGCAACAACATAAGGCGCCGTTAGCCATGTGTGCGATTAATCTGTCAGGCATTACTATCGGAGATGAGGCGTTCTTACACTTCTTGCGTGAGCAGTTTGTTAAGTACGCTATTCCTCCTGAAATGATTTGTTTTGAAATCACAGAAACCAGCGCTATTGCGAATTTAGCGAGTGCAATCAGATTTATTAATGAACTCAAAGGTTTAGGCTGCCACTTTTCACTGGATGACTTTTGCGCCGGAATGTCTTCATTCGCTTACTTGAAACATTTACCTGTAGACTTCCTGAAGATCGACGGGAGTTTCGTTAAGGACATGTTGGACGACCCGATTAACCGGGCAATGGTCGAAGTGATTAACCATATCGGCCATGTCATGGGTAAGCGCACTATTGCCGAGTTTGTCGAGACACCACAGATCGAGCAGGCACTGCTCGAGATCGGTGTTGATTACGCCCAAGGGTATGTAATCGAACGCCCGCAATTGTTTACCTGTGACAGTTTGCTAAGTCGTCCGGCCAGACCGCAACCGCTGTTGTTCAAGGCGCCTGGCACGTTTCGTTGAACATCTCTCGTTGATCTGACAATCACAATCAAAAGGAGCCGAACAGTGATCGATACATTCAACCGAACCGGACCACTCATGGAAGCTGCGAGTTACCCAGCCTGGGCACAGCAACTCATCCAGGATTGCAGCGAGAGTAAGCGCCGGGTAGTCGAACACGAACTGTATCAGCGCATGCGAGACAACAAACTCAGCGCCAGGACCATGCGTCAGTACCTCATCGGTGGCTGGCCAGTTGTCGAGCAGTTCGCGTTGTATATGGCACAAAACCTCACCAAGACCCGTTTCGCGCGCCATCCCGGCGAAGACATGGCGCGGCGCTGGCTGATGCGCAACATTCGCGTTGAGCTCAACCACGCCGATTACTGGGTGCACTGGAGCCGTGCTCATGGGGTCAGCCTGGAAGATTTGCAGGCGCAGCAAGTTGCCCCGGAATTGCACGCGTTGAGCCATTGGTGTTGGCACACCAGTTCGTCGGATTCGCTGATCGTCGCCATTTCTGCGACCAACTACGCAATCGAAGGCGCGACCGGTGAGTGGTCGGCGGTGGTTTGTTCCAGTGGCGTCTATGCAGCGGCGTTCCCGGAAGAGGATCGCAAGCGCGCGATGAAATGGCTGAAGATGCACGCCCAGTACGACGATGCCCACCCGTGGGAAGCGCTGGAAATCATCTGCACCTTGGCCGGGATGAATCCGAGCAAGGCGCTGCAAACGGAATTGCGCCAAGCGGTGTGCAAGAGCTACGACTACATGTTCCTTTTCCTTGAGCGCTGCATGCAGCTGGAACATGCCGAACGCTCGTCGTTAACCCGTGAGCGGATGGCGTTGGTCGAAGGCTGAGCTTAGCGTCACCGCAAACAACTGTGGGAGCGAGCCTGCTCGCGATGCAGACAACTCGGTGTAAGCGGCATACCGAGTTATCGTTCATCGCGAGCAAGCTCGCTCCCACATTGATTTGTGCGGCTGCGGAAGACTCAGCCCGCCATCGCCAGGCGATTACGCCCCTCGCGCTTGGCCACGTACAGCGCGCTGTCTGCGCGACGCAACAGGCTTTCGGCAGATTCGCCGGGCAGCAACGTCGAGCAACCGAGGCTGACGGTCAGGTCGATCATTTGTCCATCGGCGAGATATTCCTGGGCTTGCGCGGCAAAGCGCAAACGCTCGCCGACCATCGCTGCCGCCTCACGCGGCGTGTTGGACAGCAAGATCAAAAACTCCTCGCCGCCAAAACGAAACACCATGTCGACGTTGCGCAACTGGCTCTTGATCGAGGCCGCGACGGCTTTGAGCACTTCATCGCCGGCGCTGTGGCCATGGCTGTCGTTGACACGTTTGAAGTGGTCGATGTCGAGCATCAGCAACGACAACGGCTGCATATGCCGGCGGGCCATTTCGATTTCGCGTTGCAGGGTCTGGTCCATGGCGACGCGGTTGCCGGTGCCGGTCAGCGGATCGCGCAGAGCGCTCTGGGTCGCGGCGCGGTAGAGCAGGGCGTTGCGCATCGGGAACAGCAGCGCCGACAGTAACGATTCCAGATGACCTTGTTCCTGCTCGCTGAAACGCTGATTGCGGCGGAACACCAGTTCACCCAAATGCTCGCCTTCGTGGCTCAGGTTATAGCTGACGGAGTGGTGACCGCGCTGACCGAATTCCAGGCGCAAATCACTGGTCTGGTGGCGGTAACTCAAGGCATCCAGCGGCACGAGGCGCTGAATTTCGCGAAAGAATAGGCCCAGAATGCGTTGTGGCTCAAGGCTGGTCTGCAATTGCAGACCCAGTTGCTGGCGCAATTGCGCAAGGCTGACCGGCCGTTCCAGAAGCGCAGGCTGTTGACCGAAGCCCAGGCGTTGCAATTTCGCACGATCGAAGTCAATTGCGTTGGTCTGGGATGGAGATTTCATATGGCGTGAGCCCCTAAGCAGTAAGGCTGTCTTACAGGCTGGGTGAGAGCGGCTTTGGGCTGCGCGTCATACTGGTCCGTCAGTCCCGTAGGACATTTGGTACGAGTCTAGTCCGCTTTATCGACGATAAGTAACCTATCGATTTGTGCGCCAATTCCAACTGCTTTCACACGTCTGTCTGAACAAATTAGAGCGAAAGTCGTGCCATTCAGTTCATTCGAATAAAAGCCGTTGAAAATCATGCGATTACGGCGCCTAGCTAAACCTGGCGGGAGGAATAGCGGCAATAGTTTGACTGGGAAATGCGAAAGTTACGACGATTGCCGTGTGCCGCGACGGATAAATGCCGCGGCACAAAGCGACGTGCGGGGATTATCGAGGGTTACTGCGCGTTGAACGCCTGGCCATTGATGCCTGTGCTGTCCGGACCCATCAGGTACAGGTAAACCGGCATGATCTCCTCGGGCGTCGGGTTGTTCAGCGGGTTTTCCCCCGGATAAGCCTGGGCGCGCATGCTGGTGCGGGTGGCGCCGGGGTTGATGCTGTTGGAGCGCACGGGCGCCACAGTGTCCAGCTCATCGGCGAGGGTTTGCATCAGCCCTTCGGTGGCGAATTTCGACACGCCGTAAGCGCCCCAATACGCGCGACCCTTGCGCCCGACGCTGCTGGAGGTGAACACCACCGAAGCATCCTGGGATAACTTCAGCAACGGCAGCAGCGTGCTGGTGAGCATGAACATCGCGTTGACGTTGACGTGCATCACGCGCATGAAGTTTTCGCCGGACAACTGCTCGATCGGCGTGCGCGGACCAATGATCGACGCGTTGTGCAGCAGGCCATCGAGGTGGCCGAACTCGGTTTCGATCATCGCTGCCAACTCATCGTATTGATGCGGCAGAGCGGTTTCGAGGTTGAACGGGATAACCGCTGGTTGCGCATGGCCAGCCGCTTCGATTTCGTCGTAGACCTGAGTCAGATTGGCTTCGGTCTTGCCCAGCAGCAACACGGTCGCGCCGTGGGCGGCATAGGTTTTCGCAGCAGCGGCGCCGATGCCACGGCCAGCGCCAGTCACCAGAATGACCCGGCCCTTGAGCAATTCAGGGCGAGCGGAATAATCAAACATGAAAAAACCTCAACAAATCAAAAAGCGACTTAACAGCTGCACAACGCGCTGTCCAACACCTTGCGCAGCTCCAGCGGATGATCCACCACCACGTCCGCGCCCCAGTGCCGCGGGTTGTCGTCCGGATGAATGTAGCCAAAGGTCACCGCAGCGGTCTTGGTCCCGGCATCGCGGCCCGACTCGATATCACGCAAGTCATCGCCGACAAACAACACACTCGCCGGATCGAGGTCGAGCATCTTGCACGCAAGAATCAACGGCTCCGGGTCCGGTTTGCTGTTTTTCACGTGGTCCGGGCAAATCAGCACTGCCGAGCGCTCGGCCAACCCCAGTTGCTGCATGATCGGTTCGGCAAACCGCAGCGGCTTGTTAGTGACTACGCCCCAGATCAGATTGGCTTTCTCGATGTCGGCCAACAATTCGCCCATGCCATCGAACAGCTTGCTGTGTACCGCGCAACCGACGAGGTAGCGCTCGAGGAACTCCAGGCGCAATTCCTCGAAACCCGGCGATTCCGGGTCCATCGAAAACGTCACCGCGACCATGGCTTTCGCGCCGCCGGAGATCTCGTCGCGAATGTGTTTGTCGTTCATCGGCGGCAAACCACGATCAGCGCGCATTGCCTGGCAGATGGCAATGAAGTCCGGCGCGGTGTCGAGCAGGGTGCCGTCCATGTCGAAAAGGACTGCTCTGATTCGCATCGGCTTACTCCTCGCGCAGGGTCTGGATCATGTAATTGACGTCGACGTCCGGCGCCAGTTTGTAGTGCTTGGTCAGCGGGTTGTACGTCAGGCCAATGATGTCCTTGACGGTCAGGCCGGCCATGCGGCTCCAGGCACCCAGCTCGGAAGGGCGGATGAATTTCTTGAAGTCGTGGGTGCCGCGCGGCAGCAACTTTATGATGTATTCGGCGCCGATGATCGCGAACAGGTAGGCCTTCGGGTTGCGGTTGATGGTGGAGAAGAACACCTGGCCGCCGGGCTTGACCATTTTGAAGCAGGCGCGGATTACCGAGGACGGGTCCGGCACGTGCTCGAGCATTTCCAGGCAAGTGACCACGTCGAACTGCTCGGGCATTTCTTCGGCCAGCGCTTCGGCGGTGATCTGCCGGTATTCGACGGTCACGCCGGATTCCAGTTGATGCAGTTGCGCAACGGCCAACGGGGCTTCGCCCATGTCGATGCCCATGACCGTGGCGCCGCGCTGAGCCATGGCTTCGCTGAGGATGCCGCCGCCGCAACCGACGTCGAGGACTTTCTTGCCGGCCAGATTGACCCGTTCGTCAATCCAGTTGACCCGCAGCGGGTTGATGTCGTGCAGCGGTTTGAACTCGCTTTCGCGGTCCCACCAGCGATGGGCCAGGGCTTCGAATTTGGCGATTTCGGCGTGGTCAACGTTGCTCATGGTTTAAATCCTCTAAAACTTGAAAAATCCTGTTTGCCCCCGGTATTTGACCGAGGTGCTTACGATTCGGTGTGGCCGCTGATGCGTTGGCCCCAGGCCTTGGCCGTGGCGCAGAGTTGTGCTTCATCCAGGCGCGTCAGGCGTTTGTCGTCGAGCAATTGCTTGCCGGCGACCCACAGGTGTTTCACGCAGTCGCGGCCGGTGGCGTATATAAGCTGCGAAACCGGGTCGTAGATCGGTTGCTGCGCCAGGCCGGACAGGTCGAAAGCGACGATGTCCGCAGCCTTGCCGATTTCCAGCGAACCAACGTCAGCCTCGATCCCGAGGGCGCGGGCGCCGTTGAGCGTGGCCATGCGCAACGCGCGATGGGCGTCGAGCGCGGTGGCGGAACCGGCGACGGCTTTGGCCAGCAACGCCGCAGTGCGGGTTTCGCCCAACAGGTCGAGGTCATTGTTGCTGGCCGCGCCGTCGGTGCCGATGGCAACGTTGACGCCGGCCTGCCACAGACGTTCAACCGGGCAGAAGCCGCTGGCGAGTTTCAGGTTCGACTCCGGGCAATGAATCACATTGGTGTTGCTTTCTACCAGCAGCGCCAGGTCTTCATCGCTGATCTGGGTCATGTGAACCGCCTGAAAGCGCGGCCCGAGCAGGCCGAGGCGACCGAGACGCGCCAACGGACGCTCGCCGCGTTGTTCCACCGCTTGCTGCACTTCGAAAGCGGTTTCGTGGACGTGCATGTGAATCGCCGCGTCCAGCTCTTCGGCGATCACCCGAATTTTCTCGAGGTTTTCATCGCCAACGGTGTACGGCGCGTGCGGGCCGAAAGTGATTTTGATGCGCTCGTGGTGCTTGAGGTCGCCGAACAGCTCGACGCCCTGACGAATGGCTTCATCCGCCGAAGCCGCGCCGGGGATCGGGAAATCAAGGATCGGAATGGCGATTTGCGCGCGAATGCCGCTGTTGTGTACGCGTTCGCTGGCAACCTTGGGGAAGAAATACATGTCTGAGAAGCAGGTGATGCCGCCCTTGATCTGCTCGGCGATTGCCAGGTCGGTGCCATCGCGGACGAACGCTTCATCGACCCACTTGGCCTCGGCCGGCCAGATGTGATTTTCCAGCCAGCTCATCAGCGGCAGGTCGTCGGCCAAACCACGGAACAGCGTCATCGCCGCGTGGCCGTGCGCGTTGATCAGTCCCGGTGCAAGCAGCACATCCGGCAACTCGCGAGTTTCAGTCGCGTTACACTTCAGCGCTTCGGCACGCGGGCCGATAAACACGATGCGACCGTCGCGGATGCCCAAGCCATGTTCTTTGAGGACCACGCCAGCGGGTTCGACGGGTACCAGCCAGGTCGGCAGCAATAATAAGTCGAGCGCAACGGCAGGTTTCGGCATCGAGGGTCGGTTCCAGTGCTTTTGTAAAGGATGGCGAAGTATACCCGAGCGTCTTCGCCGGGGGATCGCTATAATCGGCGGCTTTTGTTCATGAGTGCGGGGTGTGGGATGCGCGATCGACTGTTGGCTGCGGAGAAGGTGAAGGCCATCGATTGGCGTGATGGCGCCCTGTACCTGCTGGATCAGCGAATTCTGCCGTTCGAGGAAAACTGGATTGCCTACACCAGCGCCGCCGGTGTCGCCGAGGCCATTCGCTCGATGGTGGTGCGCGGCGCCCCGGCGATCGGCATCAGCGCGGCGTACGCCATGGTGCTGTCGGCGCGCGCGCGGATTGCCGAGGGCGGCGACTGGCAAGCCGAGTGGGAAGAGGATTATGCGTTGCTCGCCGATTCGCGTCCGACCGCGGTCAATCTGTTCTGGGCGCTCGGTCGCATGCGTGATCGCCTCGATCGCTTGAAGGAAGATGCCGACCCGCTGGCGGCGCTGGAAGCGGAAGCCATCGCGATTCACGAAAGTGATCGCGAAGCCAACCTGACCATGGCGCAACTCGGCGTCGATCTGATCCGCAAACATCAGGGCAACGCCCAGACCATCCTCACCCACTGCAACACCGGCGCCCTGGCGACTGGCGGCTTCGGCACGGCACTGGGGGTGATTCGCGGGGCGTTCATCGAAGGCATGGTCGAGCGCGTCTACGCCGATGAAACCCGTCCATGGCTGCAAGGCTCGCGGCTGACCGCGTGGGAACTGGCCAACGAAGGCATCCCGGTGACGCTGAATGCCGACTCCGCCGCTGCGCATATCATGAAGACCAAAGGCATCACCTGGGTGATTGTCGGTGCCGACCGCATTACCGCGAATGGCGATGTGGCGAACAAGATCGGCACCTATCAACTGGCGGTCAGCGCCATGCATCACGGCGTGCGCTTCATGGTGGTGGCGCCGAGTTCGACCATCGACATGAACCTCGCCAGCGGCGACGACATCCCGATTGAAGAGCGCGACGGCAGCGAATTGCTCTGCGTTGGTGGCCAGCGGGTCGGCGCAGAGGTTGAGGCGTTCAACCCGGTGTTCGACGTGACGCCGGCGGATCTGATCGATGCAATCGTCACCGAGAAGGGCGTCGTCGAGCGCCCGGATACGGCGAAAATGGCCCAATTGATGTGCCGCAAGCGTCTGCATTGACGCTTTGTGTTGTCAGCCAAAATCGCCTTCGCGAGCAAGCTCGTTCCCACAGTTGATCGAGGTGTGGCCGCAATGTCGGCTCAACCGGGGTTCAATGTGGGAGCGAGCGTGCTCGCGAAGGGGGCCTGCGGCCAGTAAACACGTTGGATCTTATCCCCGAATCTGCATTCACCGCGGCTCTAAGCCTCTCTCGTCGCCGTTAAGCCTGTCACCGGTCAACTTACTATGCTCCATGCGCATCAGGGGGATAGGTGCGTGGCGGCCTTTGTGATAACATCCGGCGTTTTCCGAGACAGCCCCAAGGGGTTGTCTTTACTGCGCAGATCCATGGCATAACTCGTTGATTTGTCGTAAGTCGGCGCCGGGCACTCAGCCTGCGTCGGCGAGCTTCGTTCGTCCCATATGGATGTGACGAAGTTTCACCAGAAAAAGGAATCAGGCTTCTCATGGGCGAACTGGCCAAAGAAATCCTCCCGGTCAATATCGAAGACGAGCTGAAGCAGTCCTATCTCGACTACGCGATGAGCGTAATTGTCGGGCGGGCACTGCCGGATGCGCGCGATGGCTTGAAGCCCGTGCACCGGCGTGTGCTGTTCGCGATGAGCGAGCTGGGCAACGACTTCAACAAGCCGTACAAGAAATCTGCCCGTGTTGTCGGTGACGTGATCGGTAAATATCACCCGCACGGTGATACCGCGGTGTACGACACCATCGTTCGGATGGCGCAGCCATTCTCGCTGCGTTACCTGCTGGTAGACGGTCAGGGCAACTTCGGTTCGGTGGACGGCGACAACGCCGCCGCCATGCGATACACCGAAGTGCGCATGACCAAGCTGGCGCACGAGCTGCTGGCTGACCTGCACAAAGAAACCGTGGACTGGGTGCCGAACTACGACGGCACTGAAATGATCCCCGCGGTCATGCCGACGCGTATTCCCAACCTGTTGGTCAACGGCTCCAGCGGTATCGCCGTGGGCATGGCGACCAACATCCCGCCGCACAACCTCGGTGAAGTCATCGATGGTTGCCTGGCGCTCATCGACAACCCTGAGTTGACCATCGATGAGTTGATGCAATACATCCCCGGTCCGGACTTCCCGACCGCCGCGATCATCAACGGTCGCGCCGGCATCATCGAAGCCTACCGCACCGGTCGCGGGCGCATTTACATGCGCGCCCGCTCGATGATCGAAGACATCGACAAGGTCGGCGGCCGCCAGCAGATCGTCATCACCGAACTCCCTTACCAGCTCAACAAGGCGCGTCTGATCGAGAAGATTGCCGAGCTGGTTAAAGAGAAGAAGCTTGAAGGCATCACCGAACTGCGCGACGAGTCCGACAAGGACGGTATGCGCGTTGTGATCGAGCTGCGTCGTGGCGAAGTGCCTGAGGTGATCCTCAACAACCTTTACGCCCAGACCCAGCTGCAAGCGGTGTTCGGTATCAACATCGTTGCGCTGATCGACGGCCGTCCGCGGATCCTCAACCTCAAGGATCTGCTGGAAGCTTTCGTTCGCCACCGTCGCGAAGTCGTTACCCGCCGTACCGTGTTCGAACTGCGCAAAGCTCGCGAACGTGGGCACATTCTTGAAGGTCAAGCGGTTGCCCTGTCGAACATCGACCCGGTGATCGCCCTGATCAAAGCTTCGCCGACGCCGTCGGAAGCCAAGGAAGCGCTGATCAAGACTGCGTGGGAATCGTCCGCTGTAGTCGCAATGGTTGAGCGCGCCGGTGCCGATTCCTGCCGTCCGGAGACCCTGGACCCGCAATACGGTCTGCGCGAAGGCAAGTATTTCCTTTCGCCGGAACAGGCTCAAGCCATTCTCGAACTGCGTCTGCACCGCTTGACCGGTCTGGAACACGAGAAGCTGCTGGCCGAGTATCAAGAGATCCTCAACCAGATCGGCGAACTGATCCGCATCCTCAGCAGCGCCGTGCGCCTGATGGAAGTGATCCGCGAAGAACTGGAAGTGATCCGCGCCGAATACGGCGACGTGCGCCGCACCGAAATTCTCGATGCCCGTCTCGACCTGACCCTGGGTGACATGATCCCGGAAGAAGAACGCGTCGTGACCATCTCCCACGGTGGCTACGCCAAGACCCAGCCATTGGCTGCGTACCAGGCTCAGCGTCGTGGCGGTAAAGGCAAATCGGCGACCGGCGTCAAGGATGAGGACTACATCGCTCACCTGCTGGTCGCGAACAGCCACACCACGCTGCTGCTGTTCTCCAGCAAAGGCAAAGTGTACTGGCTGAAAACCTACGAAATTCCTGAAGCGTCTCGCGCTGCCCGTGGTCGTCCGCTGGTTAACCTGTTGCCGCTGGGCGATGGGGAATACATCACCACCATGCTGCCGGTCGACGAATACACCGAAGGTCACTTCATCTTCATGGCGACCGCCAACGGCACCGTGAAGAAGACCCCGCTGGAATCCTTCAGCCGTCAGCGCAGCGTTGGCTTGATCGCGCTTGAGCTGGATGAAGGCGACGTGCTGATCTCCGCTTCCATCACCGATGGCAGCCGCGAAGTCATGCTGTTCTCCGATGGCGGCAAGGTTACGCGCTTCAAGGAAACCGACGTTCGCGCCATGGGCCGTACCGCTCGCGGTGTGCGCGGCATGCGTCTGCCGGAAGGGCAGAAGCTGATTTCGATGCTGATCCCGGAAGAAGGCAGCCAGATCCTCACCGCTTCGGCGCGTGGTTACGGCAAGCGCACGGCGATCACCGAGTTCCCTGAGTACAAACGTGGCGGTCAGGGCGTTATTGCCATGGTCAGCAACGACCGTAACGGCCGTCTGGTCGGTGCGGTCCAGGTGCTTGATGGCGAGGAAATCATGCTGATTTCCGACCAGGGCACACTGGTTCGCACTCGCGTCGACGAAGTCTCCAGCCTGGGTCGAAACACCCAAGGCGTGACCCTGATCAAACTGGCCAGCGACGAGAAGCTGGTCGGTCTTGAGCGGGTTCAGGAGCCATCGGAAGTCGAGGGCGAAGAGCTTGAAGGTGAAGGCCTCGACGGTGAAGACGGCGAAACAGGTGCAGTGTTCGACGGCGAGGTCGTGAACGACGACGCTGCCGAGGACCAGCAGCTCGACGCCGCTGCCGACGAAGAACCGCAGGAATAAGCGGACAAACAGGGGGCGGATGAGAATTCGCCCCCTTGTTGTTTGTCCCGTATGAAAATATCGACACCCATGAAGTTTCTTGTAGGAGTGAGCCTGCTCGCGATGCAGGCGCCGCAGCACGTCTGACACATCGCGGTGATGCAATCGCGAGCAGGCTCACTCCCACAAAAGCTGTGCCTGGCAGAGACTTCTGTGTCGATTTGATGTTGTGATTGTTGCGTGACTACCACCAAATCAGAGCGAGATTGGATGTGAGCAAGAGAGCCTATAACTTCTGTGCCGGTCCTGCGGCGCTGCCTGAAGCTGTCCTGAAACGCGCTCAGGGCGAACTCCTCGATTGGCACGGCAAAGGCCTGTCGGTCATGGAAATGAGCCATCGCAGCGATGAGTTCGTGTCCATTGCGACCAAAGCCGAGCAGGATCTGCGTGATCTGCTGGATATCCCTTCGAACTACAAAGTGCTGTTCCTGCAGGGCGGCGCCAGTCAGCAATTTGCCCAGATTCCGCTGAACCTGCTCCCGGAAAGCGGCACCGCCGACTATATCGACACCGGTATCTGGTCGCAGAAAGCCATTGAAGAAGCGTCCCGTTACGGCCACGTCAACGTCGCCGCAACTGCCAAGCCTTACGACTATTTCGCGATTCCCGGTCAGAACGAATGGAGCCTGTCGAAAGACGCGGCTTACGTTCATTACGCGCCGAACGAAACCATCGGTGGCCTGGAATTCCAGTGGATTCCGGAAACCGGCGACGTGCCGCTGGTCGCTGACATGTCTTCTGACATTCTTTCGCGTCCGGTGGACATCTCGCGTTTCGGCATGATCTACGCCGGCGCACAGAAAAACATCGGCCCGAGCGGCATCGTCGTCAACATCGTTCGCGAAGACCTGCTGGGTCGCGCGCGCTCGCTGTGCCCGACCATGCTCAACTACAAAGTCGCCGCCGATAACGGTTCGATGTACAACACCCCGCCAACGCTGGCGTGGTACTTGTCCGGTCTGGTGTTCGAATGGCTGAAAGAGCAGGGTGGCGTCGAAGCCATCGGCAAGCTCAATGAAGTCAAACAGCGCACTTTGTACGATTTCATCGACGCCAGCGGCTTGTACAGCAACCCGATCAACAAGTCGGACCGCTCGTGGATGAACGTGCCGTTCCGTCTGGCCGACGACCGTCTGGACAAGCCATTCCTCGCCGGTGCCGACGAACGCGGGCTGCTGAACCTCAAAGGTCACCGCTCCGTGGGCGGCATGCGCGCCTCCATCTATAACGCCGTCGATATCGTTGCGGTCAACGCACTGATTTCGTACATGGCAGAGTTCGAGAAGGAACATGGCTAATGTCTGAGCAAGAACTCAAGGCACTGCGCGTGCGCATTGACGCCCTGGACACCAAAGTCCTCGAGCTGATCAGCGAACGTGCACGCTGCGCCCAGGAAGTTGCGCGAGTAAAGATGGCCTCGCTGGCCGAAGGCGAAGTGCCGGTGTTCTATCGTCCCGAGCGTGAAGCTCAGGTGCTCAAGCGCGTAATGGAGCGTAACCAGGGGCCGCTGGGCAACGAAGAGATGGCGCGGCTGTTCCGCGAAATCATGTCTTCGTGCCTGGCGCTAGAGCAGCCGCTGAAAGTGGCTTACCTCGGCCCGGAAGGCACGTTTACCCAAGCGGCGGCCATGAAGCATTTCGGCCACGCGGTGATCAGCAAGCCAATGGCCGCGATCGACGAAGTGTTTCGTGAAGTGGCGGCCGGTGCGGTGAATTTTGGCGTGGTCCCGGTGGAAAACTCCACCGAAGGCGCGGTCAACCACACCCTCGACAGCTTTCTCGAACATGACATGGTCATTTGCGGCGAAGTCGAGTTGCGGATTCACCACCACTTGTTGGTCGGTGAAAACACCAAGACCGACAGCATCAGCCGCATCTATTCCCACGCGCAGTCGCTGGCCCAGTGCCGCAAGTGGCTGGACGCGCATTACCCGAATGTCGAGCGCGTCGCGGTTTCCAGCAACGCTGAAGCGGCCAAGCGGGTCAAGGGTGAGTGGAACTCGGCAGCGATTGCCGGCGACATGGCTGCAGGCCTGTACGGGCTGACGCGTCTGGCCGAAAAAATCGAGGATCGCCCGGACAACTCCACGCGATTCCTGATGATCGGCAGCCAGGAAGTGCCGCCGACCGGCGACGACAAGACTTCGATCATCGTCTCGATGAGCAACAAACCCGGCGCACTGCACGAGTTGCTGGTGCCGTTCCACGACAACGGCATCGACCTGACACGGATCGAGACGCGTCCGTCGCGCAGCGGTAAATGGACCTACGTGTTCTTCATCGACTTCGTCGGCCACCACCGCGATCCGTTGATCAAAGGTGTGCTGGAAAAAATCAGCCAGGAAGCAGTGGCACTCAAAGTTCTGGGTTCCTACCCGAAAGCGGTTCTCTAAGGGGTAGCAAGATGAGTGGTGATTTCCTCGCTCTGGCACAGCCGGGCGTGCAACAACTTTCGCCTTACGTTCCGGGCAAACCCGTGGACGAACTGGCGCGCGAGCTGGACATCGATCCGGCGAACATCATCAAACTGGCAAGCAACGAAAACCCGTTGGGCGCCAGTCCAAAGGCGCTCGCGGCGATTCGCGACGAACTGGCCGAGCTGACACGTTACCCGGACGGCAACGGTTTTGCCCTCAAGACCTTGCTGGCCGAGCAGTGCCGCGTCGAGCTTGATCAAGTGACGCTGGGCAATGGCTCCAACGACATTCTTGAGTTGGTCGCGCGCGCCTATCTGGCGCCGGGCCTGAATGCCGTATTCAGCGAGCACGCGTTCGCGGTCTACCCGATCGTCACTCAGGCGGTTGGCGCAGACGCGCGGGTTATTCCGGCGAAGGATTGGGGCCACGATCTGCCAGCGATGTTGGCTGCAATCGACGCCGACACGCGCGTGGTGTTCATTGCCAACCCGAACAACCCGACCGGCACCTGGTTCGGCGCCGAGGCGCTGGATGAATTTCTCCAGGACGTTCCGGCCCACGTGCTGGTGGTGCTGGACGAGGCTTACATCGAATACGCCGAGGGCAGCGACTTGCCTGATGGTCTCGATTTCCTCGCGGCTTATCCGAATCTGCTGGTTTCACGCACGTTCTCCAAGGCCTATGGCCTGGCGGCGCTGCGGGTCGGTTATGGCCTGTCGACGCCAGTGGTTGCCGACGTGCTGAACCGCGTGCGCCAACCGTTCAACGTCAACAGCCTGGCCTTGGCCGCTGCATGTGCGGCGTTGCAGGACGCTGACTATCTGGCCGAAAGCCGCCGTTTGAACGAGGCCGGCATGCAGCAACTGCAAGCGGGTTTCGGTGAGCTGGGGCTGGGATGGATTCCGTCGAAAGGCAACTTTATCTGCGTTGACCTCGGTCGTGTTGCGATGCCGGTGTTCGAAGGTTTGCTGCGCGAAGGCGTAATCGTGCGTCCGGTGGCCAATTACGGCATGCCGAACCACTTGCGCATCACCATCGGCACGCCAAGCGAAAACACTCGCTTCCTTGAGGCGCTGACCAAGGTTCTGGCTCGTGGTTGATGTCACCGCTGTGCAATCTGTAGAGCCTATGATCGGGCGCCTGGTGGTGGTCGGTCTGGGTTTGATCGGCGGTTCGTTTGCCAAAGGCTTGCGTGAAAGTGGCGTGTGCCGCGAAGTGGTCGGGGTCGATCTTGATCCGCAGTCGCGCAAACTCGCGGTTGAATTGGGCGTGGTCGATCGTTGTGAAGAAGACTTGGCCATCGCGTGCCATGGCGCTGACGTGATCCAGCTCGCCGTGCCGATTCTCGCCATGGAAAAGATGTTGGGCCGTTTGGCTGCGATGGATCTGGGTTCGGCGATTTTGACTGACGTCGGCAGTGCCAAAGGCAATGTGGTGCGCGCAGCGACCGAAGCGTTTGGCGGCATGCCGACGCGTTTCGTGCCCGGTCATCCGATTGCCGGCTCCGAGCAGAGCGGGGTGGAAGCTTCCAACGCCGAGCTGTTCCGTCGGCATAAAGTGATTTTGACGCCGCTGGATCAGACCGATCCGGCAGCGCTGGCGGTGGTCGACCGTTTGTGGCGCGTTTTGGGCGCCGATGTCGAGCACATGCAGGTCGAGCGCCACGACGAAGTGCTGGCGGCGACCAGCCATTTGCCGCACTTGCTGGCGTTCGGTTTGGTCGATTCGCTGGCCAAGCGCAATGAAAATCTTGAGATCTTCCGTTACGCTGCGGGCGGTTTCCGCGATTTCACAAGAATCGCCGGGAGCGACCCGGTCATGTGGCACGACATCTTCCTCGCCAACCGCGAAGCTGTCCTGCGCACACTCGATACATTTCGCAGCGACCTCGACGCCTTGCGCGACGCGGTCGATGCAGGGGATGGGCACCAATTGTTGGGCGTGTTCACACGCGCCCGGGTTGCCCGCGAACATTTCAGTAAAATCCTGGCCCGCCGGGCTTATGTGGACGCTATGAACTCCAACGACCTGATTTTCCTGGGACAACCGGGTGGCCGCCTGACTGGGCGGATTCGCGTACCGGGCGACAAATCGATTTCCCACCGTTCGATCATGCTCGGCTCACTCGCCGAAGGCACCACCGAAGTAGAAGGTTTCCTCGAGGGCGAAGATGCCCTGGCCACCTTGCAGGCCTTCCGTGACATGGGCGTCGTGATCGAAGGTCCGCACCACGGCCGCGTGACCATTCACGGCGTCGGTCTGCATGGCTTGAAGCCTGCGCCGGGCCCGATCTATCTGGGCAACTCCGGCACGTCGATGCGTCTGTTGTCCGGCCTGCTGGCCGCGCAGAACTTCGACAGCACCCTGACCGGCGACGCCTCGCTGTCGAAGCGACCGATGAATCGCGTGGCCAATCCGCTGCGCGAGATGGGCGCAGTGATCGAGACGGCCGCTGAAGGTCGTCCACCGATGATCATTCGCGGCGGCAACAAGCTCAAAGGCCTGACTTACAGCATGCCGATGGCCAGTGCTCAGGTTAAATCCTGCCTGTTGCTCGCCGGTCTGTACGCCGAAGGCAAAACCACCGTCACCGAGCCTGCACCGACTCGCGACCATACCGAACGCATGCTGCGCGGCTTCGGCTATCCAGTGAGCGTTGATGGCGCAACGGCATCGGTCGAGTCCGGGCACAAACTGACCGCGACGCACATCGAAGTGCCGGGCGACATCTCGTCGTCGGCGTTCTTCCTTGTTGCTGCGTCGATTGCCGAAGGCTCGGAACTGGTGCTGGAACACGTCGGGATCAACCCGACCCGCACTGGCGTCATCGATATCCTGCGTCTGATGGGCGCCGACATCACCCTGGAAAACCAGCGTGAAGTCGGCGGCGAACCGGTCGCTGACCTGCGCGTACGAGCAGCTAAACTCAAAGGCATCGAGATTCCCGAAGCGCTGGTGCCACTGGCGATCGACGAGTTCCCGGTACTGTTCGTGGCAGCGGCCTGCGCCGAAGGGCGCACCGTGTTGCGCGGCGCCGAAGAGCTGCGAGTCAAGGAGTCGGACCGAATCCAGGTCATGGCCGATGGCTTGCTGGCACTGGGCGTCAAGTGCGAACCGACCCCGGACGGCATCATCATCGACGGCGGCCCGATCGGCGGCGGCGAAGTGCACGGGCACGGCGATCACCGGATCGCGATGGCCTTCAGCGTTGCTTCCTTGCGCGCTACTGCACCGATCCGCATCCATGACTGTGCCAACGTCGCGACTTCGTTCCCGAATTTCCTGGCGCTGTGCGCACAGGTCGGTATCCGCGTTGCACAAGAGGCTCAGTCGTGAAAATCAAGCCACCGGTCATCACCATCGACGGGCCCAGCGGTTCGGGCAAAGGCACTATTGCCGGGATTCTGGCCAAGCGCCTGGGCTGGTGCCTGCTGGATTCCGGTGCCTTGTATCGCTTGCTGGCCTTCGCTGCGCGCAATCATGGCGTCGACCTGACCAATGAAGAGTCGTTGAAGCTGCTTGCCGCTCATCTGGATGTGCAGTTCATCGGGGCGACGGAAGGTCATCCGCAGCGGATCATCCTTGAAGGCGACGATGTGACCGATGACTTGCGCAACGAGCAAGTTGGCGCTTGGGCGTCGCAAGTCGCGGCATTGCCGGCGGTGCGCGACGCCTTGCTGCAGCGCCAGCGCGCGTTCCAGGAAGCACCGGGTCTGGTGGCCGATGGTCGCGACATGGGCACGGTGGTTTTTCCGGAGGCGCCGCTGAAGATTTTCCTCACTGCCAGTGCCGAGGAGCGTGCGCGCCGTCGATACTTGCAGTTGAAGGGCAAAGTCGATGGTGTTAGTCTGTCGAGTCTGCTAGATGAGATACGTGTCCGCGACGAGCGTGACACCCAGCGCGCGGTAGCCCCGCTCAAACCGGCGGCTGACGCCATACAGCTGGATTCCACGGAATTATCCATTGATCAGGTGCTGGAACGCATCATGAGTGAGATCGCCATTCGCGATATCGCCGGGTGACCAAGAAACGGCCCAGGGGACCAGTCATAGTCCTGTGTTGTTTCTTTAAATGAACGTAACCCACGTCGTCTGGGATGTGGAGCTGGGCGTATCCTTCGCCCTTATTCAACAGGAATTAAAATGAGCGAAAGCTTTGCGGAACTCTTTGAAGAAAGCCTAAAAACCCTGAACCTTCAGGCAGGCTCCATCATCACCGGTGTTATCGTTGATATCGATTACCAAGCTCGCTGGGTAACCGTTCACGCTGGCCTGAAGTCTGAAGCACTCATCCCGCTTGAGCAGTTCTACAACGATGCTGGCGAACTGACTATCAACGTCGGTGACGAAGTTCACGTTGCTCTGGACTCGGTTGAAGACGGCTTTGGTGAAACCAAGCTGTCCCGTGAAAAAGCCAAGCGCGCTGAATGCTGGATTGTTCTGGAAGCAGCCTTCGCAGCCGAAGAAGTGGTCAAGGGCGTTATCAACGGTAAGGTTAAAGGCGGCTTCACTGTCGACGTTAACGGCATCCGTGCGTTCCTGCCAGGTTCTCTGGTTGACGTCCGTCCTGTGCGCGACACCACGCACCTGGAAGGCAAAGAGCTGGAATTCAAGGTCATCAAACTCGACCAGAAACGCAACAACGTTGTCGTTTCCCGTCGTAGCGTCCTCGAAGCCGAGAACTCCGCTGAGCGTGAAGCTCTGCTGGAATCCCTGCAGGAAGGTCAACAAGTCAAAGGTATCGTCAAGAACCTCACCGATTACGGCGCATTCGTCGATCTGGGTGGCGTCGATGGCCTGCTGCACATTACCGACATGGCTTGGAAGCGTATCAAGCATCCTTCCGAAATCGTCAACGTTGGCGACGAGATCGATGTCAAGGTTCTGAAGTACGATCGCGAACGCAATCGTGTTTCCCTGGGCCTGAAGCAGCTGGGCGAAGATCCATGGGTTGCTATCAAAGCCCGTTACCCAGAAAGCACTCGCGTTACCGCTCGTGTAACCAACCTGACCGACTACGGCTGCTTCGCTGAGCTGGAAGAAGGCGTTGAAGGACTGGTACACGTTTCCGAAATGGACTGGACCAACAAAAACATCCACCCTTCGAAAGTCGTACAAGTCGGCGACGAAGTGGAAGTTATGGTTCTGGACATCGACGAAGAGCGTCGTCGTATCTCCCTCGGCATCAAGCAGTGCAAATCTAACCCATGGGAAGATTTCTCTGGCCAGTTCAACAAGGGCGATAAAATCTCCGGCACCATCAAGTCGATCACCGATTTCGGTATCTTCATTGGTCTGGACGGCGGCATCGACGGTCTGGTTCACCTGTCCGACATCTCCTGGAACGAAGTGGGCGAAGAAGCCGTTCGCCGCTTCAAGAAGGGCGACGAGCTGGACACCGTTATCCTGTCGGTTGACCCAGAGCGCGAGCGCATTTCCCTGGGTATCAAGCAACTGGAAAGCGATCCGTTCTCCGAGTACGTTCAAGAGAACGACAAAGGCGCAATCGTTAAAGGCATCGTGAAAGAAGTTGACGCTAAAGGCGCCATCATCACTCTGGCCGACGATATCGAAGCGACTCTGAAAGCCTCCGAAATCAGCCGTGACCGCGTTGAAGACGCGCGCAACGTTCTGAAAGAAGGCCAGGAAGTAGAAGCCAAGATCATCAGCGTTGACCGCAAGAGCCGTGTAATCCAGCTCTCCATCAAGTCGAAAGACGATGCTGAAGAGAAAGAAGCCATCCAAAGCTTGAAAGACAAGCCTTCGGATAGCATCGCTGCTGGTCCTACCACTCTGGGCGACCTGTTGCGTGCACAAATGGAAAAACAGAACTAAGTTCTGTCAGACCATAGAAAAAGGGCGACTTCGGTCGCCCTTTTTTGTGTCTGCGATTCGGTGAGCTGATCGTCGCATTGGCGCTCAGTTCAATGAGCGTGAACTAATTATCGGTACGAGCGGTCTTTTTGTTTAATTGGATCAATCATTTATTTGCAGCTGGTCTCTAGCTGGTAATAAAAGTTGAGTCGGCGTGAGATGTAGCAAAAGGAAGTGTATGAACAAGCTAATTGTCGCAGTCGTTTTGTTGGGGTTGGCGGGCTGCACAACGAATGCCAAATCGCACAACGTTCGTGGAGGCAATAGTTTAGAGATTGACTGTTCAGGCTTGGGGGCGGGGTGGGACATGTGCTACGAACGTGCCGCGAGCGAGTGTAAAGGAAAATCTTATAAGGTTTTGGCCAGATCCAGCGACTTGAAGGCAGATCCGGAAGATTCTCTATTCGGTTGGAATCCGGCGGGTTATCTGACCCGAATACTGTGGGTAGGGTGTGTTTCGGGCTAATTGTTGATTCCGGAATAAGCAAGATTCGATTGTCTTAGTTCAGAAGCGTTTGCCCGTTATTGTTAATGAAAAGCAGGTGGAAAAAGCGTAAAATCCCGATTTTTAGAGTTTTATTTTTGATGTTTGAAAAATTCCACGTGCACTTTTTTTGATCGGGAGCGCTTAATGAAGGTTTTGGTTTTAGGTGCAAATGGTTTTATTGGCGCTAGACTTGTCGATCGTTTGATAGACAGTGGGCACGATGTAAGGGTTTTAACTAGATCCCAAGGTAAACATAAAAATATTAATACGGAAATTTTTATTGGCGATTTAAGAGATCCGCTATTGGATACCTCGCGCTTGTTAGAAGGGTGTGAAGTTGTATTCAACTGTGCTGGTGAAATACGCAATGACGCGCTGATGCATGAGCTTCATGTCGTTGCGACAAATCGTATGCTCGAAGCTGTCTCCAAAAAAGTTGCTGAAAATAACAGTGTCCATTGGGTTCAATTGAGCAGTGTGGGTGCTTATGGATCCGTGCCCGATGTAGAGCGGATTGTTACCGAAGAGACCAAAGTTAGTCCAAGAGGTGAATACGAAGTAACCAAGACTGTCGCGGATCAGAATATTCTAACAAAGTCCAAAGAATCAGCTTTCACTTTCTCTATATTACGGCCGTCCAATGTATTTGGCCCTGGCATGCCGAATAATTCGGTTAGGCAACTGATTGCGATCGTTAGGCGTCGACTATTTTTTTACGTAGGATTCAATGAGCCTATAGTGACGTATGTACATGTGGACGATGTCGTAAGTGCGCTACTTCTGTGCGGATTTGACAAGCGCGCAGAGGGCGAGATTTTCAATATTTCCAACGATTGCTCGTTAAGAGAGTTAATTGAAGGAATTGCTCGTTCAATCTCAGTCCCGGCCCCATTTCTCAGAATTCCCAAGTTTTTGATTCGATCCGCTGTTTCAATACTCTCAATTTTTACAAAGGGTATGATAACTCAGGAAAGAGTTAATGCTTTGACTTCTAGAACACGTTACCCGACCACTAAATTGAAAAAGAAGCTGGATTTTGAACCCAAGAAATACGTTCCTGATTATATTGCAAAAATTTGATCGCCATATTACGAGTGTAGAGGAGGCTATGTGTTAGACAGGAAGCTTAAGGTTGCCAGGGTTTCTACTGTTCCATTTTTCATCGTGACACAGTTAAGCGCAACCATTCGGGCGCTCAAGGATTCTGGTGCTGCCGTAACTGTTATTTCAAGCGATGACGATCTGGGAGATGAATTGCGAAAGCTTGTTGGATCAGATTTTTTGGCTGTGAAGATGGTCCGTGAAATAAACCCTCTTCAAGATCTGGTTTCTTTGTTTCTGCTAATAAAAATATTTAAGCATCGCAAGTTTGATATTGTACATTCGACAACTCCAAAGGCAGGTTTACTTTGCGCCATTGCCGGGAAAATTGCCGGTGTGAATATTAGATTACACACCTTTACTGGGCAGCCGTGGGTGACGATGCATGGATTAAAGCGTCATCTACTTAAGCTCTGTGATCGAGTGATAGGGACTTTAAACACAAGTTGCTACACAGATAGCTTTAGTCAGCAAAAGTTTTTAGTTGAACAGAATGTTGTAAAGTCGAATAAAATACGCGTTTTAGGTCATGGTTCTTTTGCAGGTGTCGATCTCGAACGGTTTAGCGCCTCTCGTTTTTCTGAAGATGATCGGAAGAAACTGAAGTCCGAATTAAATATCGATTCTGAAAGTAAAGTCGTGATTTTTGTAGGGCGTATTACAAAGGAAAAGGGAGTTTCCGAATTGGTTGAGGCCTTTGGACGGCTCGTCTTAGAGGGGCAAGACTTGTGCTTGCTCCTTGTCGGCCCATATGAACCAGATGGCTTCGACATCATAGATAACATAATAAATGCTAGTATAAAAAACAGAATTAAAATTGTGGGGTTCTCTAATATCCCTGAAAAATATATGGCAATTGCAGATCTATTATGTCTTCCAAGTTATCGTGAAGGATTTGGCACCGTAGTGATCGAGGCTGCAGCGATGGGATTGCCAACAGTTGGAACATGCATTTACGGTCTCTCTGATGCGGTGGTCGATGGCGAAACCGGACTTCTTGTTCCTGTCGGGGATTCTGTAAGTCTTGCAAACTCTATTCGTACACTAGTAGACGACGAAGACTTACTGATGACAATGGCAAACTCCGCTCGGTCGCGCGCACAAACATCATTTGACAGTAATCTTTATTCTTCGTTGCTGATCGATGAGTATAGTCGGTTTGTAGAAAGTCCATAAAGAGACGGATCCAATTAGGCCGAAGTTAAAAAATTAGGTTAATCATGAATATTCTGATCACTGGTGCTACCGGTTTTGTAGGACAGTCTTTAATCAGCCACTTGGCTGCTGATGAGCGTTACCAAATTTTTGGATCGGTCAGAAGGCTAGATCCTGTTTCAATTAGCAGTGTGAATTTGATTGCAGTAGGTGATATATCAAGTGAAACGGACTGGACGTCCGCTCTTAAAAATGTCGATGTTGTAATACATTTGGCAGGCCGTGCACATGTGCTCGGAGATGTAAATAATGTAGCCGCATTCAAAAGTGTCAACGTCGAGGGCACTCTTCGCTTGGCAGAGCAGGCGATAGCGTCCGGCGTAAAGCGTTTTATCTTTATTAGCTCAATCGGAGTTAATGGCTCCCAAACTTACAGTGAAGCTTTCACAGAGTCGTCTGCAGTGGCACCGCATGCAATTTACGCAGAATCGAAAAGACAAGCTGAAGATCTACTGAGAAGCAAGCTTCAGAATAGCACCATGGAGTTGGTCATAATACGTCCTCCATTGGTGTATGCAGTGAACGCACCAGGAAATTTTCAACGCCTGATTAAGCTTGTGGCGACCGGGCTTCCCTTGCCGTTTGGCATTACGAAGAATAAAAGAAGTATGGTCTCGTTAAAGAATTTAACTGACTTTATTTCACTGTGCATTGAACACCCTGCCGCAGCACAAGAAACCTTTTTGATTTCTGATGGTATGGATCTGTCCACCAAAGAAATTGTTTCTTTCCTAGCGGAAGGTATGGGGAAAAGGCCGAAGTTATTACCTGTGCCTGACATCTTTGCGCAATTTGCTCTAACAATCCTACGCAAGCCATCAATCTATGTTCAATTATACGGCTCGCTCGTAGTCGATTCGTCGAAAGCTCGCACGTTGTTGGGTTGGAATCCTGTTGAACCAGCATCGACAGCCTTGAAAGCAGCTGGAGCGTCTTACCGTGACCGACGACGCATGTTGGACTGACGATAACCTGGTGATTTCAACTGGTTGCGTCCCTGCGTGCGATGTTGCGAAGGCCCTATAGGGCGGGGAGCACGCGGTACCCCTTGCAGCAAATTCTCTGTGGTTCCAGAGGTTTCTAGTCGTTTTTCTCCGGTGCTGCTCAAATTGGTCGGTCTCGATGTCAACATTCGTTGGTGAGAGTCACTCCAGGATGCTTCTTCCTGCCATGACACGTTGGGTCTATTCGTTTAATGGCTCGTGACGAATGGAATAAGTCGGATTGCGGGCTGTTCAAATCCAATTAGACATGCTAAAACAAATGAAGTACTGATCTAGCTGCTTGAAAAAGAAGGGAAAAAAATGACGAAGTCGGAGTTGATCGAACGAATTGTCACCCATCAAGGGCTACTCTCATCGAAGGATGTGGAGCTAGCTATCAAGACCATGCTTGAGCAAATGTCCCAATGTCTTGCTACCGGTGATCGCATCGAGATACGGGGTTTTGGTAGCTTTTCTCTACACTATCGAGCGCCTCGTGTCGGGCGTAATCCAAAGACTGGCCAATCCGTCAGTCTCGATGGAAAATTCGTGCCTCATTTTAAACCAGGCAAGGAGCTAAGAGATCGCGTTAACGAGGAAGAAGAGGATGAACTCTGAGGCAGGAACCGGTCGAATGGGAAATTTTAAGCGTGTGTTCGAAATAGTTGTTTTTCTATCAGTGGTCTTGATATCAATTGCATTTATTTTGGAGAACAACCAGTTAACTTCTCTGATCTTTTTTGGTTGGACTTCACCGCAGTTACCATTAGCGGTTTACATAGTCCTGTTTTTTCTTTTGGGAATGGCGATTGGACCGGTTTTATTTTGGCTCGCCGGGAGGAGGTTTGATTCCGTCAGGAGAAGGTCTAATAAAGTAGTTTAGGCTTGAAATGCCAGCTGTAAAGTTTCGGTTTTTGGTTTTTAGTTAAATTGCTATACGGGAAGCGTACCATTTTAAGTAAGTGGTCAGGCAAGTAGGCCGAAAATTTAGAGTTTTCTGGATTGTACTTGGCGCGAAGGTAAAAATTATGCAAGATACTAATAATAAAAATTATCAAGTTGCAGAACTCGATTTATTTGATATCACGGCAGTGTTGTGGAAAAAGAAACGGCTAATTTTTGCAGTTACTTTTTTAGCTGGCTTGGTCGCTCTCGCTGTTGCATTTATGATTACCCCTGTTTACGAGGCTAAGCTAGAAATCGCCCCTCCCACTATAAACAATATTGCTAATTTGAACTATGGTCGCACGCGTGAATCTGAGTTGGCGCCATACACTGTTAAAGATATTTATGACGTTTTTTTACGCAATCTACAATCCGAATCTATGCGTCAATCTTTTTTTAATAGCGTTTATGTCAAGTCTGGAGCAGGCTCTAGTGCGAAAATTATAGACAGAGGTCTATATGAGGATTTTTATAAGCGTTTGACTATTGCCCCTGTTGGTAAAGATCAAAACGATCGTTGGGTCGTTTCATTACGAGAATCCGATCCTGTAAAAGCAGTCGAACTGGTCAGCGGTTATGTAGCTCAGGCTGGTGAGTATGCGAAGCAAGAGGTCCTACGTAACGCCCATTCAGAAGCGGAGTTAAGGGCCCGCATTTTGAAATCGCAAATCGAAACGCTACGAGACAGTGGAAAGAAACAGCGCGAAGATACTATCCATCGATTGAGGGAAGCTCTTAATGTTGCCAAGTCAATAAATCTGGATAAGCCGCCGGTTTTCACAATCGATCGCTCCTCCGAAATGGCAGGCGATATGGGAGCGAACCTAACATATATGCGTGGGAGCAAAGCTCTGGAGGCTGAGCTTATAAATCTAGAAACGCGTTATTCCGATGATCCGTTCATTAAGGAACTGCGTGGCATTGAGGAAAGGCTGGCCTACTATCAAAGTCTTGAAGACGCCCCGGACGATATAACGGTTTATCGTCAGGATGGTATCGTCACCCCACCAAGCACTCCCGTGAAACCTAAGAAGGTCGTAATAGTGATCATTGGTCTAGCCGCGGGGGCTGCTGCCGGCTGCATAATCGTTCTTTCAAGCTTCTTTATTAGACGCCGTTTATCTCAAGTATAGAGTGCGCAGAAAGCGCGACCGGAGATTTGTATCGGTTGGTGCGGAATAGGCCGCGCCAGAATTTACGGCTAATCTCTTTTCCTGGGTGTCTGCTCCCCAACTGCCAAGTGTCTGGGACAATCTTTTTTCCGTCCCTGGTTCTGGGCGAATAATGCATGTCGCAATTAAATTGCGCGGATGATTATAGGCAAGGAATTTTGGCACTTTGACTCTTACCGGTCATCTAGGTTAGATCTTTCTCTGCTAGCTCCATGATCGCGCCATGTGATCTGGAAGATCTCTGTCTTCACGAGCTCCCTCCAAGCACCATGCCGTCCATCATATTCTATGCGCGATTCTTCGACTGTTTGCGTGCCGGGAGGATTCCGTCGGATGTGATCGCCTTTGTTGTAGGTGACGCGGCTTGTACAATCGCTCTACGAATGGTGGCACAGGATTTTTTGATCCGAATCGGAGCTACAAGAGCCTTTGCTGCCCAATCTAAGGGTCTTCAGACCTAAATTTCAATTTTTCACGATGCACAGATCAGATGGCTTTCACTGATTTTGGTTGGCATGGGAGACGCATTAGCTCCAAACGCAGAGATCTGGAGTTTGCTTGTGAATCCTGACATCACTCATGTTTTTCGATAGCAAACCCGAAAAAAGAAGGTTAAAATCAAGTTTTTGTCGCTGCGCAGTGCTCCGGTCTAATGAGTTGCAGTATTTAAGTGAGAAAATAATGGTTGATGTTGATTATCTAGTTTCAGTCGTAGTGCCTACACATAACAGATCGCAATACGCTATTCACTGCATTGAAAGCTTGTTGGACATTGATTCTGAGCTACTTCAAGTAGTAGTGCATGATACGAGCAATGATGAGTGTGAGTTGGCGCAGTGGGCGGGAAAAAATCTAGATAGTCGCTTGAGATACGTTCATTGGGTAGATCGTTTGTCAATGACGGAAAACCATGAGCGAGCAATGCGCATCGCTACTGGGGAATATATTTGCCTTATCGGTGACGATGATAGCGTATCGGAGCGAATTATCGAGGTTGCAGCCTTTGCTAAGAACAAAGGCATCAAGATGATTACCCCAAAAGTTAAAGCATTGTATTACTGGCCAGATTTTCGAACCAAGATGTACGGTGCTGCACATGCTGGTCGAGTGTATCTCAGTGAGTTCGATCAAAAAATTGAATACATGGGCAGTCTTGGGAACTTAAATGTGGCTCTTCACGCCGCGTGCCAAGGTACGGACGAGCTTCCAAAACTTTATCACGGGTTGGTTCATCATTCGCTTATCGACCAACTGCGAGAATCCAATGGCCAAGTGTTTTTCGGCACTAGTCCGGATATGTCGGCCTCGGTAGCGTTAAGTTTGCTAGGGCATGAATATGCGCTCATTGATCTTCCTTTTACAATGCCTGGGGGCGCTGGCGGTAGTAATAGTGGCCGTAGCGCGGCGGGTAAGCATAAAGGTGATCTAAAAAGTGATCCACATATTGCGCCTTTTAAGAATCTTGAGTGGCCTGAGATAATCCCCCATTTTTTCAGCGTGGAAACCGTTTGGGCTCATGCGGCATGGACCACATTAAATGGCATTGGCGGAGCTGAGCAATTAAAGAAATTTAATTTGGCACGTTTATATGCTCTATGCGCATGGGGCCATAAAGATTACCTCTCTACAACGCGTCTTGCTCGATTGGCCGCGGTAGAACAAGGTTATTCAAATGTAAGACGCCTGGATGTATTCAAGGAGTTGCTGGTCGTTATCTCTAAACATGTGCTGTCGCGTTTCAAACGTCTGCTGAAGCCATCCGCCAGTAATGGCCGAGAAGTGCTCGCCGTTGTGCCAGACGTTCGATTGGCTCGTCAGGAACTGGATAAAAATCTACGTGACAGGATCAAAAGTACTTTATAACTTAATTTGTTAGGGAGTGAGGCTGAAGTATCATGGAATATAAAAAGTGAAAAGTATTAGAACGCTTTTTTTGGCAAGTTTTTCAGGAAAAGTGATTTTTGCCGCTTCAAGTTTGATCTCATTACCGCTCCTGACGAAAGTTCTGGGTGCGGAGGCCATCGGGCTAATCGGTTTTTTTACGTCACTTCTGATGGTTTTGATGGTACTGGAAGGCGGTTTGACGAGCAGCATTATTCATAGACTCGCATCGTCTTCACGGCGTGAGAGCTATGCGCCTGCAAGACACAAAAAATCCACCCAGATATTGGTCAAAACGTATCTGTCGGTGTTCTCAGTTTTGGGAATCTTCATAGTTTTGTTGGTTTGGTTGAGTGCGGATACGGTTACTAATCACTGGCTAAATTTTGAAAAACTTTCGCACTCGGAAGTATTAGAATCAATCCATTATATGGCTATTTTTATTGGCCTTAATTTACCGATTCTCGCCCTACAAGGAGTGTTTGTTGGTCGTGAGATGCAGCCAACGCTTAACGTAATTTACATTCCATATTCTGTTGCTAGAACTTTGGGAGTTGTATTGCTTCTTCAGTTAATGCAGCCAGGGGCAGGCGTCACTGATTACTTCTATATGCAAGTAATCATTCAGATTCTATATTTATTATCGCTGTTAGTTTTCTTGTATCGTGCATTGGATTTTAATCCGTTTAGTAAAGGTTTCAAGCTGGCGGTGTTGAAGAAGGGTATGAAGTTCAGTGGAGGGGTGTTACTGATATCTTTGACTTCGATTGTGGCTGTCCAATACGACAAGATCTATCTGAGTGGTAGTGTTGGTCTTTCGGATTATGCTGCTTATACATTGGCGGCAACTCTTGCAGGTGTTCCATATATATTCTCTACGGCGTTCAGTGCCGTATTGTTTCCCCGTTTTTCAAAAAGTTTTGCGAGTGGCAACCAGAATGAGCTCGAAAGAGTGTATCGTTCTGCTTTTTCCATTATTGCGTTGGTCATGTCCGTATTATGCGGCTCCATATACTGGTTGTCAGGCGGATTGGTGCATGTGGTTTTTGAGACGGAACTTGCAGACAAAATTAACGCGATTTTTCCAGTGCTAGTCATTGGTACCGCGCTCCAGTCATTATCAATAGTTCCTTTTTCACTCCAGTTAGCGATGAAGTGGACGAAACTGGCTTTTAAGTTAAATTTTTTTTGCGTTTCTATAATGGTTGTAATGTTGCCGATTTTTGTCGATGTCTACGGGGTTTTGGGTGCCGCATATATTTGGGTCTTATATAATATAATATCCATAGTCCTGACCTGTTTCTTTTTAATTCGAAAGCTGCCTTACCTATCGGACACGTTAATAGTGGCAGCGAAAATCACTGTTTCTATGATCGCTCTCTGCTGGTCAACTTTTGGCCTGCTGGATTACCTGATGTTTTGGTCTCTTTCTTCAATTTATTTGGTGGGAATACAGATTCTGTTGAGTGGGCTCGTACTGCTTGCAGGTGCTTATTTCTACAGAAAACAATTGAAAGATTTTAACTAGGATCACGGTCTTTTCTTCTACTAGTCGCAATATGGTCGCTGGGTGATAACTATGAAAATATTAGTTCTGGGTGCTACGGGGATGCTGGGTAGCACAATGTTCAGACAACTGTTCGGCGATGAGCGGTACGATGTCTGGGGTACTACTCGCAGCCCGTCGGCCCTCGTAAGATTTTCCGAGCAAGAGAGAGCTAAACTTCTTTCGAATGTGGACGTGTTAGATGCAGATCAGCTGATCTCTGTGTTCAATGATGTAAAACCTGATGCGGTTATAAATTGCATCGGTCTGATAAAGCAATTATCGACAGCTAAAGACCCTATGGCGGTATTGCCGATAAATTCGTTGTTGCCTCACAGACTTTCAAAAATCTGTGAACTGTCTAATGCGCGACTTGTACAGATCAGCACTGACTGTGTGTTTTCAGGCCGCAAAGGAATGTATACGGAGGCTGATGTATCCGACGCAGAAGATATCTATGGGAAATCCAAGTTCTTGGGCGAGGTAGTGGATTCGAAGTTGGCCGTTACATTGAGAACATCCATAATTGGTCACGAGCTAAATAGTACTTTCTCTCTGGTTGACTGGTTTTTGAGTCAGTCAGGAAGCGTAAAGGGCTTCGCCAAGGCTATTTTTTCAGGATTGCCCACAGTCGAATTAGCAAGAGTTATACGGGATTTCGTTTTACCCAATCCCGAGCTGAGTGGTCTTTATCAAGTCGCTGCAAGCCCGATAGATAAATATTCTTTGCTAAAACAAATAGCATCCATTTACGAAAAGAAAATTGAGATTGTCAGGGATGAAAGCCTGGTCATCGATCGATCATTGGATCCTTCAAAATTTAAAGCTGCCACAGGTTATGTCGCGCCGTCTTGGGCTGATTTAATCGATTATATGCATCGTACCCGCTGATAGAGTCTGGAGAATCTATGTTCGATAATAAAGTATTAATGATTACCGGTGGCACTGGATCCTTCGGGAACACAGTGCTCAAACGCTTTCTAGATACTGCGGTAAAGGAAATCAGGATTTTTAGCCGCGATGAGAAAAAGCAAGAAGACATGCGCATCGCGCTTGGCAATGACAAGGTAAAATTCTACATTGGTGATGTGCGCGATTATTCAAGCATTGAACAAGCGCTATCTGGCGTTGATTACATTTTTCACGCGGCCGCATTAAAGCAAGTACCCTCATGTGAATTCTTTCCCATGGAGGCTGTAAAAACTAATGTCCTGGGCACCGAAAACGTACTCAATGCAGCGATTGCTTGCGGTGTTGAGCGGGTCGTTGTTCTAAGTACTGACAAAGCGGTTTACCCGATTAATGCAATGGGTATCTCTAAGGCAATGGCTGAAAAGTTAGTTATTGCTAAATCAAGGATGATACCTACAACTTCGAAAACGGTCATTTGCGCAACACGATATGGCAATGTGATGGCTTCGAGAGGTTCGGTGATTCCTTTATTCGTTAACCAGATTAAAAGCGGAGCTCAACTGACGGTCACAGACCCGAACATGACTAGGTTTTTGATGTCTCTCGAAGACTCTGTTGATCTCGTGTTGCATGCCTTCGAACACTCTAAGCAAGGCGATATCTTCGTTCAAAAAGCTCCTGCTTCAACCGTGGCTGATCTTGCGAATGCATTAACGCAGCTGTTCAACAAGAAAGCGGATATTAAAGTCATTGGCACACGTCACGGTGAAAAACTGTACGAATCATTGATTTCACGTGAAGAGATGGCAAAGTCAGAAGATATGGGTAAGTATTACAGAATCCCAGCCGATAATAGGGATCTGAATTATGAGAAATACTCCTCAAATGGTGAGGAGCAAGTGTCCATTCTAGATGACTACACTTCACACAATACACATCGACTTTCGGTGGAAGAAATTAAAGGCGTGCTTCAAAAGCTGGATTATATTAAAGCTGAGTTGACGACGGCTAAGTAAATATGAGTTGAGGTTGAGCAGTAAATCTAATTACTGCTCGGCTGCAGACGACTGAATATGATGAGTTATATATATGATCGAAGCGGGCGATGCAATTAAGATGGTGTATGCCGAGGTTAGCGTCATAATTCCTTGTTTTCGCTGCGTTGATTCGATACAGCGTGCGCTAACTTCGGTGTACGAGCAAACGCTCAGACCATATGAAGTAATATTGGTTGACGATTGTAGTAGCGACGGTACATTAGACTTTTTGCATAAATTGAAGTCTGAGTTTCCTGAGCAATGGATCAAAATAATCGCTTTGCCGCAAAATGCGGGACCAGCTTCAGCACGAAATGCTGGGTGGGCGAGTGCTTCTCAACCTTTTGTTGCTTTCCTGGATTCAGATGATAGTTGGCATCCGCACAAAACCGCGATACAACTTGCGTGGATGAAAAATAATCCGGAAGTTAGCATTACGGGCCAGGATTGTGTTGCTATTCTAGATGAACCGACAAGCCCTAAGCCTTCGATAGATGATATTGCGTTCTATGAGGTTTCCGGAAACCAGTTACTGGCGGCTAACAGATTTTCCACTTCTTCGGTAATGGTATCTTCCTCTTTGGATATCAGATTCTACAGTGGGAAAAGATATTGCGAAGACTATCTGCTGTGGTGTCATGCTATATTTTCCGGTAGTAAATGTTATCGCTATCATGCACCGTTAGCTTACTCTTACAAGCCACGCTATGGCGACTCTGGTTTGAGCGGGAATTTATGGCGTATGGAGCGGGGTGAGCTTTTTGTATACCACTTTCTTTTTAAAAAGAAATTGATAGGGCTGGCAACCTATTTTGTTTTTGGAGCGTGGTCGATTATTCGATTTGTTCGTCGAGTGTTAAAGGTTTTTCTCGGTATGAATAATTTATGATCTATTTGATAGGTTGGACATTGATTTTTACAGTGTTGACTTTATCGGAGCTCACGGGCAATAGATCTCGCTCGCCGTTATTCATTTTGCTTATTTTTTTTACAATGATCTCGGTGTTGAGGGGTGATGTTGGTACCGACACAAATACGTATGAGTTCCTTGTCAGCGGACTCTATAATGGCACTGATACCGGCGGTATGGAGCCCGGCTTTATAGGGGTTTCTGAAGTTTTGTTGGGAGTGTTTGATAGCCCGGTGATGGTTGTAAGATTCTTTGCATTGATATTTTTTGGCTTGTTGTACTTTTACGTCGCCAGATCTAATAAAAATGAAAGATTCTTGTTTCTTGCTTATATTGCGCCCGCTTTTATTTATCAGTACAGCATGAATGTAATTAGGCTCGGTATAGCATCCGGATTACTGATATTGGCTGCACAATATTTTAATCGAAGCCGAATCAAGAGTTCTGCAGCTTTTGCCGTTGGCTCCGTTTTGTTTCATTACTCGATAATGTGTTCTTTTGCGATAATTTGGCTCAGCCAGATGCGCTGGAGTAGATTTTCTACTGTGTTCGCAGGACTGTTTTTTTTCGCGTTAGCGATGGCTGTCGTCTACTTAAATATGGATTATTTTCAGTTGAAGCTCGCTTCGTATCAAGGATTCAGTGCTCCAGGCGAATCATCTGGGTTAAGTAAATTGGTGGTTTTGGTCATATTGGTGTTCGGTATATTATTCAGTGGCCTTCAGCGTGCTGACAAAACAAAATTGTCTGCGCTAGGTGCTGGGTTAGGTTCTCTGTTTTGGATGCTTTCCGCCTATACATACGCGGGATTGCGATTTCTTGATTTGCTTTCGTTCGCACTTCCAGTCGCGGTGTTGATTACTCACAATCGACGTCAAATAAACTTTAATCTAGCGATAAAGATTTGTCTGGTTTTGTCTGGAATGCTGGGCGCTGTGAGTGCATTCAAAAACTTTCTTTCAGAGGAAGGAGTTGGACCGTCCCCTTTTCTGCCCTACACAGTAAATTTAATATTTGAGCTAATCTAAATGTTCAGTGAAGTCAATGCAGATGGACGGAAAGCGAACTGGAATGTGAGTTTTAAATCATCTATCGCGCCGCCTCTAGATTGTTATTTTACGGTTCTTGAAAATATACTGAAGTAAATTTGTGGGAGAGTCGTACATGATTAGTTTTTACTGGATATTACCGTTTGCTCTCATCGGTGCACTGATAGGAACGGCAATGTTGCGCAAATATGCGCTTTCCAATAGTTTGATTGATATACCTAACTCTAGGAGCTCTCATACTTTACCCACTCCGCGGGGAGGGGGCGTTGCTATCGTAGTTTCATTTATTGCAAGCGCAATTTTACTAGGGGTTTCTGGTTTTGTACCTTGGATGCTTGTTTGGGGGTTAGTCTTACCGGGCACGTTGATAGCTTTGATCGGGTTTCTTGATGATCACGGCCATGTTCCGGCTAGGTGGAGATTGTTAGGCCATTTTGCCGCAGCCGCCTTAGCCATGTTTTTTGTGAATGGATTACCATTAATCCAGTTCTTTAATTTTTCGTTGGATTTAGGTTGGTTTGGATACGCCGTGGGGGCCGTATTTCTGGTCTGGTTATTAAACCTTTATAATTTTATGGACGGCATTGACGGGCTTGCGAGTTTAGAGGCAATCTTCGTGTGTGCGGGGGGGGCGATTTTATATGCACTCGCAAATGCTCCAGAATTGTTTTGGCTTCCGCTAACCCTTGCCTGTGCTGTTGCAGGATTTTTATACTGGAATTTCCCTCCTGCCCGTATTTTCATGGGAGACGCCGGCAGTGGCTTTCTAGGCATTACCTTAGGCGTCCTCTCTCTGCAGGCCGCTTCGATAAATCCAGCACTATTGTGGGCTTGGTTGATTTTGCTGGGAGTGTTTATTGTTGATGCGACTTGCACGCTTTTTGTTAGGCTGCTGCGTGGCGAGAAGGTTTACGAAGCGCACCGTAGCCATGCTTACCAAATCATGTCGCGCCGGACGGGCAGTCATCGTCGGGTTTCCTTGGTGGTCCTAGCCATTAACTGCGTCTGGTTATTACCGCTAAGCGTACTTGTATGCTTGGGAGTAGTCGATGGGGTGCTCGGCGTAGCAGTCGCTTACTTTCCCTTGGTCGTGGCAGCTCTCCGAATCAAGGCTGGTCAGCGAGAAATTTGCCAATAGTTTTACGAACGTTCCCTATCGGTGTGGCTGGCGCAGAGGCTGAAGGGTTGAATAGGTTTGAGATAAAAGCAGTTGGGCCTTAAGCTTACGCTCCGCTTTATTTGAAAAGGATATTGAGATGCTTCGACAATGGCTGCTTCAGCTACCTCGGCGGAAAAAACGGCTGATGCAGGTTGTGACAGATTTGGTTCTGGTGTGGATAGCGCTTTGGCTGGCGTTTGTGGTTCGTCTTGGCTTAGATGAGTTCACTAATCCACTGAGAGATCATCTTTGGTTGTTTATAAGCGCCTCGGTGGTCGCAATCCCTTTGTTCGTCAGATTCGGATTGTATCGCGCCGTCTTGCGTTATTTTGGCAACGACGCTCTCATCGCAATCGTCAAGGCTGTCACTCTGTCGGCATTGATTCTTGGCGTGGTCGTCTACTGGTATAGCAATCATCAAAACGTTGTTCCACGTTCGATCATTTTCAACTATTGGTGGTTGAGCCTGATTATGATCGGTGGACTGCGTTTGGCCATGCGTCAATATTTTCTTGGTGACTGGTTCAGCGCTGCTCAGCACGTCCCTTTTACCAGTCGTGACGATGGGCTGCCTCGAGTGGCAATTTATGGTGCAGGGGCAGCGGGCAACCAGCTCGTTGCAGCCTTGCGTATGGGGCGAGTGATGCGGCCAGTCGCGTTCATTGATGATGATAGCGGCATCGCCGATAGAGTCATTTCTGGTCTGCAAGTCTACAAGCCTAAACATATACAGCAGATGATCGATACCACGGGAGCCCAGGAAATTCTTCTTGCTATTCCGTCTTCGAACCGCGGTCGTCGTCGCGAAATCCTTGGGTATCTGGAAGGATTCCCGCTCCACGTCCGAAGCGTTCCAGGCTTTATGGACTTGGCGAGTGGCCGCGTAAAGGTCGATGACATTCAAGAAGTGGACATAGCTGACTTGTTGGGTCGTGACGCTGTTCCTGCCCAAGCGGATCTGCTTGCACACTGTATTACCGGTCACTCAGTATTAGTAACCGGCGCCGGTGGCTCCATTGGGTCTGAACTGTGTCGGCAAATTCTTACTTTACGGCCTACGACGCTTCTGTTGTTTGAGCACAGCGAATTCAATCTTTACAGCATTCTTTCGGAGCTAGAACAGCGAATTACTCGCGAATCTTTATCCGTCCGGTTATTGCCCATTCTAGGTTCAGTACGTAACCAGGGTAAATTGTTAGACGTAATGAAGACTTGGCATGTAGAAACGGTCTATCACGCTGCGGCGTACAAGCACGTACCCATGGTGGAACACAACATTGCTGAGGGCGTTTTAAATAATGTCATAGGCACGCTTAATACTGCTCAGGCTGCATTGAAGGCGGGTGTTGCAAACTTTGTCCTGATTTCAACAGACAAAGCTGTTCGTCCTACCAATGTCATGGGCAGCACTAAACGCTTGGCCGAGTTGACCCTGCAAGCTCTCAGTCGGGAGTTAGCCCCGGTATTGTTCGATGATACATCGAACATAGCGCATGTTAATAAAACGCGTTTCACCATGGTGCGATTCGGTAACGTTCTGGGTTCCTCTGGGTCGGTTATTCCACTGTTTCACAAACAAATCAAGTCAGGCGGCCCGCTTACGGTTACCCATCCGAAGATAACTCGTTATTTTATGACCATTCCTGAGGCAGCGCAGCTTGTCATCCAGGCAGGTTCCATGGGGCAGGGTGGTGACGTGTTTGTTTTGGATATGGGCGAACCTGTCAAAATTGTTGAACTGGCAGAGAAGATGATTCATTTGTCAGGCTTAAGCGTGCGTTCGGAAAAAAACCCTCACGGAGACATTGCAGTCGAATTTACTGGCCTACGTCCGGGCGAAAAGCTCTATGAGGAATTGCTGATTGGCGACAATGTCAGCGCCACTCAACATCCGATGATCATGAGCGCAAATGAGGATCACCTTGCCTGGGATGTATTGAAGGGCAAGTTAGGTGATCTGGTTCAGGCTGTCGAAAAGGATGACTACACGCTTGTACGCCAACTCCTTCGTGAAACGGTCAGTGGATACACGCCAGATGGCGAGATCGTTGACTGGATCTATCAGCAACGTCGTCTGGAACCTTGACTTTCTCACATTCTGAAACGTACACACTTTTGACAGTTTCATGAGATCGCCTAAGGTTGAGGAGCAGCATCGGAGATGCTGCTTTCTCAATAGATGTCATGGAGCTTCATTAATGCGTAAAAGTTATTTCTACTCGTTGGTTTTCGCCCTCCTTAGCTGCGCTTCTATTGCGGTTGTTGCTGCACCTGTAAGCATCGCGGATACGGTCCAGCCTTCTGTGAATGCGCAGGTCATCAGAGAAGCGCAGGATGGCAAAGTCGATTTGAATAACGCAGATGCGTTGACGCTTCAACGCGAGCTAGCGGGTGTAGGGGACGCGAAGGCTAAGGCGATCATTACCTATCGCGAGAGTAATGGACCATTCGCATCTGTGGATGAGTTGCTTGAGGTGAAGGGCATTGGGAAGGCGATTCTTGAAAGAAATAAAGATAAGCTAGAAGTTAATTAACAGCTGAAACTAAAAAAGGCCGATCATTGATCGGCCTTTTTTATTGAGCGTTTAACCATATTCCATTCAATTGAAGCTAGATTGGAGCAGGATTTCGCCATCCAGCCTCTAACTGAGACAAAGACACAAAGGTTATTTTTCTGAATCTACGATTTTCGGAAAAGCAATAGTTCTGAAAAGCGCGAGCATTACGCCCAGCAAAAGCCCCAACGTAAATCCTAAACCGACTATTATGGCTTTTTTTGGCTTAATCGGCCCTGGCGGTGGCGTCGCAATCTTGTCAATGTTAACCAAATTGAATTGATCGAAGTTGATATGAAGATTGTTCAAATGCGCTAATTCTTCACGAATTTCGCTCAGGCCTTTGAGGAATAGCTCTTCGTTACCACGTTGTCTTAAGAGAGCAACTTCGCGATTATTGGCGAGGAGGTTCAGTTCCTTTTGAATTTCATCAACACGGGGCTCGGTAAAGTCATCCGAATTACGGGACCGCAGCGTTGCTCGTTCTGCTTCAAGCGCTGACTGGCCCATGAAATACAAAGGGATTGCCTGGTTGCTGACCTCTGTGCGTATCATGTTGCCCTGTCTGCTCTGTCCTGACTCTCCAAGAGCAGAAGGAGTAGTAGGAGCAACGATGCCCAGTTTGGTGGCAATCGTGATTGCTTCGTCCAACTGTTTGATGCGGTTTTGCCGGCGAGTCTGCAATTGCTGCCGCAATGCTTTGAGTTCGTCCTGAAGCCATTCTTTTTTAAGTTGGTCTTTCTCTAAAAGCGCCGCGATTTTCGAATCTTTTTCAGCGTCATAAGCCGCTTTTTTTGATAAAAGCTTTCTTTCTACTTGAGCTATGCGGTTGGCAATAATAACTTGAAAATCAGCTTCTACTTTTTCTTTTTCGCGCTTAACTACATAGTCTGTGAAGTTGTTTACAATCAACACACCATTGACGCCAGCGGGATACTCCACGCCTAGTTGAATGGCTTCTGAAAGGTTTGCAGTTTTCTTCGGATCGATTTGGTCGACCGTGAAAGCTTTGGTATTGAAGTTTTCAATGGTTTCTTCGATTGGCTTGCCAGGAATTTGCAGCGGGCTGAGCAAATCCGGATTGGCCAGGAAAAACTTACGTCGCTCGTCATAAGACTCCATGGAGGAGCCGATTCGTCTTAATGCTTCTTCAGGTTGTATCTTATATAGACCGGTTTCATTCAGCATGTCCAACTCCGCCGAAGCGACTGGCCTGACATAGTTCTGAACTTTATACTGCGGCTGTGCCATTAGGGCATAGGTAACTGCAATCGAAGTAGAGAGCGCAGTAAAAATGAGAATAATGCCTCGTTGCTTCCACAAACTTCGGAGCAGTTCTGCAATATCAATTTCATGCTGTCCATTGTCATGCTGTATTTTTGCAGGGAAGTTCATGTAACCCTCAGGCTTAGAAACAGTTACCGATAAGCAAGGTACTTAGTTAGTCGCTGTTGTTGGCGTTGGCAAATTATTTAGATATTTAGCATTGTCTCGTATCTAAATGTGCACGGCAAGGCGCGAGCAGGGTGATTTGCCCTTCTTCTGCTTGCCGTTTTGGGCTTGGAACGTGAACGACTGACGAGGGTTCAACAACAAACTTGCGCTTTGCAACTCTAAGAATTGGCAGATGGGCCAATGAACATTGGGGTACGGCGGTGCGCCTGCCGGCTCCTTCCGCTGGTCCGAATGAAAAAATTACGTATGTCATATTTTCATTGGATTATGCCTATAATAAATCCTCGTCCTATTCTGACGTTTCCAAACGTCATTTCTCCACGATCCCAGAAGGAGCACAGCCATGACTACCCCTGAATCCCAAGGCACAGCCCTCATCACCGGCGCCTCCTCAGGCATCGGCGCTATCTACGCCCATCGCCTGGCCGCTCGCGGTTTCGATTTGCTGTTGGTCGCCCGCGACGAGCAACGCCTTCAGGACGCCGCCACCCAACTGCGCGAGCAGCACGGCATTCAGGTCGAAGTGCTCACAGCTGACCTCACGCAAAAAGACCAAGTCATAAAAGTTGAACAACGTCTGCGCAGCGATTCGAGCATCAGCCTGCTGCTGAACAATGCGGGAGTTGCCAGCGACGGTTTACTCGCGAACGCCGACATGGAACAACTTGAGCAACTGATTCAGCTCAACGTCACCACGGTCACGCGCCTGGCGTCGGCGGCTGCAGCCAGTTTTGCCAAAGCGGGGCGCGGCACGATTATCAACATTGCCTCGGTCGTGGCTTTGTTTCCGGAACGGTTTAATGCGACTTATAGCGCCAGCAAGGCGTATGTTCTGAGCCTGACCCAATCTTTGGACGCGGAACTCAGCGGCACCGGCGTGCGAGTGCAAGCGGTTTTGCCTGGGGTGACGCGCACCGAGATTTGGCAGCGCTCGGGGATTGATGCCAGCGGCATCCCGGCGGAAATGATCATGGATGCAGCGGACATGGTGGATGCGTCGTTGGCCGGTCTGGACCAGGGCGAATTGATCACTATTCCTTCGTTGCCGGATGCGTCCGAGTGGCAAGCCTTTGTTGCGGCCCGTCATGTGATGGCGCCGAACCTGTCCCGAGATAAGCCCGCCGCACGTTACAAGTGAGGCGTCATGAATCGGTTTGAGGTGAATGCGGTATGAGTGATTGTCGAATAGTTGTGACTGGAATGGGCCTGGTGTCGCCATTGGGTTCTGGCGTCGAAGCCGTGTGGGCACGCCTGTTGGCCGGGCGTTCCGGACTGCGCGCATTGCCCGACGCAGTGGTTGCGGATCTGCCGGCCAAGGTCGGCGGCGCGGTGCCGAGCATTGCTGACGATGCCGAAGCGGGTTTTGACCCGGACCGGGCCATCGCGCCCAAAGAACAGAAGAAGATGGATCGCTTCATCATGTTCGCCATAGAAGCCGCGCGTCAGGCGCTGGAGCAGGCCGGTTGGCAGGCGCAGGACGCTAATGCTCAGGAACGCACCGCAACGATTATCGGCTCGGGCGTCGGTGGTTTTGGCGCCATTGCCGATGCGGTGCGCACCACCGATACGCGCGGGCCGCGACGCTTGTCGCCGTTCACCATTCCCTCGTTTCTGGTCAACCTGGCGGCGGGGCACGTGTCGATCCTGCATGGTTTCAAAGGTCCGCTCGGCGCGCCGGTAACCGCATGCGCCGCTGGTGTTCAGGCGATCGGCGATGCGGCGCGGCTGATTCGCAGTGGCGAGGCGGATATTGCCGTGTGCGGCGGCGCCGAAGCGTCGATTGATCGCGTCAGCCTGGCCGGATTTGCTGCCGCGCGGGCCTTGTCCAGTGCTTACAACGAAACCCCGGAGCGCGCCTCGCGGCCATTCGACAAAGATCGCGACGGTTTTGTGATGGGCGAGGGCGCCGGTCTGCTGGTGATCGAATCGCTCGAGCATGCATTGGCCAGGGGCGCTAAACCGATCGCCGAGCTGGTCGGCTACGGCACCAGTGCGGATGCCTATCACCTGACCGCCGGACCTGAAGATGGCAGCGGTGCTCGGCGGGCAATGTCGTTGGCATTGGCGCAAGCCGGGGTCAGCGCCGATCAGGTGCAACACCTCAATGCTCACGCGACGTCGACGCCAGTCGGGGATCTCGGGGAGTTGGCGGCGATCAAGTCATTGTTCGGTGCGGATAACAAGATTGCGGTGACGTCGACCAAGTCTGCGACCGGTCATTTACTCGGCGCCGCTGGCGGCATCGAAGCGATCTTCACCCTGTTGGCCATTCGCGATCAAATCGTCCCGGCCACGCTCAATTTCGATAACCCGGACCCGGCGGCGCAGGGTGTCGACATCGTTCACGGCCAGGCGCGGTCGATGCCGATTGAATACGCGCTGTCGAACGGCTTCGGTTTTGGCGGCGTGAATGCCAGCGTGCTGTTCAAGCGCTGGAGTGATTAATCGTTGTTCTGTTTCAGGTGATCGCGCGTCACGTCGAGAATCCGCTGGGCCAACTCGGCGTTCTCGACACTGCGCGATAACATCAGCGCACCGACCAGCGTCGACATGATGACAATGCTGCGTTCGCTTAGCTGTTCGCCTTCAAGAGTGCTTTGCACTTGCTCAAGTCTGGCGTTGAGCACTTGATCGGTGGTCGGGCTGGGTTGGCCGCGCAGTCCGAGTTCTGAAGACATGGTCGGCAGCGGGCAACCTTGATCCGGCGAGGTCTGGTGCCATTCGGAGAGATAACTGTCGATGAACGCGTCGAGCGGCCGTTGCTCAGCGAAGAGCGTGGCGCAATGCGCGTCGAGTTCATCGCGGGCCATTTGCAGGGCTTTTTCCACCAGTTCATCTTTCGACTTGAAGTGCGAATAAAAGCCGCCGTGGGTCAGGCCCAATGCTTTCATCAAGGGTTGCAGGCCGGTCGCCCCGATGCCGTCGCGGCGAAAACGTGCAGACGCTTCCTTGATGATGCGTTGGTGGGTCTGGGCTTTATGGTCCTGCGTGTAACGCATTTTGGGTCTCCGCGACAATGCGCCATCTTACCCAATGAATATTGGATGGTGACTGTACTTCTACTGCAAAAAAGCATGCAGATGCGCGCCATTCGGCTGGGCGGCGTGTTTTTTGGAAGACTGCCGCAGAACTGTCGAGCGCAAAAAAAAAACCCCACCGCGAAGGTGGGGTTTTTTTATCAGCGGTCCTGCGCATCCTTGGCGTCCGCGACTGCATTGCGTTCAGCGATGCGTTTGCGTTGCTCTTCGGTCAGATCGACCTTGGTGGCGGTGTCGCGCAACATCATCAAACCGCCAACGATCGAGCCGATTGCAACGACCAGAATCAACCAGGCATACCAGGGCATAGGGCTCTCCTTGAGGGCAGGCCGGTTGGCGGATTTCGCCAACCGAGCGTGCATACCACTTTGAGCGATCAGATTTCGCAGTGGTTCCATTCTAGGCCTGTAATGTCTCGCGCGTATCCCTCGTTACCGCCCCTTGCTACAAGCCAGTCAGCATCGCATCCGCTGGCGCATCGGCGCGTAATTGCGCGGTGAGCATGAAGTACACAAACCCGACGACCATGAAGCCCACGAAGATCAGCCCGATCAAGGTGTTGAACCACGCCATCGCCACCAGGCACACCACCGCCAACACCAGCGCGATCATCGGCACCAGCGGATAACACGGCGCGCGGAAAGTCCGTTCCAGGTTTGGCTCGGTTTTGCGCAGTTTGAACAGGCTGAGCATGCTCATGATGTACATGACGATGGCGCCGAACACCGCCATGGTGATCATCGCCGCGGTCAGCGTCATGCCGCCAAGGTTGATCAAGCCGTCACTGTAAATAGCCGCGATGCCGATCAGCCCACCGGCGATGATCGCCCGGTGCGGCGTCTGGAAGCGCGACAGCTTGGCCAATGATTTCGGCAAGTAACCGGCGCGGGCGAGGGCGAAGAACTGGCGCGAGTAGCCAAGAATGATCCCGTGGAAACTCGCCACCAGTCCGAACAGGCCAATCCACACCAGCATGTGCAGCCAACCGGAGCTTTCGCCGACCACGGTTTTCATCGCTTGCGGCAGCGGATCGTTGATGTTCGACAGGGTGCGCCAGTCGCCGACGCCGCCAGCAAAGAACATCACGCCCATCGCCAGCAGTACCAAGGTCAGAATGCCGCTGATGTAAGCCTTGGGAATCGTCCGTTTCGGGTCCTTGGCTTCTTCGGCGGCCATGGCTGCGCCTTCGATGGCGAGGAAAAACCAGATCGCAAACGGGATCGCCGCGAACATCCCGGCAATCGCCGGCGCGCCGAACACATCGGAACCGGCCCAGCCATTCAGGGCAAAGTTGCTGAAGCTGAAGGCCGGCGCGACCACGCCCATGAACACCAGCAATTCGGCCACAGCCAGGACGCAGACGATCAACTCGAAGGTTGCCGCGAGTTTTACCCCGAGAATGTTCAGGCCCATGAACAGGATATAGGCACCGACCGCTGCGTGTTTCGGGTCAAGTGCCGGAAACTGCACATTCAAGTAAGCGCCAATCGCGAGAGCGATCGCTGGCGGGGCGAAGACGAATTCGATCAGCGTGGCCAGCCCGGCGATCAATCCGCCTTTCTCGCCAAAGGCGCGGCGACTGTAGGCAAAGGGACCGCCGGCGTGGGGAATCATCGTCGTCAGCTCGGTGAAACTGAAGATGAAACAGGTGTACATGGTCGCGACCATAAAGGACGTCACCAGAAAACCCAGGGTTCCGGCGACGCCCCAGCCGTAACTCCAGCCGAAGTACTCCCCGGAAATCACCAGCCCGACGGCGATGCCCCACAGATGCAGCGTGCCCAGCGTCGGTTTGAGTTGTGTGTTCATGCGTTGCTCCCGGAACGGTTTGGAAAGCTCGGGGGAGGGCGCGTGCAGCGGGCGTGCCATTTTGTATTTGCGCGTCGCAATGCGCGGAAAGGTGTCGTATCGGAGATGATCGGCGCTGGATGGCTATGATTTGTGCGCCAGTTGGGGGCAAGGTCGCCCGTTATGCCGCTATCGCGAGCAAGCTCGCTCCCACAATAGAAATGCATTCGCCGACACGGCACTGATCCCTGTGGGAGCGAGCTTGCTCTCGATGGCGTCCGCCCAAAACGCCTGTAACCCCCGCATAAAGCCACTCTTTACACTTTCTTTATGCCCCGCCACACCCCTCGCTCTCGTTCCTTTACAGCCTCCCTGCCGACAATGCCCCACACGCGGCAATACGCCGTTACACGGAGATTTTCCATGAGCGTTCTGGACGGGGTGTCACTGCTATTGGCAGTGGGGCTGTTCATTTATCTGCTGGTTGCGCTGTTGCGCGCGGACCGGAACTAGGAGCGGCTATGCACAGTTATGACTATTGGCTGATCCTCGGGTTTTTCGCGTTAGTGCTGATTCCCGCGCCGTTTCTCGGGCGCTTCTATTACAAAGTCATGGAAGGCCAGCGCACCTGGCTGTCGCCGGTCCTCGGCCCGGTCGAGCGCGGTTGTTATCGCGTGGCCGGGGTCGATCCGCAGGTCGAACAGAGCTGGCAGAAATACACATTGGCCTTGCTCGCCTTCAACCTCGCAGGCTTCCTGCTGCTGTTCGCGATCCTGTTGTTCCAGGACCACTTGCCGCTGAATCCGCAAAACCTGCCGGGCCAGGAGTGGACGCTGGCGTTCAACACCGCCGTCAGTTTCATGACCAACACCAACTGGCAGGCCTACAGCGGCGAAGCGTCGCTCAGTTATCTGAGCCAGATGGCCGGCCTCACCGTGCAGAACTTCGTCAGCGCCGCCACCGGTCTGGCGGTGTTGGTGGCACTGTGTCGCGGCATCGGCCGCAAATCGACAAAAACCCTCGGCAACTTCTGGGTCGACATGACCCGCGCCACCCTCTACGGCCTGCTGCCGCTGTGCCTGCTGCTGGCGCTGTTTCTGGTCTGGCAGGGCGTGCCGCAAACGTTCGCGCAATACGTCAATGCCGTGACCATGCAAGGCGTCGATCAGGTGATCCCGCTCGGCCCGGCAGCGAGCCAGATTGCGATCAAGCAACTGGGCACCAACGGCGGTGGCTTCTTCGGCGTCAACTCGGCGCATCCGTTCGAGAACCCGACAGCGTGGAGCAACTTGTTCGAAGTCGGTTCGATCATCCTGATCCCGGTCGCGCTGGTGTTCACCTTCGGCCATTACGTCAAGGACCTGCGCCAGAGCCGCGCGATCATCGCCTGCATGCTCGCGCTGTTCCTGATCGGCGGCGCGACCTCGCTGTGGGCTGAGTACCAGCCGAATCCAGCGCTGGCCAACGCTGCCGTCGAGCAGACCGCGCCACTTGAAGGCAAGGAAGCGCGCTTCGGCACCACGGCGACGGTGTTGTGGTCGGTGACCACCACGGCGGCATCGAATGGTTCGGTCAACGGCATGCACGACAGCCTCAACCCGCTGAGCGGCATGGTCGCGATGGTCAACATGATGGTCGGCGAAGTGATCTTCGGCGGCGTCGGCGCCGGGCTCTACGGCATGCTGCTCAACGTGCTGATCGCGGTGTTCCTCGCCGGCCTGATGATCGGCCGCACGCCGGAATACCTGGGCAAAAAACTCCAGGCGCGGGAAGTGCAATTACTGGTCGTGACTTTGCTGGTGATGCCGGTCGGCGTGCTGGTGCTCGGCGCGATTGCCGCCAGTTTGCCCGGCCCGGTCGCGGCGGTGAGCAACCCCGGCGCCCACGGTTTCAGCCAGTTGCTGTACGCCTACACCTCGGCCAGCGCGAATAACGGTTCGGCGTTTGGCGGTTTTGGCGCGAACACCGCGTTCCACAACTTGATGCTGGGCCTGGGCATGCTGATCGGTCGTTTCGGTTACATCCTCCCGGTGCTGGCGTTGGCCGGCAGCCTGGCGATGAAGAAAACCGCACCAATCGGCCCGAACAGTTTCCCGACCCACGGCGCGCTGTTCGTGACGCTGCTGACCGTGACCATTTTGCTGGTGGGTGGCCTGACGTTCTTGCCGACGCTGGCCCTGGGTCCTATTGCCGAACATCTGAGCATGGGCTTCTGAGCCAGGCTTTTTCGAGGAGCTGATGATGAATATGCCCGCAACCAAACCGGTCGCCGCCAAGGCGCCGGAACAACCGAAAACCGCGATCTCGGCGCTCTGGCGTCCAGCGCTGGTGCAAGCCTTCGTCAAGCTGGATCCGCGCCAGTTGCAACGGGCGCCGGTGATGTTGGTGGTCGAACTGACCGCCGTGCTGACCACCGTGTTGTGTTTCATTCCCGACAGCGCCGTGCCGACCTTTGTTGCTGCGCAAATCGCGTTGTGGCTGTGGTTTACCGTGCTGTTTGCCAATTTCGCCGAAGCCTTGGCCGAAGGTCGCGGCAAGGCCCGCGCCGACAGCCTCAAGGCCGGCAGCGAAGGCTTGAGCGCGCGGCGCAAAACCGCCAACGGCACGTTTCAAGTGGTGCCGGCGGCCAATCTGCGCAAGGACGATGTGGTGCGCGTCGAAGCCGGGGAAATGATCCCCGGTGACGGCGAGGTCATCGAAGGCATCGCGGCGGTCAACGAAGCGGCGATTACCGGCGAGTCGGCACCAGTGATTCGCGAATCCGCCGGCGACCGTTCGGCGGTCACCGGCAATACGCGGCTGGTCTCCGATTGGCTGCTGGTGCGCATCACCGCCAACCCCGGTGAATCGACCCTGGACCGGATGATCGCGCTGGTCGAAGGCGCGAAACGCCAGAAAACCCCCAACGAAGTGGCGCTGGATATCCTGCTGATCGGCTTGACGCTGATCTTTCTGCTGGTGGTCGTGACCCTGCAACCGTTCGCGCATTTCGCCAATGGCAGCCTGCCGCTGGTGTTCCTCGTGGCGTTATTGGTCACGCTGATTCCGACCACCATTGGCGGCTTGTTGTCGGCCATCGGTATCGCCGGGATGGACCGTCTGGTGCGCCTCAACGTGATCGCCAAATCCGGCCGCGCCGTGGAAGCGGCGGGGGACGTGCACGTGCTGTTGCTGGACAAGACCGGCACCATCACTTTCGGTAACCGCCGTTGCACCGCCGTTTATGCCGCGCCCGGCGTCACCGCCAAAGAGCTGGCCGAAGGCGCGCTATTTGCCTCGCTGGCCGACGACACGGCGGAAGGCAAGTCGATCGTCGAGTTCCTGCGCAACCTGCATCCGCAGACCGAGCCAAGTGCGGAGTTGCTGACGGCGGTGCCGTTCAGCGCCGAAACGCGTTTGTCCGGTGTTGATTATCAGGGCCGCGTGTATCGCAAAGGCGCGGTGGATTCGCTGCTGGCGTTCATCGGCCAGAAACGTTCGGACCTGGCCCCGGCCATGGCTCGGGAAATCGACAAGATTGCGCAGAGTGGCGGCACGCCGTTGCTGGTGTGTGTCGACGGTAAATTGCTTGGCGCGATCCATCTCAAGGACGTGGTCAAACCGGGCATCCGCGAACGTTTCGCCGAGCTGCGCAAACTGGGGATTCGCACGGTCATGGTTACCGGCGACAACCCGCTGACCGCTGCGGCGATTGCGGCCGAGGCGGGCGTCGATGACGTGCTGGCCGAAGCCACGCCGGAGAAAAAACTCGCGCGGATTCGTCACGAGCAGAACGACGGTCGTCTGGTGGCGATGTGCGGCGACGGCGCCAACGACGCGCCGGCGCTGGCCCAGGCTGACGTCGGCATGGCGATGAATGACGGCACGCAAGCGGCGCGCGAAGCGGCGAATATGGTCGATCTCGACAGCGATCCGACCAAGCTGCTGGATGTGGTGCAAATCGGCAAAGAACTGCTGGTGACGCGCGGCGCGTTGACGACTTTTTCGATCGCCAACGACATCGCCAAATACTTCGCGATTTTGCCGGCGCTGTTCGCCTCGATCTATCCGCAATTGGGCGTGCTCAACATCATGCAACTGAGCAGTCCGCAGAGCGCGATTCTCTCGGCGATTGTCTTCAACGCGTTGATCATCGTCGTGCTGATTCCGCTGGCGCTGCGCGGCGTACGCGTGCAAGCGGCGAGTGCTGCGGCGTTGTTGCGGCGCAATTTGCTGATCTATGGGCTGGGCGGGATTGTCGTGCCGTTTGTGGGGATCAAGGCGATCGACATGTTGCTCACTGCATTGCATTTGGTTTGACCTTTGGATCGGCCCCTCACCCTAACCCTCTCCCCAGGGGGTAGAGGGGACTGACCGAGGTGTTCTTGGAGCTACATCGACCTGAAAGATCGAGTCGAACTCTGGTTTTGAAAGGCACAAAGATCGGCCCCTTTTCCTCCTCGCTCCCTTGGGTAGAGGGGACTGACCGAGGTGTTCCTGGAGCTACATCGACCTGAAAGCCCGAGTCGAACTCAGGTTTTGAACAGCACAAAGATCGGCTCCCTTTCCTCCTCGCTCCCTTGGGTAGAGGGGACTGACCGAGGTGTTCCTGGAGCTACATCGACCTGAAAGACCGAGTCGAACTCAGGTTTTGAAAGGCACAAAGATCGGCTCCCTTTCCCCCTCTCCCCGTGGGGAGAGGGCTGGGGTGAGGGGTGGATTTCCCTGACACCCACTACTTTTTCAATTTCGAGGATTCTGAAATGTCCACAATGATCCGCCCGGCCCTGAGCCTTCTGGTACTGATGACGCTGATCACCGGCGTCGCCTATCCCTTGGTGGTGACTGGCGTCGCGCAAATCGCTTTCCCCGATCAAGCCAACGGCAGTCTGGTACGCGATGCCGATGGCAAGGTGCGTGGTTCGTCGCTGATTGCCCAGGATTTTGCCGGCGACGCCTGGTTCCATCCGCGCCCGTCGGCCGGGGCATTCGCCACGGTGTCGAGCAGCGCCAGCAACCTCTCGCCGAGCAACCCGGCGCTGGCCACGCGGGTCATCGACGAGGCCAATAAACTGCAAGTGCCCGGCCAGGGAGCGGTGCCGCTGGCGCTGCTGACCACCTCTGGCAGCGGCCTTGATCCGCACTTGCCACCGGCGGCGATTGCCTATCAACTGGCGCGTGTTGCGGCGGCGCGCAATCTGCCGGTATCGACCCTTCAACAGTTGCTCGACGCGCACATCGAGCAGCCGCTGGTGGGGCCGCCGGTGGTGAATGTGCTGGCATTGAATATCGCGCTGCAAAAGCTGTAACCCAGCGGCGCCGCCAATCGCGAGCTTGCTCGCGATGGCGGCCTGACGTTCACCCCATCAAAACCTGAAAGAAGAGACCTTCAAGCATGAGCGATTCCGGCCGCGCCGATGCGCTGTTAGCAGACCTGCCCCGCGATGGCCGTGGTCGGCTCAAGGTATTCCTCGGCGCCGCGCCCGGTGTCGGCAAAACCTACGCCATGCTGCAAGCGGCGCACACGCAACTGCGCCAAGGGGTCAAAGTCATCGCCGGGGTGGTCGAGACCCACGGCCGCGCTGAAACCGAAGCGCTGCTCGGCGGCCTGCCGCAACAGCCGTTGCTGCGCTCGGAATACCGCGGCGTGATGCTCGAAGAAATGGACCTCGACGGTCTGCTCGCGGCCAAACCAAAACTGGTCCTGGTCGACGAACTCGCCCACAGCAACGCCCCCGGCAGCCGCCACGCGAAACGTTGGCAAGACATCCAGGAATTGCTCGCCGCCGGCATCGACGTGTTCACCACGGTCAACGTCCAGCACCTGGAGAGTCTCAACGATCAAGTGCGCGGAATCACCGGCGTGCAGGTCCGCGAAACCTTGCCCGATTGGGTCCTGCAAGAAGCCTACGAACTGCTGCTGATCGACCTGCCGCCGCGCGAATTGCTCGAGCGTCTGCGCGACGGCAAAGTCTATGTGCCGGAGCAGGCGCGCGCGGCCATCGATGCTTTTTTCACCCAGACCAACCTCACTGCGCTGCGCGAAATGGCCATGCAAACCGCTGCGGCGCAGGTCGATAACGACTTGGCTCAGGGTTATCGGCAACTCGGTCAAGCTGCGCCGGCGGTGCGCGGACGCTTGCTGGTCGGGGTCGATGGCGATGCGCAGGCCGAACGCTTGGTGCGCCACGCCAGCCGCGTCGCCCAGCGCCGGCATCTGCCGTGGAGTCTGGTGCACGTCGACAATGGCCGCGTGCGCGACGAGCAATCGCGCCTGCGTCTGCAAAGCGCCCAGCAACTGGCTGAACGTTTAGGCGGCGAAGTGGTGTTGCTGCGTGCCGGCGAAGTGGCGAAGACCCTGATCCAGCACGCCGCCGAACGTCGCGCCAGTCTGGTGTTGGTCGGCCAGTCCCGGCAGCGTCTGCGCCGACGGCTGTTTGGCGGCGGACTGGCTTCCCGGCTGTTGCGCGATGCCCGAGGGCTGGAAATCAACGTGCTCGACAGCGATCACGAAACCCATCAGCCACGTCAGCGTTCGATCCGTTCATTGGTCTGGTTCGACTACGCTCTGGCGTTGCTGGCGACCGTTTTGGCCAGTGCCTTGGCGTGGGCCGTGGCGAGTGTTTTGCCGTTGCCGAATATCTCGCTGGTGTTCCTCGCGGCGGTGTTGCTGGTGGCGGTGCGCAGCAGCCTCGGCCCGGCGCTGGCGTGTGCGGCGCTGTCATTCCTGGTTTACGACTTCCTGTTCATTCCGCCGAATTTCTCGTTCAGCATCCAGCGCGAAGAAGACGTGCTGACCTTGCTGTTTTTCCTGTTGATGGCGGCGCTGACCGGCAACCTCGCAGCGCGTCAACGCCGGCAATTGCAGGCGTTGCGCGACACTCAGGAAGAAACCACCGAGCTGCTCGACCTGTCGCGCAAACTCACTGCCGCCACCGACCGCCAAGCCGTGATCAGCGCCGCCGCGCAGCACCTCAATGGTTGGAGCGAACTGCAATTGTGCCTGCTCAATCGCGACGGCCAAGGTGGCTGGAAAGTCGAAACCGGTGGTCCGCTGGAGTTCTCCGAAGCCGAACGCGCCGCCGCCGATTGGGCCTGGCAGCACGATCAACCGGCGGGCGCCGGCACCGGCACCTTGCCGTTCGGGCGTTGGTGGTGGTGGCCGTTGTCGGTCGAGGACGGCCCGCTGGCGTTGCTCGGCGTGTGCGCCAAAGAGGGCCAGACCTTGAGCGGCCAGCGTCGACGCTTGTTGACGGCGCTGAGTCAGCCGCTGGCGCAAGCGCTGGCCCGCGCGCAGCTGGCCGAGGACCTCGAAGCGGCGCGCCTGCATGGCGAAACCGAACAATTGCGCAGTGCCTTGCTGGCATCGGTGTCGCACGATCTGCGCACGCCGCTGACCGCCATGCGCGGCAGCATCGATAGCCTGTTGGCGCTCGGCGAAGCGATTCCTTTGGAGGATCGCCGCGAGTTGCTCGAAGGCACGCGCGATGAGGCCGAACGCCTTGATCGTTACATTCAGAACCTGCTGGACATGACGCGCCTCGGCCACGGAGCGCTGAAACTGGCGCGCGATTGGGTGTCGCCGGCCGACATTATCGGCAGTTCGCTGAATCGCCTGCGCGCGGTGCTGGCGCCGTTGCAGGTCAGCGCCGAAGTGCCGGCCGAGCTGCCGTTACTGTACGTGCACGCGGCGCTGATCGAACAAGCGCTGGTCAACGTCATCGAAAACGCCGCACGTTTCTCTCCGCCTCAGGGACGTTTGCAAGTGCGCGCCGGGGCTGACGAAAAAGAGCTGTTTTTCTCGGTCAGCGATGAAGGCCCGGGGATTCCCGAGGAGGAGCGCGCAAAGATTTTCGACATGTTCTACACCGCCGCTCGGGGTGATCGCGGCGGCCAGGGCACCGGGCTCGGGTTGGCGATCTGCCAGGGCATGGTCGGCGCGCATGGCGGGCGCATCAGCGTCGCCGAGGGCCTCGACGGGCGCGGCACGTGCATCACGCTGCACTTGCCGCTGCAGGAACAACCTGGTTTTGAAAGTGAAGCCTGATATCTTTCGCACAGTCTCATTACCATCCCCGTGCCCATCCACACGCTGCGATCACAAACCATGAGCCAGACCACCACCATTTTGGTCATCGACGACGAACCGCAGATCCGCAAATTCCTGCGTATCAGCCTCGCTTCCCAGGGCTACAAAGTTCTGGAGGCGGGCACCGGTAATGAAGGCCTGGCGCAAGCGGCGCTGAGCAAACCGGACTTGCTGGTGCTCGACCTCGGGCTGCCGGACATGGACGGCCAGCAAGTGCTGCGCGAGTTTCGCGAATGGTCGAGCGTGCCGGTGCTGGTGTTGTCGGTGCGCGCCAGCGAAGGGCAAAAAGTCGAGGCGCTGGATGGCGGCGCCAACGACTACGTGACCAAACCGTTCGGCATTCAGGAGTTTCTCGCACGGGTGCGCGCGTTATTGCGCCAGGCACCGAGCGGCGAAGCGCAGCAAGCGGCGCTGACGTTCGGCCCGTTGACCGTGGACCTGGCCTATCGGCGGGTGCTGCTCGACGGCGCCGAAGTCGCGCTGACTCGCAAGGAATACGCGGTGTTGGCGCAACTGGCGCGGCATCCGGGGCGGGTGATTACCCAGCAGCAATTGCTCAAGGACATCTGGGGCCCGACGCACACCGAGGACAGCCATTATTTGCGGATTGTAGTCGGGCATTTACGGCAGAAACTCGCCGACGACCCGACCCGACCACGGTTTATCGTGACCGAAGCGGGGGTTGGTTATCGGTTGTTGGGGGAGGGTGGTCTGTAGGTTTTTCGGCGGGCAGTCCGGCCTCTTCGCGGGCAAGCCTCGCTCCTGCAGGGTTCGCGTGAACCGTGTGGGAGCAAGGCTTGCCCGCGATGAGGCCCTGACATTCACCCGAGAATCTCAAGCATCACGCTTCTGGTCACTCTCATAACGGTCCATCGTATCGCTGGCAATCTCGCGGCCCAGCGCGATCAACTCCGGCGCCTTGTAAAACTCGAAAAACCGGCACACACGCTTCGGCACGTTGATCAGCACGTCCGGCGGATACCCGGCGATCTTGTACTGCGCCAACGACGTCTGCATCACCTCGAAACTCTGGTTGATCAAATCCAGCAATGACGCCGGCCCGACGTTGTCGATGATGAACGAACCGGTGGCGGATTTCGGTGCGCCATCGGCTTGCGGAGCCGCCGCAGGTTGCTGCGCTTCCGGTTCGGCCGATTCGATCCACGGGTTGATATCCGCCGCTTCCGCTTTCAGCGCTTCCTGTTCCAGCAACAGCAACTGTTCAGCCTGTTTGCGGCGGAATGGCATCTTCGAACCTAGCGAACTGATCAGGTTATTGAAACGCGACTTGAACGCCGGCGGCCGCGGAATCACCGGCAATTGGTAATGCCGCTGGTTGGTCGAGTTGAGATTGACCGCGATGATCAAATCACAATGGCTCGACACCACCGGCACAATCGGCAACGGATTCAACAGACCGCCATCAACCAGCATCCGATTGCCCTGCATCACTGGCGTGAACAAACTGGGGATCGCCGCCGAGGCGCGCATCGCTTGATGCAGGCAACCTTCCTGAAACCAGATTTCCTGCTGATTGGTCAGGTCCGTGGCCACCGCCGTGTAGGGAATGCGCAGATCTTCAATGTTGATTTCGCCGACGATCTTGCGGATCTGGCCGAAGACTTTTTCGCCACGAATCGCCCCCAAGCGGAAACTGACATCGACCAGCCGCAGCACGTCGAGGTAGTCGAGGCTTTCGATCCAGTCGCGATAATCCTTGAGTTTGCCGGCGGCATAAATCCCGCCGACCACCGCGCCCATCGAGCACCCGGCAATGCACGCGATGTCGTAACCACGCCGCTCGATCTCCTCAATGACACCGATATGGGCATAGCCCCGGGCTCCACCTGAGCCCAGCACCAGTGCGACACGCTTTTTCATGAATCGCCCTCGTCTGACAAGGTCCAACAATGCACCCATCAGGGGCAACGCTTCAATCGCCAAGGTCGTTGCCCGGGGTGACGGCGTCGTTTTTTCGACACTGCATGGCGCCACATGCGTATGCTCGCGAACGCTGTCGTTGGCGGGGCAGGTCAGGGCAGGGCAAAGCAGAGGCACTTTTTGCGCGCGCCACCGTCTTACCTGCACGACTGTTTTCTTATTCTTGAGGTGTGAGTGATGAAAGCCTGGATCTGTGTGCCGTTGATTGCCCTGGCGCTGGCCGGTTGTGCTGGTAAAACTGCGTACCGCGAAAGCTGCGGCAGCCAGATCGATGCCGCCTGGCATGAGCTCGACCTGGCCAAGGCTGAAGGTTTCGCCGGCACCGTCAGTTACTCCAAGGCTTTGTCGCTGTTGACCGGCGCCAAGACCCAGCAACAATTTGAAGCCTATGAAGGCTGCACCAACAAAGCCGAGAAGGCGCGCTTCTACATTCGTGAATCCCGCGCCGGTCGTTAACGGGCACGGTGCGTTCAATGGGCGGTTAAGCACATTCGATTCAGGGAGAAAGTGATGTCGGCTTTGGTCAATCGATTGGTGGCTCAGGTGCTGAGCCTGGATATTCGTTTGCTGGCGTGCCAGGCGCGTTTGACTGCCCGCACCGATCCCGAAGCGCTGCACGACTTGCGCACCACCGTGCGGCGGCTGCGCAGTCTGTTGCGGCCGCTGCGCGGGTTGCCCGGCGTCGAGCAACTGGAAGCGGCCGCTTCCAGCGTCGGCGACCTGACCACACCGCTGCGGGATCGCGAGGTGCTGGCGGCGTACCTGTTGGCGCACCAGCAACCCGAAGCGGCGCAACGGCGCATGGCGCAGATGGACGCGGCGTATCCTGCCGTCGCCAGCAGCGCTGAAGTGACGCAACTGCTGATGATCCTCGACGCGTTTCCGCGATTCCTGCGTGCCGCGCAGCGTCAGGGTTTGCTCAAAGGCTTGCGTCAGCGCATCGAAAAGCGCCTGGCCAAGCAATGGAAGAAACTCGACGAAGCGCTGCACGACCCGGCCCACGATCGCCATCGTCTGCGCTTGCTGATCAAGCGGGTGCGTTATGGCATCGAGGCTTATCCCGAGCTCGACCGTTTGCCGAAAGCGGCGATGCCGCGACTGAAATCGGCGCAAGGCGCGCTGGGTGACTGGCACGATTGCTGGCAATGGCTGCTATTGGCCGAGAAGGAAAGTGATTTGCAAAGCTGCGTCGCTGAGTGGAAAACCACCATGGCCAAAGCCGAACAGCGTGCCGACCGTGTACTGGATAAACTCAGCGACGCCTGCTTCAAATCCTGAAAACCCTTGAAGCCGAGACACAACTGCTCAATAACAACCACCACAAACCCTGTAGGAGCCGAGCTTGCTCGCGATGAGGCCGACCCATTCAACCCAGATGTTGAATGCAGGACGCGATCCCCTGTAGGAGCTGAGCTTGCTCGCGAAGGCGTCCTGTCAGTCAGTAAGTTTGCTGCTGACACGACGCCTTCGCGAGCAAGCTCAGCTCCTACAGTTGTTTTTGCGCGGGGCACAACCCCTCGCACGGCTCATCTGTCCGTCAATTTGGCCGGAATAAGCGCTGTATCGCCCGCGCAGGCTGGTTAACATCCCCTTCATCCTTTTCCCGCACTCCCGAGGTTCCCATGCGCTTTTCCGATCTGCTCGACGCTGTCCGCAGCCAGCCGCAGGCGCTGTCGATTCCTGCCGAATGGGGCCAGGGCCGGGCCAGTTTCGGTGGCCTGATCGCCGCGTTGCAGTACGAAGCCATGCGCGCGAAAGTCCCGGCCGAGCGCCCGGTGCGTTCGCTGGCGATCACCTTTGTCGGCCCGGTCGAGCCGGACGTGCCGGTCAGTTTTGAAGTCGATGTGTTGCGCGAAGGCAAAGCGGTCAGCCAGGTTTTGGGCCGGGCGATGCAGAAGGGCCAAGTGGTGACGCTGATGCAAGGCAGTTTCGGCGCCTCGCGCGAATCCGCAGTGGCAGTCCCGGCGCAACCGGCGACCGCGATGAAGCACTGGGACGAATGTCAGGAATTGCCCTATATCAAAGGCGTGACCCCGGAATTCATGCGGTATCTGGCGATGCGTTGGAGTGTCGGCGGGCTGCCGTTTACCGGCAACACTTCACGTGAAATGGGCGGTTGGGTGCGGTTGCGTGGGGAAGTGCATGAAGAGGTGCGTGAAAAGGTGCGTGAAGAGGCGCTGAGCGAGGCGTACATTCTGGCGCTGGTCGACGCCTGGCCGCCGGCGTTATTGCCGCACCTGCGCAAACCGGCGGCGGGCAGCACGCTGACCTGGACCATCGAATTCGTTCAGCCGCTGCTGGCGCTGAATACGCTGGACTGGTGCAAATACCTCGCGCAAATCGAACACGCCGCTGACGGCTACGGCCACGTCGCGGCGAAACTGTGGAGCGCGGACGGTCGGTTGATCGCCATGAGCCGGCAGACCGTGACCATTTTCGCCTGATTCAGCGCCGGTGGCGTTTGCGCCAGGCGCGCCACCAGCCGCCGCTGAGGAAAAATCTCGGGAACGTGAAGAATTGCTCGACCAGCAAACGCGACATCGCATCTTTGCGATTCGCGAACGGCTCGGAAGCCTGCGCCTCCAGGCTATGGCCGTGGCGCTGCAAACCCAGCGCAGCAATCACGCCGATTACACCAATCACGATATTCAACAGGCTCAGGCTGAACACCCCGGTGACGATCAGCAGAAAACCAATGATGAACAGCGGCACGGCAATCAGGTGCAAGGCCAGATTGGTCGGGTGCTGATGGTTGTGCGGGTAGGACTTCCATTGCCAGGCCGGAAGGTTGGGATGACGTTTGCCCATGATGAAATTCCTTGATACACGTTGAGACACATGTTTGAAGGATAGGCGGGGCAGGGGTGGGCGGCGAATCAAGGTTGGCTATCGGAGTGATAGGGTCGATGGGGCAAATCGATGTTGGCTGGGTGGGCGCCATCGCGAGCACGCTCGCTCCCACACAGGATCTGTGAACGGCGCAAATCCCCTGTGGGAGCGAGCTTGCTCGCGATGAGGCTTTCAGCATCAGAGCTTCAGAGCTTCAGGGCCTCAAAGCTTCAACTGCCCAATCGCCTTGCTCAATTCCCCGGCCAACGTCGCCAACTCGTTACTGGTATTCGCCGAATCCACGGTCTGCTGCACGGTGTTTTCGGTGACGTCGCGAATGCTCACCACCGAACGATTCATTTCCTCGGCGACATGACTTTGCTGCTCGGCCGCCACGGCGATCTGCGTGTTGCTCTCGCGCATCTGCGCCACGGCGCTGGTGATTTGCGCCAGCGCCGCCCCGGCTTCCTGCGCCTGCTGCACGCAATCGTCAGCCTTGAACGAGCTTTCCTGCATGAAATCCACGGCGTCGCGGGTGCCGGCCTGCAACGCGGACACCATCAGCGTGATCTCGTCGGTGGAGGTCTGCACGCGTTTGGCGAGGTTGCGCACTTCATCGGCAACCACCGCAAACCCGCGACCCATTTCTCCGGCGCGCGCCGCTTCGATGGCGGCATTCAGCGCCAGCAGGTTGGTCTGCTCGGCGATGCTGTGAATCACCCCGACCACGCCGTTGATCTTCTGACTGTCCTCGGCCAGACGCTCAATCATCTCGGCGGTCTGCTGCACGCCGCTGGACAAACCGGCAATCGATTTCTGTACGCGACTGACCACTTCCTGCCCGCTGCCGGCCAGGGTATCGGCGCTTTGCGAAAGGTCGCGGGTGGCGCCGGCGTGCTGGGCGATGTGGTACACCGTGGCCGTCATTTCGTTGATGGCGGTCGCGGCTTGATCGGTTTCGCTTTGCTGGCCGAGCATGCCGTGGCGCACTTCATTCATGCTCGACGCCAGCCGCGCCGCGCCGACATCCAGCTGCCGCGCGGTATTGGCGACGGTGTTGACCACGCGCTGATAACCGGCCTGCATCGCATTGAACGCATTGGCCATCTGCCCGACTTCATCCTTGCCGGCCAGCGGCACGCGGGCCGCCAGGTCGCCGGTTTTCTCGACGTGCAGCATCACGTCTTTCAGGGTATTGAGCTGGCTGAGCAGGAAGCGGATGAGCAATTGCGAAGCGCCGAGCATCGCCAGCATGAGGATCGCCACCGCCATCGCGTAATTGACGAAGCGCTCGCCGAACACCTGGCTGAGGCTCGGGCCGTAAGCGATGACCGCGACTTGCTGGCCGTCGGCGCGGCTGAGTACTTCGGCGCCCAGCAACGGGTTGTCGCCGAACAATGGCATTGGATTGATGGCGGTCCAGCCGTTGGCGGTGTCGGTCAGTTCCAGCAGCGGCTGCCCGTTGAGACGCGGCGCCTGGCCGCGACTGAAGGTCAGCACGTTATCGACCGTGGGCAGCGGCTGCCCGGCAGGCCAGGCCCCAAGCAGTCGCGCCTGCGCTTGCGCGGACACTTGTGCGGCGTGGCTGCGCGCCTGTTGCTCGAGCTGCACGGCGTACAACACCAACAACAGCGTGGTAACGAAGGCGACCGCATTGACCGCCCAGAATTTATATTTCAGCGAGATGTTGCTAAGCCAGGCACCCATAGGAGGTTTTCTCTGATAGCGGAAACAGCATTGGCAAGGTGCCAGCATTGTGCCGCTATGCAGGGCATCGAATTTTGATGCAGGTCAACGACTGCCACATTCCCTGTAGGAGTGAGCCTGCTCGCGAAAGCCGATGCTCAGTCACATCAATGTTGGATGTGCGGGCGCTATCGCGAGCAGGCTCACTCCTACAAGGGGATCTGGGGTTACTGGGGGATTGCGGGGAGACGGAAGAACGCTTGTGCGCACGCGGTGGTATGCGCCGCCAGATCTTCCTCGCTCTCTTCACGATGCAATGCCACCTCGCGCAGCACTTCAGTCAGATACGCCGGCTCATTGCGCCCATTCTTCGGTTTCGGCCGCAGGCTGCGCGGCAGCAGATACGGCGCATCGCTTTCCAGCATCAAGCGCCCACGCTTGATCTCTTTCACCAGCGGATGCAAATGCGTGCCACGGCGCTCGTCGCAAATCCAGCCGGTTATGCCGATGTGCAAGTCGAGGTCGAGGTAGCTGAACAGCGCTTTTTTCTCGCCGGTGAAGCAATGCACCACGGCAGCCGGTAACTGATCGCGATAATCGCGGAGGATTTCCAGCAAGCGCTGGCTGGCATCGCGCTCATGCAGGAACACCGGCAATTGCAGGTCGACGGCCATCGCCAGATGCGCTTCGAGGACTTTTTCCTGCTGCGGACGCGGCGAGAAGTCGCGATTGAAATCCAGTCCGCATTCGCCCACCGCGACTACCTGCGTTTCCTTGAGCAAACCGCGCAGGCGCTGCTCGCTGTCGGCGTTCCAGTCACTGGCGCTGTGCGGGTGAATGCCCGCAGTGGCGAACAGCTGTTGGCCGCTCTCGTCCAGTCGCCGGCACAGCTCCAGCGCCTGTTCGCTACCATTGACGCTGGTGCCGGTGAGCACCAATTGGCAGACCCCCGCAGCGTAGGCGCGATCGAGTACAGCCTGGTGTTTGTCGTCGAAACTGGGGTTGGTCAGGTTGACGCCGATATCGATGAGTTGCATGGTGCTACCTCGGACCAAAGGCCGGAAAGCATATCAGAGCTGTAGATTTATAAGAAAAACCAAGAACTACAACACGTTGAGGCTGTCTCTTGATGCCGCAAGACAGGTTGTGATGGTGAAAATGCCATCACTGCGCCGATCTTCGGTACGTGGCCAGCGCTGCAAGCGCTCTGTTTCTGTCGTCAGCTCTCATGAAATCTCGTGAGATCAACCAGTATTCTTTCCGGAGAGTGGATGATACGTCCCTCGGTTTTGCTACTGCTGTGTTGTTCGTTGCTGCTGCCGATGCCGGCGCTCGCGCGTTTGGCTGGCCCGCTGCAAGCCGTGCCGGCGACCAAGGTCCGCGACCTCGCGGAAATCCGCAGCAGTCGCGTGCTCAAAGTCTTGGTCAATCAGAGCCGCAACAGCTCCGGCGAAGTCCAGGGCCAGGCCATCGGCGTCGAATATCATCGGCTGCGCGCCTTCGAGCAATACCTCAATGGCCACGCGCGCGATGGCCAGGAAATCAGCCTCAAAATCATCCCCAAAGCCAAGGATCAACTGCTCGGCGCGTTGCAGCGCGGCGAGGGCGACCTGGTCGCGCCGGGCGAATTGCTCGATGCGCAAGCGGGTCATGCGGTCAGTTCCAGCGAGCCGATTGCCAGCAACGTGCCGCTGATTCTGGTCGGCATCAAAGGCGAGCGCCGTTATACGCGTCTGGAGCAACTCTCCGGCAAAACCCTCGCATTGCCGACCGGCAGCGCCGCGGGCGATGCGGTCAGTCAGATCAATCAGAAACTCTCGCTGCACAAACTGGCGCCGGTGAAAGTCGAGTGGGTCGACCCGACGCTGGCGGTCGAGGACGTGCTGGAAATGGTTCAGGGCGGGATTTTTCACCTGACCATCGTCGAGCAGCCGATTGCCGAGCGCTGGGGCAAGATCCTGCCAAAACTGCGCCTCGACCGGCAGGTGCAGATCAGCGAGCCGGGCGAGGAATACTGGTTCGTGCGCCGCGACGCGTCGATGCTGCGCGCGAGCATCGATCGTTTCCTGGTCACCTATAAAAAGCCCTCGGATCAGGACGTGGCGTTCACGCGGATCTATCGACGGCTCTATCAAGTCCACTATCCATTGGCCAAGGCTGACCGCCAGCGTCTGGAAAAACTGCGCCCGGTGCTGCAAAAACACGCCGATGCGCAAGGCATGGACTGGCTCAACCTCGCGGCACTGGCGTTCAAGGAATCGGCGCTGAAACCCGAGGCGCGCAGTGGCAGCGGCCCGACCGGTTTGATGCAGATCACCCCGTCGGCGGCGCAGCGGGTTGGCGTGAACAATATTCAGAACCTCGACGCCAATGTGCAGGCCGGGGCCAAGTATCTGGCGATGATCCGACGCAAATTCTTTTCCAGCCCCAAACTCAACGAGCGCGAGCGCATGGCGTTCGTTCTGGCGGCTTACAACATGGGGCCGGAGCGTGTTCAGGGTATGCGCGCCGAGGCTCGGCGGCGCGGCCTGAATCCAAATCAATGGTTTTTTCAGGTCGAACGCATTGCCATGGAGCAGGTGGGAATGGGCGCCGTCAGCTATGTTAATAGCGTAAACAAGTATTACTTGGCGTTCGATCGGGAGCGGGAATCGTTGGAGCCTCAAGGGCAAAAAGTAGCCTCAAGGAAATGATCGACTAAACTGATTGTTATGGCGAAATATTTGCGCTTTTAACATTCGATTTACCGATTAATATAGCGGCCAACCAACACACACTCACAATGGATGACACAGCATGAGCACTCTGATCAACAAGGTTCTGTTTACCCGCGCTGGCTACGGCCTGACTGTTCTGCGGATATTCGTCGGCATCATCTTCGCTGCCCACGGTTCGCAGAAACTCTTCGGCTGGTTCGGTGGCTACGGCCTCGCCGGCACCGCGCAGTACATGGAAAGCCTCGGCTTGGCGCCGGGTCACCTGATGGCGATCCTCGCCGGTGGCACCGAGTTCTTCGCTGGCCTGGCATTGATCATCGGTTTGTTGGTGCGTCCTGCGGCACTCGGCCTGACTTTCCTGTCGCTGGTGGCGATCTTCACTGTGCACATCAGCAACGGCCTGTTCATGGCCAACAACGGTTACGAATTTGCCCTGGCTCTGCTCGGTGGCAGCATTGCGGTGCTGATCGAAGGCGCCGGCAAGCTCTCGGCAGACCGCGCCATCGCCGGCTGACCGCTCTGGCTCAACGAAAAGGCCCGCATTGTGCGGGCCTTTTTTGTTTGGCGTCATTCTTGACACTGCTTGGTCAGTTTCTCTACGATGCCGCCCATGCGCCGATTTAAACAGCTACTTGCGGGGCGCCAGGTGACTCTAATGAGTCGCCGATAGAAGCTTGAATCACAGCTTCGAAATACCGCTAAAGCGCTGGTTCGGTGTTGCCTCTCACCTGCCATGCAGACTTTTGAGGCAGAGACACGACTCATGAATGCACTAAGCCCCGTTGTACGCCCCGCGCCGATCACGGCACACCTCACCCAGCGCAATCCAAAAATTCTGCTTGGCGGCAAACATCAGCCGACACTCCTGCGATATCTCGACGGCTGGCCACGGCGCAGCGGCGGACCTGCGGCGTTCCTGATCCAGTTTGTTGAAGACGGCGAATCGCTGGCGCGTTTTGCCAGCGACAGTTTCGATTTGGCGGTGATTCAGTCGCCGAACCTCGAGGACGCGCCGGAAATGATCAAGCAACTGACCCGCGTTGCTCGCCAAGGGCTGATCACTCGCCGCTGACGACTAATCTGCGCCGAGGAGCTTTTTAACCTCGGCGATGATCAAGTCGATGTCGAATGGCTTCGCCAATACAACATCAAACAAATCCGAGCGCTGCATGCCGATGTGCGCCTGAGCGCCGCTCATCAAGATGATTGGCAGATGATTGACTGAAGGCTGGGCTCGCACGGCGGTGGCGAATTCCAAGCCATCCATGACCGGCATCATAAAGTCGGTAATGATCAAGGCAGGCCTTTCTCTGTCCAGCACCTCGAGTCCTTTTCGACCATTGCTGGCGGTCACCACCATGAACCCCTCATCCTCCAGCGCGAAGCAGAGAATGTCAGCGATCAAGTACTCGTCGTCGACGACCAGGATGGTGGTCATGTTAATTCAACCCACGCAAAAGCTTAAGAATTTGAACCCGCAGATGTCTCAGTAGGGACTGATGGCTCATGTCTTGAAGCCTTTTTCAGGAAAACATCGTGATCTTCAATGACAATCTCAAATCGCGAGGGGTCATAAGCGCTATCTCGTACTTTAAGAATGGATAGCGTCCTGCTTAGTTCAGAGTGATTCTCGGAGAAGCGCATCAACATCAGGTTATCGACGATGCTCGACAGGTCAGAGTTGGGTGCGCTGACCTCAGAGCCAAACAAATCGCGCATTTCCCAGGAGGCGAATACCGTAACGCCACGGGATCGCAACTCGTTCATCAAGGCGCTGAAGAAATCAGTAATGCGCGCCGGATTGGTCGACACTCGCGTCATGCCGCTGAGGCTGTCGATGAACAGGCGCTTGATGCCTTTTTCTTCAACGATGCTCAGCAGCCGCGCGCCGAGTCCGTCGAGCAGGCCTTCAGTCGTCGGCTGCCAGGCAATGCTCAGTGCGCCGCTGTCCTCCATGCCTTTGATATCGATGCCCAGGGACAGACCTTTGAGCCGTAACCGTTGCGGACTTTCGTAGAAACCAAAATGCAGGCCCGGAGCTTCCACCGTCGATTCGGCGAGGAATTTGAGGCCCAGCGTGGTTTTGCCAATCCCTGACGGGCCGATCACCAGCGTCACACTCGAACTGTGCAGGCCGCCACCCAATATGCCGTCAAGCGAGCCAATGCCACTGGGAATACGCGTCAAGTCGGAGCTGTCGGGGGCGGAAGGGTGGCTGTAGAGACTTTCCAGGCGTGGGTAGACGACCAGGCCTTGATCGGTAATTTCACACTCATGTAGGCCGGTCATTGCGCCGCTGCCACGAGTCTTGCGCAATTGGATGCGCCGGACCGAGCGCGTGCCGTAGAGCTCTTCGCCCATCTCGATGACGCCATCAACCATGGTGTGCTCAGGGCTGCCGTCGTCGAGACGCGAGCTGGTGAGAAACAGCACCGTGCAACCCGCGAACGCGGCGTGCCCCTGCAATTCTGAAATGAATTTCTTGGTGTCGATGTGCGAATCGGCTTTGGAGCGCGCATTGAGCAAACCGTCGACCACCATGACTGTGGCTTTCTGGCGGCTGATCTCGCGTCGAAGCAGTTTCACTACCTCGTCCAGTCCTTCGTTTTCCAGCGTATCGAATGCGCTGACAAACTGAATTTCGGCGCCGACTTTGGACGCGTCGAAAAAACTCAGGGTCGAAAGAAACTGGAAAAGACGGTCGTGTGACTCGGCCAGCAGCGTGGCGACCAGAACCCGGCCGCCATTGTTCGCATGATGGAACCCGAGCTGGTTGGCGAGGATCGTTTTGCCAGACCCCGGGCGCCCCTGGATTATGTATGAAGCGCCCGCGACCAGCCCTCCCTTGAGCAGAGCGTCGAGCCCTTCTATTCCACTTCGGAGGCGTTTTAGCTTTTCCACAATGCGACCCTGATCTGAAAAACAGGCTGTTTAAGCCGAATGGGCGGAATGCTAACGCCATTTTCGTTTTGGAGCCATTCACGCCTGCCTCATTGATGGCCAACAGGGCATTTAGCCCCAGTCCAAGGCCGACTTTTACTCGGACTTCGTACCGTTAACGGTTTGGTCAAATCAACCTTCCTTGCAGATGACCTCCCAATCCTGCAGTGATTCAAATGCACGACCAAATATCCGCGTTTAAATCGAGACACGGAACGGCCGGGCAGGGCGCATCTTGAACGGAAACTATCGAGCGAAGAATAATTATCTGGATAGAGACGACGGCGCCGTGTATTGCTACGTCCATAGGCTGGGTGCACGCGGCAGAGCGCTGCTCGCCAGTGAATGATTGAGAGGCGGGGCATTTGTGAGTACGAACATCATTACCGTTGAGGGCCATGAAGCCCTGAAGCAAGAGCTGGATTACCTGTGGAGAGAAAAACGCCCTGATACCACCAGAAAGGTTACGTGGGCGGCGTCTTTAGGCGATCGAAGCGAGAATGCCGATTATCAATACAACAAAAAACTTCTGCGAGAAATTGATCGGCGGGTGAGGTATCTGCGCAAGCGTCTCGAAGACGTTCGGGTTGTTCACTACTCTCCCGAACAAGAGGGGCATGTGTTTTTTGGCGCTTGGGTCGAGGTTGAAAACGAGGCAGGCGAGATCAAGAAATTCAGAATCGTTGGATATGACGAGATCTATGGTCGCAATGATTACATCTCGATTGATTCACCGATGGCGCGGGCACTGTTGAAGAAACAGGAGGGTGATGAGGCGGTTGTGCAGACGCCCACCGGAGAAATTCTCTGGTGGATCAACCAAGTGACATACGTCAAATAGCTCGTAGCAAACAGTTCGGCGGGCCTGCGCGCTGCACTTTTCAAGGTGAAGCGCGGTGCCGGCTTATGCCGACTTTTGGCCCGTGCGCGAAGAGCCAGTCAGCCCTCGCGCAAGACTGTCAGGGGGCTGGCGTTCAGCGCGCGGCGCGTGCCGAACACACCGGCGCCACCGATCAGCACTGCGCCAATCAACGGCAACACCAGCAACCACGGATGCGGCTGCCACGGCAGGTCGAAGGCGTAGCGGTAAAGCACCAGACTTACTACTTCCGAACCGATCGCCGCAAGCAAACCGCTGACCGCGCCGAGCAGGCCGAACTCGATTCGCCGCGCCTTGACCAGCAGTTTGCGTTCAGCGCCCAAGGCTCGCAGCAACGCACCTTGGCGAATCCGCTCATCAAGGGTTGCCTGCAAACCGGAGAACAGCACCGCCATCCCCGCCGCCAACACGAACAACAACACGTATTCCACCGCTAGCGTGACTTGCGCGAGGATGCTGCGCAGCTGCTCCAGCAAGGCTTCGACCTGCAAAATGGTGACTGCCGGGAACGCCCGGGACAAGTCGACAATCTGCTGATCGTGACCGGCCGCCAGATAGAAACTGGTGAGGTACGTCGCGGGCAAGTCCTTCAAGGTGCCGGGCTGGAAGATCATGAAGAAGTTCGGCTGGAAATTGTCCCAGTTGATGTCGCGCAGGCTGGTGACTTTCGCTTCGCGATTGACCCCGCCAACGGTGAACACCATGTGATCGCCGAGTTTGAGTTTCAGGCTCTCGGCGACTTTGCCTTCGACCGACACTCCCGGAACCTCGTCTGGCGTCTGGTCGCTCCACCAGTTACCCGAAGTGAGCTTGTTGCCGGCCGGCAGGTCCGCCGCCCAGGTCAGGCTCAAGTCACGCTGGATTGCCCGGTCACCGGCGGAATCCTTGCTGACGATGTCCTGCACCGCTTCGCCGTTGATGCTGATCAAGCGCCCAGGCACCACCGGATACAGCGGCGCCGACTGCGCCGACAATTCGACAAGGCGATCGGTAAAGGCTTGCTTCTCCGCCGGCAGAATGTTCAACGCGAAATAGTTCGGGGCGTTTTTCGGTAACTGGTTCTGCCAGGTGTCGAGCAGCTCGCCACGGAGCAGGGCGATCAACGCCATCGACAGCAGAATCAAACCAAACGCCAGCGCTTGGCCAGCCGCCGCCAGCGGATGGCGCAGCAATTGGCCCAGACCCAGGCGCCACGGCAGGGAAGCGCGGGCCAACATCCGGCGCAGGCTTTTGAGTAGCAACAGCAGCAAACCGCCGAGGACCACAGCAGCGACTACGCCACCGCCGAGCAAGGCAAAAGTCAGCACCAGATCCAGACTCAGGCGCCACATGATCAAACCGAGTGCGCCGAGTGCTGCGCCGTAGACCATCCAGGTGCTGGACGGAATCGGCAACATGTCGCGACGTAATACACGTAATGGCGGCACCCGGCCGAGTGCGGCCAGCGGCGGCAGGGCAAAACCGGCGAGTGCCACCAGCCCGGTGCCAATCCCGGCTACCGCCGGCAGCAAGCCGCCCGGTGGCACGTCGGTGGGCAGCAAGTCGTGCAATAACGCGAACAGCCCGAGTTGCGCCAGCCAACCGATCAGGGCGCCGCTGAGACTCGCGAGCAGACCCAGCACGGTCAACTGCAAACTGAACAGCACCATGGTTTCCCGGCGTGACAGACCCAGGCATCGCAGCAGGGCGCTGGCGTCGAAACGGCGGGTGGCGAAGCGCGTCGCCGACAGCGCCACCGCGACGCCGGATAACAACACCGCGACCAGACTGGCCATATTCAAATAGCGTTCGGCTTTGCCCAGCGCGCCCCCGATCTGTCGGTTGCCATCGCGGGCATCCTGCAGGCGTTGGTTGGGGGCGAGGCCGGGTTTGACCAGTTGCCGATAGGTTTCCAGCGCCTCAGCCTTGCCGCGCCAGAGTTCGCGGTAACTGACCCGGCTGCCGGGTTGCACCACGCCAGTCGCCGTGAGGTCGCTGAGGTTGATTAGTACGCGTGGGGTCAGGCTGTAGAAATTGCCGGCGCGGTCGGGCTCGTAAGTCAGCACCCGCGCCAGTTTCAAGGTTTTCATGCCGACGTCGATGCTGTCGCCGATCTTCAGGTCCAGCGCCGTCAGCAGTCGCGCCTCGACCCAGGCTTCGCCGGATTTCGGCCCGCCGCCGGATTCTTCGGCAGCGAAGGGCGCCGGGGCACTTTTCAGTTCGCCGCGCAGGGGATAAACGTCGTCGGCAGCTTTGATGCTCGACAGTTGAATGCCGTTATCGGTGGCGATAACGCTGGAAAATTCCACCACTTGAGCATGTTCCAGGCCCAGCTCGGTGCCGCTGCGGATTTGCTCCGGTCGCGCTGGCGAACTGCCTTCGAGCAACAGGTCGGCGCCGAGAAATTCGGTGGCGCGCAGCAGCATCGCGCCATTCAGGCGCGCGCCGAAATAACCGATGGCGGTACTCGCCGCCACGGCTACCAGCAATGCAAAGAACAATACCCGCAGCTCACCGGCGCGGGCGTCGCGCAGCAGTTGGCGGATGGCGAGGCTGAACAGGCGCAATAGCGGCAGGCGTGCCATCAAGGCTCCAGAGGGGCGACCAGCAGGCCGGCTTCAAGGCGGATCAGGCGCCGGCAACGATGTGCCAGGCGTTCGTCGTGGGTGACCAGCACCAGCGTCGTGCCGCGTTCCTTGTTCAATTCGAACAACAGATCGCTGATGCGCTCGCCGGTGTGGCTGTCGAGGTTGCCGGTCGGTTCGTCGGCGAACAACACGTCGGGTTCGGCGGCAAATGCGCGGGCGATCGCCACGCGTTGCTGTTCGCCGCCGGAGAGTTGGCGTGGCGAATGAGTCAGGCGCTGGCCCAGACCAACACGTTCGAGCAATTGCGTGGCGCGTTGCCGGGCGTCCTTGCGGCCATCGAGCTCCAGCGGCAGCATGACGTTTTCCAGCGCATTCAGGCTGTCGAGCAACTGGAACGACTGAAACACAAACCCGACGTGTTCGGCACGAATGCGCGCGCGTTGGTCTTCATCGAGATTGCTCAGCGCCTGACCGGCGAGGGTGACTTCGCCACTGCTCGGCAGGTCGAGGCCGGCGAGCAAGCCCAGAAGGGTGGATTTGCCGGAACCGGAGGCGCCGACGATGGCCAAACTGTCGCCCTTGTTCAGTTCCAGGCTGAGTTCGTGCAGGATAGTCAGTTCACCTTCCGCGCTGGGAACCACTTTGCTGAGGTTCTTCGCGGTGAGAATGCTTGCGCCCATGGAGAATCCGATGCGAGTGTGGTTTTTGAGTGCTGGCCTGGCCTTGATGTGCATGGCCCAGAACGCAGCGGCGGGTACAGTCCTGATCGTTGGCGATAGTATCAGCGCCGGTTTCGGACTGGATACCCGCTTGGGGTGGGTATCGCTGCTTGAGCAACGGCTCAAGCGCGAAGGTTTCGACGATAAAGTGATCAATGCCTCGATCAGCGGCGACACCAGTGCCGGAGGCCAGGCACGCCTGCCGGCGCTGCTTGCAGAGCATAAACCGCAGCTGGTGATCCTCGAATTGGGGGGCAACGATGGCTTGCGCGGAATGCTGCCAACGCAATTGCAACAAAACCTTGCGGCGATGATCGACAGCTCTCGGGCCAGCGGCGCGAAGGTGTTGTTGCTGGGCATGCAATTGCCGCCTAACTATGGCAAGCGTTACACCGAGCAGTTCGCGCAGGTCTACGGCACGCTGGCGGAGGAGAAAAAAATCCCCCTCGTGCCGTTTTTCCTCGACGGCGTCGGCGGTCACCCGGACCTGATGCAGGCCGATGGCCTGCACCCGGCTGCGGCGGCTCAGGACAAGTTGCTGGAAAATGTCTGGCCGACGCTGAAACCGCTGCTTTGACGCTTTTCTAGTGACGGTGTTTCGGCTAAGGTGGCGCCCCCGATTTGGAGCCCCCGATGCCGCGTCCTGCCTGGTCCCTTTTTGCCTACCAACTGATCGAGCCTGACGAACAGCTGGATCTGTTCGCCTGCCAGGAAGTGCGGGTGCATCTGGTGACGCGTCAGTTGGAACTCGGCGGCTCGGCAGATCGGACGTTGTGCGGCAGCCTGTTGCCGGCGCAACCGCGCTGGTCGAGCGTGGATCGCCGAGTGTTTCAGGATCAGCGGCTGTGCTCGCTTTGCCGGGCGATCCTCGAATCGCAGAAGCGCGGCACGTCGCCGATCTGGCCTGAGCTGCGTTTCGAGCTGTAATCGTCTATTCAACCTTAAAGTTTCACCCCAGCCCTGTGGCGAGGGGGCTTGCCCCCATCGGGGTGCGAAGCGCCCCTCAATAACAGTCGCCGCGACTCTTGGTCAGTAATGTCGTGTTCGGATTACGGCTGCTTCGCAGTCGAACGGGGGCAAGCCCCGTCGCCACAGGGGTTCGCTTGCCACAGGGGGTTTCTGTGAGTGAGGGGTTCACTCGCGCAAGCCGAAAAAACGTCATGCATCGCTTGCTGGCTGCCGAGCTCCCCGAATTCCGGGACGTCAGTGTACAATCCGTTTTTTACCCCAAGTCGACCACGCGAAGGATTTTCCGGATGTTGCCGCGCTTTCCTGCTGTCACCCGCTGCCTGACCCTTGCCGCCCTGTGTGTAGCTGGTCCGGTTTCAGCATTAGAGTTGCCTCTGCCTCCGCCCGGTGAAGACATCATCGGTCAGGTGCAGGTGATCAAGGCCAAGTACGAAGACACCTTCGCCGACCTTGGCACCACCTACGACCTCGGCTATTCGGAAATGGTCGCGGCCAACCCCGGCGTCGATGCCTGGTTGCCGGGCGCCGGCACCGAAATCGTCCTGCCGACTCGCTTCATCCTGCCGCCGGGCCCGCGCGAAGGCATCGTCATCAACCTCGCTGAATACCGCCTCTACTACTTCCCGAAAGGTCGGGACGTGGTTTACACCTTCCCGTTGGGGATCGGTCGTGAAGGTTGGGGTTCGCCGATTGCCCACACCACCATCACTGCAAAAACACCGAACCCGACCTGGACCCCTCCAGCCTCGATCAAGGCTGAGCACTTGGCCGACGGCGACCCGTTGCCGAATGTGGTGCCGGCCGGTCCCGACAACCCGCTGGGCCCGTTCAAGTTCAACCTCGGCACGCCGGGTTACCTGATTCACGGTTCGAACAAGAAGTTCGGCATCGGCATGCGCACCAGCCACGGTTGCTTCCGCATGTTCAACAACAACGTGCTGGAAATGGCCGACATGGTGCCGGTCGGTACGTCGGTGCGCATCATCAACGACCCCTACAAGTTTGGCGTCAGCGGCGGCAAGGTTTACCTCGAAGCGCACACCCCGCTCGACGACAACGGCAACCCGTCGGTGGTCGACAAGCACACCGCGGTGATCAACGCGATGCTCAAGCGTGAAGACATCACCAACAATTTGCGCATGAACTGGGATGTGGTGCGTGACGTGGTGGCTGCCGAAGACGGCTTGCCAGTCGAGATCGCCGTGCCGAATGGCGCTGCTCCGATGGTGTCGAGCGCGCCGGTCGAACTGCAGTAATAACCTCGCAGCACGAAGACAAACAACCCGCCGACGCTGGCCGCGTCGGCGGGTTTTTTATGGCGGGTGACAAATCCCGGACATAAAAAAGCCGACCCAAAAATGGGTCGGCTTGATAACAACCCCGAAGGATTATTACTTGCGGCTAGCTTTGTCCAGCATGCGCAGAGCACGCTCGTTAGCTTCGTCAGCAGTCTGTTGTGCTTTTTGAGCAGCAGCCAGAGCTTCATCAGCTTTACGGTACGCTTCGTCTGCACGAGCCTGGGAGCGAGCAGCTGCGTCTTCAGTAGCGGTCAGACGTGCTTCGGTTTCTTTCGATACGCTGCTGCAACCGGTAGCCAGAACTGCGGCCAGAGCCAGCGCAGAGAATTTCAGAACGTTGTTCATCGTGTTCCCCTTCAAGGACTTTCTATTAAGTAGCTGTCTCCTCAGAGTGAGGAAATAGCCGGCGTACATACTACCCATTACTTGTCGTAAGTAAACTGACGTAAAGCAAGAAGCAAAAAAATTGTAGGCGTTGATTCTTTTTCGAGCAACTTTTAACTGCGCTGTATAAAAAATATCCAGCTGCAAGCCCCGAGATGAGCGAGCTGCGGGCAAAAAGTTCCCTGACTGCAAAGGCTAATTTCAATTCGTTGTTAAAGTCTGACTAGATGCTTTCGTCTACACTTCTGTTCGGATTTTGCGTAGCCCCTCACATATCTTTCTGCATGTTGAGGTGACTTTAACAACGGTGGCTCGTCTTAAGTCTCAATATCCGGCAATGTTCAGGCTTGAACACGGGAAGATCCCCGCTCGAGCCGTCCCTGCATCACCCGGAGCAGCACCCGCCACCCCCACGTCAAGACGAGCGCACCTTGAGCATTTTCGCCAATGGTGCCTACTATTTGATAGTGCCCAGGTAGCGCGAGATCGGTGCGGCTCTTCTCGGTGTCCATTCAGGCACAGGGTGGCGTAGATGTTCCTTCGCCGGAAAAACATCGGTAAGGTAGGGGTCAGAATTCAAGACCCGCGAGGAGTAGTGATGAGCGAGGCGTTGTCCATCCACCATGACCAGGCTGGTCATCAGTTCGAGACCAATGTGGACGGTCATCGTGCCTACCTGACCTATATGGATCTGGGGAAACAGACCCTGGATATTTATCGCACCTTCGTGCCCAACGCCTTGCGCGGCCGTGGCATTGCGGCGGCCTTGACCGAGCAGGCGCTGCAGTACGCCGAAGAAATGGGCTACACGGTGATTCCATCGTGCTCCTACGTCGAGCGCTACATGGAACGCCACCAGCGGCACGCGGCGAAACTGAGCCAGTAAACGCAAGACATAAAAAAAAACGCCGGGTTTTCAGCCCGGCGTTTTTTTTGTGCCCGATTTCTCGTGCCAGAAGACGTTGATCAGCCGCGATCACGTTTCGGCAGCACATCCTTGAGCTTGGCATGCATGCCGCGCAAGGTGTTTTCAGTGGCGGCCCAATCGATGCAGGCATCGGTGATCGACACGCCGTATTGCAGATCGGCGAGGTCTTTGGGGATCGCCTGGCAGCCCCAGTTCAAGTGGCTTTCGACCATCAGGCCGATGATCGACTGGTTGCCTTCGAGGATCTGGTTGGCAACGTTCTCCATCACCAGCGGTTGCAGGGCCGGGTCCTTGTTGGAGTTGGCGTGGCTGCAATCGACCATGATGTTCGGCTTGATCTTGGCTTTGTTCAGCGCTTGCTCGCAGAGCGCGACGCTCACCGAATCGTAGTTCGGCTTGCCGTTGCCGCCGCGCAAGACCACGTGACCGTAGGCGTTGCCCTTGGTGGTGACGATCGACACGCCACCTTCCTGGTTGATGCCGAGGAAACGGTGCGGGCTCGACACCGATTGCAGCGCGTTGATCGCTACCGTCAGGCCGCCGTCGGTGCCGTTCTTGAAGCCGACTGCCGAGGACAGGCCCGAAGCCATTTCACGGTGAGTCTGCGACTCGGTGGTGCGTGCGCCAATCGCCGACCAGCTGATCAAATCCTGCAGATATTGCGGGGAGATCGGGTCCAGCGCTTCGGTGGCGGTGGGCAAGCCCATCTCGGCCAGGTCCAGCAACAACTGGCGACCGATGTGCAAACCATCCTGAATCTTGAACGAGTCGTCGAGGTACGGATCGTTGATCAGACCTTTCCAGCCGACGGTGGTACGTGGCTTCTCGAAATACACACGCATGACCAGATACAGCGTATCCGAGACTTCGGCAGCCAAAGCTTTCAGGCGCTCGGCGTATTCGTGGGCAGCCTTGATGTCGTGGATCGAGCAAGGCCCGATCACCACGAACAGACGGTGGTCGGTGCCATCAAGAATGTTGCGAATGACTTCGCGGCCCTTGGTCACGGTGCGCAGGGCAGCGTCGCTCAAAGGGATATCACGCTTGAGCTGATCCGGAGTGATCAGGGTTTCGTTGGAAGCGACGTTTAGGTCGTTGATCGGTAAATCAGCCATCGTTTACTCGTCAGGTCACGGGTGCCATCCGCCAGCGAACCCGCGCGGCGGAGCACAGCAAATTAAGCGCGTCGGGGAGCGGAACCTTAGCGCGTTACACCGTGGCTAGACAATGGGCAAACGCCGGTTTAATCCAGCACAGACTGAGCAAAAGCCTTGCGAACCGTGTCGTGGGAGAACTCGTCGGCGTGCTCCTGCACCCATTCGAGCGCGCGCGCCTGAATATCCTGCAAGTCTTGGTTGGCTTCATGCAGCCGGCAGTAACGTTCGATCTGGCACACCTGCTCGCCCATTCGCGCGCTGAACAGCATCTGCTCATCGACAAACGCGATGCCCACCAGATAGCCGCGTTTGCGCCGCAGACACCACGCCACATAGCCCAGATAACGCAAGTCGGGATTCAAGGTCGGCATGCGCACTTCCAGCGCCGTGCCATGACGCCACGCGCGGTGGTAATTGCAAGCCATGCCGCCGAGGCTGATAGTGTGCAGCCGTTGCCGAGAAATGCACTCATGTTTGAGTAGCGTCAGCTCCACGGGCACATCGACAGGATGAGGAAGAAAACGTCCCATGAACACGGACTCCCTGTGTCGCCCATTTGACATTGTTTCCCCCAGTATAGTGGTCGAATTGCCGCTGACCGATTTCGATGCCGACCAACGGCTGCTGGCGATGAGCGGTGTTTCGCTGGTGATTTTCACCAGTGTTGGTTGCGCCAGTTGCCGCTATGCGCGCGAGCAATTGCCAAGATTCGAACTACCGATCGATCGCTTGTGCTGGATCGACGCCGCCGACAATGGCGGGCTGGTCGAACGTTATGAGGTGTTTCAATTGCCGGCGCTGTTTGTGGTGCGTGACGGTGAATTTTTTGGCGCGCTCCAGTCGCGCCTGACCGCCGCCGAACTGAATGGAGCGCTGGCGCAGGCGTTGAATCGAATTGCAGAGGAATTGCCATGATGCAAGCAGTTGCCAAGCCAAGAATCGGCATTATCGGAACCGGCGCCATCGGCGGTTTCTACGGATTGATGCTGGCGCGCGCCGGGTTCGACGTGCACTTTTTGCTTCGCAGTGAATTTTCCGCGGTCGCCGCGCAAGGCTTGCAGGTCAATAGCGCGGTGCATGGCGCGCTGAGCCTGAACCCGGTCCAGGCTTATTCAGCCGCCGAAGACATGCCGCCGTGCGACTGGTTGCTGGTGGCGGCGAAGAGCACGAGTTCCGGTCTGGCGCCGGTCATCGCCAAAGCGGCCGCGCCGGGCGCCAAAGTCCTGTTGCTGCAAAACGGCCTGGACGTCGAGGACAGCCTCCGCGAGGTGTTGCCCGATTCGCTGCACCTGCTCGGCGGGCTGTGCCTGATCTGCGTTCACCGTGAAGGCCCCGGCGTCATCACCCATCAAGCCCTCGGCGCGGTGAACGTCGGCTACCACAGCGGCCCGGCGCACGATGCGGCAACGCGCATGGCCATCGTCGAGGAGGGCGCCGGACTGTTTCGCAGCGCCGGCATCGACTCGCAAGCGATGCCCAATCTGCATCAGGCGCGTTGGCAAAAACTGGTCTGGAACATTCCTTATAACGGTCTGTCAGTGTTACTCGGCGCCAGCACCGCGCCGCTGATGGCAGATGCCGACAGCCGCGCGCTGATTCAGGCGCTGATGGCCGAAGTGGTGCAGGGCGCCAAGGCTTGTGGTCACGACATTGCGCCCGGTTACGCCGACTTCCTGTTCAACATGACCGACAAAATGCCCGACTATTGGCCGAGCATGCACCACGATTTGCTGCACAAACGGCCGCTGGAATTGGACGCGATTTACGCCCGACCGCTCGCGGCGGCAAAAGCGGCGGGCTGTGAATTGCCACGCATCGAAGCGCTGTACCGGGCGCTGGTTTTCATTGATCGACGTAACGTCTGAGTCGATGCAGCGACATTCAAGGAAAGGGCAGGGGAACGGGCATGGCAAAAGAGATCGATGACAAGTTGGTGCTGGCGATTTCTTCGCGCGCACTGTTCGACTTGAGTGAGAGCCACAAGGTCTATTTGTCGAGCGGTGTCGAAGCCTATCGGCAGTACCAGATTGAACACGAAGACGAAATTCTCGCGCCGGGTGATGCTTTTCCGCTGGTGGAAAAACTGCTGAAACTGAACGCCAGTCTTGGCCGGGCCCGGGTCGAAGTGGTGCTGGTCTCGCGCAACAGCGCCGACACCGGTTTGCGCGTTTTCAACTCGATTCATCATTACGGCCTGGCGATTTCCCGCGCGGCGTTTGTCGGTGGGCGCAGTCCTTATCCGTACCTCAAGGCATTTGGTTGCGACCTGTTTCTCTCGACGCACGCCGAAGATGTGCGCAGTGCGCTGGACGCCGGTTTCGCTGCCGCGACCATTCTCTCGGGCGGTGCCAGCCGCGCCGCGAGTGACGAATTGCGCATCGCTTTTGATGGCGACGCAGTGTTGTTTTCCGATGAGTCGGAACGGGTTTATCAGGCCGGTGGGCTGGAAGCGTTCCAGGCCAGCGAACGCGAATCGGCGCGCGAGCCATTGCGCGGCGGCCCGTTCAAAGGTTTTCTGGCGGCGCTGAATCTGCTGCAACGCGAGTTTCCCGACGAATCCTGTCCGATCCGCACGGCGCTGGTCACCGCCCGTTCGGCACCGGCGCATGAGCGGGTGATCCGCACGTTGCGCGAGTGGGATATTCGTCTCGATGAATCGCTGTTTCTCGGCGGCCTGACCAAAGCGGCGTTCCTCGAAGCCTTCGCCGCCGACGTGTTTTTCGACGATCAGGCCGGTCATTGCGAGCTGGCGCGCGAAGTGGTCGCCACCGGTCATGTGCCACATGGCATAAGCAACGAGCAAAAAGTTTAAGCCCTCGCGTCAAGGTGTTACGCGGCCCGTCGTACTCGGCAAGGCACTGCTAAGCTGAATCAATCTCCGCCATGTCGGCACGCAAGGAGGTCATATGATTCGTTCCATGCTGTATGCCACCGACCTCGGCCTGTACGCACCTTTGGTGATGCAGCATGCCTTGGCGATGGCGCGAACATTCAATGCCGACTTGTATGTGGTGCACGCCGTGGAACCCATGGGGCTGTTCGCCGAGTCGGTGCTGCAAAGTTATCTGGATGAGCAGGCGCTGAACGAATTTCACAGTCAGGGGCTGAGCACGGTGATCGCCAATATCGAGCGGCGGGTGCTCGATAGTTTTCGTGAAGAGCTGGGGGATGAGGGCGAGCAGGACCTTGAGCGGATTCAAGCGGTGCGGGTGGTGCAGGGCGATCCGGCGCAGGTGATTCTCGACCAGGCGCAGAAACTCTCGGTGGATTTGCTGATCGTAGGAAGTCACAGCCATCGCGCCAGCGCGGAAACCCCGTTGGGCCGCACGGCCGCGCGGGTGTTGCAACTGTCGAGGGTGCCGGTCTATCTGGTGCCGCTTGTGGAACGTCGGCGTCAGGGCGACCGCTAGAACATCAATAATGGCGTTTTGATAAAAAAGTTCTAGATTTATTATTCAAACCATTAATATAGTTATATACCGTCGCTGATGCCCGTGGCGTCTACCTGCTTTGAGGGATACATATGAAGCTTCAACAACTGCGCTACATCTGGGAAGTGGCGCACCACGACCTCAACGTCTCCGCTACCGCCCAGAGTCTCTACACCTCGCAGCCGGGCATCAGTAAGCAGATCCGTTTGCTGGAAGACGAACTGGGCGTCGAAGTTTTCGCCCGCAGCGGCAAGCACCTGACCCGCGTCACCCCGGCCGGCGAGCGCATCATCACCACCGCCGGCGAGATCCTGCGCAAAGTCGAAAGCATCAAGCAGATCGCCCAGGAATTCTCCAACGAGAAGAAAGGCACACTGTCGATCGCCACCACGCACACTCAGGCGCGTTACGCGTTGCCGCCAGTGATCAGCAATTTCATCAAGCAATACCCCGACGTTGCCCTGCACATGCATCAGGGTTCGCCGATGCAGATCGCCGAAATGGCGGCGGACGGCACCGTCGATTTCGCCATCGCCACCGAAGCGCTGGAACTGTTCGGTGATCTGGTGATGATGCCGTGCTATCGCTGGAACCGTTGCGTGGTCGTGCCGCAGGGCCACCCGCTGACCAAACTGCCGAAGTTGACGCTGGAAGCACTGGCCGAATACCCGATCGTGACCTACGTGTTCGGTTTCACCGGCCGTTCGAAACTCGACGAAGCCTTCAGCCACCGTGGCCTGACGCCGAAAGTGGTGTTCACCGCTGCCGACGCCGACGTGATCAAGACTTACGTGCGCCTGGGTCTGGGCGTGGGCATCGTCGCGAAAATGGCGGTAGACGCCAAACTCGATAGCGATCTGGTGATGCTCGATGCCAGCGACCTGTTCGAATCCAGCGTGACCAAAATCGGCTTCCGTCGCGGCACTTTCTTGCGTGGTTTCATGTGCGACTTCATCGAGAAGTTTGCGCCGCACCTGACCCGCGAAGTCATGGCCAAAGCCATTCAGTGCCACAACAAACAGGAACTGGAAGAACTGTTCGACGGCGTCGAACTGCCGGTTCACTAAGCGGCCAGCCCACTAAACTGCCAGGCCACTGAGCAGCTTCAGATCACCTCGGTAACAGCAAACTGTTGCCGAGCGCCCGCCACCAGAATCTCCACCTCATCACCTTCAAACTTGCCCAGCAGGCTTTTGCCCAGCGGCGAGCGCGGGGTGATGACGGTCACCAGTTGCCCGACCACATCGACCTTCAAGCCCGCCGCATCAGGGGCGAGGAACAGCCATTGCTCGCGCCCCTTTTCGTCTTCGAGACCCAGCAGGGCGCCGACTTCGATACCGCGCTGATCGTCATACGCACGCAAGATCAGGTTCTGACACAGATTGAGTGAATGACGGATTTCCTCGACCCGTTTCGCTTGCCCGGCGGCGAGGTACGACGCCTCCAGACCGAGCGTGTCGTATTTGTTTTCGGCGATGTTCTCTTCGTGGGTCGCGGTTTCGTACGCGGTTTGCGCCGCGCGTTCCGCGATGTCGAGATCGATGCGCAGCTTGTCGAGAATCAATTGGTGGACGAAAGGCTTGTTCATGATCAATCGCAGAATTGCTGGACGTTGGCGCGGCTTTTTTCGCTCGGCGCGTTGCGATCCTGTTGCAGCCAGAACTGGCATTTGGGGTTCGACAGATTGCGCGTATTGCTGCGCGCCTGATCGAGATTTTGCTGCAGCTCGTTCTGCCGCAGATTCTCCTGATATTGCTCGAACATCGGCGTTTCAGCCTCCGGTTGCACCACCGCTGGCGGCTTGGCCAGTTGCTGCACGGCTTGGGCCACGGGCGCCAATTGCTCGGGAAAGAGCACGCGTGAGGCCAGCCAACAGGTCAGCGCAATGGCCAGAAAACCCAGCCAGATTCCCAGGGCAATGCTGCCGCTCAGTTGCACGGCACTCAGGCGAATCGGCAACGGACGGCGCGTGTTGGGACGGTATGGCATGGCTGCCTCCTGGCGGGTGATCGCGGATGGTTGGCGATTGTCGCACGAAGATTAATCGTCGGCGGCTCTTCTGCACGGGGTAATTTATGCGGACAATCGGTGTTTTTGCCAATGGGGGCCGTAATGCCTGAACTGCCTCAAATGAAAAACCGCGGGCGCTGGGATATTTTTTGCACCGTGGTCGACAACTTCGGCGACATCGGTGTGACCTGGCGTCTGGCCCGGCAGTTAGTCGCCGAGCACGGCGTCGATGTGCGGCTGTGGGTCGACGACTTGCGCGCGTTTGAACGCTTGTGTCCGCAGATCGATGTCGACGCCGAGCAGCAATGGCAGCAGGGTGTCGAGGTGCGTCAATGGCCCACCGACTGGCAGCCGGTCGATGCCGGCGACGTGGTCATTGCCGCGTTTGCCTGCCAGTTACCCAGCGCCTTCATGGACGCGATGGCCGCACGCGAAAAACCACCGCTTTGGATGAACCTCGACTATTTGAGCGCCGAAGACTGGGTCATCGGTTGCCACGGTTTGCCCTCGGTGAAATACAAAAGTGTGCAGAAGTATTTCTTCTTCCCGGGATTCCAGAAGGGCACTGGCGGCTTGTTGCGTGAGCGCGGTTTGCTCGAACGGCGTAGGGCGTTTCAGCAAGACCCCGAAGCCCAGCGACAATTCCTGCACGGGTTAGGCATTGATGCTGCGCCCGACGCGCAGTTGATCTCGCTGTTTGCCTACGAAAATGCTGGATTGGCCAGTTGGCTCGACGCCTTGGCAAGCGATTCCACGCCTGCGCATTTGCTGGTGCCGGAAGGGCGGATTCTTGGCGATGTCCAGCGCTGGCTCGGGGTCAGTGAGCTGGCTGCGGGTGCGCTGCACGTGCGCAATGGCCTGACCGTGCAAGTGTTGCCATTCGTGCGTCAGGACCAATACGACCACCTGCTGTGGTGCTGCGACTTCAACGCGGTGCGCGGCGAAGACTCGTTTGTTCGCGCGCAGTGGGCGGGGCGTCCGCTGCTGTGGCACATCTATCGGCAGGACGAAGACATTCACCTGGACAAGCTCGAAGCCTTCCTTGTGCTCTACACAAAAGGCCTGTCAGCACCTGCGAGCGCGGCAATCAGCAGTCTTTGGCGCGCATGGAACGCTGGCGAGGACATGGCCGACCAGTGGCTCGCCACCCGCAAACACTGGCCAGAGCTGCAAAATCACGCCGAGGCGTGGTGTCTGGAACAAGCCTTGCAGGCGGATCTTGCCGCGGCGCTGGTACAGTTTTATGTAAATTGGATATGATACGCGGCCTAGATTTTTGTAAATCCCATCCAAATTCGGATATTCGCAATGAAAACTGGTAAAGAACTGAAACCCGGTACCGTGATCCGTCTCGAAAACGATCCTTGGCTGGTTCAGAAAGCTGAATTCACCAAGTCCGGTCGTAACAGCGCGATCATGAAGACCAAGCTGAAGAACCTGCTGACCGGTTACAAGACCGAGATCGTTTACAGCGCTGACGACAAACTGGACGACGTAATCCTCGACCGCAAAGAAGCGACCCTGTCCTTCATCAGCGGCGACACCTACACGTTCATGGACACCACCGACTACACCATGTACGAGCTGAACGCTGAAGACATCGAAGCCGTTCTGCCTTTCGTTGAAGAAGGCATGACTGATGTTTGCGAAGCAATCTTCTTCGAAGAGCGTCTGGTTTCCGTAGAACTGCCGACCACTATCGTGCGCGTCGTTGACTACACCGAAGGTTCCGCTCGCGGCGACACTTCCGGCAAAGTCATGAAGCCAGCCAAGCTGAGCAACGGTACTGAGCTGCAGGTTGCTGACTTCATCGAAATCGGTGATCGCATCGAAATCGACACCCGCGAAGGCGGTTCCTACAAGGGCCGTGCTAAATAAGCACAGCTTCAGGAATGAAAAAGCCCGACCATTGAGTCGGGCTTTTTTGTGCCTGGAGGAAAGCTGTTTCGCGACCAGCCTTCAATCTCGCAGGTTTTTTGCTGGCGCTGATCAGACGGTCACATGCAGACGCACATCAACGTTGCCACGTGTTGCATTGGAGTACGGGCAAACCTGGTGGGCGGCGTCGACCAGGCTCTGCGCATCGGCTTGTTCCAGGCCCGGCAGGCTGATGTGCAAATCGATGTCCAGACCAAAACCGCCAGGAATCTGACCGATGCCGACATGCGCGGTGATCGAGGCGTCGTTCGGGATGCTGCGCTTGGTCTGGCTGGCGACGAACTTCAGCGCGCCGATGAAGCAAGCGGAATAACCGGCGGCGAACAGTTGCTCAGGGTTGGTCGCCGCACCGCCAGCACCGCCGAGTTCTTTCGGGGTGGCGAGTTTGACGTCGAGGATATTGTCGCTGGACACCGCACGACCATCACGGCCACCGGTGGAAGTTGCGATTGCGGTGTAGAGAGTTTGCATGATGTGAGCCTCGTTCCGGGTTTGGATAATTCGCGCTAATTGTTTGCGCGCTAAGTAAGTTCGAGGTGAATGTATCGCGCAAATATTTAGCGCGCAAGATAAATTTTTGAGAAAGTTTGTTGAATCGAGATCGATGGACGAGCCGTTCGGCAGGAGAGCCCTGAGTTAGAGCGGTGCGCCAGAATTTTTCAGCTATGAATATTTTTGTGAAGCCACCAAAAACAAAAGTGGGAGCGAGCTTGCTCGCGATGTCGGTAATGTCACCCAGCAAATAACTGCCTGATGCACCGCCATCGCGAGCAAGCTCGCCCCCACAAGGGTTGTAGGGTGATCTGAAAGCTAGAGGCTTTCCTGAAGATGGCTGCGCAGTTCCTGCAGATCATTCTGCAGTTTCTGCAATTGCTGAATCGTCTGCCCACTCGCGCCAAGAATGCACTGCGGAATCCCTCGGGCCTTCTCGCTCAACGCCCGGCCTTGCTCGGTCAGCTCGACGATCACCACTCGTTCATCCTCGCGACTGCGAGTCCGGCTAAGTAATCCCTCGACTTCCAGACGCTTGAGCAACGGGGTCAACGAGCCCGGATCGGTCAGCAGTCGCGTGCTGATTTCTCCTACGGTCAAACCGTCCCGTTCCCACAACACCAGCATCGCCAGGTACTGCGGATAGGTCAGGCCCAGCGCTTGCAGCAATGGCTTGTAAACCTTGGTCATCAGCAGTGAAGTCGAATGCAGGGCGAAGCAGACCTGATTGTCCAGCAGCAGGTGGTCGCAGGTATCCGGGTTGTCGCGTTTGGTGGTCATCGCAAAGCCTTGATCTGTCATCGTCATGAATCTAGCGGTCGAATCTTTAATGCGCCAGATAATTCTCGGTCAGTAACCCGCCAGCGTGCCTTGCAGCGCCAGGTCCCACGGCGCAATCGGGCTGAAGCGGGTTTTCAGGTATTCCAGCAACAGCCGACTGCGCGAACTGGCCTGCTGCTCCAGGCGCAACGCGTAAATGCCGGCGGTTTCCGGTTTCGGCAGGCCGTTTTCGCAGAACAGCGGCAGCAGTTCGCCCCGCAGCAAATATTCGCTGGCCAGCCACGTCGGCAGATGTGCGATGCCAAGCCCGGCGAGCGCGCCACAGACCAGCGCCTCGGCATTATTGGCGCTCATGCGAATGCGCGCCGGGCGATGCAATTGCATCCGACCCTGTTGTTCGAAACGCCAGGCGAAGGGCGGGGCGAGGCCGTCCCAGTCGAGGCCATCGTGTTCGATCAACTGCGCCGGATCGGTCGGCACGCCACGACGTTTCAGATAGTCAGGGCTGGCGCAGGCAATGCGCACCATGTTCGCCAGCGGCGTTGCCACCAGCCGCGTGTCGGCCATCTGCCCGGCGCGTAGCACCAGATCGACCTTGCCCAGGTTCAAACCCTGCATGTCGACAAAACTGTCGATCAAATGCAATTGCACGTCGAGGCCCGGATACAGCATCAGGAAATCGGCGATCACCGGCGCCAGATGTCGTCGCCCGAACGCGGCGGGCGCATCCACCCGAATCAGCCCTTCAGGCGCGCTGCTCAGCGACACCGCTTCCGCCCGCGCCAGGCGCAATTCGGCGACGATCCGCCGCGCGCGCTCGGCAAATGCCAGGCCGGCCGGCGTCGCGCGCACCGCGTGAGTGCTGCGCAGAAATAACTGGCTGCCGACCGCGCTTTCGAGGCTGTCGATGCGCCTCGCCACCGCCGATGGCGTCAGCGGATGCCGCCGTGACGCAGCAGAAAAACTGCCGGTTTCCAGCACATCGAGAAACAGCCCGAGCTGGTCGGTCAATTGATTGGGATTCATATTTATCAACGCTTATGCGAAATCGGCACAGCCATTGTGCGTTGCTGTGCGTTTCCCCGCTAGCGTCGACTGCGTAGGATGCAAGGCCTGACGAGAGGAATTGGCTGTGGTTGAGTTTGTGCTTTATCTGATTTTTGGCGCCGCGCTCGGTACTTTGGGTGGCTTGTTCGGAATCGGCGGTGGTCTGATCGCGATTCCGTTGCTCGGTGTGCTGTGCGGGCTCGATCAACAAATCGCCCAAGGCACGGCGCTGGTGATGGTCGTGCCCAACGTGATGCTGGCGCTGTGGCGTTATCACCAGCGCAACCGGATCGAATTGCGCCACGCGTTGCCGTTGGCCTCGATGGGATTCTGCTTTGCCTGGCTCGGTTCGATCTGGGCGGTGGGCATCGACGCGCAAACCATGCGCGTAGGATTTGTCGCGTTCCTAGTGGCGTTGTCCGCCTACAACCTTGTGCGAATGTTTACCGCCAACGCGCCGGCGTCCACGCAGATGAAATATTCCTGGCCATGGCTCGGCGTGCTGGGCGCGGCGTCCGGGACCATGGGCGGATTGTTCGGCGTCGGTGGCGCGGTGGTGGCGACGCCGGTGCTGACCAGCCTGTTCGGCACTACGCAAGTAGTCGCTCAAGGCTTGTCGCTGGCGCTGGCCTTGCCGAGCACCGGGGTCACGCTAGTGACTTACGCGGTGCATCATCAAGTGCATTGGATGATCGGTTTGCCGTTGGCCATCGGCGGGCTGATGAGCATCAGTTGGGGTGTGAAAATTGCTCACGCCATGCCGGAACGGCTGCTGCGCGGGCTGTTCTGCGGTTTTCTGGTGTTTTGTGCGGTGATGCTCGCGTTTAAAGTTTGAAGCCTTCGACGATGTGCTCGGCCAGGCATTCGGTGATCGGCGACGGATTGTGCAGGTTGCGCACGAGCATGATGCAAGCCTCGGGCAGCAGCGGCAGGTCTTCGGCGGCGCCGAGGATGCGCATGTCCGGGGTGATCAGGCTTTCCAGTTGCGCGGTCACTGCCAGACCGGCGCTGACCACCGCCATCAACGCCGACAGGCTCGAACTGTTGTAGGCAATGCGGTAATCGCGGCCCATCGCGTCCAGCGCATTGCACGCCCACAAGCGGCAGAAACAATCACTGTTGAACATCGCCAGCGGCAACGGCGTCTGCTCGTGGGCGCTGAAACATTGCGCCTCGGCCCAGACAAAACGCTCCTTGCGCAGCAATTGGCCGATCTCGGTGCCGGGCTCGCGGGTGACGATCGACAGGTCCAGATCCTGGCGCTGCAACAGTTGCCGGGTCGATTCGCAATGCACCTCGATCTGGATCAGCGGATAGAACTTGGCGAAGCGCGAGAGAATCCCCGGCAGAAAACGCATCACGTAATCGTCCGGCGTGCCGATGCGCACCGTGCCGACCATGTGCGGCTCGCGCAGGGTATTGAACACTTCGCTGTGCAATTTGAGGATGCGCCGCGCGTAGCCGAGCAACACCTGGCCCTCGGCGGTCAGCTTGACCTGGCGTCCGTCGCGCTCGAACAGCTGGCGCTGCAACACGTCTTCTTCCAGGCGTTTCATCTGCATGCTCACCGCCGACTGTGTGCGGTTGACCATCTCGCCGGCGCGGGTGAAGCCGCCCAAATCGGCGATGGCGACGAAGGTACGCAGGACATCGGTATCGATACTGGGGAACGCCGACATTCATCAATCTCCGAGATGTATTGCATCAGAAACATTCGTTGGATTGATCTTAGCTGCGGCGCGAGACTTGAGCCATCCCTAAAGGAGGGCGACATGATGAAAGGTCAACACGAACATGTAACGGACGAAAAATTCTCAATCCACGCAGTTTCCGATTTGCTGCACAAGTTTAGCCGCTGGTACGAACTTCACCGCGAACGCGAGATGTTGGCAAGCCTGAGCGATGAGGCACTCAAAGACATTGGCGTCAGTCGTGCGGATGTCGAGCACGAGTCAGTGCGGCCATTCTGGGACGATCCGATGCACAAATGACCGACGCACCAATGATCAGGCGATTGATACACAAACACTTCTCCATTGAGGTAGGTTGCGAGCAGACAAGGAGATGCTCATGCCCGCAATACTGTCCTCTTCCAAACTGTCTTTTTCCAACAAGCAGGCTCGACGTCTGGCACTGGCGGCCCAAGGATTTAACGGGCGCCAGCCGCCAGCGACGATCAAAGCACTGCAGCTCAACCGGTTGATCGAACGTCTGGGCGTCCTGCAGATCGATTCCGTCAATGCGTTAGTGCGCTCGCACTACCTTCCGTTGTTTTCCCGTCTTGGCACTTATTCTTCCGAGTTGCTCGACCAGGCTGCCTGGAGTACGGGCCGGCGCCGCACGTTGTTCGAATATTGGGGCCACGAAGCGTCGCTGCTGCCGCTGTCGATGTACCCGCTGATGCGCTGGCGCATGGCGCGGGCGGCGCGCGGCGAAGACATCTATCAGCAACTCGCGCGTTTTGGCCGGGAACAGCAGGACACCATTCGCCGCGTATTGGCGTCGGTCGAGAAGCTCGGCGCATTGGGTGCGGGCAGTTTGTCGACGCGTCAGGAGCGCGCCGGGCCATGGTGGGATTGGTCGGCGGAGAAGCATGCGCTGGAATGGCTGTTTGCTGCGGGCGAAGTAACGGTCGCCGGGCGCCGTGGTTTTGAACGACTTTATGATTTGCCGGAACGGGTGATTCCATCGGCGATCCTGCAGCAGCCTTTACTCAGCGAAGCCGAGGCGCAGCGAGATTTGTTGCTGCACGCGGCGAACGCCTTGGGCGTGGCCACGGAAAAAGACCTGCGCGATTATTTTCGGCTGAACCCCGGCGATGCCCGACCGCGTTTGGCTGAGCTGGTGGAGGCGGGCGCGTTGCTGGCGTGCGAAGTCGAGGGCTGGCGCCAACCGGCGTACTGTCTGCCGGAGCCGAGCGTGCCGCGTAAAGTCGAGGCCAGCGCCTTGCTGTCGCCGTTCGATTCGCTGATCTGGGAGCGCAGCCGCACCGAGCGTTTGTTCGATTTTCGCTATCGACTGGAGATTTACACGCCGCAAATCAAGCGGGTCTACGGCTATTACGTCTTGCCGTTTTTGCACAATGAACGGATCGCCGCGCGCGTGGATTTGCGTGCAGAACGGGCAGCGGGGCGCTTGGCGGTGCATGCCGTGCATGAGGAAGAGCCGGGGCTGGACGAGGCGGGGATGGTGGCGTTGGCCGTCAATTTGCGGCGGATGGCGGATTGGCTGGGATTGGCGCAGGTGCAGCTCAATTGTCAGCGAGTGAGTGCGGCGCGGTTAAGAGTGGCGTTGGCACAGATTGGCGGTGCCTGAGCGCACGTCATCGCGAGCAAGCTCGCTCCCACAAGGGATCGCGTAATCCTGTGGGAGCATGGCTTGCCCGCGATAGCGTCAACGCGGTCTAGCGCCGCACTTGCTTCAGTGTTTCAGCAATCAAAAACGCCAGTTCCAGCGACTGATCGGCATTCATCCGTGGGTCGCAATGGGTGTGGTAGCGGTCCGACAAGCCATCCTCGGTAATCGGCCGCGCGCCGCCGATGCACTCGGTGACGTTCTGCCCGGTCATCTCGATGTGAATGCCGCCGGCGTAGGTGCCTTCCGCTTCATGCACCTGGAAGAACTGCTTCACCTCGCCAAGAATCTGCGCAAAGTCGCGGGTCTTGTAGCCGCTGCTGGCCTTGATCGTGTTGCCGTGCATCGGGTCCGAGCTCCAGAGCACCTTTTTGCCTTCACGCTCGACAGCGCGAATCAGTTGCGGCAAATGATCGCCGACCTTGTTCGCACCCATCCGCGCAATCAGGTTCAGCCGGCCCGGATCGTTGTCCGGGTTAAGCACGTCGATCAGGCGGATCAGGTCTTCAGGGTTCATGCTCGGGCCGACTTTGACCCCGATCGGGTTGTTCACGCCGCGCAGGAATTCGACGTGGGCGCCGTCGAGCTGACGGGTGCGGTCGCCGATCCACAGCATGTGCGCCGAACAATCGTAGTAATCGTTGGTCAGGCTGTCGCGGCGCACGAACGCTTCTTCGTAATTCAGCAGCAGCGCTTCGTGGGCAGTGAAGAAACTGGTTTCGCGCAATTGCGGCGAGCTGTCCATGCCGCAGGCGCGCATGAATGCCAGGGTTTCATCGATGCGATCGGCGAGGTGGCTGTACTTCTCGGCCAGGGCCGAGTTGGCGATGAAATCCAGGTTCCATTTATGCACTTGATGCAGGTCGGCGAAACCGCCCTGGGCAAAGGCGCGCAGCAGGTTCAGGGTCGCGGTGGACTGGTGATAGGACTGCAGCAGACGTTCCGGGTCCGGCACGCGGCTTTTTTCGTCGAAACCGATGCCGTTGACGATGTCGCCACGGTAGGCCGGCAGGGTCACACCGTCGATGGTCTCGTCGTTGGCCGAACGCGGTTTGGCGAACTGGCCGGCCATGCGCCCGACTTTGACCACCGGGCAACCGGCGGCAAACGTCATGACAATGGCCATTTGCAGGAGGACTTTGAAGGTGTCGCGGATTTTCGCGGCGGAGAACTCGGCGAAGCTTTCGGCACAGTCGCCGCCCTGCAGCAGAAACGCGCGGCCCTGGGTCACTTCGGCAAACTGACGACGCAACTCCCGGGCTTCACCGGCAAACACCAGCGGCGGATAGCTGGCCAACGTTTGCTCGACCTGCGCCAGATGCGCGGCGTCGGGGTAACGGGGTTGTTGCTGGATCGGCAAAGCACGCCAGCTGTCAGGGCTCCAGGGTTGGCTCATCACGGTCTCTAGTGTTTACGCACGGGGCGCTCATGTTATCAGCAATTAGTGCGTGACCTGTTCCCGTCGCTTCGCCGACAATCGCGCCTTTGCCGCTTCATGTTGCGGCGTGTTGCGTTGCTGTTGACCCGAATGCGGGGCCGGCAACGATCAGGAGATGAAATGACTGAGGAGCGCGTCGAGCATTTGCTCGCCGAGGTACAGGATGAGTTCGGCGTGATTCGCGTGCTGGAAGTGGCCGATTACCGTTTTCTCGAATTCGGCGACGCCATCGAGCAAAGCTGCGTGTTTACCGCTGATCCGAGCTGGCTGGAATACGATTACACCCGCGCGATGCTGATCGGCGCGTTGTGCCACGAGCAGCCGGACAGCGCGTTGTTCCTCGGTCTGGGCGCGGGTACGCTGACCCAGGCCTGCCTCAGGTTCCTGCCGCTGGAAGACGTCGAAGCGATCGAACTGCGCCCCGACGTGCCGCGCCTGGCCATCGAATACCTTGGGCTCGACGATGATCCGCGGCTATACATCCGCGTCGGCGATGCGCTGGAACTGCTGGAAACGGCTGAGCCGGCGGACCTGATTTTTGTCGACCTGTATACCGACGTCGGGCCGGGTGTCGGGCATTTGGCTTGGGGGTTTTTGGAAAACTGTCAGAAACGCCTGAATCCGGGTGGCTGGCTGGTGATCAATCAGTGGGCGACGGACGACGGCAAGCCATTGGGCGCGGCGCTGTTTCGCGGCTTGTATAACCGCCATTACTGGGAACTGCCGGTGAAGGAGGGCAATGTGATTCTGATTGTGCCTTCTGACCTCGATCAAGAGCTGGAGATGGACGGACTGATCGCCCGTGCCGAGGGGCTGGCGCCGCGTTTGGGGTATTCGTTGTTGTCGTTGATCAAGGCGATTCGCCCGGCGACATAGTGTGGTGTGTGTATTGGCATCATCGCGGGCAAGCCATGCTCCCACAGAGAGATAGGCAACCTGTGGGAGCAAGGCTTGCCCGCGATGGCTTTCTACCAGTCAATACAGACCTCAAATCCCTTTGAAAACCCCGGGCCGCTTCTCGATCATCGACCGCACACCTTCCCGCGCATCCTCGCTGGCCAGCAACTTCTTCACCATCGGCGGCAATGCCTGCGCCGCCGCGACTTCCCCTTCATAACGCGCCTGCCGCGCCGACATCAATGTCGCCTGAACCCCCAGCGGTGCCTGCCGCGCGATGCGTTCCGCCAATTCAATGGCGCGCGGCAGCAGGTCCTCGCTGGCCATGACTTCCTGCACCAGACCCAAACGCAGCGCATCATGCGCATCAAACTCATCGCCGGTCAGCAGCCAGCGCATCGCGTTGCCCCAACCAGCGAGCTGATGCAGGCGCAACGTGGCGCCGCCGAACGGGAAAATCCCGCGCTGCACTTCCATCTGCGCGAAGCGGGTATTGCTCGCGCAGAGGTTGATGTCGGCCGCCAGCATCAGCTCGATGCCAATCGTCAGGCAATAACCTTGCGCGGCGACGATCACCGGTTTGCTGACACGCGGCCCGGCGAACACGCCCCACGGATCGCAGCCGCCGGGTGGCGCCTGCCAGCCTTCGGCGAGGGCGGCGCTGGCGTTGATCAGGTCGAGCCCGGCGGTAAAGTGCTCGCCGTGGGCGAACACCACGGCCACCCGCGCCTCGGCGTCGGCTTCGAATTCGCCGTAGGCGAGGCTCAGCGCATTCAGCAGGTCGAGGTCGAACGCATTGCGCTTGGCCACCCGGTCGAGGCCCAGCAACAAGACATGACCACGGCGCTCACGGCTGACACGGCTGGCAACAGACTGATTCATGGCGCATTTCCTCGGGCGGGAAGGGGGGCGGGTGAGTACGGCAAGACCAAAGGTCGGGACACCTCGGGTGAATCGTTTTAGCGCCATCGCCAGCAGGGCCGGGCCTTTGAAAAATAGACGCTTGCGCGATTATCCGCAAAGTCTGTGACACAACCGTGTATCCGTCAGTTTTCCGACAAATAATGCTCCCTTTTTGGGCGAATTCCGGTATAGTGCGCGCCGGCCTTTAACCGGGCCGCGTTTAGGTAGCGCAATTCCCCGAAGTCAGCTTCGGCTGCACGTCCGCACAGCGGACTCTCCCTTGACGAATCTTTTTCATTCATTCGTTTTCGCAAATCCCCGCCGACAAAGCAGCCAGGGCGACTCTTGAGTCTTACACGGCATGCGCAGCTTTGGAGCATGGGTCTTTGCGGATGCACTTAGAGGCAGACCCATGACCCAGGAAACCGGCGGCTTCGCCGCTTTTAATCTCGATCCGAACATTCTTGCAGCCGTCATTGCGACTGGCTACGAAGAACCTTCGGCGATTCAGCAGCAATCGATCCCGATCATCATGGCCGGCCAGGACATGATTGGCCAAGCGCAAACCGGTACCGGTAAAACCGCCGCGTTCGCACTGCCTATTCTGCATCGCATCGATCCTGCCAAGCGCGAGCCGCAAGCCCTGATCCTGGCGCCAACCCGTGAGTTGGCGCTGCAAGTAGCAACCGCTTTCGAAACCTACGCCAAGCAAATGCCGGGCGTTACCGTTGTGGCCGTTTACGGCGGCGCCCCGATGGGCCCACAACTGAAAGCAATCCGTAATGGCGCACAGATCGTTGTCGCCACTCCGGGCCGTCTGTGCGACCACCTGCGTCGTGACGAAAAAGTCCTCGCTACCGTGAACCACCTGGTTCTCGACGAAGCGGACGAAATGCTCAAACTCGGTTTCATGGACGACCTGGAAGTCATTTTCAAGTCGTTGCCTGCAACCCGTCAGACCGTATTGTTCTCGGCGACCCTGCCGCAGTCGATCCGCGCGATTGCCGAGCGTCACCTGCGTGATCCGCAGCACGTGAAAATCCAGACCAAGACTCAGACCGTTACCGCGATCGAACAGGCTCACCTGTTGGTTCACGCTGACCAGAAGACCTCGGCTGTATTGAGCCTGCTGGAAGTCGAAGACTTCGACGCCCTGATCATGTTCGTGCGCACCAAGCAAGCGACCCTGGACCTGGCCAGTGCCCTGGAAGCCAAAGGCTACAAAGCCGCTGCGCTGAACGGTGACATTGCTCAGAACCAACGTGAGCGCGTGATCGAATCCCTCAAGGATGGCCGTCTGGACATCGTTGTGGCGACCGACGTTGCCGCCCGTGGCCTGGACGTTCCGCGCATCACTCACGTGTTCAACGTTGACATGCCGTACGACCCAGAGTCCTACGTTCACCGTATCGGCCGTACTGGCCGCGCCGGTCGCGAAGGTCGTGCACTGCTGCTGGTGACTCCACGTGAGCGCCGCATGCTGCAAGTGATCGAGCGTGTAACCGGGCAGAAAGTTGCCGAAGTTCGCCTGCCGGACGCACAAGCTGTTCTCGATGCACGCATCAAGAAATTGACCAACAGCCTGTCGCCACTGGTTGCCGATGCCGAATCGACTCACGGCGATCTGCTTGATCGCCTGACCGCCGACATCGGTTGCACCCCGCGTGCACTGGCCGCTGCTCTGCTGCGCAAGGCCACCAACGCTCAGGCGTTGACCCTGGCTGCAATCGAGAAAGAACGTCCACTGGTGCCGAACAACGCACCGCGTGGCGATCGTCCAGAGCGTACCGGTGATCGTCCGGACCGTGGTGATCGTGAGCGTCGTGCTCCGGTTGCATTGGCCGAAGGTCGTGCACGTTGCCGTACCGCGCTGGGCGCGCGTGATGGTATCGCTGCGAAAAACCTGCTGGGCGCCATCCTCAATGAAGGTGGTCTGGCTCGCGAAGCAATCGGTCGCATCCAGGTGCGTGACAGCTTCAGCCTCGTCGAGCTGCCGGAAGATGGTCTGGAAAAACTCCTGACCAAGTTGAAGGACACTCGCGTTGCTGGCAAGCAGTTGAAGCTGCGTCGCTACCGCGAAGATTGATCGGCTCTTGAGCTGATTGATCGAACATAAAAAATCCCCGACTGGTTCGGGGATTTTTTTGGCCTGCTGTTTGTGCCTGGCTGAAGACCCTGTGTCCCCATCGCGAGCAGGCTCACTCCTACACGGGCAATGCATTCCAGTGTAGGAGTGAGCCTGCTCGCGATGGCCGCACCTCGGTCCATCGGTCAGCCAAAGCGATAAATGTCCATGCCCAACGCGCCCATGGTGAACCCCTGGTGGGCAATCGCGAATTCACCGCCCGCGCCGCGCGCAAAGTACAGCGGCAGCAAATGCTCGTCACTCGGATGATTGCGCGCGGCGTTCGGCGCTTGCTGGCGATAATCGTGCAGCGCCGCTTCATCGTTTGCCGCAAGTTTTTCAATCATCCAGTCGCGGAACACCTTGGCCCACGGCTCGACGCTCTCCGGACCGGCGTGCCAGTCCAGTTCGCGCAAGTTGTGAGTGATGCTGCCGGAACCGATCAGCAGCACGCCATGCTCGCGCAAACTCTGCAGCGCCTGGCCGACATGTGTTTGCAGCGCCGGGCCGCCACGGGTCGGCAGTGAGACTTGCACCACCGGAATATCCGCCAGCGGGTACATCAACGACAGCGGCACCCAAACCCCGTGATCCAAAGGCCGATTGGCATCGATGCGCGCCGGCAGGTCATTGGCGTTCAACAACTCGACCACCTCGGCCGCCAGTTGCGGATCGCCCGGCGCCGGGTATTGCACCTCGAACAGGGCTTTGGGGAAGCCGCCGAAGTCGTGCCAGGTTTGCGGTTGTGGATTGCCGCTGACCAGCAACTCGTTGCTTTCCCAGTGCGCCGACACAATCACAATGGCTTTGGGCTTGGGCAACTGCGCTGCGAGGCGCGTCAGGGCAGGGCCACTTTCGCCAGGTTCGAGCGCCAACATCGGCGAACCATGGGATATGTACAGGCTGGGGAACATGAAAGAGCTCCTGAGGGGTAAGATGGCGACATCTTCAGTCAGATCATTGATCTAAATCTAATATAAGTTTTAGCGTCTTTTGATCGAATTTTCGGGATTAATTATGCAGCCGGAGTTTTGGCACAAGCGGTGGACGTCGAATCAGATCGGCTTTCACCTGCCGGAAGTGAATCCATATCTGCAACGGTACTGGCCGCAACTTGGCCTGGAAGAGGGCGCGCGGGTATTGGTGCCGCTGTGTGGGAAAAGCCTGGACCTGTTGTGGCTGGCCAAATGCGGGCACGAGGTGTTGGGCGTCGAGTTATCGGAAAAAGCCGTGGAGGACTTTTTCCACGAGCATCAATTTGATCCGGACGTCAGCGATCAAGGCCCGTTCACCGTCTATCGCGCGGGCTCCATCGAAATCTGGTGTGGTGACTTCTTCGCGTTGACTCCCGGCGATGTCGCCGATTGCAGCGCGCTGTACGACCGTGCGGCGCTGATTGCACTGCCGCCGAAGATGCGCGAGCAATACGCCGAGCACCTGACGCGGATTCTGCCGAAGGATTCGCTGGGATTGCTGATCACTCTCGACTACGACCAGATCCAGAAGGACGGCCCGCCGTTTGCGGTACTCGATGATGAAGTGCAGCGACTGTTCAGCGCGTCGTGGCAATTGAAGATTCTCGAAGACCAGGATGTGCTGGGCGAGAGCGTGAAGTTTGTCGAGAGCGGGGTAACGCGGCTGGAAGAGCGGATTTATCGGGTTTCCACACATTAAGGTGTGCTGACTTCACTGCCCCCCATCGCGAGCAGGCTCGCTCCTACAATTGAATGCGTTGAATCACATCTCTGTGATCGAACACAAATCCACTGTAGGAGCGAGCCTGCTCGCGAAGGGGCCCGAAAGCAAACCACACAGCTATGCAGACAAAAAAAAGGCCCGCATTCAATGCGGGCCTTTCATTTATGGCGAAGCCTCTCAGCCCCGGCGACGCAGCGCGTCAATGCGCTCTTCCAGCGGCGGGTGGCTCATGAACATACGAGCAAACCCTTGCTTGATGCCGCCGTTGATGCCGAACGCGCTCAAGGTGTCCGGCATGTGCACCGGCAAGCCCTGTTCGGCCCGCAGGCGTTGCAACGCGCCGATCATCGAGTTGGTTCCGGCCAGACGAGCGCCGGCTTCATCGGCGCGGAATTCGCGTTTGCGCGAGAACCACATGACGATCGAACTCGCCAGAATACCCAGCACCAGCTCCGCGAAGATCGTCGCCACGTAATAGGCGATGCCTTGGCCTTCCTCGTTCTTGAAAATTACCTTGTCGACGAAGTTGCCGATGATCCGCGCGAAGAACATCACGAAGGTGTTCACCACGCCTTGAATCAGCGCCAGGGTGACCATGTCACCGTTGGCAACGTGGCCGATTTCGTGGGCCAGCACGGCTTTCACTTCATCCGGCGAGAACCGCTCGAGCAAACCCTGGCTGACCGCGACCAGCGCGTCGTTCTTGTTCCAGCCAGTGGCGAACGCGTTGGCCTCGTAGGCTGGGAAAATCCCGACCTCGGGCATCTTGATCCCGGCTTCGCGCGACAGTTGTTCAACGGTCTGCAGCAGCCATTGTTCGTGACGGGTGCGCGGCTGGCTGATGATCTGGGTGCTGGTGCTCATCTTCGCCATCCACTTGGAGATGAACAGCGAGAACAGCGAACCGGCAAAACCAAACACAGCACAGAAAATCAGCAGCTGATTGAGGTTGAGATCAACCCCGTTGGCCGCCATGAACCCGTTGAAGCCGAAAAGGCTCAGGGTGATGCTGGCTATCAGCACGACCGCCAGGTTAGTGGCCAAAAACAGCAGGATGCGCATCATGGTTGTAGAAATCTCCTCATGCTAAAGATGTAGCGTACTGCGGGGTATATAAGGTGCTGCATCGTGCTATTCAACCGAGTGACTATTTCAAACTGTGTCCTACAGCAATGGTTCAGCATCGTGCAGGACATTTCCTGCGCAGTTGCAGGAAAAGTTCGTCAACCGATTGACCTGCAAACCCCAGTCTTTATTAGGCGCGAACGCAAAATTCGTCACCTGACAGCGGTGACAAGCAGAAAGGGTGGCTGTGGCCAGAGATGTGTTGCTGAATCAATCACCGTGCGACAAAAATTGACGTCGCACGGCGGATTTCAGCTTACTGGCGATAGGTCTTGAGAAAGTTGCCGATGCGACCGATGGCCTGATCTAGCTCGTCGACGCGGGGCAGGGTGACGACGCGGAAGTGATCCGGCCATGGCCAGTTGAACGCCGTGCCCTGAACCACCAACAGCTTTTCGGAGAGCAGCAGGTCGAGCACGAACTTCTCGTCGTTGTGAATCGGGCAGACTTTCGGGTCGATCCGCGGGAACGCATACAGCGCGCCCATCGGTTTGACGCAAGTCACGCCGGGGATGTCGTTGAGCAATTCCCACGTGCGGTTGCGCTGTTCCAGCAAACGCCCTTGCGGCAACACCAGGTCATTGATGCTTTGATATCCACCGAGCGCAGTCTGAATCGCGTGCTGGCTCGGGACGTTGGCACACAGGCGCATGTTGGCCAGCATATCGATGCCTTCGATGTAGCTCTGGGCGTGGTGTTTTGGCCCGGAAATGGCGATCCAGCCTGAACGGAAACCCGCCACGCGGTACGACTTCGACAGCCCGTTGAAGGTCAGGCACAGCAGATCCGGCGCCAGCGACGCGGTGCAGATGTGCACGGCATCGTCGTACAGAATCTTGTCGTAGATCTCGTCGGAGAACACCACCAGATTGTGCGAGCGCGCCAGTTCGAGCATGCCCAGCAACACTTCTCGGGAGTACACCGCGCCCGTCGGGTTGTTCGGGTTGATGATCACCAGGGCCTTGGTGTTCGGGGTGATCTTGGCTTTGATGTCGGCCAGGTCCGGAAACCAGTCGGCGCCTTCGTCGCACAGGTAATGCACCGGGTTGCCGCCCGCCAGACTGACAGCGGCGGTCCACAATGGATAGTCGGGCGCCGGCACCAGCACTTCGTCGCCATTGTTGAGCAACGCCTGCATCGACATCACGATCAGCTCGGACACGCCGTTGCCGAGGTAAATGTCCTCGATGCCGACGCCTTCGACCTGTTTCTGCTGGTAATACTGCATCACCGCTTTGCGTGCGCTGAACAGGCCTTTGGAATCGCTGTAGCCCTGGGCGGTCGGCAGGTTGCGGATAACGTCCTGGAGGATTTCATCCGGCGCTTCGAAACCAAAAGGCGCCGGGTTGCCGATGTTCAGCTTGAGGATGCGATGGCCTTCCTCTTCCAGGCGTTTGGCGTGCTTGAGCACTGGGCCGCGAATGTCGTAGCAGACGTTGGCGAGCTTGTTCGATTTGCTGACCTGCATGGCGATGTGTTCCCGAAAATGAACGATCCAGGCGGCGCGTGTACAACCGTACTGGGAATCCTGCGTGATGCGCACAGGCCTGACGCCTTCGAAGGCGACACTCATAATCCGTTTGAATGCGCGGGGACGGGCTGCCAGACTGGCGTTCGACGAGGCGCAATCATACGTGCCGCCCGATCCGTGGAAAAGGTACAGATCGGGCTTTTTCAGCTGCTGAGGTGTGATGATGGAAAAGTTGGAAAAAACCCTGGAAGAATGGCAGGCGATGCTCGATCCCGAGCAGTACAACGTGTGCCGCCTCAAGGGCACCGAACGGCCGTTTTCCGGCAAGTACAACGACAGCAAAGTCGACGGCGTTTACCACTGCATCTGCTGCAACGAGCCGTTGTTCGATTCGAAAACCAAGTTTGATTCCGGGTGCGGCTGGCCGAGTTTCTACGCGCCGATCGGCGACAGCGCGATGGTCGAGATCCGTGACGTCAGCCACGGCATGATCCGCACCGAAGTAGTGTGCGCCAAGTGCGACGCGCATTTGGGCCACGTATTCCCGGACGGCCCGCCGCCGACCGGCCTGCGTTATTGCATCAATTCGGTGTGCCTGGACCTGGTTCCCCGCGGATAACCCGAATCCCCCTGTAGGAGCGAAGCTTGCTCGCGAAGGCGTCTTAACATTCAACAATGATGTTGACTGATCCGACGTCTTCGCGAGCAAGCTTCGCTCCTACAGGGATTGGCGGGCGTTCTATTGATTTATTAAATTGCACACAATTCAATTGCTCGCTATGTTCAGCGCTTCTTCCTGCCTCTGGAGCCTCGAACCATGAGCGACAACCTGCTGAGCATCCCGGTGACCACCATCAAGGGTGAACAGAAAACCCTTTCCGACTTCGCCGGCAAAGCCTTGCTGGTGGTCAACACCGCGAGCAAGTGCGGTTTCACCCCGCAATACAAAGGCCTCGAACAGCTTTGGCAGACCTACAAGGACCAAGGCCTGGTGGTGCTCGGGTTTCCCTGCAATCAGTTCGGCAAACAGGAACCGGGCAACGAAGGCGCGATTTCCGAATTCTGTGAGTTGAATTACGGCGTGAGCTTTCCGTTGTTCAAGAAAATCGACGTCAATGGCTCCGACGCTCATCCGCTGTTCGTGCAATTGAAGAAACGCGCGCCGGGCCTGCTCGGTTCCGAAGGCATCAAGTGGAATTTCACCAAGTTCCTGATCGGCAAGAATGGCCAGTTGGTCAAGCGCTTCGCCCCGACCACCAAGCCGCAGGACATGAGCGCCGAGATCGAAGCCCTGCTCAAATGAACGAGATGTCCGCCGATGCGCTGAAACTCGACAGCCAGCTGTGTTTCAAGCTATATGCCGCTTCTCGGGCGGTGATTCGTGGCTATAAGCCGATGCTTGATCAACTCGGCCTGACGTATCCGCAATACCTGGCGATGCTGGTGTTGTGGGAATGGCAGGAAGCGGCGCCCGAGCAGCCGACCGTCAAGGCGTTGGGCGAACGCCTGGCGCTGGATTCCGGGACGCTGACGCCGTTGCTCAAACGCCTTGAACAACTGCAACTGGTGCAGCGCCAGCGTTCGGCGCGCGACGAGCGCGAAGTGCACTTGAGCCTGACGCCAACCGGCAAAGCCCTGCGCGAGCAGGTCGGGCCGCTCAAGGCGCGGCTGTTGTGCGACAGCGGCGTTGACCTGAATCGCCTGGACGAACTGCGCGACGGCCTCGACCATTTACTCGGGCAGATCAAGGCGCTGGGGTAGTCGGTATCCACAAGTCGAGCAGGGCGGCCAGTTCTTCGCGGCGAAACGGCTTGGCCAGATAGTCGCTCATGCCCGCCACCCGGCAGCGTTCGCGCTCTTCTGACATCGCGTTGGCCGTCAACGCGACAATCGGCAACTCGGGCCAGCGCCCGCTGCGGCGGATGTGGCGGCTGGCTTCGTAGCCGTCCATCACCGGCATGTTGCAGTCCATCAGCACCAAGTCGAATTCACCCACTTCCAGTTGATCCAGCGCTTCAGCGCCATGCGCTGCCACCACCACTTCGCAGCCGAGTTTGCCGAGCATGCCTTTGGCCACCAATTGATTGACTGGGTTGTCCTCAACCAGCAACACCCGGCCGCGCCGTTGCGGCGTCAGGGTTTCGAGGCGCGCATCGCTGCTGGTCGTGGTGTCCGGATGCAAAACCCGGCGCAGCGTCTGATACAAGGCGTTGCGCGCCAATGGTCGTGCTTGTTGCTGCAACGGCGCGAGCGCGGCGGCCTCTTCGCTGGGCATGAAACTGCCATAAGCGGTGACCAGCAGAATCGGCGCTTTCAGCGTCGCTCGCAGGTTGAACAGGCATTCCGGGCAGTCGGTGATCAGCACATCGGGCTCCAGACCGAGCATCGAGTCTTCGATCGAGCGCTGCTGATAATCAAGTCCCCACAAAGGCAACAAGCCTTTCAACAATTCGGCCAGGCCGCTGCTCGCCGCCGTGATCGCGACAATTTTGCCCTGTAGCGGCTGCGGCGCTATCGCGCGGGTGTGGCAGGGTAACGGCAAGTCGGCGCAAAACTGGCTGCCGAACCCGGCTTCGGAGCTAATGGTCAGCCGCCCCTGCATCGCTTCGCACAGGTTATAGGTCAGCGCCAGGCCCAGACCGGTGCCGCCAAACTGGCGGGTAATCCCGGCGCCGGCCTGGGTGAACGGCTGGAAGATTCTCACTTGCGCGTCCTGGGCGATGCCGATGCCGGTGTCGCAGACTTCGATGCGCACGCCGTCCTCAAACATCGAAAGTCGTACATCGACCCTGCCAAACCGGGTGAATTTCAGCGCGTTGGACAGCAGGTTGCTGACGATCTGCCGCACTCGTGTCGGGTCGCCGCTGACCAGCGCGGGGAATTGCGGATCGATCAGACACGTCAATTCGACGCTCGGCGCGGCGTTCTGCGAGAGCAGGTTGGCGGTGTCCTCGATCAGCGAGCCGAGATCGAACGGAATGTGCTCAAGCTCCAGTTGCCCGGCATCGAATTTCGACAGGTCGAGAATATCGTTGAGCAACTCGACCAGCACTTTGCCCGAGTCGTGCGCGATCGACAGTTGCTGCTGCTGCTCGGCATTCAGCGGGCCGTCGAGCGACAGCGCGATCATCCCCAGCAAACCGTTGAGCGGCGTGCGAATTTCGTGGCTCATGTTGGCGAGGAATGCCGAGCGCGCTTCGGCCATGTCCAGCGCGGTACTACGCGCGACTTCCAGTTCCTGATTGGATTGGCTGAGCCGGCTGTTGATCGCTTTCAGCTCGGCGGTGCGCGCCGAGACGATATTTTCCAGTTGCGCGAGGTAGTCGGTCAGGCGGTTTTCGGCGTTACGCCGTTGCTGGATTTCGGTGGCAATGTTTTCGAACTGTTGATTGGCGACTTTCACCAGCACGCCGATTTCATCGTTTTCATGCCCCGCCGGGTATTCGAGCCACGTCGGTTCGGCGCTGCGCGGATCGCGACCGCTGAGTTCGCGGATCACCCGCACCAACGGCTTGGTCAGCATCACGTAAAACAGCGCCAGCAGGATCCCGGTCAGGAGCAGGCTGCGCGCGAAACCGTTGAGCAAGGTCACTTCGGCCCGACGCAGAAAACGGCTGCCGAACGAGTAAGTGTCGACTTCCAGCTTCAATGTGCCGAGGGATTCCTCGGGCAAATGGTCGAGGTAGAGCCGATCCTGAAACTGCCGATTGGCGCCAAACAGGAAGTCGCTGATCACCCGATAGCCGCTTTGCTGGCCCTGGCGTTTGACGCTGGCGAGCACGGTGCCGGTGTTGTCGGTGAGTTGCGCGCTGATGATCGCCGGCGACCGCAGCAGGCCCATGGTCAGCTCTTGGGCGAGTTCGGCGTCGATGTTGTAGGCGATGCGCGATGCCGGGTTGTGGCTGATTTCCAGCAACGACAGGATTTCGCGGTTGATAGAGGCGTCTTCGCTGGCATAATCGATGCCTATTTGCAGCAGACTGAGCAATGTGCCCAGGATGAAACCGACCAGCACGGTCAGCCGGGCTTGTTTGTAAGACAGCCGGTGGGTGAACTTGATATCCATGGGGTGTTGAACCACTTCCGTTTCCCTTCGCTGCTCAAGCATAGTCGATCATGCATGGAAACCGATGGTGCCACGCTCGAGCCCTGTCGGGTTGAGCGAGTTGTTGAATGCTGTGTTGAGTCGCTGCTTTGCCATCATTACTGTGAAACGTGCCCGAGGAGAAGACGTGGATTCCCGATTGAATGCTTTTCTTGAACGCGCCGATGCCGTTCTGGCCCGTATCGAACCGTTGCTGCCGGCCCCACGGCAAACCATCGACTGGCACCATTGCCTGGCTGCGCGCTGGCAACGTGAATGTCGCAGCGGTTTCCTGTTGCCGTTGCAGGTCAGCCTCGACACGCGCCTGACCGACCTGATCGGCGTTGACCGCCAGGTCGAGCAACTGGGCCGCAACACCCAGCAATTCATCGACGGCATGCCGGCTAACCATGCGCTGCTCTGGGGCTCGCGCGGCACCGGCAAATCGTCGCTGGTGCGCGCCTTGCTCGCCGAGCATGCCGAAGCCGGTTTGCGCCTGATCGAAATCGAGCGCGATCACCTCGCCGATCTGCCGCGCATCGTCGAGCAAATCGCCAAGTTGCCGCAGCGCTTTGTGCTGTTTTGCGATGACCTGTCGTTCGAGTCGGGCGAGGGCGATTACCGCGTGCTCAAGAGCGTGCTCGACGGTTCGCTGGAACAGGCGCCGGACAATGTGTTGCTGTACGCCACCTCCAACCGCCGCCACTTGGTGCCGGAAAAGGAAAGCGATAACGAAAACTGGAAACGCGTTGATGGCGAGCTGCACCCCAGCGAAGCGGTGGAAGACAAGATCGCGTTGTCGGACCGGTTTGGTTTGTGGCTGTCGTTCTATCCGTTTACTCAGGAACACTTCCTTGATGTGGTCGAGCACTGGATCGGGCAACTGGCCGACAAGGCCGGCCTGGCGTGGCAGCGCACCGAAGAACTGGATATTCTCGCGGTCCGCTGGGCCACTGGCCGTGGCAATCGCAATGGCCGTTGCGCCTATCAATTTGCTCGCTATTGGGTGGGCCTCAAGCTGTTGGAGCACAAGGCATGATCGATCTGAAACAAAGCGGCCAGGGCCTCGACGGTTACGGCATGCTCTGCGCACAGCTGGAGTCGCTGCTGGCCGATGAACGAGATTTCATCGCCAACGCCGCGCAGTTTTCGGCGTTTCTGTACAACCAGCTCGATGATTTGAACTGGGCCGGATTTTACCTCAATCGCAACGAAGAACTGGTGCTCGGCCCGTTTCAAGGGCAGATCGCCTGCGTGCGCATTCCGTTCGGACGCGGCGTCTGCGGCGCGGCGGCCGCCACCCTGCAAACGCAGTTGGTTGAAGACGTGCATGCGTTTCCCGGGCACATCGCCTGCGACAGCGCGTCGAACAGCGAATTGGTCGTGCCACTGGTCAAGGATGGCCGATTGATCGGCGTGCTCGACCTCGACAGCCCGAAACTCGCGCGCTTCACCGCCGAAGACCAGACCGGCATCGAACAACTGGCGGCAATCTTCTTGCGCCTGACCGACTGCTGAAACGCGTCTTTGTGGGAGCGAGCCTGCTCGCGATAGCGGTCTCACCTTCAACATTGACGTCGGCTGATCCACCGCTTTCGCGAGCAAGCTCAGCTCCTACAGGGGTTGGTGGTGGGCGCGGATGCTGTGTTCACCCACGATCACCTGTAGGAGTGAGCCTGCTCGCGATAGCGGTCTCACATCCAACATTGATGTCGGCTGACCCACCGCTTTCGCGAGCAAGCTCAGCTCCCACATGGGTTGGGGGGTGGCCGCGGATGCTGTGTTCACCCACGATCACCTGTAGGAGTGAGCCTGCTCGCGATAGCGGTCTCACATTCAACATTGATGTCGGCTGATCCACCGCTTTCGCGAGCAAGCTCAGCTCCTACAGGGATTGGTGGTTGGCGCGGATGCTGTGTTCACCGGAGATCACCTGTGGGAGCTGAGCTTGCTCGCGATAGCGGTCTCACATTCAACAGTGATGTCGGCTGACCCACCGCTTTCGCGAGCAAGCTCAGCTCCTACAGGGGTTAGTGGTGGCCCAGATGCTGTGTTCACCCACGATCACCTGTAGGAGTGAGCCTGCTCGCGATAGCGGTCTGACATTAAACATTGATGTCGGCTGACCCACCGCTTTCGCGAGCAAGCTCAGCTCCTACAGGGGTTGGTGGTTGGCGCGGATGCTGTGTGCACCCACGATCACCTGTAGGAGTGAGCCTGCTCGCGATGGCGGTCTCACATTCAACATTGATGTCGGCTGATTCACCGCTTTCGCGAGCAAGCTCAGCTCCTACAAGGACGGCGGTGGGCGAGCGGGTGCTGCCCCTACAATCCAGCCTTGGCCAGCAAGCTTGCCGTGTCCACTTCATCGATCTGGGTCGGGTCGAGGAATTGGTCGGCGTACTGTTGGTAAATCTGTTCGTTGATAAACAGCCCGAACAATTCGGGATCGATGTGCGCGTCACGGCACATGGTCGCCATGATGCCCAGCGCTTCGCTGAGTGATTTGGCTTTCTTGTACGGGCGATCGGCTGCCGTCAGCGCCTCGAAAATATCGGCAATCGCCATCATCCGCGCCGGCAGGCTCATTTCTTCGCGTTTCAAGCGTTTCGGGTAACCGGTGCCGTCCATTTTTTCGTGATGGCCACAGGCGATTTCGGCGACGGTACTCAAGTGGCCGGGGAAGGGCAGGTGGCTGAGCATCAGCACGGTTTGCACCATGTGGTGATTGATGATGTAGCGCTCTTCGCGAGTCAGCGTGCCGCGTGGAATGCTCAGGTTATACAGCTCGCCGCGATTGTATTTGTACTGCGGCACATCGAGCTTGAAACCCCATGGATTGTCGGCCGGGATCAGCTCGCTTTCGGCGCGCTCCAGCAGATGCTCGGGTTTGTCCGCCAGCAGCCGTTCACTGACCGGCAGCGTCGGCGCCGGGTTACGCGCCTGACGCCGATTCTCCTCCCACGAAACCCCCAGACGATCATCGAGAGTGCGCGTCCACGTGCGCTGCGCGATCAGTTTCAGGCGCTGCAAATCGGCTTCGGCCATTGCCTCGCTGCCCAGATTGCACCGGGCAATAAAACTGAAATCATCGTCCAGCCCGGCCAGGTGCGCGTTGCGCAATTCAGCCAGATTCTGTTCATCGCCACCCATGGCAATCGCCTGCCAGTAACTGATCCAGACATCGCGTTTAAGCACCTCGAAACGAGTACGAATTTCGTGGATTCGATCGTTGAGGGTTTCCAGTTTGGTCGCCTTGTCGACCACGTATTCAGGCGTGGTCACCTTGCCGCAATCATGCAGCCACGCGGCGATGTGCAAGGCCTCCCATTCATCCTCGGTCGGCCGATAGCCGCTGAACGCCGGGGCCTGACTGGCCGCCGCAGCCTGGGCGAGCATCAGCGTCAGCGCCGGCACGCGTTGGCAATGGCCGCCGGTATAAGGGCTCTTGGCGTCGATGGCGCCGGCCAGCAATTGAATAAAGGCATCGAGCAGTTGTTTTTGCCTCGCTTGCAGGCGTTGGCTTTCAATACTTACCGCCGCCGCGCCGGACACCGCTTGCAGAAACGCAATGCGATCCGGGCGCAGTTTTTCCAGGTCGCCCAGGCTGCCACTGTCAGCCAGCAGCAGGATCAGCAGACCCACGGTTTCGTTATGCCGGTTGCGCAGGCGAATGCCGATCAAGTGCACGCGCGGGCACTCCATCGCCAGCAAGACTTTGCGCAGATCGCCAGCCTCTTCGAACCCGAGATTGGCCACCACGTTGTCGGCGTTCGACAACTGCTGTAACCACGACGGGTTCTCCAGATTCTGTAACTCATATCCTTCAACACCAAACGTTGGCAGTGTCTGCGGCGTGCCATCGATGACCAGGCCTTGCGGCTCGATCCGATTGCCGTCACTTTCACGCAAATAGATCAGACCAGCCTGGGCCTGGGCGATTTTCACGGTTTCGTGGAGCACCCGTTCCAGCAGCGGGGCGAAGCGCGTTTCGGCGCACAAACTGTCGGTGATCTGGAAAAAGCTGCCGAGGGTGTCCTTCATGCGCGCCATCGACACGCCGAGCTGATCGACTTCCAATACCGGCGAACGGCGGGTGGCCGGAAAGCTGAAATCAAAGCTGCGGATCGCATCGGCTTCCTGCACCAGTGCGCGCAACGGTTTGACCAGAATCCGCGAGGTCAACCAGCCCACTGGCAGACACAACAGCAACGTCGCCAACGTCAGCAGCGCGCCTTGCCAGCGAAGGCGATAGGCGTCGATGAGCAATTCATCCTCGGGCACCAACAGCGCCAATTGCAGCCCTTGCGGACCTCCTTGCTGCATGTGGCTGCGGGCGACGATCCACTGCCGGCCATCGACGTTGAGGCGTTTTCCACTCGGCGGGCTGGCCAGCAGCGCGCCGAGATTGGGGCTCAGGTCGGCGACTTTGCTCAGATGGGCGGTGTTGTCGTCGATGATCAGTTTGCGGCTGTCCGGGTAGGCGATCGCATTGCCTCGGGCATCGAACAGCACAATCTCGGTGCTCGGCGTGACCACGTGTTTGGCCAGGGTTGCCGAAAGCTCGGCCAGAGTCAGGTCGGCGCCCAGCACCGCACCCTCGCCGCTGCGCCGGGCCAGAGTAGTGCCGACGTTGTGCGTGGAAAAGAACACGTAGGGTTCGGTGGTGATCTGCTCCGGCTCGGCGCGGGCGGTGGTAAACCAGGCGCGGGCGCGTGGGTCGTAGGTTTCACCGGGAATTTCCTGGCGGCTGATGAGGTTCAGCGCCTGATCGTAAAAGACAAATTGCGAGACCACTTGATCGCCCCGGCGCTCGACGCTCCAGACCTGGTAAGCCGCCGTGTCCGGCGCTTTGAACAAGGTTTTGAGCTCGGCGTTGCGCAGCGGCCGCACCATGAAAAAATCGCCATTGGCGTAACCGAGGTGCAGCGAAGCGAGGTTGGGGTTGTCCTTGAGTGCCTGGCTGAACGGTCTGAGCAACGTCAGTCGTTGCTCCAGAGTCGGCGCCAGAGTCGCTGGCATGTCGGCCAGCAGGCTGAGCAAATGCTGGATTGGTTCGTAGGTCGATTGCAGGTCGAGGCGCACATCCTGCTCGATCCGATTGAACAGTTTTTCACTGCTCGCCAGGATGATTTGCGTGGTTTGTCGATAATTGAAAATGCCCAGCACCACGCCCGTCAGCAGCAACAGGAAAGTGAACATGACGCTGATATGCACGTGCAGCGGAAACCGGCGTTTATCCTGGCGCAGTGGGCTGGGCATTTCAGGTCTCTCCATAGGGTTAACTCACTGCTTAGCGTCCAAGCATAGTTAAGGCGCAGCCGTTTTGCCGGGGTGGTTTTGGCTTATCTGTTGCAGCAATGCGTGTTCCAGCTCGAGCATGGCCTGGTCCATGGATTTGTTGCAGCGGACCAGCTCATCGGCCGGGGCATTGTCATGGCAGGCTTTTTCCAGAGATTCGCAGCAATCGATCAAACGGCTGGCCTGAACGATGCGCGCCGCACCTTTGATTTTATGGGCAATGTCGAGCAATGCCGGACGGTTAAGCCGCGCCGGCGCCACGCTGCCCAAGCCCAGCAATTCCTGACGATCGAGGCGATTGCTGCTGAGCAATTCGGCCATCAGCCGTTGCGCCAATTGCGGATTGCCGCCGGTCAACAGGTCGAGTCCTTGCAGGTTGAATGGCTGCGCCCGCAGCACGGGTGTAATGCCCGCGACCCACTGGCTCAACGCCGTCAGGCTCAGCGGTTTGAACAGGCAATCGTTCATCCCGGCTTGTTTGCAGCGACGGACTTCTTCCGGTTGCGCGTTGGCGGTAAACCCCAGCACGGTGCAGGGCGGACGCCCCTCCTGCTGTTCGTGTTGGCGAATCGCGCACGCCAGGTCGTAGCCATTCATGATCGGCATGTTGCAATCCACCACTACCAGATCGAACGACTGGTTTTTCCATAATTGCAATCCGGCCTGGCCATCATCCGCGCCGGTAAAGCTGTGTCCCAGGTATTCCAGTTGCTGACACATGAGCAAACGATTGGCCGGGTGATCGTCCACCACCAGCACATTCAGCGGCGTACTGCTGAGCGCAATCACTGGCTCAACGCGATCATTGACGTGCTCGGGTGGCAGGGTCGGCAGGTCGAGCACTACGCTGACCTGCGTGCCCGCCCCCGGCTGACTGCTCAGGTGCAAGTCGCCGCCCATCATTTCGCACAGACTGCGGCTGATCACCAGTCCCAGCCCGGCGCCGCCTCGGGCCAGCTGCCCGGTGTTGTCAGCCTGGGCAAACGGCTCGAACAGACGTTGCTGATCCTGTTCGCTAATGCCGATCCCGCTGTCGCGGACTTGCACTTGCAGGCGCGTTCGGTCGGGTTGGTCGCCGGGGAGCAAGTCGAGGCTGATCCTGACCTCGCCACGTTCGGTGAACTTGATCGCGTTGCTGACCAGATTCGACAGGATTTGCTTGAAGCGCAGCGGATCGAGCATCACGTCGACCGGCGGCTGCGGCGGATTGAACACCAGCAGCAGGCGCAGGTTTTTCTGGCGCGCCAGTCCGTCGAAAATTCGCACCACCGAAGCGACGATTTCCCCCGGATTGACCCGCTCCGGGCTCAGGCTCAAATGCCCGGATTCGATCCGCGCGATGTCGAGAATGTCGCCGATCAATTCCAGCAAATCTTTCGCTGAGCTGTAGGCAGTGTCGATCGAGGAGCGATCCGGGTGCTCGCGATCCATGCGTTTGAGGGTCAGTTCGAGCATGCCGATCACCGCGTTCATCGGTGTGCGAATTTCGTGGCTCATAGTGGCGAGGAAAGTGCTTTTCGCCCGGTTGGCTTCATCGGCCTGTTCCTTGGCGGCGCGCAACTTGTCGAACAGTTGTCGGCGTTCGCTGATGTCGATCCAGCCACCGATGATCCCTTGCACTTCGCCGCTGGAATCGCGGTAAGGAATGATCCAGTGATAAATCGTCAGCCGCTGCCCGCCGATATGCAGCGCGCGGTCGACGATCAACGGCGTGCCTTCGGCCACCACTCGCTGGTAATCGGCCTGATATTCCCGGGCCTCGAAGGCGTTGTTCATGTTGCCCTGCATCACGCTTTTGCCAATCACCTCTTCGCGTTTGGCCTGAAACACTTCCAGATAACTGTCGTTGCAGCTTTGCAGCAACCCTTCGCGATCACGCACGTAAATCGGGTGCGGCGTGCCGTTGACCAGCGAACGCATGAATTCGTATTGATCGTTCAACGCGCGCTCGGCGGCCCGGCGCTGGCGGATCTGGTGGCGCATCCAGGCATTCCACACGATCAAAATCAGCAGCAACACGCCGGCACCGGCGACGATTTGATAGAACGCCCGGTGAAAGTTGTTCCAGGTTTTTTCCGACGCTGCGGAGTAGCCTCGCCAGCGACTATTGATCACCCCAAGTTCTTCCGGCGCAATGCTCAGCAGCGCTTTGTCGAGGATGGCGGCGAGTTCCGGGGCGTCTCGCGCGGTGGCCAGGGAAAACGCGGCTTGCTGGGTGCCAATCGTGGTGCTGATTTGCAGTTTGTGTTCGAAGACCTGCGAGGAAATAAAGTAATTGGCGATCACCAGTGAAGTCACCGCGCCGTGCACCTGGCCCTCGGCGAGCATTTTCACTGCGTAAAAGGTGTCCGGTGTTTCGATCAACTGGATGCGCGGGTACTCGTTGCGCAGGTAATTTACCAGCGGATTACCTTGGGCGATTGCGACACGCTGGTCTTGCAGTTGCTGCAGATTGCTTGGGCTGGCGGCGGATTTTCGCGTCAGCAGCACAAAGGAGTTTTCCAGATAGGGGCGGCTGAAATTCAGCTCGGTTTCGCGTTGCGGACTCGGTAGCAATGCGGCGATCAGGTCGGCGTGGTTGCCTTTGACCTGGCCAATCATGTCTTGGTCGCCACGGCCGCGTTGGATGTCGAAACGCAAACCGGTGCGCAGGCGGATCAGTTCCAGCAGGTCGGCGCTGACTCCGCGAAAGTTGCCTTCGCTGTCGAAAAACGATAACGGCGCAAACGCTTCGTTGACAGCCACGCGCACTACCGGGTGTTGGGCGAGCCAACGCTGTTCGCGGTCGGTCAGTTGCAACTTTTGATCGGTGAGCAGAATGTCGCTGCCGGCACTCCAGCGCTTGGCGATGTTTTCTCGCTCGCTGCTCGGAATCGCCTTGAGGATCGCGTTGACGATTTGCAGCAACTGCGGATTGTCTTTGCTCACCGCGAAACTGAAACCGTGGGCCTCGTGTTTACCGAAGTTGGCCATGCGGATGTTGTTCAGATAACCCTTGTTGATCATGTAGTGCGTGGAAATGGTGTCGCCGAGGAATACGTCAGCCTGATCAAAAGCCACCGCGTTGATTGCGTTTTGATAAGACGGGTAATCGCTGATGATCGCCTTCGGGTACAACGCCTGCACTTCCGCCAGCGGCAGATAGTGGTAGACCATGCTCAGCCGCAGCCCGGCGAGGCCATCGGTCAGCGAGCGGGTTTCGCCTTCGCGCGTCACCAGCACCGGTTGATCCACGGCGTAGGGCTGCGACAGCTCGATGTTCTGGTTAAGTGCTTCAAAGCCGTTGGCGGTGCCGAGCAGATCGATCTCACCGTTTTCCAGCGCGGTAATGGCGGCATGCCGCGTGGCGAAGCGCTGAACCTTGATCGGCAGGTCGATGACGTGGCTGATGATCCCGGCGTAGTCCGCCGTGAAACCTTCATAGTCGCGGCCGCTGACCGTCATGTCGAAAGGTGGGTAGTCCGGGGCCGATGTGCCCAGTATCAATTGGCTTTTTTTGTTGGCCCATTGCCGTTGCGCTGGCTCCAGTTGCACTTCCAATTGGGAGTGCGCCGAGCGGCTTGACAGGGTGTAGTTCTCGACAGCGAGATCCGCAGCGAACACGCAAGTACTCAGGCACAAGCCTGCACTCACTGTAATCAAATAGTCCTTTATACGGCTGGGCATCCTGACTCTCACACTAAGGCGTTACGTTTTGCCATCTCGATGAGCGCTACCAAGGATTTTGCCTTGAGCTTTTGCATCAATCGTTTTTTGTAAGTACTGACCGTTTTGTTGCTCAGGAACATGCCTTTGGCGATTTCCTTGTTGGTGCGTCCTTGTGCGAAAAGTTGCAGCACCATCAACTCGCGATCATTGACTAGTTTGAATAACTCCAGCTCGGCGTAACGCACGTCGTCCGGGCGTACCGGATTCAAGGCCTGACTGGGGAAATAGTTGTAACCCGACAGCACAGCTTTGATCGCGCTGACCAGTTCACTCAAGTCTTCCTGTTTGCATACATACCCGGAGGCACCGGATTGCATGCAGCGAATACCGAACAGCGTCGGGCATTGCGCGGTCAGTACCAGAGTCTTCAGCGGGGTACTCATGGCGTTGAAACGGGCGAGAACTTCGAGGCCGTCAAGTTTGGGAATGCTGATGTCGAGAATGACCAGATCGGGCATGCATTCACGAACCATCTGCATGGCGTCGACTCCATTATCGGTTTCGCCAACGACCTTATAACCCTCGTGTTCCAACAACATCCGAACAGCGAGGCGGATGACGGGGTGATCGTCGACAATAAAAACGGAGTTCATAATCAAGTCCCATACGTTCGCGAATAAAGGCCGCACCTTAGCTCAGTTAAATGAGGGGGCGCATGAACTGACGGGTCTATAGCGGCAATATAGGACAATTCCTACAATTGAAAAAGAAAGGGGCTACGTGCTAACTAGGATTTACATGAGGGAAGTAAAAGTTCTGATTGTGTAATCGGAAAACGATAAGGCTTGTTCGGCAAGTTACATACTGTGATTGGTACGCTGTGTAATGGGTCAAAGTTAATGGGTTTTCATGTAGTTACCGAAATCAACTTGTTTCTCGCCTCAGATTGTTTCCGAAACAGCCTGATATGGCCAGTTTGTTGGCGTTGCGCTTGCTTTTGGCGAATGTCGGCAGGGCGAACAGATCAAATAATGTGAAGCAGTTCGCACTATTGATGGTGGGTGGCAGTGGGGTATGCGCTGCATTTGCCGAGCGTAATACTCAGCGCAGATTTTGCGATTGTTGAAAACCGGTTGAAGGTCTGACAGCAGCAATCAGCCGGTCAGAAATATCTGACACGGCTGATCCGCAGTTTTTTACCCGTGGACCGAACGGCCGGTCATTTCCTGAGCCATTTCGCTGGCGTAGCTGTCGGTCATGCCGGCGATGAAATCAATCATCCGCAGGAACGAGGCATGCAGCGGGCCGTGCGGATCGGGCGCGTTATTGCCCAACAGGTCGAGGACGCGGCGGCTTTTGAACGACGGCGTGCGCCCGTTGTGCTGTTCGAGCGCCGCGCCGCAGAACGCATTCAGGAGAATTTCCAGCGTGGTGTAGGCGCCGATTTCATGCAGCGTCTTGCGTTTGTCCTGGAAGATTTTCTTGCGCGCCATGTCTTTCGCATTCAGCACGCAGCGCTTGGCCGGGCCGTGCATGTGTTCGACCAGATCACCCGGCAATGTGCCGGCCAGCAAGGAATCTTGCTGCTCGACGAAGGCGCGGGCGGCGGCGTTGGTCAGGTGCTCGATGGCTTTGCCGCGCAGGATGGCCAGTTTGCGCCGACGCGAATCCTGCGCGCCGAGCAGGCGATAGGTTTCCGGAATGTCGTCGCCTACCAGATCGAGCAGCAGCGATTCGACTTCGGCGTATTCCAGCAGGTCCATCTCCAGACCGTCTTCGAGGTCGATCAGCGCGTAGCAGATGTCATCGGCGGCTTCCATCAAGTACACCAACGGATGCCGCGCCCAACGCTGGTCTTCCAGTTGCGGCAGGCCGAGCTTGTGCGCGATCTGCTCCAGCAGCGGCAGTTCGCTCTGGTAGCAGCCGAATTTGTGCTTCTTGTAACCCAGCGAATCGGCGTGTTTGGCGGTCCACGGGTATTTCAGATAGGTGCCGAGGGTCGCGTAGGTGAGCCGCGTACCGCCGTCGAACTGGTGATATTCCAGCTGCGTGAGCACGCGAAAACCCTGGGCATTGCCTTCGAAATTGAGGAAGTCGTTGCGCTCGACTTCGCTCATTGCATCGAGCCAGCCACGCCCGGCGGCTTGCTGAAACCAGTGGCGGATCGCGTCTTCGCCGGAGTGGCCGAACGGTGGATTGCCGATGTCGTGCGCCAGGCAGGCCGATTGCACGACCATGCCCAGATCGCTCGGGTCGCACCAGTCGGGCAGGGCGCCGCGAATGGTTTCGCCGACGCGCATGCCCAGCGAACGGCCGACGCAACTGACTTCCAGCGAATGGGTCAGGCGCGTGTGGATGTGGTCGTTGCTCGACACCGGATGCACTTGGGTCTTGCGTCCGAGGCGGCGGAACGCGCCGGAGAAAATGATCCGGTCGTGGTCTTTGTGAAAAGGGCTGCGGCCGAGTTCTTCCGGGCTGTGCAGGGTCTTTCCGAGGCGTTCGCGGGTAAGCAGGGTTTGCCAATCCAAGGCTGTTTGTCTCCGTCTAGTGACTGATGGCCCAGTGTCCTGTCTCGTCCCGATGGCTGCAAGCGGAACTACAGGCCGGCGGCGTCGATGTCGATCAGCAGCAAGCGTTCGCCATTGTCGAAAAACTGGCCCGCCGTCAGGCAATACTGGTTGCTGGTGGCATCGCGATAAGTGTTGGAAAGCGTCAGTCGACGCTCGTCCCAACCTTCGGCGAGCAGGTGATAAAAGTACGGCCGCCACGACCAGTTGTGGCCCAGATAGCGGTTGTCGGCTTCCCAACAATTGTTGCGCCACTCGAGGTTGGGCGTCAGCTGCGTGCCGTGGCGGTCGCACTGGTAAAAGCGCAGCAGCCACGGAAAAGCATCCAGTTGCGGCAACGCGTGCAGCGGCGCGCGGGTCTGCGCCCAGTCCTGCAGGATCGCCATCAATTCGACCAGCTGCCGGCGCCTGTGCATAAGCTGGCCGCGCTCAACCAGTTTGCGTTGCACGTAGCGTTGGCGCAGTTGCGCGAATTGCTCGACAAACGCATCGGTGGCAAAGAAATCGGTTTGCGCGCGGGCAAACAAAAAGCCTTGCACGTAACGAGAGCCGCACTCGAGGGCGAAATTCAGTTGCGCCTCGGTTTCCACGCCTTCGGCAATGATCCAGCAACCGGTTTTCTCGGCCATCTGCGCCAGTGCCTTGACCACTTCACTGCTCGGCCCGCCCAGTGCGGCAGCCTGAAACAGGCGCATGTCGAGTTTGAGGATGTCCGGTTGCAGCGCCAACACTCGATCAAGTTGCGAATAACCGGCGCCGAAATCGTCGATGGCAATTCGCGCACCCGCCTGGCGATAACGCGCGACCACTTCAGCCAGGCGCTGACTGTTGCCGCCCAGCTCGGTGATTTCGAAAACGATGCGCTGCGGATCGACGCCATGCCGGTTTAATTGCTTAAGGCTGGGCAAGGCCTGGTCGGGGCGCAAGCGACTGATCCAGCGCGGCGACATGTTCAGACTGAGAAACCATTCCTGCGGAGCTTCGTGCAGACGGCTCAGGGCGTTGTCACGAATCTGTCGATCGAGGCGGCGCAGGGCAATGGCCGGGGTTCGTGGGTCGGCGAACAGCGGCCCCACCGAAGTCAGTTGGCCATCGGCCTGACGCAGTCGACCCAAAGCCTCGACGCCCGCGATACGGCCGGTGGCGGTATCGATGAACGGCTGAAAGCAGGCGAGCGGTTGCCCGTCGATCACGAGGCCTCCTTAGTAAGGGGTGGTGTCTGGATGGACCCGGCGCCGGGTAGGCACGCAGGATTGAACCTCTCGATAAAGAGGTTCATCCAGGTGGTGTTGCAAGAATGTAGCCAGATGATGGCAATCAGTGTTTGCGCGAGGAACCCTGCATGACCAGTTTGATCAACGGGCCAAGCGTAGTGCCCAGTCGAACCAGGCGCGTTACGCTGCTGACGCCGCCGCTTTTCGCGCCTTTGCCGGTCAGGAAACCGAGCAGAGTCACAGCGGCCATGCCCCAGAGCGGAGCGTGCTTGATGCCGAAACCTTCGTGAAAGTTTTGCGTCATCCCGCGCACCCGCTGCAGCGGTTGCAGCAGTTGCCGGGATTCCTGGCGGATTTCCTGGCGGTGCATTTCCATGCGCAGACGGATCAACGCCTTGCGCATTTCGGCTCGGGAACTGTTATGCGGCTGATTAGGCTGGCTCATGGCAGCAGGCGCTCCCTGTCGTTGGCCAATTCTTCCAGGGTTCCGTGGAAGGGTGAGGACTCATCGAAGATCGCCGCTTTCAGGCGCATTGCGCAGAAAATTGCCGCCAGCGTGTAGAACACGCACAGCCCGATGATTGCGGCCAGACGATAGGTGTCCCAGAAAATGATCATCACCAGCGTCGACAGCCCCACCAGCAGCAGCAAGGCAAAAACCAGCGCCAGGCCGGCAAACAGCAGCAGGCTGACGGTGCGTGCTTTCTGTTCCTGCAATTCGATGCCGAACAACTCGACATGACTGTGCAGCAACCCTAGAAAAGCGGCACCGAGGCGCCGCGGTGAGGAGCTTGTGCCCGTCGCGGACGAGCCGGATTCGCCGATATTCATAATCAGCGCCGCGTGGCCAACAGGCCAATCAGGAAGCCGACGCCGGCGGCGATCCCGACCGATTGCCATGGATTGGTCTGAACGTATGCTTCGGTAGCAGCGACGGCGGCTTCACCGCGCAGGCGCAGGGAATCTTCGGTGACTTTCAAGGTTTCGCGGGCACGCAGCAGGCTGTCGTGGATCTGCTCGCGCAACTCGTCAGCCTGATCGCCGGCCAGGGTCGCCGTGTGTTCCAGCAACCGTTCGGTATCGCTGACCAGAGTTTGAAAATCGTTCATCAGGATTTCTTGAGCAGTCTTTGCCTTGATGCTGGCCATTGGTGAATCTCCGTAAGTGACTTCTGATGCGTTCGAGTATGAGCCTTGCGTGAAGGTTCACTACAAATGACTGGTACAACATTTGCTATGCCATGGTGCGTCAGCCCGCGCGTTTGCGCTGTTGCTGGGCATGATTTGAGCAAAACCATAACTCAAATAATCGAAACCCGCGCAAAGGTTGTGACCTTGTGCGCCAAAGCGGTTCATTGCGATCAATACGTTGATCGCACGTGGCCGCAACTTGGTGCACGGAATGACTGCGCGAACTGCTTTGGTGCTTTTTTAGCCTTCAGGTCTGCCAACTCCATGGAAAATCTGCAAAGCGCTGTGGCCACGCTGGTCCATAGCTCCAATACGTTGTTCATTCTGATCGGCGCAGTCATGGTGCTGGCCATGCACGCCGGGTTTGCGTTTCTGGAAGTAGGCACGGTGCGCCAGAAGAACCAGGTGAATGCCTTGTCGAAGATCCTCAGCGACTTTGCCATTTCGACCTTGGCCTATTTCTTTATAGGCTACTGGATTTCCTATGGCGTGACTTTCATGCAACCGGCGGCGGTGCTCACTGCCGATCACGGCTATGGACTGGTGAAGTTCTTTTTCCTGCTGACCTTCGCTGCGGCGATCCCGGCGATCATTTCCGGGGGCATCGCCGAGCGTGCACGCTTTGTTCCGCAATTGTGCGCGACGGCGCTGATCGTTGCGTTTATCTACCCGTTTTTCGAAGGCATGATCTGGAACGGCAACTACGGTTTGCAAGCCTGGTTGCTCGAACGTTTCGGCGCGAGTTTTCATGACTTCGCCGGCTCGGTGGTAGTGCACGCGATGGGCGGTTGGCTGGCGCTGGCGGCGGTGCTGTTGCTGGGGCCACGGCAGGGACGTTATCGCGACGGGCGACTGGTGGCGTTCGCGCCGTCGAGTATTCCATTCCTGGCGCTGGGCTCGTGGATTCTGATTGTCGGCTGGTTCGGCTTCAACGTGATGAGCGCGCAAACCCTGCAAGGCGTCAGCGGCCTGGTGGCGGTGAACTCGCTGATGGCCATGGTCGGCGGCACCGTCGCGGCGTTGGTCGTCGGCCGCAATGACCCCGGCTTTTTGCACAACGGCCCGCTGGCCGGGCTGGTAGCAATCTGCGCCGGTTCCGACCTGATGCACCCGGTCGGCGCATTGGTCACCGGCGTAATCGCCGGAGCATTGTTTGTCTGGTGCTTCACCGCCGCTCAGGGCAAATGGCGTATCGACGATGTCCTCGGCGTCTGGCCGTTGCACGGTTTGTGCGGTGTCTGGGGCGGGATTGCCTGCGGCATTTTCGGTCAATCGACGTTGGGCGGATTGGGCGGCGTCAGCCTGATCAGCCAGTTGATCGGCACTTCGCTGGGCGTCGTCGTGGCGCTGGCCGGCGGTTTTGCGGTGTACGGCACGATCAAGGCATTGCATGGTTTGCGCCTGAGTCAGGAAGAGGAGTATTACGGCGCGGACTTGTCGGTGCACAAGATCGGCGCGGTGAGCCAGGACTAGTTTTCTTCATCTTCGGCGCCGGGGTAAAACTTGTGCAGCAGGCGATAACGATCGTGCCGGACCTGATCGACGCGCTCCTGCACTTGATGCGCCGGTAGGCCGAGCATGATCAACGCATGCGAGGCGAGCATCAGGCTCGACTCCAATAACTCGGGCACCACTTCAGTGGCGCCGGCCGCTTTCAAATCGGCCGAATAACTGTCGTCGCGGGTGCGCACCAGAATAGGCACGCTTGGGTTGCAGCGGCGTGCCTCCTTGAGCACCAGCAGGGCGATGTCGGCATTGTCCACGGCGATAACCAGCAATCGCGCGCGCTCCAGACCGACGGCGGCGAGCAATTCGCCGCGTCGCGAGTCGCCGTAATGTACGCTGCTATCGCCCGCGGTGGCTTGTTGAACGCGTACCGGGTCGTTGTCCAAAGCGATGTAGGTCTGTTGCGCGTTGTGCAGGAAACGGCCGATGGATTGGCCAACGCGTCCGTAACCACAAATCACCACGTGGCCCTGCAGCGTGGCAGTCAGCGCAGTGATTTCATCGAGTTTGGCTTCTTCGTTGGGTTTGCGGTGCAGGCGTGCGGCGATCGTCGGTGCGGCGCGCAATAACAGCGGCGTGATCAGCATCGAGCAGAACGTCGCCGCCAGCAGCAAACCACCGAGGTCCGCAGGCATCATCTGGTTCTGCTGCATTTGCGCCATCAAGGCAAAGCAGAATTCGCCACCCTGGGCCAATGCCAGACCACTGCGCCAAGCGGTTTCGCTGTCGCTGCCGCGCCATTTCACCAGCAGCGCGACGACGCTACCCTTGATAACCAGCAGACCGAGGGTCATGCCAAGGATGAGCAGGCCGTTGCTGGCAAACAGCTGCAAGTCGATCAACATGCCGATACTGACGAAAAACAACCCGAGCAATATGTCGCGGAACGGGCGGATGTCGGCCTCGATCTGGTGCCGATAATGGCTCTCGCCCAGCAGCATGCCGGCGAGAAACGCGCCGAGGGCCGGGGATAGCCCGAGCAGATGAGTCAGCCACGCGGTCAGCAACACGATGACCAGCGCCAGCAGCACAAACAGCTCGGGTGAGCGTGAGGCTGCGACCTCCTGAAACAGGCGCGGCAGCAACCAGCGACTGGCCAGCAGCAGGCCGACAAACAGTAGAACGGTTTTGCCGAGCGTCAGCGGCAACGCCAGATACCAGACTTGCTCGCCATGACCGGCGAACACCGGGACCAGAGTCAGCAGCAACACCGCCACCACGTCCTGGAACAGCAACACGCCAATCGCATTCTGGCCGTGACTGCTGAAAATCTCGCCAAGGCTGCTCAGCTCCTTACTGACAATCGCCGTCGACGACAATGCCAGCCCTGCACCGAGCAACAGTGCGGGAGTTACCGCCATGCCGAAGAGGATCAACGAGCCGCCCAGCGCCGTCGCGCAAAGCAGCACCTGCAGGCTGCCGAGGCCGAACACCACTTGGCGCAGGGCGAGCATTTTCGACAGCGAAAACTCCAACCCCAGCGAGAACAGCAGGAACACCACGCCCAGTTCGGCGAGGTCTGGCAGTTCTTCGCTTTCGTTCACCCAATCGAACGCTGTCGGCCCAACCATCAATCCCACGCACAGGTAGCCCAGCACCGGCGGCAAACGCAAACGGCGAAACAGGGCAATTACCACCAGCGAGGAGGCGAGGATGATCAACAGGTTGGCAAACACTTAAAACTCCGATGACAGGGTTGGGCTACCCAAGCGTAGAGGTAAAAAAGTGCCAAGCATCGCGGATTGCGCAATCAGTGTTGATGATGTGAGTCAGGGAATTGCCGAAACCTTTTGAAACTGACCGCCAGGACCTCTCCACGCCCCATGGCGACTGGCTCAGCGCGAATGCGCGGCCTAGAATGAAAGCCTAATTTTCCAGGTTAATTTGTCATGCCTCCTGAATGTCAGCTGTTCGGCACCTTGGGTTGCCATCTCTGTGAAGTTGCCGAAGAGGAATTAATGCCACTGGTCGAGCACGGGTTGCTGGTGGAGCTGGTCGATATCGCCGATAAAGACACGTGGGTCGAGGACTACGGCTTGCGTATTCCGGTGTTGCGACGAACCGATACCGGCGCCGAGCTCGACTGGCCATTCGATGCTGCGCAAGTGGTGACGTTTTTGCGCTAGGCGGCTCCTTCCGTCGCCACGCCGGATTCGCGCGTTGGCGCAAAACGGGTTATTCGGTTACTGTATGTTCATACAGTTATTCGGATTACCTGCCTTGCGTCCCTTTTGTTTGGATTCGGCCAGGTGATCCCGCTAGTCAGAGGGATGAGCCGTGGTCAATGTCGAACAATTAAAGAACAGTGTTAACCGGATGTCGGTCGATGTGGTGCGCGATGCGGTGGCCGAATTGCGTCTGGATGGCTTGGTGACCGAGGGTAAAACTCCTTTCAACAAGCTGCACTTCAACACCTGCTTTGCCGAGATTGAAGCCTTGTTCCAACGCGCGGGTTATCACCGGCAACTCGACGTCGTGGGTTATCAGGGTTTGTTGTACGCGCTGTACGATCCAGGCCGCTGGGAAGCGGTGGATGTCTTGCGCTGGCTCAAGGAGTTCACCGAAGCGGCGGCACGGGCGCAATCGATCCCGGCGTGAAGAATCTGCGCTAGGTTCGATCTGGCGGCTGTTGGATAATGCCGCTCTGTATCGAGGGTTAGAGCGTTCGAATGTCCACTACATCTTTTTCCGCGGCGCACAGCCAGGCCAGCACCCTCTATTTGCCACCGGGCCCGTGGCTGACCGTGCTCGATTGCCTGTGCGAGCACTTCCGCGCCATCGGTCGCGATCAATGGCTGGATCGCATTGCGCGCGGACGGGTCCTCGACGGACAAGGGCTGCCGATTGCGCTGGATCTGCCCTACAAGGAAGGCCTGCGCATTCACTACTTCCGTGAAGTGCCGGATGAAAAACCGATTCCGGTGGTCGAGACGATTCTTTACGCCGATGAGCACTTGGTGGTCGCGGATAAACCGCATTTTCTGCCAGTGACGCCTGCGGGCGAATACGTCGAGCAGACCTTGCTGCGGCGCTTGATCCATCGGTTGCATAACCCGCATTTGGTGCCATTGCATCGCATCGACCGCCATACAGCGGGGCTGGTGTTGTTTTCTGCCAATCCTCAGACCCGTTCGGCGTACCAATCACTGTTTCCTACCAGACAAATCGAAAAGCGCTACGAGGCGATTGCTCCGGCATTGCCCGAATTGTCGTTTCCGTTGATCCACAAGAGTCGGCTGGTCGATGGCGAGCCGTTCTTCCGCATGCAGGAAGGTCCGGGCGTAAGCAACACCGAGACGGCGGTCGAGGTCAGGGAGAAAAACGGCGAACTCTGGCGCTACGGTTTGTACCCGGTGACCGGCAAGAAGCATCAGTTGCGGGTGCACATGACCGCGCTGGGCGCGAGCATTTGCAATGACCCGTTTTATCCGCAGGTGCTCAAGGATGTCGAGGATGACTATGCCAATCCTTTGAAACTGTTGGCTCAGGGATTGCGTTTCGTTGATCCGGTCACCGGTGAGCAACGCAGTTTCGAGAGCGCCATCACCTTGCAGTGGTGATAGCTGCCGATACTTTCTTTCAGGCATGAAAAAGCCCGCATTCAGCGGGCTTTTTCGTATCGGGTTGTCGCCGCAAAGATTACAGCTCTTTAACGGTACGAACCTGATCCTTATTGATGCGAGTTTGCTTGCCGTCCAACTGTTCGAACTCGTAGAAGCCCGACTCTTCGTCGTATTTCGGCTGGTCGACGGCCTGGATTTCACGACCATCATTCAGGGTAAGCACGGTTGGCGATGCGCAACCAGCGAGGGTAGCGAGGCCCAGTGCGAGCATGAAAGTGGCGAGGGTCCGTTGAGTCATGAGTGTGTCTCCGAAAATGAATACTTTTGATTACTGAGCTTGTAGACGTATGCAACGCACGCAAGTTCCTTCTCGTGTCAGTCTGACACAGTGTTGTGTGCACTTAACAGGTCTGGTGTGTTCAGGTTGGCCAGGCGAGGGTCATTGTCCGGGCATTGCAGGGCTGTGGCGCCCAGTTGCCGCATGATTCTGCCGGGACTGCGTTCACCCTCGTTCCAGGCTTTTTCGAATGCCGGCGCCAGGGCCACTGGAATAATGCAAAGCAGCGGTTCCCAATGGTCGCCGTGGCGCAACATCAACGGGTTGTCCGGATGTGCTGCGGCGTTTTCACGCATGCCGTGCAGCAGCGCGGCATCGATCCGCGGCACATCGCAGGGCAGTACCAGCAAATGAGCATGCCGCGCGGCTTTCAAACCGGCACGAATACCGGCCAGCGGGCCAGGGAAATCAGCCAGGTCATCGCCAACCAGTTGATCGGCATACGGCGCGTATTTTTCCTGGTTGCGATTACAGGATATGATCAGGTCGTCACTCAGCGCACGGGTCTTGCGTTGCAGGTGCGCAATCAGCGGTTCGCCATGCCATTCGATCAGCCCCTTGTCCTGACCTCCCATGCGCTGGCCGCGCCCGCCCGCCAGCAGCAGAATCGAGCAGGGCGGCAGGGGTGAATTCGAAGTCATGACAGCTCTCCTTGGGGGCGGCGAAAAAACCGGGCGCTGTGATATAACACCGGGCTGTTTCCCCTACAACTGGACGAGCCTATGAAAGCCAAGGCTGATGTACCTTTCGCGCCGCTGAACATCGCGGTGCTGACTGTCAGTGACACCCGTACCCTGGAAACCGACACCTCGGGCCAGGTCTTCGTTGACCGCCTGAGCGCGGCCGGACACAACTTGGCGGCGCGGGTGTTGCTCAAAGATGACCTGTACAAAATCCGCGCGCAAGTCGCGACCTGGATTGCCGACGACGTGGTGCAAGTCGTGCTGATCACTGGCGGCACCGGATTCACCGGTCGCGATAGCACACCGGAAGCGGTGAGCTGCCTGCTGGATAAACAGGTCGATGGTTTTGGCGAATTGTTCCGGCAGATCTCCGTGGCCGACATCGGCACGTCGACCGTGCAATCGCGCGCATTGGCCGGTCTGGCCAACGGCACGCTGGTCTGCTGCCTGCCGGGTTCGACCAATGCGGTGCGTACCGGTTGGGATGGCATTCTTGCCGAACAACTCGATTCGCGGCACCGGCCGTGCAATTTTGTCCCTCATCTGAAACAGGCGGCTCCCTGTGAATCCCGCGGGTAAGGCGGGCAAAACCGGCAGTTTGCTGCCGGTCGAGGTGGCGTTGGCGCGGTTGCTGGAAATGGCTGAGGCAGCGCCGATTCGCGAGCGTGAACGCCTGCCGTTGGCGCAGGTTGAAGGGCGGGTGCTGGCGGACGATCTGATCTCGTCGCTGGACCTGCCGCCATGGCCCAACAGCGCCATGGACGGTTACGCTCTGCGCACGGCTGACTGGGTCGGCGAACCGCTGGTGGTCAGCCAGCGGATTTTTGCCGGTCAGGCGCCGCAACCGCTGCAACCCGGCACCTGTGCCCGAATCTTCACCGGCGCTCCCGTGCCCGCCGGTGCCGACTGCGTCGAGATGCAGGAAAACGCCGAGGTGCTCGCGGATGAGCGCGTGCGCTTCACCGAAGCCATGTCCCCCGGCCAGAACATTCGTCCGCGAGGTCAGGAGACCACGGTCGGCGAATTGGTCTTGTCCGCCGGCACGCGTCTCGGACCGATCGAGCAAGGCTTGGCGGCATCCCTGGGATGCGCCGAGCTGGAGGTGGTGCGCAAGGTCCGTGTTGCGGTGCTGTCGACCGGTGATGAGCTGGTCGAGCCCGGCCAGGCCTTGGGCCCCGGACAAATCTACAACAGCAATCGTGTGTTGCTGTGCAGTTGGTTGCAGCGTCTGGGCTGTGAAGTGATTGATGCCGGCATCCTCGTGGATGATTTGGAGATTACTCGCCAGCGTCTGGGTGAGCTGGCGGATGTCGACCTGATTCTGTCCACCGGTGGTGTCTCGGTGGGTGAAGCCGATTTCCTCGGTATTGCCTTGCGCGAGGAGGGCGAACTGACCTTGTGGAAGCTCGCGATCAAACCCGGCAAACCGCTGACGTTCGGACATTTCCGTGGCGTGCCAGTGATTGGTTTGCCGGGCAATCCGGCATCGACCCTCGTAACCTTTGCGTTGCTGGCCCGGCCTTATCTGTTGCGCCGTCAGGGCGTGGCAGACGTCGAGCCGCTGAAATTTCAGGTGCCTGCAGGGTTCGTCTGGCCCAAGGCGGGCAATCGCAGGGAATACCTGCGCGGTCGCCTCGAAAACGGACGGGCAATCATCTATCGCAATCAGAGCTCCGGCGTCCTGCGCAGCGCAGCGTGGGCCGAGGGCCTGGTTGAAGTGCTGGAGGACCGCACGCTGGTTGAAGGTGACTGGGTCAACTTCATTCCATTGAGTGAAGTGCTGGCCTGATGCATGTCGACGCGGGTCCGGTTAGCCGCCGGGCCTTGCGTCACTCAAGCCCGCCACTTAATCCCGTTACTTCTGCCGATCAGTTGGCAAGAAGTGTCAACAAGTGATCGAACCGGCTGTTGGCGATCCACCCCACAAGCCCGAGCATGACCGCGATAGCGCCCGCCGAGTAAGCCAGTCGGTGTTTGATCGATTTGACGTCACCGCGCACTTCTTCCATATCTCTGCGGATGTACTTGAGGTGTGTCTCCAGTTCCACTACGCGCGGTTCCATATCAGCTGCTCCGTTGGGTTTTGCATTGCTGTTGTTGAACTCAGACTGCTGGTTTCTTAAAACAGTGGTACTCATTGGCTGCACATCCTTGTGGTTTGTTTTGTGTTGACTGTGACTTCTGGCGCCCAAGGTGTACCAATCACCGAGGTCGGTCAATTAGGCCAATTCGTCAGGTTTTGTAGGAAAAAATACCGCCTTGTAGGACCCGCCATGCCGCGCCGCTGAATTAATTCAAGTTATGCCGACTTTTTTGCCTGGCGCAGAGGTCAATATATTTCATACGGATTCCAATCATGGGAGTGATGGCAATGGGTGAGCGCAAGGCGCTGTTGATTCTGCATGGCAAGCAGGCACTCAACGAGGATGTGCGCGCGGCGGTTGTAGCCAAGCGCGAAGAAGGCTGGGACTTGGCCGTGCGGCTGACCTGGGAGGGCGGTGATGCCGCGCGCCTGGTGGACGAAGCGCTGGCGGCCGGGTACACGCAGGTCATCGCCGGTGGTGGCGACGGCACGCTGCGCGATATCGCCGAAGCGTTGGCGGCGCATTCCAGCGAGGCCAGTCTGGTGCTGCTGCCGCTGGGCACGGCCAATGACTTTGCCCGCGCTGCCGGGATTTCGCTGGAGCCGGCCGAAGCCCTGGCGCTCTTGGACAGCCCGCCGAGCGCGATCGATCTGGGCACCGTCGACGGTCAGGTGTTCCTCAACATGGCCACCGGCGGTTTTGGCAGTAATGTCACGGCCAATACCTCGGAGGACCTGAAAAAGATCCTCGGTGGCGCCGCGTACCTGTTCACCGGCCTATCGCGTTTCAGCGAGTTGCACGCGGCCTATGGCGAATTGCAGGGCCCGGACTTCCACTGGAGTGGCGAGTTGCTAGCGTTAGGGATCGGCAATGGTCGTCAGGCCGGTGGCGGCCGTGTGTTGTGCCCTGAGGCTGTAGTCGATGACGGCCTGCTGGACATCAGTATTCTGCCCGCGCCGCAGGAAATCGTCGGCACGTTGCGCAACCTGCTGGCGGAGGGTTTTGGTATCGACAATATGTTCGTGCGGGCGCGCTTGCCGTGGGTCGAGATCAAAGTCGCGGAAGGCCTGCACATCAACCTCGATGGCGAACCACTGGAAGGCGAGAATTTGCGTTTCGAGGCACGTCCGTCGGCGTTGCGCGTGCATCTGCCGGCGAATTCGCCTTTGCTCAGCTCATCGACTCAGGTCAGTCGTCCAGACTGATGATCTGCTCGCGCACCGCGAACAGCACGAGGCCCGCCACGTCGTAGATCTGCAAGCGTTTCATGATCTGCGAGCGGTGAGTCTCGACGGTTTTGATGCTCAGGCCCAAGCCGTTGGCGATCTCGCGCGTGGACTTGCCGCGCACGATCAGGCGAAGGATTTCCAGTTGGCGTGCCGTCAGATTGTGCATGTCCGGCACGGCTGGCTGGTGCTTCTGATTGCGCGTCAATGCCTGATTGATCACCGTGTGGGCGATCGCCGGGCTCAGGTAGCGCTCGTCATTGCGCAAGGCTTCCAGCGCATGTTCGAGCTCGGTGGCGGTGGTGTCCTTGAGCAAATAACCGTGCGCGCCCGACTCCAGCGCCTGCATGATCAGGCTCGGATCGGTGTGCATCGAGAGGATCAGCACTTTGCTTTGCGGGCGAACCAGTTTCAGCCGCTGCAAGGCTTCGAGGCCGCCGGTTTCCTTCATGGAAATATCCAGCAAGACAATGTCCGGCGACAGCTGTTCGACCATCTCCAGCAGTTGCGAGCCGTCATTGGCCTCGCCGACGACGGCGTAACCGGGAATATCCAGGACCAGGGCGCGCACGCCGGCCCGAATCAGCGAATGGTCATCAACCAGAAGTAAGTTACAAGTCAACGCATAACCTTATTCGTACTGGCCCGCTCGAGCGCGCGCGGCGCCCAGGGCAGAAGTGCTTCGATTTGGGTGCCTTTGCCCGGCTCGCTGGTCACGGTCAACGTCCCGCCCAACTGATCGATCCGTTCCGACATCCCGGCCATTCCACGCTGCCCCTCGCGCCCGGGGTTGGCCGCTGGCGCAAAGCCTTGTCCATCATCGCTGATCAGCAGCGTCAGGCCCTTGGGCAAGCGTTGCACACGCACCAGCAAATTTTTCGCCTCGGCGTGGCGCAGTATGTTGGTCACCGCTTCCTGAGTAATCCGGAACGCGGTCACGGCCATTTCTTCCGGAAGACCGGTCAGCCGCTGGTGGCATTCCAGGCTCCAGTGCACCGACGTGTTGGCCAGCGTCCTGAGCAGATGCGCGCGAAGGCTGGCTTCCAGACCGAGGCTGGCCAGTTGCCGTGGATTGAGGATGGCGGAAACGTCGCGGACCTTGGTCAGGGTTTCTTCAAGGGTTTCGCAAAGTAGCGAACATTGCCCTTGCAAGTCTTCGGGCATGCGCCGTTTGAGCCATTCACTTTGCAGTTTTGCCGCCGTCAGCAACTGGCCGATATCGTCGTGCAGTTCGCGACTGAGTCGATGGCGCTCGTTTTCCTGGACTTGCAGCAGTTTGTCGGCCAATTCCTGCGGCTGAAACTTGATGGACTTGCGCGATATACGATGGCCAACCCAGACGCACGTCAACGCTGCGAAGTTGAGCAACAACAATGGCAGGGGCAAGTGCGTCGAAAGTCCATAAACCAGCAAGCTGCCGAGCGCCGAAGCGGCACACAGCAAGAGCGTGAACCGTCGCGCGTTTTCGCGGGAGGGTGGCCACGTGGTGATTGACTTGAGGCTGGCGTACATAGCGGATGGAGCCAATGAATGTTCGCTGCGGGCAGACCGGTCAATGCTGGCTGACGGGCCCCTGTGGGAAAAACGATCGGAATAAATCGCAGACTTCAATGGGCAAAAACGCCGGGCGGGATGCCGTCCGGGAAACCTGCGGACTGCGCCAGTCAGGAGTCAATGTGCCATTAATTGAAGTCAACTAATCGCCGGCATACTACCACTTAACATACCGTTGGTCGCGGTTGGCATATATGTCCAAACAGTCAAAAATGCCGCTGAGTTGGACGTTAGTTCCATATTGGATAAGTTGGGTTTTGTTTAAGCGAAGAGATGACGGTTGCCATCAAATGTAAGGCAATCAGGTATTACCTGAGGTCTGACGGACAGCTCCTACAAATAAAATGTGTGCTGAGTGGTTGGCGAGAATGAAATTGCGCCAAATGCTTCAAGTTCGCTCAATCAGGCTTGGCGCCCGGAGTAGGCCACGAGGGTCAGCGGTTTGGCGTGTGCCTGTGCTTGAAAGCGCCGTTGTCCGACCTGATAGGCGAAGGCTTCGATCAGCGCGGTTTGTTCGCTGTCATCGAGGCTCAACTGGCCGGTGACGGGATCGACCAGTTCGAGTTGCCAGGCCAGCAGCGTCAAGCAGTCTTTCAATGCCTCAAGGGCATGTTGATGCAGGGCGGTGTGCTGTTGGGCATGGTTGAGCAAACCATGAATGTGCAGCGAAAACTCGGAGATTGCTTGCAGCCCTAACGCATCAGCCTTGTTCGCCAGTTTCAGCAGGGTGCTGAGCATGCAGTCGATGGCGTCCGCGTCGTTGCTGATCAGTTGCAAATGACTGAAGCATTCTTCGGACTTGGCCAGCAGCATTCCAGCCTCGACGAGAAAATCGCAAACGCGTTGAGCGCCTTCTTTAGGGTCGTAAGGCATGCTTAGCTCCACCACGTCATGTCAGATGAGGGAATGTCGTGTGTGGCGATGATCGCCCGCTGTCGCGCAAGCGAAATTCGGCACGCGGTTACGTGTTCCGGAGAATTCGAAAGCGTGGAGGGCCACTGAACTGCGATCGCACACAAAAGCCTGACTCCGTTCATGCAATGAGAATGGCGTCACATTAATGGCTATTGGATATTGCGAATATCAGGTTGGGCCTGATCGTTTCTAGGGGAATCCCTTACACAGGGGAACTCAACGTGCAAACCGTGGTCGCGCCGGGGAGGGGATGAGGCAGATGAAATTGCGGCGCCAGTAAACCATGATGTTAATGTGACATCAATACACGCGCATGGCATTTTGTCAGAGGGTCAAGCTCCGGCAATAACAGCCGATAACCCTCTTTAGTGAATTCATTCGAACAAGCCCAGGAGTCATTGATGGCCGGCATTCTCGACACGGTAGACCAACGCACGCAACTGGTGGGTGAGAATCGCCTGGAAATTCTCATGTTCCGTTTGGCCGGACGGCAATTGTTCGCGATCAACGTGTTCAAGGTTCAGGAAGTATTACAACTGCCCAAGCTGACCCTGATGCCGCAGCGTCACCCGTTCGTCTGCGGCGTGGTCAATCTGCGTGGGCAGACGCTGCCGGTGATTGACCTGTCGCAGGCGATTGGCATGCGTCCGCTGGTGCCGAGTCCCACCAGCACCATCATCGTCACCGAGTACAACCGTTCGGTGCAGGCGTTTCTGGTCGGCGGCGTCGACCGCATCGTCAACATGAACTGGGAAGCGATCCTGCCGCCGCCGACCAGCGCCGGCCGCCAGCATTACCTGACCGCTATCAGTAAGGTCGATGAACAGTTGGTGGAAATCATCGACGTCGAAAAAGTCCTCGCCGAAATCGTCCCGTACAACGCCAAGGTGTCGAAGGAAAAACTCGATGACCCGGTGCTGGAACGCGCGCGCGGTCGTGAAGTGCTGCTGGTCGACGACTCCAACGTGGCGCTCTCGCAATTGCGCGACACCCTCGGCCAGTTGGGGGTAAAAATGCACATCGCCAGCGACGGTCTGAAAGCGCTGAACATGCTCAAGGCCTGGGCAGATACCGGCGTGGTCATGACGGACAAGTTGCTGATGATCTTCACTGACGCGGAAATGCCGGAGATGGACGGTTATCGCCTGACCACGGAAATCCGCAACGACCCGCGTTTGCGCGGCCTCTATGTGGTGTTGCACACGTCGCTGTCCGGCAGCTTCAACGACTCGATGGTGAAGAAGGTCGGCTGCGACAACTTCCTCTCCAAATTCCAGCCGGACAAACTCGTCGACGTGGTGCGCCAGCGCCTGATGCTCGACGAAGTGCCCGCCTGAGAAAAATACAGGCCCTGTAGGAGCGAGCCTGCTCGCGATAGCGTTATTACATTCAGCATCAATGTTGAATGTCCCGACGTCTTCGCGAGCAGGCTTACTCCTACAAAGGTTGGTGGCGCTCACAAATGCCGGATTGAAACTGATTCCCTGTAGGAGCGAGCCTGCTCGCGATAGCGTTATTACATTCAGCATCAGTTTTGAATGTCCCGACGTCTTCGCGAGCAGGCTCACTCCTGCAAAGGTTTTTTCTTGTGTGGGATTTTCAGTCTTTGATTCAGTGATGAAGCTCGTATAGGGTGGCGTTTTGATCACCTGAGAGCTGGCCATGCTGCGTCTGAGCGCGCTTTACCGTTATCCGTTGAAATCCGCCAAGGCTGAGGCCCTGCAACAGATCGGCCTCGATAAGCTAGGTCTGGACGGTGATCGACGCTGGATGCTGGTAGACGAGGCCAGCGGGCGGTTTCTGACCCAGCGCACGGTCGGGCAGATGAGTCAGTTGTCGGCGCTGTGGAATGCCGACGGCGGCCTGACCCTCAACGCGCCGGGGCATTCAACGATCAACATTGGCCTGCCGACCGCCGACGCGGAACTGCGCGGCATCACCATCTTCAAAGACACCCTGCGCGTGCCGGATGCCGGTGACGAGGCCGGTGCCTGGGTCAGCGAATTCATCGGCAAACCGACGCGGCTGGTGCAGATTCCGCTGGATCGCGCGCGCACCACCCAGTCCGGTTACGGCAGAGACGATGACCAAGTGGCGTTCGCTGATGGTTTTCCGTTGTTGCTGATTGGCCAGGCGTCGCTGCAAGACTTGTCGAGCAAGGTCGGGCGGCCGCTGGAAATGTTGCGTTTTCGGCCCAACCTGGTGATCGAGGGCAGCGATGCTTTCGCCGAGGACGGCTGGAAGCGCATTCGTATCGGCGATGTCGAATTCCGCGTAGTCAAGCCATGTTCGCGCTGCATCCTGACCACGATTGATCCGCAGACCGGCGAACGCAGCACCGATCGCGAGCCGTTGGCGACGCTGCAAAAGCACCGGGCTCAGGCCGACGGCGCGATGTTCGGGCAGAACCTGGTCAATGACGGCAACGGTCGCCTGGAAGTCGGCATGCCGGTGACCATTCTCGAATAAACCAATCACTGCCCCGGAATAGAAAATGCCCGTGTCCAAGGACACGGGCATTTTTTTTGTCGCTGTGAAACCCGTGGGTTCAGCCGCGGTATTCGCACAGGTAAGCGGTGTCGACCGCGACTTTCAATTGGAACTTGCTGTTGGCCGGCACATTGAACTGGCTGCCAGCGGCGAAGGTTTCCCAGTCGGTGCTGTCCGGCAGTTTCACGCTCAGGGCGCCGGTGACGACGTGCATGATTTCGCGTTGGGCAGTGCCGAATTCGTATTCGCCCGGGGCCATGACGCCGATGGTCGCCGGACCTTCAGCGGTGCCAAAGGCGATCGACTTGACGGTGCCGTCGAAGTACTCGTTGACTTTAAACATGGGCGATTCCTCGAAAAGGGCTTAAAAGGGGCCGGCCAGTATGCACAAGGCCCCGTGCCTCGTCACCTTTCCTGAAGCGGCAGAACCAGCGGCAATAATCGCGCGGTATTGCGCGCATCTTCGAGTGCCCGATGCTGCTGCCCGGTGAACTGCATGCCCGCCAGTTGCAGTGCGCCATTAAGCCCCAGCGGCCGGTCCAGGCGCCGCGCCTTGGCGAAACGCTGCTTGAGGTTCATGTGCGGCACCTGGCTCAAAAAACTCGAGAGTTGCAGGCGTTGCCATTCCTGAACCAGTTGTTGCCGATCGTAATCACCCCAACTGGCCCAGCCTTCCACGCGTGGATGATGCTGGCCGAGCCAGCGCTCGAACGCCGCCCAGACTTCGGTCAGCGGCTGCGCGCTGTCGATATTGGCTTGGGTGATATGCGTCAGTTCCCGACAAAACGGCGTCAGCAACGGTCGCCGCGTCGGGCGCACAAAGCGCTGGAATTGGTCCAGTTCGCGCCCCTTGCGGTCCACCAGCGTGGCACCGATTTCAATGATTTCCATCTCTGTGACTGGCCAGCCGCCCTCATCGGTGGTGGCTTCCAGATCAATGACCAACCAGTGAGGCATTACAGGGTTCCTGGTATCCGCGTCTTGATTGGGCTTGAGCGTAGCCAAACCCGACGCATCCGCCTAGCGCGTTATTCGACCTCCAGCAAAATCTGCCGATTTTTAACCTGATCGCCGACCCGTACCTGCAAGCGTTTGAGCACGCCGTCGATGCCGGATTTCAGCGGATGCTCCATTTTCATGGCCTCCAGCACCACCAGCAGCTGGCCTTTGCTGACCGTGCTGCCCTCGCTGACCAATACATCGACAATCGCCCCGTCCATCGGTGCCTTCAGCGTGCCGGAGCTGACGCTGGCCTGACTGCTGACCGGCAATTGCGTGCGATCTTCCAGGCGCAGACTGCCGGGGCGGGTGAACAGCCACACTTGTCGGCCATCGAGACGATAGGCATGACGCCGGCGGATGCCATCGATCTCGACGGTGGCCCAGCGGCCATCGATATCTACGAGCTGCACGTCAACTGCGCGTTCGCCGATCTGCAAGCGATACGGCTCGCCGGCGACGGCGGTCAATTCCACCGTCCAATTTTGCTCGTCGGCGCCGAGGCGGTAGTGCAACGGCACGCTGGCGTTGTTGCGCCAACCGGCGCGCGGGGCAGGGTGCTGTTGCGCGCCGGCCTGATACAGCAGCGCCGTGGCGAGAGCCAATTCTTCGGCGCTGGCAGCATGCGGATGCAGGCAAGGGTGCTCGGCGAAGTGTGTGGGGATAAACCCGGTGCTGAATTCGCCGCTGATGAATTGCGGGTGTTGCAGCAGGCTGGTGAGCAGTCGCTGATTGCTTTGCACGCCGAGCAAAACGCTGTCCTGCACCGCGCGCAACAACTTGCGCCGGGCTTCCTCGCGGGTCGCGCCATGGGCGATCAGTTTGCCGAGCAGCGGATCATAAAAAGCGCTGACCTGCTGGCCTTCGAGCAAACCATGGTCGATCCGCACGCCGCTTTGCAGTGCCGGTTCCCAGGCATTTATCTGCCCGGTTTGCGGAAGGAAACCCTGGGCCGGGTCTTCGGCATACAAACGCACTTCGATCGCATGTCCAGTCAGTTGCACCTGCTCCTGACTCAGCGGCAAGGGTAAACCTTCGGCGACGTGCAACTGCCACGCCACGAGGTCGAGACCGGTGATCAGTTCGGTCACCGGGTGCTCCACTTGCAGGCGTGTGTTCATTTCCAGAAAGTAGAATTGCCCGCGCGCATCGAGGAGGAATTCGACGGTGCCGGCGCCGACGTAATTCACCGCGCGTCCGGCCTTGAGCGCCGCTTCGCCCATGGCTTGGCGCAGTTCCGCGGTCATCACCGGACACGGCGCTTCCTCGATGACTTTCTGGTGGCGGCGCTGGATCGAACAGTCGCGTTCGCCGAGGTAAATGAGGTTGCCGTGCTGGTCGCCGAAGACCTGGACTTCAACGTGGCGCGGATCGATCAGCGCTTGTTCGAGAATCAGTTCAGCGCTGCCAAAACCGTTCAGGGCTTCCGAGCGCGCGGTGCGCAGTTGTTCGAGCAATTCGCCGGCCTCGTGCACCAGGCGCATGCCGCGTCCGCCGCCGCCGGCACTGGCCTTGATCATCAGCGGATAACCGATGCTTTCGGCTTCGCGGCTGAGGGTCGCGTCGTCCTGCTCGGCGCCCTGATAGCCTTTGATGCAAGGCACGCCAGCGTCGAGCATGGCGAGTTTCGACAGACGTTTGCTGCCCATCAATTCGATCGCTTGCGGGCTGGGGCCGATAAAAATCAGGCCGGCCTGCTGACAGGCGCGGGCGAACCCGGCATTTTCGGAAAGGAAGCCATAACCGGGGTGAATTGCCTCGGCACCGCTGCGGCGCGCGGCGTCGATGATCGCCGGGATATTAAGGTAGGACTGTTGCACCGGAGCGGCGCCGATGTTCACTGCTTCATCGGCCATTTGCACGTGCAGCGCGTCGGCGTCGGCATCGCTGAACACGGCGACGGTGCGATAACCCAGAGCCTGGGCGGTGCGCTGGATGCGGCAGGCGATTTCACCGCGGTTGGCGATCAGGATTTTGTTGAATCCGGGCATGGGGATTTCCCTTGGTTTATGCGGTGAATTTCAGGGCCTGTTCGCGGGCAAGCCTCGCTCCTACAGGGACAGGGGGTGTGTGCCCGCGAAGCTTTAAGGCGCCCACCCCGGCTTGCGTTTTTGCACAAACGCCAAGGTTCCCTCGACCCCTTCATCACCCTTCACCGCGTCGCTGAACCACTGCGCCGCTTGATCGAGCAGCGCATCGGCCGGTTCGCCGGCGCTCGCCAGCAACAGTTTTTTGGTCAGCGCGTTGGCCTCCGGCGCGCAGCACAACACGTGCGCCAACACCTCTTCGAGACGTTCGGCCAGCGCTTGCGGGTCATGCTCGACAAAATGCACCAGCCCCAGGCGTTTTGCCTGAACGCCATCGAACCGCGCCGCGGTCAGCGCCAACCGGCGCGCATGCGTCAGGCCGATGCGCTGGACCACAAACGGTGCAATCTGCGCCGGGAGTAATCCGAGGCTGGTTTCCGGCAAACCGAATTGCGCCTGATGATCGGCCAGCGCCACATCGCTGACACATGCCAGGCCAAATCCGCCGCCGAGCACCGCGCCTTGCAGCACGCTGATCACCACTTGCGGTGCGTGTTGCACCTCTTGCAGCAGCACACCGAACGCACGGTTCAAATCGCGATAAGCGTCTGGCCCTTCGGCGCGGGCGTTGGCCATGTCCTTGATGTCGGCGCCGGCGCAAAAGTGCCCGCCCGCGCCGCCGATGACCAAGGCGCGAACGCTACGGTCTTCGCGCACTGCGGCAAACACCGCGCGCAGTTCGGCGACCATCTGCAAGCTCATGGCGTTGCGGCTTTGCGGTCGATTGAGGGTCAGGTGCAGCACGCCGTTGTGCAGTTCGAGCAGCAGCGTCTGGCAATCCGGCAGGTTGCTCATTTCTTTTTCCCCGGCAGGATGCCCATGAGTTTGCAGATGATCCCGAGCATGATTTCGTCGGCGCCGCCGCCAATCGACACCAGCCGCACATCGCGGTAAGCGCGGGCCACCGGGTTGTCCCACATGAAACCCATGCCGCCCCAATATTGCAGGCAACTGTCGCTGACTTCGCGGCCGAGTCGGCCGGCCTTGAGTTTGGCCATCGACGCCAGCCGCGTGACGTCCTGTCCCTTGATGTATTGCTCGGTGGCCTGATAGACCAGCGCGCGCAGGCATTCGATTTCGGTTTGCAGTTCGGCGAGGCGGAAGTGAATCACCTGATTGTCGATCAGCGCGTTGCCGAAGGTTTTGCGTTCCTTGCAGTATTCGATGGTGCTGTCGATGCAATATTCGAGGCCTTTGAGCATGTTCGCCGCGCCGAACAGGCGTTCTTCCTGGAACTGCAGCATTTGCATCATGAACCCCGCGCCTTCGTGGCCGATGCGGTTGCGTTGCGGCACGCGCACGTCATCGAAAAACACCTGGGCGGTTTCCGAACTGCGCATGCCGAGCTTGTCCAGATGGCCGCTGAGGCTGATGCCCGGGGTGTTCATCGGCACCATGATCAGTGATTTGTTGACGTGCGGTTTGTCCTCGGAGGTATTGGCCAGCAGGCAGATGAAATCGGCGCTCGGCGAGTTGGTGATCCACATTTTGCTGCCGTTGATCACGTAATCGTCGCCGTCCTTGCGCGCGGTGGTTTTCAGCCCGGCGACGTCGGAACCGGCGCCGACCTCAGAAACGCCGATGCAACCCACTTGCTCACCGCTGATCGCCGGGCGCAGAAACTCTTCGCGTAACTCATCCGAGCCAAACCGCGCCAGTGCCGGGGTGCACATGTCGGTCTGCACGCCGATCGACATCGGAATCCCGCCGCAATGAATGGTGCCGAACTCCTCGGCGGCGACGATTGAATAGCTGTAGTCGAGGCCCATGCCGCCGAATTTTTCCGGTTTGGAAATCCCCAGCAAACCGAGATCGCCAGCCTTGCGGAAGATATCGTGGATCGGAAAACGTCCGGCCTTTTCCCATTCCTCGACGTGCGGATTGATCTCGTGATCGACGAATTGGCGGACGGTGCGGCGCAGGGCCTGGTGTTCCTGAGTGAAGATCATTTTTATTGTTCTCCTTGGGCCGACCTAGAACCGGGCGACGCCGAAACTGTTGGTTTGCAGCGGTCGCACTTCGGCTTCGTGACAGATATCCAGCAAATAACCGAGCAACGTCCGGGTATCGCGCGGATCGATCAAACCGTCGTCCCACAAATTGGCGCTGCCGTAGAGCGCGGTGGACTGGCTGTCGAGTTTCTGCGCGGTGACCTGTTCGAGCATGTCGAGCATTTTCGGGTCTGGCACCAAGCCGTCCTTGAGCTGCTTGGCTTCGGTGACGATTCGCAACACCTTGCCGGCCTGCGCGCCGCCCATGACCGCCGTGCGGCTGTTGGGCCAGGCAAAAATGAAGCGCGGGTCGAGGCCGCGACCGCACATGGCATAGTTGCCGGCGCCATACGAGCCGCCGACGACGATGGTCAATTTGGGCACGCGAGCATTGGCCACCGCTTGAATCATCTTCGCGCCGTGTTTGATCACACCTTGCTGTTCCGACTCGGTGCCGACCATGAAACCGGTGGTGTTGTGGAAAAACAGCAGCGGCGTCTGGCTCTGGTCGCACAGCTGAATAAACTGCGCAGCCTTGCTTGCACCCTTGGGCGTGATCGGGCCGTTATTGCCGATAAAACCGCAGGCGCGACCTTCTATGTGCAAATGGCCGCAGACGGTTTGCTGATCGAACTCGCCTTTGAATTCGAGGAAGTTCGACGCGTCGGCAATCCGCGCAATGATTTCGCGCACGTCGTAGGGCTTCTTCGGGTCGTCCGGGATCAGCCCGAGCAACTCATCGATGGGGTAGAGCGGTTCCTGCCAATGGCGTTCGGGTAACCATTGCAGTTGCTCATTCCACGGCAACATGCCGACTATTTCGCGCACCTGACGCACGCCATCGGCATCGTTTTCGGCGAGGTATTCGGCGGTGCCGGCGGTTTGCGCGTGCATTTCGGCGCCGCCCAATTCTTCATCGGTGGCGACCTCGCCGGTAGCGGCTTTCAGCAGCGGCGGGCCGGCGAGAAACAGCTTGGCTTTGCCGCGCACCACCACCACGTAATCCGACAAACCCGGCTGATAGGCGCCGCCCGCCGTGGCCGAGCCGTGCACCACGGTAATCTGCGGCAGCCCCATGGCCGACATCCGCGCCTGATTGGCAAAACTGCGCGCGCCTTCGACGAAAATCTCGGCGGCGTAATTGAGGTTGGCGCCACCGCTTTCGGCGAGGGTGATGACTGGGAGTTTGTTTTCCATGGCGATCTGTTGCAGGCGCAGGGATTTTTTCAGACCGCTGGGGGAAATGGTCCCGCCCTTGATCGCGCTATTGTTTGCCACCACCAGTACGCGCACGCCGGACACGTAGCCGATCCCGGCAATCAAGCCGCCACCGGCCGCGCTGCCGTCCTTGTCGTCATGCAATTTATAGCCGGCCAGACTCGCCAGTTCGAGAAACGGCGCGCCGGGATCGAGCAGCAGATTCAGGCGGTCACGCGGCAGCAATTGCCCGCGTTTGTCGAATTTGTCTTTAGCCTCGGCAGCCTTGTTCAGCAAGTTATGTTCGAGCTGACGAACCTGTTCGATGCCCACCAACATCGCTGCGCGGTTTTGCTCGAACTGCGCGCTGAACGGGTCGACCTGGGATTGGATTACCGGCATGACTTACTCCTTGTCCTTGAGCGTGTCTGGCTGCAGTACGTCAGGTAAGTACGCGCGGTGGAAGCCGTTATAGGATTCGCTGTTCTGCGCCTTGTGAATCGGCCACGCGCGACCGCCGAGGCTCGCCGCGCCGTCAATGCGCAAGGTGCTGCCGCTGATAAACGCCGCCGCCGGGCTGAGCAAAAACACAATTGCCGCGCTGACCTCCGATTCGGTGCCGATGCGCTTGAGCGGCACATGCTCGCGCAGGGTCGGGATCACCGCTTTGAACGCGCCTTCATAAGTGTCCATGCCACTGGACGCGATCCAGCCCGGCGCCACCGCATTCACCCGCACCCCGGCGTAACCCCATTCGAATGCGGCGGTCTTGGTCAGGTTGTCCATGCCCGAACGCGCTGCGCCGGAATGGCCCATGCCGGGCATGCCGCCCCACATGTCGGCGAGCATATTGACGATGCTTCCGCCGTGTTTGCTCATCGACTGGTTGAACACCTCGCGGGCCATCAGGAAACCGCCGACCAGATTGGTGCGCATCACGGTTTCGAAACCTTTCTGACTGATCGCGGCGAGCGGCGAGGGGTACTGGCCGCCGGCATTGTTGACCAGACCATGGATCGGTCCGTGTTCGCCAATCAACTCGCTGACCAGTCGCTTGACCGCTTCTTCCTCGCGAATGTCGCAGGTCTTCCAGTCAGCCTTGCCGCCGTCCTCAATTATTTCGGCGGCGACTTTTTGCAGTTTTTCCGGCTTGCGCCCGACCAGCAGCACATGGGCGCCCAGGGCCGCGAGTTCGTGGGCGGTGCAACGGCCGATGCCGCTGCCGCCGCCGGTGACGATAATGGTTTGGCCAGCGAACAGATCGGCTTTGAAAATCGAGTCGTAAGCCATGGCAGCGGTCCCCTAATTGACCTGGTCGGCGATGCTTTGCGGCACCGGAATCTGGAACTCCAGCAGTTGCTGGGCGAACGCCTTGCCTTGCGGATCAATCCGCAAACTGGCGACGCCACCACCGCCAAGGGCGTTTTCCAGGAGGAAATTCAAACTGTCGCTGCCCGGCAGATACCAGCGTTCAACCCGTCCGTGGATCGGGTCGAGCACATGGCGCATCCAGTCGACCAGCACTTCCGGGGTCAGCGCTTCGGCGATCCACGGCAGAAACTCCGGCTCGCGCGCCATCACGCCAATGTTGCTGTGGTTGCCCTTGTCGCCGGAGCGCGCCACCGCGAGTTTCACCAGCGCCACACTGGCATCGGCGCGACCGCTCGGTTTCGCTGGTTGCAGCGGCACTGGCAAATCGGCCGGGTCGAGCGCATCGAGGGTGGGCAGGGCGCAGGGATGGCGTTGACCGTCGAGGTCAATCGTCAGCGCGCAGGTGCTTTTGTCGATCAGGAACGAGAACAGCCGAATCAGCGGATACACCGTTGGCCGGCCGCCGACAATCCCGGTCAGCCCCGGCGCCATGCCGGTAGCGGCCTGGGCAATTTCCCGGGAGAACACGATCAGCGCCTGTTTGCTCGGGTGGCGCACCGCCAGTTTGATCACCACTTCACGGCTGTCGAAGCGCTGGCCGTGCGGGCCATAAGTCGCCTCGCTGCCAAGCAGTTCGATGTCCACTTCGCTGTACGGCGCCCAGCCGCGCTGGCGGAAAATCTCCGAGGTCTTGTTGATGATTGCTTCGCTGACCCGGCGCGCCTTGTCGACGGCATCGATTCCGGCCATCAGGCAACTGGCGGTGCAGCGAAAACCGTCGAGGTAGGTGGCGCTGACCTTGTATTGATCGCTCGGCGGCAAGCCTGTGGCGCCGTGCACCCGCACCGCGTTTTTGCCCTGTTGCTGGAGTTTGACCTGGCTGAAATCGCAGACCACGTCCGGCAGCAGATACGCTTGCGGGTTCCCGATTTCGTAGAGCATCTGCTCGCCGACGGTCAGCGGCGAGACCAGCCCGCCCGAGCCTTCGGGTTTGCTGACAATAAACTGGCTGTCGGCGCTGACTTCGACAATCGGGAAACCGATGTGCTCGTAATCCGGCACGTCGCGCCAATCGGTGAAATTGCCGCCGGTGCACTGCGCGCCGCATTCGATGATGTGTCCGGCGAGCGCCGCTTGCGCGAGTTTGTCGTAGTCGTGCCACGACCAGCCGAATTCATGCACCAGCGCGGCGCTGACCACCGCGCTGTCGACCACGCGTCCGGTGATCACGATGTCCGCGCCCAGACGCAGCGCTTCGACGATGCCCGGTGCGCCGAGGTAGGCGTTGGTCGAGACGCACATTGGCGGCAACGGCGCGCCGCTGAACATCTCGCGAATGCCTTGACTGCCGAGCTGTTTGAACTGCGGTTGCAGGTCATCGCCGAGCAACACGGCGATCTTCAACGCCACGCCAGCCTTGTCGCACGCCGCTTGCAGGGCGGCGGCGCAGGCTTGCGGGTTGATCCCGCCGGCATTGCTGATCACGCGGATTTTCTGCTCGGCGAGTTGCGGTAATAAAGGTGTCAGCACTTCGATGAAGTCGCTGGCGTAACCGGCCGCCGGGTCTTTCATCCGCGCGCCGGCCATGATCGACATGGTTATTTCAGCCAGGTAATCGAACACCAGATAGTCCAGTTGCCCGCCGTTGACCAGTTGCGCGGCGGCGGTCGAGGTGTCGCCCCAGAAGGCGCTGGCGCAACCGATGCGAATTGTTTTTGACACAGTCGACTCCCTGGCAGTTTTTATCATCAGCTGCGGCACAATGGTTTCGAGACTACCAAGCAAGCGCTTGGTTTGTAAACGTCTGAAATATCTTCTGCCCAAGCGCTTGCTTGGTCTTCCGCGCCAGCTTAAATTGCCCGCGCAACCCCGCTGTTTTCGCGGCGAGCGGCGTATTTGATTGATCGACTGTAGGAGAGAACGGGTGGACGAGCAAAAAGCCCTGACGGTAATGCGCGAATTGGTCGATGCCGGCCGATTGACCGACCCGGACAGCGCTCGCGGCAAATTGCTGCAAGTGGCGGCTCACCTGTTCCGCAATAAAGGTTATGAACGCACCACCGTGCGCGATCTGGCTGGCGCGGTGGGGATCCAATCGGGGAGCATTTTTCATCACTTCAAAAGCAAGGACGAAATCCTCCGCGCGGTGATGGAAGAAACCATCCGTTACAACACCGCGTTGATGCAGGCCGCTCTGGCCGAGTCCGACAATGTCCGCGAACGCGTGCTGGCGCTGATTCGCTGCGAATTGCAGTCGATCATGGGCGGCAGCGGCGAAGCGATGGCGGTGCTGGTGTATGAATGGCGTTCGTTGTCCGAAGAAGGCCAGGCGCAGGTGCTGGCCTTGCGCGATATCTATGAAGAGATTTGGCTGCAAGTGCTGGGCGAGGCGAAAGCGGCCGGGTTTATTCGCGGCGACGTGTTCATCACCCGGCGTTTCCTCACGGGCGCATTGTCCTGGACCACCACCTGGTTTCGTGCCGGCGGTAATTTGAGCCTCGATCAGTTGGCCGATGAGGCGTTGATTCTGGTGCTCGCAGAACAGCCATGAAGCGTCTGTCTCGGCGATTAACCGGCTAAATAAGCGTCTGGAACTGGCTAAGTAGGCGAAACCGCCTAGTTTGAATGCATTGATGCGTACTTTTTTGGGGAGTGGGTTGTTTTGATGTCTTCGCCAATGTGGACGGTGCCGCGGCTTTTGCTGGCGGCACTTGCGGTGTTGTGGGCGTTGCCGGCTCACGCAGGGCAACTGGTGCGGGTCGGTGCCGCGCATTTTCCGCCCTACACCGTGCGTCCGGAGTCCGGCGCCGACACCGGTCTGCTGCCGCAATTGGTCGAAGCGCTGAATCGGCTGCAAAGCGATTATCAGTTTGTGCTGGTGCCGACTTCCATTCCGCGACGCTTCGGTGATTTCAAGCAGGCGCGGGTCGACATGGCGATTTTCGAGAACCCGGACTGGGGCTGGAAAGACATCCCGCACACCACCGTCGACATGGGCCTGGAAGACGCCGAGATTTTCGTCGCGCAACGCGAGCCGCAACGTGGCGAGAGTTACTTTGCCGACCTCAAGGGCAAACGTTTGGCGCTGTTCAGTGGCTACCATTACGAATTCGCCAATTTCAACGCCGACCCGAAAACCCTCGCGCAAAACTACAACGCCACGCTGACTTATTCCCACGACAGCAATCTGTTGATGGTGCTGCGCGGGCGCGCCGATGTGGCGCTGGTCACGCGTTCCTATTTAAGCGATTACTTGCTGCGCAACGAGAAAGTCGCCGATCAGTTGCTGGTGTCCCAGCGCATCGATCAGGTCTATCACCATTACGCGATCATTCGCCCGACTGCGCCGATCACCGGCGAGGCGTTCGGCAAATTGCTCCGGGGCTTGCGCGACAACGGCCAGATGCTGAAGATTTTCCAGCCGTACCGGATCGCCGTGGTGCCGGTGCCGGACTCCTGAAAACCCGCCGCAGGTCGCGGATCTGATCCCTTCGCTTAAATTTCCCGGCTCGGCTCACGTCACCTCGTTGAACTGTCGACGATTACTGTGAGCCCGACCATGTCCAATCTGAATGACCTGACTGCCCTGGCCTTGCCGTCAGGACGCAGTCTTGAAGCCGATGAAACCGAAACCCGCCTGAGCCTCAGCCTCGAAGGGCAACCGCTGATTCGCCTGCGCCTGTCGCGCGAGCCGGCGTTGCACATCGAGGTCGATGAGCGTTTTGGTTTGCCGGCCAGCCAAGCGTTCTGGGCGGCCTGCTATTGGCTGTTCGCCCGCGATCCGGCCTGCCAGCGCTTGACCTGGCGCCTCGATGAAGTGCCGACCGAAGCGCTGTCCAGCGGTTTGCTGGTGGCCACCGAAGTGACGGGCGAATACCGCTGCGAGCGCACGCTGTTCTGGCAATTGCCGCAGCCGTGGCTCGGCGAATCGTTGAGCGGCACCTATCCGCAGCAAATGGTTATCAGTGCCGGCAAGCGCCATCCGTTGCGCGCGCCAAAACCGCGCGGCGAAGTCTATCGACGTTTTGATCCGCGGCTCGGTGCCTGGGTATCGTTACGGACGCTGGAAATCGACAATGACCTGAACCGCTTCAACCGCTGGCAGAACAGCCCGCGCGTCGCCAGTTTCTGGCAGGAGGAGGGCAGTCTCGAACAGCATCGCGAATACTTGAGCAAGCTCGACGCCGACCCGCACACGCTGACCCTGATCGGCTGTTTTGACGATCAGCCGTTCGCCTACTTTGAAGCCTATTGGGCCAAGGAAGATCGGATCGCGCCGTTCTACGACGCCGGCGATTACGACCGCGGCATTCATATGCTGGTGGGGGAAGAGGCGCATCGCGGCCCGCACAAAGTCGCGAGCTGGTTATCGGCGCTGGTGCATTACCTGTTTCTCGACGATCCGCGCACGCAACGGGTGGTCGCCGAGCCGCGCGCCGATAACGCGAAGATGATCGGGTACATGCACAACCAGTGTTTTCACTGCGAGAAAGAGTTCGACTTCCCGCACAAACGCGCGGCGCTGATGATGTTGGGGCGTGAGCGGTTTTTTGATCGGTGCGCGTTGGCGTGAGGCGCAGGGCTCAAGATTCTTTGGGGTCTTGAGTCCGCTATCGCGGGCAAGCCTTGCTCCCACGGTTCTGACCTGTGGGAGCAAAGCTTGCCCGCGATGCTTTTAACGACGGGCAAATGTATCCGCGCGGCTGCCCGAGACTTTGCGGCAATGCACCAGCGCGTCGCGAATCATGAAGTTCACCAGTGTCGGCGACACCCCGAGTTCTTTGGCGATGTCCTTCTGCGGCACGCCGTGCAGACGGTACATCTCAAACGCGTAACGTGTGCGGCTCGGCAGCTCGGTCAGCGCGTCGGCGATGTTTTCCAGGGTCGAGAAATTGATGTGCGAGGTTTCCGGCGAAGCGCCCTGGATGACCACGTTCAAACCCTCTTCTTCAGGCCCCGAATACTTCTGCTCAAGCGCCTGCTTGCGATAGTGATCGATCGCCAGATTGCGCACGATCTGGAACAGGTAGCTGAGCTGAGCCTTGAACGAAGACGTGATCTGCGGCGCTGATTGCAGCCGGAAAAACGCATCTTGCACCACATCTTCAGCCCGCGACCGGCAGCCGGTAATGCGTGCTGCGATTTTGACCAGAATCAGTCTGTTGTCGACGAAGGCCTGAAGTAGCGGTGAATCGCACCTGCTTGTGGATACTTGTTCCGTCATGGAAATCACCTTGCTGCAAATAGGGTTGTGGGGCGACCAGGGGAGCTGAGCCGTCCTACACATCGAGCGACAAATTATGTTGAATGATAATGATTGTCAATTGAGAAAGAGAATTAATGCTCCACAAAAGTGCAGAGTGCGAACTGCGACACGCTGTCGCGCCCAGCCCTGTTGCGTTTGCAGCCTGCCGACTAATTATTTCAAGACATCAATCGTTCTCATTGGTGAATGGCAGCGGTTCCGAGCCGCGCCATAACAGCATTCCCAAGCCTTGCGCGGTCGGCGAAGACCGCGTCCTGCACGCCATTTATTGCGCGTGAGCAGCGAAAACCGATTCCAACTTGCAAGCCGAATTCAGGCAGGAAACCTCATGACCGACGCGTTCGAACTCCCCAGCACACTGGTCCAAGCCCTCCAGCGCCGCGCGGCTCTGACGCCGGATCTAGTGGCTTTGCGTTTTCTCGCCGAAACCGCGGATCAAACGGTGGTCCTCAGTTATCGCGACCTCGATCAGCGCGCCCGCACCATTGCTGGCGCATTGCAGGCCGAAGCGGCGTTTGGCGATCGCGCGGTGCTGCTGTTTCCCAGCGGCCCGGATTACGTCGCGGCGTTTTTCGGTTGCCTGTATGCCGGGGTGATCGCGGTGCCGGCCTATCCGCCGGAGTCGGCCAAACGTCATCACCAGGAACGCTTGCTGTCGATCATCAGCGACGCCGAACCGCGCCTGCTGTTGACCAGCGCCGGTCTGCAAGACGCCTTGTCGCAAATCGACGGCGCGCCGCCGCTGTTGTGCGTCGATACCCTCGACGCCGCGTTGGCTGAGGATTGGGTGTTGCCCGAGCTTGAAGACGAGCACATTGCCTTCCTGCAATACACCTCCGGCTCGACCGCGTTGCCCAAAGGCGTGCAAGTCAGTCACGGCAATCTGGTCGCCAACGAGCTGCTGATTCGCCATGGTTTTGGCATCGATCTGAACCCCGACGACGTCATCGTCAGTTGGCTGCCGCTGTACCACGACATGGGGTTGATCGGCGGTCTGTTGCAGCCGATTTTCAGCGGCGTGCCGTGCGTGTTGATGTCGCCGGCGTACTTCCTCGGCCGGCCGTTGCGCTGGCTCGAAGCGATCAGCGAGTACGGCGGCACCATCAGCGGCGGCCCGGATTTCGCCTATCGTTTGTGCAGCGAGCGGGTCAGTGAATCGGCGCTGGAACGCCTCGATCTCAGCGGCTGGCGCGTGGCCTATTCCGGCTCCGAGCCGATTCGCCTCGACACGCTGGAACGCTTCGCCGAGAAATTCGCCGCGTGCGGTTTTACCGAAAACAGCTTCATGGCGTCCTACGGTTTGGCCGAGGCCACACTGTTTGTCGCCGGCACCGCGCGCGGCCACGGCATCGGCAATTTGCGAGTCGACGATCAAGCCTTGGCGCAGAACCGCGCCGAAGCAGGCGAGGGCGCGGCGATCATGAGTTGCGGCATCAGCCAGCCGGATCACGCGGTGCTGATCGTCGATCCGCTGGCGTTAACCGAACTGGCCGACAACGCCGTCGGCGAAGTCTGGGCCGCCGGGCCGAGCATCGCCCACGGTTATTGGCGCAACCCCGAGGCCAGCCGCAAAACTTTCGTCGAACACGCGGGCCGCACCTGGCTGCGCACCGGCGATCTGGGGTTCATGCGCGGCGGTGAATTGTTCGTCACCGGGCGCCTGAAAGACATGCTCATCGTGCGCGGCCACAACCTCTATCCGCAGGACATCGAGCAGACCGTCGAGCGCGAAGTGGAAGTGGTGCGCAAGGGCCGCGTCGCCGCGTTCGCGATCACTACTGATGGAGAGGAAGGCATCGGCATCGCCGCAGAAATCAGCCGCAGCGTGCAGAAAATTCTGCCGCCCGAAGCGTTGATCAAAGCCATTCGCCAAGCCGTGGCCGAGGCGTATCAGCAAGCACCGAGCGTTGTAGTTTTGCTCAATCCCGGCGCGCTGCCGAAGACGTCCAGCGGCAAACTGCAACGCTCGGCGTGCCGCAATCGTCTGGCGGACGGCAGCCTCGACAGCTATGCGTTGTTTCCCTCGGCAACCGCCGAAAGCGCTGGCGCAACGCACTCCGCGTCCGAGCTGCAAACGCTGATCGGCAACCTCTGGTGCGAACAGCTCGGGGTCAAACAGGTCAACGCCGACGATCACTTTTTCCTCCTCGGCGGCAACTCCATCGCTGCCACGCAAGTGGTCGCGCGTTTGCGTGAAGTGTTGGGCGTGGAACTGAACCTGCGCCTGTTATTCGAAGCGCCGAGCCTCGGCGAGTTTGCCGCTGCGGTCGCGCAATTGCAGCAGGACGGCGGCCAGGCCCAAGGCGCGATCAGCGTGTTGTCGCGCAGCGCAGCGCTGCCGCAATCGCTGGCGCAAAACCGTTTGTGGATCACCTGGCAACTCGATCCGCACAGCAACGCCTACAACATTCCGGGGGCGTTGCGTCTGCGCGGCGAACTCGATGAAGACGCTTTGCGCAGCAGCTTCCAGCAGTTGATCGAGCGTCACCAATCGCTGCGCACGCGTTTCTTCGAGCGCGACGGCGTGGCGTTGCAACAGGTGGATGACGCCGCTGAATTCAATCTGCAACTGATCGACATCAGCGACTTGCCGGCCGATAAACGCGAAGTGCGCGCGCAACAAATCCGTGAAGACGAGGCGCGCACGCAGTTTGATCTGGAAAAAGGTCCATTGCTTTGGGTGACGCTGGTGCGCCTCGACGACGAGGACCATCAACTGCTGGTGACGCTGCACCACATCATCGCTGACGGTTGGTCGCTGAACGTCTTGATCGACGAGTTCTCGCGCCTGTACGCCGCCGCTTCGCAGGGGCAAACCGCCAACCTTGCGGCGCTGCCAACCCAGTACGCCGACTACGGCAGTTGGCAGCGTCAATGGCTGGCGCAAGGTGAGGGCGAGCGTCAACTCGCCTATTGGAAAGAACAGTTGGGCGACGAGCATCCGCTGCTGAGCCTGGCCACTGATCACCCGCGCTCGGCGCAACAGCTGCACAGCGCCGCACGCCACACCGTGCGTCTGGGCGCGAGCCTCAGCGAAGCGATTCGCCAGACTGCGCTCGCGCATCAAGCGACGCCTTTCATGCTGTTGTTGAGCGCATTTCAGAGCCTGTTACATCGCTACAGCGGCCAGCGCGATATCCGCGTCGGCGTGCCGAATGCCAACCGGCCGCGCCTGGAAACACAAGGCCTGATCGGCTTCTTCATCAACACCCAAGTGCTGCGCGCCGAGGTCGATTCGCGGCTGCCGTTCCTCGAGCTGCTGGCGCAAACCCGGCAAGCGACATTGGGCGCGCAAGCCCATCAGGACGTGCCGTTCGAGCAACTGCTGGAAGCGTTTCCGCAGGCGCGCGAATCCGGTTTGTTCCAGGTCATGTTCAACCACCAGCAACGCGACTTGAGTGCCTTGCGCCGCTTGCCGGGACTGCTCGCCGAAGAGCTGCCGTGGCACAGCCGCGAAGCCAAGTTCGACCTGCAATTGCACAGCGAAGAGGATCGCAACGGGCGGTTGAGCCTGTCTTTCGACTACGCCGACGAGCTGTTCGACGCGACGACCATCGAGCGCCTGGCCGAGCATTTCAGCAACTTGCTGCGGGATGTCTGCGAGCAGCCGCAACGCGCTGTCGGCGATCTGCAATTGCTCAATCCGCGCGAGACCGAGCAACAGCAACAATGGAGCGTGGCGCCGTGCATACCTGCCAGCCAATGGCTGCCGCAACGGCTCAATGAGCAACTGCTGCTGACCCCGCAGCGCACCGCGTTGATCTGGGACGGCGGGCAAATCGACTTCGCCGAACTGCATGCGCAAGCCAATCGCCTGGCGCATTACCTGCGCGACAAAGGCGTCGGCCCGGACGTGTGCGTGGCCATCGCCGCCGAGCGCTCGCCGCAACTGTTGATCGGCCTGCTGGCGATCATCAAGGCTGGCGGCGCCTATGTGCCGCTGGACCCGGATTACCCGGCCGAGCGTCTGGCTTACATGCTCAGCGACAGCGGCGTCGAATTGCTCCTGACCCAGACTGCGTTGCTTGAGCGCTTGCCGGCCACCGACGGCGTCAGCGTCATCGCCATGGACGCCTTGCACCTGGAAAACTGGCCGAGTCAGGCGCCGGGCCTGCACTTGCACGGCGACAACCTCGCGTACGTGATTTACACCTCCGGTTCGACCGGTCAGCCAAAAGGCGTCGGCAACACCCACGCCGCCCTCGCTGAACGTTTGCAATGGATGCAGAACACCTATCGCCTCGACGAAACCGACGTGCTGATGCAAAAAGCGCCGATCAGTTTCGACGTGTCGGTGTGGGAATGCTTCTGGCCGTTGGTCACCGGCGCGCGTTTGCTGATCGCCGGCCCCGGCGAACACCGCGATCCGCATCGCATCGCGCAACTGGTCCAGCAATACGGCGTGACCACGTTGCACTTTGTGCCGCCGCTGTTGGCATTGTTCATCGAAGAACCGCTGACCGCTGAATGCACCAGCCTGCGCCGGGTTTTTTCTGGTGGCGAAGCATTGCCGGCGGAGCTGCGTAACCGCGTGCTCGAGCAATTGCCGGCGGTGCAATTGCACAACCGTTATGGCCCGACCGAAACCGCGATCAACGTCACGCATTGGCATTGCACCAGCGCCGATGGCGAGCGCTCGCCGATTGGCCGGCCGCTGGGCAACGTGATTTGCCGGGTGCTCGACAGCGAGCTCAACCCGGTGCCGGCCGGGGTGCCGGGCGAATTGTGCATCAGCGGTATTGGTCTGGCGCGCGGTTATCTGCGGCGTCCGGCGCTGACCGCCGAGCGGTTTGTGGTCGACCCACTGAGCGAGCACGGCGCGCGTTTGTACCGCACTGGCGACCGCGCGCGCTGGAGCGCTGACGGCGTGATCGAATACCTCGGACGCTTCGATCAGCAGGTCAAACTGCGTGGTTTCCGCGTTGAGCCGCAAGAGATCGAAGCGCGGCTGCTCGCGCAATCAGGTGTGGCGCAAGCCGTGGTGCTGGTGCGCGAAACCGCTGCCGGTGGCCAGTTGATCGGTTACTACACGTCAGCGGATGCCGCTGAAGACATTGATGTTCAAACCCAACGCCTGAAAACCGCATTGGCCGCCGAGTTGCCGGAATACATGGTCCCGGCGCAACTGATGCGCCTCGATGCAATGCCCCTGAGCCCGAGCGGCAAACTCGACCGCCGCGCCTTGCCCGAGCCGCAATGGCAGGTGCGCGAACACGTCGAACCGGTGAGCGAACTCGAACAGCAAATCGCCGCGATCTGGCGTGAAGTGCTGGGCCTGGAGCAAATCGGCCTGCGCGACGACTTTTTTGCCCTCGGCGGACATTCGCTGCTGGCGACGCAAATCATCTCCCGCACACGCCAGGCCTGCGACGTCGAATTGCCGTTGCGCGCCTTGTTCGAAAACAGCGAACTCGGCGCGTTTGCCGAGCAAGTGCGGCTGATTCAGCTCAGCGGCAACACCAACCGCCAGCCACCGATCGACAAGGTCGATCGCAGCCAAGCGGTGCCGCTGTCGTATTCGCAGCAACGCATGTGGTTCCTCTGGCAAATGGAGCCGGACAGCCCGGCTTATAACGTCGGCGGCATGGCGCGGTTGCGCGGCGTGCTGGATGTCGGGCGTTTTGAAGCGGCGCTGCAAGCACTGATCATTCGCCACGAAACCCTGCGCACCACGTTCCCCAGCGTCGACGGCGTGGCGCGGCAACAGGTGCACGCCGACACCGGCGTGCGCATGGACTGGAAAGACTTCACCGCACTCGATGCCGATGACCGCGAATCGCAGGTCCAGCAATTGGCCGACGCTGAGGCGCACAAGCCGTTCGACCTGGAAACCGGTCCGCTGCTGCGCGCCTGTCTGGTCAAGACCGCCGAGCAGGAACATTACCTGGTGCTGACCTTGCACCACATCGTCACCGAAGGCTGGGCGATGGATATTTTCGCCCGCGAACTCAGCGCGCTGTACGAAGCGTTCGTCGATGACCGCGAATCGCCGCTACAGCCGTTGCCAGTGCAATACCTCGATTACAGCGTGTGGCAGCGTCAGTGGCTGGAATCTGGCGAGCGCCAACGTCAGCTCGATTACTGGACCGCGCAACTGGGCCGCGAGCATCCGCTGCTGGAATTGCCCGCCGACCGTCCGCGTCCGCCAGTGCAAAGTCACCAGGGTGAATTGTTCCGCTTCGACCTCAGCGACGACCTCGCGGCGCGGGTGCGGGCGTTCAATGCGCAAAACGGCCTGACGCTGTTCATGACCATGACCGCTGCGCTCGCCGTGCTGCTTTACCGCTACAGCGGCCAGAGCGATTTGCGCATCGGCGCGCCGGTGGCCAACCGTATTCGCCCGGAAAGCGAAGGGCTGATCGGCGCGTTCCTTAATACGCAAGTGCTGCGCTGCCAACTCGATGGGCAGATGTCGGTCGGCGAATTGTTCGAGCAGGTGCGCCACACCGTGATCGAAGGCCAGTCGCATCAGGACTTGCCGTTCGATCATCTGGTCGAAGCCTTGCAGCCGCCGCGCAGTGCCGCGTACAACCCGTTGTTCCAAGTGATGTGCAACGTGCAGCGCTGGGAATTCCAGCAGAGCCGCACGCTCGCCGGCATGACCGTCGAGTACCTGGCCAACGATGCGCGGGCGACCAAATTCGACCTCAACCTGGAAGTCACCGACCTCGATCATCGGCTCGGTTGCTGCCTGACTTACAGCACTGATTTGTTCGATGAGCCGCGCATTGCGCGCATGGCCGGGCATTGGCGCAATCTGCTCGAAGCGTTGCTGGCCGATCCGCAGCAGCGTCTCAGCGAGCTGCCGCTGCTCGAATCCGCCGAACAGCAAAACCTGCTCGACAGCCTCGGCATCGAGCCGGGCCAACATCGCCTCGACCATTGCATTCATCACCTGTTCAGCGAGCAGGCACTGGCGCGCCAAGACGCGCCGGCGCTGACCTTCGCCGGCGCAACCCTGAGCTATGCCGAACTGGACAGCCGCGCCAATCGCCTGGCCTGGATGCTCCGCGAGCGTGGCGTCGGCCCGCAAGTGCGCGTCGGCCTCGCGCTGGAGCGCTCGCTGGAAATGGTCATCGGCCTGCTGGCGATTCTCAAGGCTGGCGGCGCTTATGTGCCGCTCGACCCGGAATACCCGCTCGATCGCCTGCATTACATGATCGAAGACAGCGGCATCGGTCTGCTGCTCAGCGATCAGGCGATGTTCAACGCGCTGGGTGAATTGCCGGCGACCGTGGCCCGTTGCTGCCTCGAAGAAGACGCCGCCGAACTGGCCCATTACCCGGCCAGCGAGTTGCCGTTTATCAGCCTGCCGCAACATCAGGCGTACCTGATTTACACTTCCGGTTCGACCGGCAAACCGAAAGGCGTGGTAGTCTCGCACGGTGAAATCGCCATGCACTGCCAAGCGGTGATCGAGCGCTTTGGCATGCGCCCGGACGATTGCGAATTGCACTTCTATTCGATCAACTTCGACGCCGCCACCGAGCGTCTGCTGGTGCCGTTGTTGAGCGGTGCGCACGTGGTATTGCGCGCTCAAGGGCAGTGGGACGCGGAGGAAATCTGCGGGTTGATTCGTCAGCATCAGATCAACATCCTCGGTTTCACCCCAAGCTACGGCAGCCAATTGGCCCAGTGGCTGGCGACTCAGGGCGAAACCCTGCCGGTGCGCATGTGCATCACCGGCGGCGAAGCGTTGACCGGCGAACACCTGGCGCGGATTCGCGCAGCGTTCCAGCCGAGCGTGTTTTTCAACGCGTACGGCCCGACCGAAACCGTGGTCATGCCGCTCGCCAGTCTGGCCCCGCAAGTGCTGGAAGAAGGCCTCGGCAGCGTGCCGATCGGCAGCGTGATCGGCGCGCGTGTCGCGTACATTCTCGACGCCGATCTGGCGCTGGTGGCGCAAGGCGCGACCGGCGAGTTGTACGTCGGCGGCGCTGGCCTCGCGCAGGGTTATCACCAGCGCGCCGGGATGACCGCCGAGCGCTTTGTCGCCGATCCATTCGCGGCCAATGGCGGGCGTATTTACCGCACCGGCGACCTGGTGCGCCAGCGCGCCGATGGGCTGGTTGAATACCTCGGGCGGATTGACCATCAAGTGAAGATCCGTGGTTTCCGCATCGAACTCGGCGAGATCGAAACGCGTTTGCTCGAACATGCTTCGATTCGCGAAGCGGTGGTGCTGGCACTGGACGCGCCGAGCGGCAAGCAGTTGGTCGGTTATCTGGTGACGGACGTCGCCGAACAGGACGAAGCGCAACAAGCCATCTTGCGTGAAGCGTTGAAGGCACACCTCAAGTCGCAGTTGCCGGATTACATGGTGCCGACGCACCTGATCCTGCTGGCCAGCATGGCGCTGACCGCCAACGGCAAGCTCGACCGCCGCGCATTGCCGGCACCGGACCCGGAGCTCAATCGTCAGCATTACGTGGCGCCGAGCAATGAACTGGAGCTGACGTTGGCCGGGATTTGGTGCGAAGTGCTGAACGTCGCGCAGGTCGGGCTCAACGACAATTTCTTCGAACTCGGCGGTGACTCGATCCTGTCGATTCAAGTGGTCAGCCGCGCGCGTCAGCAAGGCATTCACTTCAGCCCGCGCGACTTGTTCCAGCATCAAACGGTGCAGACGCTTGCCGCCGTCGCGACGCGCACCGAGCAGGTCAGCGCCGAGCAGGGTTTGCTCAGCGGCGAAGCGCGTCTGACGCCGATTCAGCACTGGTTCTTCGACACCGATATTCCCCAGCGCCAACACTGGAACCAGGCGTTGCTGCTGCAACCGACCAGCGCGCTGGACGCGCCTCGGCTCGAGCAAGCGCTGCTGGCGGTGATTGAGCAGCATGACGCCTTGCGTCTGCGTTTTACCGCGGCCGATGGTCAGTGGCATGCCGAGCATCAGGCGATCAACCACAGCCCGATCCTCTGGCAAGTGCGCGTTTCGTCCATGGACAAATGCGCGGCGCTGTTCGCCGACGCACAACGCAGCCTCGATCTGCAACAAGGGCCGCTGTTGCGCGCGTTGCTGGTCGATGGTCCTGAAGGGCAGCAACGCTTGTTTATCGCGATTCACCACTTGGTGGTCGATGGCGTTTCGTGGCGGGTTTTGCTCGACGATCTGCAGACCGTTTACCGTCAACTGGATGCCGGGCAAGCGCTGAAGCTGCCGGCGAAAACCAGTGCTTTCAAAGACTGGACCGCACGTTTGCAGGCCTATGCCGGCAGCGAATCGCTGCGCGAAGAACTCGACTGGTGGCAGGCGCAACTGGCCGGGCCAGTCAGCCACTTGCCGTGTGATGACCCGCAGGGCGGCCAGCAGCATCGTCATGCGCAAACCGTCAGCGTGCGCCTCGACGCCGAGCGCACCCGGCAGTTGCTGCAGCAGGCGCCGAGCGCTTATCGCACGCAGGTCAACGACTTGCTGCTGACCGCGTTGGCCCGGGTGATTTGCCGCTGGAGCGGCGAGCAATCGGCGCTGATTCAACTCGAAGGGCATGGCCGCGAAACCCTGTTCGACGAGATTGACCTGACCCGCACCGTCGGTTGGTTCACCAGCGCTTATCCGCTGCGCTTGACCCCGGCGGACGGGCAGGGCGCGTCGATCAAGGCAATCAAGGAACAACTGCGCAGCGTGCCGCACAAAGGCCTCGGTTATGGCGTGTTGCGTTACCTCGCCGACGACCTGTGCCGGCAGACCATGAGTGCGTTGCCGGTGGCGCCGATCACCTTCAACTACCTTGGCCAGTTCGACCAGAGCTTCGGCGCCGACGCGTTGTTCCGCCCGCTCGATGAAGCAGTCGGCGCGGCCCACGATGCGCACGCGCCGCTGCCGAACGAGCTGAGTGTCGACAGTCAGGTGTATGGCGGTGAACTGCTGCTGCGCTGGACCTTCAGCGCTGAGCGTCACGACCCGCATACCATTGATGAGTTGGCGAACGCTTACGTCGCCGAGCTGCACAGCCTGATCGAACATTGCTTGCAGGACGATGCCGGTGGCCTGACGCCGTCGGACTTCCCGTTGGCCCGGCTGACCCAGACGCAACTCGATGCGCTGCCAATTGCTGCGGCGCTGATCGAGGACGTCTACCCGCTGACGCCGATGCAGGAAGGCATGTTGCTGCACACGCTGCTGGAACCGGGCACCGGCCTGTATTACATGCAGGATCGCTATCGCATCAACAGCGAGCTCGATCCGCAGCGTTTCGCCGAGGCCTGGCAAGCGGTGATTGCGCGTCACGAAGCGTTGCGCGCGTCGTTCTGCTGGAACGTCGGCGAAGACATGCTGCAAGTGATCCACAAACCGGGCAGCACGCCGATCGAGTACCTCGACTGGAGCGCAGTCGCCGAGGCCGAGCAAGAACCGCAGCTGCAAGCGTTGCTGAAAAACGAGCGCGAAACCGGCTTCGATTTGCTCAATCAGGCACCGTTTCACTTGCGTCTGATCAAGGTCGGCGCGGCGCGTTACTGGTTCATGATGAGCAACCACCACATCCTCATCGATGCCTGGTGCCGTTCGCTGCTGATGAACGATTTCTTCGAAATCTACCTGGCGCTGGGCGAGGGTCGCGACGCGCAATTGGCCGTGCCACCGCGCTATCGCGACTACATTGGCTGGCTGCAACGCCAAAGCCTCAGCGAGGCGCGGCAGTGGTGGAAAAGCAACCTGAAAGGCTTCGAACGCACCACGCCGATCCCCAGCGACCGACCGTTCCTGCGCGAACACGCGGGTGACAGCGGCGGCATGATTGTTGGCGACCGCTACACCCGACTGGATGCCCGTGACGGCGCGCAATTGCGTGAACTGGCGCAGGCCCATCAACTGACCATCAACACCTTCGCCCAAGCGGCGTGGGCCCTGGTTTTGCGCCGTTTGAGCGGTGATCGCGACGTGCTGTTCGGCGTTACGGTGGCCGGGCGTCCGGTGGAAATGCCGGAGATGCAACGCACCGTCGGGCTGTTCATCAACAGCATCGCGCTGCGCGTGAAAATGCCCGAAGACCATCAGCGTTGCAGCGTTCGCCAGTGGCTCAGCGGTTTGCTCGACAGCAACATGCAACTGCGCGAGTACGAATACTTGCCGCTGGTGACCATTCAGGAAAACAGCGAATTGCCGAAGGGCCAGCCGCTGTTCGACAGTCTTTTCGTGTTCGAAAACGCCCCGGTGGAAGTCTCGGTACTGGACCGCGCGCAAAGCCTTAACGCTACCTCGGATTCCGGCCGCACGCACACCAACTTCCCGCTGACGGCGGTTTGCTATCCGGGTGACGACCTCGGTTTGCACCTGTCGTATGACCAGCGTTATTTCGACGAAAGCACCATCGAACGCATGCTTGGCGAGTTCAAGCGTCTGCTGCTGGCGCTGGTTGCCGGTTTCCATGGCGACATGGCCGACTTGCCGCTGCTGGGCGACGAGGAACAGCAGTTCCTGATCCACGGCTGCAATCAGAGTGCGCATGAATATCCGCTGGAGCAGAGCTACGTCGAGTTGTTCGAGGCCCAGGTCGCGCAGCATCCGCAGCGCATCGCCGCGAGTTGCCTCGACCGCTTGCACAGTTACGTCGAACTCAACCAACGCAGCAACCGCCTCGGGCATGCGTTGATCGCCGCTGGGGTAGGCCTCGATCAACCGGTGGCGTTGCTCGCCGAACGTAACCTCGATCTGCTCGGCATGATCATCGGCAGCTTCAAGGCTGGCGCCGGTTACCTGCCGCTGGATCCGGGCCTGCCGAGCCAGCGACTGAGCCGGATCATCGACCTCAGCCGCACGCCGTTGCTGGTCTGCACGCAGGCTTGCCATGAACAGGCGCTGGCGTTGCTGGATGAATTCGCCTGTTCCGAACGGCCGAAATTACTGGTCTGGGAAGACGTGCAGGCGAGCGATGCTTCGGTGCAAAACCCGGGCATCTACAGCGCGCCGGATAATTTGGCGTACGTGATCTACACCTCGGGCTCGACCGGTTTGCCCAAAGGCGTGATGGTCGAACAACGAGGCATGCTCAATAACCAGTTGAGCAAGGTGCCGTACCTGAACCTGAGCGCGGCGGACGTGATTGCGCAAACCGCGTCGCAAAGCTTCGATATTTCGGTCTGGCAGTTCCTCGCCGCGCCGCTGTTCGGCGCGCGCGTGGACATCGTGCCGAACACCATTGCCCATGATCCGCAAGGTTTGCTGGCGCACGTGCAGAGCCAGGGCATCACCGTGCTGGAAAGCGTGCCGTCGCTGATTCAGGGCATGCTCGGCCAAGAGCGCATGAGCCTCGATGGCCTGCGCTGGATGCTGCCGACCGGCGAAGCAATGCCGCCGGAACTGGCGCACCAATGGCTGCTGCGTTACCCGCAGATTGGTCTGGTGAACGCTTATGGTCCGGCGGAATGTTCGGACGACGTGGCGTTCTTCCGTGTTGACATGGCGTCGACGCGCGGCAGTTATTTGCCGATTGGTACGCCGACCGACAACAACCGTTTGTACCTGCTCGACGGCGCGCTGGAACTGGTGCCGTTGGGTGCGGTGGGTGAGTTGTGTGTTGCCGGCACCGGGGTTGGGCGCGGCTATGTCAGCGATCCGCTGCGCACCGCCCAGGTGTTTGTGCCGAACCCGTTCGGTGCGCCGGGTGATCGCTTGTATCGCACTGGCGACCTGGCCCGTCGGCGCAGCGATGGCGTGCTGGAATACGTCGGGCGTATCGACCATCAAGTGAAGATTCGCGGTTATCGCATCGAGTTGGGCGAAATCGAAGCGCGCCTGCACGAGCAACCGGAAGTGCGCGATGCGGCGGTCGGGGTGCAGGAAGGCGTCAACGGCAAGCACTTGGTCGGGTTCTTGGTGGCAAGCACGGGGGCGGCGGATTCGGCGCTCAATCCGGGCGAACGCCTGGAACGCATCAAGCAACGCCTGCGCGCCGAACTGCCGGAATACATGGTGCCGCTGCATTGGTTGTGGCTCGACAAATTGCCGCTGAACGCCAACGGCAAACTTGATCGCAAAGCCTTGCCGGTGCTGGAGATCGGCCAGTTGCAGAGCCAGGATTATCTGGCGCCGCGCAACGAGCTGGAGCAGACCCTGGCGGATATCTGGGCCGAAGTGCTCAAGGTCGATCAGGTCGGGGTGCGCGACAATTTCTTCGAACTCGGCGGCCATTCGCTGCTGGCGACGCAAATCGCCTCGCGCGTGCAAAAAGCCCTGCAACGCAATGTGCCGCTGCGGGCGATGTTCGAGTGCAGTTCGGTGGAGGAATTGGCGGAGTACATCGAAGGTTTGGCGGCGAGTGATATCACCGAGGAGAAAGTCGATCGCTTGAATGATCTGATGGCGGAGTTGGAAGGGCTTTGATTCTTTAGCGTCGGTTCTGGCCCCATCGCGAGCAAGCCTTGCTCCCACGGAATTTATGTCGGTCTCGATATCGGGGCCGACTCCGACCTGTAGGAGCAAGGCTTGCCCGCGAAGGCGTCAGCCCAGACACCCCAAGGTTGACTGCCAAGCCACAGCGGCCCAGTCTTCCCCCTCCATTTTGGTGAGGAGACAGCTGATGCCCTTCGCAACAATAGACGGACAATCCCTTCACTACACCGATCAAGGCACCGGCCCGGCCGTGTTGCTCGCCGGCAGTTATCTGTGGGACCAAAACATGTGGGCGCCGCAGATTGCCGCACTGTCGCAGCAATACCGGGTCATCGCGCTGGACCTGTGGGGCCACGGCCAGTCCGGGCCATTACCGGCCGGCACGACTTCACTGGATGACATCGCCCGTCAGGCTCTGGCGCTGCTCGATCATCTGGACATTGCTCGGGTGACGCTGGTCGGCCTGTCGGTCGGCGGCATGTGGGGCGTGCGCCTGGCGCTGTCGGCACCGCAGCGGCTCAATGGTCTGGTGCTGATGGACACTTACGTCGGCGTCGAGCCGGAGCCAACTCGCCAATACTATTTCTCGCTGTTCAAACAGGTCGAAGACACTGGCGTGATCGCACCGCAACTGCTGGACATCGTGGTGCCGATCTTCTTCCGGCCAGGCATCGATCCGCAGTCAGCGTTGTATCAGGATTTCCGTGCTTCGTTGGCGGCGCTGCTGGCCGAACGCCTGCGCGAGAGCATCGTGCCGATGGGGCGGATTACCTTTGGACGGGATGATTTGCTCGCGCGCCTGCCCGAGCTGGATGCAGCAACGACGTTGGTGATGTGTGGCGATCAGGACAAACCACGGCCACCCTCGGAAGCGCGCGAGATGGCCGGGTTGATTGGCTGCGAGTGTGTGCTGGTGCCGGAGGCCGGGCATATTTCCAATCTGGAGAATGCCGGGTTTGTCACTGAGGCGTTGTTGAGGTTTTTGGCTGAAAGGAATTAGTTGTTGATTCGGGCCCCTTCGCGGGCAAGCCTCGCTCCTACAGAGGTTCGCATTCCCCTGTAGGAGCGAGGCTTGCCCGCGAAGGCGTCGGTGGGGGATTACTTCGGCCCGAGGATTTTCTGCAATTTGTCCGGCGACGGTGCGCCTTGCTGTTGCTGCAATTCGCCCTTGTCGTCCATGTAGAAAATCGCCGGGGTTGCCTGCAATTCCAGATCGTCCATCAACTGCATGTTCGCCGCCAGTTTTGCCTGGATCGCCGGTGGCACCTCTTTCAAGGCTTTGAGCTTGCTTTGCTTGCCAGCCTTTTCGTGATCGGCCAACGCCTGGCTCGGGTCTTTGGCGGCGAGCAGCGCGGCGGATTTCGCCGGGCTGTCCTCGCGGATGATCCCCACCATGATGTGCCGCAGCTGCACCTTGCCCGAATCGACCCACGGCCGCGCCTGTTCCCAGAACATGTTGCAGTAAGGGCAATTCGGGTCGCTGAACAGATAAACGATGCGCGGCGCATCCTTTTTGCCGTCGGCGATCCAGTTGCTCGCTTCCATCTTGCCCCAGACTTCCTTGGACATCGGCGCGTAAACCAGCTTCTGCAACGGCGCGCTGCTCAGGTCGTTGCCGTCGGCGTCGTACAGATTGCCGAGCAGCACGTGTTTGCCATCCGGCGTCAGGTACAGCGCCATGCCGCGATTCTGGTACTGCGCGGCGTAACCGCGCAAACCGTCCGGCGCATCGAACTGGCCGACGATTTTCGCGCCTTTGGCTTCAATCTTCTTGATCGCCTCGGGCAGTTCTTCAGCGGCCTGCACCGCCGGCAGGTGTAGCAGCGCAGCACCCAAAGTCAGGGTCAGCAGGTGGCGGAGGCGGGGCATGGCAGTTTCCTTGAAGAAGAGGTCGAAGAGGCAGAAGCGGCGGCGTTGGGCGTGTCGAAGTTTTCCAGGGCGCGGGCCAAACTGGCGTCCGACAATTCGCCCAGATGGCTGGCCAGCAAGCGGCCATCGTTGCTATAGAACAGCGTAGTCGGCAATGCCATCGAACCGACGGCCTGACCCAAACGGCCGCCGCGATCAAACAGCACGTTGGACAGGCTCAGGCCCTGGGTTTCCAGGTAAGTGCTGACACTTTGCATGCTTTCAGCCTGATTGACGAACAGGAAAGTCAGGTCCGGACGTTGCTGCTGGGCGTGTTCGAGCACCGGCATTTCCCGGCGACACGGCGGACACCAGGTCGCCCACAAGTTGATCACCAACGGGCCACCCTGATAGTCGCTGAGTTTGACCGTTTCGCCAGCGGCGTTGCGCAGTGCGATGTCCGGCAGGCGCGTGCCTTGCTCGTAGAGCGTCAGGGAAAAGGTCGCGAGCAACCAGAACAGCAAGCCGCTGCCGGCGCCAAAGCCCAGTGGCCGACGCAAACCCGGCCGCCGCCAGCCGCGATACAACGCCGCCAGCACCAGCACGATTACCCCCGGCCACGCGAGAAATCCGCCATCGCGCAGATCAATCATTTGCCACGGGTCGTTGCGGTAATGCGCCCAATAGGCGATCACGAAACTCACCCGCGCCGCCAGCATGCCCAACAGGAACAGGCTGAACAGCACCGACTCGGGATTCTCGCCGCCGCGCTTGGCCACCCGCCAACCGACGAACGTCGCCAGCGCCAGAGCACTGATCAGCAGCAGGTGGTTAAGCGCAATGGCAAAGGTGCCGAGGGTAAAAGTCAGCATTAATGAGCATCTCGGGTGGTGGTCCAGCGTTGCAGGAAAGTCTGCGCATCGACTTCGCCGGTGATGCGCTGGCTGCGGCGTTCGACACCATCGGCGCCGATCCACAGCAGGCTCGGTGGCCCCGGCACTTTATAGCGGCCGAGCAGTTCGCGGCTGGCGGCATTGTCGGCGGTGACGTCCAGCCGTAGCAAGCGCACATCTTTTAATGCAGCCAAAACCTGTGGTTGGCCGAACACCTGTTTTTCCATGACTTTGCAGGCTACGCACCAGTCGGCATAGTAATCCAGCAGCACCCATTGGCCCTGAGCCTGCGCCGCTTCGAGTTCGCGTTGCAGCGCGGCGGGGCTGTTGACCGTGGTGAAGGCGTCGTGGCCGACCGGGTTGGCGGCGTTGGCGGAATCGGACGCCGCATACACCTGCAATGGTTTGAACAGGTCAGCGCTGCCGCCCGCCGCCCCGATCACCAGCAGGCTGCCCCAGAGACCGAGCAACAGCGCGCTGGCGCCGAACAGTTGAGCGACGCGGCCGAAACCCTCCGACTGTTTCCAGGCGCTGTACGCGGCGATCAACAACAATGCGCCACACAAACCGAGCCACAGCGATGGATCGAGCACCGAGCGCAACATGAACAGCGCGGTGGCGAGGAACAGAAAACCGAACACGCCTTTGAGCAGATTCATCCACGCGCCCGGTTTGGGCAGGAAGCGATTGCCGACGGTCACCAGCAACAGCAGGGGAATGCCCATGCCAATGCCCATGGCAAACAGAATCAGCCCGCCGTGCAGCGCGTTACCGCTTTGCGCGATATACAGCAACGCGCCGGCCAGCGGCGCGGTCATGCACGGCCCGACCAGCAGCCCCGACAACGCGCCGAGCACGCCGGCGCCGATCAGGCTGCCGCCGCGTTGCTTGCGCGAGGCGTGCTCAAGTCGATCGCGCAATGCTACGGGCAATTGCAATTCGAAGAAGCCGAACATCGGCAAGGCCAGCAGCACGAACACCGCTGCGAAACTGCCCAGCAACCAGGGATTTTGCAGCAATGCCTGAAGATTGCCGCCCAACAACGCGGCCAGCACGCCCAGCGCCGCGTACACCAACGCCATGCAAATCACATAACTGCTGGCCAACGCGAAACCGCGTTTGGGCGAGGCGCCGCTGCCGACGATCAGCCCCGCGAGAATCGGCAACATTGGCAACGTGCACGGCGTGAACGCCAGCAACAGACCGAGGCCGAAGAACACCAGCAAACTCCAGCCCAACGCGCGCTGTTGCAAGTTGCTGGCGAGGGCTTGATCCGGCGCCTGCGTGGCGGCAATCGTCGCCGCCGCGCCACCGAGATCAACGACCTGGGTTTGCGGCGGATAACACAGCCCGGCATCCGCGCAGCCCTGAAAACCGACTTTGATCTGTCCGGTCGCCCCGGCAGGGATTTTCAGCTCCAGACCTTGGCGATAAACCGGCTGCTCACCGAAAAACTCATCGCTGTGCGACTCACCCTCCGGCAACACCGGCATTTTCGCCGGCGCCAGACCTTCGAACTTCAGGCGCTTCTGATACAGGTAGTAACCGTCGGCAATCTGCCAGAACAGCTGCATTTCACCGCTTTGCAGACGTTCAGAGGTAAGAACGAACGCTTGCTCGACCGGCAGGAATTCTGGTTTGGTTTCGAACGGATTTGATCCCGCGTGGGCGATACCCGAGAGCAGAAGAATAAAAAGCAGAAAATATTGCCGCATGAGCCATCCGATGCCGGTGCAAGTGAGACGCACGATGCTGGCCGACGATTAACCGGTGATTAATAGGTGCCCGGCAGGTGATCGGCAGGTGCTTGCCGATCACTTTGCTCGGCCCACCCGAAAACCACGAGTTCAAACCTGGCCAGCGGGTGGTCAGCGGCTCAGATGCCGTGATACGTCAGCCGATTTTCCGACAGCGGCGGGTGTGAGTCCTTCCAGGTCTGGGCGACTTTTAGCGCCAGATCGATTTCCTGCTGGCTCATCGCTTTGCCTAACTCGTCGAGGAACAGCGCGGCGCTATTGTGCAGTTGATACTCCGGCGCCGAGTTCACCACTAGCGAGATCAGCGCGTAACTCAGCGGGTAGTTTTTCTTGTAGCCGTACTCGGGGTCACCGCCAGACTCGCCGTGGCCGAGGGCGAAGCCGTACTTGAGCATGCCGTAGAGATCATTCAGCGCTGCGGTTTTCTCAAGCCATTCACGCCGCAGCGAAGGGAATGTCGTGACTTTCTGGCGATTGGTGTACCAGTTCATCGCCAGCGGGAAATTGACGTGGGCGGCCCTTTCCAGCCACAGATCGATCAGCTCGCCGGCATTTTCGCCCGGCAGCAACAGGCTGCTGTCGCGGTCGTATTCCAGCGCCAGGATGTACATGGCTTCCGGGAAACGGGTACGGGCCGATTGCTTGAGCCACGTGATGTCCTTGGTCAACTCGTACATTTGCAGCAGGGCTTCACCGTCACGCTGCTCGATACGCGGCAGCAGCAGTTGTCGGGCCTGGTCCAACGATTGGCGATCGCCCAGGCGCAGCAAGGCGTAGACATCTTCTTGGGCGGCGGCGAGGCGATACGCGGTTTTCGCCTCTTCGGTGATGCTGCCGTGCTGGCGCCTCAGCACTTCGCCCAAGGCGTATTGGCAGGCGCGGTCGCCGGCCGCAGCGCCGATGTTCAAGTAGCGCTCTGAGGCCTGGAAACTGCCGAGGTTATACAGCTCGATGGCTTTTTTGCGGGCGTTTTCCTGTCGCACGTTCAACTTGGCGATCAGCGCGGTCAGGCTGTTGAGCAGGTTGAAAAAAGCAGTCAGGTCATCAATGTTGGTGTGCATGGTCAATACCTTTGTGTGCGGTGATGGAACTTGCCATCAGGGTATTGGCCGATGAACGGCTGTGTGCGGTACATAGATAGTGCACTTGCCGTTGCGCGATGCGGCACACTCTGGCCAGCAACCGCCATCCGTTGCGCCGATTACCGCCAACGCCGCCAGTTGTGAGCCCTGCCATAATTGCGGCTTAATCCATCTCTGTTTGACTTGCCGTTTTTCGGCTCAGGGAGCTCCCATGCACGTACTGGTTTGCGAAGACGATGAGCTGATCGCCAGCGGCATCGTTGCCGGTCTCACCGCGCAAGGTTTGACCGTCGAGCACGTCGCTACCGCGTCGTCGGCGCGGGCGATGCTCAAGGTCGCGGAGTTCGATGTGATGGTGCTCGACCTCGGTCTGCCGGACGAGGACGGCCTCAAACTGCTGCAGCAACTGCGCCACAATGGCCTTGAGTTGCCGGTGCTGATCCTCACCGCGCGCGATTCGGTCACCGACCGCGTTGACGGTTTGCAGGCCGGCGCCGATGACTACTTGCTCAAACCGTTCGACCTGCGCGAACTCGCCGCGCGCCTGCACACGTTGCTGCGGCGCGTGGCAGGGCGCAGCGTCAACCTGATCGAACATGGCGCCCTGACGTATGACCCGAGCAGCCGCGAAACCCTGCTCGGCGGCAAGTCGATTGACCTGTCGCGTCGCGAGCAGGCGCTGCTGCAAGCACTGCTGCACAACCGTGGCCGCGTGTTGTCGACCGAGCAGTTGAAGGACAGCGTCTACGGCTTCAATGACGAACTGGAAAGCAACGCGCTCAACGTGCATATCCATCACCTGCGACGCAAGCTCGGCAACGGCATCGTCGAAACGGTGCGCGGTCTGGGTTATCGCCTCGGGCCTGCGGATGGCGGAGAGCAACCGAAGTGATGAGCCTGCGTTTACGCCTGAGCCTGACCCTCGGCGCCGCTTTTGCGCTGATCTGGGCGCTGGCGGCAGCCTGGATGCTCAGCGACCTGCGCAACCAGATGATGTTTTCCCTCGACCAGCGCCTGGTCGCCTCGGCACGCATGGTCGCCGGGCTGATGGAGCAATTGCCGAAGTTGCCGACCAAGGGCGAAGGCACGCATTTCAGCGCCGAACAATTGAACGTCCCCGGCGGCATGGCGTGTCAGGTCAGTTCCCTGCGTGGGGAAATCCTCGCGCGCAGCCATACCGATCCGCAACAAACCCTCGAAGCCGAGAAAATGGGTTTCCACGATCAGATGATCGACGGCGCGCCGTGGCGCAGTTTCACCCTGGCGCGCGGCGATTTGCGCATCACCACGGCGGATCGGCAGATCGAGCGTGAAGCCTTGAACATGTCGATCCTGCTGGCCGCGTCGGTGCCGGTGGGCGTCGCATTGCTCGGTTGCCTGTGCCTGCTGTGGCTGGGCATCGGCCAAGGTTTGGCGCCGCTTAATCGCATGCGCGACGCGCTGATGCGCCGCAGCGCCGATTCCCTCGAACCCTTGCAGATCCAACCGTTACCGAGTGAATTGCAACCGTTGCTCGACACGCAGAATCAGCTGTTCCAGCGCATCGGCAAAACCATCGAACGCGAGCGACGCCTGACCGGTGACGCCGCCCATGAACTGCGCAGCCCGCTGACCGCAATCAAAACTCACCTGCAAGTGGCGCGCATGACTGACGGCCCGGCGCGCGATCAATCGTTGGCGCGCGCCGAAGAGGGCGCCGATCGTTTGCACCGCACGCTGGAGCAATTACTGCTGCTGGCGCGGGTCGAGGGCAGCTTGTCGTTCGATGACGGCGTGCAGTGCAGCGCCGAGCAAGTGGCGAAACTGGCGATTCAGGATGCCGGCAGCGGCGATCGCCACCGCATCAAGTTTCAGTTGCCGAGCACGCTTTCCGCCGCGCCGGTGCAAATGCCCGCGGTGCTGTCGATTGCCGCGCTGCGCAATTTGCTCGACAACGCTTTGCGCCATACGCCGAGTGACGGCAACGTGGAGTTGAGCCTGGAAACCACCGGCAGCCATGTGCGATTTGTCGTCCGCGACCACGGGCCGGGGATTGCTGAAGAAGATCTGCAGCACCTGACCCAACGTTTCTGGCGCAATGGCCAAAGCACCGGGTGCGGCTTGGGCCTGGCGATTGTGCAGGCGATTGTTCAGCGCTGTGCCTGCACGTTGCACTTCGACAGCCGCCCGGATGGCTTGCGCGTCGAACTGACCATGCCGTTGCAAGCGATCTGACAAACAGCGCACCTCCGGGAATCGGGTTGCACATCAAATGTAACTTCTCTCCATTGGCCATCCACGCGCTGTCGGGGCTATCTTTCCGGCAGCTTCGACTCAATGGATTGAGGGAACAGTGCCATGGATGCATCTCTGCACATCTGCAAGGCAACAGCGGCCGACGTCGGCATCATCAGCCGCATCGTCGAGCGTTCGATTCGCTTGGGTTGCGCGCTCGACCACCGCAACGATGCGCAAATCGTCGCTAACTGGACGCACAACAAAAGCGCCGAGCACATCCAGAACTGGCTGGCCGACCAACGGTTGCACCTCACCGTCGCGGTACTTCAAGACAAACCAATCGGCGTCGGCATGGCGGCCACCAATGGCCAGATTGCCTTCTGTCATGTGCAGCCGGAATGCTTTCGGCGTGGGGCCGGACAGGCGCTGATGCACGACCTCGAAGCCTGGCTGCGCCTTCAGGGCTTGCCTGCGGCACGCCTCAACAGCACCGTCGCCAGTGAAGCGTTTTTCCGGCGCCTGGGTTATTGCGTCAGTGCGCAGACCTTCAACGTGGCCGGGTTGTGCGCAATCCCAATGCTCAAAACATTGGCACCGCCCTCATAGAAAGCTGATCGCGGGTCTAAATCCTCAAGCCTCTGATGCGTTTCCAGAACAGGAAAACCTGCAAGTGCGCCCCGTCACCGGAACGCGCGCCTGCCCGGTGTGCAGTTTTGGTCACTATTCACAGCGTATTGAGGGGTCGAGAGATGTCAGTCGCTACCAGCCTTATCGAAGATCAGCCGGCCCGGGTTGCCCCGACGCCTGCCGAGACGCTTTACCAGTTCAACGAATCGCCATTGCTGGCTCGGCAAAACCAGCAGGAATCGAATGCTCGCAGCTACCCGCGACGGATTCCGCTGGCACTCAAACGCGCCAAGGGCATTTATGTCGAAGACGTCGAGGGCCGCCGTTTCATCGATTGCCTGGCGGGCGCCGGCACGCTGGCGTTGGGGCACAACCATGCGGTGGTGATCGAGGCGATCCAGCAAGTGCTCAGCGATGAATTGCCGCTGCACACCCTCGACTTGACCACCCCGGTCAAGGATCAATTCGTCCAGGACCTGTTCGGCCTGCTGCCGCCAGCCTTGGCCGCCGAGGCGAAAATCCAGTTCTGCGGACCGACCGGCACCGACGCCGTCGAAGCCGCGTTAAAACTGGTGCGCACCGCCACCGGCCGCAGCACGGTGTTGTCATTTCAGGGCGGTTATCACGGCATGAGCCAGGGCGCATTGAGCCTGATGGGCAGCCTGGGGCCGAAAAAGCCGTTGGGCGCGTTGCTCAGCAGCGGTGTGCAGTTCATGCCGTATCCCTATGATTACCGTTGCCCGTTCGGCCTCGGTGGCGCGCAAGGGGTGCAGGTCAACCTCAACTACCTGGAAAACCTGCTCAACGATCCCGAGGCCGGCGTGCAACTGCCAGCGGCGGTGATCGTCGAAGTGGTGCAGGGCGAGGGCGGCGTGATTCCGGCGGACCTCGACTGGTTGCGCGGCTTGCGCCGTATCACCGAACAGGCTGGCGTGGCGCTGATCGTCGATGAAATCCAGAGCGGCTTCGCCCGTACCGGCAAGATGTTTGCCTTCGAGCATGCCGGGATCATTCCTGACGTCGTGGTGCTGTCCAAAGCCATCGGCGGAAGTTTGCCGCTGGCGGTGGTGGTTTACCGCGACTGGCTCGACACTTGGCTGCCGGGCGCACACGCCGGCACGTTCCGCGGCAATCAGATGGCCATGGCTGCCGGTTCGGCGGTGATGCGTTACCTCAAGGACAACAACGTCTGCGAACACGCCGCCGCCATGGGTGAACGCTTGAGCGAACACCTGCGCATTCTGCAGCGCGACTTCCCGCAGTTGGGCGACATTCGTGGTCGCGGCTTGATGCTCGGCGTCGAGTTGGTCGACCCGACTGGCGCGCCGGACGTGCAAGGCCATCCGCCAGCGTTCGGCCGTCTGGCGCCGCTGGTGCAGCGTGAATGCCTGAAGCGTGGCTTGATCCTCGAACTCGGCGGCCGGCATGGCGCGGTGGTGCGGTTCCTGCCGCCGCTGGTGATCACCGCTGCTGAAATCGACCGCGTCGCCGAGATATTCGGCCGGGCCTTGGTCGCAGCGACCGCCGGCCTGTAAATTTTCCGATGGCCCGAACGTTCTTTCTACATACCGGCTGCGCATGCCGCGCAGCCCACCCCTACAGCGATGGAGACACACCATGACGTCAGTATTCGACCGCGAGGACATCCTTTTTCAGGTCGTGGTCAACCATGAAGAGCAGTACTCGATCTGGCCTGACTACAAAGCCGTGCCACAAGGCTGGCGCACCGTGGGCAAAAGTGGCCTGAAACAGGAATGCCTGGCCTACATCGAAGAAACCTGGACCGACATGCGCCCGCTGAGCTTGCGCCAGAAGATGGACGAGCAGGCGGCTTTGACCCACTAAAGTCACCGCGTAAAAAAAGCCCGCTGAACCGATGAGGTCAGCGGGCTTTTTTGAATCTGGGACTTGTGTCGTCTGTCAGGCAGTCTTCGCGGGCAAGCCTCGCTCCTACGGGAGATTGCGGTAGCCGTGTGGGAGATTGCGGTTCACCTGTGGGAGCGAGGCTTGCCCGCGAAGAACGATAACGCGGACTATCTGACGTTACGCGCCACTCAACCCTTTAATCACCAAATCCACATTCCCTTCCAACTCGGCCACCGGATCCGCCGCATCGGTGCTCAGCACCACCAAACGGCTTCCCGATTCGCTAATGACCGCTTTCACCGCGTCCGACGGCTGACGATGATGCAGCACCACCGCGACGTCGTTGTCCTTGAGCGTTGCACCGAGTTTCTGCAAATCTTGCGGCGTCCACTCGGCATCCGGCCGCGCATCGACGCCGACCAGTTCCAGGTTGAGGCCGCCGATCAGGTAAGCAAAATGATCGCTGAGACTCATCACCGTCAGGTTGTCGGCACTCGCCAGGCGCGCTTCGCTGTCGGCGCTGAACTTGAGCAGACGCTGTTTCAACGCCGCCAGATTCGCTTCGATTTTCGGCTTGGCGGCGGGCGCCAAACGCACCAGATCGGCGGCCATCACGTCCGCCATGCGCCCCATGTTGTTGCTGGAAAACCACGGCTGACTGTTCAGGCCATCGACCTTGTTGCCCGGTTGCACGGCAATGCCGGGCAGGGCGCCGTCGACCGGGCGCGCGGCGTCGACTTCGACGATGCGGATATTGCTGCGGCGGGCAATCGGGTACAGCGGATCATCCGACCACAACGAGCGCAGGCCGATCACCGCATCGGCGTCGGTCGCCAGTTTTGCCAGCGCCGGCGCGCCACGTCCGGTGAAGTAAGCGGTCTGGCGGCTGCCCGGCAAGTTGCCCGGCGCCGCACGTTCGAGGCTGACATCGGTGCCCTTGAGCAACACTTCGCCCAAGCCGTAAGTGATCGGCAACGACGCCAGCACGCGCAATGGCTTGGCGGCGTCCGCTGCAAAGGAGGTGTTGACCAGCCCGCACAGAGCGACGGCGAGGGTCAGTTGACGCAAATTGAAAGACATTTATCCGAGATTCCCTTTCAGGCTAGGAACGACGCCGCGCGCAATGGCGGACAGGGCGAAAGCGATACCGGCGACCAGAATGATCGCGGCACCGGACGGGATCGGCAGGTCGAAGACGATTGGCGCAAGAATGCCGCACAGGGTACTGACCGTGGCAATCGCCACCGAACACCAGAAAAACCCTTTCAGTGACTGGCTGAGCAACCGCGCGGCGGCGGCCGGAATCACCAGCAACGCACCGACCAGAATCGCGCCGATGACTTTCACCGCCGCGACGGTGATCAGTGTCACCAGAATCACGAACAGGTAATCCAGGGTCTTCACCGCGACGCCGCGCACCGCCGCCAGTTGCGGATTGAAACTGGCGAGCATGATGCGGTTGTACAGCGGCAAGGCCAGCGCCATCACCAGTGAACCGACGATGGCCAGCACCAGCAGGTCATTGCCATTCACCGTCAGCACTGAACCGAACAGCACGTTTTCCAGAATGTGCACGTTGATCTTGCCCGCGAGAATCAGCAGCAGGCTCGCGCCGAGTGCCAACGACACGGAGAGGAACACCCCGATCAAGGTGTCCGGCGCCAGCCCCGTGCGGTTGCGCAGGTAATTGAGCAGGATGCCGAACAGCAAGCAGTAGCCGAACAGGCTGCCGTAAGGCCCGGTGTACGGTTCGCCGAGCAAAATGCCCACGGCGACACCGGTCAGCGCCGCGTGACCGACCGCTTCGGAGAAAAACGCGAAGCGCTTGACCACCACCAGCGTGCCCAGGCCACCGAGCACCGGGCCAATCAACAGGCCGGCGAGCAGCGCGTTGACGACAAAGCCGTAGGCCAGCGCTTCCGGCAGATAACCGGACGACGCCCAACCCTGAACCATCAAACGAAAGGCTTCATAACTCATCAGACAGCGCTCCGTGGATGGGTCGAAAACAGGGTGAGCAAACGGTCCGGGGTCAGTGCCTGCTCCGGCGTGGCGTCGAACAACACGTGGCGATTGAGCCCGGTTACCCGGTCCGCCAGGCGCTTGACCGCTTCCAGGTCATGCTCGATCCAGAGCACGGTGATGCCGCTCTGGCGCCAGTCGGCCAAGAGCCGTTCGAACACGCGAATGCCGGCTTCATCGAGGGCCGACATCGGTTCGTCGAGCACCAGCAATTGCGGGGCGGGGATCAACCCTTGCGCGAGCAATACACGCTGGCGTTCACCGCCGGACAGCGCGCCCATGCGCCGTTTGCGTTTGTCCTGCATGCCGACCCGTTCCAGCGCTTCGCCGATGGCCGCTGCGTAATGTTTGCTCAACCCGAGGAACGCCGGGCGGCGCTGACACATCGCTGCCATGAAATCGTCGATGGTCATCGGCAAGCCACGATCAAACTCCAGCGCTTGCGGCACATAACCAATGGTGCCGGGCGCGCCGGGCCATTGCAGGCTCAAGCGGCCCTGATGCGGCATCTGTCCAAGCAAGGTCTTGATCAGCGAACTCTTGCCGCCACCATTCGGCCCGACCAGAGCGTGCACGCTGCCGGGCTGCACCTGGAAGGTCACCTGATCGAGGATGACTGTGCGTCCGAGGGTCAAACCGACCTGCGCGAACTCCAGCGTCGGCCCGTAAACCTGTGGGAGCAGGCTTGCTCCTGTTGGGAAATCTGTTGTGCCGAGGGTTTCTTTTGCCGTCATGCGCCCGACTCCTGAATCGCCCGGACCACGGTGTTGAGGTTGCCGGTCATCTCTTTTTCGTACTTGTCGGCGGTGTATTCGCCGTAAGAGATGTGCGACAGCGGGTACAGCTTGACCCCGGATTCGCGCTGAATGGTGTCGACGTACGAGGAGGGGAAATCCATCTCCGAGAAGATCACTTTGACGTCCAGTTCACGCAGTTGGTCGATAGTTTTTTTCAATTGGCTCGGGCTCGGCTCAATGCCGTGGGCCGGTTCGACCACGGCGGTCACTTCCAGGCCAAATTCGCGCAGCAGGTAGTCATAAGCGGCGTGGACCGTGGCAACCCGCAGTTCGGCGTTCGGCGCTTCAGTCAGTTTGGCCAGGGCATCGGCGCGCATCTGGCGCAGACGTTTGCCGTAAGCGCGGGCGTTTTGCGTGTAGGTCTTGGCGTTGTCCGGGTCGAGTTTGCCGAGTTCGCGGGCGATGTTGTTGACCTGGGCAATCGAGGCGCTGATCGACAGGAACGTGTGCGGGTTGACGACTTTGCCGGCACCGCGCGCGGCGACGCCAGTGGCGGCCAGCAGTGGTACGTTTTCGTTGGCTTCGATCACCGCGACGTTGGGCGTTTCGCTGGCAGCGATCATGCGGTCGGCGAAGTCATCGTGACCGACACCGTTGAGCACCACCACGTCGAGCCCGCTGATGCGCTTGATGTCTTCGGCGCGCGGCTCATAGGCGTGGGGGTTGAAACCGGCCGGGATCAGCGGCACCACTTCAGCCTTGTCGCCGACGATGTTCGCCACGTAGCTGTAATAAGGGTGCAGCGTGATGCCGATGCGCAGGCGTTTGGCTTCGTCGGCGCTGGCCAGCGGTGCCAACAGACAGGCGAGCAAACCAACCAGGGTCAGGCGCAAAAATGAACGTAGAGATGAAATAGGCATGGGAAAGCGGTCTTCTCTCGGGTGGAGGCGAGGGGTCAGTGCCGATGCTGGCGGGTTACGCCGGCATCGAATTGCGCGACGATCTGCTGCCAGCCAGCGCTTTCCAGCGCGGCGTCAGTCAGGTCAGTCGGGGCGGCGAGGGATTTGCCGCGATGCAGCCACACGTCCGGCGCGTCATCGTCAGCGGTCAAGCGCATCAGGAATGAGCCGGCGACATCGGGCGACTGGCTCTGGCCGAAATAGGCTTTGGCCTCCAGCAACTGCCAGGCATGGCTGCCGCGACTGACCGAACTGGCGTCCTGGGCAAACGGCGCAAAACCTTCCTCGGCCAGCACTTCGGGGGTCGGCAGCGCGGCTTGTTCCTGGCGCAACAGATGAATCTCGTCGAGTGTCACTCGCAGATCGGCGTAAATGCCTTGCTCGGACGCGCTCAAATCGCGGCGCGCGTCGAGTTGATGGCTGTTGACGCTGCTGACTTCCTGCGACTCATGGCGCCAGGCGACCACCGATCCGGCAACCGCCAGGATCATCAGGCACAACAGCAGCACATACAGCGTTTCATGCCCGGCGCCGGCGGGGCGCACGACTTGGGTGGTCGGAGTAACGCTGGTGGCGTTGCTTGTGGGGAGGGGGCTGCTCATGCTTACGGGGCCTCGATGTCGGCTTGGTCAATCTCGACCACGTGACCCGGGCCGGCATCGAACAACACGTAGAATTCGGCGCCGGGTTTCTTGAAGGTCAGCGTCGAATCGCTGCCGAGCTTGCCCGGTACCAGAATGGTTTCGTCGTAGCCGATCACGTCCAGCGTTACCCCCGGTGCGCCGCTGCCGTCGGAGAAACCGCCGGTGCATTTGATTTGCTCGGCATCAATCGCCTTGCATTCGCACATCGGGTTGTGGGCCAGGGCGCTGGCGCTGAACCCGGCGCTCAAACCGGCACACAGCACCAGCAGCGCGGTGCGCAGTGGGCGGATTACGTTGATCATGGTTTGCCTCCTTGTTTGTTCAGCCAGGCGATGGTGGCCGGGGATGCCTGGCTCAGTGGGATCGAGGCCTGGTGCATCGAACCGTCCCAGCCCTCCATGGTGATCCACAGCTCGGCATCGGCTTTGGTTTTGACCGGCACCGGCAACGAAGCGCCCATGCGGTACGGCGTGCCGAAGAAAATCACCCCGGCGGCGCGCAGGCTGCGCGGCTTGCCGATGCGCAGGTAAGTCGCCTTGACCTGTTCGACGCAACTGCTGCACAGCGCCGCATTGAAGCTTTTCAAGTAGCCGGCCGGACCGTCCGGGCGCGGCGCCTCATCGCGTAATTCGGCGAGGCGCATGCTCCACGGACCGACTTTGATCTCGCCGATTTCGTGTTCGCCGAGGCCGGCATCGCCGCGAAACAACGCCGCATCGGCAAAATATTTCGGCATGAAACCCAGCGGGATCAGCAGCAACAGAATGTTCAGGTGGAAACGCCATTTGTGCCACAGCACGCTCAGGCGTGAGCGTTGCGGGGCGGCGATGACTTTGCTCACAGGCTGGCCTCCGAGGTTTCACGATTGACTTGCGCGGTGGCAATGCGGTTTTTTTTATGGCTGCGCTTGAGCGCATTGGCGGTAGCGAGGGCGGTACGTTTGGTCCAGATCAGCAAGCCGCTGAGGACCATCATGCTCAGCAGCAGGCCGAAGAAGAACCAGATCAGCTTGACCCACAACCCACCGAAATCGCCGGTGTGCAGTGGACGCATGGATTCGGTGACGAACTCCAGCGCGTTACGGTCCGACAACAGTCGCGAAGCAGCGATTTCACCGTTGAACGGGTTGATCGTCGCGCTTTGGAACATCAGCGGATACCAGCCACGTCCGGAGATGTCGAGGTGGCTGTAGCCATTGCCTGGCAGGCTGACCGAGCTGGCTTCCAGTCCGGGGATTTTTTCCTGGGCGATTGCAATGGCGCGGTCCAGGTCGATGCGCGGCGGCGGCGAGCCATCTGCCGAAATCGGCACGGCTTCGCGCGACATCGCTGGAATCACCGGGGCGCTGGAAATGGAAATCTGGTTATCGAACAGCAACGCCTGAATCAGGAACCAGGTGCCGGTGATCGACATGACCGCAATAAACCAGATCGACCAGATCCCGCTGAGACGGTGAAAGTCGCCCCAGAAAATCCGCGCGCCGTGACGAAAGCGCAGGGTCGGCTTGAAAAAGCCCTTCCAGAATTTCTTGTAGACCACCAGCCCGGTAATCAGCGAAACCAGCAGCGGCAAGCCGAGGAACGACACCAGATACCAGCCCCAACTGAAACCGTTGGTAAACGGCACCAGCCACCAGCCATGCAAGGCGCGGGTGAACGCGCGGAAATTGAATTCCGGTTCGGGGCCCTGAATGACCCCGGTGTACGGGTTGACGTAAACCGTCACCGTGCGCCCGTCGGGATAGGCGACGTCGACATCGAGGGCGAAGTGCGACTCGTCGGGACGGTTGATCGATTCAACCAGAAGCTGCGGTTCGGCTTGCTTGATGGCGGCAAGGACCTGGTCATAACTGAGCAGCGGGGCGTCGTCCGACGGTTGGCTGGCGCGCATTTGCGGGCTGGCCAGCCAGACGATTTCCTGGCTGACGACGGCGAGCGTGCCAGTCACACAGACGATCAGCACAAAAAACCAGATCGGCAGTGCCAGCCAGCTGTGCACCAGAAACCAGATTTTGGAGCGGGATTTCTTCGACATTTTTGGAGGTCTTGGTTCGATGAAGGGGTCTCTACTGCGGGCTTCGCAGCGTGGTGAACCCGGAAAAGTCCGGCCGTGGCTTTTGCCTACGCGGGCAGACTGCATCTATATGAGACGCATGAGCAACGAAAATCCTGATGCAGATATGAAAGCAAATGTTTCGCGTTTCCATTTTCAGAAGGTTTTGCTGGGTTGGGCGCACGGTGGGTCGTTTGGATTTGCGGTGGAGGTGAGGACGCTATCGCGAGCAAGCTCGCTCCCACAGGAGTTGGCGTTGAACACACATTTTGTGTGCGCAGCCCTCCCTGTAGGAGCGAGGCTTGCCCGCGAAGAGGCCCGATCAGGCACTAAACATCTCGAACATCTCAACCCTGCTGAAACATCTCCCTGGCCCGCTGCTCAATCTGCTCCTGCGTCAAATCCTCCTTGCGCGTGGCGAGAAACCACATGTGCCCATACGGGTCTTTCAACGTCCCCGAGCGGTCGCCGTAAAACTGATCCTTGACCTCGGACACCACGGTGCCACCAGCGGCAATCGCCTGTTGAAAGGATTTGTCGACATCGTTGACATATAAATGCAGGCCCACGGACGGCGAGTTGTCGGGATTGCTCAACGGGCCTTGATCGCACGGCGTGCCGAGCATGATCGGGCAGTCGCCGATGCGCAGTTCGGCGTGGCCGATGCCGCCGTCGGGCATCGACAGGCGCATCACTTCCGTGGCGCCAAAGGCTTTTTTGTAGAACTCGATGGCCTCGGCGGCTTTTTCGATGCCGAGGTAGGGCGTGATGCTGTGATAGCCCTCGGGAATGGGTTTGACGCTCATGACGAATCTCCCTTTTGTTGGTGATTTGAGTCGTGCTGATTTGAGTCGTGCTGATTTGAAGGGTGCTGATTTGAAGAGTGCTACAGCGCGACTTGATGCCGAATAACTATAGGCCAGCGCCATTTCGGCGGACGGGGGCCCGACGAGCAGCAATGCTGCCGACCATAGGTTTTGACCTTTCGGGCGCTTTCGCGGGCAAGCCTCGCTCCTACGGGGGATCAGTCAGCGCCAGAAATCAAATGCGCCCCCGGCCCTTGCTCCCCGAGCACATCGCCAAAATTGCGCAACGGGCATGCTTGCATCGACAGACAGCCGCAACCGATGCAGCCGTTCAGCCGGTCGCGCAACAGGGTCAATTGCGCAATACGCTCATCCAGTTCGCGGCTCCATTGCGCCGACAACACTTGCCAGTCCGCCGCTGTCGGCGCGCGGTTGTCCGGCAACGCTTTCAGTGCCTCGCCAATCTCCGCCAGCGGAATGCCCAAGCGCTGGGCAACTTTTATCAACGCGACCCGGCGCAGCACTTCGCGCGGATAACGGCGCTGATTGCCCTGATTGCGATAGCTCTTGATCAAACCTTTGGTTTCATAAAAGTGCAGCGCGGTCACGGCCACGCCGCTGCGGGCGGCGACTTGGCCGACAGTGAGTTCCTTGTGCAGATTTTCCGCAGTGATCATGATGAAAAGCCTCTTGACCTCTAGTTAACTTGAGGTTTTACCCTGCAGGCCTTCGGATCGCAAGGTCCGGTTTACCGGTCAGTGGGGACTATTTATGCGCACGCCAGTCATGCAGACGTCAGTCATGTACACGTCAGAGAAAAATCGCAGTTTCACCCAATTGATCGAATTCGAGATCGAGCCTCATCAGCAACCCGCGCTCGTCTCGGCGCTGTCGGCGCAAACCGAGCGTCTGGCGCAGGATTTCAGCGGCTTTTTAAGTGCGAGCATTCAGGCCAGCGACGATGGCCGGCGGGTGCTCAATTACCTGCAATGGCAATCGCGCGAGGCCGGGGAAGCGGCGTTTCAGCGCTTCGAAAGCGGCGAGCAGGATTTCTGGCAATTGATTCGCGCGCACCAGGCAAAAACCGTGACGTTCGGTTCATTTCAGGTATTGCACAGCCTGGAGCGCAGCCACGACAACGCGCTGCACTGCAATCTGGTTCTGTGAAAAAGCAGGTGCCGTAAGCCAACCGTCAGATCGACAACTGCATCAAGCGCTCGCCCTGCACATTCTCGGTGGGCCGGCGCTTGTTCACCGCCAGTTCGCCGATCTTGATCAAACGCGTGCGCGTGACGTTGCGGCTCAAACCGAGCAGTGCGGCGGTGTGCACCTGGTTGTAATGGCTGAAGCGGTAAGCGGCGCGCAGCAAGGCGTCTTCGACTTTTTCATGCAGCGCGCCGGCCTGTTCCTCGAAGAGTTTCTGGAAAGCACGGTCGAGCAGCGCTTCCGGCGAATCATCGACGTTGCCGTGGTGATCGTCCTGACGCTCGATGCGCATATTCGACAGGCGCAAATCGTCGCGTTCGATCACGCCGTTGCGGCAGATCAGCAAGGTGTGGTGGATGACGTTTTCCAGTTCGCGGATATTGCCCGGCCAACTGTAACTGCGCAGTTTCAGCTCGGCCTCTTTGCTGATCGTGACGGTGCCGTAGCCGAGGCGCTGGCTGTAGGCTTCGACGAAATGCCGGGTCAGCGGCAGGATGTCGCCGGGGCGATCGCGCAAGGGGCTGAGTTCGAGGCTGACGACGTCGAGGCGGTAATACAGGTCCTCGCGAAAATGCCCGGCATTAATGGCTTTTTCCAATTGCACGTTGGTCGCCGCCAAGACGCGCACGTCGATCGGAATGCTCTTGCGCGAACCCAGCCGCACCACTTCGCGCTCCTGCAACACGCGCAGCAACTTGACCTGGATCGCCATCGGCAAATCACCGATTTCATCGAGGAACAAGGTGCCGCCATCCGCCTCTTCGAACCAACCGGCCTTGGCACTCAGGGCACCGGTGAACGCGCCTTTTTCGTGGCCGAACAATTCCGCTTCGACCAGCGATTCGGAGAACGCGCCGCAGTTCACCGCCACGAACGGCCGGTTGCGCCGGGCGCTGAGGTTGTGGATATGCCGCGCGACGAGTTCTTTGCCGGTGCCGGTTTCACCGATGATCAGCACGCTGGCTTCACTCGGCGCGACTTGTTGCAAATGCGCGAGCAAGGCCTGGGATTTCGGGTCTTCGAACACTTGCGCGGTGGCACGGATCGACGTGGCAAGGGCGGGCGAGGGCGGTAGGGTCAGCAGTTGCATGGCAGGCTCCATGAAGAGAAGGTCAGGAATAGAAAGTCGGAATCGGCAGGGACTGGTTCAGCGCCCAATCACCCAGTTCATGGAGTTTGTAATCCACCGGGTCGTGCAGGGTTTGCGTGCGCAGGTTGCGCCAGTGCCGATCCAGCCGCAGCGAGGCGTGGGTCGAGCGCGCGCCCGTGACTTCGAACAAACGGCTGCACAATTCCAGACCGTTGCGCGTGGCGGCAACCTTGGCCGTGGCAATCGCTGTGGCCAAGTGTCCGCGTTCCTCGGCGCTGAGGTTCGGCCCTCTGGCCCAAGCTTTGTCGAGCAGGTCGGCCGCGCGTTCGACCAGCAACCGCACGCCTTCGAGGGCGACCCAGAATTCGCCGTAATGGCCTAGCACGTAAGGGTCTTCGCGCACGTCGCGAGCGCTGGATTTATGCCAGGGCCGGGTTTCGGTGAGGGTGTATTGGCGCGCTTCCTCGAAAGCGCCTTCGGCGATGCCGAGGAACATATGGGTGAAGGTCAGTTGCGCAATCAGCGGCCGCAAGCAGGCGAACGGCGTGCTCAACGGCCCCGGATCGAGGAGCAATTCCGACTCTTCGACCCGCACGCGTTCGAAAGTGGCGCTGCCGCTGTCGGTCTGGCGCTGGCCCATGTTGTTCCAGTCGTTGTGCAGAGTGATGCCGCTGCGACCGCTGGGGATCGCGGCGATCAACAGCTTGCCGCCAGCGCTTTCATCGACCGCCGAAGCGATCAGCATCTGCGAATCGCTGGCGCCGGAGCAGAAGCTTTTCTTCCCGGAGAACTCGCGCCAGCCGCCGAGGTTTTTCACCACGGTGCGCGTATCCAGCGGATTCAGGGCGTTGCCCCAGAACCAGTTTTTGCGCGCAGTCTGTTCGAACCACGGCTGCCACTGTTCGGGTTTGGCGAACAGGCGCACGGTGGCGAGCATCAGGTGATGGAAACCGAAGACGTGGGCGATTGAACTGTCGACCTTGGCGAATTCGCGCACCACGCTCAGGGTTTCGCTCCAACTGGCGCCGAGGCCGCCGTACTGGGTCGGAATGCTTAGCGCGAGCAGGCCGCTGTTGCGCAATGCATCACGCTCGGCTTTGGGCGTACCGCCGCGTTCGTCGCGCTCGACGGCAGTCAGGGCAAAATCTGCCGCCAATTGGCGGGCGGTTTGCAGGGGAGATAACAGGGCGCTTCGTGGTTTGGCCGTCACGCGAATTTCCTTTTATGTACGACGTCCCTCGTAGGAGCGAGGCTTGCCCGCGAAGAACGGTAACGCGGTCCATCAGATACACCGCAGTGCCTTCTTCGCGGGCAAGCCTCGCTCCTACAAGAGCTGCGTGGGTCAGGCCGTGGCTTTGCTCGGCAATACGTCGTTGGCGATCATTTCGCCGAACGGCCCAGTGAGGTTGGTCACGCCGCGCCCGGCCAGGCTCGCATACGGTTCCGGCAGCAACGGGAACACCAGTTCGGCAAAGCGATAGGCTTCTTCCAGGTGCGGATACCCGGAGAAGATAAAACTCTCGATCCCCAAATCCGCGTACTCCTTGATCCGCGCCGCGACTTGCTGCGGATCGCCGACCAATGCGGTTCCGGCACCGCCACGCACCAGGCCGACGCCGGCCCACAGGTTCGGCGAGATTTCCAGATTGTCGCGACGCCCGTCATGCAACGCCGCCATGCGCCGCTGGCCTTCCGAGTCGAACCGCGAAAACGACTTCTGCGCCGCAGCAATGGTCTCGTCGCTGATGTGCTCGATCAGTTTGTCCGCAGCTTTCCACGCTTCTTCCGCCGTTTCGCGAACGATCACGTGCAAGCGAATCCCGAACTTCACCGTGCGCCCGTTGCGCGCCGCACGCTCACGCACATCGGCGAGTTTTTCGGCGACGGCGGCCGGTGGTTCGCCCCAGGTCAGGTACACGTCAACCTGTTCGGCGGCGAGTTCGTGGGCAGCTTCCGAAGAACCGCCGAAGTACAACGGCGGATAGGGTTTTTGCACCGGCGGATACAACGCCTTGGCGTTTTGTACCTGCAAGTGTTTGCCTTCGAAATCCACCGATTCGCCCTGCAACACACGGCGCCAGATCTTCAGAAATTCGTCGGTGACTTCGTAGCGTTCGCTGTGATCGAGGAAGATCCCGTCGCCACGGTTTTCATCGGGATCGCCGCCGGTGACCACGTTGATCAGCAAGCGGCCATTCGACAGGCGATCCAGGGTCGCAGCCATGCGCGCCGAAACCGTCGGCGAAATGATCCCCGGCCGAATCGCCACCAGATAGCGCAAGCGTTCGGTCAGCGGCACCAGCGCCGATGCGATCACCCACGAGTCTTCGCAGGAGCGCCCGGTGGGAATCAGTACGCCGTGGTAACCGAGGCTGTCGGCGGCCTGCGCCACTTGTTTCAGATAGTTGAGCGTGACCGGGCGCGCGCCTTGGGTAGTGCCCAGGTAATGGCCGTCGCCGTGAGTCGGCAGGAACCAGAAAACATCCATGAAGAGATCCTTAAGCGATTTTCAGCAGATTTTTGGGGTGCACGCCGAACAGCGGCGCGGCGCGTTCTGCAGCAAGACGAATGCGGGCCTTCAAGGGCTCACTGGTGATCTGGTAATTGGCGAAATCGGCCTCGGTGGCGTACACGCCAATCGGCAAGGTCAGGGCCTGGAAGAAACTGAACAGCGGCCGTAACTGATGATCGAGCACCAATGCATGCCGTTCGCTGCCACCGGTTGCGGCCAGCAGCACTGGCGTATTGATCAGCGCATTGAGGTCGATCAGATCGAACAGATGCTTGAGCAGGCCCGGATAAGAGCCGCGATAAACCGGCGCGGCGACGATCAGCAGGTCGGCGCTTTCGATGGCTTGCAGCTCGGCTTCGATCTCGGCGCTGAGTTCCTGGCGCGACAGCGCGGCGCCGAGCGGGCGGGCAATGTCGCCCAGTTCGATCAATTTGCTCTCGATCGGCAACTGCTCGGCCAGTTCGGCCAACAGCGCCTGGGTCAGTACCAAGGTGCGCGACGGGCGCCAGGTTCCGCCGGAGAGGGCAACGACTTTCAGTGGACGCGACATGATCAGTTCCTTTTTAAACAGTTGCTCAGCGAGCAGTGACTAGTCACTGGGTTGGAGCAAGACCTGTACCAATCCTTCGCAGCCCGTATTTGCTGGGCTTCGAGCGCCATATTCGACGCAGACTGTGCGATTGGCGGGGCTGTTTGTTGAATGACTGTTGCCTGGCAAACAGTTGCGTGGGCAACAGTGCGTGCGGCGATGGGGTTGTTATAAAGGTTTGCCTTTATTCCTCAAAAGATCATTAACGGATATTTATAGATCTTTAATGAATATGTGATCTTTTGTTTCCGCTGGCCGATACCCACTATCGAGAGCGTTGATTTCTGCCAATCGCGGGCCGGGCGTAGCCTTCACCCATCGCCAAACATCAGATTGCCAGGACGCTCGCCATGAACCGCTTACTCACCGCTTCCCTGTTGCTCGCCATCTCCGTTCTCGCTGGATGCGCCAGCCATGTTTCCCCCGAGCTGCGCCCCTACACCGCAGAAGAGACCAGGGAGTTGGCAATGGAAGCGCTGAACCGTCGCGGTTTGTCCTTCGATGAATACCACGCGAAAAAAGCCGAATTGCTCGGCCAGCCGCAGAAGACTTTCGGTTTTGATAGCCAAGGTGAAATGAGCGCCGAACGTGCCGTACACCTGCACGGTCGTCCAAGCTGAGCCGCAACTGTACTGTTCGAACTTTCACCCAACTGTCCGTGGGTTTCGCGCAAGCCGTGCGCTAGGGTCAATGCCTGACTGACCCTGACGGAAATGCCGCCGATGACCCTCTCGCTCGACTTGCTGCTGGGCTTCGCCCTGTACGCCCTCGTAACCTCGATCACTCCTGGCCCGAACAACACGTTGTTGCTGGCATCGGGCGTGAATTTCGGCTTTAACCGGACCATTCCGCACATGCTCGGGATTACCTGCGGCCTGTTTGTCATGGTGGTTGCAGTGGGTTTCGGCCTGGGCACGGTGTTTCAGAACTATCCATTGCTCTACGCGGTATTGCGCTACGTCGGCGCCGCGTATTTGCTCTATCTGGCGTGGAAAATTGCCCATTCTGGGCCGGTCGCGGAAGGCGAGCGCGGCGAGGGCAAACCGATCAGTTATCTCGGCGCGGCAGCGTTCCAGTGGGTCAATCCCAAGGCGTGGATCATGGCCATCGGTGCCATCAGCACCTACACGCCGATGCAGGGTTATTTCACCAATGTGCTGGTGATTGCCGCGGTTTTTGCCTTGATCAATTTGCCGAGCGTCAGTGTCTGGGTTGCCTGCGGCAGGCTGTTGCGCAACGTCTTGCGCGATCCTCGCTGGTTGCGCCTGTTCAATTGGGGCATGGCGGCGTTGCTGGTGGTTTCGCTGTATCCGTTGTTGCTCGAAGGCTTTAGCTGATGCATTGCTTCAACCGGTTGGCCGATGCCTGTTAAGCTCGCCTTCGGGAGCGTTCCTACGCACTTTGAAGAGAAGTCGTATTTCTTTAACAGCATCCGCTCAGGTATTGCTGGCGTCTGCGCACCGCTTACCTGATTCCGGAACACGCTCTGCGAGCCTTTTTATGAATAAACGTCCGTTGTATTTCGACTACGCCGCCACCACGCCGGTGGACGAGCGAGTCATCAAAGTCATGGTCGAGTGCCTGGGTTTCAACGGCAACTTCGGCAACCCGGCTTCCAGCTCCCATGCCTTCGGCCAACAGGCCCGGCAATCGGTCGAGCAGGCGCGCCGGCAAGTAGCCGAATTGGTCGGTGCCCACGCGGATCAAATCGTCTGGACTTCCGGCGCCACTGAATCGAACAACCTCGCGCTCAAGGGTGTCGCCCAGGCGCGAGGTGTGTCGGGCGGCCACATCATCACCAGCCAGATTGAACACAAGGCGATCCTCGATACCGCGAAACAATTGCAAGACGCCGGCGTGGCGGTGACTTATCTGGTCCCCAATGCCGAAGGCCTGATTACCCCGCAAGCGGTCAGCGAAGCATTGCGCGACGACACCTTTTTGGTGTCGCTGATGCTGGTCAATAACGAACTCGGCACCGTCAACGACATTCCGGCGATTGGCCAGGTTGTGCGTAATCGTGACGCGCTGTTTCACGTTGACGCCGCGCAAGGCGCAGGCAAAGTCGCGATTGATCTGGCCGAGTGGTCGGTCGACCTGATGTCGTTTTCCGCGCACAAGATCTACGGCCCCAAAGGCATCGGCGCGCTCTACGTCGGCCCGCGCGCACAACAACGCTTGCAGGCGCAGATCCACGGCGGCGGGCATGAAGGCGGGTTGCGTTCCGGGACGCTGGCCACGCACCAGATCGTCGCCATGGGCGAAGCGTTTGCGTTGGCCGCCAGTCTGTTCGACGACGAGAAAGCCACCATCGCCCACTTGCGCGAGCGCTTGCTCGAACAACTGCTCAGTCTCCCCGGCGTGCGCCTCAATGGCAGCGCCACCCAGCGCATTCCGCATACGTTGAGCCTGACCTTCGGCGAAGGTGAATTCAACGTGACAGCGCTGGGCCATTCGATTGCGTTTTCCGCGACCTCGGCGTGCAATTCCGCGAGCAACGCACCGTCCCACGTGTTGTTGGCGCTGGGGCATGACGCGCGATCCGCCGGGCGCACCATTCGTTTGAGCCTCGGCCGTTTCACCACCGAGCAGGATATCGACCAAGCCGTCCAACTGATTAAAACGGCCTGCACCAGCGCCCCGGCGTTCTGGCAATAGGCCGTTAAAGCGCCGACTCAGATCGGCACTCAACAAAAATGAATGACCAAGTGGTTAGCAGGAGAAATGATGAGTACGCAGCCTTTGACCAACGGATTGGTGCCCCAGCGCCTGGCGCAAACCCGCGAGCTGATGAGCCGGGAAGGCATTCATGCCTTGCTGGTGCCGTCGGCCGACCCGCACCTCTCCGAATACTTGCCGGGTTACTGGCAGGGCCGGCAATGGTTGTCGGGCTTCCACGGTTCGGTCGGCACCTTGATTGTTACGGCGGATTTCGCCGGCGTCTGGGCTGACAGCCGTTATTGGGAACAAGCGAGCAAGGAGCTCAAGGGCAGCGCCATCGAGTTGGTCAAACTGCAACCGGGTCAACCCAGCCCGCTGGACTGGCTGGCCGAGCAAACTCCTGAAGGTGGCGTGGTTGCCGTCGATGGCGCAGTCATGGCCGTGGCTTCGGCGCGCACGCTGGGCAGCAAACTCGAGGAGCGCGGCGCACGCCTGCGCACTGACATCGACCTGTTGAGCGAAGTCTGGAGCGACCGTCCAAGCCTGCCCAATGAGCCGATTTATCAACATTTGCCGCCGCAAGCGACCGTCAGCCGTGGCGAAAAACTCGCGCAGTTGCGCAGCGTATTAAAAGAACACAACGCCGATTGGCATTTCATCGCCACGCTCGACGACATCGCCTGGCTGTTCAACCTGCGCGGCGGCGATGTTTCGTTTAACCCGGTGTTCGTTTCCTTCGCGTTGATCAGCCAGGACCAAGCGACGTTGTTCGTCGCGCTGAGCAAAGTCAGCGCCGAACTGCGCGCGATCCTTGAACAGGACGGCGTGACCCTGCGCGATTACAGCGAAGTCGCCGAAGCCTTGCGCGCGGTGCCGAGCGGTTCGAGCCTGCAGGTCGACCCGGCGCGCGTCACCGCCGGTTTGCTGGATAACCTCGACAGCGGCGTCAAACTGTTCGAAGGCTTGAACCCGACCACACTGGCCAAATCGCAGAAAAGCCTGGCCGATGCCGAACACATTCGTCAGGCAATGGAACAGGACGGCGCGGCGCTGTGCGAATTCTTCGCGTGGCTGGAGTCGGCGTGGGGGCGCGAGCGCATCACCGAACTGACCATCGACGAACACCTGACCGCCGCGCGCATGCGTCGCCCGGATTATGTGTCGTTGAGTTTCAACACCATTGCCGCGTTCAACGCCAATGGCGCGATGCCGCATTACCACGCGACGGAAGAAGAGCACGCGGTGATCGAGGGCGACGGCTTGTTGCTGATCGACTCGGGCGGCCAATACCTGGGCGGCACCACCGACATCACGCGCATGGTCCCGGTCGGCACCCCGACCGAGGAGCAGAAGCGCGATTGCACCCGCGTGCTCAAAGGCGTGATTGCCTTGTCCCGCGCGCATTTCCCTCGCGGCATTCTCTCACCGCTGCTTGACTCGATCGCGCGCGCGCCGATCTGGGCCGAAAGCGTTGATTACGGTCACGGCACCGGGCACGGCGTGGGTTATTTCCTCAATGTTCACGAAGGCCCGCAGGTGATCGCCTATCAAGCGGCGGCCGCGCCACAAACCGCGATGCAGCCGGGGATGATTACGTCCATCGAGCCTGGGACTTATCGTCCGGGCCGTTGGGGCGTGCGGATCGAGAATCTGGTGTTGAACCGCGAGGCCGGCAAAAGCGAATTTGGTGAGTTCCTCAAATTCGAAACCCTGACCCTGTGCCCGATCGACACCCGTTGCCTGGAGCCGTCGCTGCTGACGCTGGAGGAGAAGCAGTGGTTCAACGGCTATCACGCTGAAGTGCGTGAACGCCTGAGCCCGCTGCTCGACGGCGCTGCGCTGGAATGGTTGAACACGCGGACTGCGGCAATCTGATGGATTGGCATTCAGGCGCTGCTTTCAGCGCCTGATTTTTTCCGAAAGACCTCAGCTCAGGGCTTCGCGGACAAAGTCCAGGCGGTCCTGTCCGAAGAACAGCTCATCACCGACAAACATGCTCGGCGCACCGAACACGCCGCGTTGCACTGCCTGTTCGGTGTTTTCTTTCAGTACGGTTTTGATCTGCTCATCGGCAGTCAGGGCCAGCACTGCATTCGGTTCAAAGCCGTTTTCAGTCAACACGGCTGCGACCGTAGCCGGATCATCAAGGTTGCGACCCTCGACCCATAACGCGTTGAACAGACAATCGATGAAGGCCTGAAAGCGTTCGGGATGGCGTACTTGCATGCCGGTAACGGCGCGCATCAGCATCAGCGTATTGATCGGAAAGTGCGGATTGAATTTCAGCGGCACGTCATATCGCTGAGCGTAGCGATCCAGATCCTTGAACATGTAGCGACCCTTCGCCGGGATCATCGCCGGTGAAGCATTGCCGGTGGCTTTGAACACGCCGCCGAGCAGCATCGGTTTGTAGACCAGTTGGCTGCCGGTCTGCGCGCAGATGTTCGGCAGTTGGGTGTAGGCGAGGTAGGTGGCGGGGCTGCCGAGGTCGAAGAAAAACTCCACGGTTTTGCTCATCGTCGATGCACTCTGCTGGGCTGTTTTGGCTGTTTTGGCTGTTTTGGCTGTTTTGGATGTAGTCAGTTGTCGTTAGCTGTCGTCGCGAGGCGCGGGGTTACCAGCGTTCATTCCAGGGGCGCAGGTCGAGTTCGAAGGTCCAGGCGTCGCGTGGCTGGCTGTGCAGGTACCAATAGTTTTCGGCGATGTGCTCGGGGTTGAGGATGCCGTCGTCTACTTTGGTCGCGTATTTTTCCGGGAAACTGTTGCGAATGAAGTCAGTGTCGATGGCTCCATCGACCACCACATGCGCGACGTGAATGTTCATCGGCCCCAGTTCACGCGCCATGCTTTGCGCCAAAGCGCGGATGCCGTGCTTGGCCCCGGCGAACGCGGCAAATCCGGCCGCGCCGCGCAATCCAGCGGTGGCGCCGGTAAATAGCAGCGTGCCGCGTTGGCGTGTGGCCATGCGTTTGGCCACTTCGCGCGCATTGAGAAATCCCGAGAAACAAGCCATTTCCCAAATCTTGAAATATTTGCGGGCGGTTTCTTCGAGAATGCTGCACGGCACGTTGGCGCCGATGTTGAAGACGAATGCTTCAATCGGGCCGATCTCGCTTTCGATCTGCTCGACCAGCGCGATTACATCTTCTTCCTTGCGCGCATCGCTGGCGAAACCATGCGCCTCGCCGCCGCTGGCGTTGATCGCATCCACCAGTGGCTGGAGTTTATCGGCGCTGCGCCGGGTGACGCAGGCAACGAAGCCTTCCTGCGCAAAACGCTTGGCAATCGCGCCGCCAGTGGCATCACCTGCGCCGACAACCAGTACGACCTTCTTGTTATTCATGGGCTGATCCTTTGGTAAACGCTCTTGGCAGAACGAACGTTAGGTCAGGATCAGCCGGCAGTCGACCGTTTACTTGCAGATGACGATCATGCTGCGACTGGTATAACCGGCAGGGTTGAGCCCGAAAGGATAGTCACCAGGCTCCTCCACCGAATCCCCCGACTTGGCGATGACCTTGTAGCTCTTGGGCGCACACGAATTGGCGGCGCTGGTGTAGCACTTGTCCCAGGAGGACGAGAGGCCGGAACAGTTGATGTGCAGCCCTTTCTTGCCGTGCTTGACCTGGGTCTTTGAAGTCGCCGCGCAGCCTGCAATTGCGAGTACGGCGATCAAAATCAAAATTCGTTTCATTACTGTCCTTATAGCGGCCCGGATCTGGCGCCCGGGTCTGGCTGCGTTCGCTTTCACTTTCAGCTGATGCGCGTTGTTATACCTGTCTGAAACTCTCCCAATGCGGCATCGAGTAGCGCGGGTAAACATGGCCTAAATGAGCGGCAAATACCAGAGCTTCGTCAAATCCGGTATCAATCTGCTGCGACGGCGGGTTTGGCGTTGCTGCCCATGGTCAGTGTCGCTCCAACGGAGGCAAGAATGATGCAGAGAATGGCCATCCACTGTGACAACGAAAGGTATTCGTGGAGAAACAGCAAACCCGAGAGCGCACCGAACGCGGGTTCGATGCTCATCAATGTGCCGAAGGTTCGTGCGGGCATTCGCGTCAGGGCGACCATTTCCAAGGTGTAGGGCAGGGCGGTGGACAGCACGGCGACCCCAATGGCCACCGGGATCAGCGAAGGAGTGAGCAACGCGGCGCCAGCGTGGACGATGCCGATCGGTGCAACGAACAGTGCGGCGATCATCACGCCCAACGCGGCGGTTGTGACGCCGTTGTCGGCGCCGGCCTTCTGCCCGAACAGAATGTACAGCGCCCAGCACACACCGGCGCCGAGTGCGTAACCGGCGCCCACCAGGTCAATTCCGGCGGATGTCGCGCCGGTGGGTATCAATAGCAGCAAACCGACGGCGGCGAGCGCGATCCACAGGAAGTCGATGGCGCGACGCGAGGCGTAGATCGCGACGGCCAATGGGCCGGTGAATTCCAACGCTACGGCGATACCCAGCGGAACGGTGCGCAGGGACATATAGAAGAGGAAGTTCATTCCGCCCAATGCCATGCCGTAGATGATCACAGTGCGTAGTGACTTGGCGGTCAGCGTTGCTCGCCATGGGCGCAGGATCAGCAGCATGATCACGCTGGCGAAAATCAGCCGCAGGGTTGTGGTCCCTTGCGCGCCGACGATGGGGAACATGCTTTTGGCCAGGGATGCCCCGGACTGGATCGATGCCATGGCTATTAATAGAAGGCCAACCGAGAACAGGGTGGAGGCAAGCGTGCGGGGTTGGTCATTCATTGCGAGGCGTCGTCCGAGGCAGTAGGCGAATTATGATGTTACGTGTGGGCAATATACTGCGCACTCGATAAGCCGGCGTCTATATAAAGGAGGTTTTTAGCCGATTTGATTGAAACAGCAAATCAGCGCTTGACGGCAGAATCTGGAAGTCTATAATTCGCCCCACTTCCGGCGCAGTCGAAACGGAAAACTCCTTGGTAAACAATGAGTTGCGAAGGTTTCGGCAGTGAGTTGCTTCAGTTCATCGAAGCGCGAAAGGGGGTTGAAAAAGAGGGGTTGACAGCAGCGAGTAACGCTGTAGAATTCGCCT
>NZ_VIVC01000005.1:239951-479105 GCF_007828705.1 Pseudomonas sp. SJZ131 | reverse complement strand
GGTAGTGTGGGGTTTCCCCATGTGAGAGTAGGTCATCGTCAAGATTAAATTCCGAAACCCCTATCTGCGTATGCAGGTAGGGGTTTTGTTTTGCCTGCGATAAACCGCCTGCATAAGTCCTCACAAATTTGCACAGTTATTTTCGGTTCAGGCCACTAGAATAGGCCCACCTTTTTCGGAACAAGAGTCTCATATGCCAGATTCGGTTGACGCCCCAAGGCTGTCAGATTTACCGCTGGACGACTTGATAGCGTGTCATGAGTGCGACCTGCTGATGCGCAAGCCCGAACTCGCCCACGGCGAGAAAGCGCTCTGTCCACGCTGCGGTTATGAGCTCTATGCGCATCGGCACAATGTCGTTCAGCGCAGCCTCGCCTTGGTCATCGCCGCACTGTTGTTATACATCCCGGCGAACTTTTTACCGATCATGCAGCTCAATCTACTCGGGCAGACGTCGCAAGACACTGTCTGGTCCGGCGTCCTTGGCCTATTCAATACCGGCATGCAAGGCGTCGCAGTGGTCGTATTCCTGTGCAGCATGGGCATTCCATTATTGAAGTTGCTCTGTCAGTTGGCCGTGCTCCTGAGCATTCGTTTTAATGTCGGACGCAGTTACGGTTTATTGCTCTACCGCATTTATCACCACCTTCGGGATTGGGGAATGCTCGAGGTTTACCTCATGGGCGTGCTGGTCGCGATCGTAAAGTTGGCCGATATGGCAGCTATCAGCGTCAGTCTTGGCTTGGCGTGCTTCATCAGTTTGTTGTTGGTCCAGGTGTGGTTGGAGGTGGTGATGTCGCCTCACCAGATCTGGCAGGCTTTGTCAGGAGAGGATGCCCATGCGGGCGATTGATGCAGGCATTCTGATGTGTATCGAATGCCATGAGTTGAACAAGCAGCAACCGGGCATCGACGAGCAGATCTGCACCCGTTGCGGTGCGCAAGTGCATGCCCGTCGGCCAAACAGCTTGAAGCGCACCTGGGCATTACTGATCACCGCTGCGATTCTCTACATCCCGGCGAATATGTTGCCGATTATGACCGTCAGCTCGCTGGGCAAAGGCGATCCGAGCACCATCATGTCCGGCGTGATTCAGTTGGCTCAGCACGGCATGATTCCGATTGCTGCCGTGGTATTTATCGCCAGCATTCTGGTGCCCACCTTCAAACTAGTCGGCATCGCTTTGCTGCTGTTTTCGGTGCAACGCCGCCAGCCTCTGTCGGCACGCCAGCGCATTGTGATGTACCGCTTTATCGAATTCATCGGCCGCTGGTCCATGCTCGACATCTTCGTGATCGCCATTCTGGTGGCGGTCGTTAATTTCGGACGGCTTGCCAGCGTCGAAGCCAATCTCGGCGCCATCGCCTTCGCCAGTGTGGTGATTTTGACCATGCTGGCCGCAGTTACTTTCGATCCCCGACTGATTTGGGATAACACGGAGTCGGACGACGACCATGACTGATTTGCCTACCGCTAAAACCCGACCGGCCTCCAACTGGTCTGCAATCTGGGTCCTGCCATTGATCGCCCTGATCATCGGCGGCTGGCTCGGCTGGCGTGCCTACAACGAAACCGGGATCGAGATTCAAGTGCGCTTCGAGAGCGGCGAGGGCATCCAGGCCAACAAGACTGAAGTGGTCTACAAAGGCATGTCGGTCGGAAAGGTGAAGACTCTTAAACTCGACGACGAAGGCAGCTCCAAAGGGGTGATCGCCACTGTCGAGATGAACAAGGACGTCGAGCAATACCTCAAAACCAGCACGCGTTTCTGGCTGGTCAAGCCGAGTGTTAGTCTGGCCGGTATCACTGGCCTCGAGACGCTGGTCTCGGGCAACTACGTAGCCATCAGTCCCGGTGAAGGCGAGCCGACGCGCAAGTTCAAGGCGCTGGCCGAAGAGCCGCCGCTGTCGGATTCCAAGCCCGGTCTGCACCTGACCATCAAGGCTGATCGTCTCGGTTCGCTGAATCGCGGCAGCCCGGTGTTCTACAAACAGATCAAAGTCGGCCAGGTCAAAAGCTACCTGTTGTCCGAGGATCAGAGCACGGTCGAGCTCAAGGTCTTTATCGAACCGACTTACGCCAGCCTCGTGCGCAAACACACGCGTTTCTGGAACTCCAGCGGCATCAGCATTGACGCCAACCTGTCCGGCGTGAAAATCCGCAGCGAATCCCTGGCCAGCATCGTTGCCGGCGGCATCGCGTTCGCCACACCGGAGAATCGCAAGGACAGCCCAGCCACCGATCCAAGTCTGCCATTCCGGCTCTATGAAGACTTCGATGCGGCGGCAGCGGGGATTCGGGTCAAGGTCAAACTGAGTGATTTCGAAGGCCTGCAGGCTGGCCGCACGCCGGTCATGTACAAAGGCATTCAGGTCGGTAACTTGAAAGCGCTGAAGATTGATCCGGACCTGTCCGCCGCCACCGCTGAATTGACCCTGGATCCGCTGGCCGAGGACTACCTCGTCGCCGGCACGCAGTTCTGGGTGGTCAAGCCGTCGATTTCGCTGGCCGGCATCACCGGTCTGGAAGCGCTGGTGAAGGGCAACTACATCGCCATTCGTCCCGGCGACAAGGGCGGCGAGCCGCAGCGCGAGTTCGTCGCGCGGCCCAAGGCGCCGCCGCTCGACCTGCGTTCGCCGGGCTTGCACCTGGTGCTGTTCACCGAAAGCCTGGGGTCGCTGGAAGTCGGCAGCCCGATTCTCTACAAGCAGGTCAAAGTCGGTTCGGTGCAGAGCTACCAGTTCTCCAAAACCAAGAAACAATTGATCATCGGTGTGCACATCGAGAAGGAATACGAAGGACTGGTCAACGCCTCGACGCGCTTCTGGAACGCCAGCGGCGTCACGCTCAGCGGTGGTTTGACCGGCGGCATTCAGGTCAAAAGTGAATCACTGCAAAGCCTGATGGCCGGCGGTATCGCTTTCGAAACCCCGGAAGCCAAAGCGCCGCTGCAAAAGAAGATCCCGCGTTTCCGTCTGTTCCCGAGTCACGACGAAGCGAACCAGAAAGGCGCTGTGGTCACCATCAAGGTTGATCGCGCAGACGGCTTGCGCACCGGCACGCCGATCCGCTTCAAGGGGCTGGACGTCGGCAAAATCGAGAGCGTCGACCTCACCGACGATTTGCAGTCAGTATTGCTGACCGCGCGGATCACCGAAGTGCCGGAGCGCATTGCGCGGGTTGGCAGTCAGTTCTGGGTGGTCAAACCCGAGCTTGGGTTGATCAAGACCTCGAACCTGGAGACGCTGGTCACCGGTCAATACATCGAAGTGCAACCGGCGGCGAAAAACCAGGGGCCGCAGAAGAACTTCGTGGCGTTGGCCAATCCGCCGGAGCTGACCAAAGCCGAGGCCGGTTTGAGCCTGGTGTTGAGCGCGGCGCGTCGCGGTTCGCTGAAAACCGGGGTGCCGGTGACTTACCGCGAAATCACCGTGGGCAAAGTGACCGGTTATGAACTGGGCCAAACCGCGGATCGCGTGTTGGTGCACATCTTGATCGAGCCGAAATACGCGCCACTGGTGCGCAGCGGCACGCGTTTCTGGAACAGCAGTGGATTTGGTTTCGATTACGGCTTGTTCAAAGGCGCGACGATGCGCACCGAATCGCTGGAAACCCTGATTCAGGGCGGCATCGCTTTTGCCACGCCGGACGGCGAGCGCATGGGCAACCCGGCGCGACCTGAGCAGACCTTCCCGTTGTTCGACAAGTTTGAGGATGAGTGGCTGACCTGGGCGCCGAAGATTTCGCTCGGCAAGTAATGTTTGTGGTGGGTGTGCTGCCGCCATCGCGAGCAAGCTCGCTCCCACAGTTTGATCGCATTCTCATGAGATAAACGCGGTCACCTGTGGGAGCGAGCTTGCTCGCGATGGGTCCCTGAAACTCACAACAAATCCCAAGCCATAAAAAAGGGCCGCGATCCAAACAGATCGCGGCCCTTTTTTTGCCTTTCAGTCAAAGCCGATCAAACCGCATCCAGCTCCGGCTCATCCGCTCCCACGTGCACCGGCGCCTTCACCTCATCGTGGCGACGGATGTACTTCCAGTCCGCCTCATCAATGTAGATGCCGTTTGGCCCGCTGCCACCTTCCAGGTCGATCGCCACACTGGCGCAAACCTGCGGTTTCACACTCGCCAGAATCGGCACGAAGCCCAGTTGCAGACTGGTTTCCAGCAGCGCTGCCTGGTTTTTCTCGTCGATGTCCGCCGCTTCGTCGAGGTAGTACGGCAGGCGCACGCGACCAGCCTGGTCGCGGTCCATCAAGTGCAGCAACAAATACATGTTGGTCAGCGCCTTGATCGTCATCGTCGTGCCGTTCGACGCCGCGCCGTCGATGTCGGTGTGAATTACCGGTTGGCCGTTGACCTTGGTGATCTCGAACGCCAATTCGAACAAATCCTTGAGCCCGAGCTGGTTGTGGTTCGCCGCCACCAGCCGCGCCAGGTACTCCTTGGCTTCTTCGTTCTTGTTGTCCTGATCGGCGCTTTGGCTCAGGTCGAACACCGACAGCGTTTCGCCTTCTTCATACTGGCCAGCGCTGTGGATGATCTGGTCGATGTGCTTGAGCGCTTCCTTGTTCGGCGCGAGGACGATGCGGAAGCTCTGCAGGTTGGAGACCTGACGCTTGTTGATCTCGCGGTTGAACAGCGCCAGTTGATGCTCGAGGCTGTCGTAGTCGCTGCGAATATTGCGCAAGGTCCGCGCGATATCGGTAACTGCCGCACGCCGCGCCTTGCCGAGGGTCAGCGCTTCGTCGGTGCGGTGCGCATAGGCGTTGATCAGCAACTGCAGACGCCGCTCCATGTCGTCTTCGCTGTCGAACTTGGCCACGCCCTTGAGGCGAACCTGCGCGTACAACGCTTCGATCTGCCCGTCGCTGCGCTGCAAGCCCTGCCAACTGTCCTGATAGTCGTTGAGCAACGGCAACAGGTTATCCATGGAATCGTCGATCGGGTCCATGAACGGCGTGCCGAACGGCAAATCGGCCGGCAACAACTGGCGGCGGCGCAGGGCGTCGTCGAGGGTGCGTTGCTTGGCTTCCATGTCGCCGATCTGCCGGCCGACCAATTGCAGTTTGGCCGACAGTTGCTGGACGCGTTCGGTGAAGGCGTCACTGGAACGCTTCAACTCTTCCTGCGCGGCTTCCATCTGCGCCAGTTGCTCAAGCTTGTCGTCTTCCTCGGCGCTCAAGGTTTGCGCGCGACGGAAATCTTCCAGCGCTTTCTGCGCGTCCAGCACTTGCTGGTACAGCGCTTCAGTCTGAGTCTTGCTCGCCGCGCGGTCGGCTGCCACGGCTTGCTGGGTTTTCAGTTGCTTGAGTTCTTTGTCCAGGCGTTCTTTCTGATCGCGCAATGCGGCGCGGTCCGCCAACGCTTGCAGGGCCGGCGGCTCGATGTGGGAGATGTCGATCGACAGCCCCGGCACTTCGAAACGCTCACCTTTGAAGCCATCGAGAATCAGCTCCAGCGATTTCACCCACTGGCCATCTTCGTCGAGGGTAATCCCGTGTTCGCCCAACGGCAGGCTGAACAGCGCGCTGTTGAACAGACGCATAAGGCGCTCGACGTCTTGCTGTGAGAACTCTTCGCGCAGACGTGCGTAGCTGTTGTTGTCGGCATGATCGAGTTGCTGTTTCACCGACTTCAGGCGTTTTTCCAGTTCGCGCAAACGCTCTTCGAGGTCTTCGGCGCTGAACTGCCGCGACTGCGCCAGCGCACCGGCCAATTCGTCGTGCGCGTCCTTGGCCGCGAGCAGTTGTTGCTCCAGAACCTTGACGTCGCTGACCAGGGCAAAACGATGCTTGAGCACCGCCAGTTCGCCGAGCCAGCGCTGGATGCCGGTGATTTCGCGCTCCAGGCGCATCAGTTCCTGAGTGCCGCCGCGCTGATCGTTTTGCAGCGCGTCCTGCTCGTTGCGGTAATGTTCGGCCTGAATCGTCAGCTCTTCCTTGCGCGCACTGGCGTAGTCCGACCAAGTGCCGAGCAGCGAATCGAGCAGCGGCGAGATGCGATGCAGCTTGCCGCGCAGGATATTGCGCTGGGCCACGCCCGACGCGAGCGCTTCAACCAACGGGCCGGCGGTGACCAGCGAGTTGTAGTCCTGTTCCATGCGTCGTACATCACGGAAGGCTTCTTCGCACGCGGCGATGTAATCAACGCTACCGGAACGCAAGCTGTGCTCGAAGGCATCGAGGAACAATTGCTTGAGTTTGGCCGCGGTGATTTCACGCATGTGCAGCAAGTTGATGAACAACGCGCGGAAGGTCTTCAGGCTTTGCTCGCTGGTGGAACGCAACGGAATCAGCGTCAGGTCCAGCGGCACCGAGGTGTGGCCGCCAACCAGCAAACGGCGCAATTCATCAGGCTTCAGTTCGTAGGCTTTCAGGCCTTCGCGCTCAAGGTTGGTGAACAGCTCTTTCTGCCGCAGGCAGGTGTCGTTTTTCTGGTAATGCGCCAGGTCCAGCTTGCCGGCGTAGGCAAAAAACTGGTGACCGAAACCACCGCCCGGGCCGCGTCCGACCACGCCGATCACGTGTGGACCGTGGGGCAGCGAGACTTCGACGAGGATGTAACTGGTGTCCGAGGCGAAGTAGAAACGCCGCGATTGCTCGAGGCTGTACTTGCCGAAACTCATGTCCGACATGCGCGCCAGAATCGGGAACTGCAAGGCGTTGATCGAGGCGGATTTGCCGAGGTTGTTTGCGCCGTAGACCGACAACGGTTCTTCCAGCGGAAACAGACCGAGGCTGTAACCGGCAGTGTTCAAAAGGGCGAAGCGGCGAATGCCGTAACGTTCCTTGCTCATGCGTCGGTCTCCTGTTCTTCGGCGATGGCGCGGGCCATGGCGTCTTCTTCGCTTTCTTCAGCGAAGTCGCTGAGGTCGAGCGGGTCATCGGTTTCCAGCAGTTTTTCGTCACTGTCATCATCGATCAGCACTGGCACCGGCAACGGCAATACGCTGTGCAGACTGGCCGCCAGATCGCGGTCCTGCTGCACCGACAGGCACACGTCGAGGAAGCGGTGCATCGGCGGCAGGAAGCGATAGATACCGTTTTCTTCGCCGGCGAAACCGAGTTGCGTCATGCGGCGCATGATTTTTTCTTCGAGTTCTTCGACGGTCTGTACTTCGGCCTGAATGAACAGGTCGCGGTACTTCTCCAGCAGCGACGGCAATTCATCGCGGCCGAGGCTGCCACCGTCGAGCACGGCGACCGGGTCGCGGCCCTGATCGGCCAGATGCTCGACGAGGATGAAAGTGAACAGCGCCAGGCGTTGCGCGGTTTTATTCACCGCTGCGGCAGCGAGTTCCGGGACGAAGTAATAGAAGCCACGGGTGTCGCAGACCAACTCAAAACCTAACGCGCGAAACAGCGTGCGGTACTGGTCCTGGAAGTTCGACAGTTGCGCGTACAGCTCCGGATCGCGGCGGCTGACGTGGTAGCCCTTGAACAGCTCGCGAAAAATCGGCGCCAGCTGAGACAGTTCGGATAGATCAAGATGCATTGGGGATGCTCGCAGAATCCTCGGCGGCGCTGTCGCGGGCCGAGAGCAGGGCGAAGGAGCGCAGGCTGACCTGATGCTCATGAGTGTGGTAATCGCGGCGTTCCAGACGTTCGCGTTTGAAGCGTTTTTCCCGCGACAGGCGCGAGAACCAGTAAAGCAATTCGTCGGTGGCGCCGTCCGGTTCCTGCTCCAGCAGCCAGGTCATCAGGTCCGGCATCGGCAGCGCGTCTTCGCAGCGTTCGAGCATTTCCCGGACCGTGCGCGGTGCGCGCGGTGCCTCACCTTTCTGGGTTTTGTGCGCCTTGGGGAAACGCGCCGGTTTCGGCTCGAAACGCGCCAGCGCATACACGTAGGCTTCGACCTGACTGGCGCTGCCGAGGAAGGTGCTTTGCGGGCGAGTGAACATCGGCATGGCGGCTTGCGGCACCGCGTCGATGCCTTTGCGCCGAATCGCTGACAGGGCCAGCGCGGCGCCACGGGTCACGGCGTTGTGGCGGCGCGCTTCTTCACGCAGCGGCAGCAGCAGTTCCCGGGCGTGACGCAACGTCAGTTGGGCGCTGGTCTGCATTTCGAGGATGCGCGCGTGGGTGCGCAGCAACATGTCGTCATCAACCAGATGGCCGAGGCGCTGCTGTTCCGTGAGCATCTTCAGCAGAACGTTTTCGACCTTGCGCACGCCTTGCTCGAACGCACCGTCGGCGTTCACCAGTTGAATCATCGGCTCGACGTATTCGTCCCAGGTCGCCAGCACTTCGGCGTAACGCTGACTCAGCGGAATCTGTCGATCGCTGGTCTTCGCGCGCTCGGCGACCGCGACCAGCGCCTGTTCATCGTTGGCGAGTTTCTTCAGGACATCGCGCACGCGCATGTCGAGCAGGCGCAATTGGCGCGCCAGATCGTGGCCGTCGCGGATGTCGAAAGCGTCCTGGATGTAGCCGGCCAGGCGTTCGAGGTGACGCAGATACGCTTCGATTTCCAGACACAGGCCTAAGCGGTGCTCACGGCGCAGGTAAGCGAGGAAATCGTGGATCTGCGCGTTCAGCTCGAAACGATTCGGGCTTTTCGCCACGGGCACCAGAATGTCGAGGCGGATCCACACGTCCAGCAGGCTGGTGATGTCCTGCGGGGTACTGTCCAGTTGCTGGGCGGCCAACTGTGAACGCAGTTCGTTGAGGCTCAAAGTGCCTTGGTCGAAGTGCTCGCACAGTGGCTCCAGAAGTGCCCAGTGTTCAGCGAGGGCGCGCAAGACGCGCTTGGGTTCGATCATCGGGATGGCCGGCTGGTTGTCGAATAAAAGCGGCGATTGTACTGCATCGCGCCCGTTGCGATTCACTCTCGGGACGGGCAGTCGTTGTTTGCAGGTTCAAGAGATCGATCAAGCGCGGGCGATCTTCGGCGAAGGGCGGTAGAATCAGCGCACTTTCAGTTATCCACAAGTGGCCGACCTTTGCTTATCGAGTCCCGTCGCCGCGCTTATTTGACCGCCATGCAGGTGGTCAACTGGCTGCCGCGCACCGAATTGCCCTTTGCCGCGCCCTCGCGTCCCGAACTGCTGGAGATGCCCGAGCCGTTGGTCGTTGCGCCGCTGCTGCCGGTGTCAGTGGTCGCGCCGGTTGCCGAAGCGCCCGCAGAACCGCTGATCAAACCGAGCGAGCGGGTCAAGATCGAAGTGCCGCGTCCGTCATTGACCAGCACCCGTTCGGGCGCCAAGGTCGAAGAAGAGGCGGCGCCGGCCGCGGCCAAGGCGCCGGTGGTACCGCCGCCGCGTTTTGCCCTGCAGTTATTGCGCGCCGGGCGCTGCTTGCTGCTGGTCGAGTTGCCCACAGGCGAGCCGTTCCAGACTCGCGACCCGGCCTACATGTTGCTCAAGGACATGCTGCGCGCCGCCGGTCTGCCGGACAGCCCGCAAATCGTCGGCGAACCGGTGCGCTGGCCGTTGCTGGTGCGCGGCACCATGGACCAGGGCCCGGAGGCCGCGCGCGACTTCGTGCAGGGTTTTCTCTCTGCCAGAATCGAAGACGCGCCGTGTGTCTGCCTGTGGCTGATCGGTCTGCCGGCGGTGCGTTTTGCCGGCGAAGCGAACGCCGAATCCTTCAACCGTGAACTCCAGGTCGAAGGCTTGGGCTCGGTCTGGGCCCTGCCGGGTCTGGAACTCTTAATGGAAGAGCCACAGCGTAAGGCTGATGTCTGGCAAGCCATGCGTCGGCTGATGGCGCGTTGGAAAGAATCAAATGAGTGACGCTGTATCGTTCCGCCCGATGACCGAAGCGGACCTCGACGCTGTACTGAAGATCGAATACGCGGCGTATAGCCATCCGTGGACGCGCGGGATTTTTCTCGATGGTCTCGGCAAATACCAGATCTGGCTGATGTTCGAAGGCTCACAGCAAGTCGGCCACGGCGTGGTGCAGATCATTCTTGATGAAGCGCATCTGCTGAACATTACGGTCAAACCCGAGAATCAGGGCCGAGGCCTGGGTTTGACGCTGCTTGAGCATTTGATGTCGCGGGCGTATGCGGCCGAGGCGCGGGAATGTTTTCTGGAAGTGCGCGACAGCAATCGCGGCGCGTTTCGTTTGTATGAGCGTTACGGGTTTAACGAGATTGGCCGGCGTCGCGATTATTATCCGGCGGTGGGCGGGCGTGAAGACGCCGTGGTCATGGCTTGCACGTTGGTTGACTGAATTCTGAAAGCTTAATTCTAAAAGCTTCGCGGGCAAGCCTCGCTCCTACAGGGTATTTGTTTCGTACATGAAACCTGTGGGAGCGAGCTTGCTCGCGATGGCGATCCATCAGGCGCTACGGATCAACGATTGCCGTCCAGCGGATCCCGCTGAGCCAATTCCGCTTCATCCAGTCCATTGCCGCCGCCAATCTCGTCTTCATCGACAATGCTCAAATCCCAATCCGCCTGATCGGCTTCACCCGCTTCAGACGCGTCGCGCGCGCCGTCCTCGCGGATCAGCGTTTCCGGGCTCATGTCATCGTCGGTCGGTTCATGGTCATCGCTGGAGGCGCCGGTCATGCCGGCTTCGCGCACGCGTTCACTGGGCATCAGGCGTTCGCGTTCGTTTTCCGGCAGTTCGTCGCCGATCCTGGCGCTGGGCTCTTCGTCGTCAAAGTCCAGCTCGCGCATCGAACCCATGCGATCTTCGTTATCATCGATCGGCTCGGGTTGCACCGCATCGTACGGACGTCGTGAATCAGTCATGGCAATTCCTCATACTGTGGGCCTTACTAAGGTGGACCCGCTGTGTGGCCGAGAATTCCACCGACATGCAGCGCCGGTTGGCTGTGACCGATTTCAGGGCATCAGGGCTATCTGCATCGCGCGCGTGACCTCGAAGGGCGGCCGTCTGTCAAAGCAGCGCATCATTCTTGAGGCTTCTATGCATGAACGAATTACAAGATCTGATTGATAACAACGAGCGCTGGGCTGACGCGATCACCAAAGAAGATCCTGATTTCTTCGCCAAACTGGCCCGCCAGCAGACCCCGGAATACCTGTGGATCGGCTGTTCCGACGCGCGTGTGCCGGCGAACGAGATCGTTGGCATGCTGCCCGGCGACCTGTTTGTTCACCGCAACGTGGCCAACGTGGTGCTGCACACCGACCTTAATTGCCTGTCGGTGATTCAGTACGCGGTGGACGTGCTCAAGGTCAAACACATCCTGGTCACCGGCCACTACGGCTGCGGCGGCGTGCGCGCTTCGATGCAGGACCGGCAGTTGGGGTTGATCGACGGCTGGTTGCGCTCTATTCGTGATCTCTATTACGAGAAACGCGAAGAGCTGGCCAAGTTGCCCACCGAAGAAGAACGCGTCGACCGCCTCTGCGAGCTCAACGTGATTCAGCAAGTGGCCAACGTCGGCCATACCAGCATTGTGCAAAACGCTTGGCATCGCGGGCAGAACCTGTCGATCCATGGCTGCATCTACGGCATCAAGGATGGTCGCTGGAAAAGCCTCAACGCAACGATCAGCGGTTTCGAGCAATTGCCGCCGCAATATCGTCTGCGCCCGGTTGGCGATTCGTAACGCTCGGTTATCTGCAACTCGCAAACTAAGCGCCTTCGCGTGTGAACCTGGGTTCATGCGCGAAGGCGTTTTGCGTTTTAGGCCTTCGACCCTAGAGCTTGGAGCTTAGATCTGAGGTGCGGGAATGGCCGGCGCCGGTGCCGGTGCTTGCAATAGTTTGAGTTCGGATTTGACCGGTGGGGTCGCGCATTTGGTTGCTGCGTCTGCCGGGCTCAAATCGCGGATCGAGGTGTAAAACAGCTCACAGGTCTTTTCTTTCTGGGTCACTTGCCAGGTTTGCGTGCAGCTTTTCAGCAGAGCTGAGGCATCGCTTCCCGGTTTGCTGCCCATCCCGGCCTGCCAGCACGCGGCGCTCAAATCCTGGCCCATGACTTTCAGGCCAGCGGCATCAGCCTTCGCCTCGGCGTCGGGGCCGGTGTAGGTCGCCGGGTCAGCGGCGTACCAGATGTAACTCGGATGATTGGAACCCAGCACCGGCACCTTCACCCCGGCGCTCGGGCTGATGCTCGCCAGGCCCAGCACGCCGACGGTTGCGCCGTATTGCTGCTTGATCCAGTTGCGTACCGGCGCGCCGAACGCAACCATTGGCAACGCCACGCCTTCGGCATTCTGGCTGACGTCGTTGACCATGGTCGTCTGATAATCCTTGAAATAGTCGTAGACGCCTTCCAGATCCTTGCCGGCGCTGGACGGCGCGGCAATCGGCGCGATATCGATGATGGTCTGGTAACCCGGCGTCTGCTCGGGCGCGATGCCATTGTCCGTGAGCAGCGTGGCCCAGCGATCGGTGGTCGCGGATCGCAGATAATCCTGCGCCTGGGTCAACGAATAGTCGGGCGGGAAGTGCAGCAATTCGACACTTTTGCGGTTCTCCAGCGCCATGCCCAACGGCAGGAATAGGTACCAGCTATACGCCCATTTGCCATCGGCATTCAGCTTGCTGGCGCCGCTGTAGGCCAAGTCGCCGGCATCGAGCAGCGCCGCCAGTGGTTTTTCATAACCCTTGGGCACGCCGCTGATCTCGACGTAAAGCTGATCGTTATCGGTTTTCACCAAGACCTTCGCCGCACTGTAACCGTCGCGTTGCACGCTTTGGGTCAGGTAATGCTCGACAGTCTGCTCCAGCGTCCAGTTGCGAAAGCAGATCACATTGCAATTGTTGGGATACGCGAAGAGCCGGGTGACGCGTTCGGTACTGCCCAGTTTCAGGTCGACATCGGCGTGGGCGGGGGCGCTCAGCGTGAGCGCAGCGAGGGTAAGTCCTGCGAGTTTGAACATGCTCAGATCCTTTTCAGCGTGAGCCCCTCTTGCGGGGTGAGCGCCATACTGGATTAGGAAAAGTCGACAAAGAAGTAGTTGGAAACAGAATTTTTGCGGCATGCCGAGCCTGACTGTTTCCGTCATGCAACAAGAGGCCCTCAGTTCATTGGGCTGAGGGCCGCCGATTGTTTGCGATCTACAGCAGGTGCAGCGCCAGATCACTTCCCACGCGCAGGTATTCGACTTGGGCAACCACGGCGTCTCTGACGATGGCTTCGCCGGTATCGGTCAACTTGGCTTTCTTCGCATCGATCACCGCCAGTTGCAGCAGCTGCATGGAGACATCCATGGATTTTTGAAACGCGGTCAGATTGTTGTGCGGGCCAAATTCACAGATCACCGCGTCCATGCGCCGGTCGGCGTCGTCACGAAGCGTCTGGTATTCAGCCAATGAAATGCGGCCGTCCTGGTACATCTCATTGATCATTTCTTCCAGCGATTTGGATATTGCAGGCATTGTTCAGATCGTCCTTGGATAAAGCGGCAAGTAGTTGAAGGTTCCGTTTCTGCGCACAGCAATGCGCAGGCGGAGTCTAATTCAGCCGTCTATGGATAAGAGATAGGAAGGGGCCGAGATTTATGTCAGGTGATGGCAGAGGTGTTTGTAGGAAGAGTCGATTTGGAGTGGAAGTTGATTAAATAACCGCCGCTCCCTCATTGGATTGGCGGTGTATTGGAGTTGATTTACGGCATCACCGGCGCCGTATAAACCAGCGTCGTCCCCAACGCCCACAGCAGCAGCAACACCAGCGGCGTATGCACCAGCAATTGCACGAACGAGAACCCGATCAAGTCGCGCGCCTTGAGGCCGAGTACGCCGAGCAGCGGCAGCATGTAGAACGGGTTGATCAGGTTCGGCAGGGCTTCGGCGGCGTTGTAGATTTGCACGGCCCAGCCGAGGTGATAGTTGAGGTCGTTGGCCACTTGCATGACGTACGGCGCTTCGATGATCCATTTGCCGCCGCCGGACGGGATGAAGAAACCGAGGATCGCCGAGTACACGCCCATCAACAGCGCGTAGGTATCGTGGGACGCGATCTGTACGAAAAAGGTTGAGATGTGGTGGGCCAGCGTCTGCGCGTCGGTGCCTTTGACGGTGGTCATCAGCGCAGCAATCGAGCCGTACAGCGGAAACTGGATCAGCACGCCAGTGGTCGTCGGCACCGCGCGGGACACCGCATCGAGAAAGCTGCGCGGGCGCCAGTGCAGCAGCGCGCCGAGCATCAGGAAAAGGAAGTTGTACGTATTCAAACCGGAAATCGCGCTGATCGCCGGTTTGGTCGAGAACTCGTGAAACAGCCAGCCTGCCGCCAGCAACACCAGCAAAATCGTCAGCAGCGGGCTGTGCTCCAGCCACTCGCCGGGACGCGTACGCGGTTGCAGTGGCGGCAGATTGAAGCTCGGATCGATCCCGCACGCAGCGGCGTCACGCGCAGTGTTCGGGCCGGGCGCGGTGGCGTAGGCGATGATCAGCGAGACCACGATCAGCGCCAGCAACAGCACGCCGGATTGCCAGAGAAAGATCGTTTCGGTGAACGGAATAACACCGGTGATCGACAGAATCGACGGCGGCAGGCTCGCCGGGTTCGCCTGCAATTGCGCGGCGGACGACGACAGGCCCAGCGCCCACACAGCGCCGAGACCCAGATACGCGGCGGCACCGGCGGCGCGATAATCCATTTTCAGATCGACACGGCGGGCGAGGGCGCGCACCAGCAAACCGCCGAACACCAGCGACAATCCCCAGTTGAGCAGCGAGGCGACCATCGAAATCAACGCCACCCACGCCACGGCGGACCTACCGTTTTTCGGGATCCGCGCCAAGCGGTCAATCAGCTTCACGGCGGGCGGCGAACTGGCGACCACATAACCGCCGATCACCACGAACGCCATCTGCATGGTGAACGGAATCAAACTCCAGAAACCGTCGCCGAACGCCATGGCGGCGTCGGTCGGTTTGGCGCCCATGGCCATCGTCGCCACGGCAACAATGATCACCGCGAGCGCGGCAAACACCCACGAATCTGGAAACCAGCGTTCGGCAAAACTGGAGCAGCGCAGGGCAAAACGGGCATAGCGGCTATCGTCGATATCAGCGGCCACGGGACTACCTCGAATTCTTATGATTATTGTGATGTTCCGGGCCGCAAGTGCCCGGCGGGTCAGGTGCCAACAGTAAAACAATCGACCGATTGTTGTGAGGGTGTTTTGGCCAAATCGGACTTTGGTCTAAGGCCTGAGGCACGGTTCTATCGGCGAAGTCGCGCGCGCGCCGGTCGTCATTATTTTTGGCCAACCCCGGCGCGCACTCTTCAGAAAATATCCTCAGCGCCGATGGCTAGGCTGCATCCCGCACAATTTTCTGCCCATCGGTGCTTTCCTCATGTTCAACAAACGCTTGAAGCAGGAGCTCTCGGCTCTTCGCGAAGAACTCTCCAGCCTCTTGCAAGTGAAGCAAAGCCTGGAAAGCGAGATGCTGGTTCTGACCCTTGAACCCGATGGGCGGATTCAATCGATCAACCAGAATTTCCTCGACGAGATGCGCTACAACAGCAGCGATCTGGTCGGGCGGCCACTTGAAGACATCGTGCCGGCGCACGTGAAATCCGATGAATTCCATCACCGCTTCAAAGCCGCGCTGAGTCGTGGCGAACACTTTGCCGGCGCCGTGCGTTTGCTGCGTGGCAACGGTGACGAGGCGTGGCTGCGTTCGATCGTGCAACCGGTGCGTTCTTCTGACGGGCGGATTCGGCATTTCTCGATTTTTTCCAGCGACCTGACCCGCACCATCGAAGCGTCCCGTGAACACGAAAACCTGATCGGTGCGCTGGTGCGTTCGACGGCGGTGATCGAATTCGACCTCAATGGCAACGTGCTGACAGCCAATGATCGCTTCCTTGATGGCATGGGTTACAGCCTGGCGCAGATCAAGGGCAAACATCACCGCACCTTTTGTGAACCGCAGGAATACAACAGCGCCGAGTATCAAAACTTCTGGCGGCGTTTGAACAACGGCGAGTTTGTCGCCGATCGTTTCAAGCGCGTCGACAGCCATGGCCGCGTGGTGTGGCTGGAGGCGTCCTACAACCCGGTGGTCGATGCCAATAACAAGCTCTACAAAGTAGTGAAGTTCGCTACGGTGATCACCGATCAGGTCAATCAGGAACAAGCCGTGGCCGAGGCCGCGAACATTGCCTACAGCACGTCGATCCAGACCGACAGCAGCGCCCAGCGCGGCACGGCGGTGGTCACGCAAGCGGTCGGCGTGATGCGCGATTTGGCCAGGCACATGCAAACCGCCGGTGAAGGCATCGAAGCGCTGAACGAGCAATCGCAGGTGATCGGCAATATCGTCAAAACCATCAGCGGCATCGCCGAACAGACCAATCTGCTCGCGCTCAACGCCGCCATCGAAGCGGCGCGCGCCGGTGAACAGGGGCGCGGATTTGCGGTGGTGGCCGACGAAGTGCGGCAACTGGCCTCGCGCACCAGCCAGGCCACCGATGAAATTGTCGGCGTGGTGCGGCAGAACCAGGACATGGCGCGCAACGCCGTGAGCCTGATGAGCGGCGGCAAATTGCAAGCCGAGCAAGGGTTGGCGCTGGCGGCGGAGGCGGGCACGGTGATCGTCGAGATTCAGGACGGCGCGCAGAAAGTGGTGAATGCGGTCGGCCAGTTCGCCAATCAACTGGCGACTTGATGCGCGGCGGGCGGTTGCCGTTACAATCGCCGTTTTACCCTTGGAGCAGACATCCATGACCGTTTCCCATCGCCGTCCGGTGCCGTTATCCAAGGCCTATCGCCTGCTCAATCACGGCCCGACCGTGCTGGTCAGCGCCGCCCACGATGGCCAGCGCAACATCATGGCTGCCGCGTGGGCGATGCCGCTGGACTTCGAACCGCCGAAAGTTGCGGTGGTGCTCGACAAATCCACTTGGACCCGGCAACTGCTCGAGGCATCGGGCACATTTGTGCTGAACGTGCCCTGCGCCGCGCAGGCCGATATCGTCCAGACCGTCGGCTCGACGTCGGGCCTGGCGCTGAGTCAGCAGCCCGGCGAGGACAAGTTTCAGGCTTACGGCTTGCAAACCTTCAGCGGCGAACTGATCGACGCGCCGATGCTCGAAGGCTGCGTCGCGTGGCTCGAATGCCGACTGCTGCCCGAACCGCACAATCATCAGCAATACGACCTGTTCCTCGCCGAAGTCATCGCCGCGCAAGCGGACGACCGCGTGTTCAGCGAAGGGCGCTGGCACTTTGAAGGGCACGATGATTTGCGCACCTTGCACCACGTCGCCGGCGGGCACTTCCTGAAGATTGGCGATCCGCTGGATGGCAAGACGCTGGTGAAATAAGCCAAACGCATAAACTCCTGTCTGGGAACGAGCCTGCTGGCGATTGCGGTAAGTCAGCTGTCTTGAAAACGATGCCTGGCAGAATATCGCCAAAATTATCGAGTTGTCCTCATCTGGATTTATGAATGTATTACAGCAGGTAATTATTGTTTTACGATAATTTATGCCTTAGGGTTTGCGTTCATTCACTTTCTCCAGGCATCTCCCATGACATCCAATCGTCTCGCTCATCTCAGTCAGCGCATGGCGGCAGTAACGCTGTTGCTTATCGTCGTCATGCTGGCACTCAATGCAGCTCTCTGGGTGTTCCCGATCATCGCCAGCAAAAATGGCTGGGGCCTGGGGTTTGCGCTGAGCGAGCGCCAACTCTCGGATATCGCCGACAGAGCAGCGCTGTTTCCCTGGTGGCAAACATTGGGCGCGATTGCGTTATCGAGCGTGCCATTACTGGCGCTGGCATTGGGGCTGGGGCACTTGCGGCAGTTGTTTCAGAGTTACGCTCGCGGTGAGTATTTTTCCAGCGAGGCGGCTCGGCACTTTGGCAAGGTCGGACGCGCCGTGGCGATTTGGGTATTGCTCGATTTCCTCTGCGAACCGCTGTTGAGCGTGTGGGTCACGATGCTCGAACCTGTTGGCCAGCGCATGATGTCAGTGAGCATCACGGCACCGAGTTTTGTCGCGCTGTTCCTGGCCGCGTGTATTTCGATCATCGCGCGTATCCTGTTGCAGGCCAGTGAAGTGGATTCTGAAAACCGTACCTTCGTTTGAGATTTTTATGTCAATTGTGATTCATCTGGATGTGATGCTTGCGCTGCGCAAAGTCAAATCCAAAGACCTCGCGGCAGCCATCGGTATTACCGAGGCCAACCTGTCGTTGCTCAAACAAGGCAAGGTCAAAGGCCTGCGCTTGGCAACCCTGGACGCGATCTGCCAATACCTGAAATGCCAGCCGGGCGATCTGTTGATCCATGTACCCGACGTCGAATAAAACCAGGCATCAGTTGCAGCCATGCACGCGTGGCCGCAACCGGTGACCAATCGCTGATCAGTTCAGCGCGGCAACCACTGGTTCATCGATAACTCCAGCCTGCCGGTCCAGCGTTTCCGGCATCGCCACCAACAGCAACACCAGCGCGGCAGCCGCCACCGCCGCCAAGGTCAGAAACGCCGCGCTGTAACCTGCTTGCTGGACCACCAGTCCGGCCAAGCCATTACTCAGCGCGGCGCCGAGGCCAAATACCGTCGACAGCGCGCCGAGGCTGACATTGAAGCGCCCGGTGCCTTGGGTCAGGTCCTTGATCACCACGGGAAACAACGCGCCGAAGATCCCCGCGCCGACGCCGTCGAGCAACTGCACGGCGACCAGCCAATACGGATCGTCCGACAGCGTATAGAGCACGCCGCGCAATGGCAGAATCAGGAAACCGGCGAGCAGCAACGGTTTGCGTCCCCACACATCAGCCTTCCATCCCACCAGCAAAGCTACCGGGACCATCACCAATTGCGCGGCGACGATGCAGGCAGAGGTCAGCGGCGTGGCCATTTGCAGATTCACCAGAGACAATTTCTGACTCACCAGCGGCAGCATGGCGGCGTTCGCCAAATGAAACAGTCCACAGCAGATCGCGAAAATCAGCAGCGGCCGATTGTGCAGCAGCACGTTGAGCCCGGAAGGCTGTTCGCCGTGGGCCGGGCCTTGCGGGTCGAGGCCTCGGGCGACGTCATGGTCGATGGCGTGCGGCGCGATAAAACTGATCGCAATCACGCTGGCCAGCGCCATCACCGCCATCAAATAAAACACCGCCACCGGACCGAACAAATAGGCAAACCCGCCGGCCAACAATGCGGCAGCCGCGTTGCCGGCGTGGTTGAAGGTTTCATTGCGCCCGGTGCGGCGGGTGAACGCGCGCGGCCCGGTAATGCCCAGCGAAATCGCGGAAATCGCCGGGGCAAACGCCGACGCGGCGACCGCGCTCAATGCTTGGGTCAGCGCCACCAACGTGAAGGAAGTGATGAACGGCAGCAGCAGACAACTCACCGTCACCAGCAGCGCGGCGGCAATCACGACTGCGCGTTTGCGCCGGGTGCGGTCGATCAGCGCCCCCGCCGGGGTTTGCGTCAACAGCGCGGCGATGCCGGCCACGGTCATCACCAGGCCGATACTCGCCGGATCCCAGTTGTGCACCGCCAACAGATAAATCGCCAGGTACGGCCCGAGGCCGTCGCGCACGTCGGCAAGAAAGAAATTCAGCCCGTCGAGTGAGAGGGCGTTGCGACGATCGGTCGAAGCGTTCAAGGGCGGCCTCACAGGACGGAGCGCAGGCGCGTGCTGCGCATTCACAAAGACTCTTCAGCAATGACCGTCGGCCGCAGCGCGAAGTTGCAGTCGCTTTAAATCATCGGTGCCGCCGTGTTATGAAGCAGCACGTTCACGATGAGGCCAGGCAATGAGCAAGTTACGCGTTGGGATTATTTTTGGCGGCCGCTCGGCCGAGCATGAGGTGTCGCTGCAATCGGCGAAAAACATCGTCGATGCGCTGGATCGCTCACGTTTCGAGCCGGTGCTGATCGGTATCGACAAGCAGGGCCACTGGCACCTCAACGATCCCTCGAATTTCCTGCTCAACCAGGAAAACCCGGCGCTGATCGCCCTCAATCAATCCAATCGCGAGTTGGCGGTGGTGCCGGGCAAGGCCAGTCAGCAACTGGTCGAAACCAGCAGCCAGGAACTGCTCGGCCACGTCGATGTGATCTTCCCGATTGTCCACGGCACCCTCGGTGAGGATGGTTGCCTGCAAGGACTGTTGCGCATGGCCGACTTGCCGTTCGTTGGCTCCGATGTGCTCGGTTCGGCGGTGTGCATGGACAAGGACATCACCAAGCGCCTGTTGCGTGATGCCGGAATTGCCGTCGCGCCTTTCGTCACCCTCAACCGCGCCAGTGCTGCGCGGATTGACTTCGCCGAGGTGCAAGGCAAACTCGGCTTGCCGCTGTTCGTCAAACCGGCGAATCAGGGTTCTTCGGTCGGCGTCAGCAAAGTCACCAATGAAACCGAATACGCGGCAGCAGTCGAACTGGCGCTCGGCTTCGACGAAAAAGTCCTGGTCGAATCCGCCGTTATCGGTCGCGAAATCGAATGCGCGGTGCTCGGCAATGACCAACCGATTGCCAGCGGCTGCGGCGAGATCGTGGTGCGCAGCGGCTTCTATTCCTACGACAGCAAATACATCGACGACCAGGCTGCCGAAGTCGTGGTCCCGGCCAACATCAGCGCCGCGTCCAGCGAACGCATCCGCGCCCTGGCGGTAGAAGCGTTCCAGTTGCTCGGCTGCTCCGGGCTGGCGCGGGTCGACGTGTTCCTGACCGACAGCGGCGAAGTGCTGATCAACGAAATCAACTCACTGCCCGGCTTCACCCGCATCAGCATGTACCCTAAACTTTGGCAGGCGACGGGCATGAGCTATAGCGAGCTTGTGAGCCGCCTGATTGATTTGGCGGTGCAGAGGCATGAGGTGCGCAAGGGGTTGAAGATTAGTCGGTAGCGTTGCGTGTAGGAAAACGCTGCGCTTGCCCGCAGGATCGGGAACACCGTCCACCAAAAAAGGCTTACCTCTCGGTAAGCCTTTTCTCCTGCCAGCGTAAGAATCAATCCCCCAACGCTTCTCCCTCACGTCGCGGGTCGGCCCCGCCGGCCAGTGCGGATTTTCCCTGTGCGTCCTTGACCCGAACGATTGCCTGGGTGCCGCTGGTCATGTCGATTTCGTTCAACGCGTGTCCCTTGTCGCGCAGCGCCTGGATCAGCGCCGGGCTGAATTGTCCTTGCTCGAGTTCGGTCGGGCCGTTGCGGCTGCCGAAGTTGGGCAGGTTGATGGCGGATTGCGGGTCGAGATTCCAGTCGAGCAGGCCGATGGTGGATTTGGCCACGTATTCGATGATTTGCGAGCCACCGGGGGAGCCGAGGGTGGCGAGGAATTCGCCGCTCTGGCGGTCGAAAATCAGGGTTGGCGCCATCGACGAGCGCGGGCGTTTGCCAGGTTCGACGCGGTTGGCGACTTTCTGCCCGTTTTCTTCGGGGATGAACGAGAAGTCGGTCATCTGATTGTTGAGCAGGAAGCCTTGGACCATCAGGTGCGAGCCGAACGCCGACTCGACGGTGGTAGTCATCGACACCGCGCCGCCCGCGTCATCGACTGCGACCACTTGCGAGGTGGAAATGCGCAGCGGCGAACGGTCGGGCGCGTAGGCCACTTGAATGCCCGGCGGTGTGCCGGGTTTGGCCGTGCCCGTGCTGCGGTCGCCGATCAGCGCGGCGCGGCTGGCGAGGTAGCTCGGGTCGATCAGGCCTTTGACCGGCACCGGCACGAAGTCGCTGTCGGCGACATATTGCGCGCGGTCGGCGTAGGCTTGGCGTTCGGCTTCGGCGATCAGATGCACCGCTTCAGGCGTCGGTTCGATGCCGGCGGGTTTGTTGGTTTTGACTGGTTTCAGCGGCGCGAGCGCGAAACGCGGGTCGCGGGTTTCCAGAGCTTGCAACGTGCCGAGAATCTGCGCGATGGCGATCCCGCCGGAGGAGGGCGGCGGCATGCCGCAAACCTGCCAGCGTTTGTAATCGGTGCACAGCGGCGCGCGTTCCTTGGCCTGATAACCCTGAAGATCGTTCAGCGACAAACTGCCGGGGTTTTGATGGCCCTGGACCTTGGCGACGATTTCTTCGGCAATCGGCCCTTTGTACAACGCGTCGGGACCTTCTTTGGCGATCCGTTTCAGCGCGGCCGCGAGGGGCGGATTTTTCAGCAAGGTGCCGGTGGCTTTCGGGCTGCCGTCGGCGTTGAGAAAGTACGCCATCATGTCTGGCGAGCGGCGCATCGACGAGTCGGAAGCAATCAGTTGATGCAAACGCGGCGAAATCGCAAAGCCTTGCTCCGCGAGTTTGATCGCCGGCTCGAACAGCGTCGCCCACGGCAGTCGCCCATGCTGCTGATGCGCCAATTCGAGTGCGCGCAACACCCCCGGCGTACCCACCGAACGACCACCGATTTGCGCCTGGGTGAACGGCATCGGTTGGCCATCGGCCTGTAGGAAAAGTTTCTCGGTGGCGCCGGACGGAGCGGTCTCGCGACCGTCATACGTGCGCACAGCCTTGCCGTCCCACAACACAATCAACGCACCGCCGCCGATGCCCGAAGATTGCGGCTCTACCAGCGTTAGCACCGCTTGCATCGCAATCGCCGCATCAATCGCCGAACCGCCCTGACGCAACATCGCTCGCCCAGCCTCGGCCGCCAGTGGATTGGCTGCCGCCGCCATGTGTTTCGAGGCGTGACGAGTTTGCAGATCCGTGCGAAAACCCGAAGCGGCTTCCGGGGCGAGGGGCAGGTTTGCAGTGGGTGGGGCGTTGCACGCGGCGAGGGTCAGCGCGCTGGCGAGCAGCGAAATCGCTGACAGACGATAGCGATTGAGGTGGAAGGCTGAGAACACGTGAGGCACTCCGTCCGTGGGAAAGGTCTGGCGACTGTATCGACCGACCGGGCAGGACGCAAACCAGCGCCGAGCGCGACAGTGGGTTTTGACCTTCAGCAACCGGTGGATTTTCTGTAGGGGCGAAGGCCACCGCGCCGTCAGAACATTAATTCTTCCCGGAGCTGGCTGCCATGCGCGCTCAACGCCTTGATTCACGAGACTTTTTTCGACGCATAAAAAAACGGCCTACCTTTCGGTAAGCCGTTTTTAGTACTTGGTGGCTACACAGGGACTTGAACCCCGGACCCCAGCATTATGAATGCTATGCTCTAACCAACTGAGCTATGTAGCCAAGTGGCGCGCATTATTCACCTGGAATGCAGATGCGTCAAGCGTAAATCTAAAATATTTCTCTACACTTTCAACCGCTTATCCTCCCGGCCCGAAAATACGGGACGAAACGGCGGCTCAACTCAGCTGAAATCTCCCAGTATTGGCGCTCAACGCCTTGCTGCCCTGGCTCAACGTATCGGCGGCGAGGTTCACGGCGCGGGCGCCTTCGAGCAATCTCACCGCAGCCTGATCGACTTGTTGAATGTTGCCGCTGACTTCGTCGGCGGTGCTCGCCTGTTCTTCGACGGCGGTGGCGATTTGCGCGAGGGTGTCGGTGACGCTTTGCACGGCGCTGGCGATTTCGCCCAGGCGTTCGCCGAGGCCGGTGACGGCTGCGGCATCGGACTGCGCCTGGCCGCACGCCGCTTCCATCAAACTCACTGCTTCGTTGACCGTATTGCGCAGGCTGTCGACGGTGCCGGCGATTTGCGCGGTGGACGATTGCGTGCGCTGGGACAAACTGCGCACTTCGTCGGCAACCACCGCAAAACCGCGACCTTGTTCACCGGCGCGCGCCGCTTCGATGGCGGCGTTGAGCGCGAGCAGGTTGGTTTGCTCGGCGACGCCACGAATGGTGTCGACGACCAATTGAATCTGCTGCCCTTGCTCACTGACCCGGCCCAGCGCGGCAGCCGTTTCGTTGAGGCGCTGATTGAGCTGCTGAATGCTCGCCGTGGTGCGTTGGCTGTCGCGGCTGCTGTCGGCGGCGATGCGTTGCGTATGCTGCGCGCTGCCGGATGCCTGTTCGCAACTGTGGGCGACGCCTTGCGAAGTCGCGGCCAATTGCGTGGCAGCGGCGGCGATCTGGCTGATCTGAATCTGTTGCGCCTCGACTTCGCCGAGGGCGCCGCTGGAGTGATCGTTGAGCGTGCGCACCGCGTTGCTCAGTTGCAGCGTCTCGTGATCGACGCCGAGCAAACTGTTGCGCAATTGCACCACGGCAACGTTGAGCGCGGTGCTGATCGCCGCCAGTTCATCGCGTCCCTGCACCGGCACTTGCACGCTCAAATTGCCGTCACGCAGCGCTTCGGCGAGCACGGTGATGCCGCTGGCGCTGCGGCGGATCGACGCTTGCAGACACACAAACAGATACAGCGCCGCCAGCAGCAGGCAACCGAGCACGCTCGCAACAAGGATGAATTGGCGGATCGCCGAGTTGTGGTAGTAATCCAGGCGTTGATCCAGCGACGTCAGCGATTGTTGACGCAGCGACGCGAGGTCGCCGAGCAGCGAATCGAGATTGCGCTCGAAGTCTTCAGGTTTGAGGTTGATGCTGCCGCCGAACACGCCGTCATCGAGCACTTTGAGGCTGGCATCCAGATGTTGCAGGCTGTCGTGATATTGCCCGGCCCAGGTTTGCAGCGCGTTCGGCAATCGCGCTTCGAGCAGGCCGGCGGTTTTCACCAGTTGCTCGCGGGCGTCACCGATGCGCCCACGCAAATCGCGCAATTGCAGACGGCTTTGCAACGTGAATTGCCCCGACACCACCGACGCCTGGCCGACGGCGGCGAGGCGGCCGACGCGCTCAATCAGGTCCGGCGCGTGCTGGGTCGAGATTTGTGTGAGCAAATAAGTTTCGAGCCACGGCGCCAGCGTCAGGCGATTGTCCATGGCGATCTGTTCGCGCAACGCTTGCAGCGCGCTCAGGGCATTGGTGAAACGTTCGTAACCGTCCGGCCACCAGCCGACGCTGCTGAGGCTTTTCGAGTCGAGGCCATTCAGCGCGGTTTGCAGGGCGTGAAAACGCGCCTGCGTTTGCGCTTCGGCGCCTTCATTGCTCAGCGCGTTGCCCAGGTCGGTGGTGGCTTGGGCGACGGCGGGTTGCACGGCGTCGAACGCGCCCATCGCGGCGATGGTCGCCGGGGTCGGCTGACGATTGGTTTCGGTGGCGCGCCAACGGGCGGCGCGATCACGTTGCGCGGCGAGCAGGTTGTCCAGCGCGTCCAATGCAAGCAATTGCCGAACGCCGGCACGTTCGCCGGAAATTAGCTGCAGTTTGTCCCGATAATCCAGACCGATCATCCACAAGCTGCCGGCCAGCGGCAGGATGAACAGCAGAAACAGCAACTGAAATTTGCGCGCGAAGCCAAAACGCCCCAGCAGCCCGATCCCCGGTGATAAAAAAGCCTGCATGCCCCATGACTCCTGTGAGCACCACGCACCATTGGCGTGCGCCGAGGTCGTTGCGACCGCGACTTGTGCCCTTTTAAAAGGCCTCGAAAGTTCACCCTCGCCAGCTCTGTAGGCCGGCTCTGTAGCGAAACTTCCCATTCTCGACTGCCTTTGTAAGGCAGCCGCGTTGAAGCGGATAAGCAAGGCAAGATTCAGACCATGGCGTTGCGCTATCACCTGCTGATCGACAAAAGTGCAAGTCGTTAGCTCGCTAAGGGGATAGCGCTGCTGCACTGAAAAATGGCACATTGGCGAACCTGCCCGCGTGCACCCATCTGCTGTACGGAAACTCTCATGGCTATCACCAACGTCCAATCCGGCGCTACGCCGGCGTCCGCGACACCGCAAAGCAGCCCGCTGGTCATGCGCATCATCGGCGCGGTGGCGCTGGCGCATTTGATCAACGACCTGATTCAGTCAGTGCTGCCATCGATTTACCCGATGCTCAAAGCCAACTATGGCCTGACCTTCACCCAGGTCGGACTGATCACCCTGACGTTCCAACTGACCGCGTCGCTGCTGCAGCCGTGGGTCGGTTATCACACCGATCGGCATCCGAAGCCGTGGCTGCTGCCGGCGGGGACGGTGTGCACGCTGATCGGTATTTTGATGATGTCGGTGGTCGGCAGTTTCCCGATGATTCTGCTGGCGGCGGCGCTGATCGGCATTGGTTCGTCGACCTTTCACCCGGAAGCCTCTCGCGTGGCGCGACTGGCTTCGGGCGGCCGCTATGGTTTGGCGCAATCGACGTTTCAGGTCGGCGGCAATGCCGGTTCGGCGTTTGGTCCCTTGCTGGCGGCGGCGATCATTATTCCGTTCGGCCAGGGCCATGTGGCGTGGTTCGGACTGTTCGCGGTGTTTGCGCTGTTCGTGCTCTATCGCATCAGCCGCTGGTACGCCAATCACCTGAACCTGTTCAAACTCAAGCAGGGCCAGGCTGCGACGCACGGCTTGTCGAAGAATCGGGTGATCAGCGCGTTGGTCGTGCTCGGTTTGCTGGTGTTCTCCAAGTATTTCTACATGGCGAGTTTCACCAGTTACTTCACGTTTTACCTGATCGAGAAATTCGACCTGTCGGTGGCCAGTTCGCAACTGCATCTGTTCCTGTTTCTGGGCGCGGTGGCGGCGGGGACGTTCTTCGGCGGGCCGATCGGCGACAAGATCGGGCGTAAAGCGGTGATCTGGTTTTCGATTCTCGGCGTTGCGCCGTTCACGCTGATTCTGCCGCACGTCGATCTGTTCTGGACCAGCATTCTCAGCGTGGTCATTGGCTTCATCCTCGCCTCGGCGTTCTCGGCGATTGTGGTGTACGCGCAGGAATTGGTGCCGGGCAATGTCGGAATGATCGCCGGAGTATTCTTCGGTCTGATGTTTGGTTTCGGCGGGATTGGCGCGGCGTTGCTGGGGCATTTGGCGGATGTTCACGGGATTGAATACGTGTACTTCCTGTGCTCGTTCCTGCCGCTGTTCGGGGTGCTGGCAATCTTCCTGCCGCGCACCAAAAAGGCCTGATGCGGTTTCAGGGGCATCACAAAAAAACCGCGCATTGAGCGCGGTTTTTTTTGCATTGTCGTCAGACCTTGGCGGGGTTTTGCTTCTCCGGATCGATGCCATACAGCGCAATCGCCTCGGCGACTTTTTCCCTTGGCAAGGTGCCTTCGTCGGCCAACGCTTTCAACGCGGCGACCGCGATGAAGTGCCGATCAACTTCGAAGAATTTACGCAACGATTCGCGCGTGTCCGACTGGCCGAAACCATCGGTGCCTAGCGCGACGAAGCGGCGTTTTGGCACGAATGGGCGGATCTGATCGGCGAAGATCTTCATGTAATCCGTCGCCACCACCACCGGACCTTGCTTGTCCTGCAGGCAGCTTTCGACGTAGCTGACGCGTTGCGTGTCTGCCGGGTGCAGCAGATTCCAGCGCTCGACATCCTGACCTTCGCGGCGCAATTCGGTGAGGCTGGTGACGCTCCACACCTCGCTGGTGACGCCGAAGTCGGCTTCCAGCAACTGCGCGGCGGCGTTGACTTCGAGCAGGATCGAACCGCAACCCATCAACTGCACATGCTTGCCTTCGCTCGGCGACGCGCTGGCCGAGAGCGTATACATGCCTTTGAGAATGCCTTCCTCGGCACCTTCGGGCATCTCCGGGTGGGCGTAGTTTTCGTTGAGCAGGGTGATGTAGTAATAGATGTCCTCGTTGTCGACATACATGCGGCGCATGCCGTCCTGGATGATCACGGCCAGTTCATAAGCGTAGGTCGGATCGTAGGAAACGCAGCATGGCACGGTCGATGACAACACGTGGCTGTGGCCATCGTCGTGTTGCAGGCCTTCGCCCATCAGCGTGGTGCGGCCGGACGTTGCGCCGAGCAAGAAGCCTCTGGCGCGCGCATCGCCAGCGGCCCAGGCGAGATCGCCGATGCGCTGGAAACCGAACATCGAATAGAAAATGTAAAACGGCACCATCGTCACGCCGTGGTTGCTGTACGACGTGCTGGCGGCGATCCACGAAGAAACCGCCCCGGATTCGTTGAGGCCTTCCTGCATGATCTGGCCGTCGCGGGCCTCTTTGTAATAGCTCAGTTGGCCGGCGTCCTGCGGCGTATACAGTTGGCCGACGTGGGAATGAATGCCGATCTGGCGGAACAAACTTTCCATGCCGAAAGTACGCGATTCGTCCGGCACAATCGGCACGATCACCTTGCCGATATTCGGGTCCTTGAGCAGCGTGCCGAGGATGCGCACGAACGCCATGGTGGTGGAAATCTCGCGGGTGCCGGTACCTTTCAGTTGCGTGTCCATGACCGACAGCGGCGGGATTTGCAGCGGCTCGGAAACACTCACCCGAGCAGGAATGTAACCGCCCAGTTGCGCGCGCCGGGCTTGCAGATAACGCGCTTCGACGCTGTCCTCGGCGGGCTTGAGGTAAGGCATGTCGGCCAATTGATCGTCAGTGATTTCCAGCGAGAAGCGATCGCGGAAGGCACGGATCGCGTCTTCACCCATCTTCTTCAATTGGTGATTGATGTTCTGTCCTTCGCCCGCTTCACCCATGCCGAAACCTTTGACGGTTTTCGCCAGGATCACGCTCGGTCCGCCGGTGTGGCGCATGGCGGCGGCGTAGGCGTTGTAGACTTTTTCCGGGTCGTGGCCGCCGCGCGAGAGCTTCCAGATTTCGTCGTCGGTGAGGTCGCTGACCAGCTCCAGCAGTTCGGGGTATTTGCCGAAGAAATGTTCGCGAACGTAAGCGCCGTTCTGCGATTTGTAGTTCTGATATTCGCCGTCCACGCATTCCATCATGCGTTGGCGCAGCAAGCCGCTTTTGTCCTTCTCCAGCAGCGCGTCCCAGCCGCCGCCCCAGATGACTTTGATCACGTTCCAGCCAGCCGCGCGGTACAGGCTTTCGAATTCCTGGATGACTTTGGCGTTGCCGCGCACCGGGCCGTCGAGGCGCTGCAAGTTGCAGTTGACGACGAAGATGATGTTGTCGAGTTTCTCGCGGCCGGCGAGCGAGATCGCCGCCAGTGATTCCGGTTGATCCATCTCGCCATCGCCGAGGAACGCCCAGACTTTGCGCCCCTGATGTTCCTTCAAACCACGGTCTTCGAGGTAGCGCATGAAGCGCGCCTGGTACGCGGCGGTGATCGGCCCCAGGCCCATGGACACGGTGGGGAATTGCCAGAAGTCCGGCATCAGCCGTGGGTGCGGGTAGGATGACACGCCATCGCGATCGGTCTCGCGGCGGAAGTTGTCCAGTTGTTCTTCGCTCAGGCGTCCTTCGAGGAACGCGCGGCCATAAATGCCCGGCGAGGAGTGGCCCTGGATGTACACCATGTCGCCGCCGAACTGCTCGGTGCGGCCACGGAAAAAGTGTTCGAAACCGACGTCATACAGCACGGCCGCCGAGGCGTAGGAGGCGATGTGTCCGCCGACGTTCGAATGCTTGCCGGCGCGCAACACCATGGCCAGCGCATTCCAGCGGATGTAGGCGTTGATGCGCCGTTCCACTGCCAGATCGCCGGGGTAGGGTTGCTGACGATCGACTGCCACGGTGTTGACGTAGGGCGTGGTCACGCGCCCGTAGAAATCGCCGTGTTGGGCGACATCGAAGTCCAACAACTGGTCGATCAGGTAATGGGCTCGAGGGCGGCCTTCGACGCTCAGAACCGATTCGATGGATTCGAGCCATTCGCGAGTTTCTTGTGGATCCTCGTCGCGAAACATTGATTGTTGTGCCATCGTCGTCTCCTTGAAAGTGCAGCGGCAGCACCGGTTTATCGGTACCTGGCGAAGGGGATTGGTAGCCGCCAATCCCTCGGAATGCGTGTAGTTGCAATTGCAACCAGTTGCGGAATTTATCGTGCTGCGCGTTACAATTGCAACTAAATCGATTTCATTGGAAGGGTGCAGCATGTCTTCAAGCGAGCCGGATACCTGGTTCAGATTCGTCAGGGCGCATCGCTGTCTGATCCGCGAAATCGAACGTCGTCTGGCCGCCGCCGGGCTCCCGGCCTACGCTTGGTACGACGCGTTGTGGGGGCTGGAAAGCGGCCCCAATGGCACGCGCCGCATGAATGAATTGGCCGATGTCATGGCCATCGAACGCTACAACCTCACTCGCCTGATCGATCGTCTGGAGGCCGAAGGCCTGGTCGAGCGCAGCCGTGCCAGCGACGACGGGCGTGGCGCGTATGCGGCGATCACCGAAAGCGGCAAAGTGCTGCGCAAAAAGATGTGGCTGATCTACGAAGGCGCGGTCGATGAGTTGTTTCTCGCGCAATTCGATGAACAGCAACAACGCTTTTTCAGTGATGCGCTGGAGCGCGCAGCGGCGGCCGCGCGCAACAGTTCCAAACCGGCGTAAGCGCACGGCTCATTGCAATTGATAACGCTGCATCGCTTGCTCGACGCGAGCCTGCGGAATCTGACCATCCTCGGCCAGGGCGCGCAGGGCCAAGGTGACAATCCAGCGTTTATCCACGGTCTGGCCCGGGGTCGGTTCGGCCGGCATTGAGGCGGTCGAGTCGGCGCCGAGTGCAACGAAACGCGCGGTAATGTGTGCGCCAATCTGATCGACCACGTGCTGCGCATAACCGGTCACTGCAATCACCGGGGAATTCTCGGCGCTCAGGCATTCGCGCAGGTGCGAAGAGCGCCGGGGCACGTCCGGATGCACGCGACTCCAGCGTTGCGCGCTATCGGCATCCCGCGCCAGGCGCGTGTAGCTGGGGCAACTCCACAATTCGCTGGCCACGCCCCAATCCTCGCGCAGCATCTGCGCGGCAGAAATCACCGAACGCAAGGCCAGTCCGGCGCCTAGCAAGCGCACTTTCGGCTGCTCGGCGTTGCCCACGGTTTCGCTGATTTTGTACATGCCTTTGAGGGCCTGATGAGCGCTGTGGTTGCTCATCGGGCCGGTGAAATCGTTGGGCTCATCGTGCAGCGCCATGTAATAAAACCCGTCGCTGCCCTCGACGTACAAACTGTGCAACGCTGCGAGTGCAATGGCGCGGGCTTCGGCGCCGCTGGCCGGGTCGAACGGCAGGCATTGCGGGTTGGCCGCGAGCCACAGCGGCACCCATGGGTGCGCGCCTTTCGGCCAGGCGCTGGACAGCGTTTCGATGTCATTGCAGACAATCCCGCGTTGCGCCGCTTCGCTGGATAACGCGCACAGTTCGGCTGAGGTCGCGGAGCTGGTGAGGTACAACAAGGGTCTTTCGCTGGCGCAGGCCTCTGGGCTGAACCGCAGGGGCCAGGCGCTGATGCGAGTGTGAAGGTGCGGCGTGTTATGGCTGCTTTCGACGCCCGGCGGCTGGTTGGAGCGCACTACCCAAACATTTTTTGAAGTCTGCGGATCGCGTTCCAGACGGTCGGCAATATCGATCATGGTGTAGAGCGGCGAAGCGCATTGCGCGTGGGATTGATCGGCGAGGGCCTGGATCTTTTCAATGCAGGCCTGGGCTGCCTGGCCGGTCTCGCGGGTGGTATTGAAGCTGGAAAAACCGATCATATTTCAACTCGCTCCGTGCGTTCCGTCGTTCTTGCACCATACTGCACGCCTCAATATGATTGCAAATGCAATGACATTCAGCGTGACTCAATGGAGTTTTGTTCGATGAATACGTCCTATCCCCTGACGCTCTACACGGCTGATACGCCCAACGGGCAGAAGATCAGTATTTTCCTAAAAGAGGCCGGCATCGACTGCGAACAGGTGAAATTCAATCTGTCCGAAGGGCGCCAGCATTCGCCGGAATACCTGCAGATCAACCCGAACGGCAAGATCCCGGCGATCGTTGATCACGAGGCTGGCGTCTCGGTTTTCGAATCGGCGGCGATCCTCGGTTACCTGTCGCAGAAGTACGATTGCCTGCAACCCAAATCCACCGCAGAGCAGTTGGTGGTGCAGCAATGGCTGTACTTCCAGGTCGGCGCCATTGGTCCGATGCTGGGCCAGTTGTGGTGGTTTTTACACGGCACTACCTCGGCGAATGAGCAGGCGATCACGCGTTATCGCAACGAGGCGTTGCGCATCTACGGCGTGGTCGACAAGCAATTGGCGAAAAGCACCTATCTGGCCTCGGACAACTATTCGATTGCCGACATCGCAGCGTTTCCGTGGTTGCGCACGCACGAAGAACTTGCGCTGGACATCTCGGCGTTCAGCCACGTCAATCGTTGGTTGCAGGCCATCGAGGCGCGGCCGGCAGTGCAGGCGGGGCTGGCTGACTCGCGGGAAACGCGCGCAAGTTAATGTCCTTCATTCAACACGAGCCTGATGTTCGAGAGCCGCGTTATCCCCTCGGGAAAGGGCGGCTCGGTTATTTGGAGTATTTACACAATCAATTAGCGTATGCTTTTATTCGATTAATGATCAGTCCGAAGTTAATACGTTCAGTGTGCAACCACGCTATTGCGGCAATCGCGCTTGAACGCAATTAGGTAGTGATCATTTATCTTTACTACAAGAAGGACTCTTGGGTTGGATATCGAAACATAATCGATGCCAAACGGGGATTCAAGAATCTGAATACTATAAGAAAACAGGATTTCTGATGAGTACTCGATTATTAAATTGCGACGTTATGGCCAAGCACGAGTCTGAGCCGGATTACCAATTGCGTTGTGCCTTTGAAAAGCACTTGCAGTCTCTCAATGGTTGTCACTATGCGTATTTTGTTACGCATAAAGGCCTGGACGTCAAACCGCGAATCATTTCCAACTACCCTGAGCGTTGGCTCAGGGCTTATAGAGCTGCCAACTATCATTTGATCGACCCGGTGATCAATCACGGGCTGAAATGCGTGGCGCCGTTCTCCTGGCGAGAAGCGCTCGAGGCCAAGGAGTCAGCACAGAGCGATGATGTATTCGCCTTGTCGCAGAAGTACCAGATCTCGATGGGCTACACCTTCAACCTGCATGACTCCAACGGGTTGTTCGCCGCGCTGAGCATTTGCAACACCGAGCGCCGCGTCGATTTCGAGCAAGTCATGCAGCAGCGCGCGGCGGAAATCCAGATGACCCTAATCCAGTTTCACAACAGCCTGACCGCCACTTTTGCGCCGAACGAGCTGTTTCCCGCGTCGGCGGATACCAGCCTGTCGGACCGCGAAATGGGCGTACTCAAGTGGGTGGTGATGGGCAAGGCTTATAGAGAGATCGCAGCGATGCACGCGATTTCCGTGCGCACCGTGAAGTTTCATATGTCCAACGTGGTTCACAAACTTCAGGTGCGCAACGCCAAGCAGGCAGTCTACAAGGCCGTCAGCCTGGGCCTGGTCTGATTCACGGGCGATTCAGGCGAGCGCGGTTGGCTGGCAGTTGATGTCCACCACCGCGCTCAATGGTTGGCCGTTCTTCGCTTCGATCGCCTCGACGAGGCGCTGATCGTTTTCGCGCGAAACCGGCATGTTCAGCAGCAGCACCTTCTCACCCGGCGAGGCTTCCCCGCTGTCGAGAATTTCGTAGTGCCAGCCGGCCTTGCGCACGATGCGCGACATGGCTTGGCTGACCACCGTGATGATCGATTCCAGACCAGCGCGGGCGGCGTAGGTGTGCATCGCCAGCAAGAGCATTTCAGTCAGGCCCAGTTGCCCCAGTCCCAGTGCACGGGAGCGCGTCTTGTCGACGAAAAATCGACTGGACTCGGCGATCCGGCAATTCTTCGGCAAGGTGTGCTCGAAGAAACTGCGAAACGGGCCTTCGACCATATACGGGTAAACGGTGTTGATCAGGCGCAGGCTGGCGAGTGAAACGCCTGAGCAGGTGCCGACAAGATAAGTCGAATGCGCATTATCGTATTCATCGACTTCATGCCCGCCGCAAATATTGACTCGCCAGTTAAGCCGGTCGGCGAACACTTCTTTTCTTAACCCATATAAGTTTCCCAGTAACTCTGGGGAAGCTTGCGAGTGCTCGACGTTATAAAAACTTACTTTGTCCATAATTGTTATTGTCCATCCCTGGAAGAAAAGGCAGTCGCGATTTTATCCCGCGCGCGGGGAGGATGAAGTGAAGTGCCGGGAAAATCAACTGTACCTAGATACAGTTGCCAGGCTTCATTGGCCAGTTGCTCGGTTAAATGCTCAACCGTTGTTGATTCGCACCAAGGTACAGTTGTCGGTTGTATTGGCAGCGTCAAGTATAGGCGGGCGATATCCAACGGCTGGTCATCCAACTCTTACAGGAATAACAATATGAGTGTCGTGAGCACGCGTCTGAAAACCAAAGAAGACATCACGCAACACGAAATATCTGCCTTGAAGACCCGGTTCAATCTTGCAGATGCCCATACGCACCAGGATCAGAGCCTTACCCAACAGAAGATCGTCGATAGCCTGCCTGAGTTGTGGTATCGCGCTCAGGGGCAGACTCAGTACAAGAGTGAACAGGAATTCATCAAGGCCTTCTTTACCTTTCACGGTCAGGAACATGCGCTCAAGCGCCATGATGAGATTTACCTGGTGTACGCCGCGTCTGTGGCCATGCACATCACCGCGACTTACTTGCGCAAGCGCGACATGAGCGTGGGCCTGATCGAACCGTGTTTCGATAACCTGCACGATTTGCTCAAGCACATGGAAGTGCCGTTGTCGCCGTTGGACGAGTCGCTGTTTCGGTCGGCCAAGGATGTCTACGCCAACCTGCAAACAGCGGCGGCCAAGGTTGATGCGATCTTCCTCGTGGACCCTAACAATCCGACCGGCACCAGTATGTTTGCCAACGGTGCGCAGACCTTCATGGAAGTGGCGCGTTATTGCCGCGACCATGGCAAGTTGCTGATTCTGGATTTCTGCTTCGCCGCGTTCATCAAAACAGCTGGGGGCAGTCGAGTTGACGCCTACGCCATCCTCGATGAGATCGGCACGCAGTACATCATCATGGAAGACACCGGTAAAACCTGGCCGCTGCAAGACACCAAGTGCGCCACGATCATGTCCAGCCGCGCACTTAATGCCGATATCTACAGCATCGTCACCAGCGTCCTGCTGAACGTTTCGCCGTTTATTCTCAATGTCGTCACGCAGTACATCAACGACAGCAGCGACGACGACTTCGAGTCGGTGCGCTCGGTACTCGATATCAATCGCGAGGCTGCGCAAAAGCACCTGCACGGCAACTTTCTCAAGTACCTGACGCCGATGGTCGAGACCAGCGTGGCGTGGTTCGAGATCCTGCGTGACGGTGTATCGGCCGACGATCTGCAAGCCTATCTGATGAACTACGACGTCTACGTCCTGCCCGGCAAATACTTCTTCTGGAACAAACCGCAGACCGGGCAGAAGTACATTCGCCTGGCACTGGCGCGCAAACCCGAAGAGTTCAAGTTGGCAGTCGAGACGATTGCGGTAGCGCTGGAGAATTATCATGAGTGAGGCCGGCGTGCCGATTATCGATGCCACCGTGTTCATGGGCATGCATCACAGCGATCCTGACATCCGTGCGAAATCACTGGGTTTCTTCAAACAGTTTTACCAACGCCAGGCGCTGATGAGCTTCGGCCAGATTGGTATCTGTGACGCGATCATCTGGAAAAAGAGCCGCGAGTTGCAGGATCTGTATTACCCGTTCATGGATGTTCTGCACACGGAAATGAACATCCAGCGTCAGGGTTACTGCAATAAGGTACTGCGCCGCGCCTGCCTGGAAGCGGAGTGGGCGCATTTGAACGTCGAGCAAAAACTGCTCGCCGCGCAAGTGGTCGAACATCGCCGGCCGCTGTTTACCCACGACCAGGCATTGCATCAACTGCCTGAACTGCAACCGTTCCTGCAGTCTTTCCCGCAATGGACTTCCGGCCCGGCGTTCCCGCCCTCGTTACAGGCGCTGTTCGAGCAATCTCGGGACATGCTGATCGAGCAAGAGGACTTCCGAAATGTCAGCTAAGAGTATTTTCGTTCCGCTCATCACGCCACTGGATCAGCACTCGGACATCTGTGAATCGAGCGTGCGCCAGTTATTGCAGTGTTCACATCCGTATGTGGACGGCTACATTCCGTGCCTGACTTCCGGCGAAGGCTGGCGACTGGAGCGGCGGGACTGGTTGCGCATGCTTGAACTGACGCTGGCGCATGCGCAGGACAAAACGGTGATCGCCGGAATCGAACGCGCCACTACCGCCGAAGTTCTTGAATATGCGCTGTTGGCGCAAGAGGCGGGGGCGCAGGCGATCATGTTTACTTCGCCGTTTGCGCCGGGCACGACTCAAGCAGAGATCATCGAGCACTATCGTGAAGTTCACGATTCGACTTCACTCGACCTTTACATCTACAACGAGTCGGCGCTGTCCGGTAATGAAAAAACCTTCGAGACCTTACTTGCCATCGGCGAACTGCCGCGGGTGATCGGGATCAAGGATTCGCCTTCCAATCCGCGCACGCAAAAAGAAATCGAGCGGTTGCGCGCAGAAGGTCTGGATTACTTCATCGGTTGGGAAATGCTGCTGGCGCGGGACTTGGAGTCTGACGGCAATGTTGTTTCGTTGGCCAATCTGGAACCGGCGCTATGCCGGTTGGCGATCAGTGCGCGGCAACAGTCGGTCGGCGAAATGATCGAGACACTCAACGGCTATTTCGACTTGGGCGCCGATGACTGGTACGCGCAGGTCAAGAAAGAACTCAAGGCCCGAGGTGTGATCAGCACAGACAAAGTGTTCGCAGAAAAGGGGTCGGCATAATGAGCGATCTGCAGAAAGAACTGTTCCTGGCCAATCGCGCTTGCATCAAGAAACTTGAACCGCTGGATAGCCGGCTTGCTGCGTTCGAACATGACTGGATCTATTCCACCATCGACAAGACGCGCACTGCGGATGCACCAACCGATCTCGCCGGATTACGTCAGCGTCTGGCCGCGTTGGTGGAAGAAGATCGCAGCGAAGTTCCGCCGAGCGCAGTGTATGTGGCTGAGCAGATGACGCGGGATGAGTTCAAGATCCTCGTTCAGGAGTTTGCTCTGGACGGTCTGACCGAGGCGCAGGTGTTTTATCACTTGATGCCAAGACTCAGCCTGGCCGCGCAAATGCCAGTGTTGCGGATGATGATCGACGAGTTCGGCTCCGGCAATCTCAAGCGCTCGCACACCACGCTGTATGTCGACCTACTCAAAGAACTGGAAATGCCGGTCGACCTGGAGTTTTACATCGACGCCAATTCCTCGGCGGGTTACTCGTTTCCCAACATGTTTTGCTGGTTGGCGATGCGCGCCGATGACCCTTCGTACTTCGCCGGGGTGATTACGTACTTCGAGACGGTCGTGCCGTTCTTCTTCGAGTGTTACACCACGATTTGCGAGCGGTTGCAGATCAAGGCGCATACCTATTATTCGGAGCACGTACACATCGATGTATTCCACGCCATCGAAGGCCAACGCTTGCTCAAAGCCATGGACGTTACCGGCGATCTGGATCCGGTAAAAGCCTGGAACGGCATCTGTATGGGCCGCGATATTACTAACGCAGCATTTGATGCCGCCGTGGCAAAGGCACAGCATCAAAAGCACTTCGATAAGGAGCGAATGATTGAACGAGCCTTCTGAATTTGATCATTCCGGCACTTTCACCGTCACCGTCGACAATCAGCAATACCAAGTGCCGCACGCCTGTCCGCACCGAGATGGCTGGTTAGTTCACGGCACGATCAATGAGCAGCGCAAAAGCATTACCTGCCCGTTGCATTTCTCGGTGTTCAGCCTGGAAACCGGTGAGCAACTAAGCGGTCCGCCGTGCGGCCGACTTGATGTGAAGCGCATGGCCTAGGGCGATTCACTAAGGTTATTTGCGGGCACTTTCCCGCGCCCAAAAAAAATCCCCGTATCAATCAATGATGACGGGGATTTTTTTGGTTTAGCGCGATCCGTGGAAAACCACGGCCTGCGTTAAACGTTGAAGCGGAAGTGCATCACGTCGCCGTCCTTGACGATGTAATCCTTGCCTTCCAAACGCCATTTGCCTGCTTCTTTGGTACCGGCTTCGCCCTTGTACTGGATGAAGTCGTCGTAGGCGATTACTTCGGCGCGGATGAAGCCTTTTTCGAAGTCGGTGTGGATCACGCCAGCGGCTTGTGGTGCGGTGGCACCGACGCGGACGGTCCAGGCGCGGACTTCTTCGACGCCGGCGGTGAAGTAGGTCTGCAAGTGCAGCATCTCGTAACCAGCGCGGATCACGCGGTTCAGGCCAGGCTCTTCGAGGCCCAGGGCTTCGAGGAACATGTCTTTCTCTTCGCCGTCTTCCAGTTCGGCGATTTCCGCTTCGATTTTGTTGCAGACCGGAACCACCATGGCGCCTTCTTCTTCGGCGATGGCTTTGACGATGTCCAGCAGCGGGTTGTTCTCGAAACCGTCTTCAGCGACGTTGGCGATGTACATGACCGGCTTGGTGGTCAGCAAGTGGAAACCACGAATCACCGCTTTGTCGTCGGCACCCATGGTTTTCATCAGCGTGCGCGCTGGTTTGCCGAGGGTGAAGTGGGCGATCAGTTGCTCGAGCAGGGCTTTCTGGACCACGGCGTCCTTGTCACCACCCTTGGCGTTGCGCGCGACTTTCTGCAGTTGCTTCTCGCAGCTGTCGAGGTCGGCGAAGATCAATTCCAGGTCGATGATTTCGATGTCGCGTTTCGGGTCGACACTGTTGGAGACGTGAATCACGTTCTCGTCTTCGAAGCAGCGGACTACGTGGGCGATGGCATCGGTTTCGCGGATATTGGCGAGGAACTTGTTGCCCAAGCCTTCACCTTTCGAGGCGCCAGCAACGAGGCCGGCGATGTCGACGAATTCCATGGTGGTCGGCAGGATGCGCTTTGGATTGACGATGGCTGCCAGAGCTTCCAGACGCGGATCCGGCATCGGCACGATCCCGGTGTTCGGCTCGATGGTGCAGAAGGGGAAGTTCTCGGCCGCGATCCCGGATTTGGTCAGGGCGTTGAACAGGGTGGACTTGCCGACGTTAGGCAGGCCGACGATGCCGCAATTGAATCCCATGGTGTATCCCCTCGGATTAGAGTCAGGCCTTCTGGCTGTGCAGGTTTTTCATCGCGCGGTTCCATTCCCCGGCGAGGATATCCGGCAGCACGCCGAGGGCAAAGTCGATGCTGGCATCGAGTTTTTCCTGTTCGGCGCGTGGCGCACGACCCAGGACGAAATTTGAAACCATACTGGCAACGCCCGGGTGGCCAATGCCAAGCCGCAAGCGGTGAAAGGTATTCTGATTGCCCAGTTGCGCAATGATGTCGCGCAACCCGTTGTGACCGCCATGGCCGCCGCCCTGTTTGAGCTTGGCAACGCCCGGAGGCAAGTCGAGTTCGTCGTGCGCCACGAGGATTTCTTCAGGCGTAATGCGGAAGAAATTGGCGAGTGCCGCGACGGCCTGGCCGCTGCGGTTCATGTACGTGGTGGGAATCAGCAGACGAACATCCTGACCCTGATGCGAATAGCGCCCGGTCAGGCCGAAATATTTACGATCCGCCACAAGGTTTACGCCTTGCGCGTTCGCGATGCGCTCAACAAAAAGGGCCCCTGCGTTATGCCGGGTCTGTTCGTATTCAGCGCCTGGATTTCCCAGGCCAACGATCAGTTTTATGGCAGTCACGATAGGGGCCCTTCCTTGGAGTGGTGGATAACATCGCCGCAATCAGGGAGTGCGGCGAAAGTGGACGACAAGTGCTCATTTACCATTATGTAAACTCCGCGTTTTCGCCCGCTTTCTCGCTACGTACTAGTCCGCGATGTTACCGGTCACTCCGGCGAACAGAGTGAAATTACTCTGCTGCGCCTTCTTCTGCTGCTGCGTCTTCTTCTGGAGCAACACGTGGAGCGTGAACGTTGGCTACTGCCTTGTCGTCACCGTGTGCCAGAGCAACAAACTCAACGCCTTTAGGGGCTTTGAGGTCGGACATGTGGATGATGTCGCCGATTTCGGCCTTGGACAGGTCGACTTCGATGAACTCAGGCAGGTCCTTCGGCAGGCAGGTCACTTCGATTTCCGAAGTCACGTGCGAAACTTCGCCGCCTTTCTTGATCGGAGCTTCTTCGCCGATGAAGTGTACAGGCACGATAGCAGTCAGCTTCTGACCAGCTACAACGCGTACGAAGTCAGCGTGCAGTACGTGGCCTTTAGCCGGGTGACGCTGCAGAGCCTTGATGATGACGTTCTGCTTTTTGCCGCCGATGTTCAGCTCGATGATGTGGCTGTAAGCCGCGTCGTTTTCGAGCAGTTTGGCAACTTCTTTAGCCAGCATGCTGATGGATTCAGGGGCTTTTTCGCCACCGTAAACTACAGCAGGTACCAGGCTTGCGAGACGACGCAGGCGGCGGCTCGCACCTTTCCCCAGGTCGGAACGCACTTCAGCATTCAGAGTAAAATCGTTCATGTTGTATCTCCAAAATAACCACATTCGCCCCAGCGGTTGCGACCAGCGCTAAAGGCGATATGGGCAAAAAAGCCCCGCCCCGACAGGAATGCCGGGGCGGGGCGCTTTTCGTCAACGAGACATTCGAGAAGGGCAGGGCCCTTAACGGAACATCGCGCTGATCGATTCTTCATTGCTGATGCGGCGAACCGCCTCGGCAACTACCGGCGCGATATCCAGTTGACGGATACGCGAGCAGGCTTGAGCAGCAGCGGACAACGGGATGGTGTTAGTCACCACCAGTTCGTCCAGCATGGAATTTTCGATGTTTTCGATCGCCCGACCGGACAGCACAGGGTGCGTGCAGTAAGCGAAAACCTTGGCAGCGCCATGCTCTTTCAGGGCCTTGGCCGCGTGGCACAGAGTGCCGGCGGTATCGACCATGTCATCGACCAGAATACAGGTGCGCCCTTCGACATCACCGATGATATGCATCACTTCAGAGTGATTGGCTTTCTCACGGCGTTTGTCGATGATCCCGAGATCCACACCCAGGGATTTGGCAACGGCACGTGCACGCACGACGCCACCAATGTCCGGAGAGACGATCATCAGGTTTTCGAAGCGCTGATCTTCAATGTCATCCACCAATACCGGGGAGCCGTAGATGTTATCTACCGGAATATCGAAGAAACCCTGGATTTGGTCAGCATGCAAATCAACCGTGAGCACACGATCGATGCCGACTACGGTAAGCATGTCAGCGACGACTTTCGCGCTGATAGCCACACGTGCGGAACGCGGACGGCGATCCTGACGGGCATAACCAAAGTAAGGAATAACAGCAGTGATACGAGTAGCCGAGGAGCGGCGGAAGGCGTCAGCCATCACTACCAGTTCCATCAGGTTATCGTTGGTCGGAGCGCAAGTCGGCTGAATAATGAAGACATCTTTACCGCGGACGTTTTCATTGATCTCGGCAGTAATTTCGCCGTCGGAAAACTTGCCGACAGAGATGTCACCGAGAGGGATATGCAGCTGACGTACAACACGCCGAGCCAGATCGGGGTTAGCGTTCCCCGTAAAGACCATCATCTTGGACACGCGCAGTACCTGAAGGCTGAGGGTAACCTGGATGAGTATAGGAAAATGGCAGGGGCGGCTGGATTCGAACCAACGCATGGCAGGATCAAAACCTGCTGCCTTACCGCTTGGCGACGCCCCTGTATCTGTTGCAACGATTACCCAGTAATCGGTTCTTTTAGAGCAGACTTTGAAGCTTGCGATGCAACATCGAAATGTTGCTTCCCTTTGCTACAAACCCTGTAAGGGTCTCTGTCAGAAGGGCCGAGACTTTATCAGCTTCAGCTTTGCTTGGGAAGCCCCCAAACACACAACTTCCAGTGCCGGTGAGTTTTGCTTCGGTAAATTTACCTAACAAATTCAATGCGTTACGTACCTCTGGATAACGCCTTGCTACTACCGGCAAGCAGTCATTTCGACTGTTTCCCTTGGGAACGGGGCGCACTTTAATGGCAGAAGAGTTACGTGTCAACAACGGATCGGAAAAAATTTCTGCTGTACTTACAGATACTTGCGGCACCAGCACGAGATACCAAGGTTCTTCGGGCTCTACAGGGGTGAGTTTCTCCCCGACACCTTCGGCGAAAGCCGCGTGCCCACGGACGAAAACCGGCACGTCGGCGCCCAGGGTCAAACCCAGCGTGGCCAGGCGATCTTCATCCCAGCCCAGTTGCCACAGGTGATTGAGCCCGAGCAAAGTGGTCGCCGCGTTTGAACTGCCGCCGCCGATCCCGCCACCCATCGGCAAGACCTTGTCGATCCAGATGTCGATGCCGAGCGTACAAGCCGACTGCGCCTGAAGTTGTTTCGCGGCGCGCACGATCAGGTTGCTGTCGTGCGGCACGCCGTCGAACTCGGTGTGCAAACGAATCACGCCGTCATCGCGCACGGCAAAAGTGATTTCATCGCCGTAATCGAGAAACTGAAAAATTGTCTGCAACTCGTGATAACCGTCTTCACGGCGCCCGAGAATGTGCAGCATCAGGTTGAGTTTGGCCGGGGAGGGCAAGGTCAAACGCGCAGCAGTCATGTTCACTGCCCCAGTTTGCGTGGTTGCCATTCCTTGATCACCAGCGTGACATCAAGGTCGGTGCCGTGCAGTTTGATCCGCTCGGGCAACCAGTAGCCGTTTTGCTCGGCGTAACTGAGGTATTCGACTTTCCAGCCATCCTGTTCAAGGTTGGCCAGGCGGCTGTCAGTGTCCAGCGTCAGGCGACTCTTGCTGTCCGGCGCCGGGAGCCCCCGAACCCACCAGGCCAGGTTGGACACCGGCAATTTCCAGCCCAGTTGCTCTTCGAGCAAGGCTTCCGGGGTCGGCGCTTCGTAGCGGCCCTGATTGGCGACTTCCAGCGATACCTTGCCCGGGCGACCGGTCAGGCGAGCGGCGCCGCGACCCAGTGGGCCGGACAGACGAATGTCGTAGTAATCCTGACGCTGCAGCCAGAACAACGTGCCGCTGCCCGAATCCTTCGGTGCGCGAATGCCGATCTTGCCGTTGATTTGCCAGCCGTCGAGGCTGGTCATCTGCTGTTTGTAGACGTTCCATTGGGCCGGGTTGCCCTGGCCCTGGACGGATTCGCGAGCGCCGAAACCCGCGCAACCGGCGAGCAGGGCAATAAAACTGAAAACAATAACGTGGCGCAAAAACATAATCTTAAAGAGTCTCTGATCCGGTCAGGCGCTTGATGGTGCTGCGCAGGGTAGGGCTGTCGGGTTGATCCTTGAGGAACTTGCCCCAGATCTGTTTGGCTTCGCGTTGTTTGCCGTTGGCCCACAGGACTTCGCCGAGGTGAGCAGCGACTTCCTGATCGGGGAAACGCTCCAGCGCCTGACGCAGCAAACGTTCGGCTTCGTCGAGATTGCCGAGGCGGAAATTCACCCAGCCAAGACTGTCGAGGACCGCCGGGTCTTCCGGATTGATCTGGTGCGCCTGTTCGATCAGCGCTTTGGCTTCTTCGTAACGCGTGGTGCGGTCGGACAAGGTGTAGCCGAGGGCGTTCAGCGCCATCGCATTGTCCGGATCGCGCTTGATGATCAGGCGCAGGTCTTTTTCCATTTGCCCGAGATCATTGCGTTTTTCCGCAAGCATCGCGCGGGTGTACAGCAGATTCAGATCGTCCGGGTATTGCTGCAAGGCTTTCTGCAACACGCCCCAGGCGCGGTCGCCCTGTTTGTTGGCGGACAGGGTTTCGGCTTCGATCAGGTACAGCTGAATCGCGTAATCCGGCTGCTCATCGCGTTCGGCGGCGAGTTTTTTCTGCGCTTCGGCGGTCTTGCCGTTGTTCATCAGGATATCGGCCTGACGCAATTGCGCCGGCAGATAGTCGTTGCCGGGGCCGACCTGGGCGTATTCGAGCAGCGCGCCTTGCGGGTCGTTGCGCTCTTCAGCGATCCGGCCGAGGTTCAAATGCGCCGAATCGACGTGGCTTTCGCGAGCGATCAAATCTTCGAGGTAACCCTTGGCCTCTTCCCAGGCCTTGGCTTCCAGGCACACCAGCGCCAAGGAATAACGCAACTCGTCGTCTTCCGGGTATTGCTGAACCAGGCTGGAGAACTCGACTTTGGCGTCGTCCATGCGGTCCTGCTCGACCAGCATGCGCGCGTAAGTCAGGCGCAGGCGTTTGTCGTCCGGGTACTTCTTGATGCTTTTTTGCAGCAGCGGCAGTGCTTCGTCGCCACGATTGAGCGTTTGCAGCAAACGCGCGCGCAGCAGGATCGGGGCAATTTCGCCGTCGTCCGGCGGGTTGTCTTCGAGCAGGGCCAGCGCGCCTTTGGCGTCGCCGTCCTGTTGCATCAGCAAAGCCTTGCCGAAAATCAGCTGGCTGTTCTTCGGATGACGCTGCAACAACCGGTCAAAACTTTTCATCAAGCCGTTGCGCGTGTCCTGGTCGGTATCGGCCGCAGACAAGGCGAGGAAGTCGAAATGCGTGTCGCCCTTGCCCAGCAGGACTTTCTCCATATACACCATGGAGTCGTCATAGCGCCCGGCACGCGCCAGTTGCACGGCGGCGGCGCGTTGCGCTTCGAGGTCGTCCGGGGCGTTTTTGGCCCAGATCAGTGCGGTATCCAGAGCGGCCTGATCGGCGCCCAGGTACTCGGCGATCCGGAAGGCCCGCTCGGAAATGCCCGGATCCTGCGTGTTGATGGCCTGGGTCACGTAGTTGTCCAGCGCAATGTCGAAACGATTGCGCTGGCCAGCCAGCTCGGCGCTCAACAGGCTGAACACGGTGTCTTCGCTGAAGGAACCGTAAACCTTGGGCTTTTCAGGGGCCGGAGTGCTGTCTTCGACCGGCGGCGTACCGTCCGACGAAACGGGTGCCATGGCCTGGCAGCCGCTGAGGAACACAAGGGCAAGGAGCAACGCGGAAGATCTATTCATATAAGAGAAGGACGACTAACCTGCGGTCGGAGCATCATGACACAAGCCTTCGGTCAAACATAACCGAGTCTCAATTGATGCCTTTATAGAGGCAAGACATTGGGACAATAGTCAGCGGTAGTTGTTCTGGCTGTGTCGAAGTAGGACAATTGCCGGCTTCACGTCACCATCAGCGACCTTGAATGGCCTTCCTTGCACTCGGTATCAACCACAAGACTGCTTCAGTAGACGTCCGCGAGCGCGTGGCCTTTACCCCTGAGCAACTGGTGGAGGCGTTGCAGCAGCTCTGCCGACTGACCGACAGCCGCGAAGCTGCGATCCTTTCCACCTGCAATCGCAGCGAGCTGTACATAGAACAGGACCACCTTTCGGCGGACATCATCCTGCGCTGGCTGGCCGATTATCATCATTTGAGCCTCGATGAGCTGCGTGCCAGCGCTTATGTGCACGAAGATGATGCGGCAGTTCGTCACATGATGCGCGTCGCCTCCGGGCTCGATTCGCTGGTGTTGGGCGAACCGCAGATTCTCGGCCAGATGAAATCGGCCTACGCCGTGGCGCGCGAGGCCGGGACCATCGGCCCGCTGCTCGGCCGACTGTTCCAGGCAACCTTCAATGCCGCCAAACAAGTGCGCACCGACACCGCCATCGGCGAAAACCCGGTGTCCGTGGCGTTTGCCGCCGTCAGCCTGGCGAAACAGATTTTCAGCGACTTGCAGCGCAGCCAGGCGCTGCTGATCGGCGCCGGCGAGACCATCACCCTGGTCGCCCGCCATCTGCATGAGTTGGGCGTAAAACGCATCGTCGTCGCCAACCGCACCCTCGAACGCGCGAGCATTCTCGCCGAACAGTTCGGCGCCCACGCCGTGTTGCTCTCCGACATTCCCGCCGAACTGGTGCGCAGCGACATCGTCATCAGTTCCACGGCCAGCCAGTTGCCGATCCTCGGTAAAGGCGCGGTGGAAAGTGCGCTGAAACTGCGCAAGCACAAACCGATTTTCATGGTCGACATCGCCGTGCCGCGCGACATCGAGCCGGAAGTCGGCGAGCTCGACGACGTGTACCTGTACAGCGTCGACGATCTGCACGAAGTGGTCGCGGAAAACCTCAAGAGTCGCCAGGGCGCTGCGCAAGCGGCCGAAGAAATGGTGTCGATCGGCGCCGACGACTTCATGGTGCGCCTGCGCGAACTGGCGGCAGTTGATGTGCTCAAGGCCTATCGTCAACAAAGCGAACGCCTGCGCGACGAAGAATTGCAAAAGGCCCAGCGCATGCTGGCCAACGGCAGCAGCGCCGAAGACGTGCTGGTGCAACTGGCGCGTGGCTTGACCAACAAACTGCTGCACGCACCTAGCGTACAGTTGAAAAAGTTGACTGCCGAAGGCCGCCTCGATGCGTTGGCCATGGCCCAGGAACTCTTTGCCCTCGGTGAGGGCTCGTCGGATAGCTCGGATAAAAAACTGCAATGAAAGCGTCACTGCTCAATAAGCTGGACATCCTCCAGGACCGTTTCGAGGAATTGACCGCTCTGCTTGGCGATAGCGAAGTCATTTGCGATCAGAGCAAATTCCGCGCTTATTCCAAGGAATACGCGGAGGTCGAGCCGATTGTCGAAACCTATAAACAGTTGCTCAAAGTGCAAGGCGACCTCGAAGGTGCGCAGGCACTGCTCAAGGACAGCGACCCGGACATGCGCGAAATGGCCGTGGAAGAAGTGCGCGAAGCCAAAGAGCAACTGATCGAACTCGAAGCGCAGCTGCAACGCATGCTGCTGCCCAAGGATCCGAACGACGGGCGCAACGTTTTCCTCGAAATCCGTGCCGGCACTGGCGGCGACGAGGCGGCGATCTTTTCCGGCGACTTGTTTCGGATGTATTCGCGTTACGCCGAGCGACGTGGCTGGCGTGTGGAGATTCTCTCGGAAAACATCGGCGAGCACGGTGGCTTCAAGGAAGTCATTGCCCGCGTTGAAGGCGAGAATGTCTACGCCAAGCTCAAGTTCGAATCCGGCGTGCACCGCGTGCAGCGGGTTCCGGCGACGGAATCCCAGGGCCGCATCCACACCTCCGCGTGCACCGTCGCGGTGTTGCCCGAGCCGGACGAGCAGGAAGCCATCGAGATCAACCCGGCGGATATCCGCGTCGATACCTACAAGTCTTCCGGTGCTGGTGGCCAGCACGTCAACAAGACCGACTCGGCGATCCGCATTACGCATTTGCCGTCCGGCATCGTTGTGGAGTGTCAGGAAGAGCGTTCGCAGCACAAGAACCGCGCCCGGGCGATGGCCTGGTTGTCAGCCAAACTGAATGACCAGCAGACCAGCGCCGCCGCCAACGCCATCGCCAGCGAACGCAAGTTGTTGGTCGGTTCGGGTGATCGCTCCGAGCGCATCCGCACCTACAACTTTGCCCAGGGCCGGGTCACCGACCATCGGGTCAACCTGACGCTGTATTCGCTCGACGAAATCCTTGCCGGTGGCGTTGAAGCGGTGATCGAGCCGTTGTTGGTCGAGTTCCAGGCTGACCAATTGGCCGCCATAGGTGAATAAATGACGATCATTGCCAGTTTGTTGCGGGCTGCCGATTTGCCCGATTCGCCGTCGGCGCGCCTCGATGCCGAGCTGTTGCTGGCCGCCGCGCTGGGCAAGAACCGCAGTTTTCTGCACACCTGGCCCGAGCGCATCGTGCCGAGTGAAGCGGCGCTGACGTTCGCCAGTTATCTGCAACGTCGACGTGGCGGCGAGCCGGTGGCCTATATTCTCGGCCAGCAAGGTTTCTGGAAACTTGATCTGGAAGTCGCGCCGCACACGCTGATCCCGCGTCCCGACACCGAACTGCTGGTGGAAACCGCGCTGCAATTATTGCCCGCGACCCCAGCCAGGGTGCTCGACCTCGGCACCGGCAGCGGCGCGATTGCCTTGGCGTTGGCCAGCGAACGTCCGGCGTGGAACGTCACCGCAGTCGATCGGGTGATCGAAGCCGTGGCGCTGGCCGAACGCAACCGTCAGCGCCTGCACCTGAAAAACGCCACGGTGCTGAGCAGTCACTGGTTCAGCGCGCTGGAGGGGCAGCGGTTTGAACTGATCATCAGCAACCCGCCCTACATTGCGTCCGCCGACCCGCATCTGGTCGAGGGCGACGTGCGTTTCGAACCTGCCAGTGCGTTGGTCGCCGGTATCGACGGGCTCGACGATCTGCGTCTGATCGTCGCCCAGGCGCCGGATTACCTCGAAGCGGGCGGCTGGTTGATGCTCGAACATGGTTACGATCAAGCCGAGGCAGTGCGTGATTTGCTGCTGACCCGAGGGTTTGCAGAGGTCCATAGCCGCAGCGATCTGGGCGGTCACCAACGAATCAGCCTGGGACGCCTGCCGTGCTGAATGATCAGGAATTGCTGCGCTACAGCCGCCAGATTCTGCTGCAACACGTCGACATCGACGGCCAATTGCGGCTCAAGCAAAGCCGTGTATTGATCGTCGGCCTCGGCGGACTCGGCTCGCCGGTGGCGCTGTACCTCGCGGCTGCCGGGGTTGGCGAGTTGCACTTGGCGGACTTCGACACCGTCGACCTGACTAACCTGCAACGCCAGATCATTCACGACACCGACAGCGTCGGCGTGAGCAAGGTTGATTCGGCGATCCGCCGCTTGAGCGCGATCAATCCCGACATTCAATTGGTCGCCCATCGTGCGGCGCTCGACGAAGATTCGCTGGCCGCCGCCATTGCCGCAGTGGATCTGGTGCTCGATTGCTCGGACAATTTCGCCACTCGCGAGGCTGTCAACGCCGCGTGTGTCGCTGCCGGCAAACCGCTGGTCAGCGGCGCGGCGATTCGCCTCGAAGGGCAGTTGTCGGTATTCGACCCGCGCCGCCCCGAGAGCCCGTGTTACCACTGTTTATACGGGCATGGCAGCGAAGCTGAACTGACGTGCAGCGAAGCCGGGGTCATCGGCCCGTTGGTCGGCCTGGTCGGCAGCCTGCAAGCGCTCGAAGCGCTGAAGTTGCTGGCCGGTTTCGGCGAGCCGCTGGTGGGGCGCTTGTTGCTGATCGATGCCTTGGGCACGCGTTTCCGCGAGTTGCGGGTCAAGCGTGATCCGGGTTGCAGCGTCTGTGGTCGCAAGCATGCGTGAAGCGCCGATTGGCGTGTTCGATTCTGGCGTCGGTGGGCTGTCGGTGCTGGCCGAGATTCAGCGCCTGCTGCCCAACGAGTCGCTGTTGTACGTCGCTGATTGCGGCAACATTCCCTACGGCGAGAAAACTGCGCAATTCATCCAGCAGCGTTGCAGCGCCATCGCCGGGTTTCTTCAACAGCAGGGCGCCAAGGCTCTGGTGGTCGCGTGCAACACGGCGACCGTCGCGGGCGTCGCCGATTTGCGCCGCGATTATCCGCAATGGCCAATCGTGGGCATGGAACCGGCGGTGAAACCGGCAGCGGCGGCCACGCGCAGTGGGGTGGTCGGCGTGTTGGCCACTACCGGCACTTTGCAGAGCGCCAAGTTCGCTGCACTGCTCGACCGTTTTGCCACCGATGTGCGGGTCATCACCCAGCCGTGTCCGGGCCTGGTCGAGCTGATCGAGAACGGCGATCTGCACAGCCCGCCGTTGCGCCAGATGTTGCAGAGCTATGTCGAGCCGCTGCTGGCGGCCGGTTGCGACACGATCATTCTCGGCTGCACGCATTATCCGTTTCTCAAACCATTGCTCAAGCAGATGATCGCGGACGATATCAGCCTGATCGACACTGGCGCCGCCGTAGCGCGGCAATTGCAGCGTCTTCTGGCCGAGCGAGACCTGCTTGCCCACGGGGCCGCGAGCGCCGCGCAGTTCTGGACCAGTGGCGAGGAACAGCATTTCAGAAATATCCTACCGAAGCTGTGGACATCTTCTGGCATCGTGCAAAAATTCGACGTGTAAAAATTTGTGAAATTAGTGTGAAATCACTGAACTTCTGAATTGGCCTGGGCTTCTATAGCCTAGTCTGTTGAGATCACCAAAAAACCACATGTTATTTGAGTAAAGGAACTTCTCGTGAAGCGACTATTTTGCTTGGCTGCGATTGCGGCCGCACTTCTGGGGCAAAGTTTGACTGCACAGGCTGCAGGCGTTGAATTCGGGGTGGGCGCGACTAGCGACTCAACCATGACTTACCGTCTGGGCATGCAATTCGATTGGGATCAGAGCTGGTTGCAGAGCGACGTCGGTCGCGTCACCGGTTACTGGAGCGGCGCTTACACCTACTGGGATGGCGACAAGACTTCGGGCACCAGCAGCCTGTCGTTCTCGCCGGTATTCGTTTACGAATTCGCCGGTCAAAACGTCAAGCCATATGTCGAGGCAGGCATCGGTGTTGCGTTGTTCTCCAACACGCAGATGGAAGACAACAACATTGGCCAGTCTTTCCAGTTTGAAGACCGCATCGGTTTCGGCCTGCGCTTCGCCGGTGGTCATGAAGTCGGGATTCGCGCGACGCATTATTCCAACGCCGGGATCAGCAGCGACAACGATGGTGTAGAAAGCTACGCGCTGCACTACACGATGCCGCTGTAAGGTCAAAAGCTTCGCGGGCAAGCCTCGCTCCTACAGGTTTAGCGTCGATCAATCACACGACGAAATCATGTAGGAGCGAGGCTTGCCCGCGAAAGCGTCCTTCAGCGATAAACCGACACAATCCCCTGCCGTTCTTCGATGCATTCCGGTGAGCCCGTCTCGAACTCCCGGCAGATCAGCGGACGCTTTTCGTAAATCGTGCACATCATCGTGTTGCGATCCAGCGCTGCACACCAGCCGTCGTCCAGACGCAACATCACTTCGCCGCCCCAATCATCGACATCGATAAACCGTTCGGGCACGCCCGTTTCGGTGATCAGCATGACTTCGAGCTGACAGCAGCAGGCTGAGCAGGTCGAGCAAGTGATCGCCGGTTCGGCGATTTGCGTGTGTGGGATGGTTTTCATGGCGCGCAGTGTAAGGCAGTGCGCCGCAGCTGTGTGAAAGGCCTGACGGACGCTCAGTCGTGGGAGTCCGCCGCCAGCCGTTGCGCCATGAAGTGCAGCGCCGGAAACAGCAGCGCCCAGAGCATGCCGAGCCCCAGCAACGTGACGAATTGGCCGTAGGGAAACTGCACGCCGGCCAATTGGCTGCCGGCGTAATAAGACAGCGGCCCGCCGATGGCACCGAGCAGGCTGGCCAGCCACCACGGCTTGGCGCTCCATTGCAGGCAATGGCGCAACGTCGTCGCCAGCAGCGCCCAGAGCAACATCAGCCACAGCGGAATCAGCGGTGCGACGTCGCTGAACTCGAACACGCCCAACCAACGCAAGGTACTGTCGACCGTGGTCCCGAGCAGCACCACGCTCAGAATCAACCGGCCTTCATCGACCCAGCGACTTATCCACAGCAGGTGAATCACCAGCGCCGCCACTGCCACCCATAACCACAGGCTGTCGCCGCCGAGCACACAGGCGAACCAGCCGAGCTGAAACAACGCTGCATTGACCAGGCGTTCAAGCATCAAACCGCCCCAGCAATGGCGCGGTGATTGCCGCCGGTTTTGCCAGCAACAACTGCGCGGTGCCGATGGTCCGTTCGAGGAAACCACCTTCGCAGTAACACAAGTAAAACTCCCACAAGCGCAGGAAATAATCGTCGTAGCCCAACTCGGTCAAACGCCCGTGGGCGTGGCGAAAGTTCTCGTGCCACAGGCGCAGCGTGCGCGCGTAGTGCAGGCCGAAATCTTCCATGTGCAGCAGGTTCATGTCGGTGTCGCGGCTGACGATTTCGAGCATCTTCTGCACGCACGGCAATGCGCCGCCGGGGAAGATGTAACGTTGGATGAAATCAACCTGGGTCCGCGCCTGCTCGTAGCGTTGATCGCGGATGGTGATCGCCTGCAACAGCATCAAGCCGTTGCTCTTGAGCAGGTGCGCGCATTGCTTGAAATAGGTCGGCAGGAAACGATGGCCGACCGCTTCGATCATCTCGATTGAAACCAGTTTGTCGTATTGCCCGGTGAGGTCGCGGTAGTCCGAGAGCAGCAACGTCACTTGCTTCTGCAAACCCAGGGTTTCGATGCGTTGTGCGGTGTAGGCGTATTGCTCTTTGGACAGCGTGGTGGTGGTTACCTGACAACCGTAATGCTGCGCCGCGAAAAGCGCCATGCTGCCCCAGCCTGTGCCGATCTCCAGCAAATGGTCGGTGGGTTTGAGGTCGAGTTTCTGGCAGATTCTTTCCAGTTTGTTCAGTTGCGCCTGTTCCAGGGTGTCTTCAGGACGGAGGAACTGCGCCGCCGAATACATCATCGTCGGGTCGAGAAACTGTTCGAACAGATCGTTGCCGAGGTCGTAATGCGCGGCGATGTTTTTCTGCGAGCCCTTGCGCGTGTTGCGATTGAGCCAATGCAGGCCTTGCACGAAAGGCCGACCGAGTTTGGCCAGACCGCCCTCCATCGCATCCAGCACTTCGAGGTTGCTGACAAACACCCGGACCACCGCCGTCAGGTCCGGCGACGTCCAGTAACCGTGGATAAAAGCCTCGCCCGCGCCAATCGAACCGTTGCTCGCAACCATGCCCCAGGCGGCCGCGTCGAGAATCTCGATCTCCCCGAGCAGATGATCGCCGGCCGTGCCGAAGACATGCCGTTCGCCGTCCTCGATCACCACCAGTTGGCCGTGTTTGAGCTGCGCCAATTGCCGCAGAACGCCCCGGCGCAGCAGCGAGCCGGACCAGCCATTGCTGCCGAGTAGATTGGCTTTGGCCGAAACGCTAGAGGATTTCATGATGGCGATCCTGTGGTGCAACGGTTGCGGTTTGAAAGCTGCCATCGGCAGCCTGATGGGCAAAAATCGGTGCTCGTTTGAATAACAGTCGCAGCGCCTGCCAATAGATCGCCAGGGCGGTTTTCGCAGTCATCCACGGAAAGCGCCGCAGGTAACGGTGCAGGCTGGCGCGATCAAGGGCTTCGCGTTGCAGGTTGAGCGTGGCATCGAACAGTTTCAGTTCGCCTTGCCAGTCCGCCATGTGCACGCCGAGGCGTTGCGCGGCAGGACTGAAGCTCATGCGGTATTCGAGATCGCGCGGCAGAAACGGCGACACATGAAACGCCTTGGCCACCGCAAAGTGCTGGTGCTGGCCGTGCAGCGATTCGGCCGCTTGCGCCGGCAGCACGTAGTGATAGCGCTCGCGCCACGGCGTGTTGGTCACTTCGCAGAGAATCGCCGCCAGTTGCCCGTCCGCCTCGTGGCAGTAGAAAAAACTCACTGGGTTGAACGACAAACCCCAACTGCGCGCCTGGGTCAGCAAACAGATCGAGCCTTGCGGCTGATGGCCGATGGCTTCGCCGACCTGTTGGCGCACGGCATCGATCAGACGCATGCCGCGGCCGGTAAACGCTTTCAGATAGTCGCCTTCGCGAAACGAGAACGGCGCGAAGCGGCTGGTGCCGGCAAATGGCGACAACCCGAGCACCGCGTCCTGCTCGTCGAGGTCGAGGTACAGCAGCCCGATCCGGTAACGGAACGCATGCGCTCTGGGCGCAAAACGCCGATGGCCGATCCAGCCGCTGTAGAGGGCGCTGTTCACAGCACTTCACCCAACGAGCGAGCCACGCGCAATGCGCTGACCACACCGTCTTCATGGAAACCGTTGGCCCAATACGCGCCGCAGTAATAAGTGTGCTGCGCGCCGTCCAATTCGTCCCAGCGCTGCTGCGCCGCCACCGCTTTCAAACTGTATTGCGGATGGGCGTAGGTGAATCTGGCGAGGACTTTGCTCGGGTCGATGCCGGCGCTTTGGTTGAGGCTGACGCAGAACGTGGTGTCGCTCTGCAAGCCTTGCAGGATGTTCATGTCATAGGTGACGGCGGCGTGGGTGTGACCGGCGCCGTTGAGACGGTAATTCCAACTGGCCCAGGCGAGTTTGCGTTTTGGCAGCAGACCGATGTCGGTGTGCAGCACCACTTCGTTGTCGGCGTAGGGCAGGGCGCCGAGGATCGATTGCTCGGCCGAACTCGGCTCGGCCAGCAGCTTCAGCGCCTGATCGCTGTGACAGGCAAAAATCACTTTATCGAAACGTTCGCTGCCGGCAGTGCTGTGGATCACCACGCCGTCGCGGTCGCGCTCGACTCGCGTTACCGGGCAATTGAGGCGAATCCGCTCTTTGAAAGAAGCCGTCAGCGGCGCGATGTAGGCGCTGGAACCGCCCTCGATCACGCACCATTGCGGCCGGTCGTTGACCGACAACAAGCCATGATTCTTGAAAAACCGCACGAACAGTTGCAGCGGAAAACCGAGCATGTCGGCCATCGACATCGACCAGATCGCCGCGCCCATCGGCACGATGTAATGCAGGATAAAACGCTCGCTGTAACCGTTGGCCTGCAAGTAATCATTGAGCGTGGTGTCGGCGGCGATCCGTTGTTGTTCGAGGTCGCGCAAGGCTTCTTTGTTGAAGCGCAGGATGTCGCGCAACATCTTCCAGAACCCCGGCGACAGCAAATTGCTGCGCTGGGCGAACAGGCTGTTGAGGTTGTTGCCGTTGTACTCCAGGCCGCTGTCCGGGTCGTTGACCGAAAAACTCATTTCGGTCGGTTTGAACCTGACGCCGAGTTGCCCGAGCAGGCGGATGAAATTCGGGTAGGTCCAATCGTTGAACACGATAAACCCGGTATCCACCGCGTGCGTCTGGCCATCAACCGTAACGTCGACGGTGTGGGTATGCCCGCCGACCCAGTCGCTGGCCTCGAACACGGTGATATCGTGGCGACGATTGAGCAGATAGGCGCTGGTCAGCCCGGAAATGCCGCTACCGATTATGGCGATGTTCACGGTTGATCCTTGATCGGCGGACTGCTGCGCACCATCCGTTTGCCGATCGCCAGTTTTACCCGGTTAGGCATTTTCGACAGCGGCCACAGCGCGGCCATGAACAGCGCCGGGAAGGCGATTTCCAGCGGCCGGTTCTGCAGTTTGTTGAAGATATGCCGCGCGGCTTTTTCCGCTGGCCAACTGAGCGGCATCGGGAAATCGTTTTTCTCGGTCAGCGGCGTATCGACAAAACCGGGGCTGACCACGGTGACTTCAATGCCTTCGTCGGCCAGATCGATACGCAACGACTCGAACAGATAACGCAGCCCGGCTTTCGATGCGCCATAGGCTTCGGCGCGTGGCAGCGGCAGGTAAGTCACCGAACTGGCGACCCCAACCAGATGCGGCGCAGTGCCGGCGCGTAACAACGGCAGGGCGGCTTCGATGCAATAACTGCTGGCGAGCAGATTGGTGCGCACCACGTGCTCAATGATCGAGGCGTCGAACTGCTTGGCGTCAACGTATTCGCACGTCCCGGCGTTGAGAATCACCGTGTCCAGCGAACCCCAGTCCTCGGTGATCTGTTCACCGATTTCGCGCACGGTCTGGCTGTCGGTCAGGTCGCCGGGGACCACCAGCACTTGTCCCGGATAACGCTGGGCGAGGACTTTGAGCGGCGCCAGCGAACGTGAACTTACGGCCAGGTGCGCGCCGGTTTTCAGTATTTCTTCGGCCAAAGCGGCGCCAATGCCGCTGCTCGCGCCCGTCAACCAGTAACGCCGTGGTGGTGTGAGGCTCATCCCATGCTCCTTTTCAGCCAGGCAATGACCCGGCCCAATACGGGTAGATGTTCATAAAGCAGTGCGCCGGCATCGAAATAATCGCGGTGCCGATAGACCTTGTCGCGCCAGAGCAAATGCGAGCAGCCGTCTACTGTTATCAGCCGTCCGCCGTCGAGACGCGGGTGGCGGTAGCTCATGACCCAACGCAGATAACCTTCGCCGTCACGAACTTGATCGAAACCGCGAAAGTCAAAACTCAGTTCGCTGACGTTGGCGTAGAGCTTGGCGAAATAGCCGTGTAGATCACTGAGCCCGTGCACGTCATGCAGCGGATCGGTGAAGTGCACGTCGTCGCTGTACAGCTCGCCGAGGCGCTGCAAGTTGTCTTTATTCAGCCCGGCGAATTGCCGGGCGAAGTGTTCGAGAAACTCACTCATCGCCACCTCCGGCAACCGCTTGGCGTGACGGCAGATTCTTGAACGCCGCCAGTGCCCGGGCGCGCGAATTGCTCAGGTTGACGATCGGCGACGGGTAATCGGCGACGCCAAACAAGCCGCCGACATTGGCCGGGTTGTGCACTTCTTTTTTGTTCAGCGCGGCCAGTTCCGGCAGCCAGTGCTTGATGAACAGACCCTGCGCGTCGAATTTTTCCGACTGGCTCAGCGGGTTGAAAATGCGGAAGTACGGCGCCGAATCGGTGCCGGTGGATGAACTCCACTGCCAGCCACCGTTGTTCGCCGCCAAGTCGCCGTCGATCAAGTGGCGCATGAAAAAGCGCTCGCCTTCACGCCAGTCGATCAACAGGTTTTTGGTCAGGAACATCGCCACAACCATGCGCAGACGATTGTGCATCCAGCCGGTTTCGAGCAATTGGCGCATCGCCGCGTCGATGATCGGCAGGCCAGTGCGCGCTTCTTGCCACGCCTTGAGTTCTTCCGGGGCATCGCGCCAGGCCAGCGCTTCGGTTTCCGGGCGAAAGGCGCGGTGCCGCGAAACCCGTGGGTAGCCGACCAGAATGTGTTTGTAGAATTCGCGCCAGAGCAGCTCATTGACCCACGTCACCGCGCCGACACTGCCGCTGTCGAATTCGCCCTGATTGCTTTGCAGCGCCGCGTGCAGGCACTGGCGCGGGGAAATCACCCCGGCGGCCAGATACGCCGAAAGTTGGCTGGTGCCGGGTTTGGCGGGGAAGTCGCGCTCGCTGAGGTAATAGTCGATGTGCGCGTCGGCGAACGTCTCGAGACGCCGCCGCGCTTCGGCTTCACCCGCCGGCCACAACGCGCGCAAGCTGTCTGGCGGCGTGGCAAAACCGTCGACGCTGGCCGGGATTTTGTCGCTGCTGATGGTCAGTTTCGCCTGCTTGCCGGGCGCCGACACGATGCCGGGCAGCGAGTGGCGCAGTCGCTCGTAGCAGACTTTGCGGAACTGACTGAACACCTGAAAGTAGGTGCCGGTCTTGGTCAGCACAGTGCCGGGGGCGAAAAACAGTTGGTCGAGATAACTGTTGAACGTTACGCCGACCTTATCCAGCGCGTGCGCCACGGCTTGATCGCGCCGTGTCTCGTCGATGCCGTATTCCTCGTTGACGTGCACCGCGCCAATGTTCAATTCCTGGCACAGCTCCAGCAGGACTTTCGGCGCCTGCTGCCAATGCGCCGCGCTGCGGATCAGCAACGGAATATTCAACTGTCCCAGCGCTGTGCTGAGCTCAGCGAGGTTGCGCAACCAGAAATCGACTTTGCACGGCGCGTCATCATGTTCCTGCCATTGCTGCGGGCTCAGCAGATACACCGCGACGGTCGGGCCACGCGCGGCGGCGGCCGAAAGGGCGGTGTTGTCATGCAGGCGCAAGTCGCTGCGCAGCCAGATCAATTGCAAGGAATGGTCCGCGCTCGACATTAGATAATTCCTCGCTGGACCAACTCCTGATGCGCCGCCAACGGATCTTCGGCGATGAACAGTTCAGCGATTTCCGTAGTCTTCGCCGACAGCTCGGCTTGGTGGATAACCACCGCTGGCCCGACGATGATTTTTGCGCAACTGACGCCACTCAGCAGTTTGTGCAACTGCGTCAGGTTCATGGCTTTGCTCGAATACAGCAGCACGCCGCGTGCTTGCAGGTGTTCGACCGCTAACGCCAGTTCGCCAACCGGCAATGGCCAGTCGAATACTTCCACGGGGCAATCGGCACTGCTGATCAGCCACGCGGTCAGCCACAGGTGCGGTTCCAGCGCCAGGTCCGAGTGGTTGACCAACAACAGTGGCGCGCTGCGCAACTGGCGGTTGTTGTGATAAATCCGCGCGCCGAACTTGCTTCGCAGCCACGAGTAGAAAAATACCCGTTCCATCTGCGCGCCGAATTGGCCTTGCCAGCGCTGTTCGAGTTCGCTCAGCAACGGCATCAGCAGTTGTTCGCACAAGGTCCGTGGCGGGTACAGCGCCATGGCTTGGTTGACGGTGTCGTCGAGGGTGCGCTCGGCCAGTTCGGTCACGGCTTGCAGCAAGGTTTGGCGCAGCAGTTGCCAGTCGTTTTCAACCGATTCGGTAAAGGCTTGCGGGGTGTCGAGCAGTTGCTTGACCTGGCTGACGGCGACGCCACGGTTGAGCCAGGTGAGGATGGTCAAAATCCGCTGCACGTGTTCGGCGGAGAACAGCCGATGACCCTTGGGCGTGCGTTGCGGCACGATCAGTCCGTAACGCCGTTCCCACGCACGCAGGGTGATGGCGTTGACGCCGGTCTGCCGCGCGACTTCGCGAATCGGCAGCCAGCCTTCGTCCAGGGCTTTCTTGAAATCGGCGCCGAGGTCTTCCTGGGCGCTGGTATCGGGGGTCGTATTCATTTAAATCGCATTTCGCAGACTGAGATTTTCCGGGTGCGGCTGCAGGTAAACCTGCTGCGCAATGTACGGATCAGGGTATTGGCGGAAGTAATGTTTGAGCAGCGTCAGCGGCACCACCAACGGCACGATGCCGAGGCGATATTGGCCGATGACGTGCAGCACTTCCTGTTTGTCTTCAGCGCTGATCACCTGTTTCAGGTAACCGAAAATGTGCTGCAAGACATTGGTGTGCGTGCGGCGCGTGGCGCATTTTTTCAGCGCCGCCATCAGCTCGCTGAAATAACGCGGGCCGAGTTCTTCGGGATCGGTCTGGCCCATGTTGCCGAGCAGGTTGCCGAGGGTTTTGTATTGCACCGGATTGTGCGCCATCAGCAGGTATTTGTAGCGCGAGTGAAAGTCGATCAGCGCGCGCCGCGTCAGGCCTTCGCGGCGCAGTTGCTGCCAGTCACTGTAGGCGAATACGCGGGTGAGGAAGTTCTCGCGCAGCACCGGATCGTTGAGGCGGCCGTCTTCTTCGACCGGCAGGTCCGGATGTTCGGCGCAGAACGCCTGGGCATAGACGCCGCGCCCGCCACCGTCCACCGGCGCGCCGTTGGCGTGGTAAACCTTGACCCGCAACAAGCCGCAGGACGGCGACTTCTGCATGAAGATGTAGCCGCAGATGTCGTGCAGTTCGGCGGCCATTTGTTGACCGTACTCGGCGAGGGGTTGGGTGACGTTGATCGCGGGGTGGACGGTGCCGATGGCTTGCGGATGGTCGGGGTCGCCGACCAGGCGAATCGGCTCGCGCGGGATGCCGAGGCCGATCGCGACTTCCGGGCATACCGGCACAAAATCGAAATAGTCGGTGAGGGTGCGACTGCACAGCCGCGACTCCTTGTGCCCACCATTGAAACGCACCTCGGCTCCCATCAGGCAGGCGCTGATTGCGATTTTCGGTTTGGCGGGGGCATTGAACATCGGAGCACCTCGAATCTAAACCTGTACAGAGCGTAGGCGCTGTACAACATGCAGTTCATCATAGATTCAAAGCTGTACAAGTCAAATTGTTTGTATAGGTTTTAGCGAAGGGCCCAAGAGTCGTGGAGCGGCTGCGGCAGAAAAATCTATTTCCAGCCCAGCAACCAACTGTCGCTGTTTTTCAGCAAATGCCAGTCCAGCCGCTCGCTGCGCTGGGTCAGCACCGCTTGCAGTTCAACCTGCAGCACCGTGCCTTCCTCGTCGCGGAAAACCTCGGTCACCAGAAAATGCTTCTCGCGGTTTTTTGGCAGGGCTGCTGTCCACTTCGACAGCAGCAATTTACCCGGATTGATGCGGTTCATTGCAGGTGCGCATGCAAACGGCGGGCGGCTTCCTGGCCGCTGAGCCACGCACCTTCGACGCGACCGGACAAGCACCAGTCGCCGCATACGTACAAGCCCAGATCGGCATCCGCCAACACGCCCCATTCGTGGCTGCTGGCGGGGCGCGCATAGAGCCAGCGGTGGGCGAGGCTGAACGTTGGCGCAGGCATGGCGCTGTGCAGCAGTTCGGCGAATGCGCCGTGCAATTGCTCGATCACGGCTTCTTTGGGCAGGTCGATGTGTTGCCGGCTCCAGGCGCTGGTCGCGTGCAACACCCAAGTGTCCAGGGTGTTGTCACGTCCCGGTTTGCTGCGGTTGCGCGCCAGCCAGTCGAGCGGGCTGTCTTGCACGAAGCAGCCTTCCATGGGCGTATCCAGCGGCGTGTCGAAGGCCAGCGCAATCGCCCAGGTCGGCTCCATTTTCACCCCGGCAGCGGCGCCGGCGAGTTTCGGCGCGGCGGCCAACAGCGCGGTGGCTTGCGGCGCCGGCGTTGCGATCACCACGTGGCTGAACGGACCGTGGGTGAAGCCTTCGGCGTCCTGCAAATGCCAGTGTTCTTCACCGCGAAAAACTTCGGTGATGCGGCAAGCGAACTGCACTTCGAGGTCGCCGAGCAGGGCGCGGGTGATGGCGCTCATGCGTGGCGTGCCGACCCAGCGTGTCTGCTCGTCCGGCGACAGATTGAGTTGGCCGCCCTGATAGGTATAAAGCTGCGGCGTCCATTCGGCCACCCAGCCATTGGCTTGCCAGCGCTGCACTTCGGTGACGAAGCGGCGGTCGCGAGCGGTGAAATACTGCGCACCCATGTCCAGAGCGCCGGCATCGCTGCGTTTGCTCGACATGCGTCCGCCGCTGCCGCGGCTTTTATCGAATAGTTGAACGACATGCCCGGCCTGCGTCAGGGCCTGGGCGGCGGAGAGTCCGGCGATGCCGGTGCCGATGATTGCGATAGGTACAGTCATAGGGGCCTCGTTTACCTTTCTGTACAGACTACGCCGTGGTTTAAAGCTGTACAATATTGTTTTTTGGTATAACTTTCAGCGTTCTCGTTCTGACAGCTTGGCCTATTGTTAAGCACATAGCGTTGTTAAACATGCAGTGTTGTTGAACACAAAGCGTTGTGAACACAAAGCGTTGTTGAAAACATTAGCGTGCTAAACCAAGAGCCTGCCCGATACCAAAGATCCCTGCTTATAAAAATAGACTAGTGATCCGGGTAAAACGCCACGCGAGGAAGAAGTCATGCGCATATTGCTGACCGGCGGTACTGGTTTGATAGGACGTCAGCTCTGCCGACACTGGTCGAGCCAAGGGCATCACCTGACGGTCTGGAGTCGTTCGCCGGAGAAAGTCGCCGGGATTTGTGGTCCCCAGGTGCGCGGCATTGCCCGCCTTGAAGACCTCGGACAAGAACCGCTGGACGCGATCATCAACCTGGCCGGTGCGCCGATTGGTGATCGTCTGTGGACCCACAAACGCAAGGCGTTGCTCTGGAGCAGTCGCATCACCTTGACCGAAACCCTGCTGGCGTGGCTGGAAAGCCGCGAGCAGAAACCCGAAGTGTTGATTTCCGGCTCGGCGGTGGGCTGGTACGGCGATGGCGGCGAGCGCGAGTTGAGCGAGGATTCGCCGCCGGTCATCGATGATTTCGCCAGCCAGTTGTGCATCGCCTGGGAGGAAACCGCGCAGCGCGCCGAAGCCATGGGTATTCGCGTGGTGCTGGTGCGCACCGGGTTGGTGGTGTCGGCGGAGGGCGGCTTTTTGTCGCGGCTGTTGCTGCCGTTCAAACTGGGTCTGGGCGGGCCGATTGGCAACGGTCGGCAGTGGATGCCGTGGATTCATATCAAGGACCAAATCGGCGCGATTGATTTTCTTCTGCAGCGCATCGACGCCAGCGGTCCATATAATGCCTGCGCGCCGCAACCGGTGCGCAATCGCGAGTTTGCCAAGACGCTGGGCAGCGTGCTCCACCGCCCGGCGTTCATGCCGCTGCCGACGCTGGTGTTGAAGGTCGCGCTGGGCGAAATGTCATTGCTCTTGCTGGGCGGCCAGAAGGCTGTTCCGGCGCGCTTGCTGGAAGCGGGTTACACCTTCCAGTTCACTGATTTGCGCGCGGCTCTGGACGACGTGTCCAGCCGCCTCTGAAATAGGACGTTGCATGACCGATCACGCGTTGCTTCTGGTCAATCTGGGCTCACCTGCTTCCACCTCGGTGGCGGATGTGCGCAGTTACCTCAACCAGTTTTTGATGGACCCGTATGTGATCGACCTGCCGTGGCCGGTGCGGCGCTTGCTGGTGTCGCTGATCCTGTTCAAACGCCCGGAGCAGTCGGCCCACGCCTACGCTTCGATCTGGTGGGAGGAGGGCTCGCCGCTGGTGGTGCTCAGCCGTCGCCTGCAACAAGCGATGACCACGCAGTGGACCCAGGGCCCGGTGGAATTGGCGATGCGTTATGGCGAGCCGTCGATCGAGACGAAATTGCTGCAACTGGTCAAGCAGGGCCACCGCAGAATCACCCTCGCGCCGCTGTATCCGCAGTTTGCCGACAGCACCGTGACCACGGTGATCGAAGAAGCCAAACGGGTGATCCGCGCGCACAAACTTGATGTTCAGTTGTCGATTCTCCAGCCGTTCTACGATCAGCCGGAATACCTCGATGCGCTGGTCGCCAGCGCCAAGCCTTATCTGGAGCAAAGCTACGATCATTTGCTGCTGAGTTTTCACGGTTTGCCGGAACGGCATCTGACCAAACTCGACCCGACGGGCCAGCACTGTTTCAAGAATCAGGACTGCTGCAAAAACGCTTCCCCGGCAGTAATGGCGACGTGTTACCGCGCGCAATGCCTGCGCACCGCCGAGCAATTTGCCGAGCGCATGGGGTTGCCGGACGGCAAGTGGTCGGTGTCGTTTCAGTCGCGTCTGGGCCGAGCGAAATGGATCGAACCGTACACCGAAGCGCGGCTTGATGAGTTGGGCAAAAGCGGCGTGAAGAAGATCCTGGTGATGTGCCCGGCGTTTGTTGCCGATTGCATCGAGACCCTGGAAGAAATTGGTGATCGCGGTCTGGAACAGTTCCGCGAAGCCGGCGGCGAAGAGTTGGTGCTGGTGCCGTGCCTCAACGACGACCCGCAATGGGCCAAGGCGTTGAGCGTATTGTGCGAGCGAGCGCCGTTGGCACTCTAAAAGCTTCGCGGGCAAGCCTCGCTCCTACAGGGTTGTGTCGATCATGAACACGACGAAATCCTGTAGGAGCGAGGCTTGCCCGCGAAGGCATTCTTTCAGGCGATGAAGATTCAGCCTGTTTACAGCAAAGGCTCATCCGCTTTCTTGTGCTTCCAGCTGTCATTGCCCGGCAGCAACAGGTTCAGCGCAATCGCCACCACCGCGCACAGCGCGATGCCTTTGAGGCCGAAGTCGTCCGGGCCGGTGCCGGTGCCGACCAGCACACCGCCAATCCCGAACACCAGGGTCACCGAGACAATCACCAGATTGCGCGCCTCGCCCAGATCGATCTTGTGGCGGATCAGCGTGTTCATGCCCACCGCCGCAATCGAACCGAACAACAGACACAGAATCCCGCCCATCACCGGCACCGGAATGCTCTGCAGCAGCGCGCCGAACTTGCCGACGAACGCCAGGCTGATGGCGAAAATCGCTGCCCAGGTCATGATTTTCGGGTTGTAGTTCTTGGTCAACATCACCGCGCCAGTCACTTCGGCATACGTGGTGTTAGGCGGACCGCCGAACAGGCCGGCAGCCGTCGTCGCAATGCCATCGCCCAGCAACGTGCGGTGCAGACCGGGTTTCTTCAGGTAATCGCGACCGGTCACGCTACCCACGGCAATCACCCCGCCGATGTGCTCGATGGCCGGGGCCAGCGCCACCGGGACGATAAACAGAATCGCCTGCCAGTTGAACTCCGGCGCGGTGAAGTGCGGAATCGCAAACCACGGCGCGGCGGCAATCTTCGCCGTATCGACCACGCCGAAATAGAACGCCATGGCAAAACCGACCAGCACGCCGGAGATGATCGGCACCAAGCGAAAAATCCCTTTGCCGAACACCGCGACAATCAGCGTGGTCAGCAGCGCCGGCATCGAGATCAGCATCGCGGTCTGATAGTGAATCAGCTCCGAGCCGTCGCCAGCCTTGCCCATCGCCATGTTGGCGGCAATCGGCGCCATGGCCAGGCCGATGGAGATGATCACCGGACCAATCACCACCGGTGGCAGCAGTCGATCAATGAAACCGGTGCCTTTGATCTTCACCGCGAGGCCGAGGAAGGTGTAGACGAAACCGGCCGCCATTACCCCGCCCATGGTCGCTGCGAGGCCGAACTGGCCCTTGGCGAGAATGATCGGGGTGATGAAGGCAAAGCTCGACGCCAGGAACACCGGCACCTGACGCCCGGTGACGATCTGGAACAGGATCGTCCCCAGACCTGCGGTGAACAGCGCCACGTTGGGGTCGAGGCCGGTAATCAGCGGCATCAGCACCAGGGCGCCGAACGCCACGAACAGCATCTGGGCGCCGGACAGCACCGTGCGCCAGAGCGGATCGTTGAACTCTTCCTGCATGCTCAAGCGTCCTTCTGCTTGGTGCCGAAGATCTTGTCGCCGGCATCGCCCAGGCCCGGGATGATGTAGCCGTGCTCGTTGAGTTTTTCATCAATGGAGGCGGTGTAGATGATCACGTCCGGATGCGCTTTTTCGACGGCGGCGATGCCTTCGGGGGCAGCGACCAGGACCATCGCGCGGATGTCACGGCAACCGGCTTTTTTCAGCAGGTCGATAGTGGCGACCATGGAACTGCCGGTGGCGAGCATCGGGTCGATGATCATGGCCAGGCGTTCGTTGATTTCCGGCACCAGTTTTTCCAGATAGGTGTGCGCCTGCAGTGTTTCTTCATTGCGGGCCACGCCCACGGCGCTGACTTTGGCGCCCGGGATCAGGCTCAGCACGCCTTCGAGCATGCCGATACCGGCACGCAGGATCGGCACCACGGTAATCTTCTTGCCGGCGATTTTCTCCACCGACACGGTGCCGCACCAACCTTCAATATCGTAGGTTTCGAGCGGCAAATCTTTGGTAGCTTCATAGGTCAGCAGCGCACCGACTTCCTGAGCGAGCTCACGGAAATTCTTCGTGCTAATGTCTGCGCGGCGCATAAGGCCAAGTTTATGACGGATCAGCGGATGGCGGATCTCTTGGATGGGCATGGGGAAAGGCTCCGGCGGCGGGCAAAAAAACCGGCCTAGATTAATCTATCCGAGGGTGTTGTCCTATAGACATACAGTACGTTAGTCCACAAACGCTTGATTCGGCCTCGCTGGATGCGTACCTTTGCCCGCTTTTCCTGCATAAGCCACCCCTTGGAGAGCGCCATGTCCGCTGATCTCGAGCATATCCGTCAAATCATGCGAGAGGCTGACTGCCTGTACACCGAAGCTGAAGTCGAGGCGGCCATCGCCCGCGTCGGTGCACACATCAACGAACAACTGGCTGACACCAACCCGGTGGTTTTCTGTGTGATGAACGGCGGGCTGATTTTTGCCGGCAAGTTGCTCACCCATCTGCAATTCCCGCTGGAAGCGTCGTACCTGCACGCTACCCGCTATCGCAACGAAACCAGCGGCGGCGACCTGTTCTGGAAAGCCAAGCCTGAAGTGTCGTTCCTCGATCGCGACGTGCTGATCATCGACGACATCCTCGACGAAGGTCACACCCTCGGCGCCATCATTGATTACTGCAAACACGCCGGCGCCCGCGCTGTGCACACTGCCGTGCTGATCGACAAGGACCACGACCGCAAGGCGCGTCCGGACCTCAAAGCGGATTTCGTCGGCCTGCCGTGCATCGACCGCTACATCTTCGGCTACGGCATGGATTACAAAGGTTACTGGCGTAACGCCAATGGCATTTTTGCCGTTAAAGGAATGTAAAAAATGACCACGCCGAGCTTTCTTGATCAAACCCTGTTCGCGGAATTGGCCGAGAAGGCTGCGGCGAATCCTCGCGGGCGCCAGCATCACAACTTCCATCAGATGGAAGACGCCTGCCACCGCATGGCGGTGGGCCTGCAACCGAGCACCTATATTCCGCCGCATCGACACTTGGGCGACAACAAGGCTGAAACCCTGTTGGTGCTCAAGGGGCGCCTCGGTTTGTTGATTTTTGACGAGTCGGGCGCGGTGGTGCGCAAGCAGGTTCTGCAGGCGGGCGGCGACTGTGTCGGCGTCGATCTGCCGACCGGGGTGTTCCACGGTCTGGTGGTGCTGGAAGCGGACAGTTTGATGTTCGAGTGTAAGGCCGGCCCTTATCGCCCGGTCGGCGAGGGTGAGCTTGCCCACTGGGCGCCGCGTGAAGGCGAGCCGGGTGTCGCCGAGTACCAGGCGTGGATGCTCGCGCAGTTTGATTGATCGGTAATCCCTGTCATTAATCCTCGGTGGGAGCGAGGCTTGCCCGCGAAAGCGCTGTGTCAGCCGACAAAGATGTTGGATGTGCCGGCCTCTTCGCGGGCAAGCCTCGCTCCTACAGGGATCGGGGTTTGCCCATTCCTTTGCCATGTTAGAGTGCTCGGCCCCGTCCCCCGGAGCCTGTCATGAGCCTTTTGACCCGCTGCTGCGCCGTCCTGTTACTGTCCGCAAGCCTGCCGCTGGCCGCCGCGCCGGCGCCGATGCACGCGCAGTTTCTGCCGCCGGACGACTTGACCCTGCGTGACGCCGAGCCTGAGCAGCAACAACTGTTGCAAGTCACCGACTATTCGGTGGTGGTCGGCAGCCAGCGTCAATCCTCGCAACAGCCGATCCCGGTGACGTCGCCATTGCTGATCCGCCTCAAGGGCAAATCCCTGAACAAAGGCGCGACCATCAACCAGGTGTTGGTCAATTTTGATGGCGAAAGCAAAAGCCTGAAAAAGCCGATCTACGACGAAAAAAGCAAAACGCTGACGATGTATTACCCGCTGGCGCAATACCGCGTGGTCATTGACCTGCTGCGCAACGACACCGTGTATTGCCAGTTCCTCAGCTACGCCAATGGCCATGTCTGGGCCGATCTGCACACCGGCAGTGTGCGTCCGCGTTGAGCCCGGCGGCCAGTGAGGGGTAAACTGCCCGCCCCGTGAAATGTCTGCGAGCTGGAGTCGGCAATGCGTAAAGATAAGAAGCAAGTGATTGGTGACGAGATCGGCGATGAGCAGATCAAACTGTTCCTCGATTTTGAACCGGTCGATGCCACTTCACCGTCGCTGCACAAACTGATCAAAGCCTACCGCGGTCTGCGCATCGACGATTTCGAGCGCTTCCTGACGTTTTTCGTCGAGGCCGGTTTTGATCTGGACGGCAAGGATGAGCACGGCAATGACTTTGTGGCGGTGATCAAGGACCAGCGCAATGCGGCCGAATACATCGAGCTGATCGCCAAGGCGCGCGGCTGATTTGCTGATTTGGCGGTGTTGCTGCTGGACCCATCGCGAGCAGGCTCACTCCTACATTTGATTGGTGCACACCCGTCTATTGTAGGAGTGAGCCTGCTCGCGATGAGGCCCTCACCAGCTCCGCAAATCCTCGATAAGCCAATCCACCGCCCATAAAAAAACGCCCCGCTCTCAATCAGAGCGGGGCGTTTTTTTGTGGAGCCGAATCAAGCGTAGCTTTCGGTCTCGTTACTGGCTTCAACCAGTTCCAGCGCGACGTTGTTGTGTGCGTTGATCTTGCGATACAGCGCTGCGTCGGTTTCCAGAAGTTTTTCCCGGGCCGGGAAGATTTCCGCCAGTTTAGCCGCCCATTCGCCGGAAGCCTTGTTCGGGAAGCACTTCTCGATCAGCTCAAGCATGATCGAAACCGTCACCGAAGCGCCTGGCGAAGCGCCGAGCAGTGCCGCCAGAGAACCATCCTTGGCCGCCACCAGTTCGGTACCAAACTGCAGAACACCACCCTTTTTCGGGTCTTTCTTGATGATCTGCACCCGTTGGCCGGCCACTTCCAGGCGCCAGTCTTCAGCCTTCGCTTGCGGGTAGAAACGACGCAGCGATTCCAGGCGTTGCTCCATCGACTGCATCACTTCGCTGACCAGGTACTTGGTCAGGTCCATGTTGTTTTTCGCCACGGCCAGCATCGGGCCGATGTTGCCGGCGCGCACCGACAGCGGCAGGTCCATGAAGGAGCCGTGCTTGAGGAACTTGGTGGTGAAACCGGCGTATGGCCCGAACAGCAACGACTTCTTGCCATCGACTACGCGGGTGTCCAGGTGCGGCACCGACATCGGCGGCGAACCGACCGCTGCCTGGCTGTACACCTTGGCCTGGTGATGCTTGACCACTTCCGGGTTATCGCAACGCAGCCACTGGCCGCTGATCGGGAAGCCGCCGAAGCCTTTGCTTTCTTCGATGCCCGACGCCTGCAACAGCGGCAATGCCGCGCCGCCCGCGCCGAGGAAAACAAACTTGGCGTCGACTTCACGGCTGTTGCCGCTGTTGACGTCCTTGATGCTGACGGTCCAGCCGTTGGCGTTACGCTTCAGGCCAGTGACGCGCTTGCAGTACTTGACCTGCGCATCGGGTGCGCTGGTCAGGTGCTTGAGCAGTTGATTGGTCAGCGCGCCGAAATTGACGTCGGTGCCATTCATCACGCGGGTCGCGGCGAGAACTTCGTCGGCCGGACGGCCCGGCATCATCAGCGGCATCCACTCGGCCATTTTGGCTTTGTCTTCGGTGTATTCCATGTCAGCGAAAGCGTGGTGCTTGCTCAGCACCTCGAAGCGCGACTTGAGGAAAGACACGCCGCTGTCGCCCTGCACGAAGCTGAGGTGCGGCACCGGGCTGATGAACGATTTGCACGAGCCGAACGTGCCTTTTTTGGTCAGGTACGACCAAAACTGTTTCGACACCTCGAACTGCGTATTGATGTGCACGGCTTTCTTGATGTCGACGGAGCCGTCGGCGGCCTGCGGCGTGTAGTTCAACTCACACAGCCCGGCGTGACCGGTACCGGCATTGTTCCACGGGTTGGAACTCTCCGCAGCACCGGAATCCATCAGCTCGACGACTTCCAGCTTGATCGCGGGGTCGAGCTCTTTGAGCAGTACAGCGAGGGTGGCACTCATGATGCCGGCCCCAACGAGTACTACGTCGACTGCTTCGTTATGCGCCATTTAACGCGTCTCCAAAATCTGCAGCACCAAATTGTCGGCATAGCTGCCAGGCGTGCCGGGGCGTGTCATGTGTGCCCCAGGTACTCATGGCCAGAATCGCCATGTCCGAATCTTCGCAATTTTTCGCAACTTCGACGGACGCTACCGGCCGGGTCAATGAGGTCCATGAACTCACTTCAACGCGCGACTGGCAATTCGACTTATGGTCGAGACATCCGTTTGTGCAACCAAATCCGTAGCGGACAGGCTTCAGGCTCCGGTATTCGAGGCGTACCCGGTCCTGTGTCGTTGGGCTGTTTCAGACGCTAATGGTGCATGTTCAGACGCAAAACTATTCATTTGCTCGCCACACTCTTGTGAAGTTGTGAAAACCCGTTTTTTTCACGCTCTTTTGAAGACGTGAACCTCAAAAAGGGCTGTCCCAGCCTGGCACCGTGCCCGGATGGATTGCCGCCATGTAGTACATGACAGGCAAAACGGGCAAACAGCTCAGTGACCGAGCGTATGACAGCTCTGCAGATGCGCGAAAAGTGGGGGTTTTGCTCAGGGAACAGCAAGCACGCCAGCTTCACTCGATCTGTGTGGGCGGCTCTCTGTGGGCGATTCGGGGTGCCAATGCCTGGGCATTGACGATGCTGCGAGGCCCGATCAGGAGACGTCCTTATAATCGGGGGGAGATTGTATCTAAGAAACGCAGGGAAATGGTCGCGATTAATGACTTTTATTAGGCGTCCGGTCAGATGGACAACAGCGCGTGCACTCGTGAACGGGGCTGACGCTGGCGCACACGGGCGCTTGGGGGCAGGGGATGGTGCAACCAGTTGAGGCGGATTTCTTCGATTTCGACCCAGCCATCGCCCATCGGCTGCAGGCTGCATTGTTTGAATGCCTGGCAATGACCGTTGCGATCGAGCAGGGCAAAGCTGCGGTGCAGCGGGCGTGGCGCGAACAGCGAGATCAGATAACGCATGGCGAAGTACCTTGTGGGGTGACTGCTGTGAAGGTTGCCAGTGCGCGATGACGTCAAGGTGTATGGGCGGTGACAGATGTGTGACAGGAACCGCTTTGCGCGGGGCTTGTCAGAGTTTGGGTTATTCGTTGAAGTCCCCTAGTTCGCTGCAGTGGCCCACCGCTATACTGCGGGCCTGTTTGTGCCTGATTCTGGAGAGAAGAGCATGTTGCAACGCCTGTTGTTCGGTTTGATCACTGTGACCAGTTTGACCCTGGTTGGCTGCGCCCACAGCCCGCAACAACTGAACCCGGAACCGAAGCTGACCACTCAGCTGGCACCGGTTGGCCACGGCCAGCAAGTGGTGGTGCGGGTGGTCGACGGTCGTCCATCGCCAACCCTCGGCACCCGTGGCGGTCTGTACCCGGAGACCAGCGCAATCACCGTGCAGGGCGCGCAGATCCTGCCGAAATTGCAGGCTCAGGCTGAAGCGGCCGTGCGTTTGCTCGGTTTCACACCGGTGTCCAACGGCATGAATGCGCCGCAGTTGACCGTGACCCTGGCCGAGCTGAAATACCAGTCGCCTAAAGAAGGCATGTACGTGACCGAAGCGACTATCGGCGCCACCTTCCGCTCCGACGTGCAAAACGCCAACCGCCGCTACAGCGGTCGTTACGGCGCTTCCCTGGACCAGCGTTTCGGCATGGCGCCGAACCAGGAAACCAACACCAAGCTGGTCAGCGACGTGTTGAGCGACGCACTGACGCGCTTGTTCAAAGACCCGACGGTCAGCCAGATCCTCGGCGAATAACTTTTCCGCCGATGTGAAAAAAGCCCGGTGCCAGTGATGGTCCCGGGCTTTTTCATGCCCGCTGGTTTCGCGAATACCTCCGATCCCTTGTAGGAGCGAGGCTTGCCCGCGAAAGCGGTGTGTCAGCCAACATCAATGTTGAATGTTCTGCCGTCTTCGCGGGCAAGCCTCGCTCCTACAATCCGAAAAAGGGCTCAGGCGGCTTGGGAGTAGAAATCCAGCACGCTCACCCCGGTCAGCAAATCCATCTCGGGCAAGTCCGCATGTTGGTGTCCGCCCAGCGCGCAATACACCAGCCAGTGGCGATCCTGCACATTGAAGGCGAGGCTGCCGACGAGGTTTTGCTGTTCTTCGCTTTGGGCGATGAGGTAGAGGCGGTCCTGGTTTTCGGCGTGCAGCATGGCGGGCTCAGTGTCGGTTTCGAGGGGCGACAGACTGGCGCATACAGATGACGATGACGTGACACCGATCAGCAATCGGCCAAGTGGTTCGTTATTTGTCGCAGGCTTTCGGTAGAATCCGCGACGCGGTCGTCGGTCCGGCGCCTGTCATCTCAAGTTTTGCCGAGGTCCGTGATGTCGTTGCATTTGATTTCGTTGTTCACCAACCATCCCGCCAAGTTGATCAACCTGCTGGCCTTGCTGCTGGCGTTCCCCGGCAGTTGGCTGCTGCACGCCACGCGCCGCCGCGAACAGCGCGCCCAGGCAGTGCTTGAAGCCGCCGCGCAAAACCGCCGCGTCGATGACGCGACACTGATGCACGATGGCGCGACCCAACGCATGAACCGGTTTTTCTACCGATTCGGCTTCGCCTGCCTGGGCGTGGCGCTGATCATCTCGTGGATCAGCACACAGTTCTGAATCGCTGATAACAAATTCAGCAACGCCCATTCATTTGTGGTGAAAGTCTTGCCCATGGCAAGGCGGGCTTGCCTGTGGAGAGTGGGGCTTTCCTGTGGAGGGTGGAACTTTCCTGTGGAGAGTGGGGCTTTCCTGTGGAGGGTGGAACTTTCCTGTGGCGAGCGAGCTTGCTCGCGTTCGGCTGCGCAGCAGTCGCAAGATTCTGGGGTCGCTGCGCAACCCAGCGCGAGCAAGCTCGCTCGCCACAGAAAGTCACCTGCCACGAAAGCACCTCTGCCACAGAAGCCCCTTCCCACAGGTGTAGCGCTTGACCACTGATTACAACGGCAACCCAGCCTTCACCCGATATTGATTTCTCACCGGCGTCGCATATTGCAGCACCAGGTACGGGCGATGCTCTTCCGGACAGGCCTGCAATCGGCGTTGCCATTCTTCCTGAGCCTTGGCCAGTTCGTCCGCCGCGAACACCTCGGCGGCTTTCGGCACTTGCAGCTGCGGGTCGGCGTCCTGCCATTGCGCGTAGGCCAGGTAATGCACCGGGAACAACCGGTAGCCGCCGAGAATCTGCTTGTCCATTTCGATCGCCAATTGCTTGGTGTCGTCGAACAGCTCGGTGATCGGCGCAGCAAAGTTCACGTGGACCCGGCCCTTGTAGCCGGTAATGCCCTTGGCAATGCTGACGTCATCTTCGCCCGGCGCCTTGTTGTACGTGCCGGTGGTGGCGAGGATGAACAATTCGCGGGCCTTGGCCTGATCGCACGGGTCGTATTCATAGCTGATCGACACCGGGGTCAGGTTCAGCGACTGAATGACTTCGCCGAATGGCTCGTCCTTGCGGCTCATGTGGAACATCTTGAGGATCGCCGACTCGGTACGGTCGTCGCCATCCTTGGCCCGACCTTCGGCCTGGGCGATCCAGATCGACGCGCAATCGTTGCGGATCGAGTGATTGATGTAAGCCGACAGCAACTGGTACGCGGCCATTTTCTCGCGGCGCCCGGTGATCGAGCGGTGCACGATAAAACTCTTGTTCAGACGCATCAGGTCGCTGACAAAAGGCTTTTGCAGCAAGTTGTCGCCGATGGCAATACGCGGCGTCGGCAGGCCGGCGTGGTACACCGCATAGTTGACGAAGGCCGGGTCCATGACGATATCGCGGTGGTTGGCGATAAACAGATAGGCGCTGCCGGACTTGAATTGCTCGACCCCGGTGTACGTCACGCCGTCGGTGGCGCGCTCGATGGTGTGGTCGACGTAGACTTCGACTTTGTCTTGCAAAGAGGCCACCGAATTGACGCCAGCGAACTCACGGCGCAGTCGATGAGCTATAAGAGGTTTGAGCATCCAGCCGAAAGCACCGGCATAACGCGGGAAACGGAAATGAATGAGGATATCTAGAAGCGCCTTGTCGCCGAGCAGCCGCGCCAGCACTGCTGGGACTTCGCTGTCGTCGTAAGGTCGGATGGCATCGAATTCGCCCATCATGCTCTCTTGTTGGAAACGGCTAGGGTAAGTAAAGGTTTTGATCGAAAACCAACGGGGCACGGTCTGAAAAAGTAGTCAGACAAAAATAGCCCTGCAAACAGACCGGCGATTATACGCACAAGTCACCTGGGAGACCGCGATGCTGGAAAGCGCTGAGTATGAATGTCCGTATTGTGGGGAAGCGGTAGAGACAACGGTGGATTTGTCCGCAGGTGATCAGACCTATATCGAGGACTGTCAGGTGTGCTGCCGGCCGATAACCTTTGTGCTGCAGGTCCATAGCGAGGAATGGCACCTCGAAGTGTTCAGCGAAAACGAATAAGGGGCGCCCATGCAGCGAATCTACGAGCCGGAAAACCTGATGGAAGGCGAGCTGCTGCAAGGCATGCTCGCCAGCGAGGGCGTCGAAGCGCATCTGGTGGGGCGCGATTTGCTGGGCGGCACCGGGGAATTGCCGGTGTTCGGCTTGCTCGGTTTGTCGGTGGATAACGACCAGGCCGACTACGCCCGCGAGTTGATCGCCGCGTACAATGCCGCGCTGCCGATGCCCGGCGATGAACCGGAAAGTTTTCCCGGCACGCTGGTCTGTTAGGCTGGCGTTCGTTTTATTGAGAGTCGTGTTGCCCCATGTGTGGACGTTATGCCCTGTTTCGCTGGAACCCCGCCTTCGCGGCCCTGCCTGGCTTCCCCGCCGATCAGCAGGCCCAGTGGAATATTTCCCCCAACGATTCGGTGTTAATGCTGCGCGCTGGCGCCGACGGCCAGCGTGAATTGGCCCGTGCGCGCTGGGGCTTGACGCCGCCGTGGCTGACCGACCTGTCGCGTACCCCGGCGCATGCCCGCGCCGAAACCGTGGCCGAACAACCGATGTTTCGCCAAGCCCTGCGCGAACGCCGTTGCCTGCTGCCGGCGAATGGCTTCTACGAATGGCGCGGCAACCAGCGCAAACGCCCGTACTGGCTGACGCCGGGGGAGGGCTCGGCGCTGTTTTTTGCGGCGATCTGGGAAGCCTATCCGGTGCAGGAGCAGGTGTGGCTGAGCACGGCGGTCATCACTCAAGCGGCGGCCAGTCAGCGCCGGCCGTTGATTCTGGACGAGGCGGGGCAAGCCGCGTGGCTCGATCCTGAAACCCCGTTGCACGTGCTGCAAGGCTTGCTCGCGGGTGAGCCGGCGCCGTTGCGCGAACGCGTGCTGGCGAATCTGGTGAATGATCCGAAACTCAACGGCCCGGAGTGCCTGACCCCCGGTTAGCCATTGATCGTTGCCGCGTGGGAACGAACGGCGGGGCGTAGACGTCTGAGATTTCCTGATCCTTGCGGTGCCTTTTCTGAAACTGCGTGTTACACGTCTGTTGTATCTGGCGCCGATACAATTCAACCCCTACGATACGCGGCATCTTTCAGGGAGATTTTTGATGAACAAGATTTTGGTTGTAAGCGCACTCGGCGCAGCCTTGCTGCTGGCCGGTTGTCAGTCGGTCAACACCACCAGCGGCGGCGCCGTCGGGGTGGAGCGCAAGCAGTACATGTTCAGCATGCTGTCGAGCCAGGAAGTCGACCAGATGTACGCGCAGTCTTATCAAAAGACTGTCGGCGAAGCGACCACCGCCGGTGTACTCGACAAGACCAGCACTGATGCCAAACGCATTCAGGCGATTGCCAACCGGCTGATTGCCCAGGCACCGAACTTCCGCCCGGATTCGGCGCAGTGGAAGTGGGAAGTCAACCTGATCAAAAGCGATGAGCTCAACGCCAACTGCGGTCCTGGCGGCAAGATCATTTTCTACACCGGTTTGATCGACAGCCTGAAACTCACCGACGATGAAATCGCCGCGGTGATGGGCCATGAAATCGCCCACGCCCTGCGCGAGCACGGTCGTGAAGCGATGTCGAAAGCTTATGGAATGGAAATGGCCAAGCAGGGCGCGGGTGCCTTGTTCGGTCTGGGCAAGGACAGCCTGGCGCTGGCCGATACCGTTGCCAACTATGGCATGACGTTGCCCAACAGCCGTTCCAACGAGAACGAAGCCGACCTGATCGGCCTGGAACTCGCAGCACGCGCCGGCTACAACCCGAACGCCGCAATCACCTTGTGGAACAAGATGAGCAAGGCCTCGGAAGGTTCGCCACCGGAGTTCATGAGCACTCACCCGGCGTCGACCAGTCGCATTGCCTCGTTGCAGGCAGCTATTCCGAAGGTCATGCCGCTGTACGAAAAAGCGCCGAAGTCCTGATGGTTTTGTAGCGAGGCTGCTGACGCCATCGCGAGCAGGCTCACTCCTACAAATGACCGGGTTGTCGTGAAGGACACGATCTAATGTGGGAGTGAGCCTGGATGGTTTTGTAGTGAGGCTGCTGACGCCATCGCGAGCAGGCTCACTCCTACAAGTGACCGGGGTGTCGTGAAGGACACGGTCTAATGTGGGAGCGAGCCTTGATGGTTTTGTAGTGAGGCTGCTGGCGCCATCGCGAGCAGGCTCACTCCTACAAGTGACCGGGGTGTCGTGAAGGACACGGTCTAATGTGGGAGTGAGCCTGCTCGCGATGAACGATAACGCGGTCTACCGACTTACCCCGTCAAACCCACCCACTGCTCTGCATCGCCTTGTACACCGCGACAATCGCCAGCACCAGAAACGCAGACGCCGCCAACCGGCGAATCAACGTCAGCGGCAATTTGTCCGCCGCAAAATTACCCGCCAATACCACCGGTACGTTGGCAATCAACATGCCCGCCGTGGTGCCGATAATCACCAGCCACAAATCCGGATATTGCGCCGCGAGCATCACCGTCGCGACTTGCGTCTTGTCGCCCATTTCGGCGAGGAAAAACGCAATCAACGTGGTCAGGAACGGCCCGAACTTGCGCGCGGTACTCGCTTCGTCATCGTCCATTTTGTCCGGCACCAGGGTCCACAGCGCCGTCGCGGTGAAACTCGCAGCGAGGATCCAGTGCAGCGTCGCATTCGAGAAGAAACTGCCAAACCAGGCACCTACCGCACCGGCTGCCGCGTGGTTGGCCAGGGTAGCGGCAACGATGCCGGCAATGATTGGCCAGGGTTTGCGGAAGCGCGCCGCCAGAATCAGCGCGAGCAATTGCGTCTTGTCGCCGATTTCGGCCAAGGCAACGATCGCGGTGGGAACGAGAAGAGAATCCAGCATCAGGGTTTTCCTAAGGGGCGGGTCGACACGGCTATGACACGTACGACCTCCCCGCCCCGGGTAAGGTGTTCGTGTCATAGGTCTTGTCAAACCCTGGCGATCCGTCTGTGCGGACGCTTGGGTCGCATACGCCATGGTCTGTTGACCAAGTATGTTGACGTATGCCGGACGAGCATGGCGCTCGTGGGAGACTACTCCCCTAGGACGGAGCGGATTCTGCCTAGGCAAATCCGTTTGGGCAAGCCTCTTTTTCAAAGAGTTTTTAGCTGCGTTTGGCCCGGTAGATGCGGAAACCCTGACCTTCAGCCTTGATCGCGCAGACCCCCAGGTGCTCCTCGATCAGCGGTTGATACTTCAAGAAGCTGTTGGCGACTAGCCGCAGTTCGCCACCTTTTTTCAGATGTTTGGCGGCTTTTCGCAGCAAGTTCTCTGTGGCGAAATAATCGGTGTGCACACCGACATGGAACGGCGGATTGCTCAGGATCGCGCTCAAATCCATCGGCGCTGCATCAATTCCGTCACCGGTAATCACCTCGGCTTCCAGGCCGTTGGCAGCCAACGTCAGACGGCTGCTGGCGGTGGCAAACGCATCAACATCCAGTAACGTCACCTGATTGTGTGGATAACGCCGTTTGACCACAGCGCCCAACACCCCTGCGCCGCAACCGAAGTCGAGCAAGTGGCCGCTGGGCAACTTATCCAGGTGTTCCAGCAACAATGCGCTGCCACGATCCAGCCGACCGTGACTGAATACCCCCGGCAGGCTGACGACTTTCAGCGGACCTTCGGCCAGTGGCAATTCATATTCCTGCGCCAGACTTTCCAGCGATTTGGCTACCGGAGCGTTGGCCACGGTGACCAGCCACAGTTGGCAATGGCGTGCGCTGTCGAGTTTGCGCGGTTTACCGAACGGGTTGAGTTGCTTGGCGGCGCCTTCGATGCCGCTGCGTTTTTCCCCGACCAGGTACAGCTCGCGTCCGGCCAGCCGCGAGGCGAGGGCGTTGAGAATGTAATCGGTAAGGTCTTTGGACTTGGGCAGAAACACCACCGCCGCGTCGAACTCGCGTTCCGGCGCGTTCACGCCAAAGTGGCTGCGCTCGGCGAAACGTGCGTCCAGCGCGGCTTGATCGCCGGCATGCCAGCACCAGCCGTGAGCATCGGGCAGGCGGCCGAGCAAATCGTCGGCGGGCAAACCGGCGAGCAACAGCGAACCTTGAAACAACTCGGCCTGACGAAGCAGTACTTCACTGCGCGGATCCATACTCTGCTCCTTGAAAAAAAGTGCGGCAGTTTATCAACTGACGACCCGCAGCGCTGTACCGCTGAAGAACGCTTGGGTGTTTTCGGTCAACTGACCCACGATCCGCTGCCGCGCTTCGCGACTGCCCCAAGCGTTGTGCGGAGTGACGATCAACCGCGGGATGTCCGCCGCCAGCAGCGGATTGCCGTTGACCGGCGGCTCGACGCTCAAGACGTCCGTGGCCGCACCGCCCAGGTGACCGTTGCGCAAGGCATCGGCCAGCGCCTGTTCGTCGATCAATCCACCGCGCGCAGTGTTGACCACAAAAGCACCGGGTTTCATCGAGGCCAGTTCGCGGGCGCCGATGAAGTGGCGGGTGTGTTCGTTGAGCGGGCAGTGCAGGGTCAACGCGTCGATTTGCGGCAGCAATTGCTCCAGCGGCAAACGATCCGGGCGCGCCGGGCGGCCGGGAATCTGCCCGAGCAACACGCGCATGCCAAACGCTTCGGCCAGCCGCGCGACGGCGCCGCCGAGTTCGCCGTGGCCGAGCAAACCGAGGGTTTTGCCCTCCAGTTCAACAATCGGGTAATCCAGCAGACAAAACTGTCTGGCCTGCTGCCAACGACCTTCGCCGACGGCTTTCTGGTAATCGGCCAAGCGGGTGGCGAGGTTCAGCAGCAGCATGATCGTGTGTTGCGCCACCGATGGCGTGCCGTAGCCCTGGCAGTTGCAAACGGTGATGCCGTGGGCGCGCGCGGCGGCGAGGTCGACGTTGTTGGTGCCGGTGGCGGTGATCAGGATCAGCTTCAGATCGGGGCTGGCGGCAATGGCGGCGGCGTCGATGAGGATCTTGTTGCTGATTGCGACGGTAGCGCCTTTGAGGCGCTCGATCACCTGGTCCGGCGTGGTCTGGGCGAACAGTTGCAAGTCGCTGAAGCAGTCGCGCAAAGGCGTCAGGTCAAGGTCACCGAGGTCCAGGGACGGGTGGTCGAGGAAAACGGCGCGGCGAGAGTTCGTCATCAACTGTACCTTTTGTGCAATGAACTGAAGGCGTAATCTGCCGAGCCTACCAGATGAAACATATGGTTACTCATAGCTGCATTAGTCCCTATGTAGGGGTGTATTTGCCCCGGCTCTTTATTTATCTGCCCCAAAGGACCCGCCATGTACTGGACAGAATTCTTGACCGTCGCGCTGATTCACTTGCTGGCCGTGGCCAGTCCCGGACCGGACTTTGCTGTGGTGGTGCGCGAAAGCGTGACCCACGGGCGGCGCGCCGGGACCTGGACCGCGCTGGGTGTCGGCAGCGCGATTTTCCTGCATGTCGGCTATTCGCTGCTCGGCATCGGCCTGATCGTGTCGCAATCGATCGTGCTGTTCAATGCGTTGAAGTGGGCCGCCGCCGCGTACCTTTTGTACATCGGCTTCAAAGCCCTGCGCGCGCAACCGGCGAAACCGCTGGTGGACGATTTGCACAAGGAAGTCGGCGAACGCACCGCGCGTGGCGCCTTCACTTCAGGCTTCGTCACCAACGGCCTGAACCCGAAAGCCACGCTGTTTTTCCTCTCGCTGTTCACCGTGGTCATCAACCCGCACACACCGCTGGCGGTGCAGGCCGGTTACGGGATTTATCTGGCCGTGGCGACGGCCATCTGGTTTTGCCTGGTGGCCATGTTGTTCAGCCAACAACGGGTACGCGCCGGGTTCGCGCGCATGGGCCACTGGTTCGACCGGGCCATGGGCGCGGTGCTGATCGCCATCGGCGTCAAACTCGCGTTCACCGAAATGCATTGATCGCCCACCAGCGGTGACAAATCCTGCAAATGCTGGCGCAGAGCTAGCATTTGTACGGCTCTGCAAATCATTCCTTTGGCTGATTTGGCGGCAATCCAACGGCTTTAGAGTGCTCATCTTTCCAAGCCAAGACCGAGCAGTCAGAAAAGGGATTCTTATGTTGCAGACTCGCGTTATCCCGCCAGCCGAAGGCGCTTACCAGTATCCGCTGCTGATCAAACGACTGCTGATGTCCGGCGCTCGTTACGAGAAAACCCGCGAGATCATCTACCGCGACCAGTTGCGCTACAGCTACCCGACGCTGATCGAGCGCGTCGCGCGGCTGGCCAATGTGCTGACGGCGGCGGGCGTCAAGGCCGGGGATACCGTGGCGGTGATGGACTGGGACAGCCATCGCTATCTGGAATGCATGTTCGCCATCCCGATGATCGGCGCGGTCATCCACACCATCAACGTGCGCCTGTCACCGGAACAGATTCTCTACACCATGAACCACGCCGAGGACCGCTTTGTGCTGGTCAACAGCGAGTTCGTGGGCCTCTATCAAGCCATCGCCGGGCACCTGACCACCGTCGATAAAACCCTGCTGCTGACTGACTTGCCGGAGAAAACCGCCGACCTGCCCAACCTGGTTGGCGAATACGAGCAACTGCTGGCGGCGGCGAGCCCGCACTACGACTTCCAGGACTTCGACGAAAACTCGGTCGCGACCACGTTCTACACCACCGGCACCACCGGTAACCCGAAAGGTGTGTATTTCACCCACCGGCAACTGGTGCTGCACACCATGGGCGTGTCGACGATCATGGGTTCGATCGACAGCGTGCGCCTGCTCGGCACCAACGACGTGTACATGCCGATCACGCCGATGTTCCACGTTCACGCCTGGGGCCTGCCGTACGTGGCGACGATGCTCGGGCTCAAGCAGGTTTATCCCGGCCGGTACGACCCGGAATACCTCGTCGAGTTGTGGCGCAAAGAAAAGGTCACCTTCTCGCATTGCGTGCCGACCATCCTGCAAATGGTCCTCAACGCCAAAGCCGCGCAGAGCACTGATTTTGGTGGCTGGAAAATCGTCATTGGCGGCAGTGCGCTGAACCGCTCGTTGTACGAAGCGGCGAAGTCTAGAGGCATTCAACTGACCGCCGCGTATGGCATGTCGGAAACCGGGCCGCTGGTGTCCTGCGCGCACCTTAACGACGAATTGATGGCCGGCAGCGAAGACGAACGCACCACGTACCGGATCAAGGCCGGCGTGCCGGGGCCATTGGTCGAAGCGGCGATTGTCGACAGCGAAGGCAACTTCCTTCCCGCCGACGGCGAAACCCAGGGTGAATTGGTGCTGCGCGCGCCGTGGCTCACCGAAGGTTATTTCAACGAACCGCAGAAGGGCGCAGAACTCTGGGCGGGCGGCTGGCTGCACACCGGCGACGTCGCCACGCTCGACAGCATGGGCGTGATCGATATTCGCGACCGGATCAAGGACGTGATCAAGACCGGCGGCGAGTGGATTTCCTCGCTGGACCTCGAAGACCTGATCAGCCGTCACGCAGCGGTACGCGAAGTAGCAGTGGTGGGCATCGCCGATCCGCAGTGGGGCGAGCGCCCGTTTGCGCTGCTGGTGATCCGCGAGGGCCACGAGATCGGGGCAAAAGAACTCAAGGAACACCTCAAGCCGTTCGTCGAGTTGGGCCACCTGAGCAAGTGGGCGATCCCGAGCCAGATAGCCCTTGTTACGGAAATTCCCAAGACCAGTGTCGGCAAGCTCGACAAGAAGCGCATCCGCCTCGACATCACTGAATGGCAGGCCAACAACAGCACCTTCCTCTCGACGCTTTAAGCGCGTTTTATGCCCCGCTGGCGTGCCAAAAACGGCACGTCAGCCCCACCAAGCAAGCGCTTGGCTTGTGAAATCCGAATTTTCAGCCATCCTTGCCGTGCCGACACCTGTCGGACTGGCGAAAGGACTGTTCCAGAGTGGCCGGCAGCTGCAAATCACACTTTAGAGGGATCAAGCAGTACTACCTGCTGGCTATAGTCCGCTCAAGGATTTTTAAGAACGGAGCAAACGCACTAACGGGGCGATGCACATTGGGATTGAATTCGGGATGCGTTGGCTTCCGGTCATCCACAACGTTTTTAAAAGTACTCACTGCCATAACAATAATGCACATGGAGTAGCGTCGATGACATCAGTAAACCAGTTCTGGCGCCGGGCAAAACTGCCCCTGGCGGTCAGTCTCGCCTCTTCGCTCGCCGGGCCTGCATTCGGCGTCAGTTTCAACGTCGGTGAAATCGAAGGTCAGTTCGACTCATCCCTGTCGATCGGTGCCAGTTGGTCTACTGAGAGTCCGAACAAGAACCTCATCGGCGTCAACAACGGCGGTCGCGGTTTGTCGCAGACCTCCGATGACGGCCACAACAACTTCAAGAGCGGCGAAACCTTCTCGAAGATCTTCAAGGGTATTCACGACCTCGAACTGAAGTACGGCGACACCGGCGTGTTCGTCCGTGGCAAATACTGGTACGACTTTGAACTGAAGGACGAGAGCCGCCAGTTCAAGGACATCAGCGACAGCAACCGCAAGGAAGGCGCCAAGTCCTCCGGCGGGCAGATCCTCGACGCCTTCGTCTACCACAACTACTCGGTTGCCGATCAGCCGGGCTCCGTGCGTCTGGGCAAGCAAGTCGTCAGTTGGGGTGAAAGTACCTTCATCGGCGGCGGCATCAACTCGATCAACCCGATTGACGTGTCTGCGTTCCGTCGTCCGGGCGCCGAGATCAAGGAAGGCCTGATCCCGGTCAACATGTTCTACGTCTCGCAGAGCCTGACCGATAACCTCTCCGGTGAAGCGTTCTACCAGCTCGAATGGGACCAGACCGTCGTCGATAACTGCGGCACGTTCTTCTCGCAGCCAGACATCGTTGCCGACGGTTGCACCGACAACCTGCGCGTACTGAACAAGCGTTCGCAGATCCCGGCGATTGCCTTGGGCCCATTGGCCGGCGCGGGCGTCAACGTCAACGAGGAAGGCGTGCTGGTACGTCGTGGCGCCGACCGCGATGCGCGCGACAGCGGCCAGTGGGGCGCGTCGTTGAAGTACATGTTCGACCCGCTGGACACCGAGTTCGGTGCCTACTTCATGAACTACCACAGCCGCGCGCCGATCTTCAGCGCCACCGGTGCGCCACAGTCGGTCTACAACACCGCTGGCGCGCTGCCAGGACCGTTCGCTGCGCTCGCGCCGCTGCTGGTCGCGGGTAACTCGAAATACTTCATCGAATACCCGGAAGATATCCGCCTGTACGGTTTGAGCTTCTCCACCACCCTGCCTACCGGTACGGCGTGGAGCGGTGAACTGAGCTACCGTCCGAACGCGCCGGTGCAACTCAACTCCACCGACATCCTGTTCGCCGGCGTCCGTCCGCTGGGCGGCGCGCTGTCCAACGCTTCGCTGCTCAACGGCGTACCGGGTCAGGACCTGCACGGTTATCGTCGCAAGGAAATCACCCAGTTCCAGACCACCCTGACGCACTTCTTCGACCAAGTCATGGGCGCCAGCCGTCTGACCGTTGTCGGTGAAGTGGGTGTGACCCACGTCGGCGGCCTGGAAAGCACTTCCGATATCCGCTACGGCCGCGATCCGGTCTACGGTCCGGGTGAATTGCCAGCCACCGGCACCGCCAATACCTGCGCCAACATCCTCAACGCCAGCACCATCAACGGCGCGGGCGCCGGTTCGCCACAGAACAACCGCAGCCGCAATTGCAACGACGAAGGTTTCACCACCTCCACTTCGTGGGGCTACCGTGGTCGCGCCATCTGGGAATACAACGACGTATTCGCCGGGGTTAACCTCAAGCCGAACGTGGCCTGGTCGCACGACGTCAGCGGTTACTCGCCTGGCCCTGGCGGCAACTTCGAAGAAGGTCGCAAAGCGGTCAGCCTGGGTGTCGACGCCGAATACCAGAACACCTACACCGCGAGCCTGGCCTACACCAACTTCTTCGATGGCAAGTACACCACCGTGGATGACCGCGACTTCCTCGCACTCAGCTTCGGCGTGAACTTCTAAGCACTGTTTTTTCAGGACGAACACACATATGAAAATAACAAAGAGTCTGTTCCACGCCGGTGTTCTGGGGCTTTCGCTGCTGGCGACAAGTGTCATGGCTGCGGTGCCTGCCGCCGAAGCCGACAAGCTCGGCAAAAGCCTGACGCCAATGGGCGCCGAGATGGCCGGCAACGCCGACGGTTCGATCCCGGCGTGGAAACCGCTGGCGAAGAATGCCGGCACCGTCGACAGCAAGGGCTTCCTGTCTGACCCGTACGCCAGTGAAAAACCGCTGTTCACCATCACCGCGCAGAACGTCGATCAGTACAAAGCCAAGCTTGCGCCGGGCCAGTACGCGATGTTCAAGCGCTACCCGGAAACCTTCAAGATGCCGGTTTACCCGTCGCATCGCGGCGCTACCGTGCCGGATGACGTGTTTGCCGCCATCAAGAAAAACGCCACCAACACCAATCTGGTGTCTGGCGGCAACGGCCTGGAAAACTTCGAAACGGCCGTGCCGTTCCCGATCCCGAAAACCGGCGTCGAAGTTATCTGGAACCACATCACCCGCTATCGCGGCGGCAGCGTGACCCGTCTGGTAACCCAGGCGACCCCGCAGCCGAACGGCTCGTACAGCCTGGTGTACTTCCAGGATCAGTTCGTGTTCCGCGACAAGATGAAGGATTACGATCCGGCCAACCCGGGCAACATTCTGTTTTACTTCAAGCAGAAAGTGACCGCGCCGGCACGTCTGGCCGGTGGCGTGCTGCTGGTGCACGAAACCCTCGATCAGGTGAAGGAGCCGCGTTCGGCGTGGGTTTACAACGCCGGTCAGCGTCGTGTGCGCCGTGCTCCGCAAGTGTCGTATGACGGGCCGGGGACTGCGGCTGACGGCCTGCGTACTTCCGACAACCTCGACATGTATAACGGCGCGCCGGACCGCTACGACTGGAAGCTCGAAGGCAAAAAAGAGATGTACATCGCCGCCGACAGCTACAAGCTCGACGATCCGAAGCTGAAGTATTCCGACATCATCAAGGCCGGCCACATCAACCAGGACCTCGCACGCTACGAGCTGCGCCGCGTCTGGCACGTGGTTGCAACCTTGAAAGAAGGCCAGCGCCACATCTACGCCAAACGTGACTTCTACATCGACGAAGACACCTGGCAAGCAGCGGTGATCGACCACTACGACGGTCGTAACCAGCTGTGGCGTGTGGCAGAAGCGCATGCCGAGAACTACTACGACAAGCAAGTGCCGTGGTATGCCCTGGAAACCTTGTATGACCTGCAATCGGGTCGTTACCTGGCGCTGGGCATGAAGAACGAAGAGAAGTCGGCTTATGACTTCGGCTTCACCGCCACCACCAGCGACTTCACCCCGGCCGCACTGCGCCAGGATGGTGTTCGCTAAGCGCGCTACCCAAGAGGCCGCACCCTCGAAAAACGCCCCGACTGGTTCGGGGCGTTTTTTTTGCGTTGAGAAAAGTGGGGTGATGCTGATGGCCTCATCGCGAGCAAGCTCGCTCCCACAATTGATCGCATTCTTATGAAGGAGCGCGTTTCCTGTGAGAAAAGGTTGGGTGATGCTGAGGGCCTCATCGCGAGCAGGCTCGCTCCCACAATTGATCGCATTCTTATGAAGGAGCGCGTTCCCTGTGGGAGCGAGCTTGCTCGCGATGGCGTCCTCAAATCCAGCATCATTGCACCTGACACACCGATATCGCGGGCAAGCCTCGCTCCTACAGGACACTAGGTAGTTCCGTGTGTACTCGATCCCTGTAGGAGCGAGCCTGCTCGCGATGGTGACGGCGCGGTCTGCCAGGGAAGCCGTGTCGCGGGCCGACTACACCTTCGTCTGTAGTCTTTTTGTAGCCATTTGTAGCAACAACCTTCAATACCTCTGCGTTTACCGCTAGTCTGCGGACATCTGCAACGCCGCCATCAGCCTTTCAAACAAGAGCCGGCCATGACTGATCTGTCCCCACTCGCGGGTCCTGCAAGCGTTGCCGTCGCGGCACTGGATGGCCGTTTCTTCCGGCCACCGCTGCCTGACGGCCATGTGCTGCGACCGCGCCTTTGCGAGCGCCTCAGCCAGGGGTTGAACGGTCGATTGCTGTTGGTCAGCGCCCCGGCCGGGTTCGGCAAGAGTTCGCTGGCGGTGGAGTTCTGCCAGAGCCTGCCGGCGCATTGGCAGAGTCTGTGGCTGGGCTTGAGCCCGCGCGACAACGATCCGGGGCGTTTCCTCGAACGTCTGCTCGAAGGCCTGCAAGACTATTTTCCGCAACTGGGCAGCAAGGCACTTGGCCTGCTGAAAATGCGCCAGCGCCATCAACCCTTTGCGTTCGAAGAATGGCTCGACGGCTTGCTCGATGAACTGGCCGTGCACCTGTCCCCTACGTCGCCACTGTTACTGGTCCTCGACGACTATCACCTGGCCCAAGGCCCGGTGCTTGATCGCTGTCTGCAATTTTTCCTCAATCATCTGCCCGAAGGCCTGCTGGTCATGGTCACCAGCCGGCAGCGCCCGGACTGGCACCTGGCGCGGCTGCGCCTGTCGCGGCAATTGCTCGAACTGCATGAACAAGACCTGCGCCTGACCCACGACGAAGCCCTGACCTTGCTTGATCGCCACAGCAGCTCACTGCGTGGCGAAGCGCTGGAGAACCTGATCCAGCGCAGCGAAGGTTGGGTCGCCGGGCTGCGGTTCTGGCTGCTCGCGGCGTCCGAGGCCGGCAGCAATGGCAACAACAGCGCACTGCCGCAGTCGCTGCACGGCGGGGAAGGGCTGATCCGCGATTACCTGCTCGAAGAAGTCATCGATTGCCTGCCCGCCGAAGTGCAGGCCTTCCTCTACGACACCGCGCCGCAAGAGCGTTTTTGCAGCGAACTGTGCGACGCCGTGCGCGAGGCCCACGACAGCGCGGAAATCCTGCGTTTCCTGCTCGCTCATCAAGTTTTCCTCGTACCGCTGGACGAACACGGCCACTGGTATCGCTATCACCATTTGTTTTCCGATCTGCTGCGCACCCGTCCAACCACGCAGGCGTTGGTCCCGGCTGCGAGCCTGCATTTGCGCGCGTGCCGTTGGTTCAACGCGCAAGGCCTGCTCGATGAAGCAGTAGAGCAAGCCTTGCGCGCCGGGCATTTGGATGTCGCGGCAAACCTGGTGCAAAACCTCTCCGAAGAACAACTGCTGGCCGAGCAAAACGTCGGCATGCTGCTGCGCTGGAAAATGGATTTGCCCGACAGCCTGCTGATCAGCACGCCGCGCCTGATCGTGCTCTACAGCTGGGCGCTGGGGCTCGCTTGTCAATTGGACGCCGCCGAAGAGTTGGCCAATCACCTCAGTCGCTTCTTGCCGGCACCCTCGGCCACTGCGCAAAAATCGATGCTGGCGCAATGGCTGGCGCTCAGCGGAATCATTGCCCGAGGTCGCGGCCAGCGTGAATTGACCTTGCTGTATTGCAGCGAGGCGCTGGAAAGCCTGCCGGCGAAACGTTACGGCCAACGCCTGATGTGCCTGTCGACTTTGTCCAATCTGGCGATTGCCGATGGCGATTTATGGCGCGCGCGCGGGTTGAATCGCGAATCGCTGGAGTTGGCGCAACGCGTCGGCAATCCGCTGTTCGAAGCGCTGGCGCATTACGACCGCGCCCGCGTGTTGCAGGCGCGGGGCGAGATTTTGCGTTCGCTGGATGAAGTCCGTCAGGGCCTGCAACGCCTGCACGGTTTGTCGCCGCAACGCCTGTATGCGGTGCGCGCGCGGCTGATTTTGTACGAAGGTTTTCTGTTGGCGCTGCGCCTGCAACCGCAAGCCGCGCGGTTACGTCTGCAAGCTGGATTGGGCGAGGCGCGGGCGTGTCGCGACATCAGCGTGTTGATCGGCCATTGCGTGATCGCCCGGCTCGAAGGCAACAGTGGCGAATTCGCCAAAGCCTTCGCCGAACTCGCCGAAGCCGAGCGGCTGATGCACATCTGGGACGTTCCGCCGATCTACTATCTGGCGATGATCACGCTGGTCAAATGCGAATTGTGGCTGGCACAGGGCCGCACCGATCTGGCCGAAGCCTGGCTCGCGCGACTGGGCCAGACCTACAACGGCGAACGGGCCGCCGCGCCACCGGAATTTCATCCACAGCTGCCGCTGCACATCGAATTGCAGCAAGCCTTGCTCGACGTGATCAAAGGTCAGCCGATGTTGGCGGAAGGGCGGCTGAATGCGCTGCTGGAACATGGCCAACAAACCGGCCGGCAGATGCTCAGCGTGATGGCGCTGACGCAGAAAATCAGTCTGTTGCTGGCGGGTGGGCGTGAGCCCGAGGCGCGCAAGGCGTTGGCGCAAGCGCTGGAAGCGGCGGCGGGCGGCGTGCTGCAACCATTCGAAGGCTTGCTGGCCGAACACCCGGATTGGCTGCGCGGGCAACTTCAACTCACTGCGCCAACCGCTGTTACGCAAACCCTCATCGAGCAATTGCCTGCGGTTGTCGCGCGTCCGGCCGTGGAGTTATCCCCAGGCGCGGATCACCTCAGCACTCGTGAACTGGCAGTTCTGCGCCTGATCGCCCGAGGTTGTTCGAATCAGGAAATCAGCGATCAGCTGTTTATTTCCCTGCACACCGTGAAAACCCACGCCAGCCATATCAACAGCAAACTCGGCGTGGAACGGCGCACGCAGGCGGTGGCGCGGGCGAAAGAGTTGGGGGTGTTGCAGTAAAGCCTCTGACCGGGCGAAACCCTCAGTCAGAGGCTTTCACCTATTGAGGCAGCGCTTCGCGCAGGCGCAGCGACAACAGACCGATGGCGCTGTCGTGATCGGAGGCGAGTTGCTGCAAGTTGTCGGCGAGCGCGGATTTGATTTTCTTGCGCGGCAACGTCGCATTCGACTCCAGCCATTGCAGGATCGCCGGGGCCGGAACGCCATCGTCACAAAGGCTTTGCGCGCTGCCCTCGCTGATGAGCGCGAAGCCGGTCAGGGCCTCAATCGGCCCACGCATCAACTTGAGACGCGACGCCGCTTTCGGCTCGGTCAGCAACGGCTTGGCAGCGGCATGCTCGGCGGTTTCTGCGGCAAACAGGGTTTGCAGTTGTCCCGCAGCATCAACGCTCACCATCAAGCCGTCGCTCAAATGGCCGGCCAGATAACGTCCGCCGGAATAGGCGACAAACGACAAACTGCAGCCCAGTTCGCCGCTATCGCAGGCGAGCTTGTTCGATTTGCGTCGAAATGCATCTAGGCAGCGATTGACCAGGCGCTGGGCGGCTTTGGCGTTATGCTTGTCCATGTTTTGCCAAAGGCTTTCGAAGTTCTTGCAGACGAAACCCAGCGCTGCGGTGACCGCAACCTGCGCGCCGATGGCGGAGTGAGCCCTGAAGCTCGCGCCGTCGGCCGCGGCAATGCACGTCACGTCGTTGGATTCGCGGGCGGCGGCGTAGGCCCGGCCAGGCGTGTCAGTCTGAAGCTGCGCGCGACCTGCAACAAATGCACAGGCGGTTTTGGTACTGAAGTTCATCGTGAGCTCGGACATGGTCGGATCGTTTCCAGCGCGGGGCAAAACAGCGCGCGTGCTTGCTGCCGTCTTGTATCAAAACAGGCGGGGCGCGAGGATACCCTATCAATTTTGCGGATCACAACCGCAGCACCGCGCTCAGGCACCAGGATCAAACCCATGCAGCCCACCACCCAAACCCCGAATACCGCGCTTATCCGCGAAACTTTCCCCGTCGGTCCGTTGCAGTGCAACTGCACGATCATTGGCGACCCGATCAGCAAAAAAGCCATCGTGGTCGATCCGGGCGGCAATCACGAACTGATCCTCGCACGCCTTGATGCCCTGGGTTTGCGGGTGGTGAGCATCATCCACACCCACGCGCACCTGGATCACTTTCTCGCCTCCGGGCAGTTGAAGGAGAAAACCGGCGCGACCCTGCACCTGCACAAGGAAGATCAATTCCTCTGGGACAACCTGGAAATGCAATGCCAGATGTTTCGCGTGCCTTACGTGCCAGTGCCGTCGCCGGACCGCTGGCTGGACGACGATGAGGAACTGGCGTGCGGTTGTGGCGTGGCGATTCACACGCCGGGGCATACGCCTGGGTCGATGAGCTTCTGGTTTTCCGAGGCGAAACTGTTGATTGCCGGGGACACGCTGTTTCGGCGCGGGGTAGGGCGCACGGATTTGTGGGGCGGCGATCAGGCGACTATCGTGCGTTCGATCAAGCAGCGTTTGTACACGCTGGACGAGGACGCGACCGTGGTCACCGGGCATGGCCCGGACACGCGTCTGGGCGATGAGATGCGCGAGAACCCGTTTGTGCGGGCATGACCGGGCAGCAGGGAATTTTTGCCCGCGACGACGATCAAAAGCCCGCATAGGCCGATGCCTTGGTCCTGCATATCAGAATGCAAAAGTAGGAGCTCTTCATGTTCACCAAGCAGCGTTTGATTATTGTCGCAACTGCTGTGGCCCTGTTGTCCGGCTGCGCTTCACCTAATCCTTACGACAACCAGGGACAAGCCGATGGCGGTTCCCAAGGCGTGAGCAAAACCGCCAAATACGGTGGCCTCGGGGCTCTCGCGGGCGCATTGGCCGGCGCGGCGATTGACCATAACAACCGTGGCAAAGGCGCGCTGATTGGCGCTGCGGTGGTGGGTGCATCGGCGGCCGGTTACGGTTATTACGCCGACCAGCAAGAGAAGAAACTGCGCGCGAGCATGGCCAATACCGGCGTTGAAGTGCAGCGTCAGGGTGATCAGATCAAGTTGATCATGCCGGGTAACATCACGTTCGCCACTGATTCGGCGAATATCGCTTCGAGCTTCTATCAGCCGCTGAACAATCTGGCGGGTTCGCTTAAAGAGTTCAGCCAGAACCAGATCGAAATCGTCGGCTACACCGACAGCACCGGCAGCCGTCAGCACAACATGGACCTGTCGCAGCGTCGCGCGCAGAGCGTAGCGACTTACCTGACCTCGCAAGGTGTCAGCGGCGCCAACCTCTCGGCCCGCGGCGCCGGCCCGGACAACCCGATTGCCAGCAACGGCGACGTCAACGGCCGCGCGCAAAACCGCCGCGTCGAAGTCAACCTCAAAGCCATCCCGGGCCAGCAATACGGCGCCGACCAGCAGCAAGGCTCCGTGCAGCAATACCCGTAACGTACCCATGGACAAATGCCATACCTGTAGGAGCAAGGCTTGCCCGCGAAGGCATCGTGTCAGACGACAACACTATCGCCTGACACGGCCCCATCGCGAGCAGGCTCACTCCCACAGGGACCGAGTAGTCATGGACGAACGCCATTCCTGTGGGAGCAAGGCTTGCCCGCGAAGGCATCGTGTCAGACGACAACAATATCGCCTGACACGGCCCCATCGCGAGCAGGCTCGCTCCCACAGTGGATCGAGTAGTCATGGACGAACGCCATTCCTGTAGGAGCAAGGTTGACACGACTCCTGTGGGAGCAAGGCTTGCCCGCGATGAGGCCCGACAGGGCAGCGCAGATTTCGGATCAACCACAAAAAAGCCCTCGGACGAGTGATCATCCGAGGGCTTTTTGTATCGCGCGAAACCTGCTTACTTCTTCAGGCCGTAATGCTCATCGAGCATGCCCGGTGCGTTCGGGGCTTTTGGAGCGTAGTCGCGAGGCGGTTCCTGATTGCGCGGCGGCGTCAGGCGTTCCCGTGGCGCCACAGCAGCGTCGGCGTGCAGCGCAGCCAGCAAGCGTTGGCGAGTCTGCTCGTCCAGGGCCAGACGGTTGGCACCCTCGGCGAGATGATCCTGCACTTCCTGGTAGCTCGCAGTCAGTTTCTTGACCAGCGTGGCAGTGCTGTTGAAGTGGGTAACCACCTCGTTCTGATAACTGTCGAAACGTTCCTGAATATCATCCAGCTGACGTTGCGTGCGGTTAGGCGCGGCGTTCGGCACCAGACGAGCGATCAGGAATCCAATGGCGACACCCACAACCAGGGCAAGAGTCGGCAACAACCAAACTAAGAGCGAGTGTTCCACGAGTCCTTCCTCTATAAACGGCTTTGCTTTACGTTAACGGCTCGAACCTGCGCTGTATACCGCGATGTACTCGCAATAGATCGGCACAGACAATTTGCTAGACGAGTCGACCCGATTCGAGGTCACGGAGTTCCTTCCTTGCTTATGCGCGAAACCCCTGTAGTGATTGATGGCCCCGTCGGCCAACTGGAAGCCCTTTACCTGGGCAGCGACGAACCTCGCGGCATCGCGCTGATCTGCCATCCGAACCCGGTGCAGGGCGGCACCATGCTCAACAAAGTTGTGTCGACGTTGCAGCGCACGGCGCGCGACGCCGGGCTGATTACTTTACGTTTCAACTATCGTGGCGTCGGCGCCAGCGCCGGCACGCACGACATGGGCACCGGCGAAGTCGACGATGCCCAAGCCGTCGCCGCGTGGCTGCGGGCCAAACACCCGGATCTGCCGCTGACGCTGTTCGGTTTCTCTTTCGGTGGATTTGTTGCAGCAAGTCTCGGCGGACGCCTGGAAGCGCAGGGCGAACAGCTGAAACATCTGTTCATGGTCGCACCCGCAGTTATGCGCCTCGGTGATCACGATCAGCTGCCGCAACACGGCGAGGTGACTCTGATCCAGCCTGAAACCGACGAAGTCATCGATCCGCAAATTGTCTACGACTGGTCCGAGCAACTCGAACGCCCCCATGAGCTGCTGAAAGTGGCAGAATGCGGACACTTTTTTCATGGCAAGCTGACCGATCTCAAGGATCTTATCCTGCCGCGTCTTTCGAATTGATTGCAGTCTGACAAGCGATTACCCATGACGACCCGTACCCGAATTCTCACCGGCATCACCACTACCGGCACGCCGCATCTGGGCAACTACGCCGGCGCTATCCGCCCGGCGATCCTCGCCAGCCGCGACAGCAATGCCGATTCGTTCTATTTCCTGGCCGACTACCACGCCCTGATCAAATGCGATGACCCGCTGCGCATCCAGCGCTCGCGTCTGGAAATCGCCGCGACCTGGCTGGCCGGTGGCCTCGATGTCGACCGCGTGACCTTCTACCGCCAGTCCGACATCCCGGAAATCCCCGAGCTGACCTGGCTGCTGACCTGCGTTGCGGCCAAAGGCCTGCTCAATCGCGCGCATGCCTACAAGGCTTCGGTGGACAAGAACGTCGAGACTGGCGAAGACCCGGACGCCGGCATCACCATGGGTTTGTACAGCTACCCGGTGCTGATGGCGGCCGACATTCTGATGTTCAACGCGCATAAAGTGCCGGTCGGTCGTGACCAGATCCAGCACGTGGAAATGGCCCGCGACATCGGCCAGCGCTTCAACCATCTGTTTGGTCAGGGCAAAGAATTCTTCACCATGCCCGAAGCGCTGATCGAAGAAAGCGTCGCCACGCTGCCAGGCCTCGACGGTCGCAAGATGTCGAAGAGCTACGACAACACCATTCCGTTGTTCAGCAGCGCCAAGGAAATGAAAGACGCGATTTCGCGGATCGTCACCGATTCGCGCGCGCCGGGCGAAGCCAAGGACCCGGACAATTCGCACCTGTTCACCTTGTTCCAAGCCTTCGCCACCCCGGCGCAGTCCGACGAATTCCGCAGCGAACTGTTGCAGGGCCTGGGCTGGGGCGAAGCGAAAAATCGTTTGTTCCAGCTGCTCGACAGCGAACTGGGTGAGTCCCGCGAGCGTTATCACCAGTTGATCGAACGCCCGGCAGACCTCGAAGACATGCTGCAAATCGGCGCCAAAAAGGCCCGTTCGGTGGCCACGCCGTTCCTTCAGGAATTGCGTGAAGCGGTCGGCCTGCGGTCTTTCGTGGCGCAGACCCAAGTCGCGGCGACCACTAAGAAGAAAGCCGCGAAAGCCGCGCGTTTTGTCAGTTTCCGCGAGGACGACGGCAGTTTCCGCTTCCGTTTGCTGGCCGCCGATGGCGAGCAGTTGCTGCTGTCGCGCAACTTCGCCGACGGTAAATCCGCCGGTCAGGTGACCAAACAACTTCAAGCCGGCCAACCACTGGACGTGCGCAGCGAGGACTTGAGCTTCAGCGTCTGGCTGCAAGGCGAGTGTGTCGGCGACAGCCCAGAGTTTGCTGACAGCGCCGCACGCGACGTGGCCATCGAGGCCTTGCGCGTTGCACTGACACCGGTTCAGGAATAAATCAGCGGCTCGACCCGACCAAGGGCCGATTGCCATATCCCCGGGCCGTCGCTACAGTGACGGCCCGTTTTTGTTGCCTTGCTAACGAATTATGACGCCCCTAGAACGATATCAAGCTGATCTGAAACGCCCGGACTTCTTCCATGACGCCGCGCAGGAAACTGCCGTGCGTCACTTGCAGCGCCTGTACGACGATCTGGTCGCGGCCTCGAACGTCAAGCCGGGCCTGTTCGGCAAACTGTTTGGCAAGAAAGATCAGGCGCCGGTCAAGGGCCTGTACTTCTGGGGCGGCGTTGGCCGTGGCAAGACTTACCTGGTCGATACGTTCTTCGAAGCGCTGCCGTTCAAGGAAAAGGTGCGGACGCACTTCCACCGCTTCATGAAACGCGTGCACGAAGAAATGAAAACCCTCGGCGGCGAGAAAAACCCGCTGACCATCATTGCCAAGCGTTTCTCCGATGAAGCGCGGGTGATCTGTTTCGATGAATTCTTCGTGTCCGACATCACCGACGCGATGATTCTCGGCACGTTGATGGAAGAACTGTTCAAAAACGGCGTGACCCTGGTCGCGACCTCGAACATTGTTCCCGACGGTTTGTACAAGGACGGCCTGCAACGCGCGCGCTTCCTGCCGGCGATTGCGCTGATCAAGCAGAACACCGACATCGTCAACGTCGACAGCGGCGTCGATTATCGTCTGCGCCACCTCGAGCAAGCGGAGCTGTTCCACTTCCCGCTCAACGAGGAATCCAACGAAAGCCTGCGCAAAAGCTTCCGCGCGCTGACGCCGGAATGCACCGCTGCCATCGAAAACGATGTACTGATCATCGAAAACCGCGAAATCCGTGCCTTGCGCACCTGCGATGACGTGGCGTGGTTCGACTTCCGCGAACTCTGCGACGGCCCGCGCAGCCAGAACGATTACATCGAACTCGGCAAGATCTTCCACGCCGTGCTGCTCAGCGGCGTCGAGCAGATGAGCGTCACCACCGACGACATCGCCCGGCGTTTCATCAACATGGTCGACGAGTTCTACGACCGTAACGTCAAGCTGATCATCTCGGCCGAAGTCGAACTCAAAGACCTCTACACCGGCGGTCGCCTGAACTTCGAATTCCAGCGCACGCTCAGCCGTCTGCTGGAAATGCAATCGCACGAATTCCTGTCGCGCGCGCACAAGCCTTAGGGCATCTTCGGAACATGAAAAAGGCCTGCACATGCAGGCCTTTTTTTATGTCGAAATTCCCGATCCAGCACCGCCCCCTGTAGGAGCGAGGCTTGCCCGCGAAAGCGCGGTGTCAGGCAAAAAAGTTTCGACTGACACACCGCCTTCGCGGGCAAGCCTCGATCCTACTTTGGCGAATGGGTTCGCTGGGAGATCTCACTCATCTTTAAGGTAACGCGCCAAATCCCCCTGTCGCTGGCAACCGATCAGCAGCCACAACAGGATTCGCGCCTTGCGCGGGCACAGAAATCCGGCCATTGCTGCACCTTTGCGGATCAAGTCCATCTCGCCGCCGATAAAACCATAAGAGCACTGCGCGGTTGAGCCCGACCCCGTGCGCGTGGCGACGATCACCGGGATTTTCTGCGTAATGCCTTCGATCACCGCCGCCCATTGCCCGGAAACATGCCCGGCGCCGAAACCCGCGATTACCAAACCGTCGTAGCCCAGATCGACAATGTTCTCGAGTAACAACGTGTCGGCGGACAGCGACGCTTCCAGCAGTGCGACTTTGGCACAGCGTTGCGGCATCGGCAAAACCCGTCTCTGCGCGGGAGGGCGCAGATAGCGCACGGTGTTTTCGATGAGCAGGCCGACCGGGCCGGACACCGGTGAGGCGAACGCCTGCAGCGCCAGCGAATCGATTTTACGCACCGCATTGGCTGCGTGAATCTGCCCGTTCATCACCACCTGAACACCGCGATGACGACTGTTTTCTGCCAGTGCGACGCGGCAGGCATCCTGCAAGTTCGCCGGGCCATCCGCGCCGGCCTGGGCGGCTGAACGCATGGCGCCGGTCACGACCAACGGCTCATTGTGGTTCCACAGGTAATCGAAGAACGTCGCGGTTTCTTCGAGCGTGTCGGTGCCTTGGGTGATGACCACACCCACCGCACCTTGGCTGATTTGCTCATTGGCCCAGTGCAACACGCTCAACAGGAACTCGAAATCCAGTGAAGCGCTGGGCAGCAGGCCGAGGGTTTCCACGTTGATCCGGGCCAGCGTCGATAACTCTGGCAACGATTGCAGCAAGGTTTCCCCGCTGACGGTCGGGATAACCCCTTCACCGGCATGGCTGGCTTGCATGCTTACGGTGCCGCCGAGCGCTGCGATGGCCAGTTTGGGCAGGTCCATGTGATACCTCGATTGCCTGTCAGGAGAAGGAACTGTATCCGCAGTGTCTGCGAGATACAGCCCCAGGGCGACGCGCATCATTGAGCGATCAGCATTCCGATAAACGGAATGATCAGCAGTGTGCTGATGGCCATCGACAACACATTGCCGATAAAACCGTGCATGTACGACGGCAGGCGTTTACTGATCGCGCAGGCGAGCGGAGGCGCGATCAATGCGCCGAGCAGCGCGCCCATCACCATGACCTCCAGAGTGCCGCCGTGGGTCAGAACCGCGGCCGGCACCACCGAGACCAATGGAACGTAGGTGGGATACCAGCCGAGCACCATCCAGTGGCGACGCCAGATCAGCACGCCGATCAGCGAGGTCAACGCCTGCGCCGCGAGCAATTGCGGGAGCAGACCTGTGCCATACACCGGACTGGTCGGGTTCAAGGTGAACGCCAGCAAGGCGCCCGCGATCAACCCGAGGCTGGCCCATTCATTGCCGAAGAACGGCGCTTCGGAAAAGTCCGCCAATACCCGGCGTAACGTCCATACAACGCCGTAGTCGGGTGTTTTCGCGACGACGGGCGAGGGCGCAGCAGTGGCTGGCTCTGCGCTCCAGTCGGACTTCACCAACCCCGGCACGTAACGACAGAGCAAAAAAGCGCCGACGCTGGCGACAGCCATGCCCGTGACGTTGCCGATTACCACCGGCAGCCCCAGCGGATTGCACACGTAATTGACGATCAGCAAACACAACGGCGTGACAAACACCGCGCCCATGATTGCGCCGTTGATCGCGACCTTCCAACCGCCGCCGAATATCAGCACCATCGCTGCCGGCAACGACACAAACGCGGCAAATGTCGGTTGCCAACTGGTGGCCGTAACGGTCCAGCCCCACAGCAGGTTGCTCAGCAGCAGCCCGAGCAACGAACTGGTGACCAGCCATGGCCATAAGCCGCTGCCGTAGCTGATCGCAAAGCCTTGCCAGGCTTTACCGGTGCGATTGGCCCAATAGGCGAGGTAGGCGCCTGCGAGCAATCCGATTGAAGCGAACTCATGTTTGTAGAAGGCGACCTCGCTGATGTCGCCGATGATCCAGCGCAACCAGGCACTCGGCTCCGGCAGGCTCGTTACCATGTGACTGTAGTCCGGCCAATGCGCGGACCAGGTTGTGCGGTAAGTGAATGAAAGCCAGGTGATCAACAGGGCGGTACCGATCAACAACCAGATGATCGTTACGTCCAGCGGTGACCTGCCGGCCAGGCGGTTCTGCGCTTTTGTGTTTTCCATCAGTCATGGCCCCTTATCAGCGCGGCAGACAAGGGTGCTGGGTGTAACCGAGCATCGCGTCATACAGGTCGGCGCGGCGATCGCGATGCAAATCGTTGAGACTGTTCCAGATCGGCGCACTGCGCGAACTGGTGAGGTCGATGTCGGCAAACAGGATTTCCTGCTGGTCCGCCGACGCGACCTTACCAATCGGCCAACCGTTGGTGCCGGCGATCAGCGAGCAACCGAGGTAACGCGCCCCGCGCTCTTCGCCAATCCGGCTCGCCGCCGCGATAAACACATTGTTGACGTGCGCCGCGGTCATCGTCAGGTACGACGCCATGCACTTGCCGGCGTCATCGAACAGCGGCGGCGGGGTCCATACCCAATTGTTCAAACTGCAAATAATGTCGGCGCCTTGCTGACTCAAAATGCGCGGCACTTCCGGGAACCAGATGTCCCAGCAAATCAACAGACCGATGCGGCCGATCGGTGTGTCGAACACCGGGAAACCCGTGTTGCCAGGGGTGAACCAGAGTTTTTCCAGGTTCCACAAATGCGCCTTGCGGTACTTGCCGATAAAGCCGTCAGGCCCGACCAGCACGCCAGTGTTGAACAGCTGCGCGCCGTCGCGTTCGGTCAACCCGGCGACCAGGTAAACGTTGTGCTGGCGAGCAAAATTCACCCAGCTCTGCACGGTCGGGCCAGCGGGTACGGCCTCTGAATGCGCAAACGCATCCTGCCGATTGTTGAAAAAGTAACCCGTGGTTGAAAGCTCCGGCAGCACGATCAGATTTGCGCCGTCATTGGCTGCTTGCAGCGCTAAATCCAGGGTGTTGCGCAGATTGGCTTCGCGGTTCTCTAGCCCGACTTGTGGATCGAATTGCACGACTGCTACACGAACAGGGCTGGTTGGCTCACTCATTCCCGATGACCTCTTTTTATTGTTGTTCACGCTGTTGGATTGGCGTGTTCATAAGAGTCGAATCGGCAAAAGCGTGTAAGTCAGCCACTTCCGTTTAACTTGTAGTCCTTATCCTTAAGTACAAATTGTTCTGCGGGCAGTGCGTCAGGGCGATTAGCTCCTGACGACGTAATGCGGGTAGTCACTCAGCGCAAAACCACCGTTAAAGGTCGCGGCGGTCTTGCTGCAAATATGGATGACCGCATCCACGGCACCGCGAAAACACGGTTCGGTCCAGCCGGCATCCACCGAGAATGATTCACCGGAAAAATACAGGCCCGACACGTGCCCGAAGTCGCGGTTGTACTTCATCAGGCTCACCGCATCGTAGTAAGTGCCAGGCCGGTACAACTTGGCACAACCCAGCGCATTTTTATCGCTCATCCAGCGATGCACTACGGCTTGATCAAGGCCAATGTACGGCGAGATTTTTTCCTGGACATTGGCCGAGTTCATCAGAATGCGGTCCAGTTCATTGGCGCAGCGGGTGACCAGCTCCTTGTCGCTGAAGAGGGCGAGTTTGCTGGCGTCATCCTCCCAGGTGTAACTGAGCAAAATGCAGTCGTAGCTGTAGTTGTCGTTGTAGCGATAGGTGTAGACATCGTGGATGAAGCTGTCGGTGACGATGGCTTGCGGGATATTGGTGTTCTTCGACAGGAATGATTTTTTTAACGGTGCGAAGACTTTGCAACTGGTCTCCCAGTGCGCGGTTTTATAGGCGTTGATGGTCGCGAAGGGCAGCATCTGCTCGGTGAAGTTTTCGAGCCGGATCCGGGTTTCGATCAGCCAGGAGGGCAGGGTCATGATCACTGAGTCGAAGTCATCGAACTGCTCCAGCGCGTGCTCGGGTTGGCTGTGTTTCCAGTCGTAGTAAACGCGGATTTTCTGGTTCGGCAATTTTTGCAGTTTCGTCACGGAGGAGTCGGTGAGCAAGCCGTTGCCTCGTTCCGCGCAGTGTTCGTAGAAAGACTTCGCGGTTTCCTCGGTTCGCATGAACAGCAGGCATTCGTTGAGCGCGGCGAGCCCGATGTAGCGCGGGCGTTCGAAGCTCAGGCCTCTGGAGTCGAAAACCGCTTCGTCGTGCAAACTTGGCGAATCCAGCGGCTCGCCCATCGCGTCCACACGGCCGAGGATCAATTGCAATCGGCTGCTGAACCCGAAAATGGCGGTGCGCAATGGATAGAGCGAGCAGACGTCGTAAAACGCTCCCCAACTGCCGTCGCCGATGCCGATGGCGTAGAAAATCGCCGACTCTTCTGGTGACATGCCCATTCCACCGAAATCCCCCGGCGCGTGCTCATCGCAGGCTGACAGGACCGGAAGGCGTACCAGATCGCGGAAAGATACACCTTGGTATTTTTCGACAATGGCGGCCCACATTGCTTCCCACGCTTCGCTGGCGTAAACGTTTGCAACGTGGCGGGTCATGCGGTCGGCGAAGGCTTTCCACTTCGCATAAACCCTTTGCAGGTCTGCGCCGGGTGGCGGTGTCTGGCCATCAGCGTTCTTCCAGATCAGCATGTGTGGGCTCGGCCCGTCGCCCAGGCTGCCTTCGCGCAGATAGATCCCGGTCGAGCTGACCCATTGGCTGCCGGGATTGGCGAAGTCTGCATGCGCGAGGTCGAAGGCTTTGGCGTAGTAAGCCATCAGCGAGCGGCCTTCCGTGGCTGCTTCGCCAGCGCGGTTGAAGAAGGGCATACGCATCGCGCCCATTTCAAACGGTGTATGCGGTTTGCTCGATTTCGCGCTTCCGGCAACCGTCAGGTGGCGGCCGCCGATGCGTCGGGCTTGCTCGATCAAGGTGATGTCGGTGAAGCCGCATCGGTACAGTTCGCGTGCCGCCGTGAGCCCAGTGACACCGGCACCGATGATGCAGATTTTGTGTTGCAGGTCAGTTGCCTTGGCGATGCCGTTTTCCTGTTCGACCAGTGCTCGATAGTCGAAACACAAGTCGGGTGGATTGGGAAAACGCGCTTTCCACTTGTCTTTGGCCGAGCGCTTGGTTCGATGGCTGCCGAGTACGGATGACGGGTAGCTGTAGCCTGAGCCGATGGTCATTGTCGATCTTCCCTGATGATGTTGACTGGGGAAGATCTTGAGGGATCGAGCGGGCGGCGGATATCAGCCAAGTGCCGCGCGTAGAGGGTCTGAATTCCGTTTGTTATGTGGGAAAAATACCTCTTCAGGCGCGCTGCGAAGTCACCCTGTAGGAGCAAGGCTAGCCCGCGAAAGCGCAGTGTCAGGCGATAAAGTTTCGACTGACACACTGCCTTCGCGGGCAAGCCTCGCTCCTACGTTGAGAGCGTTTGCGGGCAGCCTCGCTCCTGCATTTCTGGAGGGTGGTTGGCCTCAAGCCGCTTGCTGGAACTGCTGCCGGTACTGGTTCGGCGACAGTTCTGTGTGCTGACGGAACAGGCGCGCGAAGAAGCTGGCGTCGTCGTAGCCCACTTCGTAGCTGATGGTTTTGATGCTTTTGCGGCTGCCGGACAGCAAACCCTTGGCGGTTTCGATGCGCAGGCGTTGCAGGTAATGCAGCGGTTTGTCACCGGTGGCGGTCTGGAAGCGGCGCATGAAGTTGCGGATGCTCATGCCGTGTTCGCGCGCGACGTCTTCGAAGCGGAATTTGTCGGCGAAGTGTTCTTCGAGCCAGTGCTGGATCTGCAGGATGATTACGTCCTGATGCAGCTTCTGCCCGCCGAAGCCGATGCGGCCCGGCGCATAACTGCGCTGCACTTCGTAAAGAATGTCGCGGGCCACGGCTTGGGCGACGTTGGCGCCGCAGAAGCGTTCGATCAGGTAAATGTAGAGGTCGCACGCCGAGGTGGTGCCGCCGGCGCAGAACAGGTTGTCGGCGTCGGTCAGGTGTTTGTCCTGATTGAGTTGAACGCGCGGGAAGCGCTCGGCAAATGCGTTGAAAAAGCGCCAGTAAGTGGTCGCTTCCTTGCCGTCGAGCAGCCCGGCCTCGGCGAGCCAGAACACCCCGGTGGCTTCGCCGCACAACACTGCGCCGCGTGCGTGTTGCTCGCGCAGCCACGGCAGCACTTGTGGATAACGTTTGCAGAGTGTGTCGAAGTCATCCCAGAACGCCGGGAGGACGATGATGTCAGCGTTTTCGAGGCCGCCGTCGACCGGCATGATCACGTCGCTGAAGCTGTTCACCGGTTTGCCGTCGGGGCTGACCAGCCGCGTTTCGAACGCCGGTGTCAGGCCGTGGCCCAGCTGTTTGCCGTAGCGCAGGCTGGCCAAGTGGAAGAAATCCTTGGCTTGCATGAGGGTGGAAGCGAAAACCCGGTCGATAGCCAGGATACTGACGCGCCGCAGGGGCGTGGAGACTTGGTTAGACATAATTCAACTTTATTCTTATAGGGGAAAGTGGTCACCAGACGGCTGGATCGTCTTATTTTTTGTCTGATGTGTCCAGTGTCCTGTCGCGCACGCGCGGCTTAGGCTCTGGAGGTCCATCCCGGCTAATAAAAACCACAGGTGCCGCATGATCCCCAGAACCTTGTTCAGCTCCGAGCACGAACTCTTTCGCGACAGTGTGCGAACGTTCCTCGAAAAAGAGGCCGTGCCGTTCCATGGGCAATGGGAAAAACAGGGCTACATCGACCGCCAACTGTGGAACAAGGCAGGGGAGGCGGGGATGCTCTGTTCGCATCTGCCGGAGGAATATGGCGGGCTCGGCGCGGACTTTCTCTACAGCGCAGTGGTGATTGAAGAAGTTGGCCGTCTGGGCCTGACCGGGATCGGTTTTTCGCTGCATTCGGATATTGTCGCGCCGTACATCCTGCATTACGGCAGCGAAGCGCTGAAGCACAAATACCTGCCGAAACTGGTGTCTGGGGAGATGGTTACGGCGATTGCCATGACCGAGCCGGGCGCCGGTTCCGACCTGCAAGGGGTGAAAACCACCGCGGTGCTGGACGGCGATGAGTACGTGATCAACGGTTCGAAAACCTTCATCACCAACGGTTATCTCGCGGACCTGGTGATCGTCGTCGCCAAGACCGATCCGAAGGCCGGCGCCAAGGGCACCAGCCTGTTTCTGGTAGAAGCCGACACGCCGGGTTTTGCCAAGGGCAAACGTCTGGAAAAAGTCGGAATGAAGGCGCAGGACACCTCGGAATTGTTCTTCCAGGACGTGCGCGTGCCCAAGGAAAATCTTTTGGGTCAGGCCGGGATGGGGTTCGCTTATCTGATGCAGGAATTACCGCAGGAACGCCTGACGGTGGCCATTGGCGGCTTGGCTTCGGCCGAGGCGGCGCTGCAGTGGACGCTGGATTACACCCGCGAGCGCAAGGCGTTCGGCAAGGCAATTGCGGAATTCCAGAACACCCGTTTCAAACTCGCCGAGATGGCCACCGAGATTCAGATTGGTCGGGTTTTCGTCGACAAGTGCCTGGAGTTGCACTTGCAGGGCAAGCTCGATGTGCCGACCGCAGCGATGGCCAAATACTGGGGCACTGACCTGCAATGCAAGGTTCTCGATGAATGCGTGCAGTTGCATGGCGGTTACGGATTTATGTGGGAGTACCCGGTCGCGCGGGCGTGGGCGGATGCGCGGGTGCAGCGGATTTACGCGGGGACCAACGAAATCATGAAGGAGATTATTGCGCGGTCGCTTTGACCTGAGGTGGCTGGGCGGGCGCCTTCGCGAGCAAGCTCGCTCCCACATTGATCGCATTCCAATGGGGGAGCGAGCTTGCTCGCGATTGGGGCTATGAATCGATCAAGGCGCCGGGTTCGGATGATCCTTGTGAATCGCTTCGATCCCCGCCAGCACTTCATCGGAAAGTTTCAGGTCGAAACTGGCGATGTTGCTGTCGAGTTGCTCCAGCGTGGTCGCGCCAATAATGTTGCTGGTCACGAACGGTTGCTGGGTGACGAAGGCCAACGCCATCTGCGCCGGATCCAGACCGTGCTCCCGCGCCAACGCCACGTAACGGCTGCACGCTGCCTCGGATTGCGCATTGAAATAGCGGCTGAAGCGGCTGTAGAGGCTCAGACGGCCCTTCGGCGGACGCGCGCCACCTTCGTACTTGCCCGACAGGAAACCAAACGCCAGCGGCGAATAGGCCAGCAAGCCGCACTGTTCGCGAATGGCGATTTCCGCCAGGCCGACTTCGAAGCTGCGGTTCAGCAGGTTGTACGGGTTCTGGATCGACACCGCGCGCGGCCAGCCACGGGCTTCGGCCAGGGCGAGGAAGCGCATGGTGCCCCACGGCGTTTCGTTGGACAGGCCGATGTGGCGGATTTTGCCGGCTCTGACCTGTTCGTCGAGCGCTTCGAGGATGTCTTCGAGCGGCGTCAGGTTGGCTTCAATCTTGTGCTTGTAGCCCAACTGGCCGAAGAAATTGGTGCTGCGTTCCGGCCAGTGCAATTGATACAGATCGATGTAGTCGGTCTGCAGGCGCTTGAGGCTGGCGTCCACGGCTTCGGTGATGTGCTGGCGGTTGTGGCGCAGGTTTTTGTCGCGAATGTAGTCGATGGTGTTGCCCGGGCCGGCGATCTTGCTGGCGAGGATCCAGTCGGCACGATCGCCGCGACTCTTGAAGTAATTGCCGATGTAGCGCTCGGTGGTGGCGTAGGTTTCGGCCTTGGGTGGCACGGGGTACATTTCGGCGGTATCGATGAAATTGATCCCGGCGCTTTTGGCCCGTTCAATCTGGGCGAAGGCTTCAGCCTCGCTGTTTTGCTCGCCCCAGGTCATGGTTCCGAGGCAGATTGCACTCACGTTCAGATCGGTTCGGCCTAGCTGTCGATAATCCATCGGGTGCTCCTTGGGCAAAACAATCATAAAAGCAGGTTGAATATTTTTTCGCAATCTGCATAATTGCCCACCTCTTTATGCAGTGGAAGTGATGCGCCGCCTGCGGAAGAGATCTTGCCGTTGAACGGACGCGCCGACCCGAGCCCCCGATAGCGTCTGTATCCGGCTGCCTTTGACTTGTCAAAGCACGCACTATTCAGTAAGATCCGCCGTCTAATTTACAGGGCGGCCCCTGAGGCTATTAAAGAATGACAACTTTTACTGCAAAACCAGAAACAGTTGTGCGCGACTGGTTTGTCGTCGACGCCGCTGGTCAGACCCTGGGTCGTCTGGCTACCGAAATCGCGAGCCGTCTGCGTGGCAAGCATAAAGCCGAGTACACTCCTCACGTTGACACCGGCGATTACATCGTCGTTATCAATGCCGAGCAGGTTCGTGTAACCGGTGCTAAAACCACCGACAAAATCTACTACTCCCACTCCGGTTTCCCGGGTGGCATCAAGTCGATCAGTTTCGAAAAACTGATCGCCAAGAAGCCTGAATCCCCGATCGAGATCGCGGTTAAAGGTATGCTGCCGAAGGGCCCACTGGGTCGCGACATGTATCGCAAGCTGAAAGTCTATGCGGGCGCTGCTCACCCTCATGCTGCTCAGCAGCCCCAAGAACTGAAGTTTTAACGGAATAGTTCATTATGTCGGCGACTCAAAATTACGGCACTGGCCGTCGCAAGACCGCAACCGCACGCGTTTTCCTGCGTCCGGGTACTGGTAACATCTCCATCAACAACCGCACCCTGGAAAATTTCTTCGGCCGCGAAACTGCCCGCATGGTAGTTCGTCAGCCGCTGGAACTGACTGAGACTGTCGAGAAGTTCGACATCTACGTCACCGTGATCGGTGGTGGTGTAAGTGGTCAAGCTGGCGCAATCCGCCACGGTATCACTCGCGCACTGATGCAGTACGACGAAACCCTGCGTGGCGCTCTGCGCAAAGCTGGCTTCGTTACTCGCGATGCTCGTGAAGTTGAACGTAAGAAAGTTGGTCTGCGTAAAGCGCGTAAGCGTCCGCAGTACTCGAAGCGTTAATTCGCTTACACGTTCAAAAAGAACGCCCTGCTCCTCACGGAGCCGGGCGTTTTTTTATGCCTGCGTTTTATCAAAGAATTGCGCTGTGACAACTTGCCACAGCCGTAGAGCCCCTATACTGCAAGGCTTGGCACTGGAGCCCTTGGGTAATTACCTTGTCAGGATTGGGGCTTTTCATTACCATTCGGCAAAATTTTTATAAGTACATAGATTTAACTTAGTAGATGCCTGATTTAACAGGCCACAAAGCTGATGGGAGAGGACTGAATGAGCAATGACGGCGTGAATGCAGGCCGGCGTCGCTTCTTGGTAGCAGCCACATCCGTGGTGGGTGCTGCAGGAGCGGTGGGGGCTGCGGTCCCGTTCGTGGGGTCATGGTTTCCCAGTGCCAAGGCGAAAGCCGCAGGTGCACCGGTGAAGGTGAATGTCAGCAAAATCGAACCAGGTCAGCAGATGATTGCTGAGTGGCGCGGTCAGCCGGTGTTCATTGTCCGCCGAACCGAGGAAATCCTGGGCAATCTGAAAAAGATCGAGGGCCAGTTATCTGACCCGACCTCCAAGAACTCGACACAACCGACCTACGTCGATCCAGAAACGCGTTCGATCAAGCCAGAGGTCCTGCTGCTGATCGGTATCTGCACGCACCTGGGTTGCTCGCCGACTTTCCGCCCTGAAGTGGCACCTGCTGATCTGGGCAAAGACTGGGTAGGCGGTTATTTCTGCCCTTGCCACGGTTCCCACTACGATCTGGCTGGCCGCGTCTACAAGTCGCAACCTGCGCCTTTGAACCTGCCAGTTCCCCCGCATTCCTATGAGACCGATGACATCATTGTCATTGGCGTCGATACGGAGAAAGCGTGATGAGCAAGTTCATGGATTGGGTTGATGCGCGCTTTCCCGCGACCAAAATGTGGGAAGACCATCTCAGCAAGTACTACGCCCCGAAGAACTTCAACTTCTTCTATTTCTTTGGTTCCCTCGCACTGCTCGTTCTGGTCAACCAGATCGTCACCGGTGTCTGGCTGACCATGAGCTACACCCCGTCGGCGGAAGAAGCGTTTGCCTCCGTCGAATACATCATGCGCGACGTCGAGTACGGCTCGATCTTGCGTCTGTTGCACTCCACCGGCGCCTCGGCGTTCTTCATCGTGGTCTATCTGCACATGTTCCGTGGCTTGCTCTACGGTTCGTATCAGAAGCCGCGGGAGTTGGTGTGGGTCTTCGGCATGTTGATTTACCTGGCGCTGATGGCTGAAGCGTTCATGGGTTACCTGCTGCCGTGGGGCCAGATGTCGTACTGGGGCGCCCAGGTGATCATCTCGCTGTTCGGCGCGATTCCGGTGATCGGCAACGATCTGACCCAGTGGATTCGTGGTGACTACCTGATTTCCGGGATCACCCTGAACCGCTTCTTCGCGCTGCATGTGGTCGCCCTGCCGATCGTGATTCTCGGTCTGGTGGTGTTGCACGTTCTGGCGCTGCACGAAGTCGGTTCGAACAACCCGGACGGCGTCGACATCAAGAAATTCAAGGACGAGAACGGCGTACCACTGGACGGCATTGCCTTCCACCCGTACTACACCGTGAAAGATATCGTCGGTGTCGTGGTGTTCCTGTTCATCTTCTGTTCGATCGTGTTCTTCTTCCCGGAAATGGGCGGTTACTTCCTCGAGAAGCCGAACTTTGAAGTGGCCAACGCCTTCAAGACCCCAGAGCACATCGCTCCGGTCTGGTACTTCACGCCGTTCTACGCAATCTTGCGGGCGATCCCGGACAAGCTCCTCGGCGTTATCGCCATGGGCGCGGCGATTGCGGTGCTGTTCGTCCTGCCGTGGCTCGACCGAAGTCCGGTCAAGTCGATGCGCTACAAAGGCTGGCTGAGCAAGATCTGGCTGTGGTTGTTCTGCATTTCGTTCGTGATCCTCGGTGTATTGGGCGTATTGGCCCCGACGCCAGGGCGCACGTTGCTGTCGCAGGTGTGTACCTTCCTGTACTTCGCCTACTTCATTCTGATGCCGTTCTACACCAGGCTCGAGAAGACCAAACCGGTTCCGGAAAGGGTGACTGGCTGATGAAAAAGCTATTTGCTGTACTGATTCTTGCTGCTTTGCCTGTGTTTTCTTTCGCTGCCGAACATGGTGCGGAACTGGAAAGTGTCGACATCGACGTTTCCGATAAAGCGGCCATGCAGGATGGCGCACGTACGTTCGCCAACTATTGCATGGGTTGCCACAGTGCCAAGTTCCAGCGCTATGAGCGCGTGGCCGACGATCTGGGCATTCCTCACGATCTGATGCTGAGCAATCTGGTGTTCACCGGCGCCAAGATCGGCGACCACATGAACATCGGCATGCAGCCGGCAGACGCCAAGACCTGGTTCGGTGCCGCACCGCCAGACCTGACGCTGGTGGCCCGTGTACGTGGCACCGACTGGCTCTACGGTTACCTGCGTTCGTTCTATGAAGATCCATCGCGTCCGTGGGGCGTGAACAACAAGGTGTTCCCGAACGTCGGCATGCCTAACGTGCTCGTCGGCCTGCAAGGTCGTCAGGTGATCGGCTGCAAACAGGTGCAGGTCGTCGAGGATGGCAAGAAGCAATATGATCCGCTGACCGGTACACCTCTGACCCATGAAGCGTGCGATCAAATGACCATCGTGCCGAAAACCGGGACCCTGACCGAAGAGCAGTTCGATGAGAAGGTCAAGAATCTGGTAACCTTCCTCGCTTACTCGGCTAACCCGGTTAAGCTGCAGCATCAGCGCATTGGTACGTATGTTCTGTTATACCTCGCGTTCTTCTTCGTATTCGCTTACTTGCTCAAGCGCGAATACTGGAAAGATGTGCACTGATAAAGCTTCAAGCAATTGCTGTTAATCGCGCGCGCCCAAGGGCGCCTCTGAAAGTGTAACGAGTCTGCATGCAGACGTTACGGGAGGCGCCCTCTGGGCGCGCTCGTTTTTCCGCTTACGATAATTTCTACAAGCGAGGAGGACCGCCATGGGCGTGACCAATCGGTTGGCCTGTTACTCCGACCCCGCCGACCACTATTCCCACCGAGTACGCATCGTGCTCGCAGAGAAGGGTGTCAGCGCCGAGATCATTTACGTGGAGGCTGGTCGTCAGCCGCCTAAACTGATCGAAGTGAACCCTTACGGCAGCTTGCCCACCCTGGTCGATCGTGACTTGGCGTTGTGGGAGTCGACCGTGGTGATGGAATATCTGGATGAGCGTTACCCGCACCCGCCTTTACTGCCGGTTTACCCTGTAGCGCGTGCGAACAGTCGTCTGTTGATTCATCGGATTCAGCGTGACTGGTGTGGCCTGGTGGATCTGATCCTGGATCCCAAGTCCAAGGAAGCCGCTCGCGTTGTTGCTCGCAAAGAGCTGCGCGAAAGCCTGACAGGTGTGTCGCCGTTGTTCGCCGACAAGCCGTTTTTCCTCAGCGAGGAACAAAGTCTGGTGGATTGCTGCCTATTACCAATACTCTGGCGTTTGCCGATTCTGGGTATTGAACTGCCGCGGCCAGCCAAGCCGCTGCTTGATTACATGGAGCGCTCTTTCGCGCGTGAGGCTTTCCAGGCGAGTCTGTCTGGCGTCGAACGCGATATGCGCTAAGGCTTAAGGAGCCGCTATGAACTCCAGTCGACCTTATCTGGTCCGCGCGCTCTACGAGTGGATTGTTGATAACGATTGCACCCCGCACATGCTGGTCAATTCCGAATATCCGTCGGTGCAGGTGCCACAGGGTTTTGCCAGTGACGGCCAGATTGTCCTGAACGTATCGCCGGCAGCCGTGCGTCACTTGCACATGGACAACGAAGCGGTCAGCTTCGAAGGGCGCTTCGGTGGCGTTCCGCATACTCTGTTCGTGCCTATCGCTTCGATCCTGGGCATTTACGCCCGGGAGAATGGCCAAGGCATGGTGTTCGATCTGGAGTCGCCTCTGGAAGACGACGACGAGATCGAGCCGGATGATGAACTGCCGCCACCCGACAACGAACCGCCGCGTCCCAGCGGTCGACCCAGTTTGAAAGTGGTGAAATAAAAAAAGGCGATCCGCGAGGATCGCCTTTTTTTATTTCGGTAGGAGCCAGGCGGATGTCAGTCGATGTATTCGAATAATTTGACGATCTTCTGCACACCGGCAACGCTCTGCACCAGATTGGTCGCCTGAGTGGCTTCCTGTTTGGTCAGCAGGCCCAGCAGATAAACGATGCCGTTTTCCGTCACAACCTTGATGCGCGAGCCGGGGATGTTGGCGTCGGCGAGCATCTGGGTTTTGATTTTGGTGGTCAGCCACGCGTCATTCTGACGCGCGATGAAGCCGGACGGCGGCAGCACTTGCAGCTCGTTGTGGACTTTCTTCACGCGTTGCACGGCGGAAGCCGCCTGTTCAGCCTTGGCTTTCAAGTCGGCGGTAGGCGTTTGCCCGGCCAGCAGCACCACGCCGTTGAAGCTGGTGACGACGATGTGCGAGTCGTTATCGAGTGCCGGATCGGCCTTGGCGACGTTGACGCCGACCTTGGTGTCGATCAGCGAGTCGTCGATTTTGCTGCCGAAGGTGCGCGTGCCACGGTCATCTTCGATCGGCGCTTCACGGCTGGCTTTAACCACCGAGGTGCAGCCGCTGATGCCGAGGCACAGGGTCAAGGCCAGAAGGCCTAGGCGATTAGGGGTCATTCTTCACTCCCGAACAGTTGGCTGTCGATCAAGTCGCATAAGCAATGGATCGCCAGCAGGTGAACTTCCTGGATACGTGCAGTGACGTTGGCCGGGACGCGAATCTCCACGTCCTCGGGCAAAAGCAGCGACGCCATGCCGCCGCCATCGCGACCCGTCAATGCTACGACAATCATTTCGCGATCATGTGCGGCCTGGATCGCTTGAATAATATTTGCCGAGTTGCCGCTGGTGGAAATCGCCAGCAACACATCGCCCGGCTGGCCGAGCGCGCGGATCTGTTTGGAGAAGATTTCGTTGTAGCTGTAATCGTTGGCAATCGAGGTGATCGTCGAGGTGTCGGTGGTCAGCGCGATGGCTGGCAGGCTCGGACGTTCGCGCTCGAAGCGGTTGAGCAGCTCCGAAGAGAAGTGCTGGGCATCACCGGCAGAACCGCCGTTGCCGCAGGAAAGCATTTTGCCCTCGTTGAGCAGGGCGTTGACCATCACCTGGCTGGCTTGCTCGATGTGCGGTGCAAGTACGTCCATCGCCTGCTGCTTGGTGTCGATACTGGCCTGAAAAAGCTGGCGAATTCGGGATTGCATGTCCATCTGTGTGACCTTAATTAGCGCGGCTACCTGGCACAAGAATGTGCAGCCCGCAAAGCAAAGAGCAAAAGTGTTGGGTGAAGGTGTCCGGTTCGGGGTGCAAGCGATCAGCTGTCGAAGGCATTCTGCAACCAGTTCAACTGATCAAGGCTGCTGTCGATGGCAACCACGTCGAAGCGGCAAGGGGAATTGGCCCAACGCGACTCGCGCTGAAGAAAATACTGCGCGGCGAAAATCAGTTTCTGCCGTTTGCGCCCATCGATGCTATCGAGCGCGCCGCCCCATTGAGTGTTTTTTCGGTAGCGGACTTCAACGAATACTACTGTATCGCCATCAAGCATGACCAGATCAAGCTCGCCGCGTTTGCACAACCAGTTCTGCGCCAGCAGGCGCAGACCGTGTTGTTGCAGATGCTCGAGCGCATGGCGCTCGGCATCCTTGCCGCTTTGCTGGCGTGACCTGTCAGGCATCAGCGCGGGGTGTCCGGCAGGCGTTGAACCTGACCGCTGACAAACTGCGCCCAAGGCAACTGGCGGACTACGCGTTGGTTCTGCGTCATGCCGAGGCTGCCCGACTCACCTTCGATGCGGCTGTCCGGCAGGGCCTTGAGTTGGCCCAGGCGTGGCGCCAGGCGATATGCGTCAACGCCCATCGCGTAGAGGCGGCCGAGGCTGCCAGCGGCTTGTGGCCATTGTGCGGTGACCTGTTTGCGCAACGGATCGTTGGCATCCAGCAGCCAAGGCGTTTCGCAGAAGCGCACGCCGTTCATGTCGTTGTACTGATTGACGTCGCCGCTGGCGCTGAACACGTGGGAAGTGGCGTAGACCGGCACGTCGCCCGCGTATTGGAAGTTCAGGGTCGGTTTGATCTGTTGCGCCTGTTGCGGAGTGGCAGCGAGGAAGATGAACTCGATGTCCTGGCTGCGCGATGGCTGGGCCGCGACTTGCGAGCCAACTGTGCTTTGCAGCGACTTGGCGCGACCTTCGCTCTGACGCAGCTTGAACATGTCAGCGATCTGCTGGGCCAGTTGCACCGGCTGATCAACCCGTTCGACGGCGACGATGCTGCCACCGTTGGCCTGCCAGTCCTGGCTGAATGCCTTCAGTACGCGGTCGCCCCATTCGCCTTTCGGCACCATGGCGGCAGCGCGATGCAGACCGTCGGCGCGAGCACGACGCGAAACTTCGCGCGCTTCGTCTTCAGCCGCCAGACCAAACTGGAACAACTGCGCCGGACCTTGTTCACCTTCGCTGTAGTTCAGCGCGAGGGTGGTGATCGGCAATTGCGGGCGAGCGCTGAGCTGTTTGACCAGCGGCTTCTCCAGCGGACCGACAACCAATTGCACGCCGTCAGCCTGAGCCTTGCGGTAGAAATCATCCATCGAGGTCAATTTCGACGTGTCATAAAAAACAATCGCTGGCGGTTGCTGCCCGGCCTGTTGCGCCTGGTAATGCGCGGCCATGAAGCCCTCGCGCAGTGCCTTGCTGACTGCTGCCAGCGGACTGTCCGGCGCTTGCGGCAACAGCAGGGCGATTTTGCTCAGCGGCTGGCTCGCCAGTTCCTTGAGTTTGCTCAGCGGCAGCGGCAATTGCACGGCGGCGGGGTGTTTTGGATTCTGCGCGCGCCAGGTGTCGATCGCCGCTTGCTGCTGTTCCAGCGTGCCGGCCGTTTTCACCGCCAGCGCCAGGCTCATCCAGCCGCCGAGATCATCGGTGGTGGTCGGCTGCAATTGATCGGTAGGCAACGAGGCGATCAAGGTCCAGATCGCTTCGTGGTTCTTGGCGGCGGCTTCACCTTCGAGCATCGGCGCAATAAAGATGCGCTCGCGTGCAGCGGCGAGGGTCTGGCCATCAGCTTCAAGGGCACGGGCGTGAACGGTGCCAGTGCGTACTTGTTGCTCGACCGGCAGTTCACCCAGGCGTTGCAGGCTCGGATGGCTGAGGGCGGTCAGCGCTGCTTTCGGCTGATTGCGCGTCATTGCCAGCTCGGCCGCCAGCGTACTGGCGAACACCTGTTGGCCCGGCTTCAGTTGCTCGATTGGCACCTGTTGCAGGATTTGCGCGGACTGGCCGGCATTCCCCTGTTTGTAAGCCAGGTCTGCCGCGCTCAGGCGAAACAGCGCAGCTTGTTCCGGGGTTTTGCTTTGCGCAGCTTTTTCGAGCAGTTGCTCGATGCTGGCGTCCGGGGTCCGTGGAAGTTCGCCAAGGCTGGAGGAGGGCGAGCTGGCGCAAGCCGCCAGCAAGGCAGCGAGGCAGAGGGCAGATAACAGCCGCAGGCAAGCGATCATGTAAGTGTTCCCGATACTCGATCAAATTAGCGTGGAATTGTACCCAAGCACTGGCCGGGGCGCGATGTTAGTGGTGTGAAACGGTCAATTTAGCTCGTGTAAATGTTGCAGCGCTGCACAAAGGGTCGCAAAACCGAGGTCGGCTGGTGTCTGTCGCCAGCGTCACTACGCGTTACAATGCCGGCTTTTACCGATCATGAGGTGTGCGCTTTGACTGCTCCAGGTGCTTTGAATTCCGCTGCTGGCTCGCTTTATGTGGTGGCGACGCCCATCGGCAACCTGGATGACATCAGTGCCCGCGCGCTGAAAATCCTCCGCGACGTCGCGTTGATCGCCGCCGAAGACACGCGGCACTCGCAACGCCTGATGCAGCATTTCGGTATTCCGACGCCGCTGGCCGCCTGCCATGAACACAACGAACGGGATGAAGGTAGTCGCTTTATCACGCGTCTGCTGGCCGGCGACGATGTAGCGCTGATTTCCGACGCAGGCACGCCGCTGATCTCCGATCCGGGTTATCACCTGGTCCGTCAGGCGCGCGCGGCGGGCATCAACGTGGTGCCGGTGCCGGGCGCCTGCGCGCTGATTGCCGCACTGTCGGCGGCGGGGCTGCCGTCGGACCGCTTTATTTTCGAAGGTTTCCTGCCGGCCAAGGCAGTCGGCCGTCGCGCACGTCTGGAGCTGGTCAAGGAAGAGCCGCGCACGCTGATCTTCTATGAAGCGCCGCACCGTATCCTTGAATGCCTGCAAGACATGGAGCTGGTGTTTGGTGGCGAGCGCCCGGCGCTGCTGGCCCGCGAAATCACCAAAACCTTCGAAACCCTCAAAGGCCTGCCGCTCGCCGAATTGCGCGAGTTCGTCGAGTCCGACAGCAATCAGCAGCGCGGCGAGTGCGTGGTGCTGGTCGCAGGTTGGTCGGCGCCGGAAACCGAAGATGCGGTCAGCAGCGAAGCGATGCGTATCCTCAATCTGTTGCTCGAAGAAATGCCGCTCAAACGCGCCGCTGCGCTGGCCGCGCAAATTACCGGCGAGCGCAAGAATGTGCTCTACCAGGTCGCGCTGGATAAACAGAAGGGCGAGTGAAAACCCGACGCACAGGCGCGGCCCAAGGCGTTTAGCGCTTGTTCTTCGGGCGCTGTGCCGTTAACCTTCGCGCCGGAGAGTCGATTGGACAGTCGCTGCCCTCTATGAAAATTAGGGGGGGGAGGAAAGTCCGGGCTCCATAGGGCGAAGTGCCAGGTAATGCCTGGGAGGCGTGAGCCTACGGAAAGTGCCACAGAAAATAACCGCCTAAGCGCGCAAGCGACGGTAAGGGTGAAAAGGTGCGGTAAGAGCGCACCGCGCGACTGGCAACAGTTCGTGGCTTAGGTAAACCCCACTTGGAGCAAGACCAAATAGGGTCCCAAGGCGTGGCCCGCGCTGGGACCGGGTAGGTTGCTAAAGATGTCCAGTGATGGCCATCGTAGACGAATGACTGTTCAAGACAGAACCCGGCTTACAGATCGACTCTCCACTTTTTCTTCCTGCTTGAATCATCAGGCAGGTGCTTGTAGCGGGCTTTCGTGATATCGATTAGCCTTCGCTGCAAGTCATTGAAAAACCTCCGGTGTCACTTCGGTTTTCCCCGCGAACATAAACACCAGCAGACCTCTTTCGTAATACCAAAAAAATCTTACTCTTAACAAATCACTTTAACTTTCGAGCGCAGCCATCCGTGCTGAATCAAGTTATTGAGATGAAACATACGTCAGATTCTCGTTACCCCTCCTTTTACGTCGCTAAATCTCCGTTCTGTAAGGCTTTTCCTTGAATACGCGCCTTGACGGTGTGGTGGGCGCATTCCTATAGTGTGCGCAAGTGGCGGAAAGTGGCATGAAGTGGGTTTTTTGAGCTCAAAACGATAAAAATTGGAGAAACGCTGACGTGTTTCGCGGAGCTAACGCTATCAATCTCGATGCAAAGGGCCGTCTCGCTATGCCGAGCCGGTACCGTGACGAGTTGGTTTCGCGTAGTGCCGGCCAATTGATCGTGACCATTGATGCCGTTGATCCATGTTTGTGTGTTTACCCCCTCGATGAGTGGGAAATTATTGAAACCAAACTGCGCGCCTTGCCTTCGCTTCGCGAAGAAAACCGTCGCCTGCAACGTTTGCTGATTGGTAATGCCGTCGACCTCGAGCTCGATGGCAGTGGTCGTTTTCTGGTTCCGCCGCGTCTGCGCGAATATGCCAAGTTGGATAAACGCGCAATGTTGGTAGGCCAACTGAACAAGTTCCAATTATGGGACGAGGATGCCTGGGATGCGGTTTCTGCCGCTGACCTGGCTGCCATTCAACAACCGGGCGCCATGCCTGATGAACTGCGTGATTTGATCCTGTGACTATTGATAGCGGCTTTAACCACATCACCGTACTGCTTGACGAAGCCGTGGAGGCTCTCGCCGTACGTCCTGATGGCTGCTATCTGGACGGCACGTTCGGGCGCGGCGGGCACAGTCGGTTGATCCTCAGTCAGCTCGGTCCCGATGGTCGGTTGCTCGGATTCGATAAAGATCCTCAAGCGATTGCCACCGGGCAAACGCTAGCGGCCGAAGACGGCCGCTTTGTCGTTGTGCAGCGCAGCTTTGCCGAGCTCGGTTCGGAAGTTGCCGAACGCGGTCTGGCCGGCCAGGTCAGCGGCGTGCTGCTCGACCTCGGCGTGTCGTCGCCACAACTCGACGACCCGGAACGCGGCTTCAGTTTCCTCAACGATGGCCCGCTGGACATGCGCATGGACCCGTCTCGCGGGATCAGCGCTGCCGAATTCGTCAACACCGCGCCGGTGGAAGAAATCGCCAGAGTGTTCAAGGAATATGGCGAAGAACGTTTCTCCGGGCGTATGGCCCGCGCCGTCGCCGAGCGCCGCGACATCAAGCCGTTCGAGCGCACCGCCGATCTGGCCGAAGTGCTGAAAGTGGCCAACCCTGCGTGGGAAAAAGGCAAGAACCCGGCAACCCGCGCGTTTCAGGGCCTGCGTATTCACGTCAACAACGAACTGGGCGATCTGGAAGCCGGCCTCGAAGCCGCGCTCGAAAGCCTGGAAGTCGGCGGTCGTCTGGTGGTGATCAGCTTTCACTCGCTGGAAGACCGCATCGTCAAACTCTTCATGCGCAAACTGGTGAAAGGCGAGGCCGACAATTTGCCGCGCAACCTGCCAGTGCGTCACGTCGCGTTTGAACCGAAAATCAAAGTCCATGGCAAAGCGCAGTCCGCCTCCGAAGCCGAACTCAAAGCCAACCCACGTTCCCGTAGCGCCATCATGCGTGTCGCGGAGAAGTTGCGGTGAGCAAGCTTTTCGCCAAGCCACTGCCTGGCGGCAGCTTTTTCATGATGCTGCTGTTCATCGGCGTGCTCGTGTCGGCCATCGGCGTGTCGTACAGCGCGCACTGGAACCGTCAGCTCTTGAACTCGCTGTATAACGAATTGAGCGTGCGCGACAAGGCGCAAGCCGAATGGGGCCGTCTGATTCTTGAACAGAGCACCTGGACTGCGCACAGCCGTATCGAAGTGCTGGCCACCGAACAACTGAAGATGCGCATTCCCGGCGCCGCCGAAGTACAGATGGTGGCGCCATGATGAAACTCGAAGGTGCACTGTTCCCTTGGCGTTTCCGTGTGGTCATGGGCTTGCTCGGGATCATGGTGGCAGCGATCGGCTGGCGCATCATCGACCTGCAAGTGGTCGACCGTGACTTCCTCAAAGGTCAGGGCGATGCGCGCAGCGTTCGACACATTCCGATTCCGGCTCACCGTGGTCTGATCACCGACCGTAACGGCGAGCCGTTGGCCGTCAGTACCCCGGTCACCACGCTGTGGGCGAACGCCAAAGAAATGCAACTGGCCAAAGAGAAGTGGCCGGCACTCGCCGCTGCGCTGGGTCAGGACCCGAAAGCCCTGAGCGAGCGTCTTGAAGCGCAGGCCAATAAAGAATTCATCTATCTGGTGCGCGGTTTGACCCCCGAGCAGGGCCAGTCGGTGCTCGACCTGAAAGTGCCCGGCGTCTACGGCATTGAAGAGTTCCGCCGTTTCTACCCGGCCGGCGAAGTCACCGCGCACATGGTCGGCTTCACCGACATCGACGATCACGGGCGCGAAGGCGTCGAACTCGCTTATGACGAATGGCTGGCCGGGGTCCCGGGCAAGCGCCAGGTGATCAAGGATCGGCGCGGTCGGCTGATCAAGGATGTCCAGGTCACCAAAAACGCCAAGGCCGGCAAGCCCTTGGCGTTGTCGATTGACCTGCGTCTGCAATACCTGGCCAACCGCGAACTGCGCAACGCGATCATCGAGAATGGCGCCAAGGCCGGCAGCCTGGTGATCATGGACGTGAAAAGCGGCGAGATCCTCGCCATGGTCAACCAGCCGACCTACAACCCGAACAACCGTCGCAACCTGCAACCGGCGATGATGCGCAACCGCGCAATGATCGACGTGTTCGAGCCGGGTTCGACCATGAAAGCCATCTCCATGAGCGCCGCCCTGGAAACCGGGCGCTGGAAGCCGAGCGACACCGTCGAGGTGTATCCGGGCTCGCTGCAGATCGGCAGATACACCATTAAGGACGTTTCGAAAAGTGAAGGGCCGGTGCTCGACCTGACCGGCATCCTGATCAACTCCAGTAACGTCGGCATGAGTAAAGTCGCTTTCGATATCGGCGGCGAAACGATTTTCCGTCTCGCGCAAAAAGTCGGCCTCGGCCAGGACACCGGCCTCGGCTTCCCCGGCGAGCGCGTGGGCAACCTGCCGAACTACCGCGAATGGCGCAAGGCTGAAACCGCTACGCTGTCCTACGGCTACGGTATTTCGGTGACGGCGATTCAGCTGGTGCACGCCTTCTCGGCGCTGGCCAACAACGGCCGCCTCGCGCCGCTGACATTGATCAAAACCGACAAGCCGCCGCAGACCACGCAAGTGCTGCCGGAAAACGTCGCGAAAACCATGCAAGGCATGTTGACCCAAGTGATCGAGGCCCCGCGCGGCGTATTCCGTGCGCAAGTGCCGGCGTATCACGTGGCCGGCAAGTCCGGTACTGCGCGCAAGACTTCCGTGGGCACCAAAGGCTACGCCGAGAATTCCTACCGCTCGCTGTTCGCCGGTTTCGGGCCGATGAGCGATCCGCGTTTTGCCATCGTCGTGGTGATCGATGAACCGACCAAAGCCGGTTACTTCGGTGGTCTGGTTTCGGCGCCAGTGTTCAGCAAAGTGATGTCCGGGACCCTGCGCCTGATGAACATCACGCCGGACAATCTGCCGCCAACCCAACAAGCCAACGCTGCACCGGTCGTTCCGCTGAAAGCCAATGGAGGGCGCGGCTGATGTCTCTTAGTCTGAACAAGATTTTTCCGCATGCCGGTCGTGATCTGTTGATCCGCGAACTGACGCTCGACAGTCGCAATGTGCGCGCCGGCGATTTGTTTCTCGCGGTGCCGGGCGGCAAGTTTGACGGCCGTGCGCACATCGCCGATGCCTTGCAACGCGGCGCGGCGGCAGTGGCGTATGAAGTCGAAGGCGCGACCGTGCTGCCGATCACCGATGTGCCGCTGATTCCGGTCAAAGGCCTGGCGGCGCAGTTGTCCGATATTGCCGGGCGCTTTTACGGCGAGCCGAGCCACCACCTGAATCTGGTGGGCGTCACTGGCACCAACGGCAAAACCAGCGTGACTCAATTGGTCGCGCAGGCACTGGATTTGCTCGGCCAGCATTGCGGCATCGTTGGCACCTTGGGCACGGGTTTCTACGGCGCGCTGGAAAGCGGCCTGCACACCACGCCGAACCCGATTGCCGTGCAAGCGACCCTCGCCGACCTGAAGAAGGCCGGGGCCAAAGCCGTGGCCATGGAAGTTTCGTCCCATGGTCTGGATCAGGGCCGGGTCAGCGCATTGGCGTTTGACGTGGCGGTGATGACCAACCTGTCGCGCGATCATCTGGATTACCACGGCACCATGCAGGCCTACGGCGAAGCCAAGGCCAAATTGTTTGCCTGGAACGATCTGAAATGCCGGGTAATCAACCTCGACGACGAATTCGGTCGGCAACTGGCCGCTGATAAACGTGAGTCGCGCCTGATCACCTACAGCCTGGAAGATTCCAGCGCCTATCTTTATTGCCGTGAAGCGCAGTTCGACGACGAGGGCGTGCGCGCCACGCTGGTCACGCCGCAAGGTCAGCATCACCTGCGCAGCACTCTGCTCGGGCGATTCAACCTGAGCAACGTCCTCGCGGCGGTCGGCGCCTTGCTCGGCCTCGACTACGCGCTCGACGAAATTCTCAAGGTTCTGCCAAAACTCGAAGGTCCGGCCGGGCGCATGCAGCGTTTGGGCGGCGGTACTCAGCCGCTGGTGGTGGTCGATTACGCGCACACGCCGGACGCACTGGAAAAAGTCTTGATGGCCCTGCGTCCACACGCCAAGGGTCGGTTGCTGTGCCTGTTTGGATGCGGCGGTGATCGCGATCGCGGCAAGCGTCCGCTGATGGCCGAAGTGGTCGAGCGTCTGGCCGATGGCGTGCTGGTCACCGACGACAACCCGCGCACTGAAGATCCTTCAGTGATCTTCGATGACATTCGCGCCGGTTTCAGCGCTGTGGATAAAGTCAGCTTCGTTGCCGGGCGTGGTCAGGCGATTGCGCAGTTGATCGCCAGCGCCTCGGCCGATGACGTGATTGTCCTGGCCGGTAAAGGTCACGAGGACTATCAGGAAATCAACGGCCAGCGCCACGCCTTTTCCGATCTGGTCGAGGCTGATCACGCCTTGACCGCGTGGGAGGTGGCCCATGCTTAAAGCCCTCAAGCTTAGTGAACTGACCGGCGCACTGAACGCTCGTCTGATCGCTGCCGACGCCAGTTTCGACGGTGTCAGCATCGACAGCCGCGCGATCAAACCGGGCCAACTGTTTATTGCGTTGACCGGTCCACGCTTCGATGGTCATGACTATCTGAACGACGTCGCTGGCAAAGGCGCGGTGGCGGCTTTGGTCGAGCGCGAAGTCGCCGACAGCACGCTGCCGCAATTGCTGGTCGCGGACACCCGCCAGGCCCTTGGCCAACTGGGTGCGCTGAACCGTGCCGCGTTCAACAATCCGGTTGCGGCAGTCACCGGTTCCAGCGGTAAAACCACGGTCAAGGAAATGCTCGCGAGCATCCTGCGCACGCGCGGTCCGGTGCACGCGACCCGTGGCAACCTGAACAACGACCTCGGCGTGCCGCTGACCTTGCTCGAACTCGCGCCGGAACATAGCGCCGCAGTCATCGAACTCGGTGCCTCGCGCCTCGGCGAAATTGCCTACACCGTGGCCATGACCAAACCCCACGTGGCCATCCTCAATAACGCCGGGACCGCCCACGTTGGCGAATTCGGCGGGCCGGAAAAAATCGTTGAAGCCAAAGGCGAGATTATCGAAGGGCTGGATGCCGGTGGCGTCGCCGTGCTCAATCTCGACGACAAGGCTTTCGGCATCTGGAAGGCCCGTGCTGGCGAACGCCAAGTGCTGACCTTCGCACTGAACAATCCAAGTGCCGACTTTTATGGCAGCGAGCTGGACCGCGATGCGCGCGGTTGCCCGTCCTTCAATCTGCACAGCCCTGACGGCGTGGAACGCGTGCAACTGAACCTGCTCGGCGTGCACAACGTTGCCAACGCCATGGCCGCCGCCGCTGCCGCGCACGCCTTGGGCGTGTCGCTGTTCGGCATCGCCACCGGACTTGGCGCGGTGCAACCGGTCAAGGGCCGCACCGTGGCGCAACTGGCCACCAACGGCATGCGCGTGATTGACGACACTTACAACGCGAACCCCACCTCGATGTGCGCCGCCGTTGATATACTCGCCGGCTTTTCCGGCCGCACCGTTCTGGTGCTCGGGGATATCGGCGAGTTGGGCGACTGGGCGGAGCAGGGGCACCGCGACGTGGGCGAATATGCCCGTGGCAAGGTTTCCGCGCTTTACGCAGTCGGCCCTCTGATGGCTCACGCCGTGAACGCATTCGGCCCGCAGGCTCGGCACTTCAGCACTCAGGCTGAGCTGATCGAAGCCCTCGGCGCCGAGCAAGACCCAAACACCACCATTTTGATCAAGGGCTCGCGCAGCGCGGCGATGGAAAACATCGTCGCCGCTTTGTGCGGGTCCAGTCTGGAGAATCATTAATGCTGCTGCTGCTAGCGGAGTATCTGCAACAGTTCTACAAAGGCTTCGCGGTCTTTCAGTACCTGACCCTGCGCGGGATCTTCGGTGTGCTGACCGCGCTGGTTTTGTCGCTGTGCTACGGCCCGTGGATGATCCGCACTCTGCAGAACCGTCAGATCGGCCAGTCCGTTCGCAACGATGGTCCGCAATCGCACCTGTCCAAATCCGGCACCCCGACCATGGGCGGTGCGCTGATCCTGTCGTCCATCGGCATCAGCACTTTGCTGTGGGCTGACCTGAGCAACCGTTACGTCTGGACCGTGTTGCTGGTGACCTTGCTGTTCGGCGCCATCGGCTGGGTCGACGACTACCGCAAAGTCATCGAGAAAAACTCCAAGGGCTTGCCGAGCCGCTGGAAGTACTTCTGGCAGTCGGTGTTTGGCCTCGGCGCGGCGATCTTCCTTTATATGACCGCCCCGAGCGCTGTGGAAACCACGCTGATACTGCCAATGCTCAAGGATCACAGCATCCCGTTGGGCATCGGTTTTGTGGTGCTGACCTATTTCGTGATTGTCGGCTCGAGCAACGCGGTCAACCTGACTGACGGCCTCGACGGCTTGGCGATCATGCCGACCGTAATGGTCGGCGGTGGCTTGGGGATCTTCTGCTACCTGTCGGGTAACGTGAAGTTCGCTGAATACCTGCTGATTCCTTACGTGCCCGGCGCCGGTGAATTGATCGTGTTCTGCGGCGCCTTGATCGGCGCGGGCCTGGGCTTCCTCTGGTTCAACACCTATCCGGCGCAAGTGTTCATGGGCGACGTCGGCGCGCTGGCGCTCGGCGCCGCGCTGGGCACCATCGCGGTGATCGTGCGTCAGGAAATCGTCCTGTTCATCATGGGCGGCGTGTTCGTGATGGAAACGCTGTCGGTGGTCATCCAGGTGGCCTCCTTCAAATTGACCGGGCGCCGCGTGTTCCGCATGGCGCCGATTCACCACCACTTTGAACTCAAGGGCTGGCCCGAGCCGCGCGTAATTGTGCGCTTCTGGATCATCACCGTGATTCTCGTACTGGTTGGCCTTGCCACCCTGAAGCTGAGGTAGAACGAGTGTCTCTGATCGCTTCTGACCACTTCCGCATCGTTGTCGGCCTCGGCAAGAGCGGCATGTCCCTGGTTCGCTTCCTGGCGAACCGGGGCACGTCGTTTGCCGTCGCCGACACGCGGGAAAATCCACCGGAACTGGCCACGCTCAAGCGTGACTATCCGCACGTGGAAGTGCGTTGTGGCGAGCTCGACGTCGAATTCCTCTGCCGTGCCGACGAGCTCTACGTGAGCCCCGGTCTGGCGCTAGCGACTCCGGCGTTGCAGGCCGCCGCCGCCCGTGGCGTGAAATTGTCCGGCGACATCGAGCTGTTCGCGCGTAACGCGAAAGCGCCGATTGTTGCGATCAGCGGCTCCAACGCCAAAAGCACCGTCACCACGCTGGTTGGCGAGATGGCAGCGGCGGCGGGCAAACGCGTCGCGGTTGGCGGCAACCTCGGGGTGCCGGCGCTGGACTTGCTCAGCGACGACGTCGAGTTGTACGTCATGGAACTGTCGAGCTTCCAGCTCGAAACCACGGACCACCTCGGCGCTGAAGTGGCGACCGTGCTTAACGTCAGCGAAGACCACATGGACCGCTACAGCGGCCTGCCGGCCTATCACTTGGCCAAGCACCGGATCTTCCGTGGCGCCAAGCAGTTTGTGGTCAACCGTCAGGACGCCTTGAGCCGTCCGTTGATGGGCGAGGGCCAGCCGTGCTGGACCTTCGGTCTGAGCAAACCTGATTTCAAGGCATTCGGCATCCGCGAAGAAGACGGCGAGAAGTACCTGGCTTTCGAATTCCAGAACCTGATGCCAGTGCGCGAATTGAAAATCCGCGGCGCGCATAACCAGTCCAATGCCCTCGCGGCACTGGCGCTGGGGCATGCGGTCGGCCTGCCGTTCGACGCCATGCTCGCCAGCCTGCGCACCTTCGCCGGGCTTGAGCATCGCTGCCAGTGGGTCCGCGACCTGAATGGCGTGAGCTATTACAACGATTCCAAAGCCACCAACGTCGGCGCCGCACTGGCTGCCATCGAAGGTTTGGGCGCGGACATCGACGGCAAGCTCGTGCTGATCGCCGGTGGCGACGGCAAGGGCGCCGAATTCAAGGATCTGCGCGATCCGGTGGCGGCCAACTGCCGCGCCGTGGTGCTGATGGGCCGCGACTCCGACTTGATCGGCCAGGCCATTGGCGACGGCGTGCCGCTGATTCGCGTCCACTCGCTGGCCGAAGCTGTCGCCCAATGCCGCGCCATCGCCGAACCCGGCGACGCGGTGCTGTTGTCGCCGGCCTGCGCCAGTTTCGACATGTTCAAGAATTATGAAGACCGTGGTCACCAGTTCGTCCGCGCTGTGGAGGAATTGGCATGAGCCTGCGAAATATCATCAAACCGTATCCGTCGCCGATCATTACCGGGCGCGGTATCGACCTCGACTTCCCGATGCTCGTTGGTTGCCTCGCCCTGATCGGCCTCGGCCTGGTGATGATTGCCTCGGCTTCCACCGAAGTCGCCGCTGTGCAGTCGGGCAGCGCGCTGTATTACATGACCCGGCACTTGATCTACATCGTTCTGGGCCTCGGTGCCTGCATCGTCACCATGATGATTCCGATCGCCACGTGGCAACGCCTCGGCTGGCTGATGCTGCTCGGCGCGTTTGGCTTGCTGGTGATGGTGATCATCCCGGGCATTGGCCGCGAAGTGAACGGCTCGATGCGCTGGATCGGCTTCAGCTTCTTTAACGTGCAGCCATCCGAAATCGCCAAGGTGTTCGTGGTGATTTACCTCGCCGGTTATCTGGTGCGTCGGCAGAAAGAAGTGCGCGAGAGCTGGATGGGCTTCTTCAAGCCGTTCATCGTGCTGCTGCCAATGGCCGGTCTGTTGCTGATGGAGCCGGACTTCGGTGCCACCGTCGTAATGATGGGCGCGGCGGCAGCGATGCTGTTCCTTGGCGGGGTCGGGCTGTTCCGGTTCTCGCTGATGGTGGTGTTGGCGGTTGGCGCGGTGGTGTTGCTGATTCAGGTACAGCCCTATCGAATGGCGCGTCTGACCAACTTCGCCGACCCGTGGGCCGACCAGTTCGGCGCCGGTTATCAGTTGTCGCAAGCCCTGATCGCGTTTGGTCGCGGTGAATGGCTGGGCGTGGGCCTGGGCAACAGCGTGCAGAAACAGTTTTATCTGCCGGAAGCGCACACCGACTTCGTGTTCTCGGTACTGGCCGAAGAGCTCGGCGCGGTGGGTTCGCTGTGCACCGTCGCGCTGTTCGTGTTCGTGTGTATTCGCGGTATGTACATCGGTTTGTGGGCAGAGAAAGCCAAGCAGTTTTTTGCCGCTTACGTGGCTTACGGTTTGTCGTTCCTGTGGATTGGTCAGTTCCTGATCAACATCGGCGTGAACGTCGGCCTGCTGCCGACCAAAGGCCTGACCTTGCCATTCCTCAGTTACGGCGGCAGTTCGTTGGTGATCTGCTGTGCCTGTCTCGGCTTGTTGCTGCGCATCGAGTGGGAGAGTCGGACCCACTTGGGCAGCGAAGAGATGGAGTTCCATGAGAGCGACTTCGCCGAGGAGCCGACTCATGGGCGCTAACGTTTTGATCATGGCCGGCGGCACTGGCGGGCACGTGTTCCCGGCGCTGGCCTGCGCGCGGGAATTCCAGGCACGCGGCTACACCGTGCATTGGCTCGGCACGCCGCGCGGCATCGAAAATGACCTGGTCCCGGCGGCCGGTCTGGAACTGCATCGGATCAATGCCAGCGGCTTGCGCGGCAAAGGCAAGCTGTCGCTGCTCAAGGCGCCATTGATGTTGCTCAAATCGATCTGGCAGGCGCGGGCGATCATTCGTCGGCTGCGGCCGGTGTGCGTGGTCGGCTTCGGTGGTTATGTGACCGGCCCCGGCGGCGTCGCAGCGAAACTGTCTGGCGTGCCGGTCATCGTTCACGAGCAGAACGCCGTCGCCGGTACCGCCAATCGGTTGCTGATGCCGTTGGCCGCCCGAGTCTGTGAAGCGTTCCCCGACACCTTTACCCTGTCGAACAGCCGTCGGACCACCGGTAATCCGGTGCGCACCGAGCTGTTCCTCGAAACACCGCGACCAGCCCTGGCCGGTCGCAAGGCGCGTTTGCTGATCCTCGGCGGAAGCCTGGGCGCAGAACCGTTGAACAAGTTGCTGCCTGAAGCCCTGTCGCAAGTCGCCGCCGACCTGCGTCCGGAAGTGTTTCATCAGGCTGGCAGAAACCACGATGAAGTGACTGCGCAGCGCTATCGCGAGGCTGGCGTCGAAGCGCAAGTGCAGCCATTCATCAAAGACATGGCCCAAGCCTATGGCTGGGCCGACCTGGTGGTGTGCCGTGCAGGCGCGTTGACCATCAGTGAACTGGCCGCCGCCGGTCTGCCCTCGATGCTGGTGCCTTTGCCCCACGCGATCGACGATCACCAGACCCGCAACGCCGAATATTTGGCCCGTGAAGGCGCAGCCTTCCTGATGCCACAAAGAACGACTGGCGCCGCAGATCTTGCCGCACGCCTGACAGAGGTCCTGATGCAACCGCAACGACTCAATGACATGGCCAACGCGGCCCGCCGTCTGGCGAAACCTGATGCTACCCGTAACGTTGTCGACACCTGCCTGGAGGTGGCCCATGGTTGAGAATCAGAAAGCCATGCCGCACCCGGAAATGCGCCGCATCCGTAAAATCCACTTCGTCGGTATCGGCGGCGTGGGCATGTGCGGCATCGCCGAAGTGTTGTTGAACCTGGGCTATGAAGTGTCCGGTTCCGACCTCAAGGCGTCGCCAGTGACTGAACGTCTCGAATCGTTCGGCGCGCACATTTATATCGGCCACCGTGCCGAAAACGCTGCCAACGCCGATGTGCTGGTCACTTCGAGTGCCGTGAACACTTCCAACCCGGAAGTCGCCACCGCCCTGGAACGCCGGATCCCGGTGGTGCCGCGTGCGGAAATGCTTGCCGAATTGATGCGCTACCGCCACGGCATCGCCGTCGCCGGTACGCACGGCAAAACCACTACCACTAGCCTGATCGCTTCGGTGTTTGCCGCCGGTGGCCTCGATCCGACGTTCGTCATCGGTGGTCGTCTTAATGCTGCTGGCACCAATGCCCAGCTCGGCACCAGCCGTTACCTGATCGCCGAAGCCGATGAAAGTGACGCCAGTTTCCTGCACTTGCAGCCATTGGTGGCCGTGGTTACCAACATCGACGCCGACCACATGGCGACCTACGACGGTGACTTCAACAAACTGAAGAAAACCTTCGTCGAGTTCCTGCACAACCTGCCGTTCTACGGCTTGGCGGTGGTCTGCCTCGATGATCCGGTGGTGCGTGAAATCCTCCCGTTGGTCAAACGCCCAACCGTGACTTACGGCTTCGGCGATGACTGCGACGTGCGCGCAATCAATGTGCGCCAGCAAGGCATGCAGACCTTCTTCACCGTGCTGCGCCCGGATCGCGAGCCGCTGGACGTTTCGGTCAACATGCCGGGCAACCACAACGTATTGAATGCGCTGGCGACCATCTGCATCGCTTCCGACGAAGGCGTCAGCGATGAAGCCATCGTCCAGGGCCTGTCCGGCTTCCAGGGTGTCGGTCGACGCTTCCAGGTCTACGGCGAACTGCCGGTCGACGGCGGCAACGTGATGTTGGTCGACGACTACGGTCACCACCCGACCGAAGTGGCGGCAGTGATCAAAGCCGTGCGCGGTGGCTGGCCGGAGCGTCGTCTGGTGATGGTTTACCAGCCGCACCGTTACAGCCGCACACGCGACTTGTACGACGATTTCGTCAATGTCTTGGCCGATGCCAACGTCCTGCTGCTGATGGAAGTCTATCCGGCAGGCGAAGAGCCGATCCCGGGCGCCGACAGCCGCAAATTGTGTAACAGCATCCGTCAGCGTGGTCAGTTGGACCCTATCTACATCGAGCGCGGCGTCGACCTCGCGCCACTGGTGAAACCACTGCTGCGTGCCGGCGACATCCTGCTGTGCCAGGGCGCTGGAGACATCGGTGGCCTTGCGCCGAAATTGCTCGCCAGTCCGTTGTTCGCCGGTGCGGTTGCCGCGCCGACTGTGGGGAAGTTGAAATGACTGCTGCTTACGCCAACCTCGCCTCCACGATCGCGCCGAAAGACTTCGGCCGCGTCGCCGTGCTGTTCGGCGGCAAGAGTGCCGAGCGTGAGGTTTCGCTGAAGTCCGGCAACGCGGTGCTTGAAGCGCTGAAGAGTGCTGGCGTGGACGCGTTCGGCCTCGACGTCGGCGATGACCTGCTGCAGCGTTTGCTCAACGAAAAAATCGATCGCGCCTTCATCATTCTCCACGGTCGTGGCGGCGAAGACGGCAGCATGCAGGGCCTGCTCGAATGCCTGGGAATTCCCTACACCGGCAGCGGCATCCTCGCGTCCGCATTGGCGATGGACAAGCTGCGCACCAAGCAGGTCTGGCACAGCCTCGGCATTCCGACGCCGCGCCATGCGGTACTGAGCTGCGAGGCCGATTGTATTTCTGCGGCGACGGAACTGGGCTTCCCTTTGATCGTCAAACCGGCCCATGAAGGTTCAAGTATCGGTATGGCCAAAGTGAGTTCCGCGTCGGAGTTGATCGACGCGTGGAAAGCGGCCGCTACCTACGATTCGCAAGTGTTGGTCGAGCAATGGATTCAAGGTCCGGAGTTCACCATCGCCACCCTGCGTGACCAGGTGTTGCCTCCGATTGCCCTGGGCACGACGCACAGTTTCTACGACTACGACGCCAAGTACGTGGCTGCCGATACGCAGTACCGGATCCCGTGCGGCCTCGACAGCCACAAAGAGCAGGAATTGATCGACCTCACGGCCAAAGCCTGTGAGGCGCTGGGTATCGCCGGTTGGGGCAGGGCAGACGTGATGCAGGACGCTGAAGGGCAGTTCTGGTTTCTCGAAGTCAACACCGCGCCGGGCATGACCGATCACAGCCTGGTGCCGATGGCGGCCCGTGCTGCCGGTCTGGATTTCCAGCAACTGGTTTTGGCGATTCTGGCCGCCAGCATTGAAGAGCCGCGAGGGTAAGACCATGCAAGGCGCGCATTTGCGACATCAGCCCCCCGCACCTCCCGGCCGCAAGCCGGTGCCGCGTGGTGCCAGCCGAATGGTGGCGAAAGAGCCGATGTCTGCGCGCCTGCCGAAAGCCAACTTTGGTTTTCTCAAAGCGCTGTTCTGGCCAGTGTTGCTGGTCGCGCTGGGCTTCGGCACCTACGAAGGCGCGCAGCGTTTGCTGCCCTACGCCGACCGGCCGATCACCAAGATCAACGTGCAGGGCGATTTGAGTTACATCAGCCAGCAAGCCGTGCAGCAGCGCATCGCCCCGTACGTGGCGTCGAGCTTCTTCACCATCGACCTGGAAAGCATGCGCACCGAGCTGGAAACCATGCCATGGATTGCCCACGCCGAAGTGCGTCGGGTCTGGCCGGATCAAGTGGTGATTCGCCTTGAAGAACAACTGCCCGTGGCCCGTTGGGGCGATGAGTCGCTGTTGAACAACCAGGGCCAGGCGTTCACCCCGCGTGAACTGGCGAACTACGAACATTTGCCACAACTGTTCGGCCCACAGCGGGCCCAGCAGCAAGTGATGCAGCAATACCAGGTGCTGAGCCAGATGCTCAGGCCATTGGGCTTCTCGATTGCACGCCTGGAATTGCGTGAACGAGGCAGCTGGTTCCTGACCACCGGCGCCGGCAGCGCTGGCCCGGGAATCGAACTGCTGCTGGGACGCGGCAACCTGGTGGAAAAGATGCGCCGCTTCATTGCCATCTACGACAAGACGCTTAAAGAACAGATTACGAACATTGCGCGCATCGATCTGCGCTACGCCAACGGCCTTGCTGTTGGCTGGCGGGAACCTGTAGCGCCCACGACAGCCCAACCCGCTGTCGCGAAGAATTAAGAAGAGGCAGGACCCATGGCAAACGTGCAAAGCGGCAAAATGATCGTCGGTCTCGATATCGGCACCTCCAAAGTGGTGGCGCTGGTCGGCGAGGTCTCGGACGACGGCACGCTGGAAATCGTCGGGATCGGCACCCACCCGTCCCGAGGCCTGAAAAAAGGCGTGGTGGTGAACATCGAGTCCACCGTGCAATCGATCCAGCGCGCCATCGAAGAAGCGCAGCTGATGGCCGGTTGCCGGATCCACTCGGCGTTTGTCGGCGTGGCCGGCAATCACATCCGCAGCCTGAACTCGCATGGCATCGTCGCGATTCGTGATCGCGAAGTCAGCGCCGCCGACCTTGAGCGTGTGCTCGACGCCGCTCAAGCCGTGGCGATCCCGGCTGACCAGCGCGTGCTGCACACGTTGCCGCAGGATTACGTGATCGATAACCAGGAAGGCGTCCGTGAGCCACTGGGCATGTCGGGCGTACGTCTGGAAGCCAAGGTCCACGTGGTGACCTGCGCCGTCAACGCCGCACAGAACATTGAAAAATGCGTGCGCCGCTGCGGCCTGGAAATCGACGACATCATTCTCGAGCAACTGGCCAGCGCCTACTCGGTGCTGACCGACGACGAGAAAGAGCTGGGCGTGTGCCTGGTCGACATCGGTGGCGGCACCACTGACATCGCGATCTTCACCGAAGGCGCGATCCGTCACACCGCCGTGATCCCGATTGCTGGCGATCAGGTGACCAACGACATCGCCATGGCGTTGCGCACCCCGACCCAGTACGCCGAAGAAATCAAGATTCGCTACGCCTGCGCCCTGGCCAAACTGGCGGGCGCCGGTGAAACCATCAAGGTCCCAAGCGTTGGCGACCGTCCACCGCGCGAACTGTCCCGTCAGGCTTTGGCCGAAGTGGTCGAGCCGCGTTACGACGAGCTGTTCACGCTGATCCAGGCCGAACTGCGTCGCAGCGGCTACGAAGACCTGATCCCGGCTGGCATCGTCCTGACCGGCGGCACCTCGAAAATGGAAGGCGCGGTCGAACTGGCCGAAGAAATCTTCCACATGCCAGTACGCCTGGGCGTGCCTCACGGCGTGAAAGGTCTGGATGACGTGGTACGCAACCCGATTTATTCGACTGGCGTTGGCTTGTTGATGTACGGCCTGCAAAAGCAGTCCGACGGGATTTCGTTCTCGGGCATCAGCAGTCGCGACAGCTACAGCAATGAAGAACCGAAGGCCGCTCTGCTCGATCGCATCAAGAGCTGGGTACAAGGCAACTTCTGACGAATTACCGCAACACCGCAAGACCGCAACAAACGCAGTAGGCGAAAAAACTAGAGAACGTAAAGGAGAGGGAAAATGTTCGAACTCGTAGACAACATCCCCGCAAGCCCGGTCATTAAAGTTATCGGTGTTGGCGGTGGCGGCGGAAACGCTGTTAATCACATGGTCAAGAGCAACATTGAAGGCGTTGAATTCATCTGCGCCAACACTGATGCCCAGGCGCTGAAATCCATCGGCGCGCGGACCATCCTGCAACTCGGTACCGGCGTGACCAAAGGTCTGGGCGCCGGCGCCAACCCTGAAGTAGGTCGTCAGGCCGCTCTCGAAGATCGTGAGCGCATTGCCGAAGTCCTGCAGGGCACCAACATGGTGTTCATCACCACTGGCATGGGCGGCGGCACCGGTACCGGGGCTGCACCGATCATTGCTGAAGTGGCCAAGGAAATGGGGATTCTCACCGTTGCGGTGGTGACTCGTCCGTTCCCGTTCGAAGGTCGCAAGCGTATGCAGATCGCCGACGAAGGTATCCGTCTGCTGTCTGAAAGCGTCGACTCGTTGATCACCATTCCCAACGAGAAGCTGCTGACCATCCTCGGTAAAGACGCCAGCCTGCTGTCGGCTTTCGCCAAGGCTGACGATGTACTGGCCGGTGCCGTTCGCGGTATCTCCGACATCATCAAGCGTCCGGGCATGATCAACGTCGACTTTGCCGACGTTCGCACTGTCATGAGCGAAATGGGCATGGCGATGATGGGCACTGGCTGCGCCAGCGGTCCGAACCGTGCACGCGAGGCCACTGAAGCGGCCATTCGCAACCCGTTGCTCGAAGACGTGAACCTGCAAGGCGCACGCGGCATCCTGGTGAACATCACCGCCGGTCCTGACCTGTCCCTGGGTGAGTACTCCGACGTGGGTAGCATCATCGAAGCCTTCGCTTCCGAGCACGCAATGGTCAAGGTCGGTACCGTTATCGATCCGGACATGCGCGACGAATTGCACGTGACCGTGGTTGCCACGGGTCTGGGCGCGAAAATCGAGAAGCCGGTAAAGGTTATCGACAACACCATGCACACGTCCGTGGCTTCGCAGTCGCAACAGCAGCAGCAACAACAAGCGCCTTCGCGTCAGGATGCGCCTGCTGTCAACTACCGTGACCTGGACCGTCCGACCGTCATGCGCAACCAGGCTCAGGCCGGTGCTGCGACTGCCGCGAAGATGAATCCGCAAGACGATCTGGACTACCTGGACATCCCGGCATTCCTGCGTCGTCAGGCTGATTGATGGAATGTATCAGGGCTATGAAGGTGATTGGTGTTCAGCAAAGGTCTGGTCTGCTATTATCGCCAGCCTTTGTTGATACCAGTTCGCAATTTGCGCTGAAGCGGCCCAAGCCATGATTAAACAACGCACACTGAAAAATATTATCCGTGCCACAGGTGTAGGCCTGCACTCCGGGGAGAAGGTATACCTGACCCTCAAGCCCGCACCTATCGACACCGGCATCGTGTTTGTTCGTGCCGATCTGGACCCTGTGGTGCAGATTCCCGCTCGCGCGGAAAACGTTGGCGAAACCACGATGTCGACCACGCTGGTCAACGGTGACGTCAAAGTGGATACGGTGGAGCACTTGCTCTCGGCCATGGCTGGCCTGGGCATCGATAACGCCTACGTCGAGCTCTCCGCGTCCGAAGTTCCAATCATGGATGGTAGCGCTGGACCTTTCGTATTCCTGATTCAGTCGGCCGGCCTGGAAGAACAGGACGCGGCCAAGAAGTTCATCCGGATCCTGCGGGAAGTGACAGTGGAAGACGGCGACAAGCGCGCCACTTTCGTCCCTTTCGAAGGTTTCAAGGTGAGCTTCGAGATCGATTTCGATCACCCGGTTTTCCGTAACCGCACACAAAGTGCAAGCGTGGATTTTTCCAGCACTTCGTTCGTAAAAGAAGTCAGCCGCGCCCGTACCTTTGGTTTCATGAGTGACATCGAGTACCTGCGCAAGCACAACCTCGCACTCGGCGGCAGCGTTGAAAACGCTATTGTGGTCGACGCGGATGGTGTACTGAACGAAGACGGCCTTCGTTATGAAGACGAATTTGTGAAGCACAAGATCCTCGATGCAATTGGTGACCTCTACCTGCTGGGCAATAGCCTGATTGGTGAGTTCAAGGGCTTCAAGTCCGGCCACGCATTGAACAACCAGCTGCTGCGCAAGTTGATTGAGCAGACAGATGCTTGGGAAGTCGTGACTTTCGAAGACGCCAGCACTGCACCGATCTCTTACATGCGTCCTGTTGCGGCCGTGTAAGCAAAAAACCTCTCTAGTTTTTGAAGGCTGCCCTCGGGTGGCCTTTTTTTATGCCTGGATTTTGTGGCAAACATTACGGTGCCTTCGCGGACGAGCCTTGCTCCTACAGGGGATACGCTAAAACCTGTGGGAGCAAGGCTTGCCCGCGAAGAGACTTGCCGACGGAGCAAAAACGTCAGTCGGCAACCACCCGATTCCTCCCTCCTTCCTTCGCCTGATACAACGCCTTGTCCGCCGCAAACAGCAACCGCTCCAGACTCATGTCGCTGGCCGTGGTCCAGGTGCTGATGCCGATACTGACAGTAATCGGCGAATCCGCGCCCGCCACCGATGGCAATCGCTCGACGCCGGCGCGGATGTGCTCGGCGATCTGCTGCGCACCGGCGCTGTCGGTCTCCGCGAGGATCACCGAAAACTCCTCGCCGCCATAACGCGCGACCAGGTCCGCCGGCCGTCGGACATGGCTGCTGATCACCTTTGCCACCGCGCGCAACGCCTCGTCGCCGCACGCATGGCCGTGCCGATCATTGAACGCCTTGAAATGATCGGCGTCGATCATCAGCACCGACAGCGGTTTGCCGGAACGTTGCGCGCGGAACCACTCGTGGCGCAGCACCTGATCAAGCATTCGACGGTTGGCCGTGCCGGTTAGCGCATCGGTGGCCGCCAATTGCGCCAACTCGCGCTCAGCGTTGTGACGCAGGCGCAGCTCGCGCGACAGTAACCAGGCCAACCACAGCAGGCCGATGCACAACACGCCGGTGGCGCCGCTGACCACCAGCGCCGTGCGTTGCCATGTGGCGAACACTTCGCGGCCCGACAGCGCGACGATCACCGTCAACGGCAAATTGCCTACTCGGGAAAAGGTGTACAAACGGTTCTGCTGGTCGATGCTCGACACGCTGCTGAAACTGCCGCTGCCCTCGCGCAGGATGCGCTCGACGTTGGGTCGGTTGGCGAAGCTTTTGCCAATCGAATCGCTCAACAGGTAGGGTTTTTGCGCCAACAGCAGGCCGTCGTTGTTGATGATGTTCAGCGTGCTGTCGTTGCCAATGTTCAGGCTGTTGAACAGCTCGTCGAAGTACGCCAGACGAATCGACGCCACCGCCACGCCGAGGAATTCGCCGGTGGGCGAGGTGATGCGTCGACTGAAACTGATGCGCCACTGGTCGTGGTCTTCGCAATCGCAGCGGGTTTTGAACGGGCGGCTGATAAACATCCCGCTGTCGCGGCTGGAGAGATGCGCGAGGAAGTAATCGCGATCGGCGAAGTTGCCCGGTTTTGGCTGGATCAGCGACGAGTCGGCAAGCACCTCGCCGTGCTTGTCCAGCAACAGAATGTCGCCCTTGAAGCGCGCGGTGGTGGAGCGATCAAACAGCACCAGATGCCGCACCTGCGGCGACATCTGCTTCAAGTCATCGCGTTGCGAAGCGGCGATCAGCCCCAGCAGGGTCAAGTCGTAGAGCTCGACGGTGCGCAGCACATCGGCGTCGATCAGTTGGGCAATGGTCGTCGCGCTGCGCGTCGCTTCCTGGCGCGCATTCGCGTGTTCACGGATCAACAGGAACGTGACGATGCTGACAATCGCGATCACCGTCAGGCAGCTGCCGAGAAGCAGCAGCCATTCTGGCAGTCGGGTCCTGCCCTGGATGTCGGGGATGCGGCTGGCGATCATGGTTTGGCTGTCTGCTGAAAAGGCTTAATAAGCTTAGTTGCATATCGCCGTTGCCGAAGAACGCGCGCTTATTGCTGCAAACAGTCATGAATATTGGGTGGGCAGCCTGCAGGAGCGAGCGGGCTCGCTCCTACAGTTTTTGTGTCAGCTGGTCACGCGGGTTTTAGAACACATTGAACGGGTAGTCGACGATCACGCGGTATTCGTCGGTGTCCTGATCCAGCGCGCCGTAGCCGTTGCCGCCACGGTTGGTGGCCCATTGCAGGCGCAGCGACAAATCTTTGGCCTGACCTTGCTGGACCACGTATTTCAAATCGATATCGCGTTCCCAGTGCTTGGCGTGTTTGCCATCGGCGCTGTACCACGAGGCGTAACCCTTGCTGTCCGGGTCGACCTTGGTCAGATCGGTTTCACCGCGCGAGTAAGACACTGCCGAGGTCAGGCCCGGCACGCCGACGCCAATGAAGTCGTAGACGTATTTGAGTTTCCACGAGCGCTCGTTCGGGCCGTTGAAGTCGGAATATTGCTGCGAGTTGTCGAGGAATACGCTGTCGCCCTGGCTGATGTAGTCGAACGGCGTGTTGCCGTTGACCCGCTGATACGCGGCGGTGACGCTGTGATTACCGGCAGCGACGGTGAAATGCAGGCTGTAAGTGTTGTTGTCGATCTTGCCCAGCAGCGCATCGCCGGTGTCTTGCGTGTGATAGAAATGCAGGCCCGGGTTGAGGCTGACCATCTCGTTGACCGCGTAGGTGTAATCCAGATCGTAGTAGTACTGGTTCCAGATGTCCTTGAGCTCAGCGCCGTACAGGCTGCTGGTCAAACCCGGTAAACCGCTCCAGACCACGCCGGCCCAGTTCAGGTGCTCGCTGTTGTCACCGTCGGCCAGGGTGCCGTAGGAGGCGCCGATGCGTTTATGGCCGCTCTGGTTGTACGGTTTGGTGAAACTGGCTTGGCCACCTTCGATCATCCAGCCATCGAAACTGGTATTGGTCAGGCTGACCCCGCGAAAGGTCTGCGGCAACATGCGGGTGTCGCCGCCAGCGATCACCGGGTTGGTCAGGAACAAGTCGCCGGCCTTCAGTTCGGTGTCGAACGCGCGCATTTTCAACGCAGCGCCGGCGGTGGAAAACGAGCCCGGCGCTTTGCCGTTGCCCGCGCCGATCGGCAGGATGCTCGAACCATCGGTGCCGCCACCGCCATCGAGTTTCAACCCGAGCATCGCGTGGGCGTCAATGCCGAAACCGACGGTGCCTTGGGTGAAACCGGATTCAAACCGGCCGAGAAAACCCTGGCCCCACTCGATGTTGTCATCGGCGTTCTGCAGGCGATTGCGGTTCATGTAGTAGTTGCGGGCGTTGAGGTCAAGGCTTGAGCCTTCGACAAAACCTTGCGGGTGGGCGTCTTCGGCGGCTTGGGTGTTGGCGGACATCGTTGCAGCGATTGCAATGAACAGCGGGCTCAGCTTCAAGGTAAAAGACACGTGCGGTACAGCTCCTTTTGAGTCATCAACGTCAGTTCATGGATCGACGTTTTTTTATTTCTTGTTTAGGGAGACGTTTGAAAACGTGTTTTCTGCACAACGAAAAAAAGCCGCTGATAGCAGCGGCTTTGAAGACAACTTTTCAAAGGGAAGAGCCGATGAAAAGTGTCGAGGGAAACGGTGCGATGCGCTCAATCAGCTGTCTTTCTCAACCGGTGGCCGGGCAGCAGAAGTGGACGCTTGAGGGGTTTGCGCAGCGTCTTGGGCCTTGGCGGTCATTTCTGTCTGATGCGCCTGGAAGGCATCTTCCCGCGCCGCGTTTTGCGCGACGAAGGCTGGCGATTCTTCCGCCATGGCAACCGGGGACAGGAATAAGGCGGACATGACGAAAGCGCTGGCAATACCCATAGTGTTGGACATCTTTAAAACCTTCTTGCTTGGCAAGTGCTGTTTGGTGCGCGAAGGTTAAGGCGCTGTGGCGGAGGGAAACAGAGCTGATTTCAGAAAGGACTGTTGCGTGGGAAGCAATAGTTGGGTTTTGCGTCGGTTGGAAGAACCACCCCTCACCCCAGCCCTCTCCCCATAGGGGAGAGGGGGAAAGGGAGCCGATCGGGGGCTTTTCGAAATTCGAGTTCAACTGGATATTTCAGGGAAAGGGAGCCGATCGGGGGGCTTTTCAGAACTTGAGTTCAACTCGATATTTCAGGGAAAGGGAGCTGATCGGGGGCTTTTCAGAATTCGAGTTCAACTCGATATTTCAGGTCGATGTGGCGCTAAGAACAACTCGGTCAGTCCCCTCTACCCTCTGGGGAGAGGGTTAGGGTGAGGGGTGGATCCAGAGTCGATCCAAGTCAGACCGGCAGGTGGATGCCGAAGGTGTTAACCCCCTGATCACTGCGCACAAAAACATCCCCTCCATGCATCAGCGCAATCGCTTTCACAATGGCCAGACCGAGGCCATGGTTATTGCCACTGTTGCTACGCGACGCATCCACCCGATAAAACCGCTCGAACAAGCGCGGCAGATGCTCACTGGCAATCGGCATTCCCGGGTTGGCCACGCCGATGCTCACCTGATGCTCCGCCGCCTCGATCCGCACCTGAATCACCTGCCCGGGCTCGGTGTGTTGCACCGCGTTGCTCAGCAGATTGATCAACGCCCGGCGCAGATGCGCGATCTCGATGCGCACCTGCGCATCACCGTTGACCCGCACCTCAACCTGCGCATCTTCGAGAATGAAATCCAGATATTCCAGCGTCGTCGCCACTTCATCAGCCAGCGAGGTCGTGGTCAGTTTTGTCGCTTTGCTGCCCTGATCGGCGCTGGCCAGAAACAGCATGTCATTGATGATCGAACGCAGCCGCTCAAGCTCTTCGAGATTGGATTGCAGCACCTCGAAATAGTGTTCCGCCGAACGCCCGCGGGTCAGTGCGACCTGAGTCTGGCCGATCAGGTTGGTCAGCGGCGAACGCAATTCATGGGCGACGTCGGCGTTAAACGATTCCAGCCGAGAATAGGCCTGTTCAACCCGCTCCAGCGTCGCGTTGAACGAACTGACAAACTGATCCAGTTCCGGCGGCAATGGCGACAGACGCAAACGTCCCGAACGCAATGGCGGCGCCAGCCGCTGGGCTTCCTGCGACAGTTTGATCAACGGCTTGAGGCCGATCCGCGCCACCCAATAACCCAGCGCCGAGGCCAGCAGCACGCCGACAATCGCCAGGCTGATCAGGGCGATCAACAAGTGGTGCTGAGTCTGCAAGATCGTCTCGGTGTCGATGCCGATCATGAAGCGCAACGGCGGGCGCTGGTCTTTGGCCGGGAATTGACTGACCAGCACCTTCAGCGGCGAATCATGCCCCGGCAAATGCAAATCGCGGCGGCCCAACGGCCCTGCGGCGAAGTCGCGGATCTGCGGGGTAATGTGGCCGTATTCGTACTGCGGATCGCCGCTGACAATCCAGAAACTGATGCGTTTGTCTTCTTCGCCGAGCAGCTTGAGCTTGTTGTTGATCTTCACCCAATGCTCGGGCGTGCCATACCGGCCGACCGTGGATTCGAGCACGCTGTAGCGCGCGTCCAGCTCGGCTTCGGGCAACAGGCCCAAACCTTTGTCGACCTGCTGATACAAGGCCCAGCCGATCAACAGAAACACCAGCGCCGCCACCAGCGTGAACATCCCGCTGAGGCGCAGCGCGATCGAATTACTGGACACCACGGCTCTCCAGCACATAACCCATGCCGCGAATTGTGTGCAGCAATTTCTCGTCGAACGGCCCGTCGAGCTTGGCGCGCAGGCGTTTGATCGCGACTTCGACGACGTTCGCGTCGCTGTCGAAATTGATGTCCCAGACCATCTCGGCAATCGCGGTTTTCGAGAGGATTTCACCCTGACGCCGGGCCAACACGCTGAGCAGCGAAAACTCTTTCGCGGTCAGGTCCAGTCGGGCGCCGGCGCGCGTGGCTTTACGGCTGATCAAATCTATCCACAGGTCGGCGATGCTCACTTGCACCGGTTCGTGGCCGCCACTGCGGCGGGTCAGCGCTTGCAGGCGCGCGACCAGTTCGAGGAAGGAAAACGGTTTGCCGAGGTAATCGTCGGCGCCGTCGCGCAGGCCTTTGATCCGGTCTTCGACGCGCTCGCGGGCGGTGAGCATGATCACCGGCGTCTGTTTGCGCGCGCGCAACGCACGCAACACGCCGAAGCCGTCGAGGCCCGGCAGCATCACGTCGAGCACGATCACCGCGTAATCGCTTTCCAGCGCCAGGTGCAAACCTTCGACACCGTCGCGCGCCACGTCGACGGTGTAACCCTGTTCCGTGAGGCCGCGATGCAGGTAATCCGCGGTTTTTTCCTCGTCTTCGATAATCAGAACGCGCATGACCCCGCCTCAGTCTGTGGTCGCCAACGCCGTAACAGGCGCGGGTGCTGGTGGGTGGGAGTGTCTATGAAAAAGTCGCTCGAGCCACAAGTATATGACCGGCGTGGTGAACAACGTCAGCGCCTGGCTCACCAGCAAACCGCCGACCACCGCAATCCCCAACGGCTGGCGCAGCTCGGCGCCAGTGCCGTAACCGAGCATCAGCGGCAGCGCGCCGAGCAGGGCGGCGAGGGTGGTCATGATGATCGGCCGGAACCGCGTGATGCACGCTTCGTAAATCGCCTCTTCCGGCGGCAAGCCCCGGCTGCGTTGCGCTTCGAGGGCGAAGTCGATCATCAGGATGCCGTTTTTCTTGACGATGCCGATCAGCAACACCAGGCCGATCAGCGCCATGATCGAGAAGTCCTGACCGCAGATCCACAACATGATCACCGCGCCCAACCCCGCCGAGGGCAGGGTCGAGATGATCGTCAGCGGGTGCACGAAGCTCTCGTAAAGCACGCCGAGAATGATGTAAACCGCCACCAGCGCCGCCAGAATCAGCCACGGCTGGCTGGCCAGCGAACTCTGAAACGCCTGCGCCGCGCCCTGGAAATTGCCGCTGATTGCGGTCGGCATGCCGATTTCCGCTTTGGCCTGATTCAGCAGAATCACCGCATCGCCCAACGCCACGCCGGGCGCGAGGTTGAACGACATGTTGGCGGCCGGAAACATCCCGTCATGAGCAATCGACAACGGGCCGATGGTCGGCGCGTCGAACTTGGCCAACGCCGACAACGGCACCATTTCCCCGCTCAACGGCGAGCGCAGGTAGAAATAATTCAGGCTTTCAGCCTTGCCGCGTTGTTGGGTGTCGAGCTCCAGAATCACGTTGTATTGATTGATCTGAGTCTGGAATTCGTTGATCTGCCGCTGACCAAAAGCGTCGTACAACGCTTCATCAACATCGCTGGCAGTCAGGCCGAAACGCGCGGCGGCGCTGCGGTCGATGCTGATGTGGGTGATGCTGCCGCCCAGTTGCAGGTCGTTGGAAATATCGCGAAACGCCGGGTTGCTGCGCAATTTGTCGGTCAGGCGTTGGGTCCAGGTGCTCAGTGTCGCGCCGTCGTTACTCTTGAGCACGTATTGGTATTGCGCGCGGCTCGGGCCGGAGCTGAGGTTGATGTCCTGGCCTGCGCGCAGGTAAAGGACGATGCCGGGGACTTTCATCAGTTGCGGGCGAATCCGGTCGATGAACTCGCTGGCGGTGACGTCGCGGTCGCCGCGTTTTTTCAGAGCGATCCAGAAGCGCCCGTTGGCGATGGTCTGGTTGTTGCCGGAGACGCCGACCGAATGCGAAAACGCTTGCACCGCTGGGTCTGCCGCGACGATTTCGGCCATCGCCAAGTGTTTTTTCACCATGTCGCCGTAGGAAATATCCGCTGCCGCTTCGGTGGTGCCGAGAACAAAACCGGTGTCCTGCACCGGAAAGAAACCTTTGGGGATAAAGATGTAACCAGCCACTGCCAGGCCCAGCGACAGACAAAACACGCCGATCATCAAGCGCTGATGGGCGAGGGCGCGGCGCAGGCCTTTCTCGTAGCCGGCGAGCAAACGGTCGCCGAAGGTCTTTTTGCTATTGGCGTGGTGCACCGGCGCGCGCATGAACAGCGCCGCCAGTGTCGGCGCGAGCGTCAGCGAAACCACCACCGAAATCATGATGGTCGAGGTCGCGGTCAGGGCGAATTCCTTGAACAGACGCCCGACCACGCCGCCCATGAACAGCAGCGGAATAAACGCCGCGACCAGCGAGAAACTGATGGAAACCACGGTGAAACCGATCTCGCCGGAACCCTTGATCGCCGCTTCGCGCATACCGTCGCCGGCCTCCAGATGCCGGTGAATGTTCTCCACCACCACAATCGCATCGTCGACCACAAACCCCACGGCCACCACGATTGCTACCAGCGTCAGGTTGTTCAGGCTGAAACCCATGACGTACATCAGGGCAAAACTGGCGATCAGCGACACACCGAGCACCGCCGACACAATCAGCGTCGCCGACCACTGACGCAGGAACAGCGCCATCACCGCCACCACCAGCAGCACGGCGATCAGCAAGGTGATTTCCACTTCGTGCAACGAGGCGCGAATCGTCTGCGTGCGGTCGATCAGCACCTTGACCTCGACCGAGGCGGGCAGCATCGCTTCAAGCCCCGGGAGCGCAGCTTGGATGCGATCTACGGTCTCGACAATGTTCGCCCCCGGTTGCCGCGAAATCACCAGATTCACCCCCGGCCGACCACCGGCCCAGGCCTGCACGTAGGCATCTTCCGAACCGTTGACGACTTTCGCGACATCTCTCAGGTGAACCGGTGCACCGTCCTTGTAGGAAACGATGAGTTGGCTGTATTCGTCGGGGTGAAACAGTTGGTCGTTGGTCGACAGCGTCGAAATGCTCGACTCGCCATACAACGCGCCTTTGGCCAGGTTGAGGCTGGTTTGCTGGATCGCCAGGCGAATGTCGGCGAGGGTCAGGCCGATGGCGGCGAGTTTGTCCGCCGAGGCCTGGACGCGAATCGCCGGACGTTGCTGACCGGTAATGTTGATTTGCCCTACACCGTCGATCTGGCTTATCTGACGCGCGAGCAGGGTTTCCACCAGATCGCTGAGTTCGGTGCCGGGCATCTGCGTCGAGCTGACACTGAGGATCAGCACCGGACTGTCGGCCGGGTTGACCTTCTTCCAGGTCGGCAGCGTCGGCATGTCCTTGGGCAGTTTGCCGGCGGCGGTGTTGATCGCTGCCTGAACTTCCTGGGCGGCGGTGTCGATGCTTTTATCGAGGGTGAATTGCAGGGTCAGCAGGGTCGAGCCGAGCGCGCTGCTCGAGGTCATTTGGGTCATGCCGGGGATGGCGCTGAATTGCACCTCCAGCGGCGTTGCCACCGACGACGCCATGGTGTCGGGGCTGGCGCCGGGCAGTTGCGCGTTGACCTGGATCGTCGGGAATTCCGCTTCCGGCAGCGGCGCAATCGGCAAACGCGGGAACGCGATGACGCCGAGCAGCACCAGGGCAAACGTCAGCAGAATGGTCGCGACCGGGTGATCGATGCACCACGCCGAAGGACCTTTCATCGCTTGGGCTCCGTTTGCACCACTTGCGGCGGCTCGCTGAGAACTTGCACGGTGGACCCCGGTTTGAGTCGCGACTGCCCGTCGCTGACCAATATGTCGCCGGGTTTGACCCCGCTGATGATGTCCTGGCCGCTGCCCTGATAGACCATTTGCACTTGCACGGTTTCGACTTTGTCGCCATTGACCCGGTAGACGAAGTGTTGATCGAGCCCACGTTGTACGACTGTCGGCGGCACCACCAGCGCATCTTTACTCAACGCTGTCTGAATTTTTACCGTGACCAGCAAGCCCGGCCAGAGCTTTTGTCCGGGGTTGTTGAATTCAGCCTTGGCGCGAATCGTCCCGGTGTTGGCGTTAATCTGATTGTCGATCAGCGTCAGGTGACCTTCGCCCAGCAGGTTGCCGGTTTCGCCATCGGTGTCGGCGCCGATGTAGGCCTTCACTTGCGCGCGTTGCGGGTCGCCGATCAGGCCTTGCAGGGTCGGCAGCATTTGCTGCGGCAGGGAAAACTCCACGGCAATCGGATCGATCTGCGTCACCGTGAACAACCCTTGGGTATCGGTCATGCGCAGGAAATTGCCTTCATCGACTGTGCGAATACCGACGCGACCGGTGACCGGAGAGCGAATCTGCGTGTAGGAAAGCTGCACTTGGGCGGCGTCGATGGACGCCTGATTGCCTTGCGCGGTGGCTTTAAGCTGATTGACCAGCGCTTGTTGCTGGTCGTAAGTCTGCTTGGACACGCCGTCGTCGACGCTCAACAGCTTGTAGCGCTTGAGGTTGACCAGCGCCACTTGCAGTTGCGCCTGGCTCTCGCCGAGTTGCGCGCGCGCCTGATCGAGGCTGGCGCGGATCGAACGGTCGTCAATGGTGGCGAGCAGGTCGCCGGTCTTGACCAATTGACCTTCCTTGACCAGCAACTTGGTGAGAACGCCGTCGATCTGCGGGCGGACCACCACGCTGTGCAGCGAAAGCACCGAGCCGATGCCGCTGACGTAACGCGGCACATCTTTCGCGGCAACCGTCACCACGCGCACCGGAATCGCGGTCGGCGCGGCGAGTTTGGCGGTGGCCGGTTTAGTCGCGTACCACAGGACCAGCGCCGCCAGGACGATCAGCGGGACAGCGATCAACGCGGATTTTTTGTGGATTCGCATGCGAAAGAGGCGCCGGGGCTGGGGGACGGGGATAGCGTAGGATTTTATACCTCCCGTTATAGTCCTGTGACCCGGTCAGGAAAGTGACTGCTAACTGACGCGGCTGTCAGTTTGGCAGGCGTATTTTGCCAGATAGACCGAGTCATCATTCATCGCGGGCAAGCCTTGCTCCTACATTTGGAATGCATTCCCTGTAGGAGCGAGGCTTGCCCGCGAAGGCGTCAGCCCCGTCACCGCCAAACCCACACACCGACTACTTGTCGCTTGAAACTCGCAGCTTGCAGCTTGCCGCTCCCGACACAGGTATACTCGCGCCTTTCGCGGTCCACCCACTGGGCCCGACTCTTTGTGCACCACCCGGAGCTTTCATGACTTCCCCGACACAACCGCCGGTTGCCGACGCTTTGAGCGATGAGCCGGCAGACCTGCCAGACAGCGTCGACTCCAGCGCAGACAGCGAAAAAGCCGCGATCCCGGCGTTCAAGTTTCCGTTCAAACCGGGCGAACTGGCCGCCGCCAAGAATGCCAATCAGCCGTGGTACAAGAACGGCGCCAAGAACGGCCACACCAAAACCCCTGGCGCAGCGCCACCGGGCACGCGTCGCTCGATGGGCAAACGCTGACGTTTAGCCGGCCATTGGCCTGAAAAAAAGTCTGCGTGTTTTAAAGATTCTTCCCACAGGAATGAGCGATTTGTCCTCTGGGAAAGTCGGTGGTCACTCGTCGAAGATTCACTCCCCGTGAATGTTCGATGAAGGCCACTGAAATGCCTCTGCTGAAAATCCTCTCTGTGCTGTCTCTGGTGGCGTTGACCACCGGTTGCGTGTCTTCTGCGGTCGAGCCGCAGATCCGCTTCGGCGTCGAAGCGTTGGTCCCTCCGTTCGAAAGTCGTGACGACAATGGTCAACTGGTCGGGTTGAACATCGAGTTGGGCAACGCGCTGTGCGCTGAATTGAAATCCAGCTGCGTGTGGGTCGATCAGGATTACGCCAGCAATATCGAAGCGCTGGAGGCCAAGCGTTTCGACGTGATCATGCCGATGACCGCCACGGCTGCGCGGCGCGAGCGCATCGATTTCACTGAAAACCTTTATCCGCTGAGCAGCCGTCTGGTGGCGCGCCAGGGTTCCGCGCTGCAGCCAACGGCGCAGTCGCTCAAAGGCCAGCGGATCGGCGTGCTGGCAGGCACCAGCCGCGAGGCGTTCGCTAAAGCACAGTGGCAACCGGCCGGTGTGACGGTGCGCAGTTTCAGGTTCAACGATCAATTGATTGCCAGCCTGCAGGCCGGTGAAATCGACGCCACGCTGCAAGACTCGATTGAAATCACCCATGCGTTGCTGGCTCAGCCGCAGGGTCAGGCATTCGCCTTCGCCGGCCCAGCGCTCGACGATCCGATGCTCGGCAGTGGCGTGGCGATGGCAGTGCGTAAGAGCGACACGGCATTGCGCGACAAGCTCAACGCGGCGCTGGAACGCCTGAAGCAGAATGGCCAGTACCAGATGATCACCCAGCGCTACTTGCCGGCCGAAGCGCTCGATTCGCCGATCTACTTCCCTAACGACGAAGGCCTGCCATTTTCGGATGCGGTGCGCATTGGCGACACGGTTTACCTGTCCGGCGTGCTTGGCTCGGGCGCTGACGGCGAACTGGTGAAGGGCGGCATCGGCCCGCAGACCGTCCAGACCATGGAAAACCTGCGCGCCGCGCTGCAAAGCCACGGCTCTTCGCTGGATAACGTGGCCAAGTGCACGGTGATCCTGGCTGACATCAAGGAATTCAACGCGATGAATGAAGTGTACAAACGCTACTTCCCGGCAGAACGCTTGCCGGCGCGTACGACGTTTGCGGCTAAAGCATTGGTGCTGGGTGCGCGGGTCGAGATTGAGTGCATGGCGGTGGCTGTTCGCTGATAGAGCGGTGGTGGCCGGGCTGGCGCCATCGCGAGCAGGCTCGCTCCCACAGGATTTGTGGGCGTTTTGGAATAGATGGGGGCAGGACTGGCGCCATCGCGAGCAAGCTATGCTCCCACAGGGGGTTTATGGCGTTCCCAAATCCCTGTGGGAGCGAGCTTGCTCGCGATGAGGCAGTCACTGCCAGCACATCCCTCGGATCAAGCGGCCCGCAGCGAGATAAACGCATAGTTGACCGGCACTTCGGTCGCCACTTCAGCCCCTGCGGCCAGTACTTGTCCGGCAATGTCCTCGCCCGAGACGTGAAACAGCCAGTCACCGCCCGGCACTTGCGGCTGCTGCGCGGCGACCTGATCAACAATCGACGCAAACGCGTCCATCTGCGGCAGATACGCGGTAAACCCGTCACCCTTCAACGCCGCCGTGCGAATCCCGAGCAAAGCGCAAATCGTATCTTTGGTTTGCACATCATCACGGTCAGCCTGACGCGAGCGCTGAATCAGCGTCCGCAGTTCCTGATCAACCAATTCGCCACCCACAATCAGGTCCGGGCCTTGCTCCCAGGACTCTGGCGGGCATTCCTTGACCGCCGTGTTCAGCGGAATATGCGGATTGATTTCCATCGGATAGATACGACACACCAGCGGCCGACGTTCGTAGATGCGGCAGAGGTTGTCTTCGTCAAGATTCCGACAGGCGCCGACGTTGTAAGCGGCGAAAGTGATCGCCACATACGCTTCACTGGCACCGCTGCGAACCCGCACCGAGCGCCGTTCGGCATGCTCGCGTTGCTGCAACGGCAGGCCCAGGCCATTGCTCAAAAAGCCTTCGACCAACACGATCACCTGACCGCCGTCAGCCGCCCACATGCGGGCTTCCTTCAGGGTCAGGGGCACGTGGTGATCAGTGCAGCATTTGCCGCAACCTACGCAGGAAAACGTCGTGTTCATTGTTCGACCGGCCAAAGGTGAGTGCATCAAGTGGCGACAGAAAGCCACCGCACAGACAGCCGTCGAAGCAAGTTATGCGCCACTCATGGCTTTTTCGCGGCAGGGCGGATCGAGTCCCACTCGGTGACGTAGGCGGTTTTGCTCTGCTTGTTGTAGAGGCACAGCTCGCTGCCTTGCTGGCCCTTCATGTGTTTCTGCGGGTATTGGCCTTGCAGAAGGACAGCAACGTAACCGACGCGATCATCGAATTGCGCAGCGTTGCCGACAGGTTTCGCGTCTTTGAGACCACTGGCCTTGGTGCAACTGGCGAGTACAGCTTTGTCGAAAGCGGCCCAGGCGTCCGGGCTGGAGGCGTGGGCCTGAGAGGTGAGGGCAGAGAGGCTGAGGATAGAGAGGCTGAGGGCGAGCAGGGTAGTGAGTTTCATCGGGGCAGCATCCTTATGGTTATTGACCGAGGATGGAGTATGCCTGATGGCCTCATCGCGAGCAGGCTCACTCCCACAATGCAGAGCATTCCTTCCGTAGGAGCGAGGCTTGCCCGCGAAGACGATCAATCAGGTCGGCACCGTTTCCCGGCGAACCACACGCATTCCGGCGCTCTCATATAACCGCTGCGCCCGCAGGTTATCTTCCAACACCTTCAAATCGACAAACCCTTCACGCCGCTGCGCAAACACCGTGAACGCATGCAGCAACAACGCCCGGCCCAGTCCACGACCTTGCGCGCGCGGGTGCACCACCAGGTTTTTGATATAAGCGCTGGTCCAGCATTGGCAAACGCCGACGATCCCTTCGCCATCCAAAGCAATAAAACACAGGCTCGGGTCATATTCCGGATCGGTTTCAAAGCGCTGCTGCCAGGCGTCCAGCGCAGGCACGCGACCACCGCCCTCGCGATAACCCAGCTCCATCAACTGGTGAACGGCTTCGGCGAGTTGCGGACGGTATTGGCTCAATTCGATGCCGGTCGGCCAGACAACCGGCGGCAGCGGCTCGGCGAGGTTGCGCCGCAGCAGAAAACAGAATTGCTCGGCCACTACTCAGTGGCCCTGCTCGGCGACCGCCTTGGCGGCGGCGATCAGGCATTTGGTCAGTTCCGGCGAGGAGAACTTGGTCAACACCGCGTTGGCCCCGGCCAGCCGGGCTTTTTCACTGTTCATCGCGCTGTCGAGCGAGGTGTGCAGCAGCACATACAGGTGCGAAAAGTCCGGGGTTTCGCGCAGGGTGCGGGTGAACGCGTAGCCGTCCATCTCCGACATTTCGATGTCCGAGACGATCAGGTTGATCTGCTGCGCCGTGCCTTGCAGGTCGAGCAGGCAGTCGATGGCCTCTTTGGCGCTGCGCGCGGTGTGGCATTGCAGGCCGAGGTTGCGCAAGGTGTGCACCGATTGTTGCAGCGCCACCTGGCTGTCATCGACCACCAGAATCCGCGCGTTGCCGAGCACCTCGGCGTCTTCCATGCTCAGCTCGGTCGGCGCCACTTCGATCTGCGCCGGGGCGATGCCGTGGATGACTTTTTCGATGTCCAGCACTTGCACCAGCACGCCGTCGACCGAGGTCACGCCGGTGATGTACGAGCGCACGCCGCCGGAACCGAACGGCGGCGGACGAATGTCGGTAGTCAGGCAATGGACAATCTTGCTCACCGCTTGCACGTGCAAACCCTGTTTGGAGCGGCTGACGTCGGTGACGATCAGGCAACCGCCGTTGGGATCTTCCAGCGGCCGCTCACCGATGGCGCGGCTGAGGTCGATCACCGACAGCGACGCGCCGCGCAACGTGGCGATGCCTTTGACGTGCGGGTGCGACTCCGGGAGTTTGGTCAGTGGCGGGCAGGGGATGATTTCACTGACTTTGAGCAGGTTGATCGCCATCAACTTGCCGCTGCGCAAGGTAAACAGCAGAAGCGAAAGTGAATCTGCGCGGGCTTTGGTGGTGGACATAAAAACCTTCTTTGGACAAAGGTGATGGGCGAGGGTTAGTCGCCAAAAGCTATTGATGCCGGGTTATCGACTTGTTGCGGGCAGGCTTTAGGCGAAATCCCCCGCAATCCCGAACAATGCACTCTGTAGCAGCTGCCGAAGGCTGCGTTCGGCTGCGCAGCAGTCGTAAAACCTGATTACGCGGTGCAACGGCAATAACGAGTTGCCGGGTTGGCGAGGACTGCGTCCTCGGACGCAGCCTTCGGCAACTGCTACAGGTTGGGTTATTTCATCCCCAATCTTTTGGCCATGCGCCCAAGATTCGCCCGGTCGAGGCCTAGCTCACGGGCCGCGCTCGCCCAGTTGTTGTGGTGGCGTTCCAGGCAGGCGCTGATCAACTGCCGCTGATAATTCTCGGTCGCCACACGCAAATCCCCCGACAGCGACGCCACCGATGCCACCGCGCTGGCCGCCACCGCTTCGGCCGCCGGCTCGACGCTGCCGTGCGGCAAGTCCAGGTCCGCCGCGCTCAAGCTGAGAATCTTCGGTCGTTCCTTGCAATTGCCCAGCGCCTTCAATGCGCTGCGGCCGATCAAGTGCTCCAGCTCCCGCACGTTCCCCGGCCATGCATACGCGAGCAACGCCGCTTGCGCATCGCTGTTCAGACGCAGGCTGTTGAGGCCCATGCGCGAGCGGTTCTGCTCGAGGAAAAAACCGCTGAGCAGCAACACATCCCGCCCACGGTCGCGCAATGCCGGGACCAATAACGGATAAACACTCAAGCGATGATAGAAGTCCGCACGATAACGGCCACTGCGCACTTCCTCGGCGAGATCCCGGTTGGTCGCCGCGATCAGCCGCACATCGACCTGATGCTCTTTATCCGAGCCCAAGCGCTGCAATTGACCGCTTTGCAGCACGCGCAGCAACTTGGCCTGCACCGTCAGCGAGAGCTCGCCGACTTCATCGAGAAACAGCGTGCCGCCATTCGCCAGTTCAAACTTGCCGCGACGATCACTGGTCGCGCCAGTGAAGGCTCCGCGCACGTGGCCGAACAATTCGCTTTCGACCAAGGTGTCCGGCAGTGCGGCGCAGTTGAGGCTGATGATCGGTTTGTCGGCGCGCGGTGAGGCGGCGTGCATCGCTTGCGCCACCAGCTCCTTGCCGACTCCGGTTTCGCCGGTGATCAGCACGGTCAAATCACTGCCGCCGACCAGACTGATTTCTTCCACCAGGCGTTTGTGCGCCTTGCTCTGGCCGATCATCTCGCGGTTCTGCTGGCCGCTGGCCTGACGGTACACCTCGGCGCGCTGGTGTTCGTCTTCAGCACGATTGGCCAGGCGTTCGATGCGCTCGGCGGCGTTCACCGTCGCGGCGGCGAGGCTGGCGAAGGCTTGCAGCGCGTCGAGTTCGATTGGCTCGAATTGCTCGGGGTCCAGCGCATCAAGGGTCAACAGGCCCCACGGCCGTTCATCGATAAACAGCGGACAACCCATGCAATCGTGGACTTCCAGATGATCGTCGAGACCGTCGACCAAGCCGTCATACGGGTCGGGCAAGTCGCTGTCAGCGGCGAAACGTGTCGGCCCGGGGCTGCTCAGCAGCGCCTCGAAGCGCGGATGTTCGCTGACCTTGAAGCGCCGGCCCAAGGTGTCAGTGCTCAAACCGTCCACCGCCAGCGGCACCAGCCAATCGCCGTCGAGGCGCAGCAGTGCGGCGGCATCGCAGGGCAGCAGGGCGCGCATGGCTTCGAGCAAACGCCGATAGCGCTCGCCCTCGGGCAGTTCGCGGGACAGGTCGGAGACCAGTGGAAGCAAGGCAGTCAGCAGCGATTTTGCGGTCATATTGACTCCGTGTAGTCGGCGTGACTATAAAACAGCCTGTGTCGATATGACTACTGATCAATTAAAGTGTTGATTTATAACGGTTTAATTATTGGCATGGAAACTGATAAGCATAAGGCATTCACATAAAAGCTCAGGAGTCGCCCTTATGCTTAGCGTTCAAGATCGTGCCATCGTCAAATCCACCGTGCCACTGCTCGAAAGCGGTGGCGAAGCGTTGATCACTCACTTTTACCGCATGATGCTCTCCGAATACCCGCAAGTCCGCCCATTGTTCAACCAGGCCCACCAGGCCAGCGGCGATCAGCCCCGCGCTCTGGCGAACGGCGTGTTGATGTACGCGCGGCACATTGATCAGCTCGATCAACTGGGCGATCTGGTGGCGAAGATCATCAACAAACACGTGGCGCTGCAAATTCTCCCGGAACATTACCCGATTGTCGGCACCTGCCTGCTGCGGGCGATTGCCGAAGTGCTCGGCGAAGAAATCGCCACGCCCGAAGTGATCGCCGCGTGGGGCGCTGCCTATAACCAGCTGGCCGACATTCTGATCGGCGCCGAAACCGCCATTTACGACCAGAAACAACATGCACCGGGCGGCTGGCGCGGCGCGCGGGAATTCATCGTCGCGGCCAAGGTTGAGGAAAGCGCGGAAATCACGTCCTTCTACTTCGAACCGGCCGACAAAGGCCCGATCCTCGCCGCCGAGCCTGGCCAGTACATCGGCATGAAGCTGATTCTGGATGGCGAAGAGATTCGTCGTAATTATTCGCTGTCATCGCTTTCGGACAAGGGCCAGTACCGCATCAGCGTCAAACGCGAAAGCGGTGGTCGCGCTTCCAATCACCTGCACGACAGCCTGCACGTCGGTTCGAGCATTCAGCTGTTTCCGCCATCGGGCGAGTTCACCCTGACCGCCAGCGACAAACCGCTGGTGCTGATCAGCGGCGGCGTCGGCATCACGCCGACTCTGGCGATGCTTGAAGCGGCGTTGGCCACCGAGCGGCCGGTGCACTTTATCCACTGCGCGCGTAATGGCAGCGTGCATGCGTTCCGTGACTGGATTGATGGTTTGGCCGCGCGCCATCCACAGCTCAAGCGCTTCTATTGCTACGCCGAAGATGACGGCGTGAGCCCGGCGGCGGACAAGGTTGGGCTGCTGAGTCAGGAACAGTTGGGCGAATGGTTGCCGCAGCAGCGTGACCTGGATGCGTACTTCCTCGGGCCGAAGGGTTTCATGGCGGCGATCAAGCGTCATTTGAAAGCGCTGGGCGTGCCGGAGAAACAGAGCCGTTATGAGTTCTTTGGGCCGGCTTCTGCCTTGGAGTAATGGGTGGGCGCGGTGAGTCAGTCTCACCGCGCCGCTTCAATCGCGGGCAAGCCTTGCTCCCACAGGATTTGTGGCATGCCCCCTGTGGGAGCAAGGCTTGCCCGCGATAACTGCGCCTCGGTTCAGACCTCTCAATTAATCCCTCCTTAACCAGCCTGTCGTCTATTCCCCGACATCCCCCGGCGCGCGTCAGGCTCTTAAAGCTTTGGGCCTGCGTGTAGACTTGCGGGCAATTGATCTTCGGAAGGGAAACGCGATGAGTGACGAAACAATGCGATTGGGCCGTGAGCGGCGTTATCTGGTGTTGCTGGGCATCATCTGCCTGGCGCTGATCGGCGGCGCGCTGTACATGCAAGTGGTGCTGGAAGAGGCGCCGTGCCCGCTGTGCATCCTGCAACGTTACGCGTTGTTGCTGATCGCGATCTTCGCTTTCATCGGCGCGGCGATGCGCACACGACGCAGCCTCACGGTGTTCGAAACCCTGGTGGTGATCTGCGCTCTGGGCGGTGTCGCGGTTGCCGGGCATCACGCTTATACGCAGTTCTACCCGACGGTCAGTTGTGGCATCGATGTGCTGCAACCGATCGTCGATGACCTGCCGCTGGCGAAGATCTTCCCGCTGGGCTTCCAGGTCGACGGGTTCTGCTCGACGCCGTATCCGCCGATCCTCGGTTTGTCGCTGGCGCAATGGGCGCTGGTAGCGTTCGTGCTGATCGTGGTGCTGGTGCCAGTGCTGGTTTCGCGTAACCGCAAAGCGTTGCGCTAACCCGTCACCCAGGCTTGCACCGCAAGCAAAAACGCCCCGGGCCTCGATGAGAGGGCCGGGGCGTTTTGCATTTCAGAACTCAGGTAAACAGATCGTGATGTGCGACAGCCAAGGGTGCGCAACGTGTGCGACATGTTGTCACAGCTGGAGTGTCGCAACTCATTTCAAAGTCCGGAATTGGTGCTTAGCTACGCAACGATTTGCCCGGGTTTGAGCAGCGGACGATTTATGCACCGTTGTGGGGAAGCAGGCAGTTTTAACAGGCCCCGAGGAATCGCTCAAGCCCTTGCTGATCGGGGCTTTGACGCATCACTGCGAAGGCATGAAGCCATCAAGGCTGTCTGAACTGCGCGTGGTAGCCCTACAATTTTTGGTGTTTTTGTTGAGAATCAATTTCGATACCATGCTGAACTTTTGCGAAATCCGTTAATGATTGTTGCTGGAACGGATAAAAATTATTTCGGGATGAGACATGGTTTATGCGTCGCGACGTATCTACAATCGCCCGCACTGAATTCCCGGCGCTGCTCTGTACTGAGCTGAACAGGGCGTCGAGAAGCCTGCTGGCTTCATGCGACTCCCAGGTGTCGGTGCCTTTCCGACTATCCGCACCAAATGGAATTGGTCTGTAACAAGGCCTTTGACCACGAATTCGAATAAGAACTCACCGCTAGCCCAGGATTTGTCGAACAGCGTCTGACGCGCGACGGGCAGCCCTTATTCAATCCAAGAAAATGCCAACCCTTGGCAGGGTGAAGTGTTGGCGATCAAAACCCAACTGCATTGCGCAAGCTGCTTTAGAGGTCGTGAGATGAGTAAAAACAGGTACCCCAGACTACTAGGCTTATTGCCGCTGCTCGGCACGTTGTTGCTGTCAGGCTGCAACATGACCTTGCTCGACCCCAAGGGCCAGGTGGGCCTGGATGAGCGAAACCTGATCATCACCGCAACGCTGCTGATGCTGTTGGTCGTTGTGCCGGTCATCGTCATGACGTTCCTGTTCGCCTGGAAATATCGCGCTTCGAACCCGAACGCGGTGTACGCGCCTAAATGGTCGCACTCCACCAAGATCGAAATCGCGGTGTGGGCTGTTCCGGTCCTGATCATCATTGCCCTGGGTTACGTGACCTACAAGTCGACCCACGCACTGGACCCGTACAAGCCGCTGGAATCGGACGTCAAGCCGATCACCGTGGAAGTGGTCTCGATGGACTGGAAATGGCTGTTCATCTACCCGGAACAAGGCATCGCCACCGTTAACAAACTGGTGTTCCCGGCCAACACGCCAATCAATTTCAAAATCACCTCCGACACCGTGATGAACTCGTTCTTCATCCCGGGCCTGGGTGGCCAGATCTACGCGATGGCGGGCATGCAGACCAAGCTGCACCTGATTGCAAACCAGAACGCTGAATTCGACGGTATCTCCGCCAACTACAGCGGCGCGGGTTTCACCGGCATGAAGTTCAAAGCTATCGCCACTTCCCAGGCGGATTTCGATGCGTGGGTCAGTGATGTCAAGAAGGCACCTAAACAGCTGGAAAAAGCTGAATACGAAGCCCTCTCCAAACCAAGCCAGAACAACCCAGTCGAGCTTTATTCCTCGTTCACGCCAAACCTGTTCCAGACCATCGTCGACAAGTACGAAGGCATGAAACCAGGCGCGCCGATGCATCACGAGAAGAAAGAAGACGATATGGCCGCCATGGAAGGAATGGACATGAGTTCGCATTCAGCTGCCGGGGCAGAGGAGTAAACGATGTTTGGTAAATTAAGTTGGGAAGCGGTCCCGTTCCACGAACCGATTGTGATGATTACCATCGCCATGATCGCGCTCGGCGGCTTGGCGGTGTTCGCTGCAATCACCTACTTCAAGAAGTGGACGTACTTGTGGACCGAGTGGCTGACGTCGGTCGACCACAAGAAAATCGGTGTGATGTACATCATCGTTGCCATGATCATGCTGCTGCGTGGTTTTGCCGACGCAATCATGATGCGTTCCCAGTTGGCCCTGGCCACCGAAGGTTCGCCTGGCTACCTGCCGCCTGAACACTATGACCAGATCTTCACCGCTCACGGTGTGATCATGATCATCTTCATGGCGATGCCATTCTTCACCGGCCTGATGAACCTTGCAGTGCCGCTGCAGATCGGCGCACGTGACGTTGCCTACCCGTTCCTGAACTCCCTGAGCTTCTGGCTGCTGGTGTCCGGCGTTGTGCTGGTGAACGTGTCCCTGGGTGTCGGCGAATTCGCCCGTACCGGTTGGGTTGCGTATCCACCGCTGTCGGAACTGGGCTACAGCCCGGGCGTTGGTGTTGACTACTACATCTGGGCACTGCAGTTATCAGGTCTGGGGACCACGCTGACGGGGGTCAACTTCCTAGCCACCGTGCTGAAAATGCGTACCCCGGGCATGAAGATCATGGACATGCCGATCTTCACCTGGACTTGCACCTGGGCCAACGTGCTGATCGTCGCTTCGTTCCCGATCCTGACCGCTACCCTGGCACTGCTGACGCTTGACCGTTACATGGATTTCCACATTTTCACCAATGAACTTGGTGGCAATCCAATGATGTACGTCAACCTGTTCTGGGCCTGGGGTCACCCCGAGGTTTACATCCTGATTTTGCCGGCGTTCGGGGTTTTCTCCGAAGTCATCTCGACCTTCTCCGGCAAGCGTCTGTTCGGCCACCACTCGATGATCTACGCCTCGGGCGCGATCTCGATCCTGGGCTTCATGGTCTGGCTGCACCACTTCTTCACCATGGGTTCGGGTGCCAGCGTCAACGCCTTCTTCGGGCTGGCGACGATGCTGATTTCGATCCCGACGGGGGTGAAGCTATTCAACTGGCTGTTCACTATTTATCGCGGACGTCTGCAGTTCACCAGCCAGGTTCTCTGGACCCTGGGCTTCATGGTGACCTTCGCCATCGGCGGCATGACCGGCGTATTGCTGGCCATCCCGGGTGCCGACTTCGTGTTGCACAACAGCCTGTTCGTGATCGCTCACTTCCACAACGTGATCATCGGCGGCGCGGTATTCGGCTACATCGCCGGTTTCGCTTTCTTCTTCCCTAAAGCGTTCGGCTTCAAGCTGCACGAAGGTTGGGGCAAGGCAGCGTTCTGGTTCTGGATCTCGGGCTTCTTCGTCGCGTTCATGCCGCTCTATGCACTGGGCTTCATGGGCATGACCCGTCGTCTGAACGCCACCACCAACCCTGAGTGGGTGCCTTACCTGCACGTTGCAATGTTCGGTGCAGTAATGATCGCGGTTGGTATTGCCTGCCAGTTGATCCAGCTGTACGTCAGCGTTCGTGACCGCAAGAAGCCGGAAAACATGTGCGAGCATGGCGATCCGTGGAATGCCCACACGCTGGAATGGTCGACTTCGTCGCCACCACCGTTCTACAACTTCGCGGTACTGCCAAAAGCACCAGGCATCGACCCGTTCACTGAAGCCAAGGAAAACGGTACCGCGTACCAGGTTCCGGCCAAGTACGAGCCGATCCACATGCCAAACAACACCGCGACTGGTGTGGTCATGGGTGCTCTGTTGACGGTGTTCGGTTTCGCAATGATCTGGCACATCTGGTGGCTGGCGATCTTCGGTCTGGTCGGCACTGTCGTGTACTTCGTGATCCACGCTGCACGTGATGATCAGGGCTATATGGTGCCGGTCGACGTGATCGAGCGCATCGAAGCCGAGCAGCACAAGCGTCTGGTAGCGGCCGGGAAAATCCCTGCTGGCGCCACCCGTGTTGAAACCTCGTTGGAACAGGCTTAAACCATGTCGAACTTAGTGACCAATGCTGGACACGCTCATGTCGATGAACATGGGCACGATGACCATCACCATGACTCGGGCGAGATGACCGTATTCGGTTTCTGGCTCTACCTGATGACCGACTGCATTCTGTTTGCGTCGATCTTCGCGGTGTACGCGGTACTGGTTAACAACGTAGCGGGTGGCCCGTCGGGCCACGACATCTTCGAGCTGCCCTACGTGCTGGGCGAAACCGCCTGCCTGTTGCTCAGCTCGATCACCTACGGCTTCGCCATGCTGGCGTTGTTCAAGGGCAACAAGAAAGCAGTGCTGGGCTGGTTGGCCATCACTTTCCTGTTCGGCCTGGGCTTCATCGGCATGGAGATCAACGAGTTCCACCTGCTGATCTCCGAAGGCTACGGCCCTAGCCGCAGCGGCTTCCTGTCCGGGTTCTTCACCCTGGTCGGCACCCACGGTCTGCACGTGACCAGCGGTCTGATCTGGATGGCGATCATGATGTATCAGGTCAACAAGCACGGCCTGACGTCGACCAACAAGACTCGCCTGAGCTGCCTGAGCCTGTTCTGGCACTTCCTGGACGTGGTCTGGATCTGCGTATTCACCGTTGTTTACCTGATGGGGACTCTGTAATGGCTAATGCACATTCCCACGATAGCCACGATGCCGGTCACGGCAGCGTCAAGTCGTACGCCATCGGCTTCATTCTGTCGGTAATCCTGACGATCATTCCGTTCGGCCTGGTGATGTACCCATCGCTGCCGAAAGTCTGGACGTTGTGGATCATCCTCGCCTTCGCAGTGATCCAGGTGCTGGTGCACCTGGTGTACTTCCTCCACCTGGACCGTTCCGCCGCCCAGCGTAACAACGTGATTGCGTTTGTTTTCGCGGCGATGGTGATTGTCCTGCTGGTTGGCTTGTCGCTGTGGATCATGTTCAGCATCCACACCGTCATGATGGCGCACTGAGGAAAGTCCGGATGTCCTTTAAGCACTTTATCCAAATCACCAAACCGGGGATCATTTTCGGTAACGTGCTTTCTGTGGCGGGCGGATTTTTCCTGGCCTCGAAAGGGCATGTCGATCTGGCCATCTTCCTGGCCGCGATGATCGGCACGTCCCTGGTAGTGGCTTCCGGTTGCGTGTTCAACAACTGCATCGACCGCGACATCGACCTGAAGATGGAACGCACCAAGAACCGGGTGCTGGTGCAGGGTTTGATTTCCCTGAAACTGGCCCTGTTGTTCGCGACCGTTTTGGGCATTGCCGGCGTTGTGTTGTTGTACAAGGTGGCTAACCCGTTGGCCGCGCTGTTTGCGGTGATCGGTTTTGTCATCTACGTCGGTTTCTACAGCCTGTACCTCAAGCGCAAGTCGGTTCACGGCACGCTGGTGGGCAGTCTGTCGGGCGCGATGCCGCCGGTGATCGGTTACGTTGCTGTGACCAACAGTTTCGACATGGCTGCGCTGACGTTGCTGGTGATGTTCAGTTTGTGGCAGATGCCGCACTCTTACGCGATCGCGATTTTCCGCTTCAATGATTATCTGGCGGCATCGATTCCGGTGTTGCCGGTGAAGCGCGGGATTCAGGTGGCGAAGAAGCACATTCTGTTGTACATCCTGGCGTTCCTGGTCGCGACGTTGATGTTGACGTTCAGCGGTTACGCCGGCATGAGTTACCTCGCGGTGGCCGCGGCCATGGGCATGTATTGGTTGTACATGGCCTGGACCGGTTACAAGGCAGTGGATGACACGGTGTGGGCACGCAAGTTGTTTGTGTTCTCGATTTTCACCATTACTGCGTTGAGTGTGATGATGTCGTTGGACTTTAAAGTGCCGAGTGAGTTGTTGCTGACTTACGCGCCTTAAGCGCCAGCCGCCGAATCAAAAACCCCGCCCTTCGAGAGGAGAGCGGGGTTTTTTATTGCCCGGATTCTGGTGTGCTGCTGCGATTCACTGTAGGAGCGAGCTTGCTCGCGATAGCTCCCTAACAGCCAACCTATTCCTCCCAGATGTACAAAGATCCAAATGTGGGAGTGAGCCTGCTCGCGATAGCTCCCTAACAGCCGATCTATTCTTGTCGGATGTACATATCCATTTCTGCGGTCACGGCGGCATAAGGTTTCGCTCTTACAGCGAGTCACTTTCGAGAAGCGCGAAAGTAACCAAAGCGCTCTTGCCCCTTTCGTTCGGTGCCTCGCCGTGGCTCGGCATGCCCTCGCTCCGGTCCTGCTCCGTGGGCCCGCCGCCATCGGCCATCCCTGGCCGGCGGCGGCTAACCCGGCATCCTTGCCGGGTTGCCCACTGCGCAGAACCTGCGCTCGGCCTCACGAGGGGGCGGGCACCGCCACAGCGCCGCGAGGCGGCCTGATAGCCGACCTGTCTCTCCCGGATCTGCGCAATCCCTGTAGGAGTGAGCCTGCTCGCGATAGCGTTTTCCCCGTCATCGGGAATACATCTGAAGGACGGTTCTGAAAATCGCTTGATCAGCGCAATTGTCATTGTCGTTGATCATCCACGCTCGGTAGATTTCTTTAAGGGTGGCGTTTGCTAATAGCCCTGACGTCATTTTTGATCGAGGGCTATCAAGTGCAATTATCAAAAAAATGCCTGACCGCAGCGTGCCTCCAAAGAGCTCTTTCACAAACCGATCTAACCGAACAAGCCTCCCCCGAACACGCCGTCCGACTCCTGATGCTCCAAATCCTCGACAGCCTGACCAAAAAGGGTTGGCCGCAGGCGCAATTGCAAACAGGGCCACGCATTGTCTCAGCCGAGGAAAACTATGGTTTGCTCGGTTATGACCCTTCAGAAGTCACCTTGGGTAGCGAGCACACTCGTTGGGTTGACGAAGATTCCCTGCTGCGTACGCAAACGACCAGTCAGATTCCTGCCGCGCTTCAGCGTGCGGCGAAGGGGCGGCAGCCGGGGGAGACGTTGTTGCTGGCCGCGCCGGGTATTACGTTTCGGCGGGATAGCCGTGACCGTTGGCATTGCGCAGAACCGCATCAGATGGACATCTGGGTGCTGGGGGATCCGCAGATTGCGACTCACGAGCATCTGTTGCGCCTGGTTGGCGATATCCTTCAAACCGCTGTGCCCGCAAAGGCCTGGGTCCATAGCGACAGCCCTCATCACTACACGGAGGGCGGTATTGAGGTGAATGTGTTGAATGACGGCCACCCGGTCGAAGTATTGGAATGTGGGCGGATTGCCGAGTCGCTGTTGCGACGGTTGCAGATTGATCCGGTGCGTCATGGTGGATTGGCGCTTGGGATGGGACTGGATCGTTTGACCATGTTGCACAAAGGCATCCCGGATATCCGCTTGTTGCGCGATCAGAATGTTCGGGTTCAGGCGCAAATGCACGACCTGAATCCGTGGCGTGAGGTGTCGCGGCTTCCTTCGATTGCGCGAGATATTTCGCTCGCGGTTACTCCTGGCTTGAGCGAGGAAGCGCTTACCGAAAAGATGCTGCTGGCGGCTGGCGATTGCGGAGGATGGATTGAGGAGATGCAGGTCAAGGGGCGTTGGGCATTCTCGGATTTGCCCGCGCAAGCGATTGATCGTCTCGGTTTACTGTCGGGGCAGGAGAATGTATTGCTCAGGGTGGTGTTGCGTGATTGCTCGAGATCAATCACTACGGCGGAAGCCAATGCCTTGTACGCGGATATTCAGGCGGCTTTGCACGAGGGCGCGCCCGGTGCAGGTTACCGAATGGACGCTTCCAAAGTCTGAAGTGTTGGCGAGTCACGGTGTTCCTGCAGGTTGTCAGCCCTCATCCAACAACCGAAAAAACCGCTCCCGCACCTCAGGATCATCACTGTGCGCCACATTAAATCGCATGAACTCACTCGCATCCGCCGCTTTGCTCAGCAACGTTCCCGGCGCCAACGCGACGTCTTTTTCCAGGCCTTTCCTCGCCAGCGTCTCGGCATCCATGCCACTGGGTAAACGAGTCCAGATGAACAGACCTTCGCCCGGTAACGATGAAACCGAACACCCGGCCTCGACCAGCCAGCGGGCCACGCGGCTGCTCGATTCGTAGAGCCGATCGACCGTGCGCCGCGTGTGTTTGGCGTAGCTGCCGTTGCTGAGCAGGGCGCAGGTGATTTGCTCGGCGAATTCCGAGGTTACGCCGCCGCAGGCCATTTTCAGGGTGATCAGGCGGGCCGCCAGTTGCGGCGAGAGCACCGCGTAGCTGACGCGGCTGTTGGCGGTCAGGGTTTTCGAGAAACCGGACACGTAGCTGACGTTGTCCAGGCCGCTGGCGGCGAGGCGCGGGGTGCGGCGTTGTTGCAGGTCGCCGTACAAATCGTCTTCTACTATATGGAAGCCGTGGCGGTGGCTCAGCTCCAGCAAGCGGTAGGCCTGGGCCGGGGAGAACGAATGGCCGGTCGGGTTGTGCAGCGTGCTGTTGGTCAGGTAGAGCACCGGTTTGTGCGCGATGACTTGTTGCTCGAAGGCGTCCATGTCGATGCCGTCGCACTGGCGGGCAATGGTCACGACTTTGGCGCCGTGCAGCGCGAGGTTGGTGTGCATGTTGAAGTAACACGGATCGTCGAGCAGCACTGTGTCGCCGGGTTTGAGCAGCAGGCGCATCAGCAGGTCGATGGCCTGCATGGTGTTGGCGGTGGTGATGATTTGCTCGACCGGCACCTCGATGCCGAAGGTCGCCAGTTTTACCCGCAACGCCTGGCGCAGCGGCAGGTAGCCGCCGGTGACGCCGTATTCGCCCATGCGCAGGGCCGAAGCGCGCAGCGTGCCGCGCACCGCTTTCAGCAGGTCCTCGGCGGGGAGCCAGGAGGAGGGCAGAAATCCGCAGCCGGGGCGCAGCGCGCCGTTGTCCAGCAACACCGCGCGGCGCACCACGCTGAGCGTGTCCTGAGGTTGCAAGTCCGGCGCGGCGGCGCTCGGCAGCGTGGTTCTGGAGCGGTGCACGTAATGTCCCGAACCCTGGCGGGACACCACCAGGCCTTTGGCGCGCAAGTGGTCGAGGGCGTCGACCACCGTCGATTTGCCCACATTCAACAGCTCGGCGAGTTCGCGGATCGGCGGCAGTTTGGCGCCGTGTGGCAGGCCTCCCTGGCTGATGGCGTTCGACAGCTGATCGACGATCTGCTGCACCAGCGGCACGCCCGGCTGGAGCTCGATGGCGGCGATCACGGCGCGTTGAGCCTGCATTTTACTGGTATCCCTGGCAGTAAAGTTCGCTGGATTCTATACCAACTTGCTCTGCTCAACGCGGCCGACTGTAACTACTCTCGGCGGTTAGTTTTGTGCGTTATTGATCTGGAAGGTTCAGCAAATGAATAAGCCAATTACCCGTGATGAACGTTTTATCGATCTGGCCAAGGAACATGGCTTCGACATCTACGACGAAAACACTGCCGGTGGGCATTACTCTCTGATCTTGCAACATGGCGATGAACTGTATGTCAGCGGCCTGGTTCCGCGAATGAACGGCAAAATCCAATACCCCGGCCGCGTAGGACTGGAACTTAACCTGGCGGACGCCCAAGCCGCGGCGGGCATCAGTGCCATTCGCGCATTGGCGCTGATCATGGACGCGGTCGGTTCACTGGATAAGATCAAGTCGCTGATTCGCCTCACCGTGCATGTCAAATCCACCTTTGACTTTATCGACCTCAGTGAAGTAGCCAACGGCGCTTCGGATATCTTTACCCATGTTCTGGGCGATGCCGGTAAACATACGCGCACCACAGTCGGTGTTTACCAGTTACCGAAAAACGCCCCGGTAGAAGTGGATATGATCGTCGCTTTACAGCCGTAGCCAGCGTCGTTCAAACGCTTCTGCAAAACCTCGCTTTCAAAAGAACTGCGGGGTTTTCTGATTGAGGGTCGTGGTCAAAGTCGGCTTGGGCTAATCTGTCGAAAATGAGATTTAACCGATGGGTTAAAAGCCGGAGTTAAGTGGAATGACTGAGCAGATGACGTGCGATGAACGCTTTATCGCACTGGCCAGGGAACTCGATTACGACATCAACAGTGAGAGCAACACCGGTTGGCATTTCGAACCATTGGTTCGGCATGACGATGAACTGTACGTCAGCGGTCTGGTGCCGCGTAAACACGGCAAGGTTCAGTATCCCGGCAGAGTAGGGCTGGAACTGACGCTGGCCGATGCGCAACTCGCCGCCAGCATCAGCGCCATGCGCGGCTTGGCGTTGATCGTCGACACCATTGGCTCGCTGGACAAGATCAAATCGTTGTTGCGCATTAACGTCTACATCAAATCGACCGCCGACTTCGCCGAACTGGGTGAAGTGGCCAACGGTGCATCAGACGTGTTCAGGCATGTATTGGGGGATGCCGGCAAACATACCCGCACCACCATTGGCGTTTATCAACTGCCGAACAACGCTGCTGTAGAAATGGACATGATCGTCGCGTTACGCCCCGCGTCGATGTAACCCTCGTCTGCCAGATCAATCGTCTGACAACAAAAAGCCCCGCACGGAAACTCAGTGCGGGGCTTTTGCTGTTGGCAGTATCAGCCAGGCAGATTATTGCGCGGCGATGCTGTAACCGTCGAACGCGGTTTGCTGTTGCAGCGCGGTGATGATGTTCTTGCGATTGACCGCTAGTTCGGTGCCGGCATTGTCGAGGAAAGTTTCGCTTTGCAGTTCCGCTTCGTCACCTTCGCCGACAAACGTGAAACCGAGGAACTCCAGCGCTTCACGGTCAATGTTCAAACGCGAGCGCGGCGTGCGCAGCGGCAACGTAACGTTCACGCCATCCTTGCTGATGGTGAACACTTCAACTTCTTTCTTCGCGCGGGCAACTTTGCTCTTGCCGCTGCTCGGGTTGCTGATGGCTTGATGGGTCTGGTTCAGCACTTTCAGGGCCAAGCCGTAAACGATTTCCTGGAACGCCGGGTCATCCTTGAAGCTCGACAGGATGCGGCTGATCGGGAACTTGCTGCTCAAGTCTTCGAGGGCGGCAATGTCGGACGCCTCGGCATCTTTCAGTTGCTTGAGTTCGCCCATCAGTTCGTAGGCTTTATCGTCATCGAAGCTGTCGTGCGCCTGGCGAATGGCGGCGCGCAGTTCGCGGATCTGGTCGCTTTCGCGGGTCGACTGGAACGCGTCCAGGACCATCTCGCTGATGGTTTTGGCCTGAGGCACGTGCTGTGAAAGATTGATGGAGTTTTCGTATTCCGCTTTGGACAACAAGGTGACTACGGATTCAGCGGTGTTGGAATCGGACATTGAAATTTCACTACTTCTTTTAACTTGAATTGAGGCGAAAAAGCGCCAGGCCTTTTCCGGCCGCCTAATCTATTGGACCGGCGCGGCGTTGTCACGACCCAACGGGCGAGCGGGGCAAAAACTGCGGTCATCTGCAACCTGTGGGCACAGCCTCACTCCTGCCAGTCACGCCGAAATCACATTTTTGCCCATGACTTTCGAGCGATACAGCGCCTGATCCGCCCGCGCCAGCAGCCCGGTTTGCTGCTCCTCGTCAAAACGCTGGACCACGCCGAAACTCATGGTCACCTGAAAGTCGCCCACCGGCGGCAGGTCGGTCAGGCCATGGCGGACTTGCTCGGCGAGTGCGCGAGCGTCGGCCAGTGCCGTGTTGGGCAGAATCATGATGAATTCGTCGCCGCCCCAACGCGCCAGCAAGTCGCCGTCGCGCAGCTGTTTTTTCAGGCACTCGACCACTTGCACCAACGCCGCATCGCCGAGCGCGTGGCCATAGTGGTCGTTGATGATCTTGAAATCGTCGATGTCCATGGCGATCAGCGCCAGCGGTTGGCGGAAGCGCTGGGCACGGTCGCATTCCTGGGGCAGGGCTTTCTCCAGGCGATAGCGGTTGGCAATTGCCGTCAGGGCATCGGTTTCGGCGAGTTTGCGGTTTTCTTCGAGCTGGGTTTGCAGCTGTTGATTGACGCGAGACAGCTCCCGGGTGCGCTCTTCGACCAGTGCTTCGAGCGAGTGATTGCGCCGCTCCAGTTCTTCGAGCAGGCGTTTTTTGTCTTCAATGCTGCGGTGCGCGCCGATCATCCGCGCCACCGAACCATCGGCATTGCGCGCCAGAATGAAGCCGCGGTCTTCGATCCAGATGTACGAACCATCCTGCTTGCGGCAACGATATTCCGCCTGATAACCGCCAGCGCGCTGAGCGAGATAGGCATCGAACGCTGCCATGACCCGCGAATAATCGTCGGGATGTATCACCGACTCCCAGGTCAGCACGGTGTTCTCCAGCGAGTGCGGCGAATAACCGAGCATCTCGTACCAGCCGGGATTGCGGTAAACGAAACCGGTGTTGGCGTTCCAGTCCCAGATACCGTCGCTGATCAGTTCCATAATCGCGTGCAGCATGCCTTCGTTGAAGTCCGACAGATTGAACTTCAACGCTTCGAGATTCGATGCTTCGCCCATCTCCACTCTCCTTGCCGCCCTGAACCAATGTGCCCCGCCCGTCGAGCAGATTAGTCCAAGGCAGCTTGGCGCGGCTAGTGGGTTGGCGACATATGAAGAGACGAGCTGTGCTTACTCAACTGTGCTTATTCAACTGTGCTCACGCAACCCGTCCAGCCTTGCGCTTCGCCCGCCAATGCCGAACCAGCCCAATCACTACCGCCAGCGCCAGAACCCCGAGCGCAATCGGCAAGCGATAAGGTTTCAGATTGCCCAGCAGCGTCTCAAGCGCTTCGCCGGCAAAGTAGCCGGCGCTGGCGAAGACGGTCGCCCAGACCGCCGCGCCCAGCGCATTGAGCAGTGCAAAGCGCAGCGGCGAGAGACCGCTGGCGCCGATGACTACCGGGCCGATCAAGCGCATGCCATACAAAAACCGCACAGCGAACACCGAGATCGACGGGTAGCGTTTGATCAGCTCGGTCACGCGGTCGATGCTTGCCTGTTTGCGTTTCAGCCGTGGCATCAGCCGCGCGCCGAAACGCCGGCCGGCCCAGTACAGCAGTTGATCGCCGAGCATGCCGCCGAGGCCGGCCCAGGCAATCACCGGCCACAGTTGCAGCAAGTGTTGATGCGCGGCCATGCCGGCCAGAATCAGGATGGTTTCGCCTTCCAGCAAACAACCGAAAAACACCGCCCAGTAACCATATGTGCTGAGCAGGTAGTTGAAATCTATGTGTTCAAACAAAGCCGAATCCTTGGTGTACGGGCAATCAAATTCCACTGTCGGGTTCAGTGGCGTTAATGAATGCTCTGATGTCGGCGCTATCGCTCAGTTCAAGTTTCGAACGCGCGGATCGGCAATTACTCAGGCGCAACCATGCGCGTGCGCGGCGAACCGTCGGCGTTGTGCTGATAGATCTCGCGTGGTTGGCCCTTTTCGTTGAACAGCACCTGACCAATGCCTGCCGAGTTCCACAACCGCTCACCGGCCTCGGCATGCTCCGGCGTATGCGGGACGATGCGCATCAGTCGGCGTTTGGTAAACCAGTTCAGCGGCGAGCGCGGTGAATAGAGCCAGCGGTTGAGGCGGTCGAACCATTCCAGCAGCGCTGGCGGGAATTCGTTTTTGATCCCGCTGCTGGTGATCTGCCAAATCCGCGGACCGCCCTTGCGGTGTCGGATAAGTACCTCGTAGACGAAGGAATAGTGCACGTCGCCTGACAGCACCACGTAGTTACCCGGCGTGCGCGAGTGGCGAAAAATGTTCAGGATCACCTGCGCTGCGCCGCGATGCGCCATCCAGTTTTCCGCGTCGACCAACAGCGGAAAACCGCACCAACTGAATACCCGTTGCACGGCTTCGATCAGCTTGACGCCGAAGATCGGTGCCGGTGAAACGATGATCGCCGACGGGTGATCGAGCAATTCCTGCTGCAACTCGCTCAAGGCCTCCCAGTCGAGCAAACCCGACGGTTGCTTGAGGGTCATCTCGCTGCGCCAGCGGCGGGTGCGGGTGTCGAGCACCACCAGCGCCGGCGAGGTCGGCAGCACGTAATGCCAGTTCTGAAAACTCAGCAAATCATCGATCAAGGCGTCTTGCAGCGGGCTGTCGAGGTAGCGCTGGGTGGCGCTCAACTGCCGGGTTTTCGTCAGTATTTCGCCGAACACATCCGGGTTATTGCCCCAGCCCTGACACACCATGTAAGCCAGCAGCGCGTTTCCGATGATGCGTTTGGAGAACGGATGGCCGTAGGCCGTTTCCTCCCATTGCGCAGAAAGATTCCAGTCATCGGTGACATCGTGATCGTCGAAAATCATCAGGCTCGGCAAGTGCGCCAGCGCCCGGCCGACGTTGCCCAGACCGGATTTGAAGGCGTCGATGCGCGTTTGCTCCAGCGCATAACGCTTGCCTCGTTCAGGCGTCAGCGTCGGCGGTTTCGGGTCGATCAGCGTCCATGCCGTCGGCGACCACACCAGCAAATACATGGCCATGACTTCGGCGAACGTCACCAGATGATTGTCGGCGCTGCTGCTGGTGAAAATCGGCTTACGCGATCCGCCGAAAAATCGCTCACGCAATGTCTCGTTGCTCTCAAGCGCCGGTAACAAATCCGCACGATGGTAATAACTGGCGACATGTTCGTAGAGCGCGGCGCTGTCGCTGACCACGGCACCGTCGAGGTATTCGTCGAACAAACCCAGGCGTTTGATCAACGCGTGAATCGCCCGCAAAGTCGGCCCGGCAACGTCGTCGGCGTAGACCTGATCGCCGCTCATCATCAACAGCGCCGGGCGCTCGCTCGGTTCATGCGGCGCCGCCAACAGGCGATCAACACACAGCAAACCATCCGCCGCCGGGTGATGCGGTTTGCGGCAGGAGCCGTGAAGGATCTGGTCGATCCGCGCGCGCAGGACAAAATTCGCGCATCGCGCTTCGCCGTACAACAAGTGCGGCGCCCACTCGGCGATGCCAACGCCATCGATCAACAGGTCGTACTCGATCAACGTGTCGCAGGGCAGGGCGCTGTCCAGCCGCACATCAATCAAATGCACAAACGCCTGCGTGCCAACCGGGATCAGCGTGCAGTGCTCGTCGCCCAACTCGATATCGCCGACACCTTGCAGGCGCAAGGTCAGCGTCAACGCACGCGAGCCCACCAGCCACAGCACCAGCCGCGACGGCTCCAGGCGCCGCAATAAGGGGCCGGCGAGCACGGGTGGCAATGATTGATCGGCAGCGGGCATTGGCAGTGGCGAAGACATGGACGTCCGGGTTCTGGCTACGGAGAAGCGCCGGATAATAGCGCAGCGGATGTCAATGAATTGCAATCGCCGCCGGTCCTCAGGTTATGGCCGCGATTGGTTGTCCGCGCGCATCACTTCGGCGTCGCCATTGGCCACCAACCAGCGAAACACATCGCTCACCGACACCGTGTGGCTGCGCTCGATCCAGCGCACCAGCGCCGGGCCGTAGTGTTCGGTGTAGCGGCTGAGCACCAGTTGCCGGCAGTCGTCGGACAGGCGCAGGGTGATTTCGCGGCAGTGCAGGTTGGCGGCGTCGGGGCGGCTGAGGCGTTGGTGCAGGACCAGGCCAGTGCGTTCAGAAACCATCGGCGGGTGCTCCTTTGCATGCGGTTTTAGTGGCGTTGGGCGAACCTTGTTTGCCGTCGATTACGTAAGCGGCGCGGCGCTCGGCGACGACGTTGCGTAACGCGCTGTAATAATCCGGCAGTTGTTGCAGGCTGTCGGTGAGCGGCAAGGCTTGCGCGCGACCGTCGACGATGCCGCCAACGGTATTGATCGTCGACAGCGTGTCGACGGTGTCGCTGTTGTCGCCAAACGGGTCGACCACAAAGCTCAGCACCCGGCCCGCAGCGTCGCGACTGTTGGAAGTGCCGAGCAGCGGCAGTTCGATGATCGGGCCGTTGCCGATGCCCCACACGCCGAAAGTCTGGCCGAAATCGGCGTCGTGGCGCGGGATGCCCACCTTGCCCGAAACGTCGATCAGACCGACCACGCCCACCGTGGTGTTGAGCACAAAGCGCCCGAGCGTGTTGACCGAGCGCAGCGGGTTGCCTTGCAGCAAATCATTGATGAAGACTTTCGGTTCGCCGAAGTTTTCCACGAAGTTATGCACGCCGGTCTGGAAAAAATCCGGCAAGTAACGGTAGCCGCGAGCCACCGGCGCCAGCGCGTAATCGTCGACCACCCGGTTGAACGCGAAGACCCCACGGTTGAGCGGTTCGGCCGGGTCGTACACCGAATAACCGATTTCAGCGCAACTGACATCGGGTTCTGCCGGTGGCGTTGTGCTGCAACCGGCCAGACCGGCGGCGAGCACGGCAATCGAGGTGGTGCGGACAAACCAGGGAGCACGCTTCAAAGGCAACATGGGGCAAGTCTCGGGAGGAATTAGCGGCGATCCTGAGCCCCGAGCCTTGCGCAAAGATGTCCGGTTTATTGCCGCCCTGACGCTTTATTTCACAATTGAAATATATGACGCGCTGCCATGAATGGTTTTAGATGGCGCTTCCATTCGGCCAGCCAAGTGACCTGCGGTGAACAGCCTTTTAATCGTCGACGATGACCTTGAGGTCCTCGATCTGCTGAAAAAATTCTTCGTGCAGCACGGCTATCGCGTCGAGGTCGCCACCGACGGCGCGTCGCTGTGGCCGGCGATCGAACGGCAGGCGCCGGACCTGATCATTCTCGACGTGATGTTGCCGGGCGACAGCGGGCTGATCCTCTGCCAGCAACTGCGAATTCGCCACAGCTTCCCGATCATCATGCTCACCGCCATGGGCGAACTCAGCGACCGCGTGGTCGGCCTGGAACTCGGCGCCGACGATTACCTGACCAAGCCCTTCGACGCTCGCGAACTGCTGGCCCGCGTGCGAGCCGTGCTGCGCCGCGTCGACGAGCGCCGGCCGGTATTGCAGGAACGTCCGCGACCGCTGATCGATTTCGCCGATTGGCACCTCGACGTCACGCGCCGGGAATTGCGCTCGCCGGACAACGTGATGATTCCGCTGTCGGCCGGCGAGTTTGATTTGCTGTTGGTATTTGTCGAACACCCGCAACGCATCCTCACGCGCGAGCAATTGCTCGATCTGGCGCGCGGGCACAGCCACGAGGCGTTTGATCGCAGCATCGACGTTCAGGTCAGCCGGCTGCGGCGCAAACTCGAATCCGACACCAAACGCCCGGCAATGATTCGCACGGTGCGCAACGGCGGTTACCTGTTCACGCCCAGCGTGACGCGGCGATGAACTGGCTGAAGCGGGTCAGCGCAAAAGGCTGGCCGCAAGACACCGTGGCGCGCTGGATCGCCCTGACGATCATCCTCGCGATGCTGATTTCGCTGGCGCTGAATGCGCTGTTTATCCAAGTGGCCGGGGTTTGGGCGCGGCCGTCGCTGACCGAAATCGGCTTGCTGGAAAAAGCCGCCGCGATTGCTCGGGTGATCGAAGCGGCGCCGGCACCGCTGCGCAACCAATTGGCGCAAGCGGCCAGCGAGAACGGCTTCCATGTCAGTTGGCACAAGGATCGGCGCGAGCTCAATCTGCCGGCGGCGGAAGACCCGATTTCGGACCTCGGCTCGACGATCCTGCAACCGCTGCTGCAATTTCCCAGCCGCCGCATCGAAGCCTACGAACCGAGCGACTGGGCGGACGCCGACATCCAGAACCGCGCCGACGCGCGCTACGCGTTACTGATCGAACTGCCGGACAGTTCGTGGCTGATGTTTTCGCCGCCGTCGCGCAGTTGGGGCCTCGATGAAACACCGCGTTACCTTATTGTCATCCTGCTGGTGCTGATCTCCACCGCGCTGGTCGCGCTGATCGCCACCCGGCGTCTCGCCACGCCGCTGCAGCGTTTTGCCGAAGGCGCGCGACGCTTTGGTGTGGACTTCCGCGCACCGCCAATCGAGCCGCTCGGCCCGCATGAAATCCGTCAGGCGATCCTCGCTTTCAACGCGATGCAGGCGCAGTTGCAGCACTTCATTCGCGACCGCACGCAAATGCTCGCGGCGATTTCCCACGACCTGCGCGCGCCGCTGACGCGCATGCGCTTGCGTGGCGAGTTCATAGAGGACCGTGAGCAGCAGCAACGCCTGTTTCGCGATGTCGATGAGATGCAGGCAATGATCAATTCGGCGCTGGAGTTCTTTCGCGACGATGCGCGGCTGGAGCCCGCCACCCAATTTGATCTGGCGGAACTGCTGCACACCTTGCTCGACGATTACCGCGATCAGCGCCTCGACATCGGCTTCAGCGGTCCGGCGCGGCTGGTGTATTTCGGTCGACCGCTGGGGCTGAAACGAGTGCTGACCAACTTGCTCGACAACGCGATCAAGTACGCCAGCGAGCCATCGATCGAGCTGATGCAAAGCGCTGAAGAAGTGCGGATCACCATTCTCGACCGAGGCCCGGGGATCGCCGAGGCCAGTCTGGAGCAGGTGTTCGTGCCGTTCTTTCGACTGGAAGGTTCGCGCAACAAAAGCACTGGCGGCGTCGGTCTGGGATTGTCAGCGGCGCGGGCGATTGTGCTGGAGCACGGTGGCGAGTTGACCCTGCGCAACCGGCCGAAAGGTGGGTTGAAGGCATTGGTGGTGCTGCCGATTTATCCCGCCGGGCCGGGGCCGCAGGGGAATTAAGTAGCCTTTTGTGTTTTGTCCGTTATCGTGACGGGAAATTTAGCTGCGGTCGGCATTTGCTTGCTCGGCAGTTGTGGCGAATACGGTCGAAATTCATTGAGGAGCGTCAACGTGATCTGGTTTCTCGAAGGTCAATCCAGCCAGCGCGATATTCTCATCGGCGCGCGCGAAGCACTGCCGGCAGACGTGAAGATTTTTGCTTCGCATCGTCGGGATCGTCCGGAAATCACCGGCCAGGCCGATGTCAGTTTTCAAGAGCCGCTGGACAGCGAAGAACGCATTGAATGGGTGATTGCCACCGCGCTTGAGCACGGGATCAAGGTGATCGTCGCCGGACACAACGGCAGCGTCTACGAAGCGGCGCGTGAGCGTTTCGTGGCGGCCGGTTTGCAATTGGTGACTGGTGGCCTGTCCATCGACACCTTCGAAAACGTCGATGACAAGAGCCGTTTCACCGCCGAGGCCGAGCGCGCTGGATTGCCGTGCATTCCTGCGGTGACCGTCAACAACGCCGAGCAATTGGCCGCCGCTTATGAGTTGCTGGCCGCGCAAGGCGAGGTGTGCATCAAACCGGTGGTGGGCATTTACGGGCAAGGTTTCTGGCGGTTCAAGGCTGATGTCGATCCGTTCCGTTGCCTGGAAAACCCCGACGCGCGGGAAATCGATTTCGCCACTTACCTGAGCATTTACAAGTGCGGTGTAGAACCGGCGCCGATGTTGGTCATGCCTTATCTGTCCGGCGCCGAATGCTCGGTGGACATGGTTTGCGAAGCGGGCAAAGCGGTTGCGTTTGTTGGTCGCCGCAAGAAGGGTTATCACCAGACCTTCGAGCGCGACTCGGCGGCGGTGCAACTTGCGCTCAAAGCAGCCGCGCATTTCAAGTGCGACGGCTTGGTCAACGTGCAGACCCGCGACGATCAGGATGGCATCCCGCACCTGTTGGAAATCAACCCGCGATACTCCGGCGGCATTGGTTACACGCGGGCTACCGGGATAAACCTGGCGGGGATTTTCGCCGCTCGTCGGCTCGGTTTCGCCGAACCCGCGAGCCAGTGGGTCGACAACGTTCGGGTCAAGCCCATCACTGTTGCCGTGGTTGCGCCTTCCTGATATTACAAAGCCACTTATAGAGTTAATGCTTTCTCAGTTAAATGCTTTCTCAGTTAATGCTTAGCCAGTGAATGATTGCTGCTGTCTTGGCATAATTGCCCGCCATCGATCAAGGAAGGACAGGATGAAGGCGCTAACGCCTGGAGCGAACGCAGCGATTTCGGGCGTTAAATGTGCATGGACGCTGGAGTGCAGCAACGCGACTGCCTTCGGCGAATACGCAGCTGTCGCGTTGCTGCCGGTCACCGAGAAACGTCTGCCGACCGGTGATCCGGCGTTGTTTCAAGTCACTCAACAATGGATGGAATGGAGCGGCACGCCGTCGTCCATTGGCTGTTCGCTGGATTTGTCGAAGCTGCCGGGTGGCAGCGAGCGCTTGCTGGTGGTGGTTTATACCTTTGCCGCCGCCGGGCCGGTCAGCGATCTGAAAGACTTGCGTCTGCAAGTCGACAATCAAGTCGAACTGTCGCTGGATCTGCAAAGCAATGGCGAGTCGGCCATCGTTATTGGCGAGTTCTACAGCCGCAACGATCAGTGGAAATTCCGCGCGCTGGCCGAAGGTTCGGCTTACGGCCTGGCTGCCATGGGCCGGCGGATGGGCATCACGATTGATGACGCGCATCCCACGCGCCGGCCCTATTCCGGTGATTCACCTCGAAACCGCACCGCCGCCTCGGGCACCGGATTTGTCGTCTCGCCGGGCCACGTGATGACCTGCGCGCATGTCATCGAAGACATGCAGGAATTGCACATTGCCTCGTTCTCCGGCCGTTACCGCGCGGAAGTGGTGGTGGTCGATCAGCGCAACGACATGGCGTTGCTGCGCATTCAGGATTGTCCGCCGCTGACGCCTGTGGTGTTCAAGGACGCCGTCGGTTGTGCGCTGGGCGAGCCGGTAATCGCTCTGGGTTTTCCGATGGCAGGGCTGGCCGGCGGCGGTGTGCACGTGACGCAGGGCGGGGTGTCGGGGTTGTTCGGTTTGCACAATGATGCCAGCCTGCTGCAGTTCACCGCGGCCATTCAGCCGGGGTCCAGTGGCAGTCCACTGTTCGATTCCAGCGGCGCGGTCATCGGCATGGTCACGTCGTCGCTGCCGGACGCGCAAAACATGAACTTCGCGGTGAAAGCCGGGTTGTTATTGGCGTTTCTCGATGCCTGCCACGTCTCGCCACCCAAATCTCCAACCATTCGAGTAATCTCGAACGCCGAAATGGCGCGTGAAGCGCAATCGTCACTCTGGCGGATCGAAGCCCGAAATCCGTAGAGGCAACCTGCTTTACCACTAGTGAAGGGTTGTCAGTTCACTACTCGCCTCTTTTAGGAATGTTGCACATGGAATCCGCAGTAGAAAAAACCTCGACCACCCGACTCAGCGCCCAGCTCAAACGCGGGTTGATGGAAGTCGACGTCGATGAATCGGTGATCGAACCCCATTCGTTGTTCGGGTTCGCCGAACGCCGCAACCCCAAGCGTGCGTTTCTGTTTGTCTCGCGCGTGCTGGGCCGGCACATTCCGGTGCGCCCATCGGTGATGCAGGCCAGCTACGAAAGCCTCGCGGCGAAGATCCCCGCCGACTTGCCCGGCCCGGTGCTGGTGATCGGCATGGCCGAAACGGCCGTCGGCCTCGGTGCCGGCGTGCATCGCGCCTTCGCCAAGACACGTCCCGATACCATTTATATGGTCAGCACCCGGCATCCGGTCGGAACCGAGTTGTTTACCCGTTTCGAAGAAGAGCACAGTCACGCCAGTGCGCACTTGATTCATCAGCCGACTGACTTGGCAATCCGGGAAATGATGCTGACCGCGCGCTCGCTGGTGCTGGTTGACGATGAAGCCTCGACCGGCAAGACGTTCATCAATTTGCACCGTGCGCTGATCGATGCCGGTTTGAGCAAGATTGAGCGGGTCGTCACCTGCGTGCTCACCGACTGGTCCCGTGGCGCCGTGCGTAATCTGCTCGGCGAAACGGCAACTCAGGTGTCGATGCTGCAGGGCGCTTATCGGTTTCACGAGGATGTAGAGGCGCCGCTGCCGGAAATGCCGGATGTCGGCGCAGTGGCGGTGGGCGAATGGCCGCTGGATCCGCGTAAGGACTGGGGACGTCTGGGTGTGCGCCACGTCGAAGACACGTTGGCCCCGGATATGCAGGTCAAACCCGGCGAGCGGGTGATGGTCATCGGCACCAGCGAGTTTGTCTGGCGCCCGTTTCTGCTGGCCGAACGGCTTGAACGAGCGGGGGCTGACGTGCATTTCAGTTCCACCAGCCGTTCGCCGATTGCCTTGGGCCATGAGATCGGGCACGCGTTGTCGTTCTCCGACAACTACGGTTTGGGTATTCCGAATTTTCTTTACAACGTGCGTCCAGGGCAGTTCGACCGAGTGTTGATCTGCACCGAAACGCCGGCGCAAGCGGTTGCACAATCGCTGATAGATGCGCTGAACGCAGAGGTAATTGTCGATGAGCAATAAGCGTCCCCTGATACTCATCGATCTCGATGACACCTTGTTCCAGACCGCGCGCAAGATGCCGCAAGGCGCCGAACGCCACACCGCGACGCTGGACGTCGACGGTCAGCCGAATGGCTACATGAGCGCGGTGCAGAAGAGTTTTGTCGAATGGCTGCTGGTCTCGGCGGATGTGGTGCCGGTCACCGCGCGCAGCGTCGAAGCCTACAGCCGCGTGCAATTACCGTTCACCGCAGGCGCCGTTTGCTCCCACGGCGGGGTGATTTTGCAGGCCGACGGTTCGCTGGATCGTGATTGGCACGGACAGATGACTGAGGCCTTGGCCGCGTATCAAACACGTCTTCCGGCGTTGAGCGCAGCGACACTGGCGATTGGCGAAGAGATGGGTTTTTCCCTGCGCGGCTGGGTCGTGGAAGAGCAGGGCCTGTTGAATTATGTGGTCACCAAACACAACGAATCCGACGACAGCGTGTTGCACAAAGTCCTCGCCGAAGTGCAGTCCCGTGGCTTGCTGGATGACATGCATATCCACGGCAACGGCAACAATCTCGCGTTCCTGCCGAATGGTTTGTCCAAGCGCCTGGCGGTCCAGGAGCTGCTGCGCCGTGATCGCATCAGCAACGGCGAGCGCCCGGTGCTCGGCTTTGGCGACAGCGTCACCGACCTCGGTTTCATGAGCGAATGCAATTTCTGGGCGACACCGGCCAACAGCCAGTTGGCCAAAGTCGTGGAGACAATGATTAATGGTTAATGCCTTTGCCCATCTGACCACCGTAGGCAGTGGCAGTTACGCGCCGGACGACGTGCACTTTCTGCTGCAACCCGTCGAAATCGAAGTGACGGACGTTGAAGAGAAAGAGCGCCTGATCCAGACGCAGCAGAAGCATTATTCGGAAATGATCAGCCTGGAATCGGCGCCAACCGAGGTGCATAAAAGCCTTTATCAGCGCGCGATGTCGCAGAACGCGGCGCGGATGGCGCGTGATGTTCAGGCGTTGGCGCTGGCGCTGGATCAGGCTTATAGCGGGCCGTCGATTGCGCTGGTGTCGTTCGTGCGGGCCGGGTTGCCGCTGGGCGTGTTGCTGCGCCGGGCGCTGCTGGATCTGGGGCGCGACGCGCACCATTACGGCATCAGCATCGTGCGTGATCGCGGCATCGACATGGTTGCCCTCGAAGCGGTGATTCAGGCCCACGGCGCGGAAAACATCGTGTTCGTCGACGGCTGGACCGGCAAGGGCGCCATCTCCGGCGAAATCCAGCGCAGCCTCAAGGGCGACGAGCGTTTCCCCGAGCAGCCACGCCTTGTGGTGCTCGCCGACCCGTGCGGGCGCGCCTGGCTGGCGGCTTCCGCAGAAGATTGGGTGATTCCGTCGGGGATTCTCGGCGCGACCGTGTCGGGGCTGGTTTCACGCTCGATCTGGCCGGCCAACGGTGGCCTGCACGGTTGCGTGGTCTACGATCACTTGCACGAACACGATGTCACGCGCGATTTCATCGAGCAGATTGAGGCCGTGCGTCAGGCGCAGGTACCGGTTGCGGCCGCCGCGCCGTGGACCGACGCGCAGCGCAGCGAGCTGCAAGCCTCGGCGCTGAGCGTCATCGATGCAATTGCCGCCCAGTGGGGTATCAGCAATTTGAACCGAGTGAAGCCGGGCATTGCCGAAGCTACACGGGCGGTGCTGCGCCGGGTGCCGGATCATGTTCTGGTGCGCGATCGCAACGACCCGGACGTTCAGTTGCTGATGCACCTGACCGAACGGGCCAACGTCACCGTTGAAGAGATGGGCGCGGCATTGGGCCCCTACCGTGCAGTGACCGTCATCCGGAGTTTGAGCTGATGAAAACACTTTCGCCCTACGCACTCGGCGCCACGCTCTACATGCCGGCAACCCGCGAGGACATCCTCGACGTGGTCCTGCACAAAAAACTCCCGGAACTGCGCTCGATGGTCGTGTGCCTGGAAGACGCGGTCGCCGAAATCGACGTCGAGACCGCGCTGGGCAACCTGCATAAGTTGCTGCTGTCCATCGATCAGCAGGGCGGCCGCACCGAAGACGGCCCGATGTTGTTTGTGCGCCCGCGCGACTCGCAGATGGCTGCGGTGCTCAACGACTGGCCGTTAATGGTGCATGTCGACGGTTTTGTCCTGCCGAAGCTGAGCATGTCCAACCTGCGTTCGTGGGAACTGGCGGTGACCAACCCCGATATTTTCCTGATGCCGACCCTGGAAACCCGCGAGGTGTTCAACCCGGTGGCGATGGTCGAACTGGGCGCGGCACTCAAGCAGAACCTAGATTCGCGCATTATTGCGCTGCGCATCGGCGGCAATGACTTGCTCGGTTGCCTGGGCCTGCGCCGCAATCCGGCGACCACGCTGTACAGCACGCCGATGGGTTACGTGATCCAGATGCTGGCCGGGGTCATGGGCTCGCAGGGCTTTTCGCTGACTGCGCCAGTGTTTGAGCGCTTGGCGACGCCGCACCTGCTGATGGAAGAATTGGACCTCGATATTGCCCATGGTCTGGTCGGCAAAACGGCGATTCATCCGAGCCAGATCAGCACGATTCAGGACAGCTTGCGCGTGAGTCTCGAAGATTTAAATTGTGCCAAATTAATGCTGAATGAAGTCGCGCCCGCGGTCTTCAATCACAATGACACGATGTGCGAACCAGCAACTCACTACAAATGGGCGACCAATATCCTTGAACGGGCCAAATGGCACGGCGTCAAGCAAGCGGAGCCGAGCCAAACCGATCAATCCATTCGTCTGGCGGAGGCGGGCCGATGACCCAGGAAATGCTAGAAATGGGCCCTGCCGGGGCCAAGGTACTGTCAGTCTTCGACTTCGATGGCACATTGACTCGGCATGACAGCTTTGTCCCATTCTTGAAATTTGCTTTTGGCAAAGTCGAATTTGCCAAGCGCTTGCCGCGCCTTGCGGGGCCGGGCGTGCGCTACCTGACGCGACGTTTGTCGCGCGATGAACTCAAGGCCCGGCTGATCGCCGCGTTCCTGACCGACACCAAGGAAGAGTGGGTGCGGCACAAGGCTGCCGAATTCTGCGGCCAGCACTGGACGCGCCTGATGCGTCCGGCCGGTCTGACCTCCGTGGCCGAAGAACGCCAGGCCGGCAGCGAGGTCACGCTGTGTTCGGCCTCGCCGGCACTGGTGCTCAAACCATTTGCCGATCGCCTCAATATCAAACTGATTGCCACTGAACTGGAAGTCGTCGATGGACGCCTGACCGGGCGCATTTCCGGCGACAACTGCCGCTGCGAAGCCAAAGTGCTGCGTCTTGAAGCGGTTTACGGCGATCTCACGCAATACCGTTTGCGCGCCTGGGGCGACACCCGAGGTGACCACGAACTGCTGGCCGCCGCGCAAGACGCGCATTACCGACATTTCCATCCCGCATGGCGTCGTGGACGCTTTCGGTTAACCAAAGCTGTGACGAGATCCACCGGCAATGCGCCGTTGACCCCTCGCGCGGCGGCGGACAGCAACGAAAAACCCCAGCAATTGACGACCAACAAGGAGCGTACCGATGGCCCTAACTCTGACTAAAAACCAATCAATCTCCCTGGAAAAAACCGCTGGCGGTGGCCTCACGGCGATCACGCTTGGCCTCGGCTGGGATCCGGAGAAAGCCGGGTTCATGGGCCGTTTGATGGGTAACAGTGGTGAAGTCGACCTCGATGCTTCGTGCATTCTGTTTGATGCCGACCTCAAGCCTGTGGATTTGGTGTGGTTCCGTCAACTGACCTCCCGTGATGGCTCGATCCAGCACTCCGGCGACAACCGTACCGGCGAAGGCGATGGCGACGATGAAACTATCACCGTTGACCTGCAGCGCCTGCCGGCCACCGTCACTTCGCTGGTGTTCACCGTCAACAGCTTCACTGGCCAGAACTTCGAGAAGATCGCCAACGCTTACTGCCGCATTCTGAACGCGAGCAACAAGACTGAACTGGCGCGCTTCAACCTCTCCGAAAAAGGTCGCCACACTGGCGTGGTCATGGCCAGCCTGGTGCGTGGCAACGGCGGCTGGGACTTCAAGGCCATTGGCCAGGTGACCAACGGCCGTACCGCTGACGATCTGGTCAATCTGGCCGTTCAGGCGGTGCGTGCATGACGACTCTGGTTCCTGGCGGCAACGCGCCGGTAGCCACCGGCCAGGTACGGGTCGAGATCAATTACTCGGCGATCCCGGGCGCTGATATCGACGTATCTGCCTTCGTCCTCAACGCCGCGGGCAAAGTCCGTGGCGACACCGACATGTGCTTCTACGGCCAGACCAACGTGCTGGGCGGAACCGTGCAGATGACCGAGTCGTCTGCCGGTCGCGCCGTGTTCACGCTGGACCTGTCGCGTCTGGACGCGGTGGTTGAAAAAGTGGCGCTGACCGCGACCATCTACGAAAACAAAGCCAGTTTTGACCGTGTATCGCAATTGGCGCTGAGCGTCACTGGCGGTATCGACGCGCAAATTCCTACCAGCGGCATGAAAGAAACCGCGCTGATTCTCGGCGAATTCTACCGTCGTCAGGGTGAGTGGAAATTCCGCTGCGTCGCCCAGGGTTTTGCCGGTGGCCTCGAGCCGTTGGCCAAGCACTTCGGCGTCGAAGTCGCCGCGCCGGCTCCTGCTCCTGCTCCGGCCCCGGTCGCTGCGCCTGCGCCAGTGGCGACACCTGCCGCACCGGCTGCCGTGAAATCGTCGGTCAGCCTGAGCAAAATCACCCTCGACAAGACTCGCTCTTCGATCAGCCTGGAGAAAACCGCTGCAGGCTTCGGCGAAATCAAGGTCAACCTCAACTGGAACAAAGGCAAGGGCGGCGGGTTCTTCTCGCGCAACACCTCGATTGACCTCGACGTCGGTTGCCTTTACGAGTTGCAGGACGGCACCAAAGGCGTGGTCCAGGCGTTGGGCAACTGTTTCGGCGAGCTGGATTACGCGCCGTACATTCAATTGAAGGGCGACGACCGCACCGGCGCGGTCAGCGATGGCGAGTGGCTGCACATCAACGGTCGTCACTGGAGTGAAGTCCGCCGAGTGCTGGTGTTTGCCTTTATTTATGAAGGCGCCCCGAACTGGCGCGAGACCGATGGCGTGGTAACAATATATGTTCCGGGCCAGCCGCCGATCGAAGTTCGCTTGAACGAAGAAGGCGGGCGCCTCGGCATGTGTGCCATCGCGCTGTTGGAAAACGAGGCGGGTGGCGTAAAAGTCAGTCGACGGATCGATTTCCACAAAGGTCATTCGGTCATGGACAAGGCTTACGGTTGGGGCATGCGCTGGGCGGCGGGTTCCAAGTAATTATTTGAAACGGCGGGCCGATCCGGTCCGCCCTAGAGGTGAACGACATGTTGTCATGGTTGAAAACAAACGCGGCGCTGGCCCGCGAGAAACTGTCCACCGAAGTGGGCAAGTTCAAGAACAAGGAGTTCATGGAAGCGGTAGCCAACAGCTGCGCGATGGTTGCGGCAGCGGATGGTGAAGTGAGCTCGGCTGAAAAGATGAAGATGACTGGGTTCATCAACAACTCGCCAGAACTGAAAGTGTTCAACCTGACCGACGTCATCAAGGTGTTCAACGACGCTTGCGGCAAGTTCGAATTCGACTTCCAGATCGGCCAGGCCGAAGCTCTGAAAGTTATCAGCAAAATTAAGGGCAAGGATGGCGCTGGTCGCCTGCTCGTTCGTGTTGCCTGCGCCATCGGCGCCTCGGATGGCAATTTCGATGACAAGGAAAAGGCCGTCTGCCGCCTCATTTGCCTTGAGCTGGGCTTACCCCCGGCAGACTTTGAACTCTAAGGAACGCACACTGTGGAAGTTACTCACCTGGGTTTCCCCCCGCTGACCATCGCTGTATTCGTGGCGCTGGCGCTCGGCGCGATGATCCTCGACATGTTCACCCACCGCGGTGACCAGCCGATCAGCCTCGCCAAAGCGTCGGCGTGGTCGATTTTCTGGATTCTGATCTCGTTCGGCTTTGCAGGTTTCCTGTACTACGAACACGGTCCGGACGTCGCTACTCTGTTCATCACCGGTTATGCGCTGGAAAAAGTCTTGAGCGTGGACAACCTGTTCGTGTTCATGGCGATTTTCGCCTGGTTCAAAATCCCCAATGGCCTGCGCCACCGCGTCCTGTACTGGGGCATCATCGGCGCCATCGTTTTCCGCTTGATCTTCGTGGCTATCGGCACCGGTTTGCTGGCGCTTGGCCCGTGGGTCGAAGTGGTCTTCGCCCTGATCGTGGCGTGGACAGCGGTCATGATGCTCAAGGGCGGCGGTGACGACGAAGAGGAAGAGGATTACTCGACGCACATGGCGTACCGCTTCGCCAAGAAGCTGTTCCCGGTGTGGCCGAAACTGCACGGCCATTCGTTCTTCGTGCGTCGCAAGACGCTGGAAGGCGAACTGAGTAAACCGGAAAACCAGGGCATGTCCCTGGCGGCCAAGGGTGGTCTGTTCGCGACGCCATTGTTCCTGTGCCTGGTGGTCATGGAAGTGTCCGACGTGCTGTTCGCCTTCGACTCCGTGCCGGCCGTTATCGCCGTCAGCCGCGAGCCGTTGATCGTGTTCTCGGCCATGCTCTTCGCGATTCTTGGCCTGCGGACCATGTACTTTGTACTCGAAGCGCTGAAACGTTACCTTGTGCACCTGGAAAAGGCTGTTATCGCGCTGCTGTTCTTCATCGCCGTAAAACTCGGCTTGAACGCAACCGACCACATCTTCCACCACGGCTACAACATCGATCCGAACACCAGTCTGATCATCGTTGTTGTGGTACTGGCCATCGGCATTCTCGCTAGCGTGATCTTCCCGGAAAAGGAAGTGACGCAGGCCGATAACCAGTAATTGAAAACGCATTAACCAAAAGGAGTTGTACTCATGGCACTGACTCTTCAAAAAGGCGGCAACCTGTCCCTATCGAAGACCGATCCTACGCTGACCAAGATTCTGGTCGGCCTGGGTTGGGACCCTCGCGCAACCGACGGCACTGAGTTTGACCTGGACGCCAGCGCGTTCCTGCTGGGTGCCAACGGCAAAGTGCGTAGCGACGCCGACTTCATCTTCTACAACCAGCTCAAAAGCGCTGACGGCTCCATCGAGCACACCGGTGACAACCGCACCGGTGCTGGCGATGGCGATGACGAAGTGCTGAAAATCGATCTGAGCCGCGTTCCGGCCGACATCGACAAAGTCGTGTTCACCGTCACCATCCACGACGCTGACGCACGCAAACAAAATTTCGGCCAGGTTGGCGGTTCCTTCATTCGTGTTGTCAATGAAGTCACCAACGCCGAAATCGTGCGTTACGACCTGGCAGAAGACGCTTCGACCGAAACTGCAATGATCTTCGCCGAGCTGTATCGCAACAATGGCGAGTGGAAATTCCGCGCTGTTGGTTCGGGCTATGCGGGTGGCTTGAAAGCCCTCGCCAACTCCTACGGTATGAACTTCTAACCCACGGTTTACTGAATAAGGAATCTGATAATGGCTGTAAGTCTTTCCAAAGGCGGCAACGTCTCCCTGTCCAAAGAAGCGCCAGGCCTGGCCGAAGTCATCGTCGGTCTGGGTTGGGATCCACGTGTAACCGACGGCACCGAGTTCGACCTCGACGCATCGATTTTCATCGTTGGCGAAAACGGCAAAGTGCTCGACGACAACAGCTTCATTTTCTACAACAACAAAAAGTCCGCTGACGGCTCCGTTGAACACATGGGCGACAACCGCTCCGGTGCCGGCGAAGGCGACGACGAACAAGTGACCGTTAAACTGACTTCCCTGGCACCGCTGGTGAAGAAGTTGGTGTTCGCTGTCACCATCCACGACTCCGATGCACGCAAGCAGAACTTCGGCCAGGTTTCCAACGGCTACATCCGCGTTGTGAACAAGGCTGACGGCAAAGAACTGGCACGTTTCGACCTGAGCGAAGACGCTTCGACCGAAACCGCGATGATCTTCGGCGAGCTGTATCGCAGCGGTGAAGAGTTCAAGTTCAAGGCGATCGGCCAAGGTTTCGCTGGCGGCCTGAAGCCTCTGGCTGAAGCCCACGGTGTGAGCATCGGCTAACCCTCACGGGTGCAAAAAAGCCCCGCTTTCGAGCGGGGCTTTTTTTTGCCTCGGCGCTGGAGGGCGCGGCGTCAGAGAATGATCCCTTTAGCCTTCGCCTCCTTCAGCCACTGCGGGAATTCCTCCATCAGCTTGTCGTAAAGCTGCTCTTCGCTGATGTCGTGCAAGTCATCGAGGGCGAAGAAACCACAGTTATCCACAACCCGGCCGGTCATGGTGTCGAGTTTTTCCAGGATCCCGTAGTTGTGTCCGCCGATGCCGACGAATTGCCAGAAAATCGGCAGTTTGGCGGCTTCGATCATCAGTTTCTTGATCGCGCCACTCGCGGACACGCCGCCATCGCTGATGAACAGGATGTACACCGGCGTGGTGTCGCGGGAATTCTTGTAGAAATCGATGACTTTCCTGATCGCCTTCGGTTCTTCGTTGTAACGCGCGCCGATCTTCCAGTCTTTCCAGCCTTTGCTATCGGTGTTGATGAAGTCTTTGTGGTTGGCCAGTGTCACCGCGGACAGTTGCAATGTTTCGGCGCCGAACGCCCAGCAATCGAGGGTGCCGTCATCGTCGAAGTGCAGCGCCAGCGGCAACAGGCGATTGACCACTTCCTGAACGCGACCGGAAGCGTATTGCTGATTCATCGAGCCAGACGCATCGAGCACCAGGCCAACCCGTGCTTTCACGTCGGTGAGCTTGGCTTTTTCGAGACTGACCTGCGCTTTCTTCGCCAAGCTGATCAAGTGCGGCGCGGCGCTGCCAATCTTCTTCTCAAGCGAAACGCTGCTGGTAACCGCAGCGGGTGCCGGCGTTGGCGTTGGCGCAGCCGGTTCATCAGCCACATCACCGCCGAAGTGTTTCACCAGTGCTTCAAGCCCTGCGTTAAAGCCTTGCAGGTTGGACGCCAAACGCCATTCGCCCGATTTACGGTACAACTCGACAACCATGATGGCTTTCTCGTCGGCGAAGGTCGCGCCCGAGAACGGACATTGCGCCAACACTTCGCCCGACAGGCTCTTGATGCTGAAACTGCTGGCCTGAATGTCGCGCATCGCGCCAGCGCCATCAATTGAAGTCGTGAAAACCAGTCGATCAATACTTGCCGGCAACTTCGCCAAGTCCAGCGTGAAATCGCCGCCATTGGCCATGCTCACACTGTTGCACGGCGTCGTCGGTTGATTGAAAAACACCATGTAACGATCATCCGACAGCTTGCCCTGGGCATCGATGCCGAAGCACACAAAGTCGAGTACATGCGGCGACTGAACGTTGATCGAGAGAATAAGTTGCGAGCCCGACATGAGGTTGGACAAAGGCAGGCGTTGTCCTTGGCTGATTTGCATGTTCCGTCCCTGTAGTGACTGCGCCGTGCGAGCGGCCGTGATTGGAAGTCGCGTTGATTGCATGAAAGTGCAGCCGATTATGCGCGAGCAACCCGTCATTTGCCCGGACCAAATGGATCAGCGGCGCTGATTGTTTCGCCCGCGCCGCCGCGCTAACCTGCGCACCGCGTGGCCAATCGCCGTTCAAACAGGGAACCGTTATATGAACATTCAGCGCTTTTATCCTTCATTGCGTCGCTTGATAACAATCGAAGCGATCTTCCTGCTGCTGCTGCTCACGCCGCTAGTTGCTCACGCAGAAGTGACCGAGGAAGAGGTGGCCGACAATTGCCAGAAGATCAGCGCGTATTCCGCCGAGGGCGGCAAGTTCTACAAACTCAAGCAATACGCCAAGGCGCGGGCGCAGTACGAGCAGCAGGCCGGTTGGTCGGAGAGTTGCCAGCTCGACGAAGAGCAACTCGCCACCGCTTATAACAACGTCGCGCTGACTTACATCCACGAGGGCAACTACCTCAAGGCGCGGGCATGGTTGAGCATCTTGCCCGACGATAAAAAGTCGATCTTCAACCTCGGCAAGATCAGCGCTCAGGTAAACAACGCGCTGGCCAAGTTGCCGGCTCAAACCGAAGGCCAGTATTGGCAATACGCTGGAGCTTCGTTGTGGAACAGCATGACCATCGCGCCACAAGGCAAGCGCTACAAGATCGACTTCCAAGGTTATTACGCCGGCCTGATGGCCATGTATTCCGGGCCAAACATCGGCGAGTTCTCGGCACTGGTCGAGATCAATAACGGCAAGGCGCATTACGCCATGAGCGCCGACGACGATGGCGACTGCGCTTACGATTTCGACATCCAGAAAGAGCAGCTCACGGTCAAACGCACGGCCGGCGAGTGGTGCGGTTTTGGCCACAACGTCGGCGCCGACGGCGTTTATCACCGGGTCGAGCTGTAGTTAAAAGCTCTAGTTAAAAAGCTGCAGCTAGAAAAATGCTCCGAAACATTCGGGGCTGTTTCCACGCAAAAAGCTACGCCTCCCAGCCCGCCCCACTGACCGCTTCCTGCGCCAGTGGGTGCAGATTTTCCCCATGATGTTCGGTCTGCCAGGCCAGCAACTCCTTGCGCATGCCGGGCGTCCAGAACATCTGCAGATGATTACGCACCCCGAGCACGGCTTCAGCGTGATCCGGCTGACCGGCAAAATACTGGGCGATCTGGTTGACCATCTTGATCAAATTGTCCGTGCTCATCGGCGCACCTCCGCTTTCGCGCCACGGGCCTGCCGGCGTTCATCGAGCAGGCGTTGCTGATTGTCGCTGAACGCCTGATAGCGTTTTTGCCACTCGGAAGGGTGGTAGACGCGGCTCACTTCCACGGCCGTGACCTTGTATTCCGGGCAGTTGGTCGCCCAATCCGAATTGTCGGTGGTGATCACGTTGGCCCCCGATTCAGGGAAGTGGAACGTCGTGTACACCACGCCCGGTGCCACGCGCTCGGTGACTCGCGCGCGCAACACCGTTTGCCCGGCACGGCTGCCGATGCCGACCCAATCGCCTTCGTTGATGCCACGGCTCTCGGCGTCGGTCGGGTGGATTTCCAGGCGATCCTCGTCGTGCCACGCGACGTTCTCGGTGCGCCGGGTTTGTGCGCCGACGTTGTATTGGCTGAGGATGCGTCCGGTGGTCAGCAGCAGCGGATAACGGTTGTTGACCTTTTCCTCGGTCGGCACATAACCGGTGAGCATGAAACGCCCCTTGCCACGCACGAACTGCTCGATGTGCATGGTCGGCGTGCCGTCCGGCGCCGCCGCGTTGCACGGCCATTGCAGGCTGCCGTGGCGGTCGAGTTCGGCGTAGCTGACGTTGGTGAAGGTCGGCGTCAGGCTGGCGATTTCATCCATGATTTCTGACGGATGCCGGTAGTTCATCGGGTAACCCAGCGCGTTGGCCAGCGCCACCGTGCCTTCCCAGTCAGCCTTGCCGCCCAGCGGTTCCATGACCTTGCGCACCCGCGAAATGCGCCGTTCGGCGTTGGTGAACGTGCCGTCCTTTTCCAGAAAAGAGCTGCCCGGCAGAAACACATGGGCGAACTTCGCGGTTTCGTTGAGGAAAATATCCTGCACCACCACGCATTCCATGGCCGACAGCGCCGCCGTCACGTGTTGGGTATTCGGGTCGCTCTGGGCAATGTCTTCGCCCTGGCAATACAAACCCTTGAAACTGCCGCCCAACGCTGCTTCGAACATGTTCGGAATGCGCAGACCCGGATCCGGCTGCAGCGTCACGTTCCACGCTTGTTCGAATTGCGTGCGCACCACTTCGTTGGAAATATGCCGGTAGCCGGGCAACTCGTGCGGGAACGAGCCCATGTCGCACGAGCCCTGAACGTTGTTTTGCCCACGCAATGGATTGACGCCGACGCCTTCGCGACCAATGTTGCCGGTGGCCATCGCGAGGTTGGCGATGCCCATCACCGCCGTGCTGCCCTGGCTGTGTTCAGTCACACCCAAGCCGTAATAGATCGCCGCATTACCGGCGCTCGCGTACAGACGGGCGGCGGCGCGGATATCGGCCGGGGCGACGCCGCAGATCTCGCCGAGCACTTCCGGAGAATTATCGGCGCGGCTGACCTGTTCGCTCCAACGGGCGAAATCGCTGCCCTCGCAACGGGCGTCGATAAACGTCTGATCGAGCAAACCTTCGGTGACGATGACGTGCGCCAAAGCATTGAGCATGGCGACGTTGGTGCCGGGGCGCAGGGCCAAGTGCAACTCGGCGCGCGCGTGCACCGAATCCACCAGATCAATGCGTCGTGGGTCGATAACGATCAGCCGCGCGCCTTCACGCAAACGGCGTTTGAGCTGCGAAGCGAATACCGGATGCGCGTCGCTCGGGTTGGCGCCCATCACCAGAATCACGTCGGCCTTCATCACCGAATCGAAACTCTGCGTGCCGGCGGACTCGCCCAAGGTTTGTTTCAAGCCATAACCGGTCGGCGAGTGGCAAACCCGCGCGCAGGTGTCGACGTTGTTATTGCCGAACGCGGCGCGCACCAGTTTTTGCACCAGATAGGTTTCTTCGTTGGTGCAACGGCTGGAGGTGATGCCACCAATCGAGTCGCGGCCGTAGGTTTGCTGCAACCGGCGGAATTCGCTGGCGGCGTAGGTCACCGCTTCGTCCCAACTGACTTCCTGCCACGGGTCGCTGATGTGCCGGCGGATCATCGGTTTGGTGATGCGGTCCGGGTGCGTCGCGTAACCCCAGGCGAACCGGCCCTTGACGCAGGAATGGCCGTGGTTGGCCTGACCATTTTTGTCCGGAACCATGCGCACCAGTTGGTCGCCCTTCATCTCGGCGCGGAACGAGCAGCCAACGCCGCAATAGGCGCACGTGGTGATCACGCTGTGTTCGGGTTGGCCGAGTTCGACCACGCTTTTTTCCATCAGCGTCGCGGTCGGGCAGGCTTGCACGCACGCGCCGCAGGACACGCATTCGGAGTCGAGGAAATTCTCGCCACCGGCCGCCGCGATCCTCGATTCAAACCCGCGTCCGGTGATGGTCAGGGCGAACGTGCCCTGGGTTTCTTCGCAGGCGCGCACGCAGCGGTTGCAGACGATGCATTTGCTCGGGTCGTAGTCGAAATACGGGTTGGACGTGTCCTTGACGTCGGCCAGATGGTTGTCGCCCTCGTAGCCGTAACGCACCTCGCGCAGGCCGACTTGACCGGCGACGGTTTGTAACTCGCAGTTGCCATTGGCCGAGCAGGTCAGGCAATCCAGCGGGTGATCGGAGATGTACAACTCCATGACGTTGCGCCGCAGCGTCGCCAGTTTTGGCGTCTGCGTGTGCACGCTCATGCCTTCGCTGACCGGCGTGGTGCACGACGCCGGATAACCGCGCATACCGTCGATTTCCACCAGGCACATGCGGCACGAGCCGAAGGCTTCGAGGCTGTCGGTGGCGCACAGTTTTGGAATGGTCGTGCCGAGCAACGCCGCAGCGCGCATTACCGAAGTGCCTTCGGGCACGCTGATGCTGCGCCCATCGATGTTCAGCGTGACCTGCACTTGGCTATCGCGCGCAGGCGTGCCGAGGTCAATGTCGGTTTTCGGGTCGAAGAAAGTGATCATTGGTCGGCCTCCGAGGGCTGCAGACCGAAGTCGGCGGGGAAGTACTTGAGGGCGCTGACCACCGGGAACGGGGCCATGCCGCCCAACGCACACAACGAACCGTATTGCATCGTGTCGCACAGGTCCTTGAGGATCAGCGCCTGGGTATCGCGAGCGCTCTGGTCCGGCGCGGCGAGCATTCGGTCGATGACCTCGACGCCACGGGTCGAACCGATGCGGCACGGCGTGCATTTGCCACACGATTCCTCGGCGCAGAACTGCAGGGCAAAGCGCGCCATGTGCGCCATGTCCAGCGTGTCGTCCGCAACCACCACGCCACCGTGGCCGAGCATCGCGCCGATGCCGGCGAACGCTTCGTAATCCAGCGGCGTGTCGAACTGCGCCGGCGGCACCCACGCGCCGAGCGGCCCGCCGACTTGCGCGGCTTTCAGCGGTCGGCCACTGGCGGTGCCGCCGCCGTAATCGTCGACCAATTCGCGCAAGGTCAGGCCAAACGCCCGTTCCACCAGACCGCCGTGGCGGATGTTGCCGGCCAGTTGAAAAGGCATCGTCCCTAGCGAACGACCCATGCCGTAATCGCGATAAAAGTGCGCGCCTTTCGCCAGAATCAGCGGCACCGAGGCCAGGGTCAGCACGTTGTGCACCAGCGTCGGCAAACCGAACAAACCCTTCAGCGCCGGGATCGGTGGCTTGGCGCGGACCACGCCGCGTTTGCCTTCCAACGAATCCAGCAGCGCGGTTTCTTCACCGCAGATGTAAGCGCCGGCGCCGACGCGCACTTCCATATCAAACGCCTGACCGCTGCCTCCGACATTGGCGCCGAGGTAACCGTTGGCCCGAGCAATCTCCAGCGCTTCGCGCAACGTCGCGACGGCTTGGGGATATTCCGAGCGCACATAGATGTAGCCGTAGCTGGCGCCGACGGTGATGCCGGCAATCGCCATGCCTTCGATCAGCAGGAACGGGTCGCCCTCCATCAACATGCGGTCGGCGAAGGTGCCGGAATCGCCTTCGTCGGCGTTGCACACAATGTATTTCTGCGCTGCTTCGGTCGTGCGCACCGTGCGCCATTTGATCCCGGCGGGGAAGGCTGCACCGCCACGGCCACGCAGGCCTGAGTCGAAAACCTCGGTCGCGGTCAGTTCGCCACCGATGGCGACGGCTCTTTTCAAACCTTCGAAACCACCGTGCTCGCGGTAATCGTCCAGCGACAGCGGCCGGGTGATTCCGGCGCGGGCGAACAACAGGCGTTGTTGCGATTTCAGATAAGGCAGCTCTTCGACCAAGCCCAACGCCAGTGGATGCGCGGCGGGGCTGCCGTTCAGCGCAGCGAGCACGGAAGGCACGTCGGCAGCGCTCAGCGGACCAAAACCGATCCGGCCTTGCGCCGTGTCCACTTCCAGCAGCGGTTCCAGCCAATACAGTCCACGGGAGCTGGTGCGTTGCAGAGGGTTATCCCCAGGCTGCTTGGCCAGCGCTGACGCCACGGCATCGGCGCCCACCGCGCGGGCCAGCGAATCACTCGGCAAGTAGAGGTTCATACGTCCTCCCGGCAAGTGTCGAGCAGCGCATCGAGGCGCTCGGCATTCAGCCGCGCGTGCACCTGACCATCGAGCTCCAGCGCCGGCGAACAGGCACACGCGCCGAGGCAATAGACCGGACGCAAACTGATGCTGCCGTCGGCGCTGCTGCCGTGATCGTCCAGTTGCAGACGTTCGCGCAACTGCGCGGCAAGTTGCTCGGCGCCGCGACTTTTGCACGATTCGGCGCGGCACAAACGCAGAATGTGCCGGGCTGGCGGCGCGGTGCGAAAGTCATGGTAAAAGCTGATCACGCCACGGATCTCGGCCTGGCTCTGGTTCAGCGCGTGGGCAATTTCGGGGATCGCGGCATCGGGGATGTAGCCGAGACCCGCCTGAATATCATGCAGGATCGGCAATAGCGCGCCGGGGGAGCCTTTGTGGCGCTCCAGCAGGTTGTTGACCATCGGCAGGTTCAACATCTCATCAGGCATACAGCATTCCTCACGGTCACGGACAAACCAGAAGGTCGTCGGTTGTCCGAAAGTGTCGGCTGCGGCATTCACACCACGTCACGGCTTCGTGGCATTTTCAGGCCGTTGGCCAGGCACCCTGAGCGGGCATCTTGTTGGGCCCGGTACGGTCTTCGCCGCACCTCTTCAGGGCATAAATCGCAGCTTGCCACGGCGCTTTCAATTCAACGGCACAAAAGCGACGTGCTCGGTTCTTTCCACGACCACGCGTTAAGTCTAGAAGAGCGCAGGCAAAGCCGTGGGTTGTCTGAAATGTTTTGTGGCACAAGCGCGGCGCACCCGCTGTCTATAGTCAACGTACGATGCAACCCGACGAGATCGCAGAGGAACCCACATGAACAAAGCCATCCTGCCGGCGCTGGTCATCCTGATCGCCGCGCAAGCCCCGGCCTACGCCATCAACGACAAATACCGCAAGCAACTGGAGCAATCCGGCTGCACGCAAGTCAGCGAAGCCCAGGGCTGCGATATCCACAAAAGCAAAGCGGAAAACGCCAAGGCCGGTTTCAGCAATCCCGCCGTGGACGCCACCACCGATCCCGCCGCAGACACCGCAGCCACGCCAACGCCAACGCCTTACGCCGGGCAGTGGGTGGCCAAAAGTGAGGCGGGCAAAACCGTCGCGACGATTCGCATCGATGCCAAAGAACAGGTTTGGGTCAACGGCGAACGCGTCAACGCCAAGCGCACCGACGGCACGTTGCAGTTCCGCCACGGCAAATTCCTCTTCACCCTCCAGGGCGACCGGCGCCTGCAAAACCAGGATTACTGGACCGACAGCGATGCCGGCACCAAGGGACCGATTCAGATTGAATAGCCGGCACAGCACTTCAACAACAGGAGCGGCACATGATTGATTTCAACAACAAGGGATTCTTCAAACTCAAGCAAAACGAGGAATACGCGGAACGCGTTTCCGACCTTTTGCTCGACGGCGAACACGTCATCGACTCTTACAAATCCATGCGCGACGGCGTCGTGTTCACCAACAAACGCATCATCGCCGTCAACGTGCAGGGCATCACCGGCAGCAAAAAAGACTTCACCTCGCTGCCGTACAAAAACATCGTCGCGTACTCGGTGGAAACCTCCGGCACCTTCGATCTGGATTCCGAGCTGGAGATCTACTTCTCGTCGCTGGGCAAAGTGAAATTCGAATTCACCGGCAGAACATCAACGGTCGCCATCTCCAAACTCATCTCCCAACACGTGCTCTGAGCCCAACGCAAAAAGCCCCGAAAACTCGGGGCTAAATACTCTATACGGAGAGCGAAATCCGTAGGAGCAAAGCTTGCTCGCGAAAGCGATGCATCAGCCAACACCGAACCCGACTGACACCCCCTCGCAAGCAACCCCATCCCCCAATGGCTACCCCTCAACCACCTCTGCCGCCCGCTCCGGCGCCACAGTCCCCGCTCGATCCCGATCCCGCTCCATCACCTTCACCGCATCATCAACCACCGCCTTACTCAACGACGTCAAATAATGCGCCGCCCACGCCTGCCGGTCGGGATGGCTGGCATAAGCCGCATCCTTAGTCAGCGCTTTAGCCAGGGACAGAAAGTCCGAAGCCATCGCCAACGCGTCGACCAGAGGCACGCCGCGAGTGACGTGGAACAGCGGTTGATCGGAACAGTAAATGGCCGGAGTGAGGCCGATGGTTTTGAGTTCGGATGGGTTAGTCATTGGGCTTCTCCGGTGGTGGAGAGGCTGTGGGGCAGGGTGGAAGCGTTACGCAATCGGGGGTTGCGTGGTGCGGAGGGGCAAAATTTGTACGGATTGCTGGTGGTTTTCATGGTCAACGTCCTTGATGTGGGGAGCTGCCACGTTCGTTTCCACACGAATGGGTGACAGCTGTGCGCGGGGTGGAAAACCGGTAATCAAGGAAACCGGCACGCCCGAAGACGTCCCACGCACAGCCGCCATAACTCACGCCGCAGGCATAAAAAAAGCGCCGGCAAACGTGATGGGGGCGCTGTTGCGCCTTGATTTACGCGGGTTTCCACACCCGGTCGCTGAATTGGCAGCGACGGTGGGGAGGTTATCGTGGAGACCTTCTTTGCGCAACCTTCGAAAACCTGGGTGATTGTGCTCAACCCCAGTAAATACTGGCGTCCGAAACGCGCTGAAACAGGTTAATACCATTGGTCTTGGGTTACATATTTGCGCTTCGGCTCGATGGGCATTTACCCCATAATCGCGCACTCCAATCGTCGGTAGTTCAGCTTCTCGACTAATCTTCAGTCGCTGCAACCCAACTTAAACAGCCAAGGAGAAAGGCAATGACAGATAACTGGAACCAGCGTCAATCGGCTGCCTCCACGAAGGATGCGGTAGAACGTTCGCTGGCCCCATCTGCTTTGTCTGCAACCTTATGAGCCAAGCCGCGCTCGTCAATCCAAGCCTGCTCATCTGGTCGCGTGAGCGCGCCGGCCTCTCCACCGAGCAGGTCGCTAAAAAGCTGCCAGTCAAACCGGATCGCGTCGAAGAGTGGGAGGCGGGCGAGGCCAAGCCAACATTCCTACAAGCGCAGAAGTGGGCGAGCCTCGCGCACATCCCGTTCGGGTTCCTGTTCCTCAAGCAACCTCCCGCCGAACAACTGCCGTTGCCGGACCTGCGCACCGTCGGCGGAATTGCGCCGCAACGTCCCAGTCTGGAGCTGTTGGACACCGTGAGAGATTCCATTCGCAAACAAGACTGGTACCTGGAATACCTGCAACACCAAGAGCATCAGCCGCTGGCATTTGTCGGCCGTTTCAACAGCCGCTCCAGCGTCGCAGAAGTGGTGGCCGATATCCGCCAGACATTGGGCGTTCACCCCGACATCGCTCGTCTGGATTACGACAAGTACACCCGCGCCTTGATCGAAGCGGCAGAGGTGGCGGGCATATTGGTCATGCGCAGCGGCATTGCGCTGGGCAATACTCATCGCAAACTTGAGGTCAGCGAATTCCGCGGTTTTGCGATCAGCAATGTCTTCGCGCCAGTGGTATTTATCAACAGTTCCGATGCTCCTACTGCCAGGCTCTTCACCTTACTCCACGAACTTGCCCATATCTGGATAGGTAGCAGTGGCGTATCGGACGGAAACAGCGCAAATGGTCGTGACGAAGAACGATTCTGCAACGCAGTGGCCGGTGAGTTTCTCGCCCCTGAAGTCCAATTCCGCGCGCTGTGGAACGCAGAAATAGATTGGGAAGAGAACCTGGCGCCGCTAGCCACTCGGTTTCACATCAGTAAATTAGCCATCGGTCGCCGCGCCTGTGATTTGGGTTACATAAGCCAAGCACAATACAGCGCTTACTATCGAATGGTCCTCAAGGCTTTCCAGAATGAAAAGGGTGGCGCGGGCGACTACTACCGTAACGCCACCGCAAAAAACAGTCCGCGCCTGAGCAAGGCAGTGCTGACTGAAGCAATGAGCGGCAGGATGCTGCTACGCGAGGCAGGGAATTTGCTCGGCGTGCAACCTGCCAAATTAAGGACCCTCGCCAATAAGATCTCGGAATGAATCATTTACTCGACGCTAACACGCTGATCGAAGCAAAGAATCGTTACTACGGGATGGCAATCTGTCCTGGATTTTGGCAATGGCTGTTACTCAAAAATGAAGCATTGGCGTTAGCCAGTATTACCCCGGTTATGGAAGAGCTGACCAAAGGCAATGACGATTTGGCGGGCTGGGCGAAAGGTAACTCCGGTTTCTTCCATTCCACTACAGATGAGGAGACGCAATTGGCCTTCGGGCACATTGCCGAGCTTGTAGCAGATCGGGCGCACAGAATGAAAATCGGGGCCATGGAAGAGTTTTTAGCGGGCGCTGATCCCTGGCTGATTGCGAAAGCGATGACTACAGGGGCGGTGGTTGTTACGCATGAAGTATTAAATCTTGATGCGAAGCGAAAATTTATTATTCCCAATATTTGCAGGGAATTAGGTGTTGAATTTCTGAATACGTTTGAGCTGTTGCACAGGCTTGAGGCCAGGTTTGTGTTGCCTGCTTGAGATGGTTTGTATTTTTGCTGAGGATTGTGATGTTTCGGTCAGCTACCTGGTTTTCGCAATGGTTTAAGACATACTCGGCGCGATGAGGTGGTTTATGAGGAATGGGAGGGCTCTCAGTTTGAACTATTCTCTAAGCCAAACCGAACTGACACGCGTAAGAGCCGCTCTATCAGAGCCGTTTAATGATTTCCTCGTTGATTACGACTACATCGCCGAGCAAGTCAGCGGAGTAGATCATCAAATACTTTACGAAATCCTCTATTCAGAAGTGGCGCCCGTTTGCTTCACTAATATTGCGGCTGCAGTGCCTACTGTCTGGACCGGCTTCGATCCAGACTCGCTCAATGCGATGATCGAAGAAAGGCGTCTAGCCCGCGAGGATAATGTGTTTCGTAGGCTGTTTGATAAGGTACTTGTACGCTGGCTGAAATATAACTACGGGTATGTTTTGGCGGAGATTCTTAGAAGGTTAGAGAAATAATCCGTCCCGAGTATGTTGTGGTCTCCGGGAAACCCGATCTTGGTATCGAAGAGAATATTCCTACCGCACTCTCGAAACCCCCTGACAACAATTTCTACTCCACTGTTCTAGGCCGCGCATAAGCGCGCTGTCTCGTCCGTCGCATCCGCATTAAGCCCTGTTTATCGCGTTTTACATGACATGCGGATTTGACATAGTCATCAGGCTACGGCAGCATTCAGCCCAATTGCGCCCGATCCTCTGGTGCTGGCTTAGTCCGGCATTACGTTCGGGCCTTCTTGTTTATAGAACATGGAAGTTGCCTACCCCAACCGCTCTAAAACCGTTCCGTACACACTCTGGCATGAGACCATGCGGGTGCCATCTATCTCGAAAACTCAAAAAGTTTGGCAAACACGCGAAGCCCGACATAGTCAGATGGATATTTATATGGACGTCGGTAGTAGCAATCCCAGTAACTGATCATGCGTGCTCGCGTCGTTTGAAAGTACGCCTGATTATCCCGAACGAACCGACCGTAAAGCTCCGGGTCAAGCGTCGGCAGATGCGCCTCGACAGTCTCAAGAATCTGGATAACGTACTCACCCGTCAGCTGCATCACAAACGGAACCACCCAAGCTTCACGGATTGAGATAACCCTTTCCAAATGTCGTTGGCGCACATAGCCATCGTGGTGCCGCGTCAAAAGACAGGAGTACAAAATGCTCTGGGTTTCAGTCAGGTGGGCAAAGATGCTTTCATAGTCCTGGTCATAAATCCGGTAGGGAATGAACAACTCATCTCTGCCTACGCTGACCTGTATGAATCGATCCGTCGCCAATCGCGCCTGACGGAACCGGCCCATAACCTGATCGAGAGCCTTCGCCTCTCGTTCAAGACAAGATGGAAACGCCCTTTGTGCGAGGGCGAGGGGCATGCTCATCACTGTATGTCTTTCAGATAGTCCTTTAACGCAACTAGCGGTGCCTCAAACTCCACCATTGTCCGCGCATCACTGAAACCAGCAGACAACCGACCCAGCTCCCTGCCTAACGGCATACTCACCCCACCAATAGCCCCCAACGCCAACCCAACGCAATACTCCACCCGACCCCGAATCCCCTCAACATCCCCCCGCCGAACCAGCAACCCAAAAACCTCGCGCTCGTAATCGCTCATCATCGGATCGTCCCGCAGTATCGGGCTCCCATCCTCGGTCTCATAAGCCAGCTTAAGTGCGAAAAGGGCGACGGTTTCCAGCAGCAGTTCCATTGAGTGAATCCTCGATTTATCAGCCGAGCGGTTCAGGGGCGGGGGGGCGCGAGCGAGACTTGAAAATCTCACCGGCCAGCACCCTCAGTGAGCGAATCACCGCCAGCCCACTTTTCTACAGACGAAAAAAAAGGCCTTGCAAAGCAAGACCTTTCTTAATTTTGGTGCCCCGAGGGAGACTCGAACTCCCACTTCTTGCGAAAACGGATTTTGAATCCGCCGCGTCTACCAATTCCGCCATCAGGGCTCAATGGCGGCGAAGTATAGAGATGAGATTACCGTTGGTCAATCACCTTTCATGGTCTATTTTCACTATTTCCGCTAGACTTCCGGCCCCTGCTAGACGAACTCCATCATGCGCGTTGCTGACTTTACTTTCGAACTCCCTGATTCGCTGATTGCTCGCCATCCTTTGGCCGAGCGACGCGGCAGTCGCCTGTTGACCCTTGATGGGGTCAGCGGCGCCCTGGCACACCGTCAATTCACTGATTTGCTCGAGCATTTGCGCCCGGGCGATTTGATGGTGTTCAACAATACCCGGGTGATTCCGGCGCGGCTGTTTGGCCAGAAGGCCTCCGGCGGCAAGCTGGAAATTCTGGTGGAGCGCGTGCTCGACAGTCATCGCGTACTGGCGCATGTGCGTTCCAGCAAGTCGCCCAAGCCCGGTTCGAAGATCTTGATCGACGGTGGCGGCGAGGCAGAAATGCTGGCGCGGCACGATGCGTTGTTCGAGTTGGCGTTCGCCGAAGAGGTGTTGCCGCTGCTCGATCGCGTTGGGCACATGCCTTTGCCTCCTTATATAGACCGCCCGGATGAAGGCTCGGACCGCGAGCGTTATCAGACCGTGTACGCCGAGCGCTTGGGCGCGGTGGCGGCGCCGACGGCGGGGCTGCATTTCGATCAGCCGCTGATGGAGGCGATTGCCGCCAAGGGCATCGAGACCACGTTTGTGACCTTGCATGTCGGCGCCGGCACGTTTCAGCCGGTACGCGTCGAAAAGCTTGAAGATCACCACATGCACACGGAATGGCTGGAAGTCGGCCAGGACGTGGTTGATGCGGTTGCTGCGTGCCGCGCGCGCGGTGGTCGTGTGGTGGCGGTGGGGACCACCAGCGTGCGTTCGCTGGAAAGTGCCGCGCGCGATGGCGTGCTCAAGCCGTTCAGTGGCGACACCGATATCTTTATCTTCCCGGGTCGACCGTTTCATGTGGTCGATGCCTTGGTCACCAACTTCCATTTACCCGAATCCACATTGTTGATGCTGGTTTCGGCGTTCGCCGGTTATCCCGAAACCATGGCCGCCTACAAAGCGGCGGTGGAGCACGGTTACCGCTTTTTCAGCTACGGTGATGCGATGTTCATCACGCGTAATCCCGCGCCGACTGCCCCTAAAGAATCGGGCCCCGAGGAAACAGAATGAGTCGCCAAAGTCGTATGTCGTTTGAGTTACTTGCTACCGACGGCAAGGCTCGTCGCGGTCGTTTGACCTTCCCGCGCGGTACCGTCGAGACCCCGGCTTTCATGCCGGTGGGCACGTACGGCACGGTCAAGGGCATGTTGCCGCGGGATATCACCGCCACTGGCGCGGAAATCATTCTGGGCAACACCTTCCACTTGTGGCTGCGTCCTGGCACCGAAGTGATCAAGAAGCACGGCGACCTGCACGATTTCATGCAGTGGAAAGGCCCGATTCTGACCGACTCCGGCGGCTTCCAGGTGTTCAGCCTCGGCGCGATGCGCAAGATCAAGGAGGAGGGCGTGACCTTCGCCTCCCCGGTCGACGGCGCCAAAGTGTTCATGGGCCCGGAAGAATCGATGCAGGTTCAGCGCGATCTCGGCTCCGACATCGTGATGATTTTCGACGAATGCACGCCGTACCCGGCTGACGAAGATGTCGCGCGGATTTCCATGGAACTGTCGTTGCGTTGGGCCCAGCGTTCGAAAAACGCGCATGGCGACAACACGGCGGCTTTGTTCGGCATCGTTCAGGGCGGAATGCATCAGGACCTGCGCATGCGTTCGCTCGAAGGCCTCGACAAGATCGGCTTTGATGGCTTGGCCATTGGCGGTCTGTCGGTGGGCGAGCCGAAGCACGAAATGATCAAAGTGCTGGATTACCTGCCGGGCCAGATGCCGGCTGACAAACCTCGTTACCTTATGGGCGTTGGCAAACCGGAAGATCTGGTTGAGGGTGTGCGCCGCGGTGTGGACATGTTCGATTGCGTGATGCCAACCCGTAATGCCCGCAATGGGCATCTGTTCATTGATACAGGCGTGCTGAAGATCCGTAACGCGTTCCATCGCCATGATGATTCGCCGCTGGATCCGACCTGCGATTGCTACACCTGCCAGAACTTCTCCCGTGCTTATCTGCACCATCTGGACAAGTGCGGCGAAATGCTGGGTAGCATGTTGAATACCATCCACAATTTGCGCCATTACCACGTGCTTATGGCTGGTTTGCGCGAGGCTATTCAACAGGGTACATTGGCCGCCTTTGTCGATGCCTTCTACGCCAAACGCGGACTACCTGTTCCGCCTTTGGACTGAGTTTTCTGACCCCAAGATTCAACATTTGCAACTGGAGTGCTAAATGAGCTTTTTTATCTCTAACGCCATGGCCGACGCTGCTGCACCGGCAGCTGCAGGCCCGATGGGCGGCGGCTTCGAGTGGATTTTCCTGGTCGGCTTCCTGGTCATCTTCTACCTGATGATCTGGCGTCCACAGGCCAAGCGCGCCAAAGAACAGAAAAACCTGCTCGGCAGCCTGCAAAAAGGCGACGAAGTTGTGACCACCGGTGGTATCGCCGGCAAGATCACTAAAGTGGCAGACGATTTTGTGGTTCTGGAAGTTTCCGACACTGTCGAAATGAAGTTCCAGAAAGGCGCCATCGCCGCCACGCTGCCAAAAGGCACGCTCAAAGCGATCTAAGTTTCAACTTCTACTCAATCGACGGGGCGCGCAAGGCGCCCCGCGTCATAAGCGGGCGGCGTGATGCTGAACAAATACCCTCTGTGGAAATACATTCTGATCCTGGCGGTGCTGGCGGTCGGTCTGATTTATTCCGCTCCCAATCTATACCCTGATGACCCGGCCATTCAGGTCAGCGGTGCAAGCACTGCACTGCAAGTCAATCAGGCTGATCTGGACCGTGTGAGCGTTGCGCTCAAAGAGTCCGGGATCGACGTCAAGGCGACTTCGCTGACGGCGGGCGGCAAGGGCGGTCTGATTCGCCTGGTCAAGGCTGAAGATCAATTGCCGGCCAAAGACGTTGTGCGCAAGGCCTTGGGTGATGACTACGTCGTTGCACTGAACCTGGCACAAACCACCCCGCAATGGCTGCGCAGCCTTGGCGCGCACCCGATGAAGCTGGGTCTGGACTTGTCCGGTGGTGTGCACTTCCTGCTCGAAGTGGACATGGACAAAGCCCTCGACGCACGTCTGAAAGTGTACGAAGGCGATGTGAAAAGCCTGTTGCGTAAAGAGAAACTGCGCTATCGCAGCCTGCCGCAACTCAACGGTGCCATTCAGCTGGGCTTCACCGATGAAGCTGCCCGCGAACAGGCCCGCGCGCTGGTCCGCAAGAACTTCAACGATTTCGACATTGTTCCGGCCGACCTCAATGGTCAACCGGTACTGCGTCTGGCGATGACCCCGGCGAAGCTGGCGGAAATCCGTGAATACTCCATCAAGCAGAACTTGACCACGGTACGTAACCGCGTCAACGAGCTGGGTGTTGCCGAGCCGATCGTTCAGCGTCAGGGCGCCAACCGCATTGTGGTTGAGCTGCCGGGCGTGCAAGACACCGCAGAAGCCAAGCGTATTCTCGGCAAGACGGCCAACCTCGAATTCCGTCTGGCTGCAGAGCCGGGTGCTTCGAAAGCCACTTCCGAAAGCTTCGAGTTCCGCGAGGGCAATCGTCCTCCAGCGCAGATCGAGCGTGGCCTGATCATCACTGGCGACCAGGTCACTGACGCCAAGGCTGGTTTCGGCGAGCACGGTACGCCTGAAGTGAACATCCGTCTGGATGGCCACGGTGGCGAGCTGATGAGTCGTGCGACTCGCAGCAACGTCGGTCGCAGCATGGCGGTGATCTTCATCGAACAACGTCCGATCACCACCTACACCAAGCAAATGGTCAACGGTGTCGAGAAGGACGTACCGGTTCAGACGTTCAAGGAAGAGAAGCGCATCATCAGCCTCGCGACCATTCAGTCGCCGCTGGGTGCACAGTTCCGCATCACTGGCCTCAACGGTCAGGGCGAATCGTCCGAACTGGCGCTGTTGCTGCGTGCCGGTGGTCTGGCCGCGCCGATGTACTTCGCTGAAGAGCGCACCATTGGCCCGAGCCTGGGTGCCGACAACATCACCAAAGGTATCGATGCTTCGCTGTGGGGCATGCTGTTTGTCTCGCTGTTCATCATCGCCATCTACCGTTTCTTCGGCATCATCGCTACGGTCGCGCTGGGCGTGAACATGGTGCTGTTGCTGGCGCTGATGTCGCTGCTGGGCGCAACGCTGACCCTGCCGGGTATCGCCGGTATCGTCTTGACGATGGGTATGGCGGTCGATGCCAACGTTCTGATCTTCTCGCGGATTCGTGAAGAGATCGCGGCGGGCATGACCATCCAGCGTGCAATCAACGAAGGCTTCGGCCGGGCATTCACCGCGATTCTCGACGCCAACCTGACCACATTGCTGGTCGGCGGGATTCTCTTTGCGATGGGCACCGGCCCGGTCAAAGGTTTCGCAGTGACCATGTCCCTCGGGATCTTTACCTCGATGTTCACGGCCATCATGGTGACCCGCGCGATGGTCAACCTGATCTTCGGCGGTCGTGACTTCAAGAAGTTGTGGATTTAAGGGGCTGCCATGTTACGTACAATCAACTTCATGGGCGTTCGCAACTTCGCGTTCGGCGTCACATTGTTTCTTACCGTACTGGCATTGTTCAGTGTCGCCACCAAGGGCATGAACTGGGGTCTGGACTTCACCGGCGGTACGCTCATCGAGCTGACCTACGAGCGTCCGGCCGATGTGACCAAGGTGCGGACCCAACTGACTGAGTCGGGCTACCACGAAGCCATCGTGCAGAGTTTCGGTGCAACTACCGACTTGCTGGTGCGTATGCCTGGCGAAGACCCGCAACTGGGTCACCAGGTTGCCGAAGCGCTGTTGAAGGTTGGCGGCGATAACCCGGCAACGGTCAAGCGCGTCGAGTTCGTTGGCCCGCAGGTCGGTGAAGAACTGCGCGACCAGGGCGGCCTCGGCATGCTGATGGCGCTCGGCGGGATCCTGATCTACCTGGCTTTCCGCTTTCAGTGGAAGTTCGCGGTCGGCGCGATTGTTTCGCTGATCCACGACGTGATCGTGACCATCGGTATCCTCTCGTTCTTCCAGATCACTTTCGATCTGACAGTGCTGGCGGCGGTATTGGCGATCATCGGTTACTCGCTGAACGACACCATTGTGGTATTCGACCGGGTTCGTGAGAACTTCCGTGTACTGCGCAAGGCCAGCCTGATCGACAACATCAACATCTCGACCACGCAAACCCTGCTGCGGACCATGGCCACTTCGATCTCCACATTGCTGGCGATTGCGGCGCTGTTGTTCTTCGGTGGCGATAACTTGTTCGGTTTCTCCATCGCCCTGTTTGTCGGTGTATTGGCGGGTACTTACTCGTCGATCTACATCGCCAACGTGGTGCTGATCTGGCTGAACCTGAGCAGCGAGGATCTGATTCCTCCTGCCGCGACCGACAAGGAAGTCGACGACCGCCCATAACGGCAATCGTCGCTCCAGCTGTCGGCCGAAAAGGCGCGAGTATTGAACTCGCGCCTTTTTTTATGCTCCAAGGCTGGGAGAAGCGCGGGCATTGACCCGCATGTGATGGTCAGGAGGTTCATGTGAACAAGTCGTTGCTGGTTGGTGCGGTATTGGGTGCTGTCGGTGTGACTGCCGGGGGCGCTGTTGCCACCTACAGCCTGGTTAAAAGCGGCCCTGAGTATGCGCAAGTATTGGCCGTTGAACCGGTTAAAACACAGATCAAGACTCCACGTGAAGTATGCAAGGACGTTGCAGTGACGCGGCAAGCGCCGGTCAAGGATCAACACCAGATTCTCGGTACGGCCATTGGTGCCGTGGCGGGTGGCCTGCTCGGTAACCAGGTCGGCGGCGGCACGGGCAAGAAGATTGCGACCGTGGCCGGTGCAGTCGGCGGTGGTTACGCGGGTAACAAGGTCCAGGAAGGCATGCAGAACCGCGACACCTACACCACGACGCAGACCCGGTGTAACACCGTGAATGACATCAGCGACAAGGTAGTCGGTTACGACGTGCGTTATTCGTTGGATGGCAAGGAAGGCAAAGTGCGCATGGATCGCGATCCGGGTAACCAGATTCCGGTGGATAAGGAAGGCAAACTGGTCCTGTCGCAGAACGGGCCGGCAAACTGATCGGCTGATTGCGAGCGTTAACAAGAGCACCCGAAAGGGTGCTTTTTTGTGCCCGCAATTTAAGCGACACAGCGAAATTCTTGTAGGAGTGAGCCTGCTCGCGATAGCCATGTATCAGTCACCACCGGTTTCGAATGAAGGATTGCTATCGCGAGCAGGCTCACTCCTACATGGGGGCAGCGGTGTGGCAGGTGCAAATCCCAGGCATAAAAAAAGCACCCCGAAAGGTGCTTTTTTTGTGGCTGTTCGCTTAGCGTTTCAGCGAAGCCGGCAGGTGCGGCTGGATCGCCGTCAGCACTGCTTTGAAGCATTTGGTGTTACCGGCAACGACGTGACCTTTCTCAAGGAAGTCGTGACCGCCGGTGAAGTCGCTCACCAAGCCACCAGCTTCCTGGATCAGCAGGGCGCCTGCAGCCATGTCCCACTCGGACAGGCCCGACTCCCAGAACGCGTCGAAACGGCCGGCAGCCACGTAAGCCAGGTCCAGGCTAGCCGAGCCAGCACGGCGGATGCCGGCGGTCTGGCCAACCAGGGCGCGGAACATGCCCAGGTAGTTGTCGAGGTTGTCCATCTGGTCGTCGCGGAACGGGAAGCCGGTGCCGAGCAGGGCGCCGTCGAGGCTGGTGCGACCGCTGACGCGCAGACGACGACCGTTCAGTTGAGCGCCGCGACCACGGCTGGCGGTGAATTCTTCCTGGCGAACCGGGTCCAGAACCACTGCGTGTTCCAGGCGACCGCGGTATTTGCAGGCGATGCTGACAGCAAAGTGCGGAATGCCGCGCAGGAAGTTGGTGGTGCCGTCCAGCGGATCGATGATCCACAGGTACTCTTCGCCTTCGATGCCGTTGCCGGCGTGCATGCCGGTTTCTTCACCGAGGATCGAGTGGTTCGGGTAAGCCTTGCGCAGCGCGTCGATGATTTTCTGTTCAGCGGCGCGGTCCACCTCGGATACGTAATCCTTGGCGTCTTTTTCGTCGACCTTGATGGTATCCAGGCGCTCGATGGAGCGGAAGATCAATTCACTGGCGCTGCGGGCGGCGCGCAGCGCGATATTCAGCATGGGCTGCATGGATGTGTCACCTAAGGTTGTTAAAGAAAGCCGGGCATTCTATCAGAAAGTTTGTTCAGGAGAAGGTCGGTGTTCGCTTTCATAGCTTAACGGTAGGTTGAGCTGTAAGATTCGGCTCCCCTTTATTGTGTTCGAGAGCGCTGCCCGTGCTGCATAACATTCGTGTCGTCCTGGTCAATACCAGCCATCCCGGCAACATCGGCGGGGCTGCGCGTGCCATGAAGAACATGGGCCTGACGCGGCTGGTGCTGGTCGAGCCGCGGTTGTTCCCGCACCACGAGGCCGATGCCCGCGCCTCCGGTGCTGGCGACATCCTTGAAAACGCCCAAGTCGTCGCCACGTTGGAAGACGCTTTGGTCGGCTGCAATCTGGTGCTCGGCACCAGCGCCCGCGACCGGCGTATTCCGTGGCCGCTGCTCGATCCGCGAGAGTGCGGTACGAAAGTGGTCGACGAAGCGGCGGGTGGCGCAGAGATCGCACTGGTGTTCGGTCGTGAAGACTCCGGCCTGACCAATGAAGAGCTGCAGCGATGTCATTATCACGTGCACATCCCATCAGACCCCGAGTTCAGTTCGCTGAACCTTGGGGCGGCGGTGCAGGTGTTGAGTTATGAAGTGCGCATGTCCTGGCTGGCGGCCCAAGGCCAGCCGAGCAAGGTCGAGAAGGAAGAAGTGGCGTCCACCAAAAGCGCTGAGCTGGCGACCATGGACGAGCTGGAGCGCTTCTATGAACACTTGGAGCAAACCTTGGTGGCCATCGAATTCCTCGACCCGGAAAAGCCGCGACACTTGATGGCGCGCCTGCGTCGGTTGTACGGACGAAGCTCGGTCAGCCGGGCGGAAATGAATATATTGCGTGGCATCCTCACGGAAACCCAGAAAGCGGCCCGTGGTGAGCTTGTTAAGCGGAAGGATTAAAAATGTTCGAGCGTTTGCGTGAAGATATCCAAAGTGTTTTCCATCGTGATCCGGCAGCGCGTAACGCTTTTGAAGTCCTGACTTGCTACCCCGGCCTGCACGCTATCTGGATTCATCGCTTGTCGGCCGCCCTGTGGGGCTTCGGCTGGAAATGGCTGGCGCGGCTGGTGTCGAACTTCGGTCGCTGGTTGACCGGGATCGAGATCCACCCCGGCGCCAAGGTTGGTCGGCGCTTCTTTATCGATCACGGCATGGGCATCGTCATCGGCGAAACTGCTGAAATCGGCAATGACGTCACCCTGTATCAAGGCGTGACGCTGGGCGGCACAAGTTGGAATAAAGGCAAACGCCACCCGACGCTGGAAGACGGCGTTGTGGTGGGCGCAGGCGCCAAGGTGCTGGGCCCGTTCACTGTCGGCGCCGGGGCCAAGGTCGGTTCCAACGCGGTGGTGACCAAGGCAGTTCCGCCGGGCGCGACCGTGGTCGGGATTCCGGGGCGGATCATCGTCAAGTCCGATGACGAGCAGGACGCCAAGCGCAAAGCCATGGCCGAGAAGATCGGTTTTGATGCTTATGGTGTCGGCGAAGACATGCCCGACCCGGTGGCTCGCGCGATTGGCCAGTTGCTCGATCATTTGCAGGCGGTCGACGGGCGCCTCGAAGGGATGTGCGGTGCGTTGAAGGACTTGGGCAGCAATTATTGCGCGCAGGACCTGCCGCAACTGCGCGAAGAAGACTTTGACTGCGTGAAGGGCAAGGATCAGAGCCAGGCGAGCTGAGACCGAGTCGACTTCAATCGCGAGCAGGCTCACTCCCACAGGGATTTTCGATGTTCCCCCAATCGGTGTTTCAACCGAGACCCTATGGGAGCGAGCTTGCTCGCGATGAACGATAACGCGGTTCCACTGGCTGTCTACAACCAGCCTTTGCTATGATGCGCGCGCTCTTTTGCGGGTAAACCTGACTAAAGTACTAGGTCTTATAGTTGACTTAAATACTCGGGAATTGCATACTCGCCCCCATTCCGAACTCCGTGGTAATTGTCCATGAGACTGACTACAAAAGGCCGATACGCCGTGACCGCCATGCTCGACCTGGCGTTGCACGCGCAGCACGGGCCGGTGTCCCTGGCCGATATCTCCGAGCGCCAAGGCATCTCCCTGTCCTACCTCGAACAGCTTTTCGCCAAATTGCGCCGCAGCAATCTGGTTTCCAGCGTTCGTGGCCCGGGCGGCGGCTACCAGTTGTCCCGCGAGATGCAGGGCATCCAGGTCGCCCAGGTGATCGATGCGGTAAACGAATCGGTCGATGCAACAAAATGCCAGGGCCAGGGCGATTGCCATCAAGGCGACACCTGTCTGACCCACCACTTGTGGTGCGATCTGAGCCTGCAGATTCACGAATTTCTGAGTGGTATCAGCTTGGCTGACCTTGTGACTCGCCGTGAGGTACAAGAAGTAGCCCAGCGTCAGGACCAGCGCCGTTGCAATGGCAAGGCGCCACGCCTGGACAAGATTGAAGCGTCCGCCGTCGAATGACAGCCAAAGAGCTAGCGGCACGCCAGCCAGCCTGATTTAGGAGATAGTCCATGAAATTGCCGATTTACCTTGATTACTCTGCGACAACACCGGTTGATCCGCGCGTCGCGCAAAAGATGAGTGAATGCCTGCTGGTCGACGGAAACTTCGGTAACCCGGCGTCCCGTTCCCACGTATTCGGCTGGAAAGCTGAAGAGTCCGTCGAAAACGCTCGTCGTCAGGTCGCCGACCTGGTCAACGCCGATCCGCGTGAAATCGTCTGGACCTCCGGTGCCACCGAGTCCGACAACCTGGCAATCAAGGGTGCGGCGCATTTCTATGCGACCAAGGGCAAACACCTGATCACCACCAAGATTGAGCACAAGGCTGTCCTCGACACCATGCGCCAATTGGAACGTGAAGGTTTCGAAGTGACCTACCTCGAGCCTCAGACTGACGGTCTGGTCACTCCGGCCATGATCGAAGCTGCACTGCGTGAAGACACCATCCTGGTGTCGGTCATGCATGTGAACAACGAAATCGGCACCATCAACGACATCGAAGCGATCGGCGAACTGACCCGTTCCAAGGGCATTCTGTTCCACGTCGACGCTGCTCAGTCCACCGGCAAAGTCGAAATCGACCTGTCGAAGCTGAAAGTCGACCTGATGTCGTTCTCCGCACACAAAACCTACGGCCCTAAAGGCATCGGCGCGCTGTACGTCAGCCGCAAGCCGCGTGTTCGCATCGAAGCGGGCATGCACGGCGGCGGTCACGAACGTGGCATGCGTTCCGGTACTCTGGCGACTCACCAGATCGTCGGCATGGGTGAAGCCTTCCGCGTAGCCAAGGAAGACATGGCTGCCGAAAACGTACGCATCAAAGCCTTGAGCGACCGTTTCTTCAAACAGGTCGAAGGCCTCGAAGAGCTGTACATCAACGGCAGCATGACCGCCCGCGTACCGCACAACTTGAACCTGAGCTTCAACTACGTCGAAGGCGAGTCGCTGATCATGGCGCTCAAGGATCTGGCGGTATCGTCCGGTTCGGCCTGCACCTCGGCGTCGCTTGAGCCTTCGTATGTACTGCGCGCTCTGGGCCGCAACGACGAACTGGCACACAGCTCGATCCGCTTCACCTTCGGCCGTTTCACCACCGAAGAAGAAATCGATTACGCCGCGCAGAAAGTCTGCGAGGCCGTTACCAAGCTGCGCACCTTGTCGCCGCTGTGGGATATGTACAAAGACGGTGTCGACATTTCGAAAATCGAGTGGGCGGCACACTGATTTCAAGTCGCCGCAAACCGGCCCTGTGAACCCAGGTTTTCAGGGCTCAAGAGCGACTCTCTGATGAGTGAGGATTAAGAATCATGGCTTACAGCGAAAAGGTCATCGACCACTACGAGAACCCGCGCAACGTCGGCAAGATGAACGCGGAAGATCCGGATGTCGGCACTGGCATGGTCGGCGCTCCGGCGTGCGGCGACGTGATGCGTCTGCAGATCAAGGTCAACGAGCAAGGCATCATCGAAGATGCCAAGTTCAAGACCTACGGCTGCGGTTCGGCAATCGCCTCCAGCTCCCTGGCGACCGAGTGGATGAAAGGCAAGACTCTGGATGAAGCAGAGACCATCAAGAACACTCAGCTGGCCGAAGAACTGGCCTTGCCGCCAGTGAAAATTCACTGCTCCGTACTCGCTGAAGACGCTATCAAAGCGGCCGTTCGCGACTACAAGCAGAAGAAAGGCTTGATCTGACTTTCAAGATTTGGCGACGAGTAAGGAGTCACCGATGGCTATCAGCATGACAGAAGCGGCAGCTCAACACGTGCGACGCTCCCTCAACGGGCGCGGCAAAGGTGAAGGGATTCGTCTGGGTGTTCGCACCACAGGCTGTTCCGGCCTTGCCTACGTGCTGGAGTTTGTCGACGAGGTAGTGGCAGAGGATCAGGTGTTCGAAAGTCACGGCGAGAAAGTGATCATCGACCCGAAAAGCCTCGCTTACCTGGACGGCACCGAGCTCGATTTCGTCAAGGAAGGGTTGAACGAAGGCTTCAAGTTCAACAATCCCAACGTACGCGGTGAATGTGGCTGCGGCGAAAGCTTCAACATCTGAGGCTGCGCGTGGGTACTCCTTGTCATTTCGCCTTATTTGAACTGCAGCCGAGCTTCCGTCTGGATCTCGAGCAGTTGGCTACGCGCTATCGTGAGTTGGCGCGTGGTGTTCATCCGGACCGCTTTGCCGACGCTTCCGAGCGTGAGCAGCGGCTGGCGCTCGAGCAATCCGCGAACCTCAACGAGGCTTACCAGACGCTCAAAAACCCCCCGAAACGCGCGCGCTACTTGCTCGCCATGGGTGGTCGCGAGTTGCCGCTGGAAGTCACGGTGCATGATCCGGAGTTTCTTCTGCAGCAGATGCAATGGCGCGAAGAGCTCGAAGACCTGCAAGACAGCGCGGACATGGACGGCATTGTCGTTTTCAAGCGCCGCTTGAAGGTCGCGCAGGATGAACTGAACGAAAGCTTCGCAGCCTGTTGGGATGACGCAGCGCAACGTGAACAGGCCGAACGCCTGATGCGGCGCATGCAGTTCCTCGACAAGCTCACCTACGAAGTGCGCCAGTTAGAAGAGCGCCTCGACGATTAACCCAGTGCCGCTCCGGTCGCACGCCTGATATACAGATAAGTCCTGATCACGATGGCCCTACTGCAGATCGCCGAACCCGGCCAAAGTCCTCAACCGCACCAGCGTCGTCTGGCTGTGGGGATCGACTTGGGCACTACCAATTCGCTGGTCGCTGCATTGCGCAGTGGTCTTTCCGAACCTTTGGCCGACGCCGACGGGCAGGTCATCCTGCCGTCGGCGGTGCGCTATCACGCCGATCACGTCGAAGTGGGCGAATCCGCCAAACTGGCTGCCGCCGGCGATCCCCTGAACACCGTGCTGTCGGTCAAGCGCTTGATGGGTCGTGGTCTGTCCGACGTCAAGCAATTGGGCGATCAACTGCCGTACCGCTTTGTCGGCGGCGAATCGCACATGCCGTTCATCGACACCGTGCAGGGCCCGAAAAGCCCGGTCGAAGTCTCCGCCGAAATCCTCAAGGTGCTGCGTCAGCGCGCCGAGGCGACGTTGGGTGGTGAGCTGGTCGGCGCGGTGATTACCGTTCCGGCCTATTTCGACGACGCTCAGCGCCAAGCCACCAAGGATGCCGCCAAACTGGCCGGCCTCACCGTGCTGCGTTTGCTCAATGAGCCGACCGCTGCTGCCGTGGCTTACGGTCTGGATCAACACGCTGAAGGCCTGGTCGCGATCTACGACTTGGGCGGCGGTACCTTCGATATTTCGATTCTGCGCCTCACCGGCGGTGTCTTCGAAGTGCTGGCCACCGGTGGCGACAGCGCCCTGGGCGGCGATGACTTCGACCACGCCATCGCTGGCTGGATCATCGAGAGCGCCGGTTTGTCCGCTGATCTCGATCCCGGCGCGCAACGCCATTTGCTGCAAACCGCCTGCGCGGCCAAGGAAGCGTTGACCACGGTCGCCAGCGTTGAAGTCGCTTACGGTGACTGGAAAGCCCAACTGACTCGCGAAGCCTTTGATGCGCTGATCGAGCCAATGGTCGCCCGCAGCCTCAAAGCCTGCCGTCGCGCCGTGCGTGATTCCGGTATCGAACTGGATGAAGTGCACGCCGTGGTCATGGTTGGCGGTTCGACTCGTGTACCGCGCGTTCGCGATGCGGTGGCTGAAGCCTTTGGTCGCCAGCCGTTGACTGAAATCGATCCGGATCAAGTGGTGGCCATCGGTGCCGCGATCCAGGCCGATACGCTGGCCGGCAACAAGCGCGATGGCGGCGAATTGCTGCTGCTCGACGTGATTCCGTTGTCCCTGGGGCTGGAAACCATGGGCGGCCTGATGGAGAAGGTGATTCCGCGCAACACCACCATCCCGGTCGCTCGAGCTCAAGACTTCACCACTTATAAAGATGGCCAGTCGGCCATGGCTATTCACGTCTTGCAGGGTGAGCGCGAGCTGATCAGCGACTGCCGCTCCCTCGCACGCTTCGAATTGCGTGGCATTCCAGCAATGGTTGCCGGCGCAGCGAAGATTCGCGTGACCTTCCAGGTCGATGCCGACGGCCTGCTCAGTGTCGCGGCGCGCGAATTGGGTTCGGGTGTTGAAGCCAGCATTCAGGTCAAGCCGTCCTACGGCCTGACCGACGGCGAAATCACCAAGATGCTCAAGGATTCGTTCGAATACGCCAACGACGACAAAGTCGCCCGCGTATTGCGCGAGCAGCAAGTCGATGCCCAGCGCCTGCTCGAAGCGGTGCAGGGCGCTCTCGATGTCGATGGCGAAAGCCTGCTCGACGCCGAAGAGCGCATGGTCATCGAAATGCAGATGCAGGAACTGACCGAATTGATGAAAGGCACCGATGGTTTCGCCATCGAGCAGCAGACCAAGCGTCTGTCGCAAGTGACCGATGCCTTTGCTGCCCGCCGCCTGGACTCGACGGTGAAAGCCGCGCTGGCGGGACGCAACCTGAATGAGATTGAGGAATAACGATGCCGCAGGTCATTTTTCTGCCACACGAGAAGTTTTGCCCGGACGGCATGGTTGTCGAAGCTGAGCCGGGAACGTCTATTCTTGATCTGGCGCACGAGCACCATATCGAAATGGAAAACGCTTGCGGCGGCGTCTGCGCGTGCACCACGTGTCATTGCCTGATTCGCGAGGGTTTCGATTCGCTGGAAGAGGCCGACGAGCTGGAAGAAGACTTCCTTGATCGTGCGTGGGGCCTGGAAGCGCAGTCTCGCCTGGCCTGTCAGGCGATTGTCGGGACTGAAGACCTGACCGTTGAAATTCCGAAATATTCGCTTAACCATGCGGCTGAAGCGCCGCACTGACTGGTAAGACTGTCATGAGCTACGGTTGGAATGATGTTCAACGTATTGCAGAAGAGTTGGCCGAGGCCCACTCCGATGTCGATCCGTATTCTGTAGGGTTCGTTCGTCTGCAGCAGATGATCCTGGAACTGCCTGACTTCGATGGCACCTCTGGCCGTGTCGGCGAGAAGGTGCTGGAAGCGGTTCAGGAGCTCTGGGCCAAAGAATTGGACTGATCGTCCCGCAGGTTAGGCAATACCCAAGAACCCGCGTATAATTCGCGGGTTTAATTTTTCGCAAATTACCGTTTCTGGAGTTACACCATGGCTGTTCAACGCACTTTCTCCATCATCAAGCCTGACGCTGTTGCAAAAAACGTCATCGGCGAAATCACCACTCGTTTCGAAAAAGCCGGCCTGCGCGTTGTAGCTTCGAAACTCAAGCAACTGTCCAAAGCTGAAGCTGAAGGCTTCTACGCTGAGCACAGCGCTCGTGGTTTCTTCGGCGATCTGGTTGCTTTCATGATCTCCGGCCCGGTTGTTGTTCAGGTTCTGGAAGGCGAAAACGCTATCGCTCTGAACCGTGAGCTGATGGGCGCTACCAACCCTAAAGAAGCTGCTGCCGGCACCATCCGTGCTGACTTCGCTGATTCCATCGACGCCAACGCTGTGCACGGTTCGGACTCCGAAGCCGCTGCTGCTCGCGAAATCTCGTACTTCTTCGCAGCTACTGAAGTAACCACTCGCTAAGCATTGGCTTATGAGTGAAGGTGAATCCATGACTACATCGACTGTAAAAACTAACCTGCTGGGTCTGACTCAGCAGGAAATGGAAAAATTCTTCGACTCAATCGGGGAGAAGCGTTTCCGTGCCGGTCAGGTAATGAAATGGATTCACCACCTTGGCGTCGATGATTTCGACGCCATGACGAACGTCAGCAAAGCCTTGCGCGACAAGCTCAAGGCGATTGCTGAAGTTCGCGGTCCTGAAGTCGTCAGCGAGGACATTTCCACCGACGGCACCCGTAAATGGGTGGTGCGCGTGGCGTCCGGCAGCTGCGTCGAGACCGTTTACATTCCCCAGGGCAAACGCGGCACATTGTGCGTTTCGTCCCAGGCAGGCTGTGCCCTGGATTGCAGTTTCTGCTCCACCGGCAAGCAAGGTTTCAACAGCAACCTCACCGCCGCCGAAGTCATCGGCCAGGTGTGGATTGCCAATAAATCGTTCGGCAGCATCCCGGCGACCGCCGACCGTGCCATCACCAACGTGGTGATGATGGGCATGGGCGAGCCGCTGCTGAACTTCGACAACGTCGTGGCCGCCATGCATCTGATGATGGATGACCTGGGCTACGGGATTTCCAAACGCCGCGTGACCCTGTCCACTTCGGGCGTGGTGCCGATGATCGATGAGCTGGCCAAGCACATCGACGTCTCCCTGGCGTTGTCGCTGCACGCACCGAATGACGCATTGCGTAACCAATTGGTGCCGATCAACAAGAAATATCCGCTTAAGATGCTGCTCGAATCTTGCCAGCGCTACATGGCGACCTTGGGCGAGAAGCGTGTGTTGACCATTGAGTACACCATGCTCAAGGACATCAACGACAAGGTTGAGCATGCGGTCGAGATGATCGAACTGCTGAAAAATGTTCCGTGCAAAATCAACTTGATTCCGTTCAACCCGTTCCCGCATTCCGGCTATGAGCGCCCAAGCAACAACGCCATTCGCCGTTTCCAGGATCAGCTTCACCATGCCGGCTTCAACGTCACCGTGCGCACCACGCGTGGTGAAGACATTGATGCCGCGTGTGGCCAATTGGTAGGACAGGTGCTGGATCGCACCCGTCGCAGCGAACGTTATATCGCGGTGCGTGAATTGAGCGCCGACAACGATATGGCGCAAAACGCAGCGAACAATAACTAAGAGAGGATCTCTATGTCCCTGCGCTTTGCGCTGCTTGTGCTGTTGGCCAGCCTGTGTGCTGGTTGTGTCCTGTCGGGCGATTTCAACCCGATGAAGACCAGCAAGGGCCGCGACGAAGCGCGTGCCGCCTACGTGCAGCTGGGGTTGGGGTACTTGCAGCAAGGGATGACTGAACGGGCGAAAGTGCCATTGAAAAAGGCCCTGGAGCTGGATGATTCCGACCCGGACGCCAACGCGGCGCTGGGTCTGGTGTTTCAGGCCGAAATGGAACCGGAGCTGGCGGATCAGCATTTTCGCAAGGCGCTGTCCTCGCGCCCCAAAGACGCGCGCATCCTCAACAACTACGGCAGTTTTCTTTTCGAAGAGAAGCGTTACAAGGAAGCTTACGAGCGCTTTGAGCAAGCCGCCGCCGATACCCTGTATCCTGAGCGTTCGCGGGTCTTCGAGAACCTCGGCATGACCGCTTCCAGGCTTGGCCAGCGTGATCTGGCGCAGCAACAACTGGAAAAAGCCCTGCGTTTGAACCGCCAACAACCACGGGCGTTGCTGGAAATGGCTGAGTTGTCTTACGAAGACAGGCATTATGTGCCCGCGCGTGACTATTACGACCGTTTTAGCCTGCTCACCGAACAAAATGCACGTAGTCTATTGCTCGGCGTTCGGCTGGCAAAAGTGTTTGAAGATCGCGACAAGGCCGCCAGTTTTGGCCTGCAATTAAAACGACTCTATCCCGGTACGCCGGAATATCAGCAATACCTGTCGGAGCAATGATGAAAGCGGCGCATCCCGAAGTTGTAGCAGCGAATCGCGTTAATCCCGGTGAAACATTGCGCCAGGCCCGCGAAAGCAATGGCTGGTCGCTGGCCGAAGTGGCCCTCAAGCTCAACCTCACCGTCAATTCCCTGAGCAATCTGGAAGCCGGCGCTTTCGACAAGCTGCCGGGGCATACCTTCGCTCGCGGTTACATTCGCGCGTACGCCAAATTGCTCGGCATGGACCAGACCGTTCTGGTTCAGCAATTCGACCAGTCCACCGGCACCGACTCCCAGGGCAGCAACGTCCACAGCCTGGGCCGTATCGAAGAGCCGGTGCGGGTTTCCCACACTATCTTGCGCATTGTCAGCCTGCTGTTGCTGGTCGCCGTAGTCGTCGGCGGTTTTTTCTGGTGGCAGGATCAAACCTCCCAGCGCAATCAGGACATCGCCAGCACTACCCCGGCGCACGTCGAAATCGAAGGCGCTGACGGCACCACGCAATCGCATCCGCTCGACGAGCCGGAAGATCAGGCCGTTGTAGAAGGCCAGACCGAGGCCGGCACCGCGCTGGCACTGCCGCAATCCGAAACATCGACTGAAGCACCGGCCGAAGCTGAAGCGACCGCGCCGGCAGTTGCGCCGACCACGCCGACCACGCCGGCAGCCGCGCCGACTGCTCCGGTTGCTGCCGCTCCTGCGACACCGGCTCCGGCCGCACCCGTTGCGCCAGCACCGACCGCTCCGGTCGCCGCTACGACACCTGCCGCACCCGCTGCACCTGCCGCCGCCCCAGTGGCCGGCGAGGGTCAGGTTCAGTTGCAATTCACTGCTGATTGCTGGACGCAAGTGACCGATGGCAACGGCAAAGTGCTGTTGAGTGGTCTCAAGCGCAAAGGCGAAAACGTTTCCGTCAGCGGCAAACCGCCGTTTGCTGTGCGTCTGGGCTTCGCCCGTGGCGCGCAGGTCAGTTACAACGGCCAAGTGGTTGATGTCGCTCCGTTCACCAGTGGCGAGACTGCTCGCCTGAAGTTGGGTCAATAAGTCATGCACGGCGAATCTCCAATCAAACGTCGCGAATCCCGCAAGATTTGGGTCGGTAACGTGCCTGTTGGCGGCGATGCGCCCATCGCTGTGCAGAGCATGACCAACAGCGACACCAATGACGTGGCCGCCACCGTGGCCCAGATCAACCGCCTGGAAGCTGCCGGCGTCGATATCGTGCGCATTTCGGTGCCGGACATGGACGCTGCCGAGGCTTTCGGCAAGATCAAGCAACTGGTCAAAGTGCCGTTGGTGGCCGACATCCATTTCGACTACAAGATCGCTTTGCGCGTAGCCGAACTGGGCGTTGACTGCCTGCGCATCAACCCGGGCAACATCGGGCGTGAAGATCGCGTGCGTGCGGTGGTCGATGCCGCCCGTGACCGCGGGATTCCGATCCGCATTGGCGTCAACGCCGGTTCCCTGGAAAAAGACCTGCAAAAGAAATACGGCGAGCCGACGCCAGCCGCGCTGGTCGAATCGGCGCTGCGCCACGTCGAGCACCTGGAACGCCTGAATTTCAAGGACTTCAAGGTCAGCGTGAAGGCTTCCGACGTATTCATGGCCGTCGCCGCCTACCGCTTGCTGGCCAAGGAAATCGTCCAGCCGCTGCACTTGGGCATCACCGAAGCCGGTGGTTTGCGTTCAGGCACGGTGAAATCCGCCGTCGGCCTCGGTATGCTGCTCGCCGAAGGGATTGGCGATACTATTCGCATCTCGTTGGCGGCTGACCCGGTCGAGGAAGTGAAAGTCGGCTACGACATTCTCAAATCCCTGCACTTGCGTTCCCGTGGCATCAACTTCATCGCCTGCCCGAGCTGCTCGCGGCAGAACTTCGATGTGGTCAAAACCATGAACGAGCTGGAAGGGCGCCTCGAAGATTTGCTGGTGCCGCTGGATGTCGCGGTCATCGGTTGCGTGGTCAACGGGCCGGGTGAAGCCAAGGAAGCCCATATCGGCTTGACCGGCGGCACGCCCAACCTGATTTACATCGACGGCAAGCCGTCGCAGAAACTGACGAATGAAAATCTGGTGGATGAGCTTGAACGCTTGATCCGCCAGAAAGCGGCCGAGAAGGTCGAAGCTGACGCAGCGGTTATCGTGCGCGGCTGAGCCGACTGAAGAGCCGAACGAATTTAAGGATTTATAGTGAGCAAGTCTCTGCAAGCCATTCGTGGCATGAACGACATCCTGCCCGAGCAGACGCCGCTGTGGCGTCATTTCGAGGGCACCGTCTCGCGTCTGCTGGATAACTACGGTTACAAGCAGATCCGCATGCCGATCGTCGAGTTCACCGAGCTGTTCAAGCGCTCCATCGGTGAAGTGACCGACATCGTCGAAAAAGAGATGTACACCTTCGACGACCGCAACGGCGATTCGCTGACCCTGCGCCCTGAAGGCACGGCGGCCTGCGTGCGTGCGGTGCTCGAACACGGCATCACCGGCGGTGGCCAAGTGCAGAAGCTTTGGTACATCGGCCCGATGTTCCGCCACGAACGTCCGCAGAAAGGCCGTTACCGCCAGTTTCACCAGATCGGCGTCGAAGTGTTCAACCTCGACGGTCCGGACATTGACGCCGAGCTGATCATCCTGACCTGGCGCCTGTGGGGCGAGCTGGGTATCCGTGATGCGGTCAAGCTTGAGCTCAACAGCCTGGGCACCAGCGAGTCGCGCGGTCTTTATCGCGAAGCGCTGGTCGAGTTCCTGTCCGCGCACCTGGACAAGCTCGACGAAGACAGCCAGCGTCGTCTGAAGACCAATCCACTGCGCGTGCTCGACACCAAGAATGCCGATACTCAGGCGATTCTGGTCGATGCGCCGAAAATGGCCGACTACCTCGACGACGAATCCCGTGTGCATTTCGAGGGCCTCAAGGCGCGCCTCGATGCGGCCGGCGTACCTTTCGTGATCAACCCGAAGCTGGTTCGCGGGCTCGATTACTACAGCAAGACCGTTTTCGAATGGGTGACCGACAAGTTGGGCGCTCAGGGCACCGTGTGTGCCGGTGGTCGTTACGACGGTCTGGTCGAGCAGATGGGCGGCAAGCCGACTCCGGGCGTTGGTTTCGCCATGGGCATCGAGCGTCTGGTGCTGCTGCTGGAAACACTTGAACAGATCCCGCAAGAAATCTCGCGTCAGGTCGACGTCTACCTCTGCGCCTTCGGTGAAGCCGCCGAGCTGGCCGGATTGGCCCTGAGTGAACGCGTTCGTGACCAATTGCCCAACCTGCGCCTGCAAGTCAATGCCGGCGCCGGCAGTTTCAAAAGCCAGTTCAAGAAAGCCGACAAGAGCGGTGCGTTGTATGCGCTGATCCTCGGTGACGACGAGATGGCCCAGCAAGTGGTAGGTTTCAAACCCTTGCGTGGCCAGGGCGAACAACAAAGCATTGCCTGGGATGCGCTCGCTGCACACCTGGCCACCTGCGTCGTGCAGGGTTGAAGCTGTCAAACAGCCGATTTAGCGATTAAGGAGTATTGGGGTGTCGAGTAACGAAGACGAACAACTGGCGGATTTGAAGGACTGGTGGACACGCAACGGCAAGCCCCTGGTCACTGGCGGCCTGTTGGCGCTGGTCATCGTGTTCGGCTGGCAGGCCTGGCACAAATATCAGGGCAACCAGTCGCAAGGCGCCTCGATTCTCTATCAGCAACTGCTGGAAACCACGCTGACGCCTGACGGCAAGCCTGATGCGGCGCGGGTTTCGGACCTGGCTGGCAAGCTCAACAGCGAGTACGGCGGTTCTGCCTACGCGCAATACGGCAGCCTGTTCGTGGCCAAAGTTGCGGTCGACAGCGGCAAGCTGGATGACGCCGCTACCGAGCTGAAAGCGGTCCACGACAAACCGGCCAACCCGGCGCTGGGCGAAATCGCCCGTCAGCGTCTGGCACAAGTGCTGGCTGCGCAGAACAAGGTCGAAGAGGCCCTGAAACTGCTTGAAGGCGATGCCGACAAGTCGTTCCTGGCCACTCGCGAAGAACTCAAGGGCGACCTGCTGGTGCAGTTGGGTCGTACTGATGAAGCCAACGCGGCGTATCAAAAAGCCAAGGCAGCACTGTCGGATGAAGCGGCAGTCGGCGGCCTCCAAATCAAGCTGGACGACCTGGCCAAAGGGGATGCGTGACGTGATCCGTTGGAAACATGCAGCATTGCTGGCTCTGGCCATTTTGGCCGCGGGTTGCAGCAGCAACAGCAAAAAAGAATTGCCGCCGGCTGAGCTGGTCGACTTCAAAGAAGAAGTGGTCCTGCAAAAGCAATGGAGTCGTTCGATCGGTGACGGTCAGGGCGAAACCTACAACATGCTGGTTCCGGCAATCGAAGGCGATTCCATCTACGCGGCCGACGTTACTGGCGTCGTCATGGCGATGGATCGCAGCACCGGCAACGTGAAGTGGGAACAGGATCTTGATCTGCCTGTTTCCGGCGCCGTGGGTGTGGGTTACGGTCTGGTCATGATCGGCACGCTCAAGGGTGAAATCGTCGCCCTGGATTCCAGCAGCGGTGAAGAGAAATGGCGCGCTCGCGTGTCCAGCGAAGTGCTCGCACCGCCGGCCAACAACGGTGACGTTGTGGTGATCCAGACTCAGGACGATCGCCTGATCGGCCTGGACGCGGCGACCGGTACTCAGCGCTGGTTGTATGACAGCACGCCGGCCGTCCTGACATTGCGCGGCACCAGTGCGCCAATCGTCACCAACCGCCTCGCGGTGGCTGGCCTGTCGACCGGTAAAGTGGTTGCTCTCGATATTTCCAACGGCGTGCCGGTGTGGGAACAACGTGTAGCAATTCCACAAGGTCGCTCGGAACTGGAGCGCGTAGTCGATATTGACGGCGGTTTGCTGTTGTCCGGCGAAACGCTGTACGTCGCCAGCTATCAGGGTCGCGTTGCGGCACTGGACCTGCAAAGCGGTCGTCAGCTGTGGCAGCGTGATGCTTCCAGCTACGCCGGTGTCGCCCAGGGTTTTGGCAGCGTCTACGTAAGCCTGTCTTCGGGCACCGTTGAAGGCGTCGACGAACGTTCCACCACAGCCTTGTGGAGCAACGATTCGCTGGCTCGCCGTCAACTGTCGGCTCCGGAAGTGTTCTCCAGCTACGTTGCAGTCGGCGACATGGAAGGCTACCTGCACCTGCTGAGCCAGGTGGACGGTCGCTTCGTCGGCCGCGAACGCATCGACAGCGACGGCCTGCGCGCTCGTCCGCTGGTGGTGGGTGACACGATTTATGTGTATGGCAACAGTGGCAAACTGGAAGCCCTGACCATCAAGTAACAACTATGCTTGGGGTTTAACCCCCAAGCGGCCTTGCTCTGCAAGGCTCGCAGCGCTTCCAAGCGTTGCCCCGAGCACCAGCCGCTGCCTCGCAGCGGCTTTTGTATTTTCTGAAATAACGAAGTGGAGAGCCGCATGGTTCCCGTAATCGCCCTGGTGGGCCGACCGAACGTCGGCAAGTCCACCTTGTTCAACCGCCTGACCAGGACTCGCGACGCCATCGTCGGCGACTTGTCCGGTCTGACCCGTGATCGCCAATACGGTGAGGCCAAGTGGCAAGGGCGTTCCTACATTCTGGTCGACACCGGCGGTATCTCCGGTGACGAGCACGGTATGGACGAAAAAATGGCCGAGCAGTCGCTGCTGGCCATTGAAGAAGCGGATGTCGTTCTGTTCCTGGTAGATGCCAAGGCCGGTTTCACCGCCGCCGACCAGATGATCGCCGAGCATTTGCGCAAACGTAACAAGCGTTCCTACGTGGTTGCCAACAAGGTCGACAACATCGACCCGGAAATGGCCCGCGCCGAGTTCGCCCCGTTGGGCATGGGCCACGCGATCCCGATCGCCGGCGCCCACGGTCGTGGCATCACGCAGATGCTGGAAATCGCCCTGAGCGACTTCCCGAAAGACGCTGACGAGTTGGAAGAAGGCGAGGAAGAGATCGTTGCCGAAGGCGAGGAAGCCAAGCGCATTCCTGGCCCTAGCGAAAAAGACGGGATCAAGATCGCCATCATCGGCCGGCCGAACGTCGGCAAGTCGACCCTGGTCAACCGCATGCTCGGTGAAGACCGGGTCATCGTCTATGACGAGCCCGGCACCACCCGCGACAGCATCTACATCCCGTTCGAGCGTAACGACGAGAAGTACACGCTGATCGACACCGCTGGTGTGCGCAAGCGCGGCAAGATCCACGAAGAAGTCGAAAAATTCTCCGTGGTCAAAACCCTGCAGGCGATCAAAGACGCCAACGTGGTGATCTTCGTGATGGACGCCCGCGAAGGCGTGGTCGATCACGACCTCAACCTGCTGGGCTTCGCCATTGAGTCGGGTCGTGCGCTGGTGATCGCGATCAACAAGTGGGACGGCATGACGCCGAGCGAGCGCGAGTTCGTCAAGGTTGAACTGCAACGTCGCCTGTTCTTCGTCGACTACGCCGACATCCACTTCATCTCGGCGCTGCACGGCACGGGCGTGGGTAACCTCTACGCCTCGGTACAGAACTCGTTCAAGTCCGCGGTTACCCGCTGGCCAACCAACCGCCTGACCACGATCCTCGAAGATGCGGTCAGCGAGCACGCGCCGCCGATGGTCAACAACCGCCGGATCAAGCTGCGTTATGCCCACTTGGGTGGTGCCAACCCGCCGATCATCGTGATCCACGGTAACCAGATCGAGAAGGTGCCGAAGTCTTACGTGCGTTATCTGGAAAACACTTACCGTCGTGTCTTGAAGCTGGTCGGGACGCCGATCCGCATCGAGTTCAAGGGCGGCGAGAACCCGTACGAAGGCAACAAGACCTCGCTCACCGACCGCCAGGTCAACAAGAAGCGCCGCATGATGTCGCACCACAAGAAAGCCGACAAAAAGCGCCGCGACAAGCGATAAAGGCAGCTGCGAGCCGTAAGCCTCAAGCTGCGAGTAACAACGGAAAGGGCCCTGATCAGGGCCCTTTTTTGCGTCTGAGGGTTTGCTGCTTGAGGTCTTGCTGCTTGACCTCTTGCCGCTTGCGGCTTGAAACTTGCGGCTCACCTGCAAGGGGCTACCGATGATCACCAGTAAGCTGCCGAATGTCGGCATCACTATCTTCACGCAGATGTCTCAGCTTGCGGCGCAGACTGGGGCGATCAACCTGTCTCAGGGTTTTCCCGATTTCGATGCCCCGCAAGCCCTGTGCGATGCGGTCGGCCAGCACATCGCCAAGGGCCACAACCAATATTCGCCCATGACCGGCCTGCCGGTGTTGCGCCAGCAAGTGGCGGCGAAAATCGCTCGCAGCTATGGCGTCAATGTCGATGCTGATGACGAAGTGACCATCACCCCCGGCGCCACCCAGGCGATCTTCTGCGCGATTCAGGCGGTTATCCAGCCCGGCGACGAAGTCATCGTTTTTGATCCGTGCTACGACAGCTACGAACCCTCGGTGGAACTGGCCGGCGGTCGTTGCGTGCATGTGCAACTGGGGCTGAACGATTTCTCCATCGATTTCCAGAAACTCACCGACGCAATCACCCCGCGCACGCGGATGATCGTGCTGAACACCCCGCACAACCCTAGCGGCGCGCTGATCAGCCGCGCAGAGCTGGATCAACTGGCGGCACTGATCCGTGATCGCGACATTTACCTGGTCAGCGACGAAGTCTACGAACACCTGGTGTTCGACGGCGTGGCGCATGTCAGCGTGCTCAATCACCCAGAGCTGTATCAGCGCGCTTTCGTCATCAGTTCGTTCGGCAAGACCTACCACGTTACGGGTTGGAAGACCGGTTACGTGGTCGCGCCACCGGCCCTCACCGCCGAGCTGCGCAAGGTTCACCAATACGTAAGTTTCTGCTGCGTGACGCCGCTGCAGTTTGCGTTGGCCGACTTTATGGCCGAGCACCCGGAGCACGTCGAAGAGCTGCCGGGTTTCTATCAGGCCAAGCGCGATTTGTTCTGTGATCTGCTGGCGCCGTCGCGTTTCAGTTTCAATCGCGTGGCCGGCACCTACTTCCAGTTGGTCGATTATTCGCAGATTCGCCCCGACCTTAACGACGTCGATATGGCGCTGTGGATGACCCGCGAACACGGCGTGGCCAGCATTCCCATCTCGGTGTTCTACCAGACGCCACCCGAAGGCCAGCGCCTGGTGCGCCTGTGCTTCGCCAAACGCGAGGAGACCCTGCGTGAAGCAGCGGAAAAACTATGCGTGATTTGACTGCGCTGCCCAACCTGAACATAGCGCTGATCCAGACCACTCTGGCCTGGCACGACCGCCTGGCTAATCTGGAGCATTTCGAGCAGTTGCTGGAACAGGCTCGCGGCGCTGACCTGATCATCCTTCCGGAGATGTTCACCACCGGGTTTTCGATGGAATCCGAGACGCTGGCCGAGGCCGAGCACGGCCCGACCAGCAAATGGCTGCGCGCGCAAGCGGCGAAGTATGACGCGGTGATCACCGGCAGCATCATCGTCCAAGCGGCCGATGGCAGTCACCGCAACCGCCTGCTGTGGGCGCGGCCGGACGGCGAAGTGCTGCATTACGATAAACGCCACCTGTTTCGCATGGCCGGCGAGCACAACCACTACACCCCCGGCGAGCGCCAGGTGCAGTTCGAGCTCAAGGGCTGGCGCATTCGGCCGCTGATTTGTTACGACTTGCGTTTCCCGGTTTGGAGCCGTGATGCGCAGGACACTGATTTGCTGCTGTACACGGCGAATTGGCCGGGCGCGCGACGCTTGCACTGGAACCGTTTGCTGCCGGCGCGGGCGATTGAAAACCTGTGTTATGTGGCGGCGGTGAACCGGATCGGCACGGACGGCAAGGGCTTTGCCTACACCGGCGACAGTCAGGTGCTGGATTTCCAGGGCGAAACTTTGCTCAGCGCGGGGGAGGCGGATGGGGTGTTTCACGCCGTGCTGAATGCTGCCGACCTGCAAGCGTACCGGACCCGATTCCCGGCGAATCTGGATGCCGATACGTTTGAGTTCACCTGAGATCGTCGCTGGCTGACCTGCCGCTATCGCGAGCAAGCTCGCTCCCACATTTGATCAATGTGAATACAAGTTGGATGTACACCCAGATTCACTGTGGGAGCGAGCTTGCTCGCGATAGCGGACTTGCGATCTACGCATAAACATCAGGCAAACAAAAAAGGCCCCAAGGTTCGCACCTTGGGGCCTTTTGCATTGCAGCGAAGACTTACGCCGCTTTCGCTTCCGGTTGGCTCAGCGAGCGGTTGAGCGCGCTGAACAGGGCCTTGAAGCTCGCCGTGGTGATGTTCTCATCGATGCCGACGCCGTGCACCGCACGCTGACCATCAACCCGCAGTTCGATGTAGGCCGCAGCCTTGGCGTTGGTGCCCGCGCCGATTGCGTGTTCGTTGTAGTCCATGATTTCCACCGGAATCGGCAGGCCGGCCACCAGCGCTTCGAGTGCGCCGTTGCCCTTGCCGCGCCAGTGCAGGTTGGTTTCGCCCTGGCCCTTGCCCGAGACTTCGACTTCCACCGCACTGTTGCCGTTCTCTTCCTGCAAGCGATGGCTGACCAGTGCGTAAGGCGTATTCGCCTGCAAGTACTCGCTGTGCAGCAACGCGTGGATCTGCTGCGCCGTCATCTCCAGACCGAGGCGATCAGTTTCACGCTGCACCACTTGGCTGAATTCGATCTGCATGCGGCGCGGCAAGCTGATGCCGTATTCCTGCTCCAGCAGATAGGCGATCCCGCCCTTGCCCGACTGGCTATTGACGCGGATCACCGCCTCGTAGCTGCGGCCAATGTCGGCCGGGTCGATCGGCAAGTACGGCACTTCCCACAAGGTGTCCGGTTTCTGCTGCGAGAAACCCTTGCGGATAGCGTCCTGGTGCGAGCCGGAGAACGCGGTGTGAACCAGGTCGCCGACGTATGGGTGACGCGGGTGCACCTGAATCTGGTTGCACTCTTCGACGACTTTGCGCACGCCGTCGATGTCGGAGAAATCCAGCTCCGGGTGGATGCCCTGGGTGTAGAGGTTCAGCGCGACGGTGACCAGATCGACGTTACCGGTGCGCTCGCCGTTGCCGAACAGGCAACCTTCGACACGGTCGGCGCCGGCCATCAGGCCCAGCTCGGTGGCGGCCACGCCAGTGCCACGGTCGTTGTGGGTGTGCAGGCTGATGATCACGCTGTCGCGACGGTTGATGTGACGGCCGAACCATTCAATCTGGTCGGCGTAAATGTTCGGGGTGGCGCATTCGACGGTGGCCGGCAGGTTGAGGATCACCTTGTGCTCAGGCGTCGGGTTCCAGACTTCAATCACCGCGTCGCACACTTCTTTGGCGAACTCGAGTTCGGTGGCGCTGAAGGTTTCTGGCGAGTATTCGAACGTCCACTCGGTGTCCGGTTGCTGCGCGGCGTATTTGACGAACAGCTTGGCCGCGTTGACCGCGATCGCCTTGATCCCGTCCTTATCCTGATTGAAGACAATGCGGCGGAAGGAAGGGGAGGTCGCGTTGTACAAGTGCACGATGGCTTTCTTGGCGCCGCGCAACGATTCGAAAGTGCGCTCGATCAAATCTTCACGACCCTGGGTCAGCACCTGAATGGTGGTGTCGTCCGGGATGTGGCCGTCTTCGATCAGGGTGCGCACGAAGTCGAAGTCGGTTTGCGAAGCTGCCGGGAACGACGCTTCGATTTCTTTCACGCCGACCTGCACCAGGGTTTTCCAGAAGCGCAGCTTTTTCACCGCGTCCATCGGCTCGATCAGCGATTGGTTGCCGTCACGCAGGTCCGAGCTGCACCAGATCGGCGCGGCGGTGATGGTTTTCGATGGCCAGGTACGGTCCGGGATATCGATGGTCGGGAACGCGCGGTACTTCGAAGACGGGTCTTTGAGCATGCTCATCGGGAAATCCTTATTTTTGGTGTGGGCCGAAAAGAGGCGGCCTGCCGGTGGATCAAAAGTGTCTGGGAAAACGTGTAAGGCGAGGCACCGCAATTCAGCCCGATAGTCGTGCACTGACAAGGCACAGACTACGGTGCTGGCGAAGCTGAATAAGGGTGTGAGAGATTTTCATGCCCTCAACCCTAACCGCCGGGATTGAGGATGGCAAGCAGTCGAAAAAAATTGAGAGGAATAGTCGAAAAGGTTGGTTCTGCGAGATTGTGTGCTGGTTATGCTCACTATTTATCAATCAGATTGCGCAGTCTATTCCTGGTGCGCAATTCCTGTGGGAGCATGGCTTGCCCGCGATGAACGGTGACGCAACGCAGCATTCAGACCGGGTAACGGCCATCGCGAGCAAGCTTTGCTCCTACGGATCGAGTCAGGGCTGGAACGCGCCAATGAATATCGCCGGATCCACCCGCGCATCATTCAGGCTGATGTTCCAGTGCATATGCGGCCCGGTCGCGCGGCCCGTCGAGCCAACCTTGCCGACCACACCACCACGCGCCAGCTGCTGGCCAACCTTCACGTCAATCTTCGACATGTGGCAAAACATGCTGATAAAACCTTGCCCGTGGTCGACAAATACCGTGTTGCCATTAAAGAAGTAGTTACCAATCAAAATCACCTTGCCCGCCGCCGGGGTCTTGATCGGCGTTCCGGCCGGCACCGCGAAGTCGAGGCCCGCGTGCGGATTGCGCTCCTCGCCATTAAAGAAGCGGCGCACGCCGAACTTGCTCGACAGCGGTCCGTTGACTGGTTTGTCCAGCAGCAGATTGCTCGGGGTATTCGGGCTGAAACTGCGATATGCCTGAACCTGCTCGGCCAGTTCGCCCTCGATGCGCTTGAGGTTTGCCGGGTTCGGATTGACCTGCTGGGTGTTCTTCAACGTGATGCGTTGTTCCGGGTATTTCTTGTTGCCGACAGTAAAACTCAACTCGCGGCCAGCGCTGCTGATTTGCTGAGTGCCCGGTTTGACCGTCAGCGGCACGCCGACAATCGCCAGCCAATTGTTCTGTTCCTTGACCACAAGCACCGGTTTGCCCTGATACGTGGCTTTCGGCGCCTGGGCGGCGGCGCCCAGATCCACCACCGCAACGCCGCCCGGCACCGGTTTGTTCAGCAGCCGAGTGATGTAACTGTCGGCGTGCGCGTTGACGGTCACGCACAGCAGCGGGCCCAGCAATAACAGTGAAGCGAGAAAACGCGGCATGGGTCAATCCAGTAGAGAAAGGGTGACAGGCGTCAGGTGATTATCTTCGACGCGCACTTGCAGTTCGCCCTCGCCGAGCCGTGCGTTGAGGCGCTGGCCGGGATGAGTCTGGGCGGCATTGCGAATCGCGTGGCCGCGCTCGTCGAGCAAAATACTGTAGCCACGGCCGAGGGTCGCCAACGGGCTGACCACGTGCAGCGTCTGCATTTGGCTTTGCAGTTGCAGACGACGGCCTTTGAGCCCGTCGCGCATGGCACGCGGCAAACGTTCGGCGAGGATGTCGAGGCGCTGGCGGAGCATCGCCAATTGGCGTCCGGGATGTTGCCCGGCGAGACGGGTTTCGAGACGAATCAAGCGTTCGCGCCGGGTATTGAGGCTGCGTTCGAAAGCGCGGCGCATGCGCATGTCCAGGTCGTCCAGGCGTTGCGCTTGCTGACGCAGGCGTTCGCCGGGATGCCGCAAACGGCGCGCCATGCCTTCCAGGCGCAAGCGATCACGCATCAATCGGTCTTGGATGCGCATGACCAAACGCCGATGCAGGCTTTCGACGCGGCGCACCAGATCGTTGGAATCCGGGGCCAGCAGTTCGGCGGCGGCAGAAGGCGTTGGCGCGCGCACGTCGGCCACGAAGTCGCTGATCGACACATCGGTTTCATGCCCGACCGCGCTGACAATCGGCGTCACACACGCATCCACGGCGCGGGCCACGGCTTCTTCGTTGAAACACCAAAGGTCTTCCAGCGAGCCGCCGCCACGCGCCAGAATCAGTGCGTCGAACCCTCGCGCATCGGCCAGTTTCAGCGCGCGGACAATCTGCGCGGTGGCTTCGCGACCTTGCACGGCGGTCGGGATCAGCGTCAGTTGCACCTGCGGCGCGCGGCGGCGGAACACGCTGATGATGTCGCGAATCACCGCGCCGGTCGGCGAACTGATGATGCCGATGCGTTGCGGATGCGCCGGCAGCGGCACTTTGCGTTCGGCGCTGAACAGGCCTTCGGCGCTGAGTTTTTCTTTCAGCGCATCGAAGGCCAGGCGCAAGGCGCCATCACCGGCCGGTTCGACGGTATCGAGGATCAGTTGATAGTCGCCACGGCCCTCGAACAACGAAACCTTGCCGCGCACCTTGACCGCCAAACCGTCCTTCAGCGCCTGGCGAACCCGTGCGGCGTTCTGCCGGAACAGCGCGCAACGCACTTGGGCGCCGCTGTCCTTGAGGGTGAAATACACGTGGCCGGACGCCGGGCGGGCGAGGTTGGAGATTTCGCCTTCGACCCAGATGTTGCTGAACACGTCTTCCAGCAACACCCGCGCGCGGCCGTTGAGCTGGCTGACAGTCAGGACTTCACGGTCCAGGCCGAGTCTTGCAAAGGGATCTTTAATCATGGGGCGCAGTTTAAAGGCATTCTCCAACCGAATGCACGATCCCAGGTAGGAGTGAGCCTGCTCGCGATGGTGTTTCAGCTACATTGTGGTCGACTGACACACCATCGCGAGCAGGCTCACTCCTACAGGGGTAGAGTTCGCTCCGGGAATCATGGATGACGGGGGGTGAATGTGTTTGAACTGATGAATCAATGGCCATTCGGCATGGTGGACTGGGTTGTGATCGGGATGGCCATCGTCCTGGCCTACATCGTGTTCGGCGTCGCCGGGTTTGGGACGGCGCTGGTGGCGGGGCCGATCCTGATTTTGTTCATGCCGCTGTCGAAGATCGTTCCGTTGCTGGTGTTGCTGGATTTTGTCGCGGCATTTGGCAATTTGTTGCCGTCGCGGCGCGATGTGTCGAAGCCCGAGTTGCTGCGGCTGCTGCCGTGTATGGCGGTGGGTTGCACGTTGGGGGTGATCTTTCTGCTGAACCTGCATTCCGAGCTGTTGCTGCTGTTGATGGGCCTGTTTATCAGCGCTTATGCGATTTACAGCCTGTGGGTAAAATCCCGGCCAACACAATTGTCCGCCGCGTGGGCGCTGCCGATGGGCACGGTGGGCGGGATGTTTGGTGCGCTGTTCGGCAGCGGCGGCTTTTTATATGCGATCTATCTGAACAGCCGCTTGCCCAAAGACGCGGCGCGGGCGACGCAAAGTGCGCTGATCAGTTGCAGCACGGTGGTCCGTTTGAGCCTGTTCGTCATCGCCGGTGTCTACGCCGAGCTACCCTTGTTGATGCTGGCCGCGTGTTTGTTGCCGGCCATGGCGTTGGGTTTGTGGCTGGGGCGGCGACTGGTGATGAAGTTGTCCCGCGAAGCGTTTGTGCGGCTGGTGACCTGGCTGGTGCTGGCCAGCGGGATTGCCTTGATCGTGCGGTATTTGAGTACTTGACCTGAGTGTCTCAGGGATTAAGCTGCCGACCGTTCTGACGTCTTCGCGGGCAAGCCTTGCTCCTGCAAGGATCTGCGCGAAACCTGTAGGAGCGAGGCTTGCCCGCGAAAGCGCCACCCGCCACGCCGCAAAACTCCCCATTTGACGCAGTAGGCTTGCAGCATGAATTCCCAAAGCATCATCGTCCCGAAAATCTCCACTTTGCCGGTGCACGAACCCCGCGCCCGGGCGATCGTGCGGTGGCTGGTGCGCAAGAACATCGTCAAGGAAGAACTGAGCACCTGCGGGCGCACCGGCAATCGCATGGGTTACGCCCTCGCGGACGGCGCGCGGGCGGTGGTCCTGCACCCGGAAGCGTTGCCGTTCGGTGAGGCCATCAATGGTTTGGAAATCATCACCAAGCGCTGCATCTATACCCCGGCCAAGGGGTTTCTCGGCGAAGCGGGCTGCGCCGAGTGCCGCAAGGAAGTCGGCGAAGCACTGTTCGAGAGCCTGGAAGAGTGGATGCCCGGCCGCACCGACAACTTCACCTGCCCGGAATGCGGGCATGAAGACGACATCAACGGATTTCTGTTCCTGCAGGAATGCGGTTTCTCCAACCTCGGGTTCATCTTCAATAACTGGGCGGAGGCGGGGTTCAAGCAGAGCTTTATCGATGAGTTCGCCGATTGGCTGGATCAGCCCGTGAGCCTGGTCAAAGTCGAGTTGTAATCGAACCCAAACCCGTAGGAGCGAGGCTTGCCCGCGAAGCTTTTGGCGTCAGCGAGAACGCCTTCGCGGGCAAGCCTCGCTCCTACAGGGATTTTCGTCGCAAATACCCCGTCGATCACTGCTTCGATAATAGGCAGAGTTTTACATTGAACCCGAGGGGGTGTCTGACTATAATGGCGCGCTTCCATTTTCCCGCTCGGGAGCCCCCGCGATGCTGCGTATCAGCCAAGAAGCTCTGACATTCGACGACATTCTCCTAGTGCCCGGTTATTCCGAGGTGCTTCCTAACGAAGTCAGTCTCAAGACCCGCCTAACCCGTGGCATCGAGCTGAATATTCCTCTGGTTTCTGCCGCAATGGACACCGTTACTGAAGCCCGATTGGCAATCGCCATGGCTCAGGAAGGTGGCATCGGCATCATCCACAAGAACATGACCATCGAGCAGCAAGCTGCCGAAGTGCGCAAGGTCAAGCGTTACGAAGCCGGCGTGGTCAAGGACCCGATCACCATCGAGGCTGACGCTTCGGTTCGTGAACTGTTCGAACTGACCCGCATGCACAACATCTCCGGCGTTCCGGTACTGCACGATGGCGACCTGGTCGGCATCGTCACTTCCCGTGACGTGCGTTTCGAAAACCGCATGGACGTCAGCGTCCGTGAAGTGATGACGCCTAAAGAGCGTCTGGTCACGGTCAAGGAAGGCGCCGACAAAAACGACGTCCGTGAGTTGCTGCACAAACACCGCATCGAACGCGTGCTGATCGTCGACGACAAATTCGCCCTCAAAGGCATGATGACCGTCAACGACATCGAAAAAGCCAAGGCTTACCCGCTGGCCAGCAAGGACGATCAAGGTCGTCTGCGCGTTGGCGCTGCGGTCGGCACCGGTAAAGACACCGGTGATCGTGTCGCCGCCCTGGTCCATGCCGGCGTGGACGTGGTGGTGGTCGACACCGCACACGGTCACTCCAAAGGCGTGATCGACCGCGTTCGCTGGGTCAAACAGAATTTCCCTGATGTGCAGGTTATCGGCGGCAACATTGCCACCGGCGCTGCCGCCAAGGCACTGGCCGAAGCGGGCGCCGACGCGGTCAAAGTCGGTATCGGCCCAGGCTCGATCTGCACCACGCGCATCGTCGCTGGTGTCGGCGTGCCGCAAATCAGCGCCATCGCCAACGTCGCCGCCGCCCTTGAAGGCACCGGCGTGCCGTTGATCGCCGACGGCGGCATCCGTTTCTCCGGTGACCTGTCCAAGGCCATCGTGGCCGGTGCTTCCTGCGTGATGATGGGCTCGATGTTCGCCGGTACTGAAGAAGCGCCGGGCGAGATCGAACTGTTCCAGGGTCGTTCGTACAAGGCTTATCGCGGCATGGGTTCGCTGGGCGCCATGTCCCAGGCTCAAGGTTCCTCCGACCGTTACTTCCAGGATTCTTCGGCAGGCGCCGAGAAGCTGGTCCCGGAAGGCATCGAAGGCCGCGTGCCGTACAAAGGCACCCTGAGCGCGATCATCCATCAACTGATGGGCGGCCTGCGTTCCTCGATGGGCTACACCGGCAGTGCCGACATCGAAGAAATGCGCACCAAGCCTGAATTCGTGCGGATCACCGGCGCTGGCATGGCCGAGTCCCACGTGCACGACGTACAAATCACCAAAGAAGCGCCAAACTACCGCGTAGGTTGAGGCTTCAAGCAAACGTTACATAACCGGGGCTGTTTTATTCAGCCCCGAGTTGTTTCTGAATCACGACTGTTTCTGAATTACTTAGACGAGACTGAATCATGGCCCTCGACATTCACGCTCACCGCATCCTGATCCTCGATTTCGGTTCCCAGTACACCCAGCTGATTGCCCGCCGTGTGCGCGAAATCGGCGTGTACTGCGAACTGCATCCGTTCGACATGGACGACGAAGCGATTCGCGAATTCGCACCGAAGGGGATCATCCTCGCCGGCGGCCCCGAGTCGGTACACGTTGCTGACAGCCCGCGCGCGCCGCAAGCGGTGTTCGACTTGGGCGTACCGGTTTTCGGTATCTGCTACGGCATGCAAACCATGGCTGAACAGCTGGGTGGCAAGGTCGAAGGCTCCGAGCTGCGTGAGTTCGGTTATGCCCGCGTAGACGTAGTCGGCAAGAGCCGCCTGCTCGACGGCATCGAAGACCACATCGACGCCGACGGCCTGTTCGGTCTCGACGTGTGGATGAGCCACGGTGACAAAGTCACCAAGATGCCGCAGCAATTCCACATCCTCGCCAGCACCCCGAGCTGCCCGATTGCCGGCATGTTCGACGACGCTCGCGGCTACTACGGCGTGCAGTTCCACCCGGAAGTGACCCACACCAAGCAGGGCGGCCGCATCCTGTCGCGCTTCATCCTCGACATCTGCGAGTGCGAAGCCCTGTGGACGCCGTCGAAGATCGCCGAAGATGCGATCGCCAACGTTCGCGCCCAGGTCGGCACCGACAACGTTCTGCTCGGCCTGTCCGGCGGCGTCGATTCGTCGGTAGTTGCCGCGCTCCTGCACAAAGCCATCGGCGATCAACTGACCTGCGTCTTCGTCGACAACGGCCTGCTGCGTCTGCACGAAGGCGAGCAAGTGATGGCCATGTTCGCCGAGAACATGGGCGTCAAAGTGATCCGCGCCAACGCTGAAGATCAGTTCCTGAACAACCTGGCTGGCGAAAGCGACCCAGAGAAGAAGCGCAAAATCATCGGCCGGACCTTCATCGACGTGTTTGATGCCCAGTCGAACAAACTGGACAACATCAAGTACCTCGCCCAAGGCACCATCTACCCGGACGTGATCGAGTCGGCTGGCGCCAAGAGCGGCAAGGCCCACGTGATCAAGTCGCACCACAACGTGGGCGGCCTGCCGGAAGAGATGAACCTGAAACTGGTAGAGCCGCTGCGCGAACTGTTCAAGGACGAAGTCCGTCGTCTGGGCCTGGAACTCGGCCTGCCGTACGACATGGTCTACCGTCACCCGTTCCCGGGCCCGGGCCTGGGCGTGCGCATCCTCGGTGAAGTGAAAAAGGAATACGCCGACCTGCTGCGTCGCGCTGACCACATCTTCATCGAAGAACTGCGCAAAGCCGACTGGTACCACAAAGTCAGCCAGGCCTTCGTAGTGTTCCAACCGGTGAAATCGGTTGGCGTGGTCGGCGATGGCCGCCGTTACGCCTGGGTCGTGGCCCTGCGTGCGGTAGAAACCATCGACTTCATGACCGCGCGTTGGGCACACCTGCCTTACGAACTGCTGGAAACCGTTTCCGGCCGCATCATCAATGAAATCGAAGGCATCTCGCGCGTGACTTATGACGTGTCGAGCAAGCCGCCGGCGACGATTGAGTGGGAGTGATCCCGATCTTCACTGATCGTCCGTAGCAGATGTTCGTAACGCTGTCCGCAACACCTGAAAGGCCCCGTGAATGCAAGTTCACGGGGCCTTTTGCGTTTCAGCGCCGCGCCACGTCCGAGAAGTAGAACTTATCCAACGTATGCCGCGATTCGGTGTATTCGAACTGCCGGCCATCCTGCAAAAACGTCTGGTTGCTGACCACGATCACATGGCTCTGGCCGTCGAGGTCGAGGTGTGTCTGGTCGTCTTTGCCGCGCGGCACGGCTTCGATGGTGCGCTGCGCGTAGGCGATTTGCAGTTGCAGGGTTTGTTCGATGAAGGCGTAAATCGAGTGCTCGGCGATGTCGCGGGTCAGGCCGGGGATCACGTCGCTGACGAAATGGTTGATGTCGAGGATCACCCGTTTGCCGTCGATCCGCCGCACGCGTTTGATCCGCGTGATCAGGCTGCCTGCTTCAGCCTGGATGTGTTCGAGCAACGCGCCTTCGAGCGGCATCTGCTCGAACCCGACCACTTCAGTACTGACGTCATTGCCCAATCGCGGGTAGGTTTCCTGAAAACTGACGATGCCGCCCAATTGAAATTCGATCGGGTTGGTCGACAGCACGAAGGTGCCTTTGCCGTGGACTTTCTGCGCGAAGCCGCGTTCCTGCAATTGCTCGATCGCCTTGCGCACGGTGCCGCGACTGGCCTGGTAGCTGTCCATCAACTCGGTTTCGGAAGGTAACCGCGCGCCACGTTCCAGACGTTCGGTGGTGATGCTGGCAAGCAGATCGGTGTAGATCTGGTTGTATTTACTCATGGGATGGCTCTATGCCGCGCTGTACTGAAGGTTTTGAACCTTAAGGGCAGGGTAGGAGTTTGTCCATGTGAGCTGAGGTTTCTTTGACTTTGCAGGTAGGAAGTTTCTACGGCGATCAAGCTCGACACATACTAAAACCAAACTCGTCTGTACGAGTTGTTGCATTAACTCGTACAGACGAGTACGTTTCGTATCGGCGTGCTGCCAATAACAAAAAACTACAGCGGAAGATCAAGCATGAGCCACGACTATCCGAATATCGCCAGCGAGCTGCTGCAAAGCCTCGGCGGCAGCGACAACCTCGAGCAGGCCGCGCATTGCGTGACGCGTTTGCGCCTGGCGCTCAAGGACCCGAGCCTGGTCAACAGTGCCACGCTGAACCAGATTGATCTGGTCAAGGGTTCGTTCTTCACCGGCGGCCTGTTCCAGGTGGTGATCGGCCCCGGTGAAGTGGAAAAGGTCTACGCCGAACTGCGTCGACAAACCGGTCTGGCAGCCTCGACGATTGCCGACGTCAAACAGAAGAGCGCGGACAAGATCAACCCCATGCAGCGGCTGGTGCGGGTGTTTTCCGACGTGTTCATGCCGATCCTGCCGGCGCTGATCGTCGCTGGCCTGCTGATGGGGTTCAACAACCTGATCGGCGCCAAAGGCATGTTCATCGAAGGTCAGACCTTGCTTGAGGCCTACCCCAACCTCGAGGGCGTCTGGAGCCTGATCAACCTGATGGCCAACACCTCGTTTGTGTTCCTCCCGGCGCTGGTCGGCTGGTCGGCGGCCAAGCGTTTTGGTGGCAGCGAAATCCTCGGCATCGTGCTCGGCTTGATGCTGGTTCACCCGGACCTGCTCAACGCCTGGAACTACGGCAAAGCGGTGGCCGGGCTCGACGGCCAGAGCCTGCCGTACTTCGATATATTCGGATTGTTTCAGATCGAGAAGGTCGGCTATCAGGGGCAGATCCTGCCGATCCTGCTGGCGGCCTACGTCATGAGCGTCATCGAGAAATGGCTGCGGGCGCGGGTGCCGAACGCGATTCAATTGCTGGTGGTGCCGATCACCACCATCGTCGTCACTGGCGTACTGGCGCTGGCGATCATTGGCCCGGTGACCCGGCATCTGGGGATTCTGATCACCGAAGGCGTGGTCACGCTGTTTGACTTGGCGCCGATGGTTGGCGGGATGATTTTCGGGTTGCTGTACGCCCCGCTGGTGATCACCGGCATGCACCACATGTTCCTCGCCGTCGACTTGCAGTTGATCTCGACGCAGGGCGGTACGTTCATCTGGCCGATGATCGTCATGTCCAACCTCGCTCAGGGCAGCGCGGCGCTGGCGGTGTTCTACATGACCCGCAATGCGCGCGATAAAAGCATGGCCTCGACCTCGGCGATTTCCGCTTATTTCGGCATCACCGAACCGGCAATGTTCGGCGTCAACCTGCGCTACAAGTTTCCGTTTTATGCCGCGCTGATCGGTTCGGCGATGGGCTGCATTTTCCTCTCGCTGAACAAGATTCAGGCTTCGGCGATTGGCGTCGGTGGTTTGCCCGGTTTCATCTCGATCATTCCGCAATTCATCCCGATGTTCGTGATCGGGATGATTATCGCCATGGTCGTGCCGTTTGTTCTGACGTGTGGGCTGAGCATCAAGATTGTTCGGCCGGGGTTTCGGGTCGCCTGATAGATCGCCTTCGCGGGCAAGCCTCGCTCCTACGGGAGTACGTAAAGGCCAATACACAACCGATTGAAGGAACTCAGCCATGCAAGACTGGCAACGTTCGGTGATCTACCAGATCTACCCGAAAAGCTTCCACAGCCACGCCGGCAACCCGACCGGGGATTTGCTCGGCGTCGTCGCCAAGCTCGATTACTTGCACTGGCTGGGCGTCGATTGCCTGTGGATCACGCCGTTCCTGCGTTCGCCGCAACGCGACAACGGTTACGACATCAGCGATTACTACGCCATCGACCCGAGCTACGGGAGCATGGCCGACTGCGAGTTGCTGATCGCCGAGGCTGGCAAGCGCGGGATCAAGTTGATGCTCGACATTGTGGTCAACCACACCTCCATCGAGCACGAATGGTTTCAGCAGGCACGCAGCAGTCTCGACAACCCTTATCGCGACTTCTATATCTGGCGCGACCAGCCGAACAACTGGGAATCCAAGTTCGGCGGTTCGGCGTGGGAATATGAAGCGCAGACCGGCCAGTACTTCCTGCACCTGTTCGACCACACCCAGGCTGACCTCAATTGGGACAACCCAAACGTGCGCGCCGAAGTGTTCAAAATGATGCGCTTCTGGCGCGACAAGGGCGTCGGCGGTTTCCGTCTCGATGTGATCAACCTGATCTCGAAGCCGGCAGATTTTCCCGAAGACAACAGCGACGGTCGACGCTTCTACACCGACGGCCCGAACGTCCACGATTACTTGCAGCAGATGCACCGCGAAGTGTTTGAAGGGCACGACCTGATCAATGTCGGCGAGATGTCTTCCACCAGCCTCGAACACTGCATTCGCTACTCGCGGCCGCAGTCGAAAGAGTTGTCGATGACCTTCAACTTCCATCACCTGAAAGTGGATTACCCGAACCTGCAAAAGTGGATCCGCGCCGACTTCGACTTCCTGCAACTCAAGCGCATTCTTTCCGATTGGCAAACCGGCATGCAGGCCGGTGGCGGCTGGAATGCGTTGTTCTGGTGTAACCACGATCAACCACGCGTGGTCTCGCGTTTTGGCCATGACGGCGAACATCGCGTGGTGTCGGCGAAGATGCTCGGCACGGCGCTGCACTTCCTGCAGGGCACGCCGTTTGTGTACCAGGGCGAAGAGTTGGGCATGACCAATCCGGGCTTCGATCACATCGATCAGTACCGCGATGTCGAGACGCTGAACATTCATCGTCTGCAACGCAGCGCCGGGGTCAGCGACGCCGACAACATGGCGGCGATCATGCAGAAATCGCGCGATAACGGACGGACGCCGATGCACTGGAATGCCGAGCCGAACGCCGGTTTCAGCGTTGCCGAACCGTGGATCAGCGTGCCGGCCAACGCCGCACAGATCAACGTCGCCAGTCAGCTCGATGACCCGGATTCGGTGCTGCATCACTACCGCCAACTGATTGCGTTGCGCCGCAGCGAAGCGCTGATTTCCGATGGCGTGTACCGCCAATTACTGCCCGACCACCCGCAAGTCTGGACGTATGTGCGTGAAGGTAACGGGGAGCGTTTGCTGGTGCTGAACAACTTCTACGGCACAACTTGTGAAGTTGAATTGCCGGAACAGGTCATCAGCCCCGCAATGACGCAGCGCTTGCTGATCAGCAACTACCCGGACAATCCGCCGCGAACCCGACAGGTATTTCTCCGGCCCTTTGAGTCGTTGGTACTGCACCTGACCGACCACTAAAACAGCCCTTAACAGCACCGTTTCAAAAACACGCAGAACACTGCGCGGGGGAGTTTTGCGCGCTGTTTTTGCTGCGACACACAATAAAAATAATGGAGCGACTCGTGAAAACAATAATAAATCGCAGCCTGGCAGCTGCAGGTGTGTGCCTTGCCTTACCGTTCTCGGCGCAAGCGCTGGAGTTCGGCGGTTACTTGCGCAGCGGCGTCGGCACATCGGTCAACAGCGGCAAACAACAGTGTTTCCAATTGCCCGGTGCGCAGACCAAATACCGTTTGGGCAACGAATGTGAACAGTACGGTGAACTTGAACTTCGTCAGGATTTGCGCACCTTTGACGACGGCTCGGTCCTCAGCGTCGACGGCATGGCGTCGTTGTATAACCAGTACGACAAAGACCTCACCTTTAATGGCAATAACGGCTCGGTGCGTTTGCCGCAGCTATACGCGCAATGGTCAAACATGCCGAGTTTGAACGGCGGTTCGTTGTGGGCCGGTCGGCGTTACTACAAGCGTAACGACATCCATATTTCCGACTTCTATTACTGGAACCAGAGCGCCACCGGCGGTGGTGTCGAAGATGTATTGATCGGCGATCTGAAATACAGCTACGCCTATTCGCGCAAGGACAACCTTTACCAAAAGGACTACATCAATCGGCATGACTTCAACGTCGGCGGCTTCAACACCAACCCCGGCGGTGAACTGGAATTGGGCCTCAGCTATATCGACAAACCCGACAGCCGCGACGCCCACCGTGGCTGGGCAGTTACCGCGCAACATGTGCAAAAGGGCTTTCTCGGCGGCAAGAACAAACTCGCCTTCCAGTACGGCGAAGGCCCCGGCACCGGATTGGGCTATACCGGTAACGTGAAGCTTGATGACAGCAACAAAAGTTATCGGGTGGTGGAGTTTTTCGACTGGCAAGTGACCCCGCGTTTTGGTGGGCAGATCGAAGCGGTTTATCAAAAAGACATTCGCCCGGACGGCAACGACCAGAACTGGTTATCCCTCGGCGTGCGGCCGGCCTACGCGCTCACCGATCAGTTCAAACTGGTGACCGAGTTGGGTCACGATCAGGTGCAGGCGCCGGGCGGTACGCGCAAGCTGAGCAAGTTCACGTTCGCGCCAACCTGGTCGCCCAAAGGCCCGGAATTCTGGGAACGCCCGGAGGTGCGTTTGTATTACACCTACGCGACGTGGAACCAGGCCGCCAAACGCGCGGCGAATCAATTGGCGGCGGGCTCGGCGTTGTCCGATACCGGCGCGTTCGGCACGGCTCGCCACGGCGCGAACGTCGGGATGCAGGTCGAGTATTGGTGGAAATAAACGCGTAATTCGCACAGCAATCGCAAGCGTCTTTCAAAGAACACAACAGCAGGTGACGTCATGGCAACACCCCAACCTTTGCAATTGCACGCGCCGCTGTCCGGCGTATTGATGCCGCTGGACCAGGTGCCGGATCCGGTGTTTTCCAGTCGGGTGATCGGCGACGGCGTGTGCATCGATCCGACTTCAAGCACCTTGTGCGCGCCAGTGGCCGGGGTTGTCAGCAATGTGCAGGCCAGCGGGCATGCGATCACTGTCACCGGGGAAAATGGCCTGCAGGTGTTGATGCACATCGGCCTCGACACGGTGAACCTCGCGGGCAAGGGTTTCACCCGTTTGGTCGAGGAGGGCGAGCAGGTTGACGTCGGTCAGTCGCTGATCGAATTCGACGCCGATTTTCTCGCACTGAATGCCCGCAGCCTGCTGACGTTGATAGTGGTGGTCAGCGGCGAGCCATTCACTTGGCTGGTGGCGGAAACGGGCGTGGTGGACAGCGGCCAGCCATTGTTGAGCCTGCAGACTGACGCGCCAACCACGGACGAATCGTTGTCGGGAGAAGGCGAGGCGCTGCTGTCCAAACCGATAACGCTGAGCAACCCCAATGGCTTGCACGCGCGTCCAGCGGCGGTGTTTGCGCAAGCGGCGAAACGGTTCGCCGCCAATGTGTTCCTGCATAAACAGCATGAGCGGGTGAACGCGAAATCGCTGGTAGCGATCATGACGTTGCAGACCGCGCACCGTGATGTCGTGCACGTCAGCGCGGCGGGTGCGGACGCCGAAGCGGCCATCAATATACTCAGCGAGTTGCTGATCAATGGCTGCGGCGAAGCCGGAGCGGGGCTGGCGCCGACGGTGTTGAACGCTACCGAAACTCAATCCTCGACAGTGCTGCGCGGCGTGTGCGCGTCGGCCGGTTCGGCGTTTGGCCAAGTGGTGCAGATCGCCGAGCCACCGCTGCCAGTCACCGAGCTCGGCGCCACGCCACAGGTTGAGCGCGATCACCTCGCGCGGGGCTTGGCCGAAGCGCTGGCGGACTTGCAGCAACTGCGCGACAACGCAGTGGGCGAGGCCCAGGCCGATATCTTCAAGGCGCATCAGGAATTGCTCGAAGACCCGAGCTTGCTGGAAGTGGCGCAGGTGCTGATCAACGAAGGCAAAAGCGCCGCTTTTGCCTGGCGCGCCGCCACCGAGTCCACCGCAAGCTTGTTCAAAAGCCTCGGCAACGCGCTGCTGGCCGAGCGCGCGGCAGACTTGGCGGACGTCGGCCAACGGGTGCTCAAGCGCATTCTGCGGGTCGAGGACCGCGTGTTGGCGTTGCCGGACGACGCGATCCTGATCGCCGAACAACTGACGCCGTCGCAGACTGCCGGGCTCGACACCCGCAAAGTGCTGGGGTTTGCCACGGTCGGCGGTGGCGCGACCAGCCACGTCGCGATCCTGGCGCGCGCCGCTGGTCTGCCGGCAATCTGCGGTTTGCCGCCGCAAGTGCTGGACCTGGCCGACGGCACCCAGGTGTTGCTCGACGCCGACAGGGGCGAATTGCACCTCGCCCCGGATCTGGCGGCCATCGAACAGCTGCAAGCCGACCGTCAGCAACAACAGAAACGCCAGCAACACGAATTGGCCAACGCTGCGCTCGCGGCGTGTACCCGCGACGGTCATCGCATCGAAGTGACGGCCAACGTCGCCTCGTTGAGCGAAACCGAGCAAGCGCTGACGCTGGGCGGCGAGGGCGTCGGGCTGCTGCGATCGGAGTTCCTGTACCTGGATCGCAATCACGCGCCGAGCCATGCCGAGCAAGCCTCCACTTACAGCGCCATCGCCCGCGCCTTGGGGCCGACGCGCAATCTGGTGGTGCGCACCCTGGACGTCGGCGGCGACAAACCGCTGGCCTACGTGCCGATGGCCGCCGAGAGCAATCCATTCCTCGGCATGCGCGGGATTCGCCTGTGCCTGGAGCGCCCGCAATTGCTGCGCGAGCAATTCAGGGCGATCCTCGCCAGCGCCGGTTTGAGCCGTTTGCACATCATGTTGCCGATGGTCACCCAGCTGTCGGAACTGCGATTCGCTCGGCAGTTGCTGGAGGAAGAAGCGCTGGCGCTGGGCCTCGCGGAGTTGCCGAAACTGGGGATCATGATCGAAGTGCCCGCAGCGGCTTTGATGGCGGATCTGTTTGCGCCGCACGTGGATTTCTTCTCGATCGGCACCAACGACCTGACCCAATACACCTTGGCCATGGACCGCGATCATCCGCGTCTGGCCAGTCAGGCCGACAGTTTTCATCCGTCGGTGCTGCGCTTGATCGCCAGCACCGTCACCGCTGCGCACGCGCACGGCAAGTGGGTCGGCGTGTGTGGTGCGCTGGCTTCGGAAACATTGGCGACGCCGCTGTTGCTGGGGCTCGGTGTGGATGAATTGTCGGTGAGCGTGCCGCTGATTCCGGCGGTAAAAGCGGCGGTGCGCGAGGTCAATCGGGTCGATTGCCAAACGCTTGCCCAGCAAGTACTGGGTCTGGAAAGCGCCGAGCAGGTGCGCGAAGCGTTGCGCGTGTACCACGCGGCGACGGTCGATACTTCACTGGTTCTGGAGAACTGAACATGTTCGAGAAAATGCAGCGGGCGTTCTGGAAAGCGCTGACGCCGGACCTGATAGCGGATGAGCCGAAGGTTGTGGCCCCGGTGATAATAGAGGGCTTGGCGCCGGCGATTGTCGCGGCGTTGGGTGGTGCGGATAACCTCAAATCGCAACAGCCGGTGGCGCTGACCCGAGTGCGGGTGGAGTTGCGCGATGTGGGGCAGATGGATCGGCAGGCGCTGGACGCGGCGGGTGTGGCGGGGGTGATGACACTGGATGACGGGGTGGTGCATTTGTTGATGGGATTGGTGGTTGCTGGGCGTTAGGTGGGCAGGGTCAAGAGCGACCCCTCACCCCAGCCCTCTCCCCAGAGGGGAGAGGGGGAAAGGGAGCAGATCTCCATGGTTTTCAGGTTCAGAGTCCGACATTAAATCGCGAAGACCAACCTGAGTTCGACTCGGTTTTTCAGGTTGATGTAGCTTCAGGATCAACTCGGTCAGTCCCCTCTCCCCAGAGGGGAGAGGGGGAAAGGGAGCAGATCTCCATGGTTTTCAGGTTCAGAGTTCGGCATTAAATCGCGAAGACCAACCTGAGTTCGCCTCGGTTTTTCAGGTCGATGTAGCTCCAGGATCAACTCTGTCAGTCCCCTCTACCCTCTGGGGAGAGGGAAAGGGAGCAGATCTCCATGGTTTTCAGGTTCAGAGTTCGGCATTAAATCGCGAAGACCAACCTGAGTTCGTCTCGGTTTTTCAGGTCGATGTAGCTCCAGGATCAACTCGGTCAGTCCCCTCTACCCAGAGGGGAGAGGGGGAAAGGGAGCAGATCTCCATGGTTTTCAGGTTCAGAGTTCGGCATTAAATCGCGAAGACAAACCTGAGTTTGGCTCGGTTTTTCAGGGCGTTGTAGCTTCAGGATCAACTCGGTCAGTCCCCTCTACCCAGAGGGGAGAGGGGGAAAGGGAGCAGATCTCCATGGTTTTCAGGTTCAGAGTTCGGCATTAAATCG
>NZ_VIVC01000005.1:155941-239855 GCF_007828705.1 Pseudomonas sp. SJZ131 | reverse complement strand
CTCGCGAAGACAAACCTGAGTTCGACTCGGTTCTTCAGGTCGATGTAGCTCCACGATCAACTCTGACAAACCTGAGTTCGACTCGGTTTTTCAGGTCGATGTAGCTCCAGGATCAACTCGGTCAGTCCCCTCTACCCTCTGGGGAGAGGGTTAGGGTGAGGGGTAGCCCTTACTGTTTCTCAACCGCAGGTGTATCGTATTCGCCTTTTGCAGGCCCCAGGTCTGTCGCTGATACGTGAGGTAGTTGAGTTCATGTCCTTTACCCGTCGACAAATACTCGGTGGTCTGGCCGGTCTTGTGGTGGTTGGCGTGGGGGCCGGGGGTGCGTCGCGTTATTGGCTGGGCAAGATGGCCGACGCAGAGGCCGGTCACGACTACGAACTGATCGCCGCGCCGCTCGACGTCGAACTGGTCGCGGGGCACACAACCCCAGCCTGGGCGTTCGGCCAGTCGGCGCCGGGCACCGAGTTGCGGGTGCGTCAGGGTGAATGGCTGCGGGTGCGCTTCATCAATCACCTGCCGGTCGCGACCACCATCCACTGGCACGGCATTCGCCTGCCACTGGAAATGGACGGCGTGCCGTACGTCTCGCAGCTCCCAGTGCTGCCGGGCGAATACTTCGACTACCAATTCCGCGTGCCCGACGCCGGCAGCTATTGGTATCACCCGCACGTCAACAGCAGCGAAGAACTTGGGCGCGGCCTCGTCGGTCCGTTGATCGTCGAAGAGCGCGAGCCCACCGGTTTCCAGTACGAAAAAACCCTGAGCCTGAAGAGCTGGCACGTCGATGAAGAGGGCGCGTTTGTCGCGTTCAGCATTCCTCGTGAAGCGGCGCGCGGCGGCACCGCCGGGCGGCTGTCGACCATCAACGGTGTGCCGGTGCCGGTGATCGATTTGCCCGCCGGGCAGATCACTCGCGTGCGCGTGCTCAACCTCGACAACACCCTGACTTATCGCCTGAACATTCCCGGCGTCGAAGCGCAGATCTACGCGCTGGACGGCAACCCGATCACGCCGCGCCCGTTGGGCAAGGAATACTGGCTCGGCCCGGGCATGCGCATTTGTCTGGCAATCAAGGCGCCGGCGGCCGGTGAAGAATTGTCGTTACGCAACGGCCCGGTGCGTCTCGGCACCCTGCGTTCGGTGGCCAACAATGACGCGCCGACCCAGTGGCCACCGGCGCTGCCGGCCAATCCGGTGTCCGAGCCGGACCTGGCGAATGCCGAGAAACTCAACTTCAATTTCGAATGGGTCGGCTCGGTCTCGGTCAACGTCGACAACGGCAAGCCGCCGAGCCTGTGGCAGATCAACGGCAAGGCCTGGGATATCACCGACAAGACCTGCGCCGACCGCCCGATTGCCAAGCTCGAAAAGGGCAAAAGCTACATTTTCGAATTGAAAAACATGACGCAATACCAGCACCCGATTCACCTGCACGGCATGAGTTTCAAAGTCATCGCGTCGAATCGGCACAAGGTCATTCCGTATTTCACCGACACCTATCTGTTGGGCAAAAACGAGCGCGCGCAAGTGGCGCTGGTGGCGGATAACCCCGGCGTCTGGATGTTCCACTGCCATGTGATCGACCACATGGAAACCGGCCTGATGGCCGCCATCGAGGTGGCGTGATGCGGCAGATTCGTCCAGCAGCGATCATCGACCGCAGCCGTGACCGCGATTTCATGCGCGAAGCCCTGGCGCTCGCCGCTCAAGGCGCGGCCCTCGGCGAAGTGCCGGTCGGCGCGGTGCTGGTGCAAAACGGCGAGATCATCGGGCGCGGCTTCAATTGCCCGATCAGCGGCAGCGATCCCAGCGCCCACGCCGAAATGGTCGCGATCCGTGCCGCCGCCACCGCCGCCAGCAATTATCGACTGCCGGGCAGCACGCTCTACGTCACGCTCGAACCGTGCAGCATGTGCGCCGGGCTGATCGTGCATTCGCGGGTTGCGCGGGTGGTGTATGGCGCGCTGGAGCCAAAAGCCGGGATTGTGCAGAGCCAGGGGCAGTTCTTTACCCAAGGCTTTTTGAATCATCGGGTGGTGTTTGAAGGCGGGGTGTTGGCGGATGAGTGTGGGGCGGTGCTGAGCGAATTCTTCAAGGCCCGAAGGGCCAAACCCGCAGTATAAACACCGAATTACTGTGGGAGTGAGCCTGCTCGCGATAGCGGACCAACCTTCAACATCGTTGTTGGCTGAAAGGTCTTCATCGCGAGCAGGCTCACTCCCACAGGTTTTTTGGTGACTGGGAGATCGGGGTTTATTTTCGGGCGACGATCACGGCACGCATCGGCGCCGGCAGTCCTTCGACGGTTTTGCTGTGATCGTCCGGATCCAGAAAATCACTCAGCGACTGATACTTCATCCATTCCGTCCCGCGCTGTTCCTCGACCGTGGTCGTGCTCACATCCACGCAGCACACGTCGCTGAATCCGGCGCGGCGCAGCCACAATTCCAGCGCCGGCACCGATGGCAGGAACCACACGTTGCGCATCTGCGCATAACGGTCTTCCGGCACCAGCACTTGCTGCTGATCGCCGGCAATCACCAACGTCTCCAGCACCAGTTCGCCGCCCTTGACCAGGCAATCCTTGAGCGCCAGCAAATGCTCGATCGGCGAGCGACGGTGATAGAAAACGCCCATCGAAAACACCGTGTCGAAGCCTTCCATATTCGGCGGCAAGTCTTCGAACGGGAACGGCAGATGCCAGGCGTTCGGCTCTGACAAGTAACGCTGAACCGCCTGAAACTGGCAGAAGAACAACCAGTTCGGATCGACGCCAATTACGCTGTCAGCGCCGGCGCCGAGCATGCGCCACATGTAATAACCATTGCCGCAGCCGACATCGAGGATGCGTTTGCCCTGCAAATCCAGATGCGGCGCCACTCGCGACCACTTCCAGTCCGAGCGCCATTCGGTGTCGACGTGCACGCCGAACAGGTCGAACGGTCCCTTGCGCCACGGCGACAGCCCCATCAGCGCCGTGCGCATTTGCGCGCGGGTGGCCTCGTCGCAATCGGTATCGAGCGTCAGTCCGTTGAGCAGATCGACTTCGCTCGGCTGAATCTTCGGTAACGCGTCCAGCGCACTTTGCCAGCGCTCCAGATCGCCGTGACCCTTTTCCATTTTCTTGTCGAGTTGCGCCTGCAACGTGTTGGCCCAATCGGCCAGCGGCGTGCCCGCCAGACGGCGGGCGAGGGGGGACAGATCAATCATGGCAAGGCAATCAACGAGGCAAAGTTAAGACACTGGAACCACGGCACGACTTTCGAGAACCCGGCGGCCAACAGGCGTTCGCGGTGTTCTTCGAGACTGTCGGGCTTCATGACGTTTTCGATGGCGCTGCGCTTCTGGGCAATTTCCAGCTCGCTGTAGCCGTTGGCGCGTTTGAACGCGACGTGCAAATCGGTGAGCAACGCATGCTCTTGCAGATCATTGAAACGCAGCTTCTCCGACAGGATCAGCGCGCCGCCCGGCAACAGTGCCTGGCGGATGCGGCTGAGCAACGCGGTGCGCTGCTCCGGGGCGATGAATTGCAAAGTAAAGTTCAGCGCCACCACCGAAGCAGGCTGAAAATCCAGGGCGAGAATGTCACCTTCGATCACCTCGACCGGCAGCAACTCCTGGAACATCGAGTCCTGACCATTAAGGTATTCCCGGCAGCGCTCGACCATCGCCGCCGAGTTATCCACAGCGATCACCCGGCAACCGTCGGTGCGCACATGCCGGCGCAGCGCTTGGGTGACGGCGCCGAGCGATGAGCCGAGGTCGTAGAGCACGCTGTTCGGCTGGGCGAATTGCGCGGCGAGCACGCCGAGGTTTTCAACGATGGTCGGGTAACCCGGCACCGAGCGCTTGATCATGTCCGGGAACACCCGCACCACGTCCTCGTTGAAGGCGAAGTCAGGCACCTGGGCCAGAGGCTGGGCGAATAGGCGATCGGGTTCTTTGCTCACGGCGGTTCCAGCGGCATAGGTGGAAAAGGCCGGCATTTTAGCCAAATTGCCCGGGGGATGCGCGGGTTGTCTGATAAACCGCTGCGAACGATGAGAATCCACTGTGGCGAGGGGGTCAGCGTTGTTCTTGAGTAAACGCCGACGCAGTAATCGCCCATTGCCCCAGCCAGTAGCTGAGGATTATCACGTAGGGCGCGGCGACGAACGGCATTACAAACCGGCTGATGCCGATCACGCTGTCGGAGAACACGAACGCCAGTGCGCCCGCCGCCGCCAGCAGCGCCGAGCGCTTCGGCACATCGGTGCCGAGCCGGGCGAGGGCGCGCCAGAGCATCGCGCTGATGGCCACGCCATAGACAATCACTGGCACCAGCAACGGCCCCAAGCTATGGGAAATCAGAATCCCCAGCAGCACCGCGCCCACCACGACCGCCAATACCAACGGCAGCAACGCCAACCGCCGGCAATCGCTCAAGTAGGCTTTGAGGTACGCCAGATGCGCGACCAGAAACGCCCCGAGCCCAAACACAAACAGATCCCCCGGCCATGCCAGCAGCACGTCGCCGAGCAGCGAGAAAATCAACCCAAGGCTGATCCAGCGCCGATATTCGGTGGGCGGCGCGTCGTGCAGCCAACCGAGCAGGGCCAGCACCGGCAATGGCTTGACCAGCAGGCAAAGCAGCGCGGCGTGCACGCTCAGGCCGTAGAGAAAAGTCACCGCGCCCATTAGTGCGAGGATCAGCCAACCCACGATCAGTTAACCGAAATGGCGCAGTCGAAGGTTTGCACCGCTGGCACTTCGGGTGCCCACGGTTGTGAGTACGTCAGGCGCAAACGGCCGGTGCCGCTGGCGAACGACTGGAAACGCCAGGTCGACACCCCGGCGCTGCCGACGATGCCGGCGTCTTCCGGATTGCTGTAAACCTCGGGGCTCAATGCGCGCAACACGCCGCCAGCAGAATCCTGGATCGACCAGCGATAACCCGTGGTCGGGTTGCTCGGCAGCATCACGATCAGGTTTTGCCCGTTGTGCAGTTTCGCCGGGCATTCGCTTTGTTTTTCCACGGTCACATTTTGCCGGTCCTGCGAGGCGCAACCGGCGAGCAAAGCGACGGCCGTCAGCGCGGCGGCGAGGGGAACAAACAGGCGGGTGGGGGACATAAGGTCAGAGGCTCCGGCATTCACGACGAACGGCGAGCATAACTGAAGATGAGACAAATTGTGACAGCGCTGGGAATTGGCGTGGTCAGTTCTGACGCCTTCGCGGGCAAGCCTCGCTCCTACAGGGGTTGTGTGTCGGTCGCGAAAAATATGAACGACACACAACCCAGTAGGAGCGAGGCTTGCCCGCGAAAGCGGTGGTGCAGGCACTACATGACTATCAGAACAAGATCTTCGCCACGTCGGCAAAGCGCTTGGCGAAGTGCACGGTGATGCCTTCTTTCAGGTAATCCGGCAATTCTTCGAAGCTGCCACGGTTCGGCTCCGGCAGGATCAATTCGAAAATCTTCTGCCGCCGCGCCGCGATGACTTTTTCGCGCACCCCGCCAATCGGCAGCACATGCCCGGTCAGCGTCAGTTCGCCGGTCATCGCGATGCCTTTTTTCGGCGCCTGATTACGTGCGAGCGAGAGCAGGGCGCTGGCCATGGTCACGCCGGCGCTCGGGCCGTCTTTCGGGGTCGCGCCTTCCGGGACGTGCAGGTGAACGAAGGCTTCGTCGAAGAATTTCGGATCACCGCCAAACGACTTCAGGTTCGAGCTGACGTAGCTGTAGGCGATTTCCGCCGACTCTTTCATCACGTCGCCCAGTTGCCCGGTGAGTTTGAAGCCACGGTTGAGCGTGTGAATCCGCGTCGCTTCAATCGGCAACGTCGCGCCGCCCATGCTGGTCCACGCCAGCCCGGTGATGACGCCGGTGCCGGACAGCACTTGTTCGTTGCGAAACACCGGATGGCCGAGCGAGGCTTCGAGATCTTTCGGGCCGATCTTGATCACCGCTTTTGGCTCGTCGATCAACTTGACCACGGCTTTGCGCACCAGTTTGCCCAGTTCTTTTTCCAGGTGGCGCACGCCGGCTTCACGGGCATAACCGTCGATCAAGGCTTTCAGCGCGCTGTCGCTGATGCTCAGGCTGCCTTTCGACACGCCAGCCTTCTCAAGCTGCTTCGGCCACAGGTGACGCTTGGCGATGGCGATTTTTTCTTCGGTGATGTAACCCGACAGGCGAATCACTTCCATGCGGTCGAGCAACGGGCCGGGAATCGAATCGAGGGTGTTGGCGGTGCAGATGAACAGGACTTTCGACAGGTCCATGCGCAGGTCGAGGTAGTGGTCGAGGAATTCGACGTTCTGCTCCGGGTCGAGGGTTTCCAGCAGCGCCGAGGCCGGATCGCCCTGGTAGCTTTGGCCCATTTTGTCGATTTCGTCGAGCATGATCACCGGGTTCATCACTTCGACGTCTTTCAACGCCTGCACCAGTTTGCCCGGCTGCGCGCCGATGTAGGTGCGGCGATGGCCCTTGATCTCGGCTTCGTCACGCATGCCGCCGAGGCTGAAGCGGTAGAACGGCCGGCCCAGCGATTCGGCGATGGATTTGCCGACGCTGGTTTTGCCCACGCCCGGCGGGCCGACCAGCAGCACGATGGAACCGCTGATCTCACCTTTATAAGCACCGACCGCGAGGAATTCGAGGATCCGGTCCTTGATGTCGTCGAGGCCGGCGTGGTGTTTGTCGAGCACCTTGCGCGCGTGCTTGAGGTCGAGTTTGTCATCGCCGTAAACGCCCCACGGCACTGAGGTCGCCCAGTCGAGGTAGTTGCGCGTGACCGCGTACTCCGGCGAACCGGTCTCGAGGATCGACAGTTTGTTCATTTCCTCTTCGATGCGTTTCTGCGCCTGCGCGGGCAGTTTCTTGCTTTCGAGGCGCTGCTGGAACTGTTCGATGTCGGCGCTGCGATCATCTTTGGTCAAACCGAGTTCTTGCTGGATGACTTTGAGTTGTTCCTTGAGGAAGAACTCGCGCTGGTGCTCGCCGATCTTGCGGTTCACTTCGGCGGAGATTTCTTTCTGCAGGCGCGCGACTTCGACTTCCTTGCGCAGCATCGGCAGGACTTTTTCCATGCGCTTGAGCATTGGCACGCAGTCGAGCACTTCTTGCAGTTCGCTGCCGGTGGCGGAGGTCAGCGCGGCGGCAAAGTCGGTCAGCGGCGACGGATCGTTGGGGCTGAAGCGGTTGAGGTAGTTTTTCAGCTCTTCGCTGTACAGCGGGTTGAGCGGCAGCAGTTCCTTGATCGCGTTGATCAGCGCCATGCCGTAGGCCTTGACCTCGTCGGTCGGCTCGGTGGGCTGGTGCGGGTATTCGACTTCGACGAGGTACGGCGGGCGATGGTGCTTGAGCCAGGTTTTGATGCGGACGCGGGTCAGGCCTTGGGCGACGAATTGCAGTTTGCCGTTTTCGCGACTGGCGTGGTGCACTTTGACCAGGGTGCCGTATTCGGGCAGCGCGCCGGTGTCGAAGTGGCGCGGATCTTCCTGTGGCGTGTCCATGTAGAACAGGGCCAGGGAGTGGTGATCGGATTTGCTGACCAGGTCCAGTGTTTCCGCCCACGGTTCTTCATTGACGATCACCGGCAGCACTTGGGCCGGGAAGAACGGGCGATTGTGGATCGGGATGATGTAAACCTTGTCCGGCAGGTTCTGGCCAGGCAGGGCGAGTCCTTTGCCGGTGGAGTGGTGTTCGATGTGGTCTGTTTCGCTGAATTCGGTGGGGTCTTCGGGGAATTCTTGCTGGTCGCTCATGGGGCACCTGCGCAATGGGGTATGGGGTGTTAGATGGGGCGGGATTGGGGTGGTTTCAATGGCTGTGGGTTTTTCTTGGGGGCGTGGCGGCCTTTGGGCCGACCATGTTCTTGGGGGTTGGGGGCATATCCGTTGCTGCGGGTGGGGCGGATGGCGGTTTCGCTCTTACAGCGAGTGACTTTTTCAGACGCCAAAAAGTAACCAAAAGGCTTTGCCCCGGCGTTCGGCCCCTCGCTTGGGCTCGGGGTTCCTTCGCTCCGGGGTCGATCTGGGGGCATCGCCTACGGTCTGCTTCGCTACGACCTCCTCTCGATGCGTTCGACTCCGTCGAACGGCGCTTCGCGCCCACCCCCAGATCAACCCCTCCACTCAGCCTGCCGAAGGGGCAGCACGGCAAGATCAAGAGCTGCAGGCGAGCTAACGCTCGGCCTGTTGAGTGGTGAGAAGCACAGCGGATCTGCGTTTGATTTTGCCTTTGTAGGAGCGAGGCTTGCCCGCGAAGGCGTCCTGACAGACGACCTGTTTCCCCCAAACACACCCAAATCCCTGTAGGAGCGAGCCTGCTCGCGATGGCAATCGATCCCCCAAAACCCATCCACCTGACCCACCCCTACCGTAATTCCCTAAATCCCCCGCCCACAAAAAAAGGCGACTCCCTCTCAGGAGTCGCCTTTTGTCCTTCAACCGCCGCTAAAGCTTACTCGGACAGTTTGTACGCGATCACGTAATCACCTTGTTTTGTGCCCAGCGAACCGTGACCACCTGCAACGACGAGGACGTATTGCTTGCCGTCTTTGCCGGTGTAGGTCATCGGTGTGGTTTGGGCGCCTGCTGGCAGGCGGCCTTCCCACAGTTGTTTGCCGTTTTTGACGTCGTAGGCGCGCAGGTACTGGTCGAGGGTGCCGCTCAGGAAGGCGACGCCGCCGGCAGTGGTGAACGTGCCGCCCAGGCTTGGGACGCCCATGCTCAGCGGGATTGGAACCGGCGAGCTGTCGCGCACGGTGCCGTTTTTGTGTTTCCAGATGGTTTTGCTGGTGGTCAGGTCGACCGCTGCAACGTAACCCCATGCTGGCGCCTGGCACGGCAGGCCCATTGGCGAGAGCAGCGCTTCGAGGACTACGCCGTATGGCGCGCCTTTGTTTGGCTGCACGCCTTCGGTTTCGCTTTTACGCGGGCCTTGTGCGGCGATTTCGGCGGCCGGGATCATTTTCGATTTGAACGCCATGTAGCTCGGGTTCACGAAAGCGATCTGACGGACCGGGTCAACCGAGATACCGCCCCAGTCGAACACGCCGAAGTTGCCTGGGTAAACGATCGAACCCTGCAGCGATGGCGGCGTGAACGGGCCGTCGTAGCGCATGGATTTGAAGTCGATCCGGCAGATCAGTTGGTCGAACGGGGTTACGCCCCACATGTCGCGCTCTTGCAGCGGCGGCGGCATCAGGTTGAGGTCGGATTTCGGTTGGGTCGGCGAAGTGTGATCACCTTCGACAGCGCCTTGTGGCACCGGCACTTCGTTGATCGGCACGATCGCCTGGCCGTTGGTACGGTCCAACACGTAGATGCTGCCTTGCTTGGTCGACGCGAGTACCGCTGGCTTGACGCCGTCAGCGGTTTTCAGGTCCATCAGGGTTGGCTGACCACCGACGTCCATGTCCCACAGGTCATGGTGGGTGAACTGGAAGTGCCATTTGACTTGACCGGTGGCGATGTCCAGCGCGGTCAGGCCGGCGGCATGCAGTTCCGATTCAGGGGTGCGCGCACCGCCGAACTGGTCCGGAGTCTGGTTGCCCATCGGCAGGTAGAGCATGCCGAGTTTTTCGTCGACGGCGAACATGGACCACATGTTCGGCGAGTTGCGCGTGTAGGTCTGGCCTTCGGCAATCGGCGTGGTGTCGTCCGGGTTGCCGCTGTCCCAGTTCCACACCAGTTTGCCGGTGTGCACGTCGAACGCGCGGATCACGCCGCTTGGCTCGTCGGTGGAAACGTTGTCGGTGACGTGACCGCCAATCACAACCAGGTCTTTGGTGACGGCTGGAGGCGAGGTGGAGTAGTAACCGCCGGCGGCGAAGCTGCCGATGTTGGCGCGCAGGTCAACCTGGCCCTTGTCGCCGAAGTCTTCACACATTTTGCCGGTGTCGGCGTCGAGTGCGATCAGGCGAGTGTCGGCGGTTGGCAGGAAGATCCGGCGTGGGCACACGGCACTGACTGGCGCGGTGCTCGCAGTGCCGGTCGGGCTCTGCTCGGAAGCGTAGGCCGCGTCATCGTGATACGACACTCCACGGCAGGTCATGTGCGCCCAACCCTTGAAGTTCGCCGCGTTTTGCGTGGAGAGCTTCGGATCGAAACGCCAGATTTCCTTGCCGGTGTCCGGGTCCAGCGCGATCACCTGGCTGTGCGGCGTGCAGACGTAGAGCATGCCGTTGACTTTCAGCGGGGTGTTTTCGGCGGTGGTTTCGCCCGGATCGTTAGGGCCAGGGATGTCACCGGTGCGGTACGTCCAGGCTGGGACCAGCTTGTGGGCGTTTTGCGGGGTGATCTGCGCCAGTGGCGAATAACGATCGCCGTGCGCGCTGCGACCGTAGGAATTCCAGTCACCGTCCGGCATCGCCGGGGCCGTGTTGGTCATGCCCGGAATGCTGTCGCGATCCAGTTGACCCTTGGTTTCACCCGGACTGGTGAACTGGCTGGCCAGTGCAGCGGCGCCCGCGAGCACCACGGCCACGCTCAGCGCGCCAGTACCCATCGGCGCAGCGCCGGTGCGCAACAGCGGACGGCGGAACCACGGCAGCAACATGACGATGCCCAAGGCGAACAACAGCGCCAGACGCGGCACCAATTGCCACCAGTCGAGGCCGACTTCCCACAATGCCCAAACGGTACTGGCGAACAGCACCAGCGCGTACAGGCCCAGTGCCGCACGGCGAGCCATGATCAGCAAAATGCCGCTCAGCGCCAGGCCGATACCGGCCAGCAGGTAATACAGCGAGCCGCCGAGCATGCTCAGCTTGATACCCCCGGCCAGCATGGCCAGGCCCATTAGCAGAAGCAGGATACCGAGCAGGCTCGGTAGCAGGCGGCTTCGACTCAAAGCACCATCAGTGCTCATAGTGTGGTTCTCCGTGACGTTTTAAGTAGTCCCGCGCAAGTTCACTGTAGATGACGATCTGGCGTGGGCATGGTTCAGTTAAAAAGTGTTCAGTTAAATCAAAGCCTGTGCGGTCCTGTAGGAGCGAGGCTTGCCCGCGAAGGCGGCGTGTCAGTCAACATCAACGTTGAACGTAACGGCCTCTTCGCGGGCAAGCCTCGCTCCTACAAGGTTTGCAGCAGCCTCAGAACGAAGTGGTGATCTTGATCCCGCCAATCAGCGCGTCATCGACCTTGTCCACGCCACCCGGGTGGCGGATGTATTGCAGGTTCGGGCGCACGGTCAGCCAATTGGTCACGTGCACGCCGTAATAAAGCTCGGCGCTGTATTCGGTGTCTTGCGGCGGCACGAACGTCGCGTCGTCGTAGTCATAAACCGCGCGTGCCTGATTGATCGCCTCGGCGTTCTTGCGATAGGCCGGGTTGACGTGAACCCGCGCCATGGCAAAACCGATGTCGTCCTTGGCGCGTGCATCGAACAAGCCTTTGTAGACGACGCCGGCCTGGACATAGTTGTCGATGGCGTTGGTCTTCTTGTCGTGCATCGTGCCGTTGGCGAACACGCTCAAACCACGGGAATTGTCGCTGGCGCGGCTGGTGATCTGCTGCTGCACACCCAACCACACACCGTGCTTGCTCGACGCGCTGCGATAGGCTTCGCCGCTCAGGGCCGCAGGCTGGCCGTTGCGATCCTTGTAGGCGTCGGTGGCTTTCGCATTGCTGTAGTAATAACCGGCGCGGTACTCGCCCGGCAGGCCATTGAATGTCGGCGTCCACACCAGCTCGACCGGCAGGATCGCGCCTTGAGTGCCGCTGCCGCTGAGCTTGAAGCCGTTGTTGCGATCCAGGTTCGACGGGTTCTGCTCATACGCGCCGACCTGCGCATACAGCTCTGGCGTCAGGTGATATTTGACGCGCATCGCCCATTGGCTGACCGGCCAGTTGTACCAGATGCCGCCGACCCAGTTGCCGACCTGCGAGCCGCAGAACGCCAGGTTCTGGAAGTCGCACGGGAAGCTGTTGAAGTCTTCGCCCTCGCCAAAGCGGCCGACCTTGATGTCGAGCTTCTGGTCGAAGAATTTCTGCTGATACCACATCTGCGTCAGGCGCCAGGTCTGCCCACGGCCCCAGACTTCCTGGGCCGAGGTGAAACCGCCGACCCGTGGATCGTTGATCCGGTCGTTGCTGATGTTGTTGCCGCTGCGTTCGGTGACGGTCAGCTGAAATTCGGCAGCGTCCCAACCGAGGATCTTCTGCAAGTCCAGATGCGTGCCGAGGCCGAACTGGTCGCTGTAGCGCGCCGTGCGGTCGTGGTCATAACCGCCGTGCAGGTTGCTGCCCATTTCGCCGGTGTAATCGACTTTGAAGTCGTAGCCTTTTTCCGCAAGTTCGGTGCGCGTGCCGTTCCAGTCGCCGAGCATCCACGGCGACTCACTGTCGAAGGCCGGGGCGGCGTGAACGCAGGTGGCGAGGCCGAAGGCACTGAGGCCGCCGATCAGGTTCAGGGCTTTTCGATGGGCAACAGGCAGGCGGACAGCGCTGTCTCGCAGAATAGGAAAATCAGGCATGGGTAAGTCGTTCTTGGTCTTTTCGAGGGGGTGAACTGAAGCGGCAGTATGTCGCGGGCAGCAGAAGCGATTCAGCTTGACGGGCGCAAGGATAATGTCCTGTTACAAATAGAGAAAGCGCTTTTCCTGACATGGATCATTTCGGATTCGGTAACAGTCGCCTGCGACCGCGCGTCGCATGACATTCATTGACCCTGTAGGAGCAGAGCTTGCTCGCGATGGCGGTGGGTCAGTCAACAACGATGTCGCCGGTGCGGACGCCTTCGCGAGCAAGCTTTGCTCCTACAGGGGGTGGCGGTGGGGCAGTTGACGATGATGTTGTCTGTGCGAACACCTGTGGGAGCCGAGCTTGCTCGCGATGGCGGTGGGTCAGTCGACTGAGATGTTGTCTGTGCAAACGCCTTCGCGAGCAAGCTTTGCTCCTACAGGGGGGGCGGTGGGTCAGTTGACGATGATGTTGTCTGTGCGAACCCCTGTGGGAGCCGAGCTTGCTCGCGATGGCGGTGGGTCAGTCGACGAAGATGTTGTCTGTGCGGACGCCTTCGCGAGCAAGCTTTGCTCCTACAGGGGGCGGCGGTGTGTCAGTTGACGATGATGTTGTCTGTGCGAACACCTGTGGGAGCCGAGCTTGCTCGCGATGGCGGTGGGTCGGTCGACGAAGATGTTGTCTGTGCGGACGCCTTCGCGAGCAAGCTCTGCTCCTACATTTGGGGGCGGTGGGTCAGTTGACGATGATGTTGCCGATGCTCACGCCTTCGCGAGCATGCTTTGCTCCCACGGTTTGTGCCCGGGATGGCCTACAGTTAACGGAGCGCTTCCACCCGGCGAAGGGCTCGGCTAAGGTGCGCGGCTTCTTCAATCTTTCTTCGCGCAAAGGCCCGGCATGACCGAACACAACAACGACAACCCGCTGCACGGCGTGACGCTGGAGCAAATCCTCAACGCCCTGGTTGCACACTACGAGTGGGCGGGGCTGGCCGAGCGCATTGACATTCGTTGCTTCAAGAGCGATCCGAGCATCAAGTCGAGCCTGACCTTCCTGCGCAAAACCCCATGGGCGCGGGAGAAGGTCGAGCGGTTGTACATCAAACTGATGCGCACCAAGCGTCCCCTCTGACATGCGTGCCTTATCGACGCCGGGTTCTGCCGCAAGGCGTCGCTGCATCGCCGTGGCGGCCGTGCTCGGTTGGGCCGGTTTGAGCATTCAGCTGTACCTGATTCTCGGCTCACGCTGGAGCATCGGCGCCAGCCTGCTTGGCGGGCTGATGGCATTTTTCAGTTTTTTCACCGTGGTCACCAACACGCTGGTTGCAGTGGTGCTGAGCTATGCACTGACCACGCGCGAGTCGGCGGCGAGGCGCTGGTTTCTGCAACCGTCGGTGAGCAGCGGCGTGGCGGTCAGCATCGCCGTGGTCGGCATTGCCTACAGCGTATTGCTGCGGCATCTGTGGCATCCCGAAGGCTGGCAATTGATCGCCGACGAATTGCTCCACGACATCATGCCGCTGCTGTTCCTGATCTATTGGTGGTGCTGTGTGCCCAAAGGCACTTTGCGCCTGCACCACATCGCGCTGTGGGTGATTTATCCGCTGGTCTATTTTGCTTTCGCGCTGCTGCGCGGGCACGTGCTGAGCGCTTATCCGTATCCGTTCATTGACGTGCCGACGCTGGGTTATCCACAGGTGTTTATCAATGCCGGGGGGATTTTGGCGGGGTTTGTGCTGATGGCGCTGCTGGTGATCGGGCTCGATCGCTGGCGAAAACCGAGCCTGCCAACGCCACCGAACCTGTAGGAGCGAGGCTTGCCCGCGAAAGCGCTGTGTCAGTCAGTAAAGTTGTCGACTGACACACCGCCTTCGCGGGCAAGCCTCGCTCCTACGGGGCCTTCGCGGGCAAGCCTCGCTCCTACAGGGGCTCGGCGTCGAGGCTGGTTTACAGGGGATGGGGATTGAGGCGGGTTACTCCTCGTCGCTGCCCTCGGCGCGCCAGTAACCGGCGGCTTTGACGAACTGCTCGTTCAGCCCATGCTCATCCAGCAGCACCCGGCGAATCTGTCGCGAGACCTTGGTTTCCGTCGCCACCCACGCGTACAAATCGCCGCTCGGCACTTGCAGTTGCTTCACCGCGTTCAGCAGATTATTCGTGCCGCCGTCGCGCAATACCCAAATCACATTGACCTGCGCAGCACTTTCCAGCGCCTGCTGTTCAGCGCCGTTCTCGACTTCAATAATCACCAGCGCCCGACGGTTCGCCGCCAGGCCTTCGAGGCGGCGGGCGATAGCGGGCAGGGCGGTTTCGTCGCCGATCAGCAGATAGCTGTCGAAAATGTCCGGCACGATCATCGAACCGCGCGGCCCGGCAATGTTCAGCGATTGCCCCGGTTGCGCCTGTTCCGCCCAGGTCGAGGCAGGGCCGTCGCCGTGCAGGACAAAATCGATGTCCAGCTCCAGCGCGTCGAGGTCATACCGACGCGGCGTGTAATCGCGCATCGGCGGCATCGGCTGATCAGTCTTGCCGGCGCCGAGTACCAGAGTTTCCATCGCGGCCGTTTGCGCCGCGTTCTGCGGGAACAGCAGTTTGACGTGGTCATCCGTGCCGAGGCTGACAAACCCCGCCAACTCCGGCCCGCCGACCGTGATGCGGCGCATACGCGGCGTCAGGTCCACCACCCGCAGCACCTCCAGCCGACGACGTTTGATTTCATGCATCACGCGGTGAATGGTCTGGGTATCAACGGCAGTCATTCGGGTTTCTCCTGTGCGGCTTGAACGGCGGGGCCGTCGACGATGGCTTTGGCGGTGTCGTTGAGCAGGGTCGCGACACGCACGATTTCTTCGGCGCTCCAGCGCCCGTGATGCAGTTGCAAGGCGTGGCGCAGGTTGTGTACCGCCTCGTGAATTTCTGCCGGGCGATCATGCCCGCGCAATGAACGTTTGCTGACGTCGATGCGCATCCGCACACCTTCCAGGGCAATCGCCTGATCGCTCAACGACAGACGCCCGGCGTCGGTGATGCTGTAGCGTTTTTTCCCGCCCTCGGCGTCGCCGCTGATCATTTCGCTTTCTTCCAGAAACGTCAGCGTCGGATAGATCACGCCGGGGCTGGGGCTGTAGGCGCCGTCGAACATGCCTTCGATCTGGCGGATCAAGTCGTAGCCGTGGCACGGCTGTTCGGCGATCAGCGCCAGCAGCAGCAATTTCAAATCGCCGGGGGCGAAGACCCGTGGGCCACGGCCGCCGCGTTCGCGTCCGGGGCGCTTCTCGAAGCCGTCGCGGCCGTCACCGTGTTCGCGGTGGGGGGAATGGTGGGGGGAATGATGGTCTCTCATTTTTCCAGTTCTCTTGACGTGTTTAGATACAACTTAAGATATATCTTAGGTGTCAAGCAAGGCGATTCGACCAACGGCGCAGGACGACGCTCGTTCTCGCGTGGGAAATTGTTCCGAAGCGCCGTCCGATTGTTCGCAATCCGCAGAAGGAAGCAAGGAAGTAACCGAATGTATATATTTGCCCAGATTAAATTAGTGCTAGTTCTCTAAAGCACTGTTTTCGCCTAGCGTTTATTGAAGTTCATATGTTGAACTCGTACCTCATGTTTCTGTATGGAAAACATAAACAATCTGTCGGTAGTCTGCTTCTTACGGTCACTCGGCGTTATCAGTGTTTTTCGGTTATTTTTCTTCACGCTACATGCCCTGCGGACTACGTGTTCGCCAGACATGTCCTGCTTACTTAAAGTTTCAATTGGTTGATGATGCCTCCGCGTTCAATGTTCAAGTCCGCGACTTGTTCGAAGCGTTAATGATTTTTCTTATTGAATTAATCCGGAGTTAATCATGTTCAAGAAGTTTGCAATCGCCGCGCCGCTGGCTGTTCTGGTACTGGGTTCGACCGCAGCATGGGCCAAGGATGACGCCAGCACTACGATCAACATCAAGGCTGAAATCCCGACGAAGCAGTTCCATGCCCAGCCGCGGGATCCGAACTTCGGTCAGGATGAAACCATGACCTACAACACTGTCACCGGCAAACTCAGCAACCTGCGCCAGACCTACGACCTGAAAAACACTGACGGTTCCATCAACGCTTACATCGAGGGCGGCACCGCTGCGCTCTACAACGGTGCTTCGGCAATCCCGCTGACCATCTCCATCGGCGGTGTGGTGCTGGATGGTGTGTCCAAGGAAATTGCTGGTGATGTGCCTTCCAACCCAGGCATGCAGGCGGACATGCTGATCGTCGCCGCCGCCCCGACCGACAGCCAGAACGGCCTGTTCACTGGCAATCCGGTCGTGATGTTCGACGCCGTACCGCGCACCGTATTGCCTTGAAAATCGGCCCTTCGACGGGCTGACTGAAGCGCCCCGATCGGCCTGTCGCCCTGGCCGGCCGACCGGGTTTCACACTAATTACTGTCCGCATTCAGAGTATCTGGTTCATGTTCCCGATGACGCCCATCGCGACAGCGCTCGCCTTGTTGTTTTGTTCGGCAGCCGTTGCCGCGACAACTAACGGTAATACCATGCCGCGCTCTTTACTGGCCCAGGCCAAGGGTTTGCCGGCAGAGTTTGAAGAGCACTTCTTTGATGTTCCGCTGGCAGTTCGAGTTGAACGTGATCAACAGTTTCTGGGTGAGGCGATGGTAGTGTTGTCGCGTGACGATCGTGTGACCTTACTTGAACTCACGGACACCCGCGACAGCGAGGTAAAAGCCCCGGAACGTGAAGCACTTGCTGCTTGGCTCAAACAAGGCGTGCCGTTGGGTGCATGCAGTGCCAACTGCCCGGCAAACTTGTTGGCCGTGCATTACAACCTTGAAAATTCTCTGGTCTCGCTCGTCACTGAAAATGCCGAGCGTGACGACAAGCCTCAGGCTTATTACGAACAGCCCGATGGCGGCAGCACTGGCCTTATCGTGCGCAATCAACTGAACCTCAATGGTGGACAGGATCAGCCGCTCGGCGGGCGTTATGGCCTGGAGGCCAGCAGCAGCCTCGGCAACTGGACCCAGAGCGTCAACCTGCAATTGGCGCGCCTCGGCGGCCTGGATGACCAGCTCTATCACGCCGTGCATGAGCTCTATACGCAGCGCGAGTTGCAGGGCACTTTCCTGCGTCTGGGCTACTTCATGCCCAACTCCGAAGGCCTCAGCCGCCAGCCGCGTTCGTTTGGCTCGAGCCCGGATACCGCGTTCGGCGTGATGTATGGCAGCTCCGACAGCCTGGCCATCGATAACCCGAAACCCAGCGTCTACCCGATTTACGTCACCGCCAATCGCCTCGGTTCGGTGGAGATTTACCGCAACGGTTTGCTGATCAACACGCAACCGGTGCCCGCCGGTTTGCAGACGCTTGATACCCGGCCACTGCCCGGCGGCATCTACGAGGTTGAAGTGCGTCTGATCGAGGATGGTCAGATCACTTCGACCACGCAGGAGCTGGTGTACAAACCGAACAACTGGCGCAACCACGACGAGCGCTGGCGCTACAACGTGTTTGCCGGCCGCGAAAGCAAACTGCTGAGCAACTGGGAAGAGCAAGCCGACGGCGCCATGTCTGCCGGCGCCGCGCTCAACTATTTGCTGCACCCGCGCGTGGTGTTGGGATTGTCGGCGCGGCAGGTGCGCGAACAGTTGCAGTACGGCTCATCGGTCGATTGGACCGTGGCCAACAATGCCAGCGTCTTTGCCAACGTTTATCAAACCGAAGACCACGGCACCGGCGTCGATCTGCAAGCGCTCTACAGCTACGGCCTCGGCACCGTGGTCGCCAGCCACAATCGCAGTTGGCTCGACACCCGCAACACTTACGAAACTTTGCCCGACGGCACGCGCATTCGGCAGCGCAATGTGTTCACTGGCGAAACCAGCAATTCCTCGCTGTCGCTGACCCATCGCTTGAACAACCGCACTTCGCTCAATGGCCGCGTGTCGCACAGCGAGGGCAATGTCGAAGGCGTCGGCCTCGATCTCGGTTGGACGCAACGCGGCAATCTGTTCGGCAGCGACGCCAATTGGCGCTTCACCGTGTTCGACCGGCCGGCCAGCACCAGCAGTGGCGACAAACGCAATCGCGGCGTCGATTTGAGCGTGAGCCTGGCGCTCGGCGGACCGGGCGAGCAGATCTCCGGCAGCATCGGCTCGCGCACCTCGCGCGATGGCGGGCGCGACCACAATGCGTCGCTGACTTACCGCAAGGATTTGCAGGATTTCATTTTGCAAAGCGTCTCGGCCACGGCAATTGCCGATACCTACGGCGTCGGTATCTCGGGCACGACCAACTTCATGACCGACACAGTACTCGGCGATGCCTTCGCCCAGCGCTCGTCGTACAGCGGCGACATCACCGGCGGCCTCAACCTGGACAGCACGTTCGCCGTCGGCGGGCAAAAAATGGTCCTGACCAGCCAGCATCAGGGGCGCGGCGCCGGGATGATCATCGACGTCGAATCGGATGTCGACGACATCGCCCTGCGCGCCGACGACCTCAGCGGTGGCAGCACCGCGTTGCGTGCGGGGCGCAATTTTGTGCCGATCACCGCGTACCGCAGCGGCTCGGTGAGTTTCGATTTCGAGGGCAACCACGTGCCCGCCGCCAACATTCAACCGCCGCGCATGAGTTATCACCTGAACAAGGGCGGCGTCGCCTATCGCAAGGTTCAGGTGATGAAAACCGTGACCGTGCTCGGGCGCCTGATCGATCCGCAAGGGCATCCATTGAAAGGCCACCACATCATCAACCACGCCAGCCGTGGGGTGAGCGAGGTCGACGGGTTCTTCTCGATGGAAATGAATGCCGGTTCGCCGACCCTGCAAGTGCGTCGAGGTGAACAGTTGTTGTGTCAGTTCCGGCTCGACACCCGCAACGCGCGCATCGAGCAGGACGTGTTGATGATCGGCGATCTGCGCTGCACGCCGGACACCTTGGCGGACAACTCTTTCGAAGCCCAGACCGCTGGCTGACACCCGACAGGAGCACTGAGTCATGTCCATGAACAATCTGAGGCGACACGTTGCCTGGCGGGTGGCGGCAATCGCGGTGCTGTTGGGGTTTGTCGCGTTTCCTGCGGCGGCTGCGGTGCAGGAAATCACTGCGGTTTTCAGGCCCGACCCCAGCAACCCGCTGGTCAATAAATTTGAGAATACGACGCCCGAAAGTGGTTACTGCGCCTATCACATACCGGAGCGATGCAAGGCTCTGGGGATTTTCAGCATCCGCACCAACGACATCAATTTCCGCTCCAATGGGCCCATGACCCTCAATAACACTCCGCCGGGGCCGATTGATTCGCGTCGCGGGGTGATGTTCAAAGTTCCGTCTGAGTGGCGCAGCTTTGTGGTCGTTTCCGACCGGGGCGAGCGCGAGACGGTCGAAATGCGCTTTGCCGGCGTTGGCAACCGCATGGATGTCCAACGCCCGGCAAACATCCATTCCTGGGGGCCACGCACCTGGTTATGGGCGCCGGCACCCTGTCAATCCAGCGGCAGCATTACCGGCACTCCCCAATACGCGCTGTGGTTCTGGATCGTCCCTGCAGGTGCCGACAGTTGCAATCTGCAGCACACCGTCGATATCCCCTCTATTTCCTACGCCAACTTCGAATATGCCTACGAGCTGCGCACACCCAATCCGCTGGGCATGTCTACCGGGCGTTACACCGGTTCGATCAGCTACAGCATCGGGCCGCACCAGGACATTGATTTCGGTGACCGTATGACGCCCAACGACAACACCCTGATCTTCAATTTCAATCTCGACGTGCAACACACCCTCAAAGTCGAAGTGCCGCCCGGTGGCACTCAGGTCGAACTGGTGCCGCAAGGTGGCTGGCAAGCCTGGCTGCAACGCAATCGCCGTCCGGAGCGCTTGTTCCGCGACCAGACGTTCAATATCTCGGCCTCCAGCCGTTTCAAGATGCAGCTCGATTGCCAGTACAGCGACGGCAGCAATCAGTGCTTGTTGCTTGAACCGCAATCGGGCGGCGCGGTGCCGCTGGACATCCGCGTGACGCTGCCCAACGGCTTGACCGACGCCGCTGGCCAAGCGGTCAACCGGCGGCCGTTGCTGCGCGACGGCAGCGGCACCGAACTGTTCCAGCCAGGTTTTTACGTCGAACGCAAACCCGGCCAATTGCACTTTGAAATCGCCCGGGAAAAAGTCGCCGAAATGCTCACCGGCGTCGGCAAGACCTACGCCGGCAACGTCACGGTTATCTGGAATTCGGAAATCTGATCTGCGCTGCCGGCATTTGCGGACAGCCATCAACTGAGGGATCGAAAACAATGAAACGTCTGTGCGTCTTGTTGGGTGCAAGCTTGTTGCCGCTGCTGGCCGAGGCCGGGCCGGCGATCAATGTCGGGGTGGTTTACGACTACCTCGACGGCGACAAAAGCACTTACCTGAAACGGGTGTTCAATGGCGGCGACAGCACCGCGTTCATCCGCATCAACATTCACGAAATCGTCTACGACGCCGAGGGCAAACCCTCGGAACTGCCGATCAAGACCCAGGACGACAACAGCAGCCGCGACGGTCTGATGGCCAGCCCGGCGCGGCTGATTGTGCCGGTCAACGGCATGCAGGGCACGCGTCTGCTGTTCATGGGTGAGCGCGAGCGTGAGCGTTATTTTCGGGTGCGGTTTGTGCCGGTGGTGCCGGAAAAGGAGGATGAATTTGCGGTGTCCGTCGAAGAGCGCGCCGCTTACAAACAATCGTTGTCGGCCGGGGTTAACGTGCTGGCGGGTTACGGCACGATTTTCTTCGTGCGGCCCAAGGATGCGCGCTTCGACACGCAGATCGATGAGCGTGCCGGCCAATATGCGTTGCGCAACAACGGCAACACCGTGGTGGTGGTCGATGAATTCAAGGACTGCGCCGCCAGCGATGAAAACGACTGCCAGCCGGTCACCAAAAATCATGTGCTGCCGGGCAAGGCATTCCGTTTCGACAAACACGCCGGGCGCCAGTATCGCTTCAAACTGGTCGAAGGCGCGGCGCAGAAAAGCTACGAGGTGAAAGGATGAATCGTCAGGGCTTCAAGCGCAGCCTGGCGATCTCACTGGGCGCCGTGCTGCTGCTGACCAGCACGCTGGCCTTGGCGATTCGCGAGGAGCAGACCTTTCACGTGTCGGTGACGATCCCCACCAGCGAGTTTTACGTGCTGCCAGTCAATTCGATGTTTCTTGAGCGTGAGCAGGTGATGGCGTGGAACCCGGTGACTGCTGACCTGACGCCGCTGCGCGAACATTTCGACGTGAAAAACACCAGTGGCAGCATCGACGCGCGCCTGGCTGCCGAGCCGTTTTTGTTCAATGGTCGTGAGCGTATCGACCTCGCGGTGCAGTTCAATGGGCAGCGTTTGTCGTTGCTGGCGACGCCAGTGGTTGCCGAACAGCAGGCCCGCGTCGGGCAACGCGTGCGGCTGGAGATTGCCGCGCTGAAACCGGTCGACGGGTATGCGCCGGGCAATTATTACGGGACGGTGCAATTGATGTTTGATGCGGTGAATCCATGAAGCGTCTGTGCAGTGGGTTGGTGTTGGTTACGTGTTTGGCGGCGCAGGCTGATGTGGTGCAGATCACCGCCGAGTTCGAGCCCGATCCGGTGCGTCCGCATATCAATGAGTTCAGGAATACCACGCCTGATAGTGGCTATTGCGCCGATAACCCGTCTTCCTGTGATGGATCGGGAGGGTTCGACAAATTGTTCAGCATCGAGAGCTCGATTGATGTGCAGTCGATCAATCCGATTCCAGCGAATCACTCCAGTCCACGCCAAGGTGCGATGTTCAACATCTCGGCGGCGCAATGGCGCGATGTGCCGGTACAGGATGACCAAGGCCGTCCGGCGATGGTGCAGGTGCGCATTGCTGGGGTTGGCGGGCGTTATCGGCTGAGTCACAGGGTTCAGGAACTGATCGGGCGTGAGGATTTGCCGATATCCACCTCTCATCAGCGCCTATGGAGTTTAAGCGACTGGGGAATTGCACCCAGACCCTGCATGGAAGGACGCGCGGGAGCGGGCGTAACGGACACTGATTTTGATTTCTTCTGGTTCACCCCGGTGGCCGGCACTTGCGCAACCAGAGCCAATTTCGACATACCGGGTTTTTCCTACCCAAGATTGAATTTTGCCTATCAGATGCGCACGCCCGACCCATTGAAAATGGCGCCGGGAATTTATACCGGCAGCACCCTTTATCGATTGGGCTCCGGCACCGATTTCGACATGGGCGATAACATGCTGGCCAGCCCGGACACGCTGCAACTGGACTTCACCCTGACGGTCAATCACGTACTGGCGGTGGAAATTCCGCCAAGCGGCAATCAGGTGCAACTGGTCCCGCACGGCGGCTGGCAAGCGTGGCTGCAGCGTAATCGTCGGCCGGAACGCATCTTCCGCGACCAGACCTTCAATATCTGGACTTCGACACCATTCAAGATGCAATTGAGCTGTGCCACCAACCTCGGCAATACCTGCGCGTTGCAGGACGCGGCGGGCAACCAAGTGCCGGTCGACGTCGCCGTGACGCTGCCCCACGGGCTGGTGCGCAACGGCCAGTCGGTGGTCAACCAACCCTTGCGGCTCGACGGCCAGGGCACCGAACGGTTCGAACCCAACGTCTACGTGGCGCGCAAACCTGGCGTTATGCATTTCTCCGTGGCGCAGGAGGGCGTCAAGCAAATGCTCGATTCGGGCAGCGACAAATTTGCCGGCGACGTTACGGTGATCTGGGATTCCGAGATCTAGCCCTGGGTCTGGTTGCTCGCCGTCACCGTCGGCGCCAGGCATTCGGTGTTGCGCCCCGGTTGCAGGTATGGCGTCAAGATCGGCGCCATGCCTTTGAGCACTTGCACCGGCAACGCCGAGGTGAACTTGAAGGCCTCGGCGGTGCGCCCCGGCACGAACGCGGTCAGCGTGCCGAAGTGGTGATCGCCGATGTAGAACACGAACGTCGCCGTGCGGTTGATCGATTTCGAACTGAGAATCCGCCCGCCGGAGCCAATCGCTTCGATGCGGTTATCGCCGGTGCCGGTCTTGCCGCCCATCGCCAACGCGGTGCCGTCAGGGGTTTTGAAACTGCCGGACACGCGTTTCGCGGTGCCGGCATCCACCACTTGCGACAAGGCTTCGCGCATCGCCGTGGCAACCTCGGACGGCATCACCCGTTTGCCGACATTCGGGTCGTTGACCACTTTGGTTTCGTACGGCGTATCCGCGGCGAAATGCAGGCTGTCGATGCGCAAGGTCGGCATGCGCACGCCGTCGTTGAGAATCGTCCCGATCAGCTCGGCCAACGCTGCCGGGCGGTCGCCAGAGCTGCCAATCGCCGTGGCCAATGACGGCACGAGGTGGTCGAACGGGTAGCCGACTTGCTGCCAGCGCTGGTGAATATCGAGGAACGCTTCAATCTCGAGCATGGTGCGGATACGGCTGTCGCGCGCGCCTTTGTGTTTGCTCTTGAACAGCCAGCTATACACTTCCTGACGTTCGAACTGGCTGGCTTTGACGATCTCGCTGAACTTGGCTTCCGGGTGATTGAGCAGGTAGCCGATCAGCCACAGATCCAGCGGATGCACCTTGGCGATAAAACCCTGATCCGGCAGGTCATACGAGCCGGGTCCATAGCTCAGGTACAGGCGTTCGAGGCGTTCGTCGGTGAGTTTTTCGTTGAGCTTGGCGCCCTTCAAGTGCGAGCGCACGAAGCTGTTGAAAGCAGTTTGCTCGGCTTCCGGGTACAGGTAACGGTGCACCGCTGCCATGCGAATTGGCGTCGGGCGCATGCTGTCGAGGAAGGTTTCGAGGCGTGCGTCAGTGTCTTTGTTTTTGTACTTTTTCCAGAACTTGAGCAGAAACGACGTGCCTTCGCGGTCGGCGAATGACGCCAGGTATTCCTGCCGCCGAGGGTCGCGGTCGTCCTTGAGCAGCTCGGCGCTGTTGCTCGGTCCGGAATACGTGGTGTAGCGCACGATGTCGCGCATCAGCCGAATGAACGGCAGGTTGATCGACTCACGCAGGGCATCGCGCAGGGTCGGAATGCGCCCGTTGTCTTCGTTACGGAAGTTGTGAAAGGTGTGCAACCCGCCACCAGTGAAAAACGCCTCGCCGGGGCTCGCCGAGTATTTGCGATCAAGCGCCGCGCTTAGCAGTGTCGGCAGGCTGCGGTCGCTGTTCTGGATCAGGTAATCGACCACCCAGCGGCTCAGGCGATCCTGATCCGGCACTTCGGTTTTCTTCAGTTCGGCGACGGTTTTGTCGGCGTATTTTTCGTGCAGTTCGGAAATGATCTGCAAGTAGGTGGTCATGACTCGCATCTTGGCGGTGGAGCCGAGTTCCAGTTTGCTGCCTTCATTAATGTCGAACGGTTGGTCGGTGCTGTCGGTTTGCACGCGCACCCGCGAACCGTCCGGGGTCAGTTCGAACAGGGTGAAGCTGTAGCGCACCTGAGTGGTGCTGGTCGGCGTCAGCAAGCGTTCGCCGATCAGGCCGATCTGCCCGGCAAACGCCGGGTCGGCGAGGTGTTTCAGGTATTCGGTGGCCTGTTTTTGCAGGTCACTTTGCAAGGTGCTGGTGGCGGAGAGGTCGAGGCGATCCAAGTCGTACAGCGGCCGATTGAGCATCGAGGCCAAGCGGCTGCGGGCGGTGCTGATGCCTTTATTGGATTCGATCGGCTGGATCGTCGGTTGCGTCTGCCAATCGCGGTAGGTGACTTTGCTGGCGAGCGCGGCGGCGGCGAACGGCGCATCGATCACGCCGTTCTGGGCGAGCAGGCGGATGTGGCTGTCGGTGAGGCTGGCGAGTTCATCGTGGCCCTTGGTCAGGTAGTGCGAAGGGCGGCGCTGGGCAATCATCAGCGAGAGCATTTCGCGCAGGGCCAGGCCTTTGTCGGCCATGGTTTTCGCGTCGGTGGCGCTGCTCGCGAGGGTTTCATTGGCCTTGTTGAAGTCGGCGCCGTACCAGACGCGCAGACCTTCGGCCATGCCGTGTACTTCGCCGTGGCCGGGCACGGCGGACAACGGCACGCTGTTGAGGTAATCGCGCACCACATTCTGCCGCGCCTGCATGGTCTGCGGCCCGCCCTGATAGGCGCGCACGCTGGCAGAAATCATCTGACGGATCTTTTCCGCGCCGGACACGGTCAGGCCGTCGGGGGAGTGGCGGTACTTCTCAAGTTGCGTCGCCAGGGTGCTGCCGCCAGCCGATTGCCCCGGCAAGTGCATCAACTTGGCGACTTGCGACCACGCGGCCATGCCGAAGCGCGGCCAGTCGACGGCGGGGTTGGCCATCGGTTGTTTCGGGTCGAGCAGGAAGCGGTTTTCGATGAACAACAAGCTGTTGACCACTACCGGCGGGATCGCGTCGAAGCTGGCGTAGAGCTGTTGCGGGTAGTTGAACTGGTACAGCGGCGCCGCGCGGCAATCGGTGATGGTCAGGCCGGCCTGGATTTTTTCCGCGTAGGGCACGAAAAAGCCCCGGTCGCTATAGCTCATCAGCTCCGGGGAAAAACGTGTCTGCGCGGCAACGATGTAATTTCGCTTGAGCAGGCGCGGCAGGAAATCGTCCATGGCGCTGTAGCCCAAACGCAAATCAAACGGGCCGGCGCCCGGATAGCGGATGGCATCGCTGGGGCCGGGTTGCAGCTCATAACTCAGGGACGCGGCAAATTTGCTGACCTCGGTCGATTGAAATTTCGATGTACGCATCTCCTTGGCAGCCGCCAGCCCCAGCGCCACCGCGATAATCAGCAGCAACAACCAGAACGCCTTCCAGCCGTGCCGGTTACGACGGGATTTTTCAGGTAAAGGCGCTTCATCCACACGTTCAGTCGGGACCACGGTTTTACTCGAATCGGTTTGCCATAAAGCGCCCATAGTCGACTGATCCATTCACGCAGATTGATCGGACTTGTCTGAAGCTTAGTCGGTGGTTGGCGTTGGTGAAAAAATTGTGGGTGGGGAAATGCCGAAACAGGGGAAGCCTCTCCAAGCTGCCGATGGCGTTTATCTTGAGCCACAGGTAAACACCCTCACACAGGCAACCCCATTACTAAAGTGCCCCCCCAACCACAGGCAAACCACTGTCCACAGACGTTATAACCAGCTGGCGTCCCATAGCGGGTAGTCACCAATTCTATTCACCAGCCCTGCGCGCAACGGATTGGCCACGATGTAGCGAGCAAACGGCAACAATTCCTCCCCGTCCCGAATAGCCCGATCGTGATAGCCGGTTTGCCATAAAGGACCACGCCGGCCGGTCGCTTGGTTCACTGACTTAGTACATCGAGATTTGATCGCGCCGATCACATTGCCCAGGTTTGTGACCTCCAATTGCATCAACCAATGGAAATGATCAGGCATCACCACCCACGCAATCGAGTCCACCTGTCCCGAATCATGAGCTCTTCGCAATTCCCGAACGAGCAATCGCCCTAATCGCCAATCAGAGAATATCGGTTGGCGTAAATGAATGACTGCAGTGATGAGATAAGCGCGACCTGGTTCGGAATGTCGTCCCCGACGCAGACGATGAGAGTTTGGCTGGCTAGGCAATCCTTTGCCTCCTTGATGTGTATGAGTGATGGAGGTTAGTGGTTGGGCGCTGAATCCGGATCTGCGAATGGCGAAGGAAAATTCTGCGTTGTATGAAGGACGAATACCCGGTTAAAGAACTGCGAGGTGGCGTGGGTGTTTGAAGGGGGGAAGGGCTTGCCTGAGTAAATGGATTTTTGCGGTCAATGCATTCCCTGTGGCGAGGGGGTTTACCCCCGTTGGAGTGCGAAGCGCTCCCCTGCGTTTTCCCGGAAAAACATTTGCGACTGCTGCGCAGCCGAACGGGGGTAAACCCCCTCGCCACAGGTAAACCCCTTCAGCACGGGTAAACCTTCTCGCCACAGGTAAACCCATTCACTGCAGGTGAACACCCCTTGCAGCAGGCTTCGCGCCCAGCCGCCACGCGTCTTCACCCACAACCTGCGCACTAGACACTTCAACCACATCCCCAACCCACCCTCAAGCATGACGATGCACCATTGCTGTGCAATAATCGGCGGCGTTTTTGCGATGAATAATCTGACAAAACTCAGGTAATGCCCCTCCGCAAACCGGGCTTTTGGCGAGAGTTGTCGCTGAATGTTGTGGTTTATAGAGTGAAAAACCCTGTGTGAAGGTTTTTATACTGCACGCCCCGCTGATCTTGCAGGTTTTGTCCTACAAGACGCATTTGCTCAAAAGGCAGGCGCGGTTTCAGGTGAGCAACGGCTTATCGGTCGACGCTTCGATACTCGGTGGTCATATCCAATAACAAGACGAGGTTGTACCCCCATGCCAGCAGGCAATCATCTGCCCCAAGGCGAGACCGCTCAGGGCGGTCCGCTTAAACGCGAACTTGGCGAACGGCATATTCGCTTGATGGCGCTCGGCGCCTGTATCGGTGTCGGCCTGTTTCTCGGTTCGGCCAAGGCGATTGAAATGGCCGGCCCGGCCATCATGCTTTCCTACATCATCGGCGGTCTGGCGATCCTGGTGATCATGCGCGCCCTCGGCGAAATGGCCGTGCACAACCCGGTCGCCGGCTCGTTCAGCCGTTACGCGCAAGACTACCTCGGGCCATTGGCCGGCTTCCTCACCGGTTGGAATTACTGGTTCCTGTGGCTGGTGACCTGCGTCGCGGAAATCACCGCAGTCGCCGTTTACATGGGCGTCTGGTTCCCCGACGTGCCGCGCTGGATCTGGGCGCTGTCGGCGCTGGTCAGCATGGGCACGATCAACCTGATCGCAGTAAAAGCCTTCGGTGAATTCGAATTCTGGTTCGCCCTGATCAAGATCGTCACCATCATCGCCATGGTTATCGGCGGCATCGGCGTGATCGCTTTCGGTTTCGGCAACGATGGCGTTGCGCTCGGCGTTTCCAACCTGTGGGCGCACGGCGGCTTCATGCCGAACGGCGTGCAAGGCGTGTTGATGTCGCTGCAAATGGTCATGTTCGCCTACCTCGGCGTCGAGATGATCGGCCTGACTGCCGGCGAAGCGAAGAACCCGCAGAAAACCATTCCCAACGCGATCGGCTCGGTGTTCTGGCGGATCCTGCTGTTCTACGTCGGCGCGCTGTTCGTGATCCTGTCGATCTACCCGTGGAACGAAATTGGTACCCAAGGCAGCCCGTTCGTCATGACTTTCGAGCGTCTGGGGATCAAGACTGCCGCTGGCATCATCAACTTCGTGGTGATCACCGCAGCGTTGTCGTCGTGCAACGGCGGCATCTTCAGCACCGGGCGCATGCTTTATAGCCTGGCGCAGAACGGCCAGGCCCCGGCCGGTTTCGCCACCACGTCGAGCAACGGTGTGCCGCGTCGTGCGCTGCTGCTGTCGATCGCTGCGCTGCTGGTCGGCGTGCTGCTCAACTATCTGGTGCCGGAAAAAGTCTTCGTCTGGGTTACCGCGATTGCCACCTTCGGCGCGATCTGGACTTGGGTGATGATCCTCCTGGCCCAGCTGAAATTCCGCAAAGGCCTGAGCGCCAGCGAACGTGCCGGCCTGAAATACAAGATGTGGTTGTACCCGGTCAGCTCGTACCTGGCGTTGGCGTTCCTGGTGCTGGTGGTTGGTCTGATGGCCTACTTCCCGGACACTCGCGTGGCGCTGTATGTCGGCCCGGCGTTCCTGGTGCTGCTGACCGTGTTGTTCTACGTGTTCAAGCTGCAACCGACTAACGTCACCCAAGGTGCGGTGCGTTCCGCTTCGTAAATCCAGTGCCTGAAACACAAAAGCCCCGGTCGTGATGATCGGGGCTTTTGCGTTTTCAGCGGCACTGGCTACGAGCGAATACGCTGCGCGGACACCGCCGAATGAGTGGCAACCGGCGCGGTCAGCCGCTTGTTCAGATCCAGCCATGCGCCGAGCAACGCCATCAACGCAACACCCACCAGCGCGGTGAAGATCTGCATCGCAAACGCATCGTCGGTCATCGCATTGATCATGTCCGCCAGCGGCGCCAGCAATACGCCGAGGCAGAAAATCTCCAGCGAATAACGGCCCATCCGGCAACTCTGCTGCGCCAGCCAGTTTTGCGTCCAGCCGCTGCCCGGCAACAGCTTGGCGGTGACGTAGGCCAACGCGAGGAAATGCACCAGGCGCACCGGCGACAGATCGGTCTTGCTGATCGGATACAGCAAATTACTCAGCCACGCCGGGATCAGCGCGTCGTGGATTTGCGGCCAGCGCCACAACAGCGTAATCACCCCGGCCAACAGCACATACACCGCTGCCGCCATGAATAACGGCTGGCGCAACAGCGAGCGGGTGTCGGGCGCCCGTGGCCGTTGGCCGATAATCGCCGTCGCGCCGCCGAGCACAAACAGCAATTGCCAGGTCACCGGATTGAAATACCAGACGCCGTCCTTGATCGCCGCAAGGTTCCAGCCCAGCGGCGGCGCCAGCAAATATACCGCCGTCGACACCGCCACCACCGCCCACGGCGCGCGCACCAGCAACGGCAACACCAGCGGCAACCCCGCCAGCAGCACGATATACAGCGGCAGCGGGTCCATCAGGTTGGGTTTGAAGCGCAGCAGCAGTTCATCGGTCAACGCCTGCTGCGGGTTGGTGATGAAGTGGTGCAGGCCCATTTCCTCGACCAGATCGCGGGTTTCCACGTGGCTGTTGGCGAAGAACACAATGCCCATCAGCATCGCCAGCAAGAAGATATGCACCACGTACAGCACCCAGGTGCGCCGAAGGATTTTCAGGCAGGCAATCAGATAACCGTCGCGCTTGAGGATCTTGCCGTAAGCCATCACCGCCGCGACGCCGGCGAGGAACACGAAGATTTCCGCCGCATCGCTGAAACCGAGGTTGCGCAGGGTGATTTGCCCCAGCGGGTTGTGCGGCACGTGATCCCAGAAAATGAAGATCAGCGCCAGGCCACGGAAAAAGTCGATTCGATGATCGCGTTCAGACGTCATGGCTGAGTGCTCTTGAACGTGTATTGAAAGGAGAATCACGCAATACAAAAGGTTGCGTGCCGCACATCGGCGGCGCGCAGGGTCGCGTGATCGGGCGACAAATGCAAAGTCGGGATATTACGGGATATTGCCCGGCCTCACCGTTGGTCGAAAAATCGCAGAGCATCCGGCGGCGTTGGGTTCAATACCTTATGGGTTAAACGCAGTCACCCCAAGGGGCGCGGACATGAGGATGCGCGACTGGCTCGACAGAGAACTCGGCGCCCGCCGCGTCGGATTATTCTTTGTGCTGGCGACCTTTGCCTACATGCTGCCGCTGATCCTCGCCGACTACCCATACATCGACGACAACTGGCGGTCGCTCGCCGCCGGCACGGGTTGGGCCGGGGAGGGGCGGCTATTCACGCAGCTGTTTTACAACTGGCTGACCTTCAGCGGCGCCGCGCCGAACATCTTTCCGTTGCCGCTGTTGCTCGCGACGCTGGCGATGGCCTGGGCGCTGACCCGCCTGACGTTCCACTACTTTGCCGCGCCGACGTTGAGCCATTGCCTGGTGGTGCTGGGGTTTTGGTACAACCCGTTTTTCCTGCAAAACCTCTCCTATCAATACGACGGCCCGGCGATGACGCTGAGCCTGGTGGCGGTGATCGGCGCGGTGACCTTTCGCAGTGCATCGCGGGTCCAGACCTTGACCGTGCCCGCGTTGCTGATTGCTCTGGGGCTTGGCCTCTATCAGATCAGCATCAATGTATTTGTCGGTTTGTGTTGCCTGGAATTATTGCGCTGTGCACATGAACGTCAGCCCGATTGGCCGCAGATGATTGGCTGCAAACTCGCGCAATTGGCGCTGGCCTGGCTGATCTACGGCGCCACGGCGTACGCCTACATGAACCAGAACCGCAGCGATTTTCTCAATTGGGCGGCGGACCCGCTGCTGCAAGTCGGCAGCAACATTGGCCGCGTGCTGGAAAAAATCCTGCTGCTGTTTCACGGCGGATTCGCCTGGGTGTTCGCGGCGTTGTTGCTGACCGCGATTGCCGGCAGCGTTCTTATCGGGCGGCGGGTGATCGAGCGTCAGACAACGCCCATGCAGCGCGCCGGATTCGGTTTTTTATGCCTGCTGAGCGTGGCGCTGATTTTGCTGCTGGTCCCCGGCGCCGCGTTGGTGTTCCGTGACTTCAATGAAGGCGCGCGCACCCTGATGGGGTTTTCGGTACTGCTGTTGTTGCTGTTCTACCTCAGCCATTTGGCGTTGACTACCGTGCACCGGCGACTGCCACTACTGTTGCTGATTCCGCTGTTGGCGATGCTCTCGCTGTCCTACGCCTACGGCCGCGTGTTGGTGCTGCAGAAAACTTTCGCCACTGCCGCGCTGAATGCCCTGAGTTACGACATCGCCTCACGCCCGGCGCTGCGTGAGGCCAAACGCATTTATCTCTCGGTGACTTATTCCGATCACTGGCTGACGGCGGCGGCAGGGTCGTTCCGGCAATTGCCGGCGCTGCACTACTTGCTCAACACCGACTACTACATGCTTGCCGAAAACCTGCCCAAAGTCGGAATCACCAATGTTGTGGCCGAGCGCGAGCGTCGCAACGCGACACGGGCCGGTTATCAGGGTTTTGCGCCAGTGGTCGACAGTCTGTACTACCGCATTTACCTGCTCGGCGATTACGGTTTTATCGTCATGAAAGAACCGGCGCCGGTCGTGGAGTTGCGCTGGTGACCACACGTCTGCGGATCATCTGAACTGTAACTTCTGACAGTAGACGGCATTCACGCATGACCCTAGTTTGGGAGGCTCGCGCATCAGCGATCAGGGGCAGGTGAGCCGGTATGACTTTTTCCAAAGGGTTCGGCGCCTACGCGACGATCGGCGTGGTTAATACACTGATTCATGCGCAGATATTTTTTGTGCTTTATATGGCCGCGCAATTCACCCAAGCCTTGAGTAACTTCGTCGCTTTTTGCGTCGCAGGCTCTTTCTCCTTTTACATCAACGTGCTCTATACCTTTGATTCTCATACTTCCAGAAGCGGCTATGCAGGCTTGATGGGACTAATGGGCATCTTCAGTTATGGCATTGGATATGTCGCTGATAGTTACGACTGGCCCGGCCTGTGGACCGTGTGTTCATTTACCCTGATCAGCCTGTTGTTCGGGTGGGTGTTTTCAAGGTTTTCATCGCCTGGCGCGCGCGGTGAATACCATGAGTGAGAAGCAGGCTTCAGGGTTATCTGATCAGCGCTGGATGATTGCCCTGACGGCGTCGATCTTTTTCCTCGGCGTGGGGGTTCGCCTATACGGTGTGGGAGATATCGCAGTCTGGTCGGACGAAGCATTTTCACTGATTCTCAGTTCGAATTCGCCGTCGAGGATTATTTTTCATACGACCCAGGATGTGCACCCGCCGCTTTATTATCTGATCCTTCATTACTGGATGAATATGTTCGGCAACGGACTGTTTGCCACTCGCGCGCTGAGTGTGTTGACGGGCAGTGTGAGTATTTTGCTCGGCATGTGGTTGCTGCTCTTGATAAGTACTCGGCGCGCGGCCGTTTTGGGCGGTGTACTGTTAGCGTTTTTACCGATAGCTGTTCGTTACAGTCAAGAAGTGCGGATGTATGCATTGCTCGGGCTGTTGATGCTTGGCGCTACGATTGCTTTGGTGTATTGGCTCAAGCGTCCACGTTCAAATCGCGCGCTCGCAGTCTATGTGCTACTGGCTGCGGCTGGCCTTTACACCCATTATTTCGCGGCAGTGAGCTTGCTTTCGCATTGGGTTTATCTTTTGGTTCTGATGTATCGAAAAGATGTGCCGCATAAATATCTCACCGTGAAATCCTGGTGGTTGGCTAATCTGGCCATTGCGCTTGCTTTTGTTCCCTGGATTCCAAATCTATTGCATCAATTGGCTTTTTCGGGGTTTTATTGGATCAAGCAGCCCGATATTCACACTGTGGTATCAACGATGTGGATGTTTGTGGGTTATACAGATGGTCTTGCCTTTCCATCTTGGATTTTTTATAGCTTGCCTTGTTTGCTGTTCATATGTGCCTTGGTCGTGGTGATGCACGATTCGAGTCGGCATAAATATAACTCAATGATTGTGCTCTACGTCTGGTTTCCATTGTTTTTTATCATTGTCGTTTCATTCGTTCGCCCGCTCTTTGTTGTTCGGTACTTCATGTTTGCCGCGCTGGGCCTACCCATAATACTCGCGCTGGCATTAAACCTTTATTGGCAGCGCCATAAGCTCTGCTGTCAGGTCTTTCTGGTAGTGATAGTTTGTGTGGAATCTGTGGGTATCTACAACGTTGCTCGGGTAGGGCATGTTGTCTATAAAGAAGTGAACAGTATCGATGTGATGTCTGAATACCTCAATAAGCAAGCCAATGTCGACGATGCTGTGTTGGTGACCCATGGGTTCTTGTACTTCCCGTTCGTTTATTACAATACGTCTGGAATAACCCCCAAGTTTTATGCTCCACCAAACGCCGATGGAACACTGTCGCGTCCCGACGGTACGTTGATATGGACTCTGGTCCAGGACAATGCAGAGCAAATATTTATGGGTGATCTGGATAGCTTGCAATCACGATCCGGGCGGATCTGGTTGCTGGGAGAATACAAAGGAGGGACACAGGTAGCTGCATTTCCAAGGGCTTGGCGTTTGATGAACACTTTCATCGTGGGCGATACGCAGCTGCAGCTATTCGAAACTGAAGACAGGTTGTCTCCTGATAGCGCCAGCCTCCCATGAGGCCGGCGCCCTGAACAGGCTTACGCCGCCGCCACCTCATTGGGCTCAAAACTGTCCGCCCGCGCCATCTGCCACATCCGCGAATAGAACTCGCCGTTGACTTCGCCGGTGAGCAATTCACCCGGTTTCAGGAACACATGCAACTGCGAGAACAACTTGATCTCGGTTGCCGACATGCGTCGTACCAGGTGTTTGGCCGACAGTTGCGAAGGATGTTCCAGACCCGCAGCGGCGAGCATTTCCGCCAGTGCCTTGAGCGTATTGCGGTGGAAGTTGAACACGCGCTGAGCCTTGTCCGGGACCACCAAGGCGCGTTGGCGCAGGGTGTCCTGGGTGGCGACGCCGGTCGGGCATTTGTTGGTGTGGCAACTTTGCGACTGGATGCAACCGATGGCGAACATGAAACCGCGCGCCGAGTTGGCCCAGTCGGCGCCGATGGCGAGGACGCTGGCGATATCGAAAGCGCTGACGATTTTGCCGCTGGCGCCGAGTTTGATTTTGTCCCGCAGGTTCAAACCGACCAGGGTGTTGTGCACAAACAGCAAACCTTCGCGCATCGGCACGCCGATATGGTCGGTGAATTCCACCGGTGCGGCGCCAGTCCCGCCCTCCTTGCCGTCGACGACGATGAAGTCCGGGAGGATGCCGGTTTCCAGCATGGCTTTGGCGATGCCCATGAATTCCCACGGATGACCGAGGCAAAATTTGAAACCCACCGGTTTGCCGCCGGACAGTTCACGCAGTTGCTGGATGAAGTGCATCAATTCGATCGGCGTCGAAAACGCGCTGTGGCGGGACGGCGAGATGCAATCTTCGCCCATCAGGATCCCGCGTGTTTCGGCGATTTCCTTGGTGACCTTGTGCTTGGGCAGGATCCCGCCGTGGCCGGGTTTGGCGCCTTGGCTCATCTTGATTTCGATCATGCGCACTTGCGGCGTTTGCGCTTGTGCGGCGAAACGCTCGGGGTCAAAACGGCCTTCGGCGGTGCGGCAGCCGAAGTAGCCGCTGCCCAGTTCCCAAGTCAGGTCGCCACCGTTTTCGCGGTGATAAGCGCTGATGCTGCCTTCGCCGGTGTCGTGGGCGAAATTGCCGAGTTTGGCGCCCTGGTTCAACGCGCGAATTGCATTGGCGCTGAGCGAGCCGAAGCTCATCGCCGAGATGTTGAACACCGATGCCGAGTACGGCTGCGTACATTGCGGACCGCCGACGGTGACGCGAAAACTGCTCGGGTCGGTCAATGGCGCCGGGCGCATGGAGTGGCCGATGAACTCGAAACCGGCCTGATAGACATCGATCAAGGTGCCGAACGGTTTATCGGCGCTCTCGTTTTTCGCCCGCGAGTAGACCAGCGAGCGTTGGGCCCGCGAGAAGGGAAGGGCGTCGCTGTCGGATTCGAGCAGGTATTGGCGGATTTCCGGGCGAATGCCTTCGACCAGGTAACGGATGTTGCCGAGGATCGGGTAGTTGCGCCGCACCGCGTGCGGGCTCTGCAGCAGATCGAACAGGCCGATCAGGCTGAGCACGGCGGTGACGGCGGTGAATGGCCAAAGCCATTCGTGATGCAAAAATGGCAGGCTGGCGAGGGTGAAAATGACGCACGCGGCAAAGAACGCGTAACGGCTCAGGAGTGACAGGCTCATACGGTTTCCCTGGGTTCGGACTCGGTTGTGTTCACACGCATCTGTAGGAGCAAAGCTTGCTCGCGAAAGCGCTGTATCAGCCACCATCGACGCTGAATGTGCTGACCTCTTCGCGAGCAAGCTTTGCTCCTACAGGGACCGTGGTGTTTGCTGTAGGAGCAAAGCTTGCTCGCGATGGCGGTGTGTCGGCCAGCATCCATGTTGAATGTGATGGCCTATTCGCGAGCAAGCTTTGCTCCTACAGTGCTTCAGGCATTCTGTGCCTGCAAAAATATTGAAAACAGCTCCTGTTGGGATTTGATCCCAAGCTTGCTGTACATGTGTTTCTTATGGACTTTCACGGTTTCGACGGAGATTTCCAGCTTGCGGGCGATTTCTTTACTGGAGCAACCGCTGAGCATCAGGCGCCCGACGTCGAGCTCGCGGGCGGTCAGTTGCGCGCCTTTGAGTTGCTGCACCGAGGCTTCGAGTTGCACCCGCCAATCGGTTTGCGGCGGCGCCGGGGCGAGCGCCACGACTTCGTTGATTTCGTAAGGCAAGCGCTGGCGCAACAGGCCCAGCACCCACGGCTGGATCAGCGACAGCAAGGCAATCTGCTGCGCGCTGAAGCGTTGTTTGCTGCCCAGCGACAGGCACAGCGTGCGGTCGCCTTCGAGTTGGCAATTGAACTGGATTTCGTCGGCGACCACATTCAGACGAAAGTAGCGCTGGTAATACTCGGTCAGCTCGAAGTGCTCGGGCGCGACTTCCGAGAGTCGATAAAGCCCGGTGCGCGACTGTTCGCGGCAGGCAATGTAGAACGGGTCGAGCAGGTACAAACCGCGCAGGTAATCCTGAAACAACTGGTCGGGGCTGCCGTCCTCGCCGGGGCATTCGGCGAACACCTGCGGGTGTTGCTCGGCGCTGAATAGCAGCACCACCCAGCTGTCGAAATCCACGTATTGATCGAGCAAACGCAGCAGTTGCGTCCAGAAATTGGGCTTGTCGAGCGCGTCGATCAGTTGCCCGACCGAGCGGTGCCAAGCGATGTCATCCAGCGAAAGTGTCATGCGTCTACCCCTATCGGGTTACCCCGGCCGCGTGATTCCCTGGCCGGTTGCTTGCTGCGCATACTGGCGCACAGACACCGACCGGGCAATCTTTGTGCTGCCCGGCGCCATGACAAGGAATACCCATGAAGGTCGAACTCGCCCAATTGGCTGGCCGTGACAATGACACGGCTTACAACCTCGAACGCGCACTGGCGGCGATTGCTGGCTGCGCTGCCGACACGCAACTGATCATGTTCCCCGAAGGCCATTTGATGGGCTTCCCCTCCGCACACACCGTGGCGCAAGTCGCCGAAACGCTGGACGGCCCGACCGTCAGCGCGGTACTCGCCGCTGCCCGTGAGCGCGATATCGCCGTGGTGGTCGGCATGGCCGAAAGCGACCACGGCCGGTTCTACAACACCACGTTGCTGATTACCCCCGAAGGCATTGCCCTGCGTTATCGCAAAACCCATTTGTGGGCCTCGGATCGCGGCGTTTACGAGGCGGGCGACCGTTACGCCACGTGTATGTGGAACGGTGTACGTGTCGGTTTGCTGATTTGCTATGACATCGAATTCCCGGAGAGCGCGCGAGCCTTGGCGCAGTTGGGCGCCGAAGTGTTGCTGGTGACCAACGGCAACATGGACCCGTACGGCCCCACCCACCGCACCGCGATCATGGCCCGCGCCCAGGAAAACCAGGCCTTTGCGCTGATGGTCAATCGGGTGGAGGAGGGTGACGGCGGTTTGCTGTTTGCCGGCGGCAGTGCGCTGGTCGATCCGCTCGGTACGTTGCTGTTCGAGGGCGGGCGCGAGGAGGGGCAGTTTGCTGTTGAGCTGGATTTGCCGCAGTTGGCGGCGGCTCGCCGGGACTATCGCTATCTGGATGATCAGCGGCTGAAATTGCCGGGGGAGATTGTCGAGCATGCCGATGGGTTGCGGGAACTGATTATTCCGGGGCGCTAGATAGTACGCGGGGTGTCAGTTGGAACAGCCCCTCACCCTAACCCTCTCCCCAGGGGGGAGAGGGGACTGACCGAGGTGTCCAGGCTGTTTGCTGCGGCCTGGAATACCGAGCCGAACACAGAGTTGAAAAAAAGTCCCCAGTCGAAACCGGGATTGAAAAGGAACCAGCGAACCCGGGATTGAAAAGGAATACCCAATCGAACCCAGGATTGAAAAGAAGTACCCAGTCCAACCCAGGATCTGAAACCCATGGAGATCTGCCCCCTTTCCCCCTCTCCCCTCTGGGGAGAGGGTTGGGGTGAGGGGTGGCTTTTGACGTTGACGTAATTTTTGCCGAACTCGGCTCTGCCATAAATCTAATAGATTCGGAGTAGTCGCTCATGGCTCGTTTGCAACGCACCCTGTCATTGGGTTCGGTGGTGCTGTTCGGCATCGCCTACATGACGCCGATCATCGTGCTCGGCACGTTCGGCATTCTCGCGCAATCCACCGCCGGCATGGTTCCGGCCGCGTATCTTGCGGCGCTGGTCGCGATGTTCTTTACCGCCATGAGCTACGGCCGCATGGCCGCCGCGTTCCCGGTGGCCGGCTCGGCCTACAGCTACGTGCGCAAGGCGATCAGCCCGAAACTCGGTTTCATCGCCGGTTGGGCGGTGCTGCTCGATTACCTGTTCCTGCCGATGGCGATCTGGCTGATCGGCGCCGCGTACCTCAACTCCGCGTTCCCGGCAGTGCCGCAGTGGGTCTGGGTGCTGACGTTCATCGGCGTCACCAGTGCGATCAACATCGTCGGCCTGAAACTCGCCAACGGCATCAATGCCTTGCTGATGCTCGTGCAATTTCTGGTGCTGATCGCGTTCGTCGTGCTCTGCGTCCATTACATTGGCGGCGACGCGAGCACGCCGCTGTGGACACTAAAACCGTTCTTCAACGGCGACATGCACATGCCGCTGATCATGAGCGGCGCGGCCATCGCCTGTTATTCGTTCCTCGGTTTCGACGCGGTCAGCACCCTCACCGAAGAAACCCGCGACCCGCGCCGCACTATTCCGCGGGCGATCATGCTGATCACCTTGATCGGTGGCTTGATCTTCGTTGGTGTCTCGTACTTCGTGCAGATCGCGCACCCGTCGTTCCAGTTCGACAGCGTCGATTCGGCGGCTTACGAGATTGCGCGCAATATTGGCGGCGATTTGTTTGTCTCGATATTCCTCATCGGCCTGATCGTCGGCCAATTCGCCTCGGGGTTGTCGGCGCAGGCCAGCGGCTCGCGATTGCTGTTCGCCATGGGCCGCGACGGCGTGCTGCCGAAGTCGTTTTTCGGCACCCTGCATGAGCGTTTCGGCACGCCGGTCAACAGCATCCTGCTGTGCGCCGTGGTGGCGTTGCTGGCGCTGAAACTCGACGTGACCACCTCGACCTCGTTCATCAACTTCGGCGCGTTCCTCGCGTTCAGCCTGGTGAATTTGTCGGTGATCTTTCATTACTGGATCGGCGCACAGAAACGCGGTGCGCGCGAATTTGTGCTGTTCCTGGTATTCCCGTTCATTGGCCTGCTCGCCGATTTGTGGCTGATGGTCAGCCTCGACCACCTGGCGATTTACCTCGGCCTGAGCTGGCTGGCGATCGGCGTGGTTTACCTCGCCATACTCACCAGCGGCTTCCGCCGCCAACCCCCGGAAATGGACTTCCAGGAAGCCACCTGACCCCGCTGTTGTGGGAGCCGAGCTTGCTCGCGATAGCGGTGTGTCAGCCAGCGAATGAGTTGACTGACCGGACGCCATCGCGAGCAAGCTCAGCTCCCACAGGGATCGTGGGGTGGGGGACAACGGCCAACGCAGGACCCCGCTCTTGTAGGAGCAAAGCTTGCTCGCGATAGCGGTGTGTCAGGCAGCGAATAAGCTGGCTGAACGGACGCCTTCGCGGGCAAGCCTCGCTCCTACAGGTGCCTTGCCGGCGCAAATTGACCGCCAGGCTACATCTTCGCCAGGTATTTCTCTTTAGCGGCCGGCAGGTCGTTGATGCAGTAATTAACGTAATAATCCAGAAAGAGCAGGGTATAAAACACGTTCATTCGAAGCTCGAAGTTGTGCTCGGCCAGTGCATAAGCTCGCAACGCACCCCGTGCACGGAAAACCCAGATAACCACGAGTAAGCCCGAAGCAACCAGCAGGACGTTGCCCAGGAGTATTACGTTCAGGTTGCCCAGTCCTTGCGCAAAACTGCCGATGCCCAACAAAGCCAGGTACCAGATGAAATAGCTGAAGCTCATGGTTTTGATTTTGGTGATTTCTTCTATTGATGCCTGGGTTTTGTGGATCCACACAATGGAGTACAGGCCCATCGTGATCAGCATCAGCAAGAACAGATGAAGTGTTTTGATATTGTTTCTTTCTTTGAGAGCAGAGATGTCGGACATTCCGTATTCCATTGAAGAGCCAAGTCGCAAAGCCGCCGCCAAGCAGCGGAGAAGGCACGCTACCAAACTCTTGCGTAGGAAATTTCCGGATTTGTAAGTCGCTTTTTCGATTTCTATTATTCCCCGCTGAATTCAGAGCCGGTTCCAGGATCCCCAGCTAACCCGCTTTTTGTGGGAGCCGAGCTTGCTCGCGATAGCGGTGTGTCAGCCAGTGAATGACTTGACCGACCCGACGCCATCGCGAGCAAGCTCGGCCCCCACAGGGAAGATGCGGTTTAGCTGGCTAATTTGGTTTGGCGCAGTGGCAGTTCGACGCGAAAGGTTGTGCCGGCGCCGACGACGCTGCGCACCGAGATTTCGCCGTGATGCTTTTTGACGATCCCGTACGACAATGACAACCCCAGCCCGGTCCCCTGGCCAATCGGTTTGGTGGTAAAGAACGGGTCGAAGATTTTCTTCAGGCATTGCGCCTCGATGCCCGAGCCGGTATCCGCCACTTCGAACCAAGCCGTTTCCCCGGCCAGGCCGGTGCGCAAAGTGATCACCCCGCGTTCCGCGCCAATCGCCTGCGAAGCATTGACGATCAAATTCATGATCACTTGGTTGATCTGCGACGGCAGGCACTCGATTTCCGCCAGCAACTGATAATCCTTGACCACATCAGCCTTGTACTTCAGCTCATTGGCGACGATGTTCAGCGTCGACTCCATGCCCTGATGCAAATCCGCCCACTGCCATTCCTGATTGGAGTCGACCCGCGAAAAGTCCTTCAAGTCCTTGACGATCTGCCCGACGCGGCTGATGCCGTCCTTGGATTCCTTGATCAGCAATGGAATGTCTTCGCGCAAAAACTCCAGTTCCACCCGTTCACGCAGCACGCCCAGGCGTTCGATGACCTCGGGCGAGCTGATCGCTTCTTCGGCGCCACGGTAGGCGTCGAGCATTTCCTGCAACTGTTTGAAGTAACCGTCGAGGCAGCCGAGATTGGAAGAAATGAAGCCGATCGGGTTATTGATTTCATGCGCAACGCCCGCCGCCAATTGCCCCAGCGAGGCGAGTTTTTCCGATTGCACCAGTTGCGATTCGAGCAGTTTGCGTTCGTCGATTTCCCGTTGCAGTTCGACGCTGGCCTCCTGAAATTGCCGGGTCCGGCGCTCGACCATTTGCCCCAGATGATCGACCTGGACGCTGGCGCGTTCGGTCATGTGCCACTTGGTCAGCAAGGTGTTGGCCATCTGCTGGACTTCAATGTTGTCGAAGGGTTTTTTCAGGATCAGCAAACGATCATGCGCGTGCAATCGCTCCAGCAGTTCATCCCACGAATAGTCGGAGTACGCCGTACAGACCACCACTTGCAGGCGCGGGTCTTCGTGCCACAAATGCTCGATGGTCTGCGCGCCGTCCCACCCTTCGGGCATGCGCATGTCGACGAACGCCATGGCGTAGGGCCGGTCTTGCTCCAGCGCGGATTTGAGTTTGCCGAGGCCTTCCTGGCCGCCGAACGCCGAGTCGAGCTCGAACAACGCGCGCGCGGGTTTGCTGTCGCCGCCGAACAGCGTCGCTTCCATCTCATCGAGTTCATGCTGCGGCGGCTCCGGCATCAGGATCTTGCGAAAATCCACGTGAATCGACGGCGTGTCATCGATCAGCAAAATGCGGCGGTTCAAAACCGTGCTCATGCGTCGTCCTCCACGGTTTTCAAGGGGATTTGCAGGGTGAACCGCGCGCCTTTGCCCGGTCCGTCGCTGTGCGCCGTGAGGTGGCCGTTCATCTCGATGGCGGCCAGCGCGCAGCTGTGCAAACCGAAGCCGTGGCCATCCTTGCGGGTGGTGAAACCGTGGGCAAAGATGCGCGTCATGTTTTCCTCGGGGATGCCTTCGCCGTCATCCTTGACGCTGATTTGCAGAAGGTTACCGTCGACGATTTTCACCCCGAGGGTGATTTGCCGTGGCCGGTTGCTGAGGTCGGACATCGCGTATTTGGCGTTGCTGATCAGGTTGATCAGGATCAGCAGCAAGCGGTGTTTGTCGCCCATCACCTGCGGCACTTCGGCGTAATCCTTGACCACCGTGACGTGGTGGCGGGTGAGGGCGCCGGAGTTCATGCGCAAGGCGTCTTCCAGCAGTTCGCTGATGTGCAGCGGTTCCAGCAGGCTGTTGGCGCCGGCATAGGATTGCTGGGTGGCGACGATGTCCTTGATGTGATCGACGCTCTTGGTCAATTGCGCCAGTTCGTCGGCCATGCCTTGTTGCTCCAGCGCAATCGCCTCCACCAGTTGATTGAGGTAGCCGGGGAGCAATTTGCCTTTCTCGTCTTGATCCAGAAACGTGCCCAGATCATGCGGGTGCTGATTGATCAATTGCATGGCTTTGCCCAGCCCCAACGCCTTGCTGTTGCGCAGTTTGCGCGTGACCAGGTCGGCGGAAATATTCACGCTGTTGAGCACGTTGCCGACGTTGTGCAACACGTTGGTGGCGATTTCGGCCATGCCCGCCTGGCGCGCGGTGTCGAGCAGTTCACTTTGGGTGTCCTTGAGTTCGCGGGTGCGTTCTTCGACGCGCTGTTCGAGGTCATCGTTGGCCGTTTGCAGGGCGCTGTTGACGCGACTGATCTCGGAAAAACTGCGCATCAGGCGAATCGCCAGATACACCAGCACCAGCACCAGCAGCGCCGAAAACACCAGCATGAAAAAGTGATAGCGCTGGTTCACCGCGTCGGTCTGTTGCTGGTCCTCGTTGAGCAGGTTGTTGATGGCGTCCAGACGTTGCGCGATGGCCACCGCTTCGATTTTTTCCAGCAAGCCGTTGACGATCGGTTGCTCGCGCAGAATCAGCGCGACGTGGTTGCTCAAGGTGTCGAGCGGGACGTGGAAGGCTTCGGGCAAGCGCTGTTTGTTCACGCCCATTTTGTTCAGGCCGACCAGAATGTCAGCGGCGCGCTCATCGGACGTGACCTGCGCAAACTCCAGGCTGCTGAGCAGCAAGTCATAGGTGTCGGTGGCGATGTTCTGCAGTTGCAGCGGGTCAACGCCGACCACTTGAGTCAGCGGTTGCTGGATGTCGTCCTCGGCGGTCGGCAGGTACGCCAGTGAATTGCGCAGCACCGCGTTGTGCGATTTGAACTGCTCGACCAGCCGGGTTTTTTCCTTGATCGCGGCGAGATAAGCGTCGTGGCTTTCCTTCCATTCAGGCGAGGCGTTGCGCCCGTGGTTCGACTCCATGCTTTCGAAGTGTTGCCACAGTTCGGTCATTTCGGTCAGCGGCGTGACCAGCGGATCGTAGTTGTGATTGAGGGTGATCCGCGCCTTCAACACCTCGGTTTCCCACTGCGCATTCAGCTGTTTCATCCGCCCGATGACGTCGCGCGATTCGGTGTAGGTGGTGGTCTGGTCGGAACTGGATTTGAGGTAGAGAAACAGCAACACCGAGGCGAGGATCAGCGCGACCATGGCGAGCAAAGCGAGGTTGCGATGGCGGGATATTGTCATAAGGGCTTGCCCTCCCATTCACCCGTCAGGGTCTTGAGGAATTGCACGATCAGGCTTTTGTCTTCTTCGGAAGGCACGCGCCCGAGTTGGTACCTGAACATCACGCTGACCGCTTCTTCGAGGGTCTCTACCGAGCCGTCGTGAAAGTACGGCGCGGTCACTGCGACATTGCGCAGGCTCGGGACCTTGAACACGTTGCGGTCCTCTTCATCCTTGGTCACCAGATAACGCCCGAGGTCGGCGTCGGTCGGATTGCCGCGCGCCGCGAAGTAGTCGGCCATCACCCCGAGTTTCTGGAACATGTTGCCGCCGATGTTCACCCCTTGGTGACACGCAATGCAGCCGTAGTCCTTGAACCGCTGATAGCCGTACTTTTCCTCAGTCGTGAGCGCGTCGGTGTTGCCTTGCAGGTATTGGTCGAAACGCGAATTGGCGCTGACCAGCGTGCGCTCGTAACTGGCCAGGGCGTTCTGCACATTGCCCAGGGTCACGCCGTTCGGGTAAGCCTTGGCGAACGCGTTTTTATAGCTCGGATCGGCGCTCAACGTTTGCAGGACGTGGTCCCAGGTGCTGCCCATTTCTGCAGAGCTTTGCAGCACTTCGTGGATCTGTGATTCGAGGCTGGTCGAGCGGCCGTCCCAGAACTGGCGGAAATTCAGGCTGGCGTTGAACACGCTGGGCGTATTGACGGCCACCGGTTTACCGTCGAAACCGATGGATAACGCCTTGGTGTCAGCGCCGCCATGCTCCATTCGGTGGCAACTGGCGCACGACAGATTGCCGTCGAGCGACAGGCGCGGTTCGTTGAACAACTGCCGACCGAGTTCGACGCGCTCGGGATTCTGTTGCGGCACGGCGGGTAACGGTTTCAGTGGTTCGTCCAGCGGCGCGGCGCGCAGATTCAGACTGCTCGCCAGCAAAAGCAGCGACAAACACAAACAGGAGCGGTTGAACGACATCAGGTAATTCCTTGGCGGTGGCGCAGCGTGTCGCTCATGTCTGGGCTGAGGGCAGCGGTTTCACCAGCATCAGGTAATGCGCAAAAGCATCCGGCGCCACGGCTTTGCAGAAGTAATAACCCTGGCCTTCTTCGCAATGATGGGACTTGAGGAAATCCAGTTGTTCGAGGGTTTCGATACCCTCGGCTATCACCGTCAGATTGAGGCTTTTGCCCAGGCTGATGATCGCGCTGACCAGCGCCGCATCGCTGCTGTCACGGTTCAAGCCGCGAATGAATGACTGGTCGATTTTCAACACGTCGATGGGAAACCGGCGCAGGTAACTCAGGCTCGAATAACCGGTGCCGAAATCGTCGATGGCCAGCCGCACGCCGAGCGCTTTGATGCGGTTCAGCGCAGTGACCGTGGCGTCGACGTTCTGCATCAGCACGCCTTCGGTGATTTCCAGTTCGAGCAAAGTGGGCTGCATGCCGGTCTGCTTGAGGATCAATTCGATGCTGTCGACAAAGTCGCGCTGGCGAAAATCGATGGCCGAAACGTTCACCGAAATGCAGATTTCCGGCAACCCGGCGGCTTGCCACAGGCACGCCTGACGACAGGCCTGCGCCATCACCCATTTGGTCAGCGGCACAATCAGCCCGCTGTCCTCGGCGACGGCGATAAAGTCCGACGGATAGACCCAGCCTTGCCCCGGTTTTTTCCAGCGGATCAGCGCTTCGGCGCCAACCACCTGGCCAGTGCTCAAGTCCATTTTCGGTTGGTAATGCAAGACAAATTCGTTGCGCTCCAGCGCCAGACGAATGCCCGACTCGATGCTTTGCTGTTCGCGCGCCAGTTGATTCATTTCGTCGATAAAGAAGCTGAAATCGTTCGGGCCGTTTTCCTTGACGCTGCGCATCGCGGTTTCGGCTTTCTTGATCAGCGCAATGGCGTCGAGGCCGTCATCCGGGTAAATGCTGATGCCCAGACTGGCGGTCACGCTCAAGTCGTGGCCGGCGATGTGCTGCGGCGCGCGGATCGCGCTCAAGAGTTTTTCGGCGATGCCTTTGGTCTGCTGCGGATGACGAATGTCGGCGAGGATCACCACGAACTCGTCGGAGCCGTAGCGAAACACTGAATCGGATTCGCGTACCGTCGCCACGAGGTTTTGCCCGACCCGCTTGAGCATCTCGTCACCGGCCGGATGGCCCAGCGCATTGTTGATGCGCTTGAAGCGGTCGAGCCCGAGAAACATCACCGCCAGTTGTTTGTCATGGCGCCGCGACAGTGCCAGCGACTGGTTCAGTCGATCACCGAGCAACGTGCTGTTGGGCAATTCGGTGAGCACGTCGTACTGCAACAAATGCGAGACCTTTAGCAGTTCATGCACGCGCGCCTCGATGGTTTGTTCCAGGCTCAGGACTTTCATCGCCGCGTCCTGCGCCATCTGCCATTTCCAGGTCAGGGCGCTGGCCATCTGGCGGATTTCCAGGCTGTCGAACGGCTTTTTCAGCACCAGCAACTGATCGCCGAATTCCAGGCGTTCGGCCATTGCCTCCCAGCTGTAATCGGAATACGCGGTGCACAGGGCGATTTGCAGGTTGCAATCGACTTTCCACAGTTGCTCGATGGTTTCCAGGCCGTCCCAACCCGGCGGCATGCGCATGTCGATGAACGCCAGCGCATACGGCCGGCCTTCGGCGCGCGCACGTTTGACCAGTTGCAGGGCTTCTTCGCCCTGATAGGCAGAGTCGAGCTGAAAGGTCAGCCGCTCCGGTTGCGTGATGCCGAACAACGCTTCTTCGGTGCCGGCCAGGCTCTGTTCGACGTGCGCGTCGGGATCGAGGATTTTGCGGAAATCCAGATGAATCGACGGCGTGTCATCGATGATCAGGATGCGCCGGTTGGTCCGCACGAAAGGCGTCTTCATCGGTTGTCCTCCGTGAGAGGCGGCGGAGCGTCCGAACCCTGTGCAGCGGGTAATTCTGCTGGTTGCGGATCATTCGCTTTGACCGCTTGTTCGAGCAACGCGATCTTCAGCGCAGCGTCCGCGCTGATTTTCCATTTGGTCGTAAGCGCATTGGCCATCTGGCGGATTTCAATGGCGTCGAAGGGTTTTTTCAGGATCAGCAAGCGGTCGCCAAACGCCAGCCGCGCGTCGATATCTTCCCAGGAATAATCGGAATACGCGGTGCACAGCACCACTTGCAGCTTGGGATCGACTTGCCACAGGCGTTCGATGGTCAGCAGGCCGTCCCAGCCCGGCGGCATGCGCATGTCGATGAACGCGAGGGCGTAGGGCAGGTCGTTGGCGAGCGCGGTTTCGACTTTGCTCAGCGCTTCGAGGCCTTGAAACGCCGAATCGAGGAGGAAGCTTTGTGCGGTGGCGGCTGCCGTCGATCCGAAAAGTGCGCGTTCGGTGCTGTCCAGATCGTCGTCGTCATTCGACTGCGGACCGAGGATTTTCGCGTAATCGGCGTGAATCGAAGCCGCGTCATCGACGATCAGGATGCGCCGGTTGACGGTTGCAGGTAGCGCATTCATTGGGTTGCGCCTGGGCCGACTGCAGTTCGAAACGGTCTGTTCATAGGGGCATCCTTTCCCTGATCACCTGGCCGAGCGGTTACAGAATGTGGTCCGAGTGGGGTGAGCATAGTCGCCTTGGCTGGAGTTCGCTCGGGCGCGGGGCTGAATCAGTTGCCGGCTGCGGGCGAATATCATCTAGCCTGTAGGTCAGGCTCCGGCAAGAGTGGATTTTTGTCGCCGGCCTGGCTCAACGATCCACCCGTTTCACTCGAGGTAACGCCATGGAAGAGCTACTCCCGACGACTTTGACCGATAGACCCACGGTGTTGCTGGTCGATGACGAGGAATCAATCCTCAACAGTCTGCGTCGTCTGCTGCGCGGCCAACCCTTTGACGTGCTGTTGGCCAGCGGCGGTGCGCAAGCGCTGGAAATCATGGCGCAGCGGCGCATCGATCTGGTGATGACCGATGCGCGCATGCCGAACATGGATGGCGCGACGTTGCTGGCGCATATCCACGATCTCTACCCGAGCACCACGCGCATTCTGCTGACCGGTTACGCTGATTTGCCGACGATCATCAAGGCGATCAATGACGGGCAGGTTCATCGCTACATCAGCAAGCCGTGGAACGACGACGAGATGCTCCTGACCTTGCGCCAGGCCTTGCAGCATCAGCATTCCGAGCGTGAACGCCAGCGGTTGGTGCAACTCACGCGACAGCAGAACGAGCAACTCAAGACCCTCAACTCGACTCTGGAAAAACACGTCGCGGCGCGCACCGCCGAGCTGCAACAGACCGCCGACATGCTCGATCTGGCCTACGAAGAGCTCAAGCACAGCTACGTCACCGGCACCGAAGTGTTCTCGTTGCTGGCCAACCTGCGCCTGCCGCCAGCCAAGCAGACCAACCGGCAGATCATCGAACTGGTGCGCGTGTACTGCAAACTCCACGGTCTGGACGAGGGCACCAGCCGCGACCTGACCATGGCCGCCGCGCTCTATAACATCGGCAAATTGAGCTGGACCGACAGCATGATGACCACGCCGTCAGACATGCTCCATCACTTGGATCGCGACCGTTATCGCGAGTACCCCAAGCAAAGCGAATCGCTGCTGATGACCCTCGACCCGATGAAGGATGCCGCGCGGCTGATCCTGCACCATCAGGAGCGCTGGGACGGCAACGGTTTCCCGGATCGGCTCAAGGGGGAGGCGATTCCGCTGGGCGCGCGGTTGCTGAAACTGGCGGTGGATTTCATCGAATTGCAGCGCGGCTTGATCCTCGAACGGCAGATGAACAGCGACGAAGCGCTGGTGTACATCCGCAATTACGCCGGGCGGCTTTACGACCCGGATCTGGTCGAGGATTTCATTCAGGTCTGCGCCGCGTACCTCAGCGACGTGACGCTGGCCGACCCATCGGTCAAGGTCCTGACCACCCGCGACCTGGCGCCGGGCATGCTGCTGGCGCGCAATCTGAACGCCGACAACGGCATGTTGCTGCTCAATGCCGGCAAGGTCTTGAACGCGCCGCTGGTGGACAAGCTGATTGCCTTCGAAACCATGGAAGGCGCCAAGTACAGCGTGTTCGTGAAAATCCCCGAAGAAGCCGCAGCGCAACTGGAGCGGGCCGACTCCTGAATGCAGGCTGCCGAACACCGCAGCTCTTTGTAGGAACGAGGCTTGCCCGCGAAGGCAATTTCAAAGACGCCTTCGCCGGCAAGCCTGGCTCCTACAGGGTATTCTGTCGGCCTTTCAATTCAGACCGACCCTGACCAATGTCCACCATCCCCCGCATCATCCGCATCGCCGCCGCGCTGCTCATTGACCCAACTGGCCGCACATTGCTGGTGCGCAAACGCGGCACCGTCGCGTTCATGCAGCCGGGCGGCAAAATCGAATCGCATGAACAACCGGTCAACGCCCTGGCCCGCGAACTCGAAGAGGAACTCGATCTGCGCATTGACCCGGCGCACGCCACCTACCTCGGCCAGTTCTCGGCGCCCGCCGTGAACGAACCGGGTTTTATCGTCGAAGCCGAACTGTTCTTGCTGACCATCGATGCCAGCGTCAGCCCCGCAGCCGAAATCGAAGAAGTGCAATGGATCGACCCGATCAGCGACGCCGATCTGCCGTTGGCGCCATTGACACGTGACGTGATCCTGCCGTTTTATCGAGCCTCGTTGCAGACAACCGCCTGATCACTACAAAACCGAAGGCCGCCCAATGATCCCGCTTCAGGACTTGCTGATTTTCGCCGCCGCCGCGTTGCTCATGGTGCTGACGCCGGGGCCGAACATGATCTATCTGATCTCGCGTTCGATCTGTCAGGGACGCAAGGCAGGCATAACGTCATTGCTCGGTGTGGTCGCGGGATTTTTCGTGCATCTGTTTGCCGCTGCAGCGGGTTTGACTGCGGTGTTTCTCGCGGTGCCGATGGCCTATGAAGTGCTGAAATGGGCCGGCGCCGTGTACCTGTTGTGGCTGGCTTGGCAAGCGGTGAAACCGGGCGCTCGCTCGCCGTTCGAGGCCCAGCAGTTGCCGGCGGATTCGTCGCGCAAACTGATCACCATGGGGTTTCTCACCAGCGCGCTGAACCCGAAGATTGCGGTGTTTTATCTGTCGGTGTTCCCGCAGTTCATCTCGCCGGAACACGGCTCGCTGTTCAGCCAAAGCATCATCCTCGGCCTGACGCAGATCAGCGTGAGTTTCTGCGTCAATCTGTTGATCGCGATCTTCGCTGCGGGGATTGCCTCGTGGTTCGTCAACAACCCGACATGGCTGGCGGCGCAGCGTTATTTCATGGGTTTTGTCTTGGCGGCGCTGGCGCTGCGGCTGATGCTTGAACAACGCAAGGCGGCCTGAACATGTGGATTGAACGCCTGAATGCCAGCCATGCTTTGGACTACCGAGCGCTGATGCTCGAAGCCTATGACTTGCATCCGCAGGCGTTCACTTCCAGCGTGCGCGAACGCGCGGTGATGCCGCTGAGTTGGTGGGAAGCACGCTTGACCAGCAAACTCGACCTGCTGTTTGGCGCGTTTGAGGACGGGCAGTTGGCGGGGATCGTCGGGTTGGCGTTAGAACCTCGGGAAAAAGCTCGGCACAAGGCAACCTTGTTTGGCATGTACGTGTCGGGCAAGGTTCGCCAGCGCGGCGTGGGGTTCGAGCTGGTGCAAGCGGCGCTGGCCGAGGCGCAAAACCACGCGGGTTTGCGCGTGGTGCAGCTGACGGTGACGGCCGGCAATGACGCCGCATTCAAGCTCTATCAGCGCTGCGGCTTCATCCAGTACGGCCTCGAACCACTGGCGGTGCGCGTCGGCGAAGGCTACTTCGACAAAATCCACATGTGGCGCGAAATCCAGACCGCCGCAACCCTCCAGACCGCTCCAACCCTCCAAAACGACCCAACCCTGTAGGAGCGAGGCTTGCCCGCGAAGCTTTTGCCAGCCTTGAACACGCCTTCGCGGGCAAGCCTTGCTCCCACAAGTTCAGTCGCCGCGGATCGTTCCATCAACGCACAGCGCTGACGCCATCCAACGTCGAGAACGAGGTGTCTTTGGCCGTCAGCAGGAAGTCGCGCATGTACGGCGCGTCGAGCATGTCGGCGCGAATCCCCGCGTACAGCGTCGCAAACAAACCTTTCTCGCCCAGTCGTTTGCCCTTCACATAACCGCGTGAGCTGTATTCATGCAGCGCCCAATGCGGCATGCCACACACGCCGCGACCGCTGGCGACAAGTTGCATCATCATCACTGTCAGTTCCGAGGTGCGCACCAACGCCGGCTCAACGTCGGCCGGTTCGAGGAACCGCGTGAAGATGTCCAGGCGATCGCGCTCGACCGGGTAAGTGATCAGGGTTTCGCTGCGCAAATCTTCCGGGACGATGTACGCCTTGTTCGCCAAACGATGCTGGTTGGCCACCGCGACCATCGCTTCATACGTGAACAACGGCACATAGGTGATGCCCGCCAGTTCCAGCGGATCGGACGTCACCACCAGGTCCAGATCACCGCGGGCCAGCGCCGGCAGCGGCGCAAAGGAAAACCCCGAAGCGAGGTCGAGTTCGACTTCCGGCCAGGCATCGCGGAACTGGTCGATGGTCGGCATCAGCCACTGAAAACAGCTGTGACACTCGATGGCCATGTGCAGGCGCCCAGCAGTGCCGCCGGCCAGTCGGGCGATGTCGCGTTCGGCGCCACGCAGTAGCGGCAGGGTTGCGTCGGCCAGTTGCAGCAAACGCAAACCGGCGCTGGTGAACCGCACCGGTTTGGTCTTGCGCACGAACAACGGCATGCCCATGCGTTCTTCCAGCTCCTTGAACTGGTGGGACAAAGCGGACTGCGTCAGGTGCAGGCGGTCGGCGGCATCGACGAGGCTGTCGGCCTCGCGCAAGGCATGCAGGGTTTTCAGGTGACGGATTTCAAGCACCGGGGGCTCCATGAGGAAAACTTGTGATCAACACGAAAAGGTTGAGTTTGTCTCATGTTGGCTTGCCTGTCGACAATAGGGCCATGTTTTACAACATCATTTGAAGGGAGAAACCCACCATGGCTCTGGCTCACACACTTGGTTTTCCACGCATCGGCGCTGATCGCGAACTGAAAAAAGCCCTCGAATCGTATTGGAAGGGCGATCTCGATCAGGACGCATTGAAGAGCGTTGGCCGCCAATTGCGCGCCACCCATTGGCAATTGCAGAAAGACGCCGGGATTGATTTGCTGCCGGTCGGCGATTTCGCCTGGTACGACCAGGTGCTCAGCCATTCGCTGGCCTTCGGCGTGGTGCCGCAGCGTTTCGACAGCACCCTCGATGACAAGCGCCAGCCGACCCTCGACACGTTGTTTGCGATGGCGCGCGGCGCGACCACTTCGTGCTGCGGCGGTGGACACAACAAAGCGCAATACGCTCAGGAATTGACCAAGTGGTTCGACACCAACTACCACTACCTGGTCCCGGAATTCAGCGCGGAGCAACAATTCAAACTGAGCTGGGAACAGCTGTTTGATGAAGTCGAAGAAGCCAGGGCGCTGGGCCACAACGTCAAACCAGTGATCATCGGCCCGCTGACTTACCTGTGGCTGGGCAAGGTCAAATCCAGCGGCGACGACCACGACTTCGACAAGCTCGAACTGCTCGAACGTCTGCTGCCGGTGTACAACGAAATCCTCGGTCGCCTCGCCGAACAAGGCGTGGAATGGGTGCAGATCGACGAGCCGATCCTCACCCTCGACCTGCCGCAAGCGTGGAAAAACGCCTTCGAACGCGCTTACCACATCCTCCAGTATTCGCCGCTGAAAAAACTCGTCGCGACCTACTTCAGCGGCCTCGAAGACAACCTCGGCCTCGCGGTCAGCCTGCCGGTGCAAGGTCTGCACATCGACGCGGTGCGTGCGCCGGACCAACTCGGCCAAGTGCTCGATCGCCTGCCGACCTACAAGATTCTCTCGGTGGGCCTGGTCAACGGGCGCAATGTCTGGCGTTGCGAACTGGAGCAAGTGCTGGCGCAACTGCAACCGGCGCAAGAGCGTTTTGGCGACAACCTGTGGGTCAGCAGTTCCTGCTCGTTGCTGCACAGCCCGGTGGACCTGGAGCGTGAAGACAAACTCGACCCGGAGCTGAAATCGTGGCTGGCCTTCGCCGTGCAGAAGTGCGGAGAAATCGCCGTGCTGCGCGATGCCCTCAATGATCCGCAAGCGCCGAAAGTCCAAGCTGCGTTGGCCGCAAGCCGCGCGATCCAGGCCAACCGTGCGCAATCGCCGCGCATTCACAAAGCCGAGGTGCAGGCGCGACTCTCCGCGATTGGCGCCAGCGACAGTCAGCGTGTTTCACCGTTTGCGCAACGCATCGAGCAACAACGTGCACGCCTGAAACTGCCGGCGTTCCCGACCACCACGATTGGCTCGTTCCCGCAAACCGCTTCGATCCGTTTGGCGCGTCAAGCGTTCAAGCAAGGCAAGCTGTCGGCCAACGATTACACCGACGCCATGCACAGCGAAATCCGCCACGCCGTGCAAATTCAGGAACGCCTGGGGCTGGACGTGCTGGTGCACGGTGAGGCCGAGCGCAATGACATGGTCGAGTACTTCGCCGAGCAACTCGACGGCTACTTGTTCACGCGTTTCGGTTGGGTGCAGAGCTACGGTTCGCGCTGTGTGAAACCGGCAATCATCTACGGCGACCTGAGCCGCCCGAAGGCGATCACGGTCGACTGGATCAGCTACGCGCAGAGCCTGACCGACAAGGTCATGAAGGGCATGCTGACCGGGCCGGTGACCATGCTGATGTGGTCGTTCCCGCGTGAAGACGTTTCGCGCAAAGTCCAGGCGCAGCAGTTGGCGCTGGCCCTGCGTGACGAAGTGGTCGACCTCGAAACTGCCGGGATCAAAATCGTGCAGATCGACGAAGCGGCGTTCCGCGAAGGCCTGCCGCTGCGCCGGGCGCAATGGCAGGAATACCTTGATTGGGCGGTGCAAGCCTTCCGCCTCACGGCATCCGGTGTGCGCGACGAAACGCAGATCCACACGCACATGTGCTACAGCGAATTCAACGACGTCATTGAAGCCATCGCGGCCATGGACGCCGACGTGATCACCATCGAAACCTCGCGCTCGGACATGGAACTGCTTGAGGCTTTCAACGCGTTCGACTACCCCAACGACATCGGCCCGGGCGTCTACGACATTCACTCGCCACGGGTGCCGGACACGGCTGAGATGGTCAAGTTGATGAGCAAAGCGGTGCAGCGCATTCCTGCCGAGCGTTTGTGGGTCAACCCCGATTGCGGTCTGAAAACCCGCGCCTGGCCAGAGACTGAAGCGGCGTTGGTGAACATGGTCGCTGCGGCGCGGCAGTTGCGCAGTCAGTTGGCGTAACGCCGCATTCGCCAGCAGGTGCGCGCCACTGGCGGTTCTCTACAGGCTCATTCTTTGCAGCTGTATGTGCGAGGTGTCCCAGTCGTTGCCGGTTCCGGAGGGCTCATGGTTGATGTAGTAGAGGGTCATCTCGGAAGTGCTGGCGACGAAAGACAACTGCATCGAGACGACTTGATGGACCACCGAAAGCGTGTACACCGGCGATCGGTGCCCGGCACTGGTGCCCAATTGCAGCCGGGGGTGAACGTAGGGCGTATTCGAACGGAAAACCCCTGAGGAAAGCAGGTAAGTCGCGCCCGGGGTCAGGTCACTGAATATCCTTTGCAGTACCGTGCCGCTCGAATTATTGGTGAAAGTCTGATTGTGCAGGTGGTAGTAATTTTGTCCTGGGTGCGCAATCCAGGAAAAATCATCCTGCCGGCCGGCCCCGCCCCACGTCCATCCCGCCCAATTCTGTGCGGAGAACTGCGCTACATGCAGCGCCAGACCTTCCAGGACAGTGGCGATGCGGGTCGCTGATCCGTTGCTGCCATCGGTGGTGCGCACGGTGATGGTGTGCGTGGTTGCAGTGAACGTGCGCGTTGGAACAGTCCATACACCGGCGGCGTCGACCGCGAACAAGCCGATCGGAACGTTGTTGATCAGCACCTCTACCGATTGCCCCGACGGCCCGGTCCCGGTGATGCCCAGGCTGCGGTAATAAGTCTGGCCACGGTCGGGGACCACGCCGCCTCCGGAGGTCACCGAGGTAATGGTCGGCGCTGCGGTGACGTTGAGCACGCTGAGCTCCAATACCTGCGAATCCTTCTGTGCCGCGCCGCGAATCAACTCGTAGGAAACCCTGACCACCAACCCCAGATTGGCCGCGATAAATCCCCGGTTCAGCGCAAAATCGGCCTGTCCGCCAGCGTCCAGTGGCAATGCACTGAACGTCGGCGAACCATTGCCAGCGCTGCCACGCACGATCAACTTCACCTGATCGCCCGGCGTGAACCCCGCAACAACCACTCGCCCTGTCGCCCCTTGCGGATTGTCCTTGGGGTCGAGCACGCCGTTGGGCGCGACCAGCACCCGAGGCGGCGGCAAGTCCGGCAAAGCTTGGCCGACGACGCGCGCGTTGGCGATTTTCGAATGGGCAATCACTGCGCCGTTTCTCGACTGCGTATAGCTCCCGGTCACCACATCTGCGCAGACGACCCGGTTGTTCGGCACTTCGAGTGCGAGCGGATTGGGCTGTCCGAATTGACCGGTCACCGTCCCTTCCACAAAAAAATCAGCCGCCGAGGTGCTGCCGTACAGGGCTTTTATGCTGTCGCCGATGGCAAATTGCGGGGCGAAGGTGCGGACCAGCATGATCAGGTTGTTGTTGCCCAGCTGTTGCAGGTCAATGATCGCCGGGTCGGTGTCGTTCGGATGGTCAAAAAAGATCGGCGCCGGCCGCCGAATTCCGGCGAGGTCGACGTCGATGATCACTGGGGCAGAGAACGCGTCGCTCGGGTCTGCACCGTTGCTGATCTGGTCATGCACGGTGTAGGCGAACACAAACTGCGGGCTGTCGCCGGCCTGCTGGAACTGTTGCGCGGTCAACGTGCGCCCGATGCACACTGGCGCCGCGCCACCGAACTGCGCCGCCTCGCCGGGCAGCACCGTGAAGCGCACGGTCAGGGCGCCCATGCGCAACTCGATCACATCGTGCGCTCGGCAATAGGGGTAGCAAAAGCTCACCTGCACACCTTGCGCGGCACGCCCGGCGTCGAGGCCGTTGTCGATGATGTCCTGCGGCAATTTCAGTTGCAGCTCCGAGTGGCCGGGCACGGTATCAAGGTCTCTGTTGCCCGGCCGGATCGCGTTGTACAAGACTTGCAGTGGCGGCAGCGATGTTTGCGTATTACTGCCGACACGGTTGACCCTTACCTCAAGAATATTCACCGCTGCGGGGTTGAGGCGACCGTTGGGAATCGTCATCGGATGCCGGTCATTCTCGGTGCCGGGCCGGATGAAATCGGTGTCGACGATGTTGCCATTCAGTAGCAGGTCAAGCACATCGAACGCGGCTGCGCCGATCACCGGATCAATAATCACCTGGGCGCCATTGGGCGCGTTGTCGTCGTAAATCCGCAGTGGTACGCCGCAATGCGCGCCCACTACCGGTTCGGTGCTGCCCAATATGATCGGCGGGAAAATCTGCAGGATGATGTTTTCCGCTGCCGCGAGAATTCCACCCGCCGCGAACTCGCCTGGCGCCTGTTGCGGTGACGCTTCGGCCGCACTGACTCGGCGGGTATTGCCAACGATGAGTATTTCCCGGGAGGGCAGCTGCTGCTCGCCACCCTTGGCGTCGGTGCGAGTAAAGAACAACCGGGCGCTGCCGCCGGCAAGCTCTTGAATCGTGTTGTTGGCAACGCTGAATTCCAGCGTTGTTTGGCCTTCGAGGATTTGCTCTTGGGTGAACAGCTTGATCCCGCCGGTGCGGTCCACGCCGCTCCAGACCAGCGTGAAACGGTCGCCGGCCGTGAAGGCCCGAGTATCCAGACTGACGGTGACTGTCTGACTGCCCAACTGGCTCAGGTACAGCGCGTTCTGTTGATCGACGCCGGACACCGTCGGCGCAACGGGCGTGGCGCTGCCGGTCTGAATCATCACCGCAAGCCCCAGTGAGTGATCCGTCGCGCGGTTGCCGACGGCGTCGCTGATTGTGTAGTACAGGACAATCGCGCCATCGCCGTTGCTGGCCACCATTTTCGGCGACAAGGTAAACGTCAGCGGCTGGCCGACCTCGTGCGCAGTGACGTTATGCGGCAAGGTCCAGTTGCCACATTTGAGCATCACCACATCGTTGTGACGCATGCCGGGGTAGGGCGCGATGCGCACCGTTTCAGCCTGTCTGCCGTCCAGGGTGGTCGGGGTCAGTTGTGGCGGCGTCAGCAGAAAATGCCCGGGCGCCTCCGGTTTCGGGTCTACGCCGCCGGGCAACACGGTTTTGACCAGCACTTTGAGCGGCGCCGACTGTTCCACGTTGACCCGATAGCTCAGGCTGATAATTCCGTCCGGCACGCACTTCGCCGGGATGTTGCGCACGATGGGCTCGCCGTTGCATGGCCGCTCGACCAACGACACCAGCACCAGCTGCTCGTCGATAAATACCAGCAGCTTGTCGCCCGGTTTGACCGCCTGCGAGTCAATGGCAATCTGCAACGCCCCGGTCTGCAGCATCGCCAGATTGACCCCCACCTGCGCGTCTTCGATCAGGGCGATGGCGCCCGGTATTTCCGGCGCCGGGCGAGGGTAATGATCGGCAGACAAGGTTAGAGGCAGATCGGTTGTCTCAGGGCTCACGGGCGGATCTCCGGCAACGGGCGGCGCTTGGCCGTAAAGACGAGTGGTGGCTGATTGAATGCCCTGCGGATCGCCTTGCCTACTGTCAGAAATTACAGGTCGGTGAGTGTTTCCGATCAGCGGTTGCAAGCCGCCAGATGCTCAGCGCCGCGCAGCAACCGCGACCGCTCGGCGACTTTCATCAAACTGTCACGCAACTGTGGCAGCGCGCTGGCAAAAACTTCATCAGACTCGCGCTCTACTGGGGTTCTGCGTTTCGGTGTTTTTCATGCGTGCATTTTTATGGGTGGCGGCGCTGTTGTTCAGCCTGCCGGTTTTCGCGTCTTCGCGGTGTGATGTCGACGTTCCTGTCGAACAGGTCGATCTGGGCCAGGTCAGCCTGGCTTACCAGAGCATCGGCCGGGCCTCCGATCCGGCGTTATTGCTGGTGATGGGGCTGGGCGGGCAACTGATTCACTGGCCCGATGAGGTGGTGGTTGCGCTGTGTCAGCAAGGTTTTCGGGTAATCCGCTACGACAATCGCGACGTCGGTCTGTCGACGTGGCGGCAGGCACCGGACAACGCCAACCTGACTTTCGAAGTGCTGCGCTACAAGCTCGGTTTGCCGGTGTCGGCGCCGTACTCGTTGACCGACATGGCCGATGATGGATTGGCGCTGATGAACGCGTTGCACGTCGAGCAATTCCATGTGCTGGGCGTGAGCATGGGCGGGATGATCGCCCAGCACATGGCGGCGATGGCACCGCAGCGGGTCGAGAGCCTGACGCTGATCATGACCAGTTCCGGCGCCGAAGGTTTGCCGGCACCGAACGCAGCGCTGGTGCAATTGCTGGCGCGGCGCAGTGCGCCGAATCGTGAAGTGGCGTTGCAACAACAGGCCGATTTGCTCGCAGCGCTGGGCAGTCCGGCGGTGACCGATGATCGGCAGATGCTGCTGGAACAGGCCGCCGCTTCCTACGACCGCGCGTTCAACCCCGAAGGCGTCAAGCGGCAGATCATGGCAATCCTTGCGGAGCCGAGCCGGGTGGCGTTGCTCAATCAATTGCGCGTGCCGACACTGGTGGTGCACGGCACGGCGGATCCGCTGTTGCCGGTGATGCACGGCGTGCATTTGGCGGCGCACATTCGCGGCAGTCAGTTGAAACTGATTCCGCAGATGGCCCATCGTTTTCAGGAAGCGTTCAAGGCACCGTTGCTGGCGGCGGTGTTGCCGTATCTGCAAAGCCATCGCGAAGACACCTCGCACTGGGCGCAGATTGAACCGGCCGCCACCCCGAAAATCCTGTAACGCATCCTATGTGTAGGAGCAGAGCTTGCTCGCGAAGAGGCCGTCACCTTCAACGTTGATGTTGGCTGACACGGCGCTTTCGCGAGCAAGCTCTGCTCCTACGGGTCAGGTGTGAGGGCAGGGGCCGGGTGCGCGCTGGCGGTCGTCGGGTGTATGGTTCAGGTTTTGTGGCGCGATGAACCTGCGAGGTACGCGATGAGTAATTCCCTGAAAATCGATTTTGTCAGCGACGTCTCCTGCCCGTGGTGCGTGGTCGGCCTGTACGGCCTGACCCAGGCGCTGGATTTGCTCGGTGACGAGGTGCAGGCCGAGATCCGTTTCCAGCCGTTCGAGCTGAACCCGAACATGGGCCCCGATGGCCAGAACATCACCGAACACATCACTGAAAAGTACGGCTCGACTCCAGAGCAATCACAGCAGAATCGCGAAATGATCCGCGCCCGTGGCGCCGAGGTCGGCTTTGCGTTTCGCACCGACGCCAACAGCCGCATCTACAACACCTTCAACGCGCATCGCTTGCTCTACTGGGCAGGGCTGGAAGGTTTGCAGTTCAATCTGAAAGAGGCGCTGTTCAAGGCGTATTTCAGCGAGGGCGGCAACCCGTCCGACCCTGCGCAATTGGCGGCGATTGCTGAAAGTGTCGGGTTGGATCGTCAGCGCGCCGAGCAGATTCTGGCCTCGGATGAGTACACCAGGGAAGTCAAAGAAGAGGAGCAACTGTGGCTGTCGCGCGGCGTCAGTTCGGTGCCGACTGTGGTGTTCAACGGGCAATACGCGGTCACCGGCGGCCAACCGGTCGAAACGTTTGTCGGGGCGATTCGCCAGATCATCAGCGAAGCCAAGGGCGGCACGGTCAGCTAACCGTCGTCGAATTTTCCTCAAATGCGATAAATATGTACCGCCCGGCGTGATCGCCGACCCCTTCTAATGGGCCCGAACAGCGGCGAGGATCGGCCTCGCCGACGACTCGATCAGGCCCATGGATGGACAGACAACCTCACGATCACGCTCCGGTTCGCGACATTCGTTTCGATAGCCTCGACGACCTGCCTCGGCGTGATGAACGCCTGTTTCTCGCCGCTGTGCAGCGTTGGCAAGACTGCCGGGATGAATTTGCTGCGCTGATGGCAGACGCACCTGATTCCGCGCCGCGTCAGCGCTGGGACGATTGGTGGGACGCGCGCGCACGAGGTACGGCGGTGTCACGCTGGACGCGCGCGATCGAGCTGTTTCGCAGGCATTTTGATGCCGCTGCGCAGACGACCTTCGCCCAGGGTCAGCTCAGTGCCGCGCAACTGCAATCCGTCCAGGCGCTGACAACCCCCGCGCAACTCCCGGCGCCGCTGATTACCGAGCGACTGGGTGGTACTCAGATTGCGCAAGACGCGGAATGGGCTGCAGCGCTGCTAATCACCACGGTCAGCGGCCCGCTGCTGTACTTGCCCGCGCGACAACCGGCACTGCTGGCGTTCGATACGCGGGCCGCGTTGCAAGCGCATTTGGGCCTGGAGCAATTGTCGCAACACTCCACCCACTCCATCGCACCCGCGATCATCACTGACAGCCCGCCGGACGATCCGCTGCTCGAAGCGCTGACACGTTGGCGTGCGCATTGCGTGCAAGCGCCACAAGCGTGGAGTCAGCAGCGGCAGATTCAAGTGCTGTTCGCCGCACCACCAGCGCCCGGCGATTTCGTTATGTCTGAGGTCGAAGACGACGAACGCGCGGTGCCGCTGTTCGGTTCATTGAACGCTGATTTGTCATTGAGCCATCGGCGTAACGCAATCGAACAGCAACGACTGGCCATCGAAAGCCTGCTCGATGATGAACAAGGCGTGGCGCAACCGGACCGGCTCGCAGCGCTCAAACGTTGCTTCGATGCGCTCGACAGCGCCGAAGAAAACGCCCGGTCGGCGGCCAAAGCCTTGCTCGACCGCCGCCCGGCATTACGATTGCTCGAACTGCGCCAGCGGCCGAACGCCGATTACGACGCGTTGCACCTGGCGCGTTTGGTCGGGTTACGCGCCGAGGCCGAGGTGCAGCGTTGGTTGCGGCAGATCAGCGAGGTCGAGCAGGCCTGGGTGCAGGCGGCGCTGGACAATCCCAAACGCGCCGACCGCAGCCAAGCAGTGATGGTCGCCCGATTGAGCCTTGCAGCCAGTCCGACGCTCAGCACCACGCTCGACGGGCCACTGGTCATTACCTCTGAAACCACCGGCGACGCGCTGTTGCTTTACTGGCCCGGCAGCACTGGCGGCTTGCAGCGTTTTGCCTCGTTGCAGGCGCTGGAACATGCGGTGTTCAAACTCCGGGCCATCGACAGCGAATGGTCGCTGCAACTGTCGCCGCTGTTCGGCGATCCCTTTGAATACAGTCTGCAAAATCAGCTGTACGCCTGCGAACAGCGAGTGGCCAGGGTGTTGACCGACAATCCGCTGGCCACCCATGGGCGGCAGCGTCGCGTCGAACTGGAAAAATGCCTGCTGGAAACCCTCGACAGCCTCGGCGTGCCGGTACACCAGGCGCGCGAGCAGGCTTATCTGGATCTCCTCGAACAGCAGCAGACGCACGCCTTGGCCGGGCATTTGCCGCAGTGGTTGAGTCAGGCGTCACCGGCCCGGCGCGCCAGCCTCAAAGCCTCGGTCACGGCGTTCATCGATGCGATGAAAACCTCGCACGCGCTGCTTGAACGGGACCTGCCGCAGCGCGACGATTTCGCCCGCAAGCGCATCGATGAACGCCTGCGCAAAGACTTCTCGCTCACACAGGCATTCAGCATTACGCTGGACCTGCCGGACTCGACGAGCTGGCGCAAAACCCTCGTCGAAGGTGCCGCGCCGGGCACACCACAACGCAATGTGCTGACCGCCAGCAGCCAGCGCAGCACGCTGTCGATCGCGCAATTGGCGCCGGGCAATATCGACCAGCCGTTGTGGTTGCGCCTGACCTTCATGAAGGTCGAGGTGATCGCCGATTCGGCTACTGAGCGCGAAGCTCTGCTGCAGGGCGTGACCTTGCCGTACCTGCGCCAGCTCGTCACCGATCTGGATTTGGCCGGTCACTATGAAGGGCTGATTTACCGCGCCTTCATGGGGTCGACCGCCGCCACCGCATTCGCCAACGAGCACCGTCGCGAATGCCTGACCGAACCGTTCCGCCAGATGCTGAAAATGCGCGGCGACTCGGCGCTGCTGCAACAGCAGATTCAGGAGGATGGCTGGCAAATCCTCAATATCGCCATCGACGCCAATAATGCTCAGGCGTTCGCCGCCAATGGCCAGCGCATCGTGCTGCGGCCAGCAACGCTGACCGTCGGCGGGCCCGACACCGACGACGGGCCGACCGGCTTGTCAGGCCTGACATTTATCGAGGAACAACGCAGCGGCACGACCCTGCTGTACTTGCCGGACAGCCCCGATGGGCAGTTTTTCCACCAACGCGCCACGCTGCAATTGGCCCGCGAACTGCTGTTCAACCTGTGCCTGCGCCCGGTGATGGTCGACTACCTCGCGGGCCTCGCGTTGAAGGGTGATGGTGCCCACCACGTCAGCCGGATCAATCAGGCGCGCAAGGTCAATTTCGCGGCGTTGATCGGTGCCGGCACTGCTTGGCCGGCGACGACTTCGCTCGCCGCGCATTTGCTCAACGCGCACATGGGCCGTTTGATCGAAGCGCATCGGGCAACCTCGCGTTCCAACCTTGCTCTGGCGCTGGAGCGTTATGCCTTGCAGGGCGGCGCGCTGTTCAACTACCTGAAAATGGCCCTGGGCATGCTGCCGTTTGTCGGCAGCGCCGTCGCGCTGTACGACGCCTGGGACAGCGCCAACCTCGCAGCGGCGGCGTTTTTGCGCGGCGAAGCGGGGCATGGGCTGACGCAACTGGAATCGGTGTTGTTGTCGCTGATCGATGCCGCGATGGACATCCTTCCCGGCGCGTCGGCCAGTCCGGGCATGGCGCGCGCTTTGACTCGCCAGCGTCAGGTCAAGGCGTTGCTCAAGGGCACTGCGGGTGTGCAGCGTTCGTCGATGCGCAAAGTGAAGCATCGCCTCGACCAGTTTGCCGGTTATGAGTACGAGGGCGCGGTGTCCCTTGAGGGCGTGCAACCGCACAGCGACGGCGTGTATCGCAACGTTTATCGGCATGCCTCGGGGGATTTCATTCTGCGTCAGGGGCGGATTTATCAAGTGCGACTGGTGGACCGGACGATGCGTTTGTCCGGCACGCGCGCTCGGACTTATCAACAAGCGATTGCGCTGGACGAGGCGGGGCAGTGGGATACGCGTTTTGCGCTGCTCGGCACGCTGGCCGATGAAGGTCTGGCCGGTGGCGGCAATCTGCTCGGGCATCTGGCTGATGGGCTAGAGCCGATGTGGCCCGCCGCAATTCGTCGCTGGTTGCCACGCTGGCTGACTGATCGCGCGGCGGAACATCAACGCCGCCTGGGTCGGACGATTGATGCGCTGTCGCTGCAACTGGATGCGCAACACCGACGCAGCAATCAGGCGATCCGCCAATACAACGAGGCTGACCCGGCAATCCGCCGTTCTACCCTCGATGCGGTCGACCGTCGCTGCGCCAATGACATCGAACTGGCACGCCAACGTCATGACCACTTGACCCAAATGCTCGCCGTGAGCCACGGCAACCGGCGCCAGAACACCCTGGAGCTGTTGAGCCAATCGGCGCTGGTGGTGGTCGAGCGTTACTTGCACCGGAGCAATCTGGCCCGTGATCGATGCCTGGATTATCTGGCCGACATCGGTTTGCTCAGCGAGCAGATGCTCAACCTGCCGGCCGGCAATCTTCGCACCAGTCTGCGCCTGGCCGGACAATCATCGCGCTTGCGCCTCCGATTGATTGAGGAACTGCATGGTATCGACAAGAACATGGCGCAGATCGAACTGTGGCGCCAACGCATCACCATGCGCGGTGACAAGGCGCACATTGCGCAAGAGCTGGAACAGGCCGCCAATGCTTTGTCCGAAGGCAAACGCGACTACCTCAAGAGCCTTAACTATTTGCCGATGCTGACGCGCTACGACCGGGTTTTCGATTCGTCGTGGATCTACCTGCATCGGCGCATGACCCGCGCTCGCGCCAAGGTTTATGACGCGTTGAACAGCCAGTTCGACTTGCCGGAAGTCATCGCCAACGTGCATCGACGCAACCAGATTCTCGGCGAATGCATCGAGGTCTACGACCAGTTTGGCCGTGACTTGATCGTCTGGGCGGCGGGTTATTCGCAGCACTTTGATTCGCCCTGGATTGCGCCGACCCTGGAGCAACTCAAGCGCATGAGCAACCACGCACGGCACGGGATCAAGAACGGCATCAAGCAATCGGCGAATGCGCGCAACAGCGGCAAGGAAATCTTCGAAACCGACGGCAATCGGCTGATGGTCGGTGAAAAACAAGTCGACCCGCTGACGCGCCAGACCCGTTTCACCACCACCGGTGAAGATGGCCGCGTTGAACACTGGCTGCCCGCCAGCGCTGGCAAATATCAGCGTCAGATGCCGCCGGAGCCTTTGCAGCCGGATGTCCCGATCGACCGTCAGGCGCTATTGCGCGAAGCTCGCCAGCGGCTGGCGGCGCAGGATGACTACCGCAGGAAGGTCGACGGCTACGCGCGGCAAAACATGCTGCCCGCCGATCTCGATTACATGCTGACCAGCGAGGCCGCCGAACTGCGGTTGCGCGCGCGGCGCATCAGCCGGGTAGCGGCGCAAGATCCGATTGTTGCGCAGCTGCACACCAAGGCCGATGAACTGATCAGGGTCGGGCGTGACTTGCGCATCGAAAAAATGCTCAGCAGCACCACGCCCACCGAAGGCTATCTGCACGAATTGCACGAGTTGGCACCGGCAGGACAACCGCTGATAAAAATCCGCAAGGTCGGCACGCTGGTGGAGCAGGGCAGGCGCGCCGATGGGCGACTGGATTTCCTTCAGGAGTTTGAAGTGCTGAACTTGAGCGTCGAACCGCCGGAACCCTTGTGGTATGCGCACTTTCATTTCAACACCGGCAAACCGCAGTTCAATCGCTTCGACAAGGCGCACCTGAAAACGCCGGCGCAGCGCAACCTCGGGTTGAAGTGGCAACAAAAACAGGCCAGCACCGGCGCGGTAGTTGATTCGATCTGGCGCGGCCCGATTGGCAAACCGTTCGCCGAGCAGTATTTCGCGCCGCTGTTCGATACCTGAGAGGTGCGCTGCCGCTTGGCTCAGCTGTGCAACCGCACCCACACCGAGACCAGCACGCTGGCGGCGATCAGCCAAGCGACCGCCGCCACCGCCAGTGACGCCTCCAGGCGCAAACGGTCGACCATCACGTACAACGTCGCGAGGTAGATGAAGTACGGGATGATCGACCACATGCCGAAGACAATGGTGGTCTTCAAATCGTCCAGCGAACGGCCCTTGCCGACGATGTAATGGGCGATCAGGGCGAAGGTCGGAAACAGCGGCACCAGCCCGGCGATGTAATAGTTTTTGGTCTTCGCCAGCGCAGCGAGGATCAACACCACCGCCGCGCCCAGCGCTGCTTTCAGAATCAGGTCCATCAGTGGCTCAGCCCGTATTTTTTGACTTTGTCGAACAGCGTGGTCTTGGCCATGCCGAGTTCCAGGCTGGCCTGGGTCAGGTTGCCGCCGCTGCGTTGCAAGGCGTCGTTGAGCAAGTTGCGCTCAAACGCTTCCACCGCTTCGGCGAACGCCAAACCGTGGTTGCTGCCACTCGCGCCGGACTTCTTGAAGGCCGGCAAGCCGAGGGCAAACCGTTCGGCGACGTTGCGCAGTTCCCGGACGTTGCCCGGCCAGTCGTGGCTCATCAGGTTGGACACGGTCTGGTTGTCGAGCTCCGGCACCGCGCGGTCGAAGCGCAGCGATGACTGCTGCAAGAAGTGCTCGAACAGTTGCAGGATGTCTTCGCGGCGCTCGCGCAGCGGCGGCAATTCCAGGGTGACGACGTTGAGGCGGTAATACAGGTCGCTGCGGAATTGACCTTTTTTGCTCGACTCATCCAGATCGGATTTGGTCGCGGCAATTACCCGGCAATCCACCGCGACGCTCTGGTTCGAACCCAGCCGTTCGAGGGTGCGTTCCTGCAACACGCGCAGCAATTTGATCTGCAACGGCAACGGCATGCTTTCCACTTCATCGAGAAACAGCGTGCCGCCGTCGGCGTGTTCGATCTTGCCGATCCGCCGTTTGCCGGCGCCGGTGAAGGCGTTGGCCTCGTGGCCGAAGATTTCACTTTCGAAGAGGTTTTCCGGCAGGCCACCGCAATTCAGCGCGACGAATTGATGGGTGTGGCGACGGCTGAAATCGTGCAGGCAACGCGCGACCAATTCCTTGCCGGTGCCGGTTTCACCTTCGATCAACACGTTGGCCGACGTGTCGGCGACGTTGGCGATCAGTTCGCGCAGGTTTTGCATGGCCGGCGAGCGGCCGATGATCCGCCCTTCAAGCGAATCGCGTTCGGCCAGTTGCCGGCGCAGCGACGAGACTTCGCGGGCGAGGCTGCGTTGCTCCAGGGCGCGGCGCGCGACGTCAACCAGGCGTTCCGGAGAGAACGGTTTCTCCATGAAATCGTAGGCGCCTTTTTGCATCGCGCCGACCGCCATCGAGATGTCGCCGTGGCCGGTAATCAGCACCACGGGCAGGCTACGGTCGCGCGCCTTGAGGCGGGTCAGCAGTTCGAGGCCATCGATGCCCGGCAGGCGAATGTCGCTGATGACGATGCCGGCAAAGTTGTCGCCGACTCGCTCCAGGGCTTCTTCGGCGCTGCCGACGCCGACGCAGGGAATGTCTTCGAGCGTCAGCGCCTGTTGGCAGCCGAGCAGCACATGGGGGTCGTCTTCGACGATCAGCACACTAAGGTCGTGGTTCATATTGGCTCGGCGGGAGTGGGGCTTACCAACGGTAAACTGAGGACGAAAGTGGTACCACCGCCGGCCGGGTGTTCGACACCCAAATGGCCGCCGGTGGCCGCCGCGAGGCTGGCGGACAGTGTCAGGCCGAGGCCCAGGCCTTGCTCGCCGGGTTTGGTGGTGAAAAACGGTTCGAACAGATGCTTGCGCGCTTCGGCGTCGATGCCGTGCCCGTTGTCGCGCACGCGCAGGCGATATTTGCCATCGTGCTCTTCGCCCTCCAGCCACAGCGCGGGCAGCGGTTGCGATTGCATGGCGTCGAGCGCATTGCCGATCAGGTTGACGAGGATTTGCTCGAGCCGGGTCTGGTCGATCTGCACTTGCACGTCGTTGAAGTCGCGGTGCAATTGCAGGTGTGCGCTTTCCATCCGGCTGCCGAGCAATTGCAGCGCTGCCTCGACCGCTTTGCCGAGGCTGGCCTGACCCTTGTCGTCGCCACGTCGGGCGAAGGAGCGCAGGCTGGCGGTGATCCGGCCCATGCGGTCGATCAGTTCGTTGATGGTTTTCAGGTTGGTGCTGGCGACGTCGAGCTGCCCGCGCTCAAGAAAGCGCACAGTGTTGCCGGACAAGGTGCGCAGCGCCGCCAGTGGCTGGTTCAATTCGTGGGCAATGCTGGTCGACATCTGGCCGATGGCCGCAAGTTTGCCGGCCTGGACCAGTTCATCCTGAGCGCGGCGCAAGGTCTCTTCGGCCTGGCGCCGTTCGCGGATCTGGCCCTTGAGCCGATCGTTGCTGGCACGCAGGTCGGTGGTGCGTTCGGTAATCCGACGCTCCAATTGATTGTTAGCTTCCTGCAAGGCTTCGCGGGCGGCGAGGCGGGTGGCGATCACCTTGCGGCGCTCGTTCCAGGCGATCAGCAAAAACGCCACCAGGGCAAACGCCACCGCCACCAGAATTCCCTGATTGATCGCTTCGCGGCGCAAATCCGCGAGCGGCGTCAGCAGGGTGAAATTCCACGGCGTGTCGCTCAATGGCCGGGTCTGCGCGAGGTAGGTGATTTCCTGTTCGTCGGAGGCCAGTTCGCTGTTGGCCGGGAAGGTCAGTTTCTCCACGCCTTCGGCCAGGGTTTCGCGGGCCAGCGGTTGCAGTTCGTTGAGCGGGAACCAGTAATACTGCAGGCTGCGGGCGAGTTTTTCCTTGGTCTCGTCGCTCAGCGGCACCACTGATTTGAGGCGTCGCGCCGGGTCGCTGGAGAGAATGATGATGCCGTTTTCGTCGCTGACAAACGCTTCAAGGCGCGCGCGCTGCCAGCGTTCTTCCATGGCTTCGAGGCGGACTTTGACCACCGCGACGCCAATGATCTTGCCGTGTTCTTCGAGGCCGTGGGCCAGGTAATAACCGGGTTCGCCGTTGGTGCTGCCGATGCCGTAGAAACGCCCCGGCTGACCGCGCACGGCGTTCTGGAAATAAGCGCGGAAGGACAGGTCTTCGCCGAGATAGCTGTCGACATCGCGCCAGTTGCTGGTGGCCAGCACGCGGCCGGTGGTGTCCATCACGTAGATGGCCCGACTGCGGCTGCGCCGGTTCAGGCCTTCAAGGTATTCGTTGACCGTTTGCCGGGTTTCCGGCGACGGCTCGTCTAGCAGTTTGGAAACGCCGGATTCCAGTTCTAGCAGGCTGGGGAGGTAGGTGTATTTGCTGATCTCGCTCTCGACGGCGCGGGCGTGCAGTTCGAGCTGACGCTGGCCGTTCTCGCTGAGGCTGCGAATCCCGTAGTGTTCGCTGATCCAGAAGCCGATGTAGCCCAACCCGATCATCAGGGCGATGACCAGCGGCGGCAGGAACAGGTGACGGATCAGACGGGGTTTCACGGCGAGTGATGGCGGCGCGGCGCGATAGAGAGTGGGGTCGCATTTCATCACAGATGCCTTGGGTCAACCACAACACTTGCTCATGAGCCAACGCCGTCCCCTGTGGGAGCGAGCTTGCTCGCGATGAGGCCATGGCAGTCAACATTGATGTTGAATGTCAGTCGGCTATCGCGAGCAAGCTCGCTCCCACAAGGGATTGGTGTGGCTACGAGCAGGTGCCCGGTGCTTAGTGCTGCAAAATCTTCTCGAGGAAATGCTGCGCACGTTCGGAGCGGGCGCTGATGTCGCCGAAGAACTCCTCTTTCGGGCAGTCTTCGATGATCTTGCCCTGGTCCATGAAGATCACGCGGTCGGCCACTTTACGGGCGAAGCCCATTTCGTGGGTCACGCACATCATGGTCATGCCTTCGTGGGCCAGTTGCACCATTACATCGAGCACTTCGTTGACCATTTCCGGGTCGAGCGCCGAGGTCGGTTCGTCGAACAGCATGACGATCGGGTCCATCGCCAGCGCACGGGCAATCGCCACGCGCTGTTGCTGGCCACCGGAGAGCTGGCCCGGATGCTTGTGAGCGTGCGCCGACAAGCCAACACGTTCGAGCAATTGCAGGCCTTTCTTGGTCGCTTCTTCCTTGCTGCGGCCCAACACCTTGATCTGCGCGATGGTCAGGTTTTCGGTGATCGACAGGTGCGGGAACAGCTCGAAATGCTGGAACACCATGCCCACCCGCGAACGCAGTTTCGGCAGATCGGTCTTCGGGTCGGCGATGGATGTGCCATCGACCACCACGTCGCCCTTCTGGAACGGTTCCAGCGCGTTGACGCATTTGATCAGGGTCGATTTGCCCGAGCCGGACGGCCCGCACACCACGATCACTTCGCCTTTTTTGACCTCGGTGCTGCAATCAGTCAGCACCTGGAAGTCGCCATACCACTTGTTGATGTTCTTGATAGAGATCATACGGCAAACCTTTTTTGCAGACGCTTGACCAGCAGCGAGGCGGCAAAGCTGATTATGAAGTACGTGAGACCTGCGAAAATCAGGAACTCATTGGAGCGACCGATGATGTCGCCACTGGCGCGCGAAGCATTGAGGAAGTCCACCAGACCGACTGCGTACACCAGCGAGGTGTCCTGAAACAGGATGATGCTCTGTTGCAGCAGCAGCGGGGTCATCTTGCGGAACGCTTGCGGCAGGATGATCAAACGCATCATCTGGCCGTAAGTCATGCCCAAAGCCTGGGCGGCGCCCATCTGGCCTTTGGAGATCGATTGCACGCCAGCCCGGACGATTTCGCAGAAGTACGCGGCTTCGAACATCATGAACGCCACGATGCAGGAGGCGAATGCGCCAATCGGCGTGTCTTCACCGGTGATCCAGCGCAGCACGAACGGCACCGCCAGGTAGAACCAGGTGATGACCAGCAGCAACGGAATCGAGCGGAAATAGTTGACGTACGCGCCGGCCAGGTTCGACAGCAGCTTGTTATGCGACAGCCGCATCAGCGCCAGAATCGTGCCGAGGATGATCCCGCCGACGACGCCCAGCGCCATCAGTTGCAGGGTCATGACCATGCCGTTCCACAGACCCGGCAGGGAAGGGATGATGCCCGAGAAGTCGAATTCCATCATTTACCCCCTAGCGAGATCAGGCCCGGCACGGCGACTTTCTTCTCGACCAGACGCATCAGCAGCATCAGGCTCATGTTCAAGGTGAAGTAGATCAGCGTGGCCAGGGTGAAAGCTTCGAACAGGTTGGCGGAGAACTCGGCGGTCTGTTTGGTCTGCGCGAGCAGCTCCATCAAACCGATCAGCGAGGCCACCGACGAGTTCTTGAACACGTTGAGAAATTCCGAGGTAAGCGGCGGAATAATGATGCGGTAAGCCTGGGGCAACAGCACATTCCAGTAGATCTGCGGCAGCTTGAAACCCATCGCGCGAGCGGCGGATTCCTGGCCGCGCGGCAGTGCCTGGATGCCGGTGCGCACTTGTTCGCAAACGCGAGCAGCGGTGAACAAGCCCAGGCACACGACAACGCTCAGGTAAGCCGAGGTAGTCGGGTTGAGGTCTTGTTTGTACCAGTCCTGCAAGTCTTGCGGCAGCAGGTCCGGCACCAGGAAGTACCAGATGAACAGCTGAACCAGCAGCGGCACGTTACGAAAGAGTTCGACGTAGCAGGTTGCAATGCCGGCAACGACGCGGTTTGGCACGGTACGCATGACGCCCAGGATCGAGCCCAGGGTCAGCGCGATAATCCAGGCGACAACGGCGATGGCGATGGTCCAGCCCAGACCGGAAATGAACCAGTCGAGATACGTCTCGCTGCCCACGCCGGTGGACTTGAAGAACACGCCCCAGTCCCATGTGTAATTCATCAGGGTCTCCCCTCGGATCGATCAGTATGCAAATGCCCGCCTGGGGAAGCTCCGTTCCCGCCTGATCGTGGAGATCAGGCACACGCGATCGGCTCGACAGCCACCGGTTCGAGTGTTTCCAGAATATGCCAGCAGGGAGTGACTACCTCCTGAAAGGGCAGCGGCCCTCTCAGGAGATAAGGTTAGTCAGAAATCAGGACTTCTTGTCGTCAGCCGCTTTATCGGTCGGATTGGCGATCAGGGCCTTGAGCTCGTCGCTCATCGGGAAGTTCAGGTTCAAGCCTTTAGGCGGGATTGGCGTCATGAACCATTTTTCGTAGATCTTGTTGATCTCGCCCGACTTGTAGGTCGCCACGATGGCGTCGTCTACAGCCTTCTTGAACGGTGCGTCACCCTTGCGCACCATGCAGCCGTAGATCTCGTAGGACTGCGGATCACCGGTCACTTCCCAGTCGGTGGCCTTCTTGGCTTTGGCGGCTTCACCGGCCAGCAGCGCATCGTCCATCATGAACGCCACAGCGCGGCCCGATTCCAGCATCTGGAAGGACTCGCCGTGGTCCTTGGCGGAGATAACGTTCATGCCCATCTGCTTGTCGGCGTTCATCGACTTGAGGATGCGCTCGGACGTGGTGCCAGCGGTGGTCACGACGTTCTTGCCTTTCAGATCATCGAAGTTCTTGTACTTCGAGTCTTTCTTGGACAGCAGACGGGTGCCGATTTCGAAGATGCCGACGGAGAAGTCAACTTGCTGCTGACGCTCGACGTTGTTGGTGGTGGAGCCGCACTCGACGTCCACGGTGCCGTTTTGCACCAGCGGAATACGGGTTTGCGAGGTGACCAGGTTGTACTTGACCTGAAGGTTTGGCAGGTCGAGGTCTTTCTTGATGGCTTCGACGATTTTCAGCTGGATATCGTGGGAGTAGCCAACCGGCTTGCCGGAAGCATCCGCGATATAGGAAAACGGAATGGAAGCATCGCGATGCCCGAGGGTGATGACACCGGACTCTTTGATTTTTTTCAGGGTGCCGGTGAGTTCGGCAGCGAAAACTGGAGTGCTGATCAGAGCGGCAGCAATGGCTGCGCCCAGGATATGGGGAACGATGCGCATCAAATTTTCCTCGACATTGTTTTTTTTATGGAGCCAGTTCGTCGGCCCTTTTGTGCTTCGATCGCAGGGCGGCGCCTGAAAGGTCGCTCGACAATGCGTTCGTCCAAGAGTGTAGAGCATGACTCGTGCCAGACCAGTCGCCGCAGATCAAAGTGTTGATTTACAAGGCTATTAAGTTTTCGTGACGGAGAATTTGTTACGAGGTTATCCGGTAATCCGAATTGACTGGCAAGTCGCGTTCGGAAAACCGAATGCCCGAAACCCTGTAGGAGCGAGGCTTGCCCGCGAAGAGGGACGATCAGCCAACATCAACGCAGCTGACCCACCGACTTCGCGGGCAAGCCTCGCTCCTACGGATAGAAGCGCAAACAAAAAAGCCCCTGAATCTCGCGATTCAGGGGCTTTGCTTTAACCGGTTACCCGATCAGGCCGCTTCGATCTTGCTGCGGTTCTGTTCGACCTTGCTCAGGTAATCAGCCAGTTTCTGCTGCTCATCCGGGGTGGTAAACAAGCCGAGTTTGCTACGACGCCAGAGGATGTCGTGGGCGGTGGTAGCCCATTCTTCGCTGCACAGGTAATCGACTTCGCGGGTGTAGAGGCCGCCGCCGATGTGCTCGCCCAAGTCATTCAGGCTCTGCACGCCTTCGAGCATGCGCCAGGTGCGGCTGCCGTAAGTGGTGGCCCAGCGGCGCGCGATTTCGGTCGGCACCCAGTCGAACTGGTCACGGATTTTCGCGGCCAACGCTTGCGGGGTGGTCATGTCTTCGCCGCCGGGCAGGGTCGCTTTGGCGGTCCAGCTCGGCTTGATGTGCGAGAAGTACGGCGCCAGTTGCGCCATCGCCGATTCCGCCAGTTTGCGGTAGGTGGTCAGCTTGCCGCCGAACACCGACAGCAGCGGCGCTTCTTCGCCAGTGCCGGACAACGCCAGCGTGTAGTCGCGGGTCACGGCCGAAGGGTTGTCGGACTCGTCATTGCACAGCGGACGCACGCCCGAATAGCTGTGGAGAATGTCGTCGCGGCTGACTTGTTTCTTGAAGTGCGCGTTGACCACTTTCAACAGGTAATCGGTTTCACCTTCGGTGATCGCCACGGCAGCCGGGTCGCCGGTGTACTCGCGGTCGGTGGTGCCGATCAGGGTGAAGTGGTTCAGGTACGGAATCGTGAAGACGATGCGCTGATCTTCGTTTTGCAAAATGTGCGCGTGTTCGCCTTCGTACAATTTCGGCACGATCAGGTGGCTGCCCTGAATCAGGCGGATGCCGTACGGCGATTCCATTTTCAGGTCGTCACGAATGAACTTGGCAACCCACGGACCGGCGGCGTTGACCAGCGCTTTGGCGCGAATCGAAAACAGGCTGCCGTCGGCGCGTTCCAGATGCAGGTGCCACAGGCCTTTGGTGCGACGGGCGCTGACGCAACGGGTCTGGGTGTGAACGTGCGCGCCTTTTTCGCGAGCGGCCATGGCGTTCAGTACGACGAGGCGAGCGTCGTCGACCCAGCAATCGGAGTACTCGAAGCCTTTGCTGATTTCGCTTTTCAGCGGGCTGTCCGGGCCGAACTTCAGGCTTTTCGAGCCTTCGAGTTTTTCCCGTTTGCCAAGGTTGTCATACAGGAACAGACCAGCGCGGATCATCCACGCCGGACGCAGGTGCGGACGATGCGGCAGCACGAAGCGCATTTGCTTGACGATGTGTGGGGCTTTGGCCAACAGCACTTCGCGCTCGGCCAGAGCTTCACGCACCAGACGGAATTCGTAATGTTCGAGGTAGCGCAGGCCACCGTGGATCAGCTTGCTGCTGGCCGACGAGGTGTGGCTGGCCAAGTCGTCTTTTTCACAAAGGAACACCGAAAGACCGCGACCGGCGGCATCCGCTGCGATCCCCACGCCATTGATCCCACCACCGATGACGGCGATATCGTAGACCTCGGCGAGAGGGGGCGTAGGCAAGGTAGAAGTGGGCATCGGCTGGCCTCGGCTTTTATGATTTTCGATATTGGAATTCGAACATTAATGTTCATTTGCGAAAATGGTAGCCCATAAAGCCGCGCGCAGCCAGTCGACTTCGATTGAAAATACTGATCGAAGGGCTGAGAAAGGAAAATTTACGAACATTCGGATGTGCGGTAGGGCGCGGAGGGTGTGTTGCATCGGCGACCGCTATCGCGAGCAAGCTCGCTCCCACAAGGATTGCGGTGAACCCTGTGGGAGCGAGCCTGCTCGCGATAGCGTCGGTAGGAACGCTGAAGCTATTGCGGGGTTAAACCACCTCCAGCCGAATCTTGTGCTGACTCAACAACTGCGCCAGCGCCGGAACCGGCTGCTGATCCGTCACCAGACAATCGATCAAGCTGATCGGCCCGAGGCGAATCATGGCGTTGCGTCCGAATTTGCTCGAGTCCGCAGCGAGGATTACTTGCCGCGCATTGGCAATGATCGCCTGCGAAACGCGCACTTCCTGATAATCGAAGTCGAGCAAACTGCCGTCCTCGTCAATGCCGCTGATGCCGACCAGGGCGAAATCCACCTTGAACTGGTTGATGAAATCGACACTCGCCTGACCAACCACGCCGCCGTCGCGCCGCACATTGCCGCCGGTCAGCAGGACATCGAAGTCGTCCTTGGCGCTGAGCATGGAAGCCACGTGCAGGTTGTTGGTGATGATCTTCAGGTGATTGTGATTGAGCAGCGCCCGTGCAATCGATTCGGTGGTGGTGCCGATATTGATGAACAGCGAGGCGTGGTCGGGAATCTGTGCGGCAATGGCTTCGCCGATACGCTGCTTTTCATCGCGCATCTGGTCGGCGCGCATGGCGTAGGCGGTGTTTTCGACACTGGAATCGTAGGCGGCGCCGCCGTGGTAGCGACGCAGCAAATTGGCTTCCGCGAGTTGATTGATGTCGCGGCGAATGGTTTGCGGGGTAACGACGAACAGCGTGGCCATTTCCTCGATGCTCACATAGCCGCGTTCGCGGACCAGCTCGAGGATTTGTTGCTGACGGGGAGGCAGATTCATGGGGCTTCCTTTGGGCTGCCGTACAAAATTTGCCCATGATGCCGGACGAATCCACTCCCTGCCAGTTACATACTGATACGAATCCTCAGCTTGGCTTATTCAGCGCCTTCGTGCGGTTCCCAATCGCGCGTGCGGCTAACCGCTTTCTTCCAGCCGGCGTAGAGTTTTTCCTTGGCGCTTTCGTCCAGTGCCGGTTCGAATTCGCGCTCGATCACAGCCTTGCCACGCAACTCGTCGAGGCTGCCCCAGAAGCCGCACGCCAGGCCGGCCAGGTAGGCGGCGCCGAGTGCGGTGGTTTCGCGCATTTGCGGGCGCTCGACCTGAGTGCCGAGGATGTCGGCCTGGAACTGCATCAGGAAATTGTTGGCCACTGCGCCGCCGTCCACGCGCAGGGATTTCAGGCGTTCGCCGGAGTCCTGTTGCATGGCGTCGAGGACGTCGCGGGTCTGGTAAGCGATCGATTCCAGCGCGGCGCGGATGATGTGATCGACGCGCACGCCGCGAGTCAGACCGAACAACGCGCCACGCGCGTACGGGTCCCAGTACGGCGCGCCCAGACCGGTAAATGCCGGCACCAGGTACACGCCGTTGCTGTCCTTGACCTTGCTGGCGAAGTATTCGGTGTCGTGCGCGTCGTTGATGATTTTCAGTTCGTCACGCAGCCACTGCACGGTCGAACCGCCGTTGAACACTGCGCCTTCCAGTGCGTAGGCCACTTCGCCTTTCGGCCCGCAAGCGATGGTGGTGAGCATGCCGTGCTGGGATTTCACCGCTTTGTCGCCGGTGTTCATCAGCAGGAAGCAACCAGTGCCGTAGGTGTTTTTCGCCTGGCCGGGCTCGACGCACATCTGGCCGAACAGGGCAGCCTGTTGGTCACCCGCGATGCCACCGATGGCGATGCCGCTTTTGGTGTGGCCGTAGATTTCCGAGGAGGACTTAACTTCCGGGAGCATCTCGCGCGGAATGTCGAGGATCTCCAGCATCTTCGCGTCCCACTCCAGCGAGTGGATGTTGAAGAGCATGGTGCGCGAGGCGTTGGTGTAGTCGGTGACGTGGACTTTGCCGCCGGTAAATTTCCAGATCAGCCAGCTGTCGATGGTGCCGAACAGCAGTTCGCCGTTGCGCGCACGCTCGCGGCTGCCTTCGACGTTGTCAAGGATCCACTTGAGCTTGGTGCCGGAGAAGTACGGGTCGGTGACCAGGCCGGTGGTTTCGCTGATGTATTGCTCGTGGCCATCGCGCTTGAGCTGCTGGCAGATCTCGGTGCTGCGGCGGCACTGCCAGACGATCGCGTTGTAAATCGGGCGGCCGGTGGTCTTGTCCCAGACCACGGTGGTTTCACGCTGGTTGGTGATGCCGATGGCGGCGACCTGATCGTGATGCAGGCCGGCTTGCGCCAGGGCCTCGACCATCACGGCGCTTTGCGTCGCGAAGATTTCCATCGGGTCATGTTCGACCCAACCGGCTTGCGGGTAATGCTGAACGAATTCGCGCTGCGCGGTGCAGACCACGTTCGCATCGCGATCGAAAATGATCGCGCGCGAGCTGGTCGTACCCTGATCAAGGGCAATGATGTAGTTCTTATTCTGAATATCGGTCATGTCGATTGCCTTGGACGAAAAAGAAGTGAGGTCAGGCGCGCGATCAAATGGGCAGGATCACGCGCCAACGGTATCAAGAAGTTCTTGGTTTGCCGTCAATGGCCGGTGCTGCGTCCTTTGTAGCAGGTTCGGCGCTCGGCAAATGCCGGGCAATCAGCCCGCGATAAGCCGCTGCGCCGAGGCAGGCACCGACAATCGGTGCAAAGATCGGAATCAGGAAATACGGGATATCGCGCCCGCCGGTGAGGGAAATTTCACCCCAACCATTGAAGAATGTCATCAGCTTGGGGCCGAAATCACGCGCCGGGTTCATCGCAAAACCGGTCAGCGGGCCCATCGAGCTGCCAATCACTGCAATCAACAGGCCGATCAGCAGCGGCGCCAGCGGGCCTTTCGGCAAGCCATTGTTGTCGTCAGTCAGCGACATGATCACGCCCATGAGAATCGCGGTGATGACCACTTCAACCAGAAACGCCTGGGCGGTAGACAGCGCAGGGTGCGGGAACGTGGAAAACACCGAAGCCAATTCAAGGCTTGCCTGAGTGCCACGAACCATTTGGTGAGTTTGTTCGTAATCGAAGAACAGATTGCTGTAGAGGGTGTAAACCAACAGGGCGCCGCAAAACGCGCCAGCAACCTGGGCAAGGATATAAAAGGGCAGTTTGCGTTTTTCGAAGTCGGTGAAAATGCTCAGGGCGATGCTGACGGCTGGATTGAGATGAGCCCCGGAAATCCCGGCGGTGAGGTAGATCGCCATGCTGACGCCGACGCCCCAGATAATGCTGATTTCCCACAAACCGAAGCTGGCACCCGCGACCTTGAGCGCAGCAACGCAACCAGTGCCGAAAAAGATCAGCAGGGCGGTGCCGAGGAATTCGGCCATGCATTGGCTGGAGAGTGGCGGTTGTTTTAAAGCAGTTGTCATCGAAAACCTCTTTTTTGTTGTTGTCTGGCGCTTTGTCATCGTGGGCAAAGCGCGATTTTCACCAGAACAGGATCCCCATCCTCTTTCTGGTTTACTGCCGGGTGCTGCTTTGTGCTCATTCGTACAGTATTCGCATTCGAAAAAATATAGACAAGAAACGCCGCTGTCAAAGGTCGAAAGTGAACCATCAGTCACAATTAAACTATTCGTGGTGTGAATGATCGTCTTGATGGCGCGGCGAATTGCTCTTGAACTCTTCGCGCAGACTGGCGCCAAGCCTTTGAAATGGCGCCGCAATAGAGCGTTTTGCTCGGCGATGACCTAGAATCCGGCGCAGTGTTTTTCTTCTGCCGTCGCGACTGGAGCCGTCATGACACCCGCATTGGATTTGTTGAAAAAAGTTCGAGCCGAACATCGCGTGCACAGTTACGAACATGATCCGAAAGCTGCGTCGTATGGGCTGGAGGCCGCAGAGAAACTGGCGTTGGACCCGGCGCAGGTGTTCAAGACGCTGCTGGCAGCCAGTGAGAAAGGCGAATTGCTGGTGGCAGTGGTGCCGGTGGTCGGAAGTCTGGATTTAAAGCACTTGGCGCAGGCGGCCGGGGTGAAGAAAGTCGAAATGGCTGACCCCGCAGCGGCACAACGCGCGACCGGTTATCTGCTCGGTGGGATCAGCCCGTTGGGCCAGAAGAAACGTCTGCGCACCTTTATCGACAATTCGGCGCAGCCGTTCGCGAGCATTTTTGTCAGCGCCGGGCGCCGAGGGTTGGAGGTCGAATTGGCGCCGGCGGTGTTGGCCGAACATACGCAAGCGAAGTTCGCCGACATCGGCCGTGCCTGATTTCTGCTGTTGTAGGAGCGAGGCTTGCCCGCGAAGGCGTCAGTATTACCGACATTTTTATCGGCAAAACTGGCGCTCTCGCGGGCAAACCTCGCGCCTATATTGAGAGGAGCGATCAGCTCGCGGTGCTGTAACGGCGAACGCCGGATTCGACCACTGGAATCTGCGCCGCCGTGCTGCCGGACGCCTGGAACAACACCAGATGCTCGGCGACCACACGAATCCCGACCTGCGCACCGACCTGGTGATCCGCGTGGCTCGGGAAGATTGATTCCAGTTGCGCGCCCGTCGGCAACTGCAAGCGATACAACGTCGATGCACCGAGGAACGTCTTGCCGACGATCCGCGCTTTCATGGCGCTGTCCGGGTCATACACGATGTCGTCCGGGCGCAACAATACATCCACCGCGCCGCCAATCGGCCAGGTGTAGGCCCGGTTGCCGCGCAGCTCGCCGAGTTCGGTCTGCACCGATTCCGGGCTGCTCAACTGGCCGCGAATGAAATAACCCTGGCCAATGAAACTGGCGACATAAGGTGTCAGCGGTTCGTGATAGAGGTTGTAGGGCGTATCCCACTGCTCAAGCCGACCTTCCTTGAACACCCCGACATGATCGCTCACGGCAAAGGCTTCTTCCTGGTCGTGAGTGACCAGAATCGCACTGGTGCCACGCGCCTTGAGAATGTCGCGCACTTCATGGCTGAGCTTGCGGCGCAATTCGCCATCGAGGTTGGAAAACGGCTCATCAAGCAGCAGTAATTGCGGTTCCGGCGCCAGTGCGCGGGCGAGGGCGACACGTTGCTGCTGGCCGCCGGACAGCTCGTGCGGGAAGCGCTTGCCGAGATTTTTCAGGTTGACCAGTTCCAGCAACTCTTCGGTGATGCGATCCTTTTGCGGATGCTTGCGAATGCCGAACGCAATGTTTTCGGCGACGCTCAAATGCGGGAACAGCGCGTAATCCTGGAACACCATGCCGATCCGGCGTTTTTCCGGGGCGAGGGTGAAACCGGCGCTGGAAATAGTCTCGCCACCCAGCTGGATTTCACCTTCGTGCACCGGTTCGAAACCGGCGATGGCGCGCAACGTGGTGGTTTTGCCGCAACCCGAGGAACCCAGCAGGCAACCGATGTCGCCGGCATTCAAGTGCAGGTTGAGGTTCTGCACCACGCGCTGGTCTTGATAGCCGCAGGCGAGGTTGCGCAGGTTAAGCAGTAATGGCTGGCTCATGCGTGGTGATACGCCGGAGTGACCAGAAATTCGAGCAATGCTTTTTGCGCGTGCAGACGGTTTTCCGCTTGATCCCACGCGACCGAGCGCGGATCGTCGAGCAAGTCGAGGCTGATCTCTTCGCCCCGGTGCGCCGGCAGGCAATGCATGAACAACACATCTTCGGCCGCGAGGTCGAGCAGGGCACGGTTGACCTGGAACGGTGCGAACAGCTTCAAGCGTTTGGCGGTTTCTTCTTCCTGACCCATCGAGGTCCAGACGTCGGTGCTGACCAGATGCGCGCCGCGCACGGCATCCCGAGGATCGCGGACGATGGTCACGCGATCGCCGGCCTTGGCCACGAACTCTGGATTGGGCTCGAAACCTTCCGGGCAGGCAATGCGCAATTGGAAGTCGAACTGAATCGCCGCTTCTATATAGCTGTTGCACATGTTGTTGCCGTCGCCTATCCACGCCACAGTCTTGCCCTGAATCGAGCCGCGATGTTCGAGGTAGGTCTGCATGTCGGCCAGCAACTGGCACGGGTGCAAGTCATCGGACAGGCCATTGATCAGCGGCACGCGCGAATTGGCAGCGAATTCGGTCAGGGTGCTGTGGGAAAAAGTACGGATCATCACTGCATCGAGCATGCTCGACATGACAATCGCGGCGTCACCAATCGGTTCGCCACGGCCCAGTTGAGTGTCGCGCGGCGAGAGGAAAATCGCCTGGCCACCGAGCTGGATCATGCCCGCTTCGAACGAGATCCGCGTGCGCGTCGACGACTTCTCGAAAATCATCCCGAGCACGCGGTTTTTCAGAGGCTCGAACAGTACGCCGCGGTTACGCAGGTCCTTGAGCTCAACGCCTCGACGGATCACGCTGACCAGCTCTTCGGGCGTGCAATCCATCAGGGAGAGAAAGTGCCTTGCGCTCATCATTGACTACCTTTTTGCTACAAACCGCAGATGCTCAAAGCCTTGTTTAACGGAACAACGGGCGAGACCTGCGGCGTAAGCCGCACGGGGCGACGAAATAGGGGAAGGCGCGATCTTATAATTAAATGTCGCGTCTTACCAATAGGGGGCTTATTTTTCCGCCTGCGCAGATGTTTCAGGATTTGCAGTGGAATGACGCATTTGTACACGGTGCCCAAGCTCGATTGCAAATAACCCGGACGCAGAAAGCGAGATCTTCGAGCGTCGCCAAGCGCTTACCAGGCTCGGTGAGCGTTCATTTGGTCGGAACAGCCACGCTGTCGGCGTCGAAACATTTGCTAATGCAAAGTGCTGGGTTATAACTACGGCTCGAGCGACGCAGGAAGCCTACGCATGGAATCGAAAGAACAACAGTTGATGGAATTACTTGGCCTCACGGCCCGCTCTTTGACTCATCTCACCGCCTCGATGACTTCAATGTCTTTCGAGTTGATGCGCAGTAATGACGAAGTCACCAAAGCCGCCGGCCGACGCATGATCGACCGCATGGCAACTATCAGTTCCGGGCTCGACGAGCATTGGCGACTTATCGGCGAACTGACCGGGGTGCATGTCGCCCACGAGCAGATCGAAACCATCCAGGAAATCCAGTTGCAGGCGCCGCCCCGGCTGCCGACCAACTGACTCCTATGAGCCATCGGCTGGCCTGATGGCTGGCGATTCACAAGACGAACGTCGCTGGCGCAGCGACGTTTCGCGCGCCATAGTTTTTTTCCCGCGGCCGACTTTGCCCGCCCAGAACAAAACAGAGACTGGCCATGACCAAGACTCTCCACCACCGTGCCTGCCACCTGTGTGAAGCCATTTGCGGCCTGACCATCGAAACCACCGAAACCGAAGGCCAGGTGCAGATCACCTCGATCAAGGGTGATCCGCTGGACACCTTCAGCCGTGGGCACATTTGCCCGAAAGCAGTGGCGCTGCAGGATATCCAGAATGACCCCGATCGCCTGCATCAGCCGATGCAGCGCGTGGGCAACGAATGGCAGCCGATTGCCTGGGAAGATGCTTTTAATCTGGTCGCCGAACGGCTGGCGGCGATTCAGCAACGGCATGGGCAAAACGCGGTGGCGGTCTATCAGGGCAACCCCAGCGTGCACAACTATGGGTTGATGACTCACAGCAATTACTTTCTCGGCTTGCTGAAAACCCGCAACCGTTTTTCTGCGACCTCGGTCGATCAACTGCCGCATCACCTCACCAGTCACCTGATGTACGGCCACGGTTTGCTATTGCCGATTCCGGACATTGATCACACCGATTTCATGTTGATCCTCGGTGGTAATCCGCTGGCGTCGAACGGCAGCATCATGACCGTGCCGGACGTGGAAAAGCGTCTGAAAGCGATTCAGGCGCGCGGCGGCAAAGTGGTGGTGGTCGATCCGCGTCGCAGCGAAACCGCTGCCATTGCTGATCAACACGTGTTCGTGCGCCCCGGCGGCGATGCGGCGCTGCTGTTCGGGCTACTGAATACCTTGTTCGCTGAAAACCTCACGCGCGACAGCCATTTGCCGGTTGATGGCCTGGATCAGGTGCGCGAAGCGGTCGCGGGTTTTACTGCAGAGGCCATGAGCCCGCTGTGTGCCGTGCCTGCCGAGCAGATCCGCCAATTGGCCCGGGACTTCGCGGCGGCGCCGAGTGCCGTTTGTTATGGGCGCATGGGTGTTTCGACTCAAGCGTTCGGGACGTTGTGCCATTGGGTCGTGCAGTTGATCAATCTGGTGACCGGCAATCTCGACCGGGTCGGCGGTGCGCTGTGCACCGAGCCGGCGGTGGATCTGGTGGCGTTAACCTCGGGCGGGCATTTCAATCTGTGGCAGAGCCGCGTGTCCGGGCGCCCGGAATATGCCGGGGAATTGCCGGTGTCAGCGCTGGCCGAGGAAATGCTCACTGGCGGGGAAGGGCAGGTGCGCGCGCTGGTCACTGTGGCGGGCAATCCGGTGCTGTCGACGCCCAACGGCCGTCAACTCGAGCAGGCGCTGGATGGCCTGGAGTTCATGGTCAGCATCGACTTGTACATCAATGAAACCACGCGTTACGCCGACCTGATCCTGCCGTCGACCTCGGCGCTGGAAAACGATCATTACGACACCACGTTCAATATGTTCGCGGTGCGCAATGTCAGCCGTTTCAATCGAGCGATCCTCGCCAAGCCGCAAGGCGCGCTGCATGACTGGGAGATTTTTGTCGGGCTGGCCAAAGCTTTCGCGGCGAAAACCGGCAAGGAACTGAAACCGACGATTGCCCCGGCGCAGATGATCGACCGTGGTTTGCGCATGGGCATGTATGGCGATGCGGCGGAGCAAAAACTCTCGCTGGCGACCTTGTTCGATCATCCTCACGGCGTAGATCTGGGCGCGCTCAAAGCCAATCTGGCGCCACGTCTGAAAACAGCGAATCAGCGGGTGCAAGCTGCGCCGCCGGCGATCCTTGCCGACCTGGCGCGTTTCGCTGCGTTGCAAGCCCCGGCGCCCGATGAGTTACTGATGATTGGCCGTCGGCATGTGCGCAGCAACAATTCGTGGATGCACAACTATCATCGATTGGTCAAAGGCAAGCCGCGTCATCAGTTGTTGATGCACCCCGAGGACCTGGCCAGCCGTGGGCTCAATGATGGGCAATTGGTACGCGTCAGCTCGCGGGTCGGGGCGATTGAAGTCGAAGTGCTCGGCAGTCTCGACATGATGAAAGGCGTGGTCAGCCTGCCGCACGGTTGGGGCCACGCGCGACCGGGCGTGCAGATGGCGATCGCCAGCAGTCAGCCGGGATCGAGCGCCAACGACCTGACGGACGAGTGTCAGCTCGATGAGTTGTCGGGGAATGCGGCGTTGAATGGTGTGCCGGTGACTGTGGCGGCGGCTTGATCGTGTCTGTCGGGGAGTCCGAGCATGGCGCTCGGGTTTCCGTTACAATGCGCCACCGTGCCGACCACTGAGTCGGAAAGTTCAGCCGAGGTGCTCCATGGATATCATCGAAACGATTAAAGAGCAGATTGCTAACAACACCATTCTGCTTTACATGAAAGGCTCGCCGAATGCCCCGCAGTGTGGCTTCTCCGCGAAAGCCGCGCAGGCTGTAATGGCCTGTGGCGAAAAGTTTGCTTACGTGGACATCCTGCAGAACCCGGAAATCCGCGCCAACCTGCCTAAGTACGCCAACTGGCCAACCTTCCCGCAACTGTGGGTGGGTGGTGAGCTGGTCGGCGGTAGCGACATCATGACCGAAATGGCCGCTGACGGTTCGCTGCAGGCCACGATCAAAGCCGCTGCCGAGAAAGCCGCAGCAGCCAAGACCGAAGCCTGATCCGCTTCCGCTCTTGTAGGAGCAAAGCTTGCTCGCGAAGCAGGCGCCGCGGTTTATCAATAACACCGCGTCATCGTTCTTCGCGGGCAAGCCTCGCTCCTACAGGACGTA